>JADJHD010000014.1 GCA_016707705.1 Bacteroidales bacterium
CAATAATATATTCTCTATTTGTTTTTTATTTTCAGGAAGGTCATTTGTAGCTACGTGCCAAATAATTTCATAATCTATACCAAAATATTCATGCGAAATCTTGTTGCGCATTAAATACATTTCTGCCCAAGGGACATCTGGATATTTAACTTTGATTTCAGCGCTAAGGTTTTTAGCTGCTTCACCTATGATTTCAAAATTTCTAATAACAGCATCTACTGTTTTATAATCTTTTTTAAATGCTGAAAAAGAAAGACCTTCAGTATACTCGCCAATACGGTTCATGGCAAGAAGAAGGTCTTCAATGTACATTTTATATGTTCGATCTTCTTTTTTCAATCTAGACGTAATTAACCTTTTTTAGAATGCTGTCTTTGATTTGATCTTTCAGAGCATTCTTGGTTACAAGATCTATTTTTCTGTTGAAGATTTTTTGCAGGTATAATTCAAGAGAGAAGAACTTCCAGCCTATGGGCTTTTCAAGTTCAACAATCAGGTCAATATCACTATCATCTGAAAAAGTTCCGTCGGAGAATGATCCAAAAAGACCAATCTCTTTGACTGAGTAGTCATTATAAAGAGCTGGTTTTAACTCTTTTAGTTTTGTAAGGATGTCATTCTTTGAAATCATGAATCAAAGATAAGAAAAATTAAGATGGGCAACCAACTAGATTTTTCGCATCGGGCATTACTTATGTATAGGAGAGGATAAATCAGGTTGAACTACTCCCTCTCCAAAATTAATCCTTAAAACTTTGGAATCTGTTTATATCCTTCGGATTAATCCCAGTGTTTTTAAATCATAAATCACGATCTCACTTCGATCGGTTTTATCATACTCTTTATTATTGTTGGAATCATAATGCCCCGTGATTACAATGGTTCCTGTCTGACGGTTTACGATCCATGTTCTGGCAAAGAATGCACTATCGGTCAATTGGATTCTTTCCTTTCCATCGGTTGAGAAGACAATTAACTGAGTCGGGTCCTCCCAGTCTATGCCTTTCTTCTGATCCAGATCAATGGTTTGAGCTGAGAGAATGATTCTGTTAATGCCTAAACTGTCAATTCGTACCTGTTCTAGTTTGCCTATGTGTCCGTCGCCGGGAAAATCAACCTGTTTTGTGTTTCCGGTTTTCGTGTCAATAAAGACCAGGTACTTGCCATTTGGTGCAATAGTTTTCCCCCAGTTTTCGATGGACGCAATTACAAATTCGGTACCGGTGACCTCTGTAAGCTTGTTAAAATGGACATAATTGTATTTGTCCTGAGCATTCACATAACAACTTATGGATAGAAGGATGATTGCAAGGATGTGTTTCATAAATGAGAGTTCTCTGATTAAATATTGAGATTTATTTGTATTGACTGCTGGGTTTATGGTAGTAAAAGCACTTTTACTGGCCGATTTACTTTATTTCAACAGGCTCTCCCAGAAATTTTGGTTGCTTATGGAACAGGAAATCCAGAAAAACCTTAGTGCGGGCAATTTTCTCCCTCACTTTCGTCTTGAATCCATTATACACATCAACATCTGCTGCACTATATCCAACGGCATTCTGCCCAAAATGACCGGCAATATAAGCTGCCCGGCGGTTATGAAATTCCTGGGAAATGATGGTAAAGTTTTTTTGTCCAAAAATCTTCTCCATCCTGATAACTGAATCATAGGTTCTGAATCCGGCATAATCCAGGAAAATCTTCTCTTCAGGAATACCCATTCTTATTAATTCATTTTTCATATCAAGAGGTTCATTATAGCCAGCCCTGCTATTGTCGCCACTAATTACAATGAAATCAATCTTTCCGGCTTCAAACAGTTCAACCGCCGCCTTGATGCGATTGGAGAAATATTGGTTTGGCTTTCCTGATCCCAGCAATTTGCTGGTTCCAAGCAATAGACCAACCCTGTTATGAGGCAGTTTTGTTATTTCACTGAAAACCTTATTATCGGTAGCAGATACTATGACCCGATCACAAATCCAGATTGTTATAAATACAAGGACGAAAATGAAAATAACGGTCCGGAGCAGTAATCGTTTCATGGATTGGCGTATTATCACTTTTAAAATTGATGAAATAGCAGAAATGAGTTAAGTTGAGTAAACAGCCTGGATATATCATTTTGCAGAGTTCATTCTACAGATGACATAATAATATCAACTGAAAAGTAAAACTCAGTAAACGTTATCCTGCTCAATGGCAGAAAAATCCGGAAAATTGGGTTAATGAAGACTAGTAAGTCTCGTTCTTACGCTTTTTTGAAGCACTCTTGCCTCCCAGGAATCCCCATCCACCACTTCCCAGCATAAATCCAAACGCATACCACACCCCATTATTGTTCTGGGCATAAACAGTGATATCGTCACGGAAGAGCATCATAACAAGATCAACCGGGGCAATGATTCCATGTAGCAATCCGCCCCAGAATCCAAAGGTGTGGCCTTTGAGACAGGAAGTCACGACCTCGCTGTTTGAACAGGAAGAGAGGATGAAAACTAAGGTAAAGGCAAATAGAAAGGGTAAAATCCGGGAGAGGGTTATTGATTTCATGTTGGGTCAAATTATGACTGAAAGATACAATCATTTTGAATATGTGAGAAGAATGGAGCTTAAAACGAAGAGACAAAATAATCAGATCTTCACTTTTTCTGTTCCAAAGCCCCAGTTCAGTCCAAAAAGAGAAATGAGTTTCCCCGGATGATCAAAATTCTTCCCAAATGCAGCATGAACAATTAGATTTTCCGAAACTTTATAAGTGAACATTCCTACTGTCCGGAATTTGACATTTTCACTTGATCCCTTAAAACGGGCAGCTGTTTCAAAACCTATGGAATAATCTTTAGTTTCAAACATGATCTTGCCTCCTGCATCCAGATAGTCCTGCTCCCTGCTCAGCCCCTCACCACCCGGACCGTAGTTGTCGTGCAGATAGCGAATGGAAGCGTGCAGGCTGAGGTAATTGTATCCGGTTTTTGCTTCAGCTGTTTTTATTGAGAGATAGGAGGAAAAGCTGGTCCAGGCGGCAAAACGACCTGTGCTCCAGCTTGAGTCTCCCAGTCCATACAGTGCATAAGCTGCAGATAGATCCCAGGAAAATAATGGCTTTTGAACAAGCATTGCATTGATTTTATCTGTGAGCTCTTTCGTTCCGGAAGGAACAAATTTGCTTTTCAGAAGATCTTTTTTTTCAGGATGTCTGGATATTTCGGTCAGCAGATCCATGTTGTTGTCCATCTCATTCTGTGCAATTTTGTGCCATTCTTTTACAAGCTGTGCGATGGAATGGGCATAATCCTGCTTGTGTATTTTCAAAATATTTGATCTGAATCCAACAGAGAATATCTTGTTTGAATAATCGACTTCATCAGGGATCATATCTTTATTGAAAAATCCCAGACTCAAATTTGTGAATTTCAAACCCGAAAAATAATCCTGACTCCAGCTGACTGCAGTGGTATCGCCTGTTTTCTTCTGTTTGATACCTGCCACAGCAAAAATGCTTTGACTTCCCGGACTTATCCACCAGAAAGGAGTGAATTCTGCAGAGTAATCTTGAGGGAATGCACCATTTGATTGCTGAAAGGATTGGGAGATGCCCAAAATAAAGGCTTTTGGCGTTCCCGGAGTTTGAATCAGGGATGGTGTCGCATCCAATAAGGTAAATGCCGGGGCTGCAGGGACAGCCAGATCCTTCACTGATATTGTGGACTGCTGGGCTGATGCATAGCTCACGAATCCAATCAACATTAAAGAAAAAAATAGTTTCATCATTTCAAATCAATATGCAAGGTGAGAAAGCAGGATGTGAAGGCTTCATTGGCAGTTTTCTCAGGATCACTGAATTGTTTCAGACCTTCAGTTCCATTATCAAGAGCTACATGAATTTTGCTCTGTTCGAACTGCAGCTTTCTTGTCTCTGTATCTCCACCGCTGAAATCGATTCTGGTGAACACGGATAGCCTTTTATTTACTATTGTTAAAGGCGTTCCAATCCCTGTTGAAGCAATATCTCCGGTTGCATCAGCTGATTGTCCAACAGAAACACCGGATGCACTTGAGTTCAAATCAACAAGTATTGCACGTGTTGCTGCCAGTCCCAGAGTTGATACTTCCACTTTCATGATTATTGGTTGGGCGGAATTTCCCACAAGGTATGTATTCATCTTGCCAGTTTTAGTCGGAGTTTATATTCAATAACTCTTCAGGTCGTGAAGGCAAACCAACAACAACGGGATGTTTCACCCGTGTGCTGATCGAGAATCCAAAGTCACCTAAAGATAACGATTATTTGTCAGTAGTTTCCTTTGTTGTTGCAAGTTTCTTTCCCGGACTTCTCATACTTAGGGCTTTCTTCATGATGTCGAACCAGAAGTTACTGCCAAGCTGAACAGCAAATGCTGTAATCAGCACACCAAGCAATTTTTCCAGAAAACCTGATATTCCTGATTCAAACCATTCCTTCCTGAAATCGCCATCCTTGTAGCCCAGGAAATATCCTGTAGCTTCTTCGTAGCTTAACTGAACTTTGCCTGCATTTTTGAATCCGGATACTTCAGTTTGGCGAACAATGGTATCAGGAGCTGCATTAACAGGAGCCAATTGCTGAACGATAGTTACCTCGCCCTTGTTGTTTCTGATTTTTACAGTTGCAGTAGAATCCTTGCCTACATCAAAGTTGGGTAAATGGTCGATGATCTTATCAACAGTGTGGGAAAGATCCTTAGTATTTGTAAGTGCATCATTGGCAATTTTAATGGTGTCAATATTCAGCGCAACCGCCAGAATAAAGCCGGTCAGGAGTAAGATTCTGCGAATATTTTTTCTGTACCAGATAGTTGAATGGTCCAGAGCATCATCATAGTATTTGGTGAGATTTCGCTCAAACAGGTCAAGCCTGTTATCCCCCTGAGCTGCAAGGTCCATCAGTACACTCTTGAATTCGTTGGGGAGATTGGCGTTTTTGATTGCAGCCTGAAGTTGTCCCTGCTTGTAATTCTCCGCACCTATCTTTTCAATTACGAACAGAAAAAAATTATTGGAGGGAATATAAGTCGGGTACTTGTTTTTAGTCTTCATCAGGCTCCTGATATGCGGACTGTTCAGGAAGTCGGTCTTGACAAAGCTTTTCCAGGCATCTGAAATAAAAAGGATTTCAATTGCTTTTTTCAGGTTTTTCTCACGGAGATGAAAAATACCCTGAGAAATTCCTTCATTAATGGATGAAAGAATCAAACTGCTTGTGAAATATGTAAAAGTTAGCAGTATAACCAGATCGATGATGGGTGAATCCATAGGTTTGAGTTTTTAGTGAAAGGTGAATACCTGGTCAGCCTATATTTTGGAAGAGGCTGAAAACTCTGGCCTGATGGCGAATATCGATGCGACAGGCCTCTTTTTTTTTGAGAAATGAGTTATGGCAGTATACTGTGGAGTTGTTGCAGTTCTGGGTAGTGCAATGCCTATGCTGTCTTCTGAATGGAATTAGATGTGAACAGACAACGCATCTGGATTGTTTATAAAATCTGTTGTCTGGAAGGCAATCAAAATAACCGTCTCCTGTTTGATTCATGCATTTTGCAGGATGAATCCTTTTGTTGATGCGGTTTATCGATTTGTCATCTGCTATTATTGGGATTCTCGATGACACTCTAATTTAGAAAGGTCAAATGTGTACTTTCGCCAACTAAACCACCACAAGCATTAATAACCAACCTCCTGAACCACGATGAAAATCTATCTCCTCCTTTTATCTGTTTTTCTACTTCCCCTGCTGGTATCATCCCAAAGTGAAGCAATCCGTCCCGAACTCATCAGTACCGGGACATTTCTGGGGGTTACTCCTCCTTTGCGGGATTTACCTGCAATGAGCACTGAGGATTACAAAATTCTAGACCTGAAAATCAAAAACAGCAAGGAATTGAATGAAGGACTAAGTGTTCGTTCCTATCCTTTTGCTTCGATTGCTCTTCCAAAAGGTGAAGATCCTGCCTGGCAGAAACAAAATGGGAAATCCTATGCAAACCATGCACCTGTCGTTAATGTCAACGGACAAAATTCATCTGCATATCCTCCTGACTGCAATGGAGCAATCGGCCCTAACCATTACATGCAAACTGTAAACTCCACCTATGCCATTTATGATAAAACCGGTGCATTGGTTGCCGGTCCCACCAATATGAACCTTTTGTTTAGTGGTGTGCCGGGCTCAAACTGCAACGATGGTGATCCTCTGGTTTTGTTTGACGAAGAGGCAGACAGATGGCTGGCGGTTGAGTTCTCCCTCTGCGGTTCGAATGATATGATGCTTATAGCTGTTTCAACAACTGATGATCCTACCGGAACCTGGAATAAATATTCCTTCGATGTTTCTGATACTCCAGACTATGAAAAGTTTGGAATCTGGCCTGATGGCTACTATATGGGAGTAAATAATTCTTCCGGTAATGATATTTATGCATTTGAACGCTCTGTGATGATTGCAGGGGGAACCAGTCCTCAAATGATTGGTTTCAACAATGCATGGCGTCCTTCAAGCATCGACGGCTTTATGTGTGTTCCTCCAGTCGATAATGACGGACCTGCTGCTCCTGCGGGAATGCCGGGAATGTTCATTGCTTTCAACGACGATGCAATCGGTGGGGGAAATGATGAACTCTGGATATATGAACTACAGGCAAATTGGTCCAGCCCTTCCTCCTCAACTTTTAACAGAACTCAGCAGCTGGCAGTAGCCCCATTCGACTGCAATTTTGGAAATAACTGGGATAATATCAAGCAACTTGGTACTAACCAGGAACTTGATGGCGTACCCCAGGTTATCATGCATGCTCCGCAATATCGCAACTTTGGCGGCTACCAGACGCTGGTTTGCTGTCATACCGTTGACGTTGATAATACCGATCATGCCGGTATCCGCTGGTATGAACTTCGTAAAACCACCGGAAACTGGAGCGTCAGGCAACAGGGGACCTATGCTCCTGATCAGCACTCACGCTGGATGGGAAGTATTATGATGAATGCTGCCGGTGAACTTGGACTTGGATATTCTATTTCAAGTTCATCAATGTACCCGGGAATCCGATACTGCGGACAGACCCTCGAGAGCTATCAGGCTGCTTCCGGAATCCTCGATTTCCCTGAAGGAACGATGGTTGATGGAACCGGTTCTCAGACCAGTATTAATCGCTGGGGTGATTATTCCCTTATGTCAGTTGATCCTGCTGATGATGAAACATTTTGGTATACCAATGAATATATTGGCACCGGGGGTGGCAGCCATAAAACAAGGATTGCATCCTTCCAGGTTGGAATTCTGGTTCCGGTATCAGCATTTGAAGCCAGTGCTACTTTCCCCTGTTTAGACAACATTGTTGCCTTTACTGATCAAACTACCGGCAGTCCGTTCTCTTGGAGCTGGACTATTACTCCATCCACCTTTCAGTATGTAGATGGGACCGACAGTACTTCTCAAAATCCTCATGTTCAGTTTCTGTCTTATGGTGACTATTCAGTTAGCCTGACCACGACAAACGGAGGTGGATCCAATACCATCAGCAGGCCTGATTATATTTCGGTTAATGCTGTAAACGCTAATTTCGCTGCCAATTCAACTTCAGTCGTGCTTGGTTATTCCACAATCATAACTGATCTTTCATCTTGTAATATCGGTTCAAGACTGTGGAATTTTGGTGATGGTGCAACCCCTGCAACGGCCACCACTCCCGGCCCCCATGTTGTAAGCTATTCTTCAACCGGACTTAAAACAGTTACCCTTACTCTCAATGATACTGTGGTTGAAACCAAAATTGATTATATCAATGTTATTGAACCTGGCATTACAATGTCCAACGCCGTGGTGGCATCCTGTACTGGGGATTTCTTTGATCCGGGTGGATCCGCTGCCAATTATGGCAACAGTCTGGACTATACCCTGGTGTTGAATCCGGGAATACCGGGCAATTCAGTTCAGGTAATCTTCAACTCTTTTAATGTCCAGGCTGGTATGTTTTGTGCCAACGACTATTTAAAAATTCTGAATGGGGATAATATTTCAGCTCCATCATTTGGTATTTTTTGCGGAACCAATGGGCCAGATACTGTCACTGCAAATAATCCTACAGGATCACTCACATTTATTTTCCACAGCAATAATTCCATCAACTTCCCTGGTTGGGCTGCAATCATCAATTGCATCGAAGGCGTTGCCAATCCTTTGCTCTTTAATGCTGCGGCTTCAGGAGCCTCACAGATTGACCTGAATTGGGTGCTGAATACGTCAAATGATCAGGTAATGCTGGCATGGTCGGCTGATGGAGTTTTCGGTAATCCCGTGAATGGAACTTCATACAATGCAGGAGATGACCTTACTGGTGGCGGACAGGTTCTCTATGTTGGGAATGCACTTAATTTCAGCCACACCCAATTGTCCTCAACCACCAGGTACTATTACAGGATTTTTAGCGTAAATACTGCAGGCAACTGGTCGTTCGGATTATCAGATGATGCAACTACCCTCGCCGGTTCAACACTCAATCTTACTCCGGCAACACAAACCGTGACGTATGTTTCAGGAGCTGCTCAATTTACCGTTGCTTCAAATTTAGATTGGACAGCAAGTTCTGACGCTTCATGGTGTGTTGTAACTCCAGTAGGTTCAGGAAATGGGCCTCTGCAGGCAACATATGAGCAAAATAACGGACCTGTAATCCGCACAGCCAATATCTCGGTGAATGCCACCGGTGTCCCAACCCAGATAGTTCAGCTGGTTCAATTACCATCCTTTGTATCTGTTCCTGAACATCCCGGTTCAATGCTTACACTGTATCCTAACCCAACCACTGGCCTGTTTACAATAGGAAGTGCAGATGGAAAGGTGTTGAAAATGGAGATTTCCATTGAAGATGCAACTGGCAAGACTATAGTTTCAAGAAACTGTTCCGGTTCATCAAACTATTCTTTTGACCTCTCAGCATATCCTTCCGGCCTCTATCTGGCCAATGCAAAGGT
Organism: Bacteroidales bacterium; assembly: GCA_016707705.1. Classification (GTDB taxonomy): domain Bacteria; phylum Bacteroidota; class Bacteroidia; order Bacteroidales; family UBA4417; genus UBA4417. The sequence continues at coordinate 9,010 of JADJHD010000014.1, forward strand.
TGGAGATCAAAACCTGATCTGGAAAATTATCAGGAAGTAGGAAATAACATTAAAAGAAAAACTGCCATCAGCTAATTAAGTTGATGGCAGTTTTTTTTATTTGCAGAAACCTCTATTTCTTCAGTTTATCCTTGAACACCTTACGAACCTTATCAACTTTAGGCTCAATCACGAATTTGCAATAGGGAGCATCTCCATTATTGTTGAAGTAGTCCATGTGATAATCTTCAGCCTTGTAGAATTTAGTCAGCGGACTTATTTCTGTCACAACAGGGGAGGGGAAAGCTTTTTCCTGATTAAGCTTCAGCTTATAGGCAAGTGCCAGTTCCTTCTGATTCTCATTGTGATAGAAAATTGCAGAGCGGTATTGAGTTCCCTGATCTGCACCCTGCCGGTTGAGGGTGGTAGGGTCATGTGCAGTCCAGAATACCTCAAGCAATTCCTCAAATGTGATTTTAGTTGTATCGAATACTATTTGGCTTACCTCAGCATGCCCGGTTAATCCTGAACAAACAGCTTTGTAGGTTGGGTTCTCCGTTTTGCCACCCGCATATCCTGAGGTAACTGAGATTACACCATTGAGTTGCTGGAATACTGCTTCCGTGCACCAAAAACAACCCATCCCAAATGTAGCTGTGTCGACTGTAGCTGGTAATGATTCTGCGTTTTGCATTTTTTTATGTTTTGATTGTTTTCCATTTTGACAAGCAGCCAGCAAAGGCAGCAGGAGGATCGCAATAAGAATGTTTTTAAATTTCATTTATGTGTGATTGACTGTTTCAGAATATAGTAGAATGTGTGAGTTTGCTTTAGTGAATCCATTTGTGCATCAGTTATTTATACTGATATTATTTGCAAATGAACTGGAATAATATAACAATGCAAATCCAGACAAGTTCAGCAAAACTTCCATTTGTTGATTCCTCTTTTAATTGTATCTTTGCAGCCTCATTTTCTAAAAATGATTTTACAAGCTATCTTTTTGAAAACTAGCAATTTCACACCTACAAACCAACATTAAAGATTAATGGAAATTTCAAGAGAGAATACCGGAGAACTTACCGCAACAGTAAAAATAGCCGTTAGTCCGGCTGAATACAATGAAAACGTAAATAAAGTGCTGAAGGATTATCAGCGGAAAGCCAATGTTCCCGGATTTCGTCCAGGACATGTTCCTTTTGGACTGGTGAAGAAAATGTATGGCAGTGCAGTTTTTGCTGATGAAGTGAACAAGCTTGTAAGTGACGCATTGAACAACTATATCACTGAAGAAAAACTGGATATTCTTGGTCAGCCATTGCCAAATATGGATTTGACTCCAACATTTGACTGGAATGAAGAACAGGAAATCAGTTTCTTCTTCGATCTTGCTTTCTCACCTTCATTTGAACTTGCTATTGATGAATCAGTAGTGGTTGATTATCACAAAATCACCGTGAATGATGAGCTGCTTGATAAATATATGACTGATCTTCGTCAGCGCTATGGAACCATGGGTTCAGCTGAAGCAGCTTCAGAAAAGGATGTTGTAGAAGGCGATTTTGTTGAGCTTGATTCCGATGGAAATCCTAAGGAAGGCGGAATTCACAATCGTTCCAAAATCATGATCGACACTATCAAGGATGAAGAGGCCAAAAAACTTTTCCTTGGTTGCAAAATCGGCGATGATATCGTTTTCAATCCTGCCAAAACTTCAGGAAATGCGAGCGAGACTGCTTCAATGCTTGGAATTGCCCGTGAGGCTGCTGAAGGACTGGAATCTGACTTCCGTCTTACTGTTACCGATATCTCAACCATGATGCCAGCCGAAATGAATGAGGAGTTTTTCTCCAAGGTATTTCCTGATGCAGGCATTACCACAGAAGAGGATTTCCGACTGAAGCTTCGTGCTGAATCAGAAAATTCATTCGTTGCTGACAGTGATCATCTGTTCATGCACCATGTTCAGGATAAGATTATGGAAATGACTCCGATCAGTCTGCCTGATGCATTCATGAAGCGCTGGCTTGTTGAAAGCAATGAAGGCAAGCTTACCGAAGAAGTTGTTGAAAAAGACTACGATAAATATGCTGGATCCATGAAATGGCAGCTGATCGAAAACCGCATCATCAAGGAATTCGGTGTTGAAGTTGGGGATGCTGAAATAAAGGAATATATCAAGGATCGTTATTTGCCGGGCTGGAGAACCATGCCACTTACCGACGATATTACCGAACGTCTCGATACACTTGCTACTAATTTCCTCGAAACCCGTCATGACGAAGTTCGCAGGATTCTCGACGCAATCTACGAAGTGAAAATTGCCGCATTGGTTAAGTCAAAAGTGAAACTTAATGAAATTGCCATCAGTTACGATGAATTCGTAAAACTTGATGCAGAAAGACATTAGGAAACCTTTTTCAGGTAGTTTTGTTATCAAAATAAACCAGCCGGATTATTATTATTTCCGGAGCGTGTTACCTTTTTCAACTTTTGGTTATTAATTGTTGCTTCCGGTACATACGCCCCGTTAAAAGGTGCCAGCTGGGCATCTACTTTTCTCGAGGTTGTTAACATAATAAAATTGAAGCAAAATGGACGAATTTCGCAAGTATGCCATTCATCACAGGGGGATCAGCAGCATGACCCTTAACCGCTATACCTCTGTCCTGAATAATTACATTTCCCCCACTATTATCGAGGAGCGTCAGCTAAACATCGCCACTATGGATGTTTTCTCACGCCTTATGATGGACCGTATTATTTTCCTGGGTGTTCCCATTGACGATTATGTTGCCAATATCATCCAGGCTCAGCTTCTTTTCCTTGAATCAGTCGATTCAAAAAGAGATATCCAGATTTACCTGAATACTCCCGGTGGCTCAGTTTATGCCGGTTTGGGAATTTATGACACCATGCAGTACATTGCCCCCGATGTGGCTACAATTTGCACCGGAATGGCTGCAAGTATGGGAGCTGTTCTCCTTTGCGCCGGACAGAAAGGCAAGCGTACCGCATTGAAGCATTCCCGCATCCTCATTCATCAACCAATGGGAGGAGCAGAGGGACAGGCTTCGGATATTGAAATCACTACCAGGGAAATCCTGAAACTTAAGAAAGAACTATACGATATCATCGCTCAGCATTCCGGACAAACAGTCAAGAGGATTGAAAAGGACGGAGACCGTGACTATTGGATGACCTCACAGGAAGCCAAAGAATACGGGATGATCGATGAGGTACTCTTCCGTGAGGTATAATAATATTCCTCTGGACTATGGAACTGCTTGAAAATTAATGACATTTGTTGTAACTTTAACAGTTGATTCCATATCCTCAGTTTGAAACTTTTTCAGGCAGCAGTTTTTTTGCAGCCAGTAATTAAAATCAAGGTATGACGAAAAAAGAAGAACGTTGTTCATTTTGTGGTAGGCTCAAGCATGATACCAACATCCTGATTGCAGGACTTGAAGCCCATATTTGTGATTACTGTGTCGACCAGGCACGGGAAATCATGAAGGAAGAGCTTACACATTCTGTGCAGCGTGATCAGAAGCACTTCGAGACCCCAAGGCCTCAGGAGATCAAGACTTATCTTGATGATTATGTTATTGGTCAGGATGAAGCCAAGAGGATTCTTGCTGTTGCCGTATACAACCACTACAAGAGGATTAACCAGAATGCAGTGAAGACTAAGGACGATGTTGAGATTGAAAAATCAAACATTATTCTGGTTGGGGAAACCGGTACCGGTAAAACCTTATTGGCCAGAACCATCGCAAGAATGCTTCATGTGCCTTTCTGTATTGCCGATGCTACCGTTCTTACTGAAGCCGGTTATGTAGGCGAGGATGTTGAAAGTATTCTTACCCGTCTTCTTCAGGCTGCTGACTATAATGTTGCTGCTGCTGAAAAGGGTATCGTCTTCATTGATGAAATTGATAAAATCTCCCGCAAAAGCGATAATCCTTCCATAACCCGTGATGTATCCGGAGAAGGCGTTCAGCAGGCCCTGCTTAAGTTGCTTGAAGGTGCTGAGGTAAATGTTCCCCCACAGGGAGGACGCAAGCATCCTGAGCAGAAAATGATTCAGGTAAATACCAAGAATATCCTGTTCGTTACCGGTGGCGCGTTTGATGGCATTGAAAAGAAAATTGCCGCCAGAATGCAGACCAGTATCATGGGGTACTCTCTGGATCGCGAAAGGGAACTCATCGACAAGAATAACATGCTGCAGTATGTAGCTCCTCAGGACCTGAAGAGTTTTGGACTCATCCCTGAACTTGTGGGAAGATTCCCGGTAGTAACTTACCTCAATCCTTTGAACAGGGAAGTGCTCATACGGATTCTCACAGAGCCTAAAAACGCACTGGTTAAGCAGTTCAGCAGATTGTTCGAAATGGACAATGTTAAACTTACTTTTACCCAGGAAGCTTTTGAATTTATTGTCGACAAGGCAATTGAATTCAAGACAGGAGCCCGGGGACTGCGTTCAATCCTGGAAGCAATCCTTACCGATGCCATGTTTGAGATACCTTCACTGGGCAAGCATAGCGAGCTGGTAGTCACTCAGGGATATGCTGCAGAAAAGCTTGGCAAGACCAATGTTGCCAGGTTGAAAGTAGCCTGAAACTGAAAAACAGATAAATTCATTGAAGCCGTGCTGATATCCAGCCGGCTTTTTTTTTGCCTTTATCCAATATTTTTATCCACTCCGTTGTTATAGTGGAAATGTGTTTGGATTTTGCTTTCATCCATCATGTGTTCGTATCTTTACAATGGCATAATTTTTGACCAATGTGCGGAAAAATAATTCAAGTGAAAACCTTTCTTTCAGGAATACTGATAGTTCTTCCCTGCCTTGTCTTTTCCCAGATTATTAACCCCCACGATGAGGAGGGTTACCATTGCTCTGCCATTATCGTCCAGGGTGATACCGTTCCGGTTATGTACCTTGACCAGATCTATATTTGGGGGAGCAAGTCCTTCCGCAACTCTGCCGACGCCCGGAAATGGGATCGTTTGGTGCGTAACGTTAAAGTTGCCTATCCTTATGCCAAACTTGCGGGTATCAAGTTTGAGGAATACAACAAGAAAATTGAGACAGCCACATCTGACAGGCAGCGCAAGCAAATGATGAAGCAGGCAGAGGATGAACTGCAGGCTCAGTTCGGAGAAGAACTGAAAGCCCTCACTTTCACTCAGGGTCATATTCTTCTCAAGCTCATCGACAGGCAAACCGCCAATACATCCTATGATATTGTCAGGGAGTTCAGAGGACGATTTGTTGCCTTCTTCTGGCAAGGACTCGGGAAAACTGTTCGGGTATAATCTTAAAACAACCTACGATCCTCTTCACGAGGATGCTGATATCGAACGAATCGTTCTTATGATTGAGAATGGAACAATCTGATGTCTGCGATTCTGTAATTGGCAGGAGCGTGGTTCAGAGTTCGAAGTCTTGAGAGGGCTTACTTTTGCCTTTTAACTTTTTCCCGCCAGCTGGCGGATCCCTTTTGACTTTTATCTTTCTCCTTTTGTCTTTTGACTTTTATCCTTAGTCTTTTCCCTTTTGTCTTTTATCTTTTGTCCGCCAGCTGGCGGATTCCTTTTGTCTTTTATCTTTTTCCTTTTGTCTTTTGTCTTTTTCCTTTTGTCTTTTGTCTCCAACCGGCAGACAAATTGCCGAATTTTCAAATTACCCTATTGACCACTTCCCTTTATAACTGTAAGCAGGGTATAGGCCAGAATCTTCACATCCATGGCAAGTGACATGTTTTCCAGATAGAGAATATCAAATTTCAGGCGTTCGATCATCTGATCCACATTTTCGGCATAACCATACTTTACCTGTCCCCATGATGTGATACCGGGTTTAACCTTCAGCAGGAGGCGGTAATGAGGTGCACGCTGCGCGATCTGATCGATGTAGTACTGACGTTCCGGCCTGGGGCCTACCAGTGACATATCGCCCTTTAATACACTAAAGAACTGAGGTATCTCATCGAGACGAACTTTTCTGAGGAAACGGCCAAACTGGGTAACACGGTTATCATCACGGGAGGAGAGCATGGGTGTGCCATTCTCGGCATCAACCTTCATCGACCTGAATTTTGGGATCATGAAGGGCTTGCCATTGATTCCGATACGTTCCTGCCTGAAAATTACCGGTCCCTTTGATGTGAATTTCACTCCCAGGTAACAGAAAATGTACACCGGCGACAGAATAATAATTGCCAGCAGCGATAATGTAACATCAAAAAACCTCTTAAGCGATAATTGCCAGGGAGGCATAAAGTCAAATGAAACCTGAATGAGCGGTGTCTGGTAGATGGAAGTAGTCTTAACCGTACCAAGTAAAAAGTCCTGCATATCGGGGATAACTTTAATTACAACATTCGTGTCTTCTATTTCCGAGATGATTTTTTCAATGGTTTTGTGTTCTGATCTTTCAGTAGCAATAATTACTTCTTCAACTTCCTTCTCAATAATCAGCTTGCGGAGATTGCTGTAATGCCCGTAATGCGGGATGAACTGTTCAAGTTTGTAGCTGGGATATTCTACTGCATGAACGAAACCGATGAACTGATTTCCTGAGGATAGAGGTTGATTTTCAATTTCATTGTATATGGAAACAGCATTGCCGTTACTTCCAACGATGAGGGTTTTGAATCCTATTCTCCTGTGACGAAGCTTGTAGAGTGTTATGGAGGTGATTGTGTACCTTAGAATGAAGGTTAGGAAGAAATGTAAACTGAACAGGGTCAGGAATGATTTGTAGTAACTCCTGTAGCTGGTGATCATATCATCCAGAATCAGGGAGAAGAAGATAATGATAACCCCAATCAGGGTGATGAGCAGGGTAGATGCCAGTTCTCTCATCCTGGCCTTGCGGTATACCTTGTGGTAAGCACCGGTCATGGCATAGAGGAACAGCCAGAAGAGTGGGACCAGTATTATGCCGTAATAGAAATTGCGGTCATTTAATACCAGTTGCCATGTATCATTAATGAGCGGAGTTTCGGATACCTTTCTGTTGAAGAAGAACAGGCACCATGCAGCTGCTGCAGAGAGCAGGTCTGCAATCACAAACCTCGCGGTATGTATGGTCTTATTCATTTTCATTAGAAATGCAGCAATTTAATATTGTCAATCAGTATTTTTCCCTCCTCTACTTCTGAGTCTTTTCTGGCGCTGAAGAATACCTTGAATTTTGTAGCATCAGTATTAAAGGAGATGGTAGGGGTCAGGTTGATATAAATCTTATTCCAGGTTTCTGATGGATTAATAACAACAACAGCCTGCTGGGAGGTTTCAACGCCGTAAATTATTAGGCCAACTGTTAAAGGACTGTTGGACTTGTAGTTCAATTCCATGAAAACATAGGACTTCTCTTCCGGAAGATCCTGTGAAAATTCATAGTAGTTTTTACTTACACATTCAAAGTATGATGAATCAGTTGGCAGTGTTGCCTGACCTGCATAATCATTGCCTTCTCCCTGGAATGCACTGGAGAGGGTCATATCACTTACCCTAACCAACTTAACATCACTTCTGTTGGTTGTGTCCATGGATATGCTGGGGTCTTCAAAATCTTCCATCCAGGCAAAAACTGTAGAGGCCTTGTAGGAAGCCTGAAGAGATCCGAGTTCCAGTTCATTTTCCCTTGTCAGGCTGGCCGGTATTGAAATTGTATCAAAGAAAGGGTATGGAGCTCTGGTTTCAGCAATACCATTCAGCTTAATACCAGGTTGAATGCGAATAATGGATTGTCCGGATTTCAGCACCGGGAAACTGGCAGGCAGTTCAAAAGCCCCTTCAAGATCATTGTCGGTGTAAACCCAGGCATCAACAATCTTACTGGAAGCAGTTCCCTGATCGCTGCCGGCATGCAGTGTAATTGTGTCAATTGAGATATAGGAGGGGATGTCCAGCTCTGATTCCTTCTGGCAGGATGCCATAAGTAAACAGACTGATAACAGAACTGAGAGGGAGGATATAAAGCGTGTAAATTTTGAGGTCATGCTTGTGGGGTAAATTCTATTGGCTTTTAATTTCTGAGCTTAAATTCAGGCTTGTAATCTGCCCAGTGAGTAATTGACTTTTTCAAGTATCTGATGTGATACCTGCAGCGCCTGATATCCATCCATGATTGTAACCGGAGGTGCGGTATTGCCAAGAATCGCCTCGGCAAAACTTGACAGCTCGGTTTGAATTGCATTTATGGGTGTAATCAAAGGGCGTTCGAAGAACAACTGCCTGGCTTCCTTGCCATTTCCCGGATCAATTACGGGGAATCCTGGTTCGGGAGTATTCCCGTTTAATTCCTTAATTCTTACTATTTCTGTTTCCTTATTCAGGTAGTCCACTGAAATGTAGGCATCTCTCTGGAAGAACCTTGATTTTCTCATCGTCCGAAGCGATATGCGACTTGCAGTAAGATTGGCAACACATCCATTGTCAAATTCCAGTCTTGCACTTGCAATGTCAGCTGAATCGGATAAAACGGCAACACCACTTGCACTGATTTTGCGGATATTGGCCTTCACAACGGTGAGAATAATATCGATGTCGTGAATCATCAGGTCCAGAATCACCGGAACATCAGTCCCCCTTGCATTGAATCCCGAAAGACGGTGCGATTCAATAAACATCGGGTTCTGAAAGTATGGCATGGCTGCAAGGAAAGCAGGGTTGAACCGTTCCACATGGCCTACCTGGACTTTTACATTTGCTTCATGCGCGATATCCATCAATTGAAGCGCCTCTCCGGGAGTGGCAACAATTGGCTTTTCAATAAAAACGTGCTTGAATCTCTTTAGTGCATATGCCGCATACTCATAATGAGCGAATGTCGGAGTGACAATATCAACTACATCAACGGCCTTAATAAGCTCCTCAAAGGTTTCAAAAGGCATAATCCCAAACTCGTTCTTAACATTTGAAACAATGTCAGGATTTGTATCAAAAAAACCAACTAATTCAAAGTCAGGGATTTGCTTTATACAATTGATGTGTATCTTTCCTAAATGCCCGGCTCCTATCACCCCTATTTTAAGCATGCTTCTTATTTTGCATATGAAGAAAACTGTCCTCGGTCTCTGCTCATCATGACCCAACAGATCATTTTCGTTTATTAAGGGTAAACTGCTTTGGTCATGGTTGTATTCAGACTGAATATTTTTTTACTTTTTTTTTGACCATGCACTTTTATATTGAATGAATATCCATCTGTTTCCATTCCAATTTTATACTTTTGCTGCTGTTGAACTTTACCCGATTTATATGAAAACTACAGCGTTTACCGCAATCCATGAAGCTCTTGGTGCCAAGATGGTCGAATTTGCAGGCTTTTACATGCCAATCCAGTACTCAGGTATTACTGATGAGCATGAAACCGTGCGTACAAAACTCGGAATTTTTGATGTTTCCCATATGGGGGAGATCTGGGTTAAAGGCCCCAAGGCTCTGGAATTTGTTCAGTGGGTAACTTCCAATGATGCTTCCAAATTGACAGATGGCAAGGTTCAGTATTCCTGCCTGCCAAATGGTAAGGGCGGTATTGTTGATGATTTACTGGTTTACAGGGTAAATGAAGAAACTTACCTTTTGGTTGTAAATGCTGCAAATATTGAAAAAGACTGGGCATGGATGCTTAGTCAGAATAAAATGAATGCTGTTCTTTACAATGCCTCCGATGAAATCTCCCAGATAGCGGTCCAGGGCCCTCTTGCTTTGAAAGCAATGCAGAAACTTACTTCAACAACCGTTACTGATATGGAATATTACACCTTCAAGAAACTTGATTTCGCAGGTGTGAAAGATGTTATTTTCTCTACAACCGGTTATACCGGTTCAGGTGGATGTGAGATTTACTTTGCCAATGAGGATGCAGTTAAGGTATGGACTGCCGTCATGGAAGCCGGTGCTGAATATGGTATTAAGCCTATTGGACTTGCTGCACGCGACACGCTGAGGCTGGAAATGGGATTCTGCCTCTATGGCAATGATATTGATGACACTACAAATCCAATTGAAGCCGGACTTGGCTGGATCACCAAATTCACAGCTGAGAAGGATTTCATTGATAAGGCTTTCCTCCTTGATCAAAAGAAGCAGGGCACAAGCAGGCGCCTTGTTGGATTTGAACTGATCGACAGGGGAGTACCCCGTCATGGTTATCAGGTGGTTGATGCATCCGGTAAGGAAATCGGTGTTGTCACCAGCGGTACCATGGGCCCATATATAAAGAAAGCTATCGGAATGGCTTATGTTCCATCAGGTCTGGCTGCAGAAGGCTCTGAAATCTTCATCCAGGTCAGGGAAAAGGCACTCAAGGCCGGAGTCGTAAAATTCCCTTTCTATAAAGCCTGATTGATTGACCGGGAAGCCTGATAGTTCACCGCACCCACATGTCTGCATGAGGATTTTTAAGTTGTGCTAATTCCGTCGTATGCTCCCTGTTGAAGTTTGTCTGTCACCTGCACTTTTTGATTTTCGGAATCTTAAAGCCGGCTATGTTGCCGTTGTTATTGACGTGCTCAGGGCTACAAGTTCATTTGCTGCAGCCCTGGAGGCTGGAGTGAAGTGGATTGTACCAGCATCTGATCTGGAGCAGTTGAAGATTCTCATGAACAATGGAATGCTGGCTGCAGCCGAGCGGGATGGGAAGAAGGTGGATTTTGCTGATTTTGGCAATTCTCCAACAGTTTTCCTGAGCTCAGACCTGAAGGATAAAATGCTGGCCTACTCAACTACCAATGGTACCAAGGCAATTGCATTGGTATTGGATTCAGATAAATTGCTCCTGGCTTCATTTGCCAATCTTTCTGCAGTGATTTCCTTATTGTCGGAACTGCAACAACCTGTTTTAATAGTATGTTCCGGATGGAAGGACAGTGTTAGCCTGGAAGATTCAGTTTGTGCCGGTGCAATTATTTCCGGACTTTCAAAATCCGCCGACTTTGAGCCATATGGCGATGCATCAATTGCATCCCTTGCACTCTGGAATGAAGCCCGGGAAAATCTGCAGCATTATTGCAGCAAGGGCGAACATTACAATCGACTCAGGAATCTTGAATTGTACAATGATCTGGACCATTGTTTTACGCTGGACTCAACTGAGATTATTCCAATTTGGAATGGAGAAGTGTTTGTAAAGGCTTAGCTTTAAATTCCGGATCGATGAAAAAATCTTCTTTGCCACTTAGTTAATTCAAATCAGGCGGATTTAAGTCTGAAGCCTAAAAATCCCGCAAGCAACGGGGTATCAGAATGCTGGTCAATTAAAATAAGAATTAATCCGCAGGAGCTGGGAGATTGACCAAAACAACTTTTCTCAATCATAAACATCTCTGAATTTCATCGGTTATAAATCTAAAATATAGTATTTGTGAAACCACTGTATATTTTCGCACTAATGATGGTAATTACCCTGAATGCCTGCAACAACGGGCAAAAGACTGAAACTAAAGCTGAAGCCGGAGATTTTAAATTTCTGGTGGAGCAGTTTGCTGATTTAAAAATAATGCGGTACCAGGTGCCGGGATTTGAGAAACTCACCCCCAAGCAGAAGGAACTGGTTTATTATCTCAGTCAGGCTGCTCTCTGTGGAAGGGATATTATTTTTGATCAAGAATGGAAAGTATAACCTTGCTATTCGCCGGTCACTGGAAAACATTTATTCCACCTACAGCGGGAAAAAAGAAGGAGCCGAATGGAATGAGTTTGTGGTTTACCTGAAAAGGGTGTGGTTCAGCAATGGTATTCATCATCATTATGGTTCGGAAAAATTCATACCAGGTTTTAAGCAGGATTATTTCGCCGATCTGGTAAAAAATAGTGATCAGAACGGCTTTCCTGTAAAAGAGGGAGAAACTGTTGATCAACTGATGAAAGAATTGACCCCGGTTATTTTTGATCCAACGGTTCTGAATAAAAAAGTTAACCTGGATGCAGGCGTTGATTTGGTGAAGACATCAGCGGTGAATTTCTACGACGGTGTTACCGAAGATGAGGCAGATGCATATTACAAATCTATGAAGCAGCCCAATCCGGATCAACCTCTATCGCTGGGACTAAATTCAAAGCTTGTTAAGGAAGACGGAAAGCTGTTTGAAAAGATATGGAAAGTAGGAGGGATGTACAGTCCGGCAATCGAACAGATAGTTCTTTGGCTGAGTAAGGCTGAAGCTGTAGCTGAGAATGATACGCAGAAACAGTGGATTCATAAACTGATTGAATATTATCAGACCGGTGACCTGAAGACCTGGGATGATTACAATGTAATTTGGGCCGGTGATCATAAGAGCCATATAGATGCAGTGAATGGATTCATCGAAAACTATACTGATCCGTTAGGCAGAAAGGCTACCTGGGAGGCAGTTGTTGATTTCAAGGATATAGAGGCCACACACAGGGCTGAAGTCATAAGCGCAAATGCACAGTGGTTTGAAGATCACTCACCTGTTGATCCCCGCTTCCGCAAGAAAGAGGTGAAAGGTGTAAGTGCGAAGGTGATTACTGTTGCTCACCTGGGTGGTGATTGCTATCCTTCAACACCCATTGGGATCAATCTTCCAAATGCCGACTGGATCAGGAAGGATGTTGGCTCTAAATCCGTTACCATGGAAAATATTACTTATGCCTATGATCAGGCAGCACTTGGTAACGGAATGCTTGAAGAGTTTGCGTACAGTAAGGAGGAGCAGGAACTGGCTAAAAAATATGGAGCACTTGCGTCCAATGTTCACACTGACCTCCACGAATGCCTTGGACATGGTTCCGGACAATTGCTGCCCAACACCAGCAGTGATGCACTGAAGAACTACCAGAGCACGCTTGAGGAGGCCAGGGCTGACCTATTTGCCTTATACTATGTGCTGGATCCAAAGATGGTTGAGTTGGGTGTTATACCGTCTCTGGATGCAGCTAAGGCTGAATATAATGCCTATATCCGCAACGGACTGATCACACAGTTATGCAGGCTTGAACCGGGAAAGAATATAGAGGAAGCACATATGCGCAACCGGCAGCTGATTGCTAAATGGTGCTTTGAGAAAGGCAAGGCTGAGAATGTGATTGAATTTGTGAAGAATGGCTCTAAGACCTGCGTGGTTATTCATGATTATGACAAGCTCAGAACGCTGTTTGGAAAGCTGCTTGCAGAAATGCAACGCATCAAATCAGAGGGCGATTTCAATGCCGGGAAAGCCATGGTTGAGGATTATGGTGTTAAAGTGGATCAAACCTTGCATGCTGAAGTCCTGGAGCGTTTCCGGAAACTGAATGTAGCTCCCTATGGAGGTTTTATGAATCCGGAGTTTGTTCCTGAACTGCAGGATGGTAAAATCATCGATGTAAAGATCACTTATCCCGATGACTACGCCGGACAAATGATGAAATACTCAAAAGAGTTTTCTTTCCTGCCCACCTGGAATTGATCCCGGAACACTTATCCTGAATAATGGGGGAGTTAGCTATGTTGTTCTTCATCTTGTGCTACAGGGCGAGATAATTATGCCAGTAACTTAAAATGGAACACTGATCCGCCAATCAGCGGCACAACCCCATCCCGTCACTTCAAGCATTAATCCTTTAACTAAACCCCACGTGACTGGACTCCGCTAAGCTGCGCATCCCCACATCTTCAAATTCTATAGTCTTCCTACTTTTCTTTTTCTTTTGTCTTTTTCCTTTTATCTTTTGTCTTTTTACTTTTGTCTTTTGTCTTTTTACTTTTATCTTTTGTCTTTTTACTTTTATCTTTTGTCTTTTTACTTTTGTCTTTTATCCGCCATCTGGCGCATTGTCTAAACTCTTCCCCATGTCCCCCGAACCAAAACACGACGCATATGCAGTATGGAAACTACCCGGATTCAGGTGGTTTATTCTTGGGCGCTTTTTCCTGACCCTTGCCATTCAGATGCAGTCGGTTATTATTGGCTGGCAGGTATACGAACTAACTCATGATGCATTCTCGCTTGGACTTATCGGACTTGCAGAAGCGATTCCATTTCTGTCGATGGCTTTATTTGCCGGACATCTGGCAGACAGACGAAACCGGAGAAAGATCTTTTTAACCGCAGCATCTGTTTATCTTCTTTGTGCATTCATACTCTTGCTTATAAGTTTTCAGCATTCCGGCGATACGCAAAGCAAAGTGCTGATCCTTTACCTGGTTATCGGCATTACCGGATTTTCAAGGGCGTTTTTCTACCCTGCACAATCAGCCTATATGGCACAGATTGTTCCCAGGGAACTATACCAGAATTCATCAACCTGGAACAGTACTGTTTGGCATATTGCTGCTGTTACAGGTCCTGCCATGGGAGGACTTGTTTATGGATTTGTAGGAATTCATGCAGCCTATGGACTAGTGGTAGCCCTTGCTGCCATAGCATTGCTGTTCTTTGTCCGGACGATTCCGGCGCCTGTGCCAACAGAGAGGAATAATGAGAAGATAGTTCAGAGCCTTATGCAGGGGATTCGGTTTGTGTTTAGCAAACAGGTTCTGCTTGGTGCAATGGCTCTGGATATGTTCGGAGTTTTATTTGGAGGAGCAGTCGCCTTGTTGCCGGTTTTTGCCGCTGAAGTCCTGCACACCGGCCCGCAGGGACTGGGAGTACTCAGGGCTGCCCCTGCTTTTGGAGCTGTTCTGATGTCGATGCTGCTAGCCTACTATCCGCCAGTTAAGCGAACCGGGATTAAATTGTTTGCAGGTGTTTCCGGATTTGGACTTTGCATTATTTTCTTTGCAATATCCGGCAATTTCTGGTTGTCACTTTTCCTCCTATTCATGAGCGGGATGTTCGATAATATCTCAGTTGTTATCAGGGGGACAATTATTCAGTTGTATACTCCAGATTCAATGAGGGGACGTGTAGCTTCGGTGAACTCAATATTTATTGGTTCATCCAACGAACTGGGCTCTTTCGAATCAGGCCTTGCTGCCAGAATTCTGGGATTGATACCCTCAGTTATCTTTGGTGGAATAATGACTCTGCTGGTAGTGGGTGTAACGGCTAAAACAGCACCCGAGCTTAGAAATATGGAGCTTCGTAAACTAAAATGAAATTAAGCAGAAGCTATTGCCAGATTATCAGGGATGTTCAATAGTCCTGAAAAGCATCTGAAGGAAACTTCGTTAATACGGGCTAATTGAATCTTTTCCCGAAAGAAAAACTAAGGTAGGCTGTGACAAAAAGCCGGTAGGGATCTGTATAGGCCATAACAGGAACTCCCTTAAAGTAGCTGTCGACGATCACACCTGTTTCAAGAGATTTTACACGATCATTCAGGGCGCCGAAATCGAAGGTGAAACCTGCCTTTGCATAGAGTCCGGGATAGGGCTTTATTTCATTGAATCCCTTGAATACGGGTGCTCTTCCGTATATATCGTAGGTGTAGTCAGGAGTTGTTACAGGGTAATTCTTCGCGGGATCAAATTTCTCTGTTTTGGTAGCAAAAATGACCAGGTCCGAACGATAATAGGAAATATACAGGTAAACAGGTTTTGCGAGTCCAAGAGACAAACCTCCGGAATAGAAATACCTCACCTCAACACCTCCCCAGTAGGGTTTGCGGTTCATCATATGCTGCTGACCCATACCAGCCCTGAGAATGTAAAGGTTATTAAGCTTTCCGAAAAAGAAATACTTGGGGTTGATGAAGTTATCGTTATAGGTTTTCTCCTGATTCGGAGCCTTCATTTCAAGCAGATCGAATTCAATTATTCTCCTGACAAAGTAATTCTTGTTTTTACCAAACCTGTAACCAACCCCATAACCAAGGGTGTGCAGCATAATGGATGCAGAACGTTCCTTGTTTAGAAGAATCCCGTTATTAGTGGTGTCTTGCTCGTCAATCTCCTGGCTGTAGGAATCTAAAGTGGTGAAAAAGACCAGGAACGTGATCAGGAAGAATGAAAAGTAGGCTTTCATGACGTTCAGGTGGCCTGCAAAACTGTTTGACAGGAATGGATAACAAAAAGGCCGGGATTAACCGGTATTTCGAATGCTTTGGGGAATTATCGGGTTTCTACCCGGTAGCGTTTGTACTCACCGTAAGCAGCACATTGTTCAGATGTTCCGCATGACTGGAGCAGTATACTGAGTAAGACGATGATGGCGAGAAATGCAGCGAATTTCTTCATATCATATTGATAAATCCAGGTTATGACCGGTGTTAATGTTTACAAAAATATTTACATTTTCCGATATAATAACTATAGAACAGCAATATTGTTGTTTATTTAGAACGGAAAACTGAAAAAAAGAATTGAAAGATGCTTTATTTTGCAATAAGCGACTATAGATTAATTTCTCAGTAGTAAAAAGGTCATAGATGCTTTACTAAAAAATCAGTAGTTTTAATGGAAACTGTTCAACCCAGAATAGAGGCGAGCTGGCTGGAGCAACTTAAAGAGGAATTTGCGAAGGATTATTTTACATCCCTGAAGCAATTCCTGATTTCAGAAAAGAATCATTACCAGATTTACCCTCCGGGTCCAAGAATATTTGCCGCCTTTGATGCTACACCATTCGAAAAGGTTAAGGTTGTTATACTTGGACAGGATCCATATCATGGTCCGGGGCAGGCTCATGGACTCTGTTTCTCTGTTCCGGCAGGCATACAGAAGCCTCCGAGTCTTGTGAATATCTTTCAGGAGCTAAATACAGACCTCGGAATTCCAATCCCAAATCATGGGAATCTGGAAAGCTGGGCCGGACAGGGAGTTCTTTTGCTCAACGCAACGCTTACTGTCAGGGGAAATCAAGCCGGCTCACACCAGAAAAAGGGCTGGGAGAATTTTACCGATGAAGTAATCAGAATTCTGTCAAGGCGCAGGGATGCACTGGTGTTCATTCTCTGGGGGAGCTATGCGCAGGCAAAAACTGAATTGATCGATTCATCCAAACACCTCATTCTAAAATCCGCTCACCCTTCACCACTGTCATCCTACCGTGGCTTCTTCGGTTGCAGGCATTTTTCCATGACTAATGAATGGCTGCAGCAGAAAGGTAAGTCACCTATCGACTGGAAGCTGAATAATATTTGAACTGATGAAAGTAGCCTCCTACTATCGAAAGCTTGAGAATTCAATTGTGAGATGTGAATTGTGTCCCCATTTTTGCCAGCTTAAGGAGGATGAAACCGGAAAATGCCATGTCAGGCAGAACAGGGGAGGAGTACTGTATACATTAAATTATGGATGTGTCTCCTCCATGAACCTTGATCCGTTAGAGAAAAAACCCTTGTATCACTTTTTCCCCGGCAAAACAGTTTTTTCTATCGGTACTTATGGGTGCAATCTTAAATGCAGGTTTTGCCAGAACTGTAAAATTTCGCAGGTTGGAGTCCCGGCTGAAGAATTATTGAATGAATTTACAAGCCGGCAATTGGTCATGATGGCTGCAGCCAAGAAAGATTCAGTGGGATTGGCTTTTACTTATAACGAACCCTCTGTTTGGTTTGAATTTGTGGAAGAGGTGGCAGAGTTAAGCCATGCTTCAGGGCTCAGAAATATATTGGTTACCAATGGATTCATAAATCCCGGACCCTTGCAGCGGCTAACTGAAGTAATTGATGCATTTAGCGTCGATCTTAAGGCTTTTGGGGAGGACTTCTACAGGACTCAAACACAGTCAGCGCTTAGCCCTGTTCTTAAATCACTTGAAATTATCCGAAACTCAGGTCGTCATCTCGAAATTGTTAATCTTGTAATTCCCGGACTCAATGATGATGAACTGCAGTTTGAAATGATGTGCGAATGGATAGCACAGAATCTTGGCAAGAATTCAGTGTTTCATATTTCAGGCTATTTCCCTACATATAAAGCCGAAGAGCCGGCAACACCTCCTGAACTGCTGCAAAGATTCCATTTGATTGCTTCGAATTATCTGGATTTTGTCTATATCGGTAATTCAAGCCGTTTTGCCAATAATACCTGTTGTCCGGCTTGTGGCAACATATTGGTGTCCAGGAGGATGTATAATGTCGACATTCATGGAACCGATGAAAATGGAAGCTGTAATCAATGCGGACTTCCGGTTTTTCAGAATTTTTAACAAAAGGCTTCAAAAATAATTATTGTATTTTTGGCAATTCCGGTATGCCTTATTGAAGATATTAATACCTTTAAAAACTGTTTTTTGCCTATGCGTCTGTTTTCACGTCATTTGCTGGTCTCTCTGCTTACAGGTTTCTGCCTGCTGGCACCAGGGTTTATTTTTTCTCAGCAATTGTCGGAAGAGCCGGTAGGAGGAATGGATGAAAATGCTGAAGTTGAAGCAAGTAAGGCTATGCCTGCTGTTTCAGGCAGTTTGCCGGCCTCATTGGATTATTACCCACTGAATGCATACTACCGATCATGGGATACACTCTGTGTTAGAAGGTACTCCGAACCAATGAGCAGCATTCAGGACAGTATCAGGATTCCTCTCGTTTCTGAGAATACCGGAAGTTTCGTTTTTCCCCGATCAGGTCAGTTGCTTTCTCCTTTTGGATACAGGGGCAGAAGGGTTCATGCCGGAGTTGATATCAAGCTGGACCTTTATGATAGTGTATCCTCAGCCTTTGACGGAATTGTCAGAATGGCCAAATATTATGCTGGTTATGGCAATTGTGTGGTTGTTCGGCATTATAACGGACTTGAAACATTGTACGGACACCTTTCGAAAATTAAAGTGCGTGTTAACCAGGAAGTTAAGGCCGGTGATTTAATTGGTTTGGGTGGACGGACAGGAAGGGCATCATGTACTCACCTGCATTTTGAAACCCGCTTCAAGGGGATGGCTTTTAACCCAAAGCAACTTATTGATTTTGAAAATCATTCCCTGATAAGCGATACCTTGGTAATAACCAATCGTACCTTCGGAAGATCACGTGACTATATGCCCGGTAACAACGATTTGCTGGCTTCAAATGAAAAGGCTGGTACGTATAAGAAGACCGGTAAAACAGGTTCAAAAGCATCCTCTGCAGGTAAAAAGTATCATACTATCAAAAACGGAGATACCCTCTACGCTTTATCGAGGAAATACAATACCAGCGTGAAACAAATCTGTGCCTTAAACGGAATTAAGCCCACCAAAGTGTTGAAGCTGGGATCCCGCCTGAGGGTCAGGTAGCTATTCCATTATTCATCCGGCACCTCTTGAAACAATCTGACAATTTCTTTTTTTCAAAAGGTATTTCTGCCCGCCTCCTGAATATCAGGCGGATTGTTCTTTTCTGCTTTATCTTTCCAGGTTTACTTTCCGGCTTGCTTTTATCCTGTTCTCCTGTTAATAAAATTGGGATAGCGAATTTCAGTCCGATGTATGAACTCAATTCCATGCAGCAGAACATGGAGTGTTCAGTGTTTCACCTTACTGACAGTCTAAGCCAGGTAATTTTGAAGTTGCCTGTGGATGCATTCAACACGGGAGGAAAACCAAATACAAAATTGAGAATCACTTATTCACTGCTTTATTCATTTAAGGATTCCCGCATCGCTGACAGTTTATCAATAGAAATCCAGACATCTCCCATTGTCGATCAGTCTGCACTTCAGCAATCTGCTGTCTTGAAAACACATCTCGGACAGGATTATATTTTGTTTGTGAAGGTTGAAGATCTGAATACTAAAAAGGAACGAATCTGCATTAAGCCCTTTTCCAAAATCAATCATGCATCAGCAACTTGGTTCAAGGCAGAAGATGAATTTGGCAGCACTTTGTGTAATCACATGATTCCTTCCGGTGAACAATTCAGGATCAAGGCCTCAGATACTTTATTGAACAGAATTTATTGCAGGGCTTTCTTCAGAACTTTCCCACTGGCTGATCCTCCATTTATCATGAAGGAAAGAATTGCCTTCGATTATATCCCGGATAGTTTGTTTACACTTCCATTGATTAACGGGCAGTCAGAATATATTTCCCTTAGCAGGCCGGGATTCTGCATTTTTCAGATAGATACATCCAGCTGGGATGGATACAGTTTGCAAGTGATGCCAAATGGATTTCCTGAATTATCTTCCTACAGTTCAATGCTTGAAGCACTGCGGTTTCTAACTTCGAATGAGGAATTTGCCGAGTTGAGGAATCTGGGTTCTGCAAAGGACGCTGTGGATAAGTTTTGGCTCACGGTTACCGGAAGTCCGGAAAGGGCTATTCAGAGAATCCGTGATTATTACAACAGGCTGGCTCTGACCAATAAGCTTTTTACTTCTTACTGTGAAGGCTGGAAAACGGATCGTGGACTTATATATCTTATTTTTGGACCACCAAACCTGGTTTACCGTTCTGACCTCTATGAGACATGGACCTATGGTGAGGCAAACAATTACAGAAGCATGCAATTCGTGTTCTATAAGGTTGATAATCCCTTTACAGAGCAGGATTACATACTGCAACGACAACCCAATTATAAGACCTACTGGTACAATGCAGTAGAGCAATGGCGCAGATAAGTCGCAGGTTTCATTCGACTTAACCGGAAGAACACTTTGAAACAGTGCTGGATTGTAACAATGAGTAAGGTCCGGCAATTAATACAAGCTTACTTTTATAAATAATCAATTCAAAGATGTACGAAAACAGGCCCAGGCCATCCTTCAAACAAAAAGAAAACCTGATATATGGAGTCCATCCAGTGCTTGAAGCATTGAATGCCGGTAAGGAGATTGAACGCATCTTTGTGCAAAGGGATGCCCGATCAAGTGTCTTCAGGGATTTGCTGCAACTTGCTGAACAAATGCAGGTTCCGGTACAAAAGGTGCCTTCCGAAAAACTGGATAACCTCACCAGAAGCAACCATCAGGGTGTTGTTGCTTTTGTGTCACTTGTCGATTATCAGCCCATTGAGAATGTGCTCATGGATGTTTTTGAGAAGGCTGAAGTTCCGTTTTTTCTTATGCTCGACAGGATTACCGATGTTAGAAATATCGGAGCTATTGCCCGGACAGCTGAATGTGCAGGTATTCATGCGCTGATTGTACCTTCAAGAGGATCCGCACAGATTAATGCTGATGCAATTAAAACCTCGGCTGGTGCTTTGAATAACCTTCCTGTGCATCGGAGTCCGAATCTTAAGGATACACTCCGATATCTTAAGGAATCAGGAATACAGGTTACTGCTGTTACTGAATATGGTGACACTAATTTTTATGATGTTGATTTATCTGGTCCGCAAGTTCTGATTCTTGGTTCGGAGGAGGATGGAATTTCTCCCGAGTACCTTAAATTTGCTGATAACAAGGTCCGTATACCAATGAAAGGCGCAACCTCCTCCTTGAATGTATCAGTTGCTGCAGGCATAGTGATGTTTGAAGCCCTTAAGCAGCGCATTCAGAGTGAGAAGTAATATTCATAACAGATTATATTTTCATTTGCAGGTATGCTTGAATACAAAAAGCTAAAGCCAGAAGTCCGGATGGAGAGAACAGCTCTCCTGATTATCCTGTTTCTTGCTGCAGTCCTTCGTTTCTGGCATTATTCCGATTTCTCCCTTTCCAATGATGAGCTGAGTGCCTTGAACAGGCTTCGTTTTGATACCTTCAGCGAGCTTGTGAAAGGTGGGTTTTATGTTGACGGACATCCCGGTGGGATTCAGGTATTTCTCTGGTACTGGGTCAAGTTGTTTGGAAATACGGAAGCTTCCATTCGTTTCCCCTTTGTTGTCTTTGGGATTCTTGCCGTTTATATGTCCTATCTGGTAGCTGGCAAAATGTTCGGTAGAGTTGCAGGATTATTTACTGCAGCATCACTTGCATTTCTTCAGTTTCCCTTAACCTACAGTCAGATTGCCAGACCCTATGGTTCCGGATTGCTCTTCAGTCTGATGATGGTTTATTTCTGGCTGAATATCATTTCATTCAAGAATGACGGGCAGTACGAAAACCGGGATGTACGATTGAAAGACTGGGTTGGGTTTACCATTTCCCTGAGCCTCTGCATGTACAATCACTATTTTAGTTTTCTGCTGGCTTTAGTGGCAGGTTTGCTCGGGCTATTCCTTATTGACAGGAAGCGAATGCCAAAATACCTTCTTTGCGGTTTTGCAGCTGTGCTTTTGTTTATTCCACATATCGGAATCACATTGAATCACCTTTCTTATGAGGGCGTTGGCCTTTGGCTTGGGAAACCCGGCATCGAATGGCCACTTAACCATATAGAATTTGTTTTCAATGATTCGTTCTACATGATTCTTCTATTTCTGGTTGTTTCGGTGATAATCAGTAACAGATCTGTGCAACCACCATCTAACCAGGGAATGTTTTTTATCGCCCTAATCCTTTTTCTTGCCCCAATGATAATCGGGTTTTTCTATTCATATTTCGTAAACCCGGTTCTTCAGCATCCTGTATTGATCTTTTCCTTCCCATTTCTGGTAATGATGCTATTCATGGCAGGTGGAAATGAGTTTGGCAAGATTCAGCAATCAACACTTGCCATTTTCCTTTTTCTGGGAATAACAGTTACGGTTGGAGTTAATAAATATTACCATTCACAGCACTTTGGTGAGTTTAAGGAAATCGCTTCCACATCTTTAAAATGGGAGCAGGAATTCAATCAAGACAGTATTCAGAAGATCATAGTGGTTAATAGTCCCTGGTATCTCAAATACTATTTTGAGAGACTTGGACAGGAGACGAAATATGATTATTGCGCAATTGGGGAGGAACAAGACTTTAAAGCGATTGATAGTATCGCACGACTCAGGAATAAACCTTACTTGCTATTTGCATGGACCAAGCTTGTTGCTTCAGGAGTTGAAGACAGAATCAGGGCAAATTATCCGGGTATTGTAAAAAGCATTCAATTTGGAAAGCTTTCAGGGATTACTTTGTTTTCCCTCAAGCAGGGTGCAGAATTTCGAAAGGGACAGAATTTCACCATACTTTCACAAGCAACGGCTGACACTTCTTCCATCCAGCATATGGATTCTTTGAAAGAGTATTCAGGGGCCGTTGAGATGAATCTGGATGAGTATATTTCTACAAAAGCAATCCATATTGTTGCAGAAGTAAACGTTTTCTGCAAGGATTCACTGCCTGCTGCATTACTGGCACTTTCGGCTGATGCAGGTGAGAAAAATCAGATTATCTGGACAGCTACCCCAATAGATGAGGTGTGCTCGCCAAATATTTGGCAAACTATCCGACTGACTGCTGATTTAACAGGCAAACAATGTGAGGGGGCCAGATTAAAGGTTTATGTCTGGAACAAGGGAAAGCGCAGCTTCGAGTATTCCCGTCTGAAAGTAAGGATTTACAGATACGAGAATCATTCCCCTTTCAATTCCAGTCAGGAGATATGGGGCGACCTAAATTCAGAAGAATAAGGTCATTAAGTAATTAATTAAATGAGCTATGCATGTAAAATTCCAGGGTATTGCCCTGATTGCTTTGGTTTCTGTTCTTCTGATCTCCGCCTGTAGCAGAACCGATAAAAGCTATTATCCTTCGGGTAAGATAATGGAAGAGAGAAGTTATAAGGGGAAGCTGATGAATGGCCCTTATCGTTCCTGGTACGAGAATGGCACCTTGAAGCAGGAAGCTGAATATAGTAGTGACAAATTGAATGGCAGGATGCGACGCTGGTTTGTTAATGGTACAATGGAAGCGGAAGAGCATTTTAAGGATGGATTAAAGCAAGGGAAATGTACCTACTGGGATGAAATGGGTAATCTTATTGAGGAGAAAAATTTCCTTAACGATACCCTGAATGGAGAATATCATTACTTTTATAACACTGGGGTGCCCAAGATTGAAGGGGCCTATTCCATGGGTCTGTATCAGGGGAAATGGAAATATTATAGTGAGACTGGATTACTTGTAGGTTCCGGTGATTTCAAGGCGGGAACCGGATTACTTCTGGGATTGAATCCTTTGGGAAGGAAAACCCATGAGATTCATTACTTTAGGAATATGAAGGAGGGAGAGGAGATAAGTTATGCAGAAGATGGGACAATTCTTGAAAAGACTATTTATAGCAAGGATAAAGTGATTTCAGTTGTAAAGTCTAAGTAGTCAAATAGTTATATATTTTTCTTATTTGGAATGAAAATAATTTTCGCAAAGATTTTAAGTGATTTACTTAAAACTATACTTTTGCTTTGTTATTTGATTAACAGTGTAACATTAATAACAAAAACATCAATTTAAACCCATTGCCATGGAAGTCGAAAAAATGATGACCGAGCTGGAAAAAAAGCATCCAGGTGAGGTTGAGTATTTACAGGCCGTTCGTGAGGTTCTTGAATCAATTGAAGAAGTATACAATGAGAATCCCCAGTTTGATTCGGCCGGAATCATTGAACGTCTTGTTGAGCCAGATCGTATTTTAACCTTCAAAGTTCCCTGGATGGACGATCATGGGAAAGTCCATGTCAACCTGGGATACAGGGTTCAGTTCAATAACGCGATTGGCCCCTACAAAGGCGGACTTCGCTTTCACCCTTCAGTAAACCTCAGTATTCTGAAGTTTCTGGGTTTTGAACAGATTTTCAAGAATAGTCTGACTACCCTTCCAATGGGTGGTGGTAAAGGCGGCTCCGACTTCGATCCCAAAGGAAAGTCGAATGCTGAAATCATGCGTTTCTGCCAGTCATTCATGCTTGAGTTATGGAAGATGATTGGTCCGGAAACAGATGTACCTGCAGGTGATATAGGTGTTGGTGGCAGGGAAATTGGCTTTATGTACGGAATGTACAAGAAGCTTACCCGCGAGCATGCCGGAGTTCTTACCGGAAAGGGAATCAATTGGGGTGGAAGTCTTATCAGGCCTGAAGCTACCGGTTTCGGAGCTGTTTACTTCGCTCAGGAGATGCTGAAAACCAAGGGAACAGATTTCAAGGGTAAGACCGTTGCTATCTCCGGTTTCGGTAATGTAGCCTGGGGAGCCGCTATTAAGGTTAACCTGTTGGGCGGAAAAGTTGTTACCATCTCAGGTCCTGACGGATATGTTTATGATCCGGATGGCATCAGTGGTGAGAAAATTGAATATATGCTTGAACTGCGTTCTTCAAATCAGGACATTGTTAAGCCATATACCTATGAATTTCCCAATGCTCAGTTTGTCCAGGGCAAGCGCCCCTGGGAAGTTAAATGTGATATTGCCCTTCCATGTGCCACTCAGAATGAACTAGGCAAGGAAGATGCTCATACGCTTGTAGCCAACGGTTGTTTCTGCGTTGCTGAAGGTGCAAACATGCCTTCAACTCCTGAAGCAATTGAGGTTTTCCAGGAAGCCAAGGTGCTATTTGCTCCCGGAAAGGCTGTTAATGCCGGTGGTGTTGCAACCTCCGGTCTCGAAATGAGCCAGAACTCAATGAAACTCAATTGGAATTCGGATGAAGTTGATCAGCGTCTGCATCAGATTATGATCAATATTCATGAAGCCTGCATGAAATATGGCAAGGGTCCCGACGGATATATCAATTACGTGAAAGGCGCCAACGTGGCCGGCTTCCTCAAGGTTGCCAATGCCATGCTTGATCAGGGAGTGTTGTAGGATCACTTTCCAGTGTAAACTAAAAGAGGCTGTTCATTGTGACAGCCTCTTTTTTTTTGAATCCTACTATTTATTTCCTGATAATCTTTCCGGAAATAAGTCTTGATTTACCTCCTGTTTCCAGTAGTACCTGATAGTAATAAATTCCTGGGCTTAAAGCTTCTGAATTGTATTCTACCATATATTCTCCTTTGCTAAGTGACTTGTTGCAAATAGTTGCCTCAAGCTTACCAATGTTGTTGAACAACATTATTTTCACTCTTCCTGATTCAGGAATAAATGTCCTTAATCCAAGCGTATTCTCAAACGGATTAGGCAATACAACCACATTGAAATCCAATGCCGGTAACTCATTAAGGCCAATTCCGCAAATCCCGCACTTGCTGAAGCAGGTGATATCAATAATAGTATCCATCAAGGTTAGTATGCTTCTGTTGCCGTTCAGAGCGCAGGAGGCTGGAACTACTTCGGCATCTCCCCAAGTGTTTCCGTTTATATAGCGGAACTCATGAGTAACATTTGATGGAAGCTGAAGTGTAAGGGAATAAACATTGTCAGTTCCCTGAATCATTGGCAGGCTTGATGGATCCCATCCCTGAAAACTACCTGCCAGATGAACCCCGAGAGTTGATATGTCAGCAAGTGACATATCAACTCTGAATGTTACGGATACAAAAGGGGTATTTGGACAGGCTTCACAGGAGGAGAAGCAGATCAATGGCAGGATCGTGTCGGCTGAAGGAACGAGCAGCATTCTTTCACCATTTTCGGAGCAGGAGGAAGGAACGGTTTCGTATCCGCTGGCAGAATTCCCGTTGACATACTTGAAGTGAATAATTGAGCCGGCAAGAAACGATTGAGTGTAGGTATAGGTTGTATCTCCGTTGCTTGTCATGATGGTGGTACCCGGTTGCCAGCCCTGGAATGACCCTGCAATATGCACCCCTTCACCGAAAACCATTTCATTTTGCATATCCACCTTAAATGTAACATCTACATACTCTGCAGTACTTCCGCAGTCAACACAACTTCCAAAGCAAACCTGTGCAAGTGTGCTGTCTGACTCAGGAACTACAACATAGCGGTCAAAACCACCAAGAGTTGATGGGCTGCCACATTCTGATGGAACTGTTTCATAATCCGTTGGTGTATTCCCATTCACGAACCTGTAGGCATGAAACTGACCTGGAGTTAGCAACACTGTGGCTGAATAAATTGAATTTGCTCCCGCTGTCATTGGTGTCGTGCTTGTATTCCAGCTGTTAAAGGTTCCTGCAAGATGGACGCCATTGGGGGAAACTGTCTGATTGCTCATATCAACAACAAAAGTAACCGGCACATCCACAGGGCAGCGAGAACACATCGCAAAGCAAACTGTATCCAAAACTGTATTATTTGATGGCATTGAAATAAATCTATTGAAAAGCCCTGATCCATTTGGAGTCCCACATGATGCAGGTACGATTTCCATGCCAGACATGGAATTGCCGTTTACAAACCTGTATTGGCATTCCTGGCCTTCAATAACCGAAATACTTACAGAATACACAGAATTCGCGCCTGCCAGCATAGCTGTAGTTGTAGGATTCCATCCATTAAAGCTTCCTGCTACATGAACTCCATCTGCTGACACTGATTGCCTCGACATATCAACATTCAAGGTAAGGGTGTAAGGCTGAGGTAGAGGATGAACATAACCATTTACAGCCAACGTTGGAATCAGGTTGTACAAAGCATCAGTGAATTCGTTTACAGTAAAGGTCAGGTCACTGCTTCCACCGGTATATGTAAACTGAATTTCGAACAAGGATGCGCTATCCTGTATTGGAACAGTCAGAAGATTTGGTTCAATCCAGTTTGCTGCTACAATACCATTGTTCCCAGAAAAGAACCATTGATTTTGTGGTGTCGAACTGTTGAAATTCACAATATTGACATAGGTCAATACAGAAGCGTTATAGGTGATCTGAACATTTGCTCCGCTGATGGGTGTGCCAGTACTTGATGCACCAACAAGTCGAACCGGGACATTGATTGTAGAACCGGGGGTGGCTGAAATTTCTGGTAAAACCACCGAAAACTGAGCTCTCACGAATGAGAAACAGATTAAGTTCAGTACCAGCAGAAGGAATAGATTCTTCATTACAGGATGATTAAGTTTTGGTTAGGGAAGGATTGAGCTGATAAATGATGTAGCATTATTGTCAATTGCAATCATATCAGTTGAATCAATGAGGCCGTCTCCATTTATGTCTTCAGGAATATAGCCTGTGCCAAAAGCTGATGCAAGATTGTCAACCGAAATCATATCGCTTGAATCCACAAGTCCATCATTGTTGGCATCACCGGCAAAAACACATGATTTGCCGTTTATATCAACCATATTGCTTCCAAAAGCTTTTTCAATACCATCGGTGAAATCGTAGGCAATCGAGGAACCTGCAAACGATATTGCAGTTGCCGAGGTTGTTTCAATGCTGTTTCTTGATTTAATTGTAATGAAATAGGAGCCATTAAGATTGGATGGAATTGTGAGTGAAGCAGTTCCGCTAGTTGAGAGATCGACATTGGAGGCTGAGTATTCAATGGTTGAATAACTTGACGATGAATGAAGCTCAACGGTTATCTGTTCAGCTACATTACCTCCAAAATGACTTCCCGACTCATCCTGCGATGGATTCAAAGATGCTGATCCATCAAAGAGTCCCTGGAGAAATACATTCAGGTTTAAAGTCTTGCTATCCGGTGAAACACTACCGTCTACCTTAACTGTTGAAATCAGATTGTAATTGACATCAGTAAATTCTGTGAAGCTGAAAGTTAGGGGAGATGTTCCGCCATTATAGGTAAAGTTTATGTAGTATAAAATTGTATTGTCAGGAACAGAAAGTGTCAGCAGGTTTGGCTCCAGCCAGTTTGCTGAAACCAGTCCTGTTGTATTGCTTCCTGAATACACCCATTGACTGGCTGGCATTCCTGAATAGAAATTACTGATCCCGGTATAAGTCAGAACAGAAGAATTGAAGTTGATTCGAACATCAGCAGCACTGATAGGGGTTCCACCCTGATCACTTGCCCCTGAAATGCTTACAGGGATACTGAGGTTGGTTCCTGCAACAGCTGTAATAGTTGGCAGGGAAACATTTATCTGGCTGTAGCCAAGTATTGCTACCGCGATGAACAGAATTGAGAGACTAAATCGTTTCATGGTTGTATATTGTTTAGTTGGTTTTTGGTAGTTCATTAGAATGTGCAGGATACTCCGAAGGAAAAGGAACGACCGGGAGTAAAGGCTTTTACATTTATTATGGCATCCTCAAGTTCATCGGATGTCATTACTTGCTGAATCAAAACTTTGTTGTTCAGTAAATCCTTGATGCCGAATTTGAAGCTAAGTGATTCACCAAACTTCTTGATGATGGTAAGATCAAGGTTGTTGCGCGGCATCTCATAAACATTTGGCTTTTCAGGGGTGCCAATACCGATAATTCTTTTGCCGAAAATGTTGTACAAAAGACTTACTGCCAGATTATTATCCTCATTCTGATAATATAGTCCTGCATTAACAATATAGGGTGACTGTCCATACATTGGCCGGTTTTTATCCCTGACGAAGAGCAGGTCAGTCTCAACCTTGCATTTTATTACAGAGGCATTGGCAATGATTGTAAGATCCTTGAAATACCGCAGGAAATTATCATAACCCGAAAGGAATTGAAGGCTCTTACGGATATCAGCCTCAATACCGATGCTTTGAGCTTTTTTGGCATTCAGATAGCGCAGATCCCATTCTCCGCTTGAAGCAGGAGTCCATGTTGCTTCAATAGGCTTGTCGAATTGCTTGTAAAACAGACCCAGAGTTACCATTTCACCGGCACTTGGATACCATTCAAACCTCAGGTCATAGTTGTTTATGTAGCAGGATTCAATAGTATCATTCCCATAGATTACAACATTCTCCTGAAAATCATAGAATGCGAAGGGTGCTGCTTCCCTGAACTCAGGCCTGTTCACTGTTTGTCCAAATGCCAGTCTGATCAGGGATTTTGATGAAAGATTGATTGTGGCATTTATTGAAGGAAAGAAATTGAGCGTATCCTTTACAATGTTTGGAGTCAGAGAGTCAGCTTTTGATTGAAAACCGGAGAGTACAAGCTGGTTGTTTTCCATTCTTATTCCGGCATATACACTCAGAAATGAGGCAATAGGAAGTTTAAATGCGAGGTATCCTGCTATAAGCTTGTTTTCGGCTTTGTACCTGAACCTTGAATTATATACTTCTCGGATGATAACTCCATTATCAAAATTGAAATTTGCAGAGTTATATACACTGTCAATACTCTGATGAAGTATATCCTGATTGTAGATTCCTGCCTTTGCCCATACAACTCCGAAAGGTCGTATTGCAAAGTCCCTGTTTTTTTGTTCCAGATAAATTCCTGCCTTGGCTGAAGGTTTGAAATTTCCAAATTCAAAGGACTGGTCATAATTCAGGTTGGCACTCAGGGACCTTTCAGAAACTTTTGAAAATAATCTTCCATTGGACTCCGAGTTCGGTGTGGAAGAATACTCAAGTTGATAGGGGAAGTAGGTGGAGTCTGTTTGTTTGGTGGCATAATAGGTTATCAGCCTGGTGTCAGGTTCATTGCGGTCAGCAATAGAATATCCCAGGGTCCAGTTCAGTTTGCCCTTTTCGTTAAAGAAGCTGTGATTCCCGCCTAATTCACTTGAGAATACTGATTTGGCTGAGTAGCCCAGTTGAGTTTGATAAACCTTATTATCGTCACGATAATGATCTATTCCATTTCTGATTGTTGTAACTGCTTTGCCTTTTTGATTGAGAAGATTCCTGAATTCAATAATATTTTTTCCAAAGGAGAGTGACCAGTTGTGCAAAGCTCCGATTTCGACTGTTTTCGAATACTGATTGTCAAGGTAATGCTTTGAGTAGGTAATACCGGAAGTGGTGGTGCCATAGGATTCAACTGATGACCGTTCAATCTCATCCATATTGGAGCTGTTCTTGTAATTAATGGCTGTGATATTTCCGATTTTGTATTTATCCTTATCAATAAGAAAGGAAAGGTCAACATTAAGTCTGCTGTCAGGCAAGGCCATAACCTCCTTAGTTGTAGAAACCTTGCTGAAGGAATTGGCGATTTCAACCATTTTTTGCTTCTTGTACTCCCGTTCTTCTTCACTGCCATTATTATAGTTCTGAAGCTGGATCATCTCTTCAGTTGCAGGCACTGTTGAAGGAAGATTTCTGCTTTTATCGGCAAATCCCAGCCAGTCTAACTTGCCTCCCTCATGTTTCAGGAATTTGGAAAAAGTTGTACCCTGATTGAATGTTGTTGAATATCCTGCAGAGACTGAGTTTTTCTCTGGCATATTGTTGGTGAAAATCTGAATTGAGGCCCCGGCAAAATCAGCCGGTAATTCCGGAGCTGGTGTTTTATAGATCAGGATGTTGCTGATCATGTTACTGGGAATTGCATCAAATGAGAATGCCCTCTGGTCTGTTTCGGTGCTGGGTGTGGATGCATTGTTCAGCCACACAGAATTATACCTCTCTATAAGTCCTCTTACCACTACAAAGCGTCCATCCATAATGGTTACACCCGGCACCCTTTTTACTACTTCAGATGCATCCTTGTCCTGTGACCTTGTAATTTGCTGTGCGGAAACCCCGGAAACTATGAGGTTGCTTTGTTTAATAGAACTGATTATGGCAACATCAGTATTCGTTTTTCTCCTCTCCTGAACAACAACTCCTTTCAGCTGAAAACTGACTTCACTTAACTCATGATTCAGAGGGGTCTGTTTACCGTTTTGTACGAGGATGTTCTTTAGAGTGTCACTCTTATAGGAGATAAAGGAGATTATTATGTTGTACTTTCCTGCCGGAACGTTATTGATCGTAAATAGTCCGTCAAAATCAGTTGCGCCTCCTATTGTGGTCCCGACCAGGTGAATATTGGCACCTGGAATTGTTTCCTTTGTTTTGCTGTCCTTGATTACCCCGCTAATGGAACCCTGTCCAAATGCGGTCCCCATCCATATTGTCATTGCAAAAAGCAGGAAAGTCTGTAAAAATTGTTTCACGGATTTTTTTTTGGCCAAAGGTAGAGGGCTGAAATCCGAAACATGTTAGCCTTATGTTAAGTATCTATATTGCTTTTGTTAATGAAAAAAATAACATCTTTTGGCTGGAAGAAATTGATGGATTTATTGATTGAATATTTGTAATTATCAGAAAATGAGGTTGTAGTAGTGTTTTTTGACGGCTTCATCTTTTTTAATGGGCAATTGAAATATTGATAAAAAGCTTGGTTCTGGGGAAAAATCAAGAGTTGAAGAATTAACGTTACAGCAATACGATGTTAATATTCCCTCAGTATGAATCCTTTATTTTTACCCCCAAAAATTCTCAGTAATACGAATGATAATACACTCAAAATAAAGGTATGAAAAAGGCATTGTTGATTGTGGCATTTTTATGTATAGCATGGTTGCTGAAGGCACAGAATCTGGAATTTATGGACGGGCATTATTACAAGGGAGGGATGGTGTATACCGGATCTGCTATTGAATATTGGCCCAATAAGAGTGTTAAGTCAGTTCAGCATTTTGTCAATGGACTCGAAGATGGCATTTCTGAGATTTATTTTGAAAATGGCAGCATCCAGGAACAGCGTTCATATCTTGAAGGGCAAAAGCACGGAAACTGGTTTATTTATAATAGCGCCGGGATTAAGATATCAGAAGCCAACTATCGTCATGATAAAAAGAATGGAATTTGGCATGTATGGAATGATGAAGGTAGGCTGCTTTATGAAATGTACTACAGCAATGGCGAGAAAGTGGGCAAATGGATGATATGGGATGAGTCGGGCAAGGTTTTGATGGAAAGGCAATACTAATACTACTGTTATAGAATCGAAATTTTATTCTCCGGCGCATCCTCAGGTGAATCGCTAATTCTGAATAGGATCTGAATCAAAACTTACCTCAAATGTTTATACTGCATTGGTATTTGACAATATCTGTGTTATAGCTGAATACTGTTTAACTGACATATTAAACTCAATTTAGCTATTAGATGGTATTCAGCATGCAACTAAATATAATTGTTCTTTAAAGAGGGTTGATCAGCAAACCAAAGTTTCTCCATAGCTGCCTGTAAACAAAAAAAACTGCCCTTTTGAGGCAGTCTTGAAAATATTCAGGGGAAGCTTATCTTGAAGAAATCAATTTTACTTCAATAGGATTTGTCTTTTCATTTGCCACTTTAACACCATCAATCAGGCTTTTATTATAGGAAATCAGCGAGAGGATAATATTGTAGGTACCTGTTGGAAGGTTGCTGAAAGTAAAGTTGCCATCAAGATCAGTATAGGTCTTAAAGTCGGTGCCCTGAATTGTGACTTCAACGCCTGCAAGTGATTCTCCGGTACTGAGGTCGTTTACTCTGCCTGATACAACCGACTTATTGGCTGCAGAAGTAGCTGGGGGATCCCCGGAAGGGATTTGAGCAGCATTCAGACTGATTGCCAGGGCGACCATCGACAAGGTAAGTATAATCTGGTTTTTCATGGTTCTTTAGTTTTTTACAAAGGTATATTGATCATCAGGCTTTGATGTTATCCTATTGTTAAGTAAAGTTTAATTCAGTTGATTGCTGGGAGGATGGATAGTGCCATGAGCATTACCAATTGGTAATATGTGCTTAATATTCAGGTTACATTACAGGAATAGATTTGCATTACCAAACCAAAAATCCTCATGACTGATAACCTTTTTCGGATCCAATTGGCAGATTTTGAACCTGGCAGTTTGGTAAATGAAGCAGCATTTCTGACCAATGCCGGCTATTCTGTTATTTCATCTACAAATGGTCCTGAAACTAAGAATAAAGCAATTGCTTTCCGGCCTCACATAATCATAGTTGATTTCATGAGTAATGAAGCGAATGGAGTAGCCATCTGCCATCAATTGAGAAGTCACAGGATGCTCAGTGATAGTATCATCGTTCTCTACTCATGGCAGTATGAGTTTGCTCATCAAAATATTATGCTTAACAGTCTGTTGGATGGATTTATGAAAAGACCAATGGCTGAGGAGGAGTTTCTGTCACATATCAGGCATTACCTGAAAAAGGCAGTTAGCCAGTCAATGGGGAATCATTTGGAGTTTGATGGACTGAGGATTGATGTTGAAGGGTATGTAGTTCGAAAGGGTAGTGCTATTGTTGAAATCGCAAAGAAAGAATTTGAATTGCTGCTTTTGCTGGCCAGTGAACCTGAAAAGATTTTCTCGAGAGATGAAATCATTGAAAAGGTGTGGGGCGACAAGCGGACAGATAATAAGAGATTACTCGATGTATATATTGCGAAACTTCGCAGCAAAATAGGTAAGCACCATATTCATACCATGAAAGGTGTTGGTTATGCTTTTAGTGTTTAAAAACCAGGATTCATGAACAATAGGAATCTTCAATTCAGGGATGAAATCTCAAGGGAGTTAGCTACCTTTCTTAATAAACAGGAACAGATCTTTCCGCTTCAGGATACTCTTACTATTGACCTTCATTGTCATGATTACAATAGTAATGTGCCTGACGAGCTGCTCGGACGCATACTGAACGTTCCGGAAACATGGCTGCCTACGGGTAAATTGCTAAAGCGACTATCGGTAAACGGGGCTACAGCCTTTACAATTACAAACCATAATAATGCCCGCTCCTGCTTTGATTTGCTGGATAAAGGTGCTGATATACTGGTAGGTGCTGAATTCAGTTGTATGGTTCCTGATTTTAAAACAGGAATCCACGTTTTGACGTATGGCTTTTCACCTGAACAGGAAACAAGGCTTAATAAATTGAGAAAGAATCTGTATGCCTTTCTTGAATATACTGCTGCCGAAGATATCCCAACCATTTGGGCTCATCCCCTCTATCATTATAAATCAAGTGGTTATCCTCCCCTTGATTTCTTTGAAAATATGGCTCTGCTTTTTGAGCGTTTCGAAGTACTGAATGGTCAAAGGGATACCTGGCAGAACCTTCTGGTTAAGCATTGGGTTGAAGGACTTACAGAAGAACGCATTCACCATTTGTCAGAAAAGACAGGTATCAAGCCAGAACAATTTACGCGGAACCCATACAGGAAAAGCATGTCAGGTGGCTCCGATTGCCATATGGGTATGTTTTGCGGATTAACCGGCACAAGATTGTATATCCCTGATCTGAGTGAAGAGTTAAGCCATTGCAAGTCATCAGATCTTGCTCTTCGTGCTATCAGGGAAGGAAATATGGCTCCTTATGGAGGAAGCCAGAATAGTGAAAGGATGACGATAGCCTTTCTTGATTATGTATGTCAGATCGCACTCAATGGAAAAGATCCCGGCTTAATGAGAATTCTGCTTCATAAGGGAACTGTAAATGATAAACTGATTTCCCTGCTGGTGTCGAATGCTTTCTCTGAACTGCGAAGACATAAGGTTACCATGGATTTCGTCCGTATTTTCCACGAAGGATTATCCGGACAAAAACCTCATTTTGCCAAGCGTTGGTTTATCTCAAAAGCATATAAGCCGGTTTTTGATGAGGTCCGGACTCTCTCAACATACTTTCAGGGCAAGACTGATAAGGCTGATCTCTATTTTGATGAGTCTATTCTTAAAATATACAATCAATTATTGTCAGTGCTTACTGACAGGCTTAAGGAAAAGATAAAATCCCTGAAACATAACAAGGATTTGGATTCTGTCTCTCTTGAATCTATACTGGGAACCCTGGAGTTCCCTTCTGAACTCCGGAGTTACCTGAAAAAGAACAATGATTCTTCATCCCATAAAGGGGGCGGTTATAATACCCCTGACATTGCAGGATTGCTGGATGGGTTGTCATTTCCATTTTTGGCATCATCAATTATTATGAGTGCCCAGTTTACATCCACACATGTTCTTTACAAGTCCAGGCCTTTGCTTAACCAATTCGCCGGCGAAATAAATTACCTGCGCCATCCGAAAAGAATGCTCTGGTTAACTGATACATATGGGGATAATAATGGTGTTTCGATGGCACTAAAATCAATATTGGCATATATACAGGCCAATAAGCTGCCAATTGATCTTCTTATCTGCAGCAATACTATTGAACCTGCCGATAACCTGATTGTCATGAAACCAGTAGCTGTATTTGATTTGCCATTCTATCAGCAGCAACCTATCAGAATTCCAAATTTTCTTGAACTGAATAAAACCTTTGCCGAAGGTGAATACGACCGAATCATGTGTTCCACTGAAGGACCGATGGGGCTGGCAGCACTATATCTGAAGGCGGCATATACCGTTCCTGCATATTTCTATATGCATACCGACTGGATTACTTTTGGAAAGAAAGTGCTGAATCTGGACAAAGATAATGCAGATCGGTTCAGGAGGTTGCTCAGACTGTTTTACAGCTCATTTGATAAGTTGTTTGTGCTTAATCAGGACCATTATCGTTGGCTTATCGGACGGAAAATGGAAATTCCCGAAGCATCGGTCTCCCTTACCGCACATTGGGTGGAGCCTGGTTTTCATGCCAGCAAGGTGCAGAAGTCAGATGTATTTGGAGTCGATAACTCAAGCAAGGTGTTACTCTATGTTGGTCGCTTGAGTCATGAAAAAGGGGTTATGGAACTTCCGGTTATCTACGACCAGCTTTCCGAACAATATGAAAATGTGCAGATGGTTATTGCAGGTTCTGGTCCGGCGGAGAAAGAACTTAGAAAATCATTGCCTGGTGCCATCTTTAATGGATGGGTAACTCAAAAGGAATTGTCGAGGATTTATTCGGCCGCGGATATTTTGATTCTACCCTCCAAATTCGATACTTTCAGTTGTGTAGTTCTTGAGGCTTTAAGTTGTGGCTTACCTGTTGTCAGCTACATGACCAAAGGGCCCAAAGATATTATTCAGCATGGTGTAAATGGGTTTCTTGTGAAATCACTTCCAGCTATGATCACTGCAATTTCAGATTATTTGTCAGAACCTTCATTGCACAAGTCCTTTAAAAGGGCAGCTATTCGGAGAGCGAAAGACTACAGGCCTGATAAAATTATGAACGCCCTGCTCAGTGATGTCGGACTTTTAGAACAATTGGCAGTGCAGGATTCAGTGGCAGCCTATGAGTGAGGAATGGATTTGGTGGAAGCATGGCATCATATATCACATCTATCCCCTTAGCTTTTATGACTCAAATGGAGATGGTATTGGAGATATTCCCGGCGTAATTGAGAAACTGCCTTATCTAAAGGAATTAGGTGTTGATGCAATCTGGTTCTCTCCCCTTTATGAATCCCCTTTCGCAGATGGAGGATATGATATATCCAACTTCAGGAATATAGATACCCGCTTTGGTTCCATTGATGATTTTCGTAAACTGACAGAGTATGCTCATACTCTTGGGATTAGAGTTATTATGGATCTTGTAATGAATCACACTTCCATCCAGCATGACTGGTTTATTGAATCGAATTCTTCAACTGAAAATGATAAAAGCGATTGGTATATCTGGCATCCGGGAAAGAATGGAAAGAAGCCAAATAACTGGAAGTCAGCGATAGGTGGCAGTGCATGGACCTATTCTTCAGAAAGAAAGCAATACTATTACCATTCATTCTTCCATTATCAGCCTGATCTGAACTGGAGAAACAAGCAGATGAGGGAAGAGTATTTCAAACAGGTGATTTACTGGCTTGATTTGGGAGTTGACGGATTCAGGCTTGATGTTGTCAATTTGATAGTTAAGGACAAGAAGTTCAGAAATGCTCCCTTGCTTTCCTCTTTCCCATTTCTTTCTACGAAATCATACACCAGAAACAGGCCAAAATCATTCAAGGTGTTGAAGCAGCTCAGAAAAATTGTCGATGGGTACCAGGATCGCTTATTGCTTGGAGAGATTTATGCTCCGCCACCTGGAGACTCAACCGTTGCTGCCAGATACCTTGGATCAGATACTCCGCTTTTAAATCTCGCTTTTGATTTTTCACTTATTTACAGGTTGTGGAATCCTAAAAGCTATATGAGGGTTATCATAAGAGCTCTTGAACTGATTCCTGAAGGAGGCTGGCCCTGCAATGTGTTCTCTAATCATGATTTATTGCGATACCTGAATCGTCCCGGCTTTTATTGGTTTCGTGAAGAAAAAGCAAAGTTGATTGCAACACTTCTTTTGACACTAAAGGGAACTCCTGTTTTGTATTATGGCGACGAAATTGGTATGCGCAATACCTCATTAAGGTTTTCTGAACTTCAGGATCCAACAGGGAAAAAGTACTGGCCTTTTTATAAGGGTCGCGACAGGGCCCGAACTCCAATGCAATGGAACAGGGACCTTCATGCCGGCTTTAGCAAGGTGAAACCATGGATACCACTTAATCCTGATTACTTGCAGAGAAATATTGAGTCGCAGTCCGAATCAGAAAAGTCGCTGCTTACCTTTTATAGGAAACTGATAAAGGTTCGAAAGGAATATCTGCCACTTCAGATGGGAAACTGGATTCCGCAAATTGAAGGAGAAAATGGCATAATGGCATATTCCAGGGTATATGAAAATGAATGTCTTCTGATAGTTCTGAACTTCAGAAACTACTATAAATCACCAGTGTTTTCAGAAGATGCTCAAGTAAAGGTTCTTATTTCAACTCATAGAAATACTGAAGAAACAACACATCTTAATATACTCAGGCTTTTTCCTTTTGAAGGAACTATATTTCAAGTAATTGATTGATTGCCTGAGATTCCGCAATTATCCACTTCTATAATTAACCTTCGGGATCAGCCCTGAAAAACAGATCAAGGCCTCTTCTGTGAAGCCTGTTCGTTGAGTTTTCTGAGAAGAAAGAAACTAATAGGAATGGAAGAATAATGGCAGAGCTGATTAATTTCAGGAGAAATGCAATGTTCAATCCGGGAAGTGATATAATAGTAAAGAGAATCATGCATGTCATCCAGGGTAGGATGATGCTGGAAATGGCAGAAATTCCTATAATTCCGGGTTTGATCCATTTGGAATTATTCAGCGCAAAGATGAATTTCAGGCCGAGCCTGTAACCAGTTACCAATAGGGCTGTTATCGATAGAAACAATACAATCACCTCCCGGTAGTCATATTCAGTATTCATCAGAATCCATAAAGTAGCGTATACCGCATCAGTTCTTGTAATAATCCCTGAAATCAATGAGCCGAACATGAAGTTGTAACCATAGAATATGCTCCACGCAAGACCGTATTTTAGGAATCTGTTATACTGACCCTTTTCAAAGAAAAAATTCCCGGCAATCAGGGCAATCAATAAGGAGGAAACAGGCCCGGCACTGAAGATGAAAATAATCGCGAATCGACTGTATAGCAATGAGCCGGTTGAAAGGGGATAGTAATACCTGAAATCCTTCCATACAATGGGAATCCCAAAGATTTTGGCGATGAATATTGTTATTGCCTGATTTAGGAAATACACTGCAGTTAAGGCAATGATTCCACAGAGAGTTGAAGTGCCAAGGATTTTTAATGAATTGATTACGCTATTTCTATTCTGTAAAACCTGAATCAGGTTCTTGAAAAACCTGAATCTTTTCTGTTTTCTCATTTGCTTCAAACCTATCCTGTTCATTCGAGCTGGATCCATTGCAATAATTCCCTGACTATCGGCTTGACGATTTCTCCTGCTAAAAAATTGAGCCAGCCTCCTTCTGGAAGTATTTCGTCTCTTATTCCTTATATGCTTGCGGAAGTTTTTACGGAGTTCCTTATCGGGATTGTTAGATGGCTTCACTGTTAGGCGTTGATTTACAAGTATTTTAAATTATATCAGTGGATTTCTGTGAAATCGGGGATGCAGAAATGGGGCGGGAATATGAATGACGGGGTATGGAAGCATTCAAAGCTTAAAAGTACAATTCCCAATTTTTATGATCAGGATTATCATATGAACTCATTGTTAATTTATCGCGATGCGAATTTCGGCTCCTATACCTGAGTCAGGGAAATCTTTTGCACAGAGAATTCATCCTGTGCAAAGCAACTGTATCGCTAGTTGCAGCCAATAATATAAAAAATGAGAACTGGTAATTTTCGGCCATCGAACTGATGAACTTCAATTCACAGAGGCTTAACAAATCAGTAATATCCTGTCATAATGACTTAATACTGCAGGTATACTTTTGTGACCAAACCCGAACATAAATCCCTAAACTCATTTCTATGAAAAAAAATCTCTTTACATTCTTGCTCCTTGTGTGGGCTTTTGCTTCTGGAATGGCTCAGATCACTGACCCGTTCTTCGAAAAGGTAAATTATTCCGGGGCATTTGGAAAAACTGACTGGACTCAGGGCTGGTCAAATTTCAATCCCGTTGCTACTGATTATCCTTCTCCGAATGTTACTATCGGAAATGGTGCTTCAACACCAGGTGTTGCAGCAAATGAAATTACAACTGATACACACTGGTCATCAAGTAACTCTCCTTTGATTGGGAGTGCTTCATTCTCAAATTCAAACCTGAACAACACCTTTTTTGATCAGGTGAATTT
Organism: Bacteroidales bacterium; assembly: GCA_016707705.1. Classification (GTDB taxonomy): domain Bacteria; phylum Bacteroidota; class Bacteroidia; order Bacteroidales; family UBA4417; genus UBA4417. Next base: position 49,068 of record JADJHD010000014.1, read on the forward strand.
TGTTGGAGCATTTGGAACTTATGATTGGACACAGGGCTGGGCTAATTTCAATCCTCAGACTGCTGTTTATCCTGCTGCTAATGTTACTGTTGCTGCCGGACATATCACAAGCAATACTACATGGACCTCCAATAATACCTATTTATTAAACGGATGGGTATATGTTGATAATGGAGTTACTCTGACCATTCAGCCAGGTACCGTAATCAGGGGTGATTTGACTAATCAGGGAGCCTTGATTATTGAAAGAGGCGGTAAACTGCTTGCAGAAGGTACAGCTACTCAACCAATTGTTTTTACCTCCAATTCAAATGCTGGTTCCAGAAATTATGGCGATTGGGGTGGAATTATCATCTGTGGTCGCGCAGCAGTTAATCAAACTGGTGGTGAAGCAATTATTGAAGGTGGAGTAGGTTCATACTATGGTGGCGGATTAAGTCCCAACAATGCTGATAATTCAGGTATTCTTAAGTATGTCCGCATTGAATTTCCGGGAATTGCCTTCTCACCCAACAATGAAATCAATGGTCTTACCTGCGGTGGTGTTGGTAACGGAACAACCCTTGATTATATTCAGATTTCATACAGTGGCGATGACTCTTATGAGTGGTTTGGCGGCACTGTGAATGCAAAGCACCTGATTGCTTTCCGCGGTTGGGATGATGAATTTGATACAGATAATGGATTTAGTGGTATGATTCAGTACGCTGTTTCCCTTAGAGATCCTAACTCAGCTGACGTTTCAGGTTCAAATGGATTTGAATCAGACAATGATGCATCAGGTTCAACAAATACTCCTCAGACCCATCCCATTTTTTCAAATGTCAGCATCTTCGGTCCTCTGGCTACTTCTTCAACTCCATTCAATTCAAATTTCAAGAGGTCTATGCATATTCGCAGGAATTCTGCTCTTTGTGTCTACAATTCTGTATTCAGTGGATTTCCTGTAGGTCTGTATATTGATGGTAATACAACTCAGGCAAATGCTACCAATAACGTTTTGCAGATGGAGAATTGCATTCTTGCCGGAATGACCACAAACTTTGATGTCCCAAGCGGACAAACCTGGAGCGCTGCAACAGCACAAACATGGTTCCTTGATCCAAGCCGTCACAATCAGACTATTGCTAGCAATACTGCTTTGGCATTGGTAGATCCTTTTAATCTTACTGCTCCTAATTTCCTTCCTGCAAAGAGTGTTTATAAAATTGATGGATGGATTTATGTAAAGAATAATGCTACACTAACGATCGATCCAGGTACTATAATCCGCGGTGATAAAACAAACAGAAGTGCCCTGATTATTGAGCAGGGAGCTAAATTGATCGCTAATGGTACAGTGAACGAACCAATCGTATTTACCTCCGGAGAACCTGCTGGCAGCCGTGACAGAGGTGATTGGGGTGGACTGATTCTTTGTGGAAATGCTGTTGTTAACCTTGCAGGTGGAACAGGTACCATAGAAGGTGGTGTAGGTTCAACATTTGGTGGAGCAAATGATGCTGATAATTCAGGATCACTGAAATATATCCGTATCGAATTTCCTGGTTATGCTTTTGCACCCAATAATGAAATTAACGGCCTTACAATGGGTGGTGTTGGTTCAGGCACAACTCTTGACTATGTTCAGGTGTCTTATTCAAATGATGATTCCTATGAATGGTTTGGCGGTAAGGTAAATTGCAAGCACCTCATTGCTCTTCGCGGCCTGGATGACGATTTTGATACTGATAACGGATACAGGGGAAATGTTCAGTTCGCTGTTTCACTTCGTGATCCTAATATTGCTGATGCTTCAGGCTCAAATTCCTTTGAGTCGGATAACGATGCCGCTGGAGATGGTGCACTTCCACAGACAAGTCCAACTTTCAGCAACGTTAGTAGTTTTGGTCCTCAGTCAACTGTTGGTGCAGCATGCAATTCAAATTACAAACGTGCCCTTCACCTCAGGAGAAATACTTCCCTTGATACCTACAACTCCATTTTCCTAGGCTGGCCGGTAGGTCTCTATGTCGATGGCAATACTACTCAGGCAAATGCCAACAGTGATGATCTCAAAATGGAATACTCATTCCTTTCCGGAATGGCAACAACCTTTGCTGTTCCTTCAGGTCAGACATGGACTGCTACCGACGAACAAAACTGGTATTTGAGTAATACCACACCAAACCGTCATAACTCAGCACTTACCAATGCTTCTGACTTGCTCATTTACGATGGGTTTAACCTTACATCACCTAACTTCCTTCCTCAGTCAGCATCTCCTGTATGGGGAGCTTCCTATTGGAACCGGAATATCACAGGTACACTTACTTATGACAATACTGCCTCAACTCCTCTTAACAATACTACCGTTTATCTTAAAAACCAGTCAGGAAGCATTATAGAAACTGCTACTACTGATGCAAGTGGGAATTTCCTTCTCCATACAGTTGATGGTGTTTATGTACTTGATGCCAATTGCGTTAAAACCTGGGGTGGAGTTGGCCTTCCGGACGTGATTCAGCTCCGCAGGATTATTGCTTCACAGATTACTCCTACAGCCATGCAGTCAAAAGCGGGTGATGTAAATAAGAGCGGAACAGTTTCTGTTCAGGATGTAATTTTCCTTCGTCAGAAGATTGCCCTTCTCAATCCGGTTCAGTGGACAATATCCAATTTCGTCTTCGATAATCCTACCGTTACAGTTAGTGGTTCAGGAGTCGTGCAGAATATCAAATCACTCTGTGGTGGTGACGTAAACAACAGTTTTGTCCCAGCAGCCAAATAGTTTTAAAAAATTAATACTGCAAAATATATTGCTATGAAAAAACTAGTATTCATCCTATTATGCATGTTTAGCAGCATGTTGATAGTAAATGCCCAAACCGGGGTTACTGTTGGTACAGTTTCATCCGCAGTTCAGGGTCAGATCATTACCGTTCCTGTTACAATTACAGGATGTGATGCAACTAATGGTGGGACCGGAGTTACAGGTTTTGAGATGCATTTCTCATATACCAATGCTGTACAGTATTATGGTATAACAAACCTTTATTCTGGTTTTTCAGCCGGAGATTGCAATTTCAATGGAACAGGTTCACAGTTTATCGGATTATGGAGTTCACCTACTTTCCTTCCTTATGATATTCCTAACGGAACTGTTTTGTTTGAAGTTCAGTTTATCGCCAAAAATGGTGGAGTAAGTCCACTGGATTTCATGAACACAGGTTCACAGACCATCTTACTGGATCAGAACTTTGATGTTATTGCTTCAACTCTTTGGACCAATGGTTCAATTACTCTGCCTGCTCCTGCTGCTACTACCCGCTGGAATAGTGCAGCTGCACAGTCCTGGACAACTCAGGCAAACTGGAGCAATGGACTTCCGGGATTGACTTCAAATGTAATCGTTGAAACTGGTACCATGACTATTGACAATGCAGCTTTTCTTTGCAATAACCTTACTGTTAATGCTGGAGCTGCCATGACAATCAACAGTGGTGTAACAGTAAATGTACCTTCCAATTTTACTCTTGATGCAATTGCATCAAATACCCGCACAGGTTCCTTGATCAACAACGGTACACTCAATGTGGCTGGTCAGAGGATAGTAAAAAGGTGGTTAAGTGGTGGAGTCAATCATTTCATTTCCACCCCGCTTCGCATGGGAACTACTGTTAATACTCTCTACACTGCTTCAAATCCGGGCTGGGCTTACTCTTGGAGTGAGGCTACACAGACCTGGACCAATATGGTGCAATTGAACACTCCTCTGATTATCAGTTATGGTTATGCTGTGAACTACAGTCAGCCCAAAACCTTGACTTTCTCCATTACCGACAATCCCGGATTTAATGTGGGACCAAGTTATAACCCTACTACCTCCTTTACCGCTGCTAACGGCTGGAACCTTGTTGGAAACCCATATCTGGCTACACTCGATTGGTTAGGTTCAGGTTGGACCAAAACAAAAATCGACAATGCTCTGTATTTCTACAACGGCTCAACTTATTCCTCCTTTGTAGGTGGAGTAGGTACCAATGGTGGTACCCAGTATATTCCTGCCATGCAGGGATTCTTTGTGCATGCAAACGGAACCGGTCCAAATCTGGTTATGTCAAAGACAGGTCTTGTTCATAATGCACAAACCTACTATAAGGAAAGCATCCCTGATGTATTGCGTCTCTCAATCACTGGAAATGGCGCAACTGATGAAGCTGTAGTAAGGTTTGATCAGTCGTCAACTGCAGGTTTTGATTCAGATTTTGATGCATATAAAATCTTCAGTATGGATGAATCTGTACCACAGATTTCAACAACTAATACAGACCAGGAGCTTTCCATCAATTGTCAGCCTGAGATTACTTCTAATCTTACTATTCCTGTTTCCTTGAAGATCGGTGCTTTTGGAAGTTATTCACTTAATACTGAAAATCTTGGAAGCTTTAATCAGGATGTAGAGGTCTATCTTGAAGATCTTTCAACAGGCAAGACCATCGATATGAGGTCAACACCTTCATATTCATTTGAAGCAGCTCAGGGAGACCTTAATCGCTTCAATATCAGAATTCAGAAATCAACTGGATTAGGCAATAATGCAGTTGCCAACAATCAGATCCGGTACAATGCTGGAAATCTTGTGATTGAAAATGTTACCGGAACTCTTGAGGTGTATTCAATGTCCGGTCAGCTTATTCTTTCTCAGGAGATTGATTCTCCGGAACAGCATCTTGTAAGCATGAGTAATGCACCCAAGGGAGTTTACCTTGTGAAACTGTTTGGCAACTCATCGAATCAGGTAGTAAAAGTTCAGGTTAACTAATCCAGACTTCCATCTTTAAATCTCGAAATATCATGAAAAAATTTATGAAAATAATGTTGTTAACCTTCGTTTTGGTTGCAACTCCAATTCTGGCAGATCAGATACTGGCTCAACCTCCAACTCCTCCATCAGCAGGAAATGCTGGGGGAACACCAATGGGTGGAGCAACTGCACCAATTGAAGGAGGACTGGCAATTGTTATAACCATGGCTGTTAGTTATGGTGCCAGGAAATACTCCATGATTAAAAAACAAACTGTAAAAGAATAACTGCTTGAATTTTTTATGCTTGATTCTGGCTTTACCAGGCATTTTACAATGCTTGGTAAAGCTTTTTGAGTAAACCTGCCTAAAACAAAAAACATGAAAAAATCCTTCCTTTCCATACTCTTCCTGATTTTGGTGAACATAATAACCGCTCAGGTGGTAGTTGAATTAAGTAACATTAGTGGAGCTGAACCCGGAGCATTAATTAGTGTCCCGGTTAAAGTTACAGGCCTTGACGGAGCAAATGGTGGTATCCCTGTTTCCGCGATTGAACTTCATATCGCTTTTGATTCAAATAGCGCTGAGTACGATACTACGCTGGATTTCAACACTGCTATGCCTCTGGCTCAATGGTTCTTTGGATCAATTGACAATGAGTACAGTACAAACTGGATCGAGCCTAACTTGCAAACCTTGAACATTCAGGATCATTCTGTTCTGTTTAATATAGTATTCCTGTATAAAGGTGGAAACACTACAATTGAATTCATATCCAACCGCTGTGAATTGTTGAATGCCAACTATGAAGTCATAACCGGTGTTACCTATATGAGTGCAACCATTACCCCTGGCGCAGGTTCTGATGCTTCAAGATGGAACGGGAACGGCGACTGGAATACTGCTGCAAACTGGAGCAATGGAATCCCCGGTGATAATACAAATGCAATTGTTGAGTCAGGAATGCTTTTAATCCAGTCCAGCTCTGTTTCGAAAAGCCTGACTGTGTCAAACGGTAGTACTCTGCAGATATATCCTGATGGCTCGCTTACAGTTGATAGCACGTTTGATAATAACGGAACTTTTCAGATTCTGTCGGATGCAAGCGGGACTGGCTCAGCGATCTTTAAGGGTGATATTACCGGTACAGGATCTTTCTCCACACAAAATTACCTTGCATTTGATGGGACGCAATACCATCTGCTGGGTTGTCCGGTAGAGAATAACTCAGTTGCAGCTGTTTCCAGTTTTCAGGTTGCATCGTATTCAGAATCTTCTGCTTCTTGGACGCAGTTGTCAGGTTCTTCTATACTGGAAAGAGGTAAGGCTTATAAGGTTTCCGGAGATGCTTCAGATGTCTCTGTTTTTAGCGGGAAGCCTTTAAGTTCTGATTTGACCATCAATAACCTGCAGTATTCTAACAGCAATGTGACTGAGAAGGGGCTAAATCTTATTGGCAATCCTTTTACTTCTGCATTGGTATATGGACAGGATTGGACTGGAATCAATACCGACCAATCAATTTATTGCTGGAATGGGTACAATTATGTTAGCTGGAACGGTAGTATTGGTTCCCTCACCGATGGAATTATTCCGGCTATGCAGGGCTTCTTTGTAAGAGCAAATTCAGCAAATGCATCAGTTACGATACCTTCATCTGCGAGAATTCATAGCAATCAGCCTTATCTAAAGTCCTCAGCGGAAGTCAGTAATACTATAAACCTGAAGATTGAAAGCACATTGGATCCCTTGCATTTTGATGAAGCATTCATTCAGGTTGACCCTCTTTCTACTGTTCAGTATGATGGTCAGTTCGATGCATATAAACTTCCAGGCCTTGCGGAATTCCCACAGATTTATTCTGTTGCTTCAGGAGATGAAAAAATGAGTATAAATGTTCAGCCACAGAAGGAATCAGTGAGTGTAGTATGCGAAATTCCTCAGGCAGGATCCTACCGCATTACGTTTGGAAACCTTTCTTCCTTCCCGCAGGACCAGCAATTGTCATTTGAGGATAAAAAAGAGAATACCAGTATTAATCTGAGAACAACTTCCTCATATACTTTTCTTTCTGACGGATCATCTGAACCTTCAAGATTTATGCTGCACTATTACCTTGTGGGTATGGATGAACTTCTGGCAGAGAAACTTCAATTCAGAATTGAGGGGGATAAATTATTGATCGATGGACCTGAACAGGGAAATAGCGAGATTCAAAGCCTTGATTTGTATTCGATTACAGGACAGAAAATCATAGGTTATCGTAATTTGGGTATACCCTCAAATGTTAATTTGCCAAGCGTAAGTCCCGGACTTTATATTTTAAGAGTCAGCACAGCTGGTGTAACATTTTCCAGGAAAATATTCCTGAATTAAAACCCTTTTTTGCATTTAGAAACAGAATTACTTCCTGATTCAATCACAGTTCTTCCCTGATTTAACTTAGCATCCAGGGAGCAGAGCCAATCAGATTGCAGGCAAGTAATTCTGTTTTTTTTACATAATTCAAGCTGCAATGCTATAGTAAGTGAATCAGTTTAAGAGGACTTGTTAAATTAAAGTTAATGAGGATTCGGTGGGTTGTTAACATAGACTTAACATGTGAGTAATATTGAAGTAAGATACCAGTGCTTATTTTGCTGCCGAAACCAAAACAACTAAAACATGTCAACAACATTTTGCAAAAGAACATTGTCCGTTTGGGTAATTGCTCTGATGATTCTCTCCTCAAAATTCACTTCAGCTCAGGAAGAAGTAACTATTCCAGTGTTTGTGGATACACTTAATGCTAAAATTGAAAATGTAAAAAGTGATGTAGATATCCTGAAAAGACTGAAAATAACAGGATATATGCAGGCACAGTGGCAATTGGCTGATACAGTTGGAGCCGTAACTCCTTTCTCAGGAGGTGCCTTTCCAAAATATTCTGATAATCGTTTTGCAGTGCGTCGTGGTCGCGTGAAATTCAGTTATGAGAATGAATTCTCAACCTTCGTGCTTCAATTGGATGGAACTGAGAAAGGTGTGGGTCTGAAAGATGCTTATGTAGCTATACGTGAGCCATGGGCACAGTTTGTTACCTTGACTGCAGGTGTATTCAACAGGCCTTTTGGTTATGAGATTACCTATTCTTCAAGTTCACGTGAAACTCCGGAACGCGCAAGGGCATTCCAGACTTTGTTCCCACAGGAAAGAGATCTTGGTGCAATGATTACTCTGCAACCTAAAAAGGGGAGCCGTTTTGATTGGATTAAGCTTGATGCAGGATTGTTCTCAGGAAATGGTATAAATAGCGAGTTTGACAAACATAAGGATTTCATTGGTCGCCTGGGTATGTCCAAAGCCAACCGCAGCGAAAACATGAAGTATGGACTTGGTGTTTCCTATTATAATGGTGGTGTTTTCCAGGGTACCAAATTCATCTATACTCCAGGTACAATGTCCGACAATTCAACCCTTGGATTTCTTGTTGATTCAACTTCCACCAATAAATTTGAATTTGCAAAAAGACAATACTTGGGAGTTGATGCCCAATTCAGCCTCTTCTCAGTTATCGGTTTAAGCAGCATTCGTGCTGAGTTCCTAACTGGTAAACAGCCTGGTGGCAAGTCATCAAGTTCCAGCATTTCAACTGGTACAGCTCCTGATTATGATACATATATCAGGGAATTCAATGGTGGATATGTTTATCTCATCCAGAACATTGGACAAACAAAGCACCAACTGGTTGTGAAATATGATTGGTTGGATCCTAATACTAAGGTTTCAGGCAAGGATATAAAATCCAAAAATACCGATGGAAAATCCACCGGATTGAGTAATGCCGACATCAAGTATACAACCATTGGCTTAGGATGGAACTACAGATTTAATTCCCAGGTGAAGTTCATGGCTAATTATGAGTTTGTTAATAATGAAGAAACCTCCATTACCGGGGCTAATTCAACCAATAACTATTCCAAGGATCTAAAGGACAATGTTTTAACTCTGAGAGTTCAGTATAAATTCTAATGAGAATTAACAATTACTTAACATTGGATTAAGATTCAAATAATAGAACAAACCGAATTTTGTAGCAATAAATAAAAGAAAGAAATGAAAAAAGTATTGTTAATTTCCCTGATTGCCTTGTCGATTTCATTCGTACAGGCTCAGAAGGTGAACTTCAAGGTAAAAGGCAGCGACACTGTATTGCCTTTAACTCAGAAAGAGGCTGAAGTTTACATGAAAAAGAATGCTGGTTCTTCAATTATGGTAACCGGCGGAGGTTCAGGTGTTGGTATATCTGCACTATTAAGTGGAACAACTGATATAGCTCAATCATCCCGCAGTCTGAAACTTGATGAGAAAATGAAACTGAATGATGCAGGAAAGGCTTTCAAGGAAACCATCATTGCATATGATGCTCTCGCTGTAATCGTAAATCCTGCAAATAAAGTTTCCAAACTTACCAGGGAACAGCTCGAAGGTATCTATACAGGTAAAATCACAAACTGGAAACAGGTTGGTGGTGATGATATGAAAATTGTAGTATACTCCAGGGAAACCAGTTCAGGTACCTACGAGTTCTTCAAGGAACATGTTCTGAATAAAAAGAATTATGCATCGTCGGCGCTCCTCATGCCTGCAACCGGCGCTATTGTTCAAAGTGTCAGTCAGACAAAAGGTGCAATAGGGTATGTAGGATTAGCATATATTGAGAAGAGCGTTAAAACTATTGATGTTTCATACGATAAGGGTAAAACTTATGTTACTCCAAACGTAGAGAACGCCAAGAGCAAAAAGTACCCAATTACTCGTCCGCTTTATTACTACTATCTTGCAACTACCGAGAAGTTGATAAGTCCATACATTAAGTTTGTCCTTTCAGCTGAAGGTCAGAAGATTGTCCTCCAGGAAGGTTATGTTCCCTTGAATTAAGAGCGTTTTTGTTAATACTTGAGGTTAAACAAAGGGAAGGATTCACAGAGTTGATGTGTTCCTTCCCTTTTTTCAGTCCTTACTATTGAAATTGAGAGTTCAGGCCATAACTTTGCGGTATATGGTTTTACTTGGGCCGAATAGAGGAATTGTTGAAATATATTCAGGCAAATTGATCAGATTGGAGTTAACTGCACATTACACAATTGCCCATTAAATGAAAAAATTCAAGAAACTTGTTGAATACTTTGTTGAGGCGGTGCTTTTTTCGAGCAGCACCATTACAAGCTTAACAGTCATCTTAATAGTAATATTTCTGTTTCGCGAAGGAATTGGGATGTTCAACAGTTCTCCACTGGAACAAAACTTTGTGATTGTAGTTAGTCAGAAGAATCCTGTTCAGGAACTCAATGCTACTCAAATCAAAGCAATTTTTAATCAGGATATTGTAAACTGGTCTGCTGTTGGTGGTGCAAAAGACAGTATCATTCTGTTTACTACCAATGATATTACCAATTATTACTCGGAAGAAGAATTGGGAAGTAGCCTTGAAAACTTACCTGCAAAACTCAATGATTTTATTCTGGAGAATCCGGGAGCAATCATGTACATATCTTCAAAAAGTCTTCCTCCCAATTTTGCCGGCCATAAATTGGCAGTTAAAAAGATTGGTGTTGCAGATTTTGTATTCGGAGAACAATGGTATCCTACTTCTGAACCTATTCCCAGCTACGGTATATGGCCTATGATTATTGGGACGCTTATGGTTACTCTTGGCGCACTCCTGTTTGCTATCCCTTTGGGTATAGCTACAGCAATCTTTATGGCTGAAGTAGCAAGTATGCGGATTCGTAATTTGCTAAAACCTATTATAGAACTCCTTGCTGGTATACCTTCTGTTGTATTTGGCTTCTTTGGGTTAATCATCATTGTTCCTCTGGTTCAAAAAACTTTCGGACTCGTAGTGGGTGAAACAGTTCTTGCTGGTAGTATCGTCCTGGGCATCATGGCATTGCCCACAATCATAACCATAACCGAGGATGCTCTGCGAACAACTCCGCAGGCTCTGAAAGAGGCAAGTCTGGCCCTTGGTGCCACCCGCTGGCAAACACTCGTAAGAGTTGTTGTACCCTACGCAAAATCTGGGATTTCAACCGCCATTATTCTTGGTATAGGAAGGGCAATTGGCGAGACAATGGCGGTTTTAATGGTAACTGGAAATTCGTCTAATATCCCGCATTCATTTTTAGTTCCTGCACGAACTATTCCCGCTACAATTGCAGCTGAATTAGGTGAAGCTCCTTACGGGGGCCTTCATTTTAAGGCTCTTTTTGCTCTGGGTATTGTTCTCTTCATCTTTACCATTATTGTGAATTCCTCTGTTGAATTCATCAAGAACAGAAGCAGAAGGGCTTAAGGTAACTTTTAGTCAACATCTCATACTTGAAATTGAAGAAATAAATTAAAGACAGACCACAGTGACTCAAAAGAGACTTATACAAAAAATTGCATTTATATCCTTCGGATTAATCAGTTTAATGGTTGTTGGACTACTGTTTGCAATTCTTGGTTTCATTGCTATCAGAGGTATAAAGGTTATCAGTTGGGAATTCCTGACTGCCATGCCCGACGATGGAATGACCAAGGGCGGGATTTTTCCGGCAATTGTTGGTACAGGTTGCCTTGTTTTGGGTAGCATGATATTTGCCTTTCCCATTGGAGTTCTTTCCGGTATCTATACACATGAATATCTAAAGGACAGTTGGTTCAAACGCTTTATCAGGGTGATGACAAATAACCTTTCCGGGATCCCATCCATAGTTTTTGGGTTGTTTGGAATGGCATTATTCGTGAATTATCTTGAATTCGGAGATTCAATTATTGCCGGTTCACTCACACTCGGACTCTTAACCCTTCCTGTGGTTATCCGTACAACAGAAGAAGCCCTCAAATCAGTGGACGATACATTGCGAATGGGAAGTTATGCCCTCGGTGCAACAAAACTCCAGACTATTCGCAGGGTGGTTCTTCCGGTTGCATACCCAAATATTATCACTGGCTTGATCCTTTCAATTGGTAGAGTCTCTGGTGAAACAGCACCTATTTTGTTTACAGTTGCAGCTTACTTCCTGCCAAAACTACCGGGCTCAATCTCTGATCAGGTTATGGCTCTGCCTTACCACCTTTATGTTCTGGCAACCAGCGGGACAAATATGGAAGAATCCAGACCCATGGCCTATGGAACTGCATTCGTACTGATCTCAATCATTCTGATCATCAATACAATAGCCAGTTTGATCAGAAGAAGATTGCATAAAAAAGTTAAAATGAATTAACTTATAACTTAATCTTTTTCAATGCAAAAGATTGATGAAATTGTGAGTTAGACAGCAGAATAAAAAAATTGAGTGGTTCCCGGATATCGGGACATATTATTACAGAAAAGTAGAAATAGGAAAAAGAATGATACAAGCTGAAGCAAAAAATGCGAATGTATGGTATGGTGATTTCCATGCCCTTAAGAACGTGAATATGAGCTTTGAACCTAGCTCAGTTACTGCTTTGATAGGTCCCTCAGGATGTGGAAAGTCTACTTTTCTGCGTTTGTTTAACAGAATGAATGACCTCATCAGTAATTTTAAACTGGAAGGTAGCATAACTGTGGATGGACAAAACATCTACGCTAAAGATGCAAAAATTGATGAAATAAGGAAAACTATCGGAATGGTTTTTCAGAAGCCAAATCCTTTTCCAAAGTCAATTTATGAGAATGTAGCCTATGGATTAAGGGTAAACGGTATAAATGACCGTCGGACCCTTGATGAAGTTGTAGAACGCTCTCTCAAACAGGCAGCCCTCTGGGAAGAAGTAAAGGATAATCTCAAAAAGTCGGCAATGGCCATTTCGGGTGGACAACAGCAACGTTTGTGCATTGCCAGGGCTCTTGCTGTTGAGCCAAAACTGATACTTATGGATGAGCCCGCTTCTGCTCTCGACCCAATATCAACAGCAAAAATTGAAGAACTGATTTTTGAACTGAAAAAAAGCTTCACAATTATTATAGTTACCCATAATCTTCAACAAGCTGGAAGAATCAGCGACTATACCGGATTCTTCTATCTTGGAGATTTAATCGAACATGATCATACTCAGAAAATGTTCCTAAATCCGGCACAGGAAAGAACACAAAATTATATCACCGGACGATTTGGCTGATACCAGTTCCTGTTGCATATTGCTTTTCAAAAAACACATAATTAACTTCTGCTGGATACTTAAAAATCAATAGAAATGACTCACCTGGATACAAACCTTATTCAATTGAAAGAAGACCTTGTTCAAATGTGGACATTGGTCGGCAACCAAATGGAAAAATCGCGTCTTGCCCTTATTAATGCCGATACTGACCTTGCCAGGGAAGTAAGGGCAAAGGAGAAAATGGTGGATGCATTTGAACTGAAAATTGATATGGATTGTGAGAATATAATCATGCTTCAGAATCCGGTCGCAATTGATCTTCGTTTCCTCCTTTCGGTACTGAAAATTAATTACAACCTTGAACGTATTGGCGATTATGCCAATTCTATAGCCAAGAGCGCTGAGAGAAATGAAAAAATGTGGTCAGCAGAAATCATTGAAAGGACTCATATGCCTGAAATGTTTTTCGTAGCCCAAACTATGATTCAGGACTCATTGGCTGCCTTCGAGAAAGGAGACAGGAATCTGATCAAAACACTCTTCAGAAATGACGAAAAACTGGATAAGCTGAATGATGAAGTCATTCCTATCATTAATGAACTGATAAGGGAAAAACCTGAGGATGTAGCTATTCTTCTGGATGCCTTTTCAATAATCCGCCGACTTGAAAGAGCCGGGGATCACATTAAAATATTGCTGAAGAACTGATTTTCTATTTTGATGCTATCATCGTAAAGCATAGCAAGCTTAAAAAGTAGAACTGTCTTCTGCAGTGAACCAATAAATTCCACTTGAAATGCAAAATACAAATATAACGATCCTGCTTGTTGACGACGAGACTGATATCCTCGATTTCGTTGGTTACAACCTGAAGAAGGAAGGATATAATGTGATAACGGCTGATAATGGGAAGGATGCTATAGTGAGAGCCGCCAAGCATATCCCTCAGGTAATTCTGCTGGATATCATGATGCCTGAAATGGATGGAATTGAAACATGCAGGGAATTAAAGAGAATACCTGCTCTTGAAAAGACCCTGATTGTATTCTTCACAGCCCGAAGCGAGGATTTTACACAGATTTTGAGTCTTGATGCCGGAGGTGACGACTTTATTACCAAACCAATTAAACCGGCAGTCCTTATAAGCAAATTGAATTCCTTGCTTCGCCGGCATGTGCAAAGCTCATCACCAGCTACATTATTTGAAATTGGTGACCTTCAGATTGACAGGGAAAAATATATGGTGTTTCGCGATGGTAAGGAAATTCAGCTTGCAAGAAAGGAATTCGAACTTCTATTTCTCCTTGCTTCAAAACCTGATAAGGTATATACCCGCGATGAAATACTCTCAAGAGTTTGGGATGACGATGTAATCGTTGGTGAGCGTACTATCGACGTCCATATTCGTAAGGTCAGGGAAAAAACAGGAAGTGAGCATATCCGCACTATTAAGGGCGTTGGTTATAAATTTGTTCCATGAGTCGAACCTCCGATCCCAGAATACTTGCTCTGATAATCTCAACAGCCCTTTTGCTGTTGTCCAATCTGGTTTATGTCTTTATCGAACTTACCAGCGGTCTTGAATTGCCCTGGGTTTCCCTGCTTGCTGCTGAACTTATTCTTTTCGTTGCTCAGTATTTCCTGATTCGGTATTTCCTTGAAAAGTTTATTTATGAAAAGATTAAACTGGTTTTCAAATCGATACATAATCTGAAACGGACAAAGGATGAAAAAAAAGAGTTAAGATCCAATCTCAGGGGTGATCTTATCACTACAGTTAACGAGCAGGTTCTTAATTGGGCAAAGGATAGGGGTGAAGAAATAGATGAACTCAAAAAGCTTGAAACCTACCGGCGCGAATTTCTTGGAAATGTTTCTCATGAATTGAAAACACCATTGTTTAATCTCCAGGGTTTTACACTCACTTTGCTGGACGGTGGACTGAGTGATCCGGAGATAAACCGTGATTATCTTGAAAAATCCCAGAAGAATATTGAACGAATGATTACCATCGTCGAGGACCTGGAAGTTATCTCACGGCTTGAATCAGGTGAAGCCCGCCCACAAATAACTCGTTTCGATATCGTCAGCCTTACCCGTGATGTAATGGAGTTTCTGGAGCCTAAAGCCACTCCGGCAAGAATTCATCTTGTTCTAGGCCATGATTACTATGGTGAACTGTTAGTTCTCGCTGATAAGGAGAAAATAAGGGAAGTCCTGATAAACCTGATTGATAATTCCATCAAATACGGAAGGGAAAACGGCCGGACTAAGGTGAGCTTTTATGATATGGATGAAAATATACTTGTGGAAGTCTCGGATAATGGAATTGGAATAGCCGAAGAACATATCCCGAGGCTGTTTGAACGCTTCTACAGGGTTGATAAGCACAGATCCAGATCAAAAGGTGGTTCCGGACTCGGATTGGCCATTGTCAAGCATATCATTGAAGCCCACAACCAAACGGTAAACGTGCGCTCAGCAACTGGTATCGGCTCCACATTCGCCTTTACTCTTAAAAGTGGCCGGTCTTCATAAGTTGTTGTCCTCTCAGGATTTATGAATTCTGCTTTGGGTCAGTATTCGTCTGCCATTCAGCCTATCCGGTAATTGCAATTGAAAGACCGGAATTCTTGCTAAAACTTATGCACAATTTCACAGGAAAGCTTACGAATTCGCTAAATTTGGCGGTTAAATGCATATTACCCGCATACAATGCTGTTCGTAAATCCTCTTTTCCTTTTTGGACTCTTCGCAATCTCCCTTCCGGTTATTGTGCACTTGTTCAATTTCAGGAAGTTCAAGAAGGTTTTCTTTACAAATGTCCGCTTCCTTCAGCAACTTAAACAGGAAACGCAAAAGCAGTCGAGGCTCAGGCATCTGATTATTCTCTTGTTGAGGGTGTTGGCAGTAGCTGCTCTGGTTTTTGCTTTTGCCCAGCCCTATATCCCCTATAATGAGGGACAAGCCCCAATTGCAGCCAGAAATACCATAAGCATTTTCGTTGATAATTCCTTCAGCATGGAAGCAATCGGAAGCAATGGCAGCCTGCTGGATGAGGCTATTCATAAGGCACGCGAAATAGCTGCCGCCTATAAACCCTCCGACCAGTTTCAACTGCTTACAAATAATTTCGAGGGTAAACATCAGCGACTGCTTACACGCGATGAATTCCTGACTTCCCTCGAAGAAATAAAGCCCGGTCCCTATAGCCGGACTTTGCCTGAAATTGTATCCCGACAGTCAGATCTTCTGTCTCAGGGCTCAGGTTCTAGAAAGTCAGTATTTATCCTATCCGATTTTCAGAAAAACGAGTATCAGCAGCTGCTTCATCCTGCCGATTCTACCATGCAGTTCTACTATGTTCCGCTCAAAGCCAATGCTGTTAGCAATGTGTACATTGATACCTGCTGGTTCGACTTGCCACTGCAACAACCCGGACAATCAGCCACCCTGAATGTAAGACTATGGAACAAGTCATCAACTGACCTTGAGAAAATCCCTGTAAAACTTGAAATCGGTGGAATGCAGAGGGCAATTGCCAGTGCCGATCTGAAGGCAGGTGCTTCAAGTACCATCAGAATGTCCTTCAATAACAAGAAACCGGGCATTCAGCAAGGTTTTGTGGAGGTTACCGATTATCCGGTTACCTATGATGATCGCTTCTATTTTTCCTATGAGGTTACTTCTACCCTTGAACTGCTTGCCATCAACGGACAGGGACCTAATAAATTTCTGAATGCACTTTTTAATCAGGATTCATCAGTCAGGCTTTCCAATCTTTCAGAGAAGGCATTGGATTATAGCCGCCTGAGCCAATATAACCTGATAATCCTGAACGAATTGCAGTCCATTTCTTCCGGACTGGCTAATGAACTAAAGAAATATGTTGAAGCAGGAGGATCCCTGTTGTTCATCCCATCCTCCAACCCTGATCTGGTATCCTGCAACAGCTTCCTTGCATCAGTATCGAGCCCCTTGTACCAATCCCTGGATACCTCCAATTCCAAAGTGGTTAAACTCAATCTGCAGCATCCTGTTTTCAGGGATGTATTTGAAAAACAACCTGGCTCAGCTGATGGACTGCCTGAGAATACTGAACTTCCACTGATATTCCGCTCATTCCCCATGAAATCTCAGGGGCCGACTCAAACTCAGTCGCTGCTGAAACTGCTTAATGGGAATGATATGCTCTCGGTGACACAATATATGTCAGGACAAGTCTTCCAGTTGTCAGTACCCATTGATCCAACATTTACAAACCTGCCCAGGCAGGCGATTTTTGTGCCGGCTTTCTATAACATAGCCCTGGTTAGTCGTCCACCGGCGAAATTATACTATACTGCCGGACAAAATGAAGCAATCAGGGTCAATCATGCCATGCCGGCCGGTGATCAGGTGTTCAGAATTCGTTCGACAAATGGTGATCTTGAGGTTATACCGGAGTTGCAGCGTTTAGGCGCAGCTACCAATGTATTTACCAATGGGCAAATTGTGAAGGCAGGTAATTATCAGTTGTTTTCAACTACAGATACAATAAGCGGAATCTCATTCAATTACAATAGATTGGAAAGTGATCCGGAATGTCTTGATAATGATAAGCTTGAAGCTCTTGCTCAGGAATCGGGAATAGGTAATTTCAGCCTTCTGAAAACAGATCACAAGCCTGTGAACGAAGTTCTTGAAGAATTGAATTTTGGTATTCGACTGTGGAAGTACTTCGTGGTTTTTGCACTGCTGTGCCTGCTTGCAGAGAGCATCCTGCTTCGATTGTGGAAGTATTAACACTGACAGGCCTTGCAGGTTCAGCAATGAATTGGCATGAAATCCGGAAGCAATCTGAATGGGGCCTGTCTTTCCATCACCATTAAAAAAATGAACTGATCATAATAGCTTTAAATAATTACCAATAGTTTTTCCTTGTTATGGAAGAGAATGAAGTGCATGATGATGGATTTGAGGAGGTAGACCCCGAATTAAACGGGGATAATGGTGAAGCTGTTGAACTTCCGGAACCTGAAATTGAAGAAGTAGGGGAGTTGCATCGTACCACCCAGCTGCCCGGCATGTACCAGAGCTGGTTTCTGGATTATGCTTCCTATGTTATTCTGGAAAGAGCTGTCCCTGAAGTCCTCGACGGTCTGAAACCTGTTCAGAGGCGTATCCTGCATTCAATGTATGAACTTGAAGACGGTCGCTACAATAAAGTGGCAAATGTAATCGGTCATACAATGAAATACCATCCCCATGGTGATGCCTCCATTGGAGATGCCATGGTTCAGCTTGGACAAAAAGACCTTCTTATTGATACCCAGGGAAACTGGGGAAATATTCTTACTGGCGACAGCGCTGCAGCTCCCAGGTATATTGAAGCCAGACTCTCAAAATTTGGCCTCGATGTGGCATTTAATCCAAAAGTCACCAAATGGAAGGCGTCATACGACGGAAGAAATAAGGAACCTGTCACTCTTCCTGTAAAGTTTCCTTTGCTTCTGGCTCAGGGCGTTGAAGGTATTGCCGTTGGACTTGCTTCAAAGATTCTGCCCCATAACTTTATTGAACTTATCGATGCCTCCATTTCAGTGCTGAAAGGGGAGGACTTTACCATTTTGCCTGATTTCCCAACAGGTGGACTGGCTGATTTCTCGAAATACAACGATGGACTCAGGGGTGGACGTGTGAGAATCCGCGCCAGGATAAGTCAGCTCGATAAGAAGACCCTTGTTATTAATGAACTTCCGTTTGGGACTACCACCGGTGACCTTATTGACAGTATTATCGCTGTAAATGAAAAAGGAAAAATCAAGATCCGGAAAATTGATGATAATACCGCCGGAACCGTCGAAATTCTGATTCATCTGCAGCCGGGAGTTTCCCCTGATCAGACCATAGATGCACTCTACGCTTTTACCTATTGCGAAAGGTCCGAATCACCCAATGCATGCGTTATTATGGATGGCAAGCCGGTATTTATTGGCGTGTCTGAAATACTTAGAATATCAACATGGCAAACGGTTCAGTTGCTCAAAGATGAACTGGAATTTCAGTTGAGTGAGCTTGAGGAAAAGGTATTCTTTGGCTCATTACTGAAGATATTCATCCAGGAGGGCATGTATAAGCACCCTGAATATGAGAACGCCAACTCCTTCGAGACAGTCTGCAAGGTTCTGAATAAACTATTCAAGCCTTACTTCCCGCAATTTTACCGTACCATTGAAAACGAGGATTACAAGAAACTCATTGATAAGCCAATGAGTAATATTACCCGTTTCGACGTCAAGAAAGCTGAAGAGCAACTTCTGCACCTGCTGGATGAGATCCGGAAAATAAAGTTCCATCTTGCTCATCTCGTGGAGTATTCCATTGCTTTCTATGAAGAAATCAAGAGAAAGTATTCAGCCGGAAAAGAACGTAAAACAGAAATCAGGAGTTTTGAGTCAATCGAGGCTGCCGCTGTTGCTGCTGCTACCCAAAAGCTCTATGTTAACAGGGAAGAGGGCTTTGCCGGCTATAGCCTCAAAAAGGATGAGTTTGTCAGGGAATGCTCTGATATTGATGATATAATTGTCTTCAGGGAAGATGGCACCTTCATCGTAACCCGCGTTGCTGAAAAGGTTTTTGTTGGAAAGAATGTCCTTCACATCGATGTTTTCAAGAAAAACGATGATCGGACCATTTACAATGCAGTCTATCAGGATGGACGAATGGGTGCCGTGTATATCAAGCGCTTTGCCGTAACCGGAATAGTGAGGGATAAGGAATACCCCATAACCAAAGGTACTGCTGGTTCGAAGATTCTTTATTTCACCGCCAATGAAAACGGTGAGGCTGAAGTCATTCGCGTAATGCTGAAGCCTAAACCAAGGCTCAAAAAGCTAACCTTCGACTTTGATTTCGCCGAACTTGCTATCAAGGGCAGAAGTTCTCAGGGTAATATACTCAGCAAGAATCCGGTAAAGAAGATTCTGCAGTCTGAGAAAGGCTATTCAACACTCGGCGCCCGTGATATCTGGTATGACGATACCGTGATGAGAATCAATACTGACCAGAGAGGGATGCACCTTGGAGCATTCAAGCAGGATGACAGGATTTTGACAGTCATGAAATCAGGACAATATCGACTGATGTCATTTGATCTTTCCAATCATTTTGAGGAAGATATGGTGCTGATTCAAAAATTCATCCCTTCAAAGCCAATCACGGTTGTATATCATAATCCCGTTAAGGAGGCATGGTTCATCAAACGTTTCCTCATTGAAGTGACAGATAAGAAGACCTCTTTCCTTCCGGATGATGAAGGGATCAGGATGGTTTCCTTTTCACCGGATTTCAGGCCTGTTCTGAAAGTAGAATTTAACAATGAGGGCTTGAAGAAACCTGTTGAAACCCCGGCAGTTCTCGAAATGGAATCCTTCGTTGAACTCATGGGAATCAAGGCCAAGGGTAAAAAGCTTGGTAATGCCCCGGTGCTTTCAGTTGAATGGCTGGATCCTTTGCCTTATGAGATAATTGAGGAAGAGATAATCGAAGAGGATGCTATTGAAGGAGAAGTTGAAGAGCTTGACGAAGAGGTTGAGGCAGAAGTTGAGGCAGAAGATGTTCCTTCAGATGCAAAACCTCCCATTATTGATGAATCCGAGATAAAACCACCTCCCGATTTTCCCGACGACGATGATGATGGAACACCTGTGCAGATGACATTGTTCTAAGATAACTCGTAAACAATGAAGGACCCCGCAGCAAGCTGCGGGGAATTGAACCCATAAAGAGATTAAAACTTGTAAACTAATAAGCATTTTAAAACTTCACATTAACTGTAAACAGAATATTCTATGCTGGATCATAAAACATTGCCCTTATCACCCGATGTCCACTGGGTTGGAGTGCTTGATCGTGAACTGGTCACTTTCGATATAGTAATGCATACTCCCTATGGAACAACTTATAATTCCTATTTTATTAATGCCGACAAGAAAGCTGTTGTCGAAACGGTGAAGGATAAGTATTTCGATACCTTTCTTGCCAAACTGAAAAGGTTCTGCGATCCTTCTGAACTTGAGTACATTATTGTTGATCATACTGAACCCGATCATTCAGGCGGACTCAAAAAGCTTCTGGCTGTAGCTCCAAATGCCAAGGTTGTCGGAAGTGGAAATGCTATCCGTTATCTCGTTAATATGCTGGGACATGAATTCCCGCATATTCAGGTTAAGGATGGAGATATTGTGGACCTCGGAAACAAGAAAATCAGGATTATCGGGGCTCCAAACCTCCATTGGCCGGATTCTATCTATTCATACCTTGAGGAAGATAAACTGCTGTTTACCTGTGATTCTTTTGGATCGCACTATTGCGACAGCAGAATGTACGACGATCAGGTTGGATATTGGGATGATGCCTTCAAGTACTATTTTGATGTGATTCTTAAGCCATTCAGCAAATTCATGCTGAAGGCCATTGCCAAGATAAGGCTGTTGGAAATAAACGCTGTTCTTCCCGGACATGGTCCCTTACTGCGCACTCACTGGCAAAAGTATGTTGACCGTACCGAGCAAATGGCACTCGAGGCTATAAAATTGGGAGAAAAACCAATGGTTTTCATTCCGTTTGTAAGTGCCTATCACAATACCCGTGATATGGCTCTTATGATAGCTGAAGGTGTCAGACAGTATGAGAATGTGCATATTGAGATTCATGATCTGGAGAAGATGTCATATGAGCAGATTGAGTATTACATGATGAATTGCACCGGGGTAATAGTTGGTTCTCCTACCATCAATCAGAATATTCTGTTGCCTGTTTATCAGCTATTTGCAGCCATTAATCCTCTTCGTGACAAGGGTAAGCTTGCCGGGTCCTTCGGTTCTTTCGGTTGGAGTGGCGAAGCTTCAAAAATGATTGAGACCAACCTTGTAAACCTGAAGCTGAAGTTCTTTGGTGAAGGTGTTTTCGTGAAATTTACACCTCATAGCCAGGGAAATCAGGATTGTATCAATTACGGTGCTGCATTTACAAAACAAATGCTGACTGACTTGGGGATTTGATTTGAATCCTGAGTCGTTTTTGCAGTTTACTTCTTTAATACTTAGTCAACTTTATGTCGAACAGGGTTTTATTCAGGCTTGCTTTTCTGCTCATGCTGGCATCCTGCCTTTCATGCAGCACGGAGCGTAAGCTTGCCAAGAAATTCCTGAATGAGCATAAAGGGGAATCCCTGATGCTTTCACCTGTTGATTTCATTTATAAGGAGAATCCTGCTGCATATATTGATACCAGAAAGTATACAACACCAGAGCAACAGGATTCTGTAGCTTTCTATTCCAGTAAATTCGTACAGCATGTGTCTGATTCCATTTTTCTTACTCTGTTCATGAATTCATTGATAGAAACACTGGAATCCTATTCCTTTAACGTATTCATGGATCAGGAAGCCAATCTGTTTCTTGCCTCCCCTAAACCCGGATGGATACTGCAGATGGCTCAAATGTCACTGGTTGAAGACTATTCCATTTCCTCCGTTTCGGGTTATGATTATGAAGGTGAAGAATTCATTCATCAATTCCGGGTAAATGAAGTTTCACTTGATACCTGGCTGGAAGTCAATCGTGTAAATACAGTTCAGTCGAAGCAATTGCTTTTTCTTAGCGGATACATCAGGGATGATACCAGCAGACGAATTTCACTCGACTACGACTTCGGTCAGTTCTATTATACAAATGATAATGATTCCATCGACCTCGATAATATCTATGAAATGGCTGACGCCTCAGGTCGCAAGCATGCAGAATTATTGTTCGATTATTTTATGAACGACTATATACAGCGTAACATGCAGGGAGTTTTACCAAAAATGAGTTTTCATTATAACAGCATCTGGAACCGATTGGAAAACCATCCATGGGAATACTTCGAGTTGATTAAATAAGACTGTTTACAGAGTGAAATACTTTTTTTTTGACAGCTCTGCTTGTATGACTTGGATTGCAGTGAACAACTTGTTTGAGGATTTACTCAGATTTAGATTTTACATTGTTTTATCACTAAGTTGGATTTAAGATGATAAATGCCATTATTATTGACGATGAATCCATTCATCATGATATTCTAAAGAGGAATCTGGTTCAGAATTGTCCCGATGTGAACGTTGTTGCTGAAATGTTTTCCGGTAAGGAAGCATTGGAGCAATTGCCTGTATTGGATTTCGATATTCTCTTCATGGATATCGAACTTGGTGATATGAATTCTTTTGAACTCCTGCAAAGACTGCCGTTTTCTGATTTGCATGTGATCTTCATAACTTCCTTCGATAATTATGCTCTGCAGGCATTCAAGGTGCATGCCATCGACTATCTTCTGAAACCAGTGCATCCTGTTGAATTGGTGAAAGCAATTGATAGAGCTATGTCGCAGATGTTAAGCAGGGAACGCAGGAACAATCTGATAACAGACTATAGCCTTAACAAGAATAATAAGCTGCTTGTTTCTGGTCAAAATGAATTCAGATTAATTGATATTGAGTCTATTACATATTGCAAAGCAGATGGGAATTACACCGATATCTTTATTCATGATCATTCAGGAAAGGAAGAGAAATGCACCGACACTCATAATCTGAAGTTTTATGAGGAAAAACTCAGGCCTTTTGGTTTTATTCGTGCTCATCAGTCCTTCCTCGTGAATAGGGAATATGTATCCCGTATCCGAAAAAATCCCTGTGAAATCATCATGAACAATGGAATGCTTATTCCAGTTGCCAGGGAAAGAAAGCAATGGGTAATGGATTTCTTTGCTACAATATAGCATCAATCCCTTCCTTTTTAAGCTCTTCAGATTCTGTTAGAAAAATTGCAAAACGGAATCTCATCCCATTCTTGCGGAATATCCTTAAATAAGTGCAGATTGCTAAAATCCCTGTTTTCAGTGATTCATAGCGATCGTATTGTCCTTAACTTTACAATGCTGAAGTGCGGATGCTGTTTGAGATAACATTGCAAAAGGCTTCAATTACGTTCTGTGAAATATTGAAATTACAGGAAATAGCTTAGATGGGAATTTGGATTCCTTGAACGGACTCGCTGGTGTATGTATTGTTTCTCTTCCAAGTAAACACCGCCTATCCATTATTAGCCTATCCCATTTAAACTGGTAAGTACCTTCGAGAGTTTGAGTGGAAAATTGATTGCCTGGCTATTTTGTATTCCCGGCGGTCCGTTTAAGAATCTGAACAAATAGGTTATCCTTGTAAATCAAATAAAGATAAGATCAGCGGAGACAAACTCCTAACTTCCCACCTATCATCTTTTTATATCATTTCATTAGTTTTATCCTCCTGTTGTGAAAGCAGCAGGGGGATTTTTTTTTAAATATTGAATAATGAAGAAACTATTACAGATTGAGAAACTGACTCATCTTACATCCCGCCTCTGGAATAGGGTGTCATGCTTTGATCAGCAAATTCACCAGCTTTGAATTTGAAAAACCCTGCTACTGCAATCATCGCAGCATTGTCAGTGGTAAATTGAAATTCTGGGATAAAAACATTCCATTTACCCTCTGCCTGTTTTTTCTCCATTGCAGTTCTCAATCCTGAATTTGCTGAAACCCCACCTGCTATTGCAATCTGAGTAATACCAGTCTCCCGGCTTGCTTTTTCCAGCTTATCAATAAGAATTTCAACAATGGTCCTCTGTATTGAGGCACAGAGGTCATTCATATGTGTTTCCATGAATAAAGGGTCCTTCTTGAGATGATCCCTCAGGAAATACAAAAATGAGGTCTTAAGTCCTGAAAAGCTGAAATCCAGGCCCGGAATATTAGGCTTTGAAAATCGAAAAGCATCAGGATTCCCCTCTTTGGCAAGCTTGTCCACAACAGGTCCACCGGGATAGGGCAGACCCAGGATTTTGGCGGCTTTGTCAAAAGCCTCTCCGGCAGCATCATCAATAGTGTTTCCAATGATTTCCATCTGAAAGAAATCCTTTACCAGAACAATCTGGGTATGCCCGCCGGAAACAGTAAGGCATAGAAAGGGAAATTCAGGGATTTGCTTTTCAATTCCCGGACGAAGAATAAAATGGGAAAGAATATGTGCCTGTAAATGATTAACTTCAACAAGTGGAATGCCCAAACCAATAGAAAAGGATTTTGCAAACGAAGTGCCTACAAGAAGTGACCCAAGAAGGCCTGGTCCCCTTGTAAAGGCAATCGCTGATAGCTCATCTTTCCTTACATTTGCATTCTTTAAAGCTAAATCTATAACTGGAATAATATTCTGTTGATGAGCCCTTGAAGCCAGCTCCGGAACAACACCTCCAAATTCCTGATGAACCTTCTGACTGGCAATGACATTCGACAGCATGACAGTTTGGTTCAGTACAGCTGCTGAGGTGTCATCACATGAAGATTCAATTCCAAGTATATATTGAGGCATGGTGTTCAGGTTTCAGTTCAGTGTAAAACAGAAATTCCGTTTTCTTGCGTTATTATTCTTCTAACAATTAATCTGCAAAATTATCAAAAAAGCATACCAGATATTAATAGGTAGCCTGGCAACAATAATTCTGCTGCCCATATTTCTGTATGCAATTCTCCGCACCACGCCCGTGCAGGGATATCTCGCAAAAAAAACTGCTTCCTATCTTTCTGAAAAATTGGGAACTGTGGTGGTTGTCGGAGGACTTGACATTAGCTGGTTCCTGCGCCTCGATATCACCGATCTGACGGTCCTGGATAAAAATAATGCAACAATCCTCAGTTTCCATCGCCTCGGTGTGAATGTCAAACACATTAGTTTAAAAAGACATAGAATTGATATCCAAAGATTCCTTTTGGAAGAGTCTACAATAAATCTGGTATATGGTAAGTCTGATGGGAAGCTGAATGCACAGTTTATCCTGGACTATTTTGCTTCCAATGATAGTGTTAAGACTGCCTCCACTCCCTGGGATCTGAAAGTACATTCCATACTGATCAGAAATTCGATTTTTGCCTTTAAGGACGAAAGATACCTTACTCCCGGAAATGGCATTGACTACAGCGACCTGAGCCTTTCTGAGCTTAATCTGGAACTTAATGGATTGGGTTTTTCAGGAGATTCTGTCTTTGCACGTATAGCCTCATTGTCGGCAAGGGAGAAAAGTGGTTTTTTTCTTAAACACTTCGAAGCAAATGCTTTGGTCAGCCCCAGAGGACTGTCAGCCGACAGCTTGCAGATCATTACAAATACCTCATCACTCGAAATGAATCTTGTTATGAGGTATTCCTCATGGAATGCCTTTAATGATTTCGTTGATTCTGTCAGAATGGAAGCTGATATACGAAATTCAGTCCTGGATATGCAGGATATCACATCGTTCGCTCCCGAAACTTCAGGAATGAATGATGTATTCTCAATTTCCGGAAGAATTGCCGGTACAGTCTCTTCCTTTTCCGGGAAGCAAATGTTGATAGGATTCGGCACCGGAACCCTGTTCAAGGGGACCATCAGAATGACAGGCTTGCCGTATATTGAAGAAACCTTCATTCACCTTAAAATTGATGAATTCAGAAGCAATGCCGGTGATGTGGAGGCTTTCACCCTGCCCGGATCCGGGCGTGGCAAGCATATTAATCTGCCAGTAGAAGCAACCCGCCTTGGCAGTATTATTATTAAAGGAAAGTTCACCGGCTTTTACAATGATTTTGTTTCAAATGCCACTTTCCTCACCGATGCTGGAAATATTGCCACGGATATTCTCCTAACCAATAACCGCCAGGAAAAGATCATTGAATACAAAGGCCGCATTCAGGCTTCAGAATTTGATCTGGGTAAAGTATTCAACCTGAAACAAATTGGAGCATTCAGCATGGATGCTGAAATTAATGGGAAAGGTTTTTCTGCTTCCAATGCTGACCTTACTGTGAATGGCAATATCAGTAACTTTCAGTTAATGGGGAATAGCCTCAACAGCATTAAAGTAGATGGTAACTTTAAGAATAAGAAATTTGATGGTGTCCTGAATCTGAAAGATCAACTTGCTAATCTTGACTTTAATGGCAGTGTGGACTTTTCTGATTCACTCCCGGCATTCGATTTTAAAGCTGAGCTCGAAAATGCACTGCTTACCCGGCTGCATCTCTGGGACAGGGATTCTACTTCCTGCCTTTCCACACATATGAATCTTAACTTCAAGGGTAACACCCTGGATAATCTTCTGGGCTCTCTTATATTTGAAAAAACCAGTTATTATGAAGCTGGTAAATTTTTGAATATGAAGGAATTGAGACTTCAAACTTCACAATTACAGGGAACACAGAAGAGGATGGTGCTGTCAAGTGACTTCGCTGATGCAGTCTTTTCAGGCAGCTATACCTTTGATGACCTGTCAGAATACCTCACCTTTGTGTTTACTGACTATCTGCCGGGACTGGCACTGGTTTCACCTCAAAATCAAAGAACTCAAAAAGGAAGCTTCGATTATACCATCCAGTTGAAGAATACCAAGCCACTGACCTCTATTTTCGTCCCGTCCCTTCAGGTAGATCCAAATACTGTTGTATCGGGTGGATTTGATCCGGTTGCCGGTCTGGTGAATGTTAACGGACGCTCTCCGTTGATAATTCTGAATGGCATGTCATTTCACGACTGGATGCTGAGAGGCTCTTCCCTTGACCAGCAATTGAACCTGGTGATGAATTGCTCATCAGTCGATTTGTCCGGCAAACCAAAGCCTGAACCAACTGATGCCAGGATTGAGCAGGTCAGTTTGAATTCAGTTGCCAAAAACGACTCCGTGAAATTTAAAATCAGTTGGAACGATTTTGATACTGCCGACTACAATAAAGCAAATCTTGGTGGTGTAATCTCCTTCTCTGATTATCCTGTCCTGGAAATCACAATTGATTCATCAAGATTGCTGGTTAATGATACTGTATGGACAATTGCTTCCGGGAGTCATGTTTCAATTGATTCCGCATCCTTTGAGATCAGTAAATTCCGGATTGAGAGCAGGAATCAGGCAATCACTGCCGATGGAACAATTTCAAAGGACCCCCTCGACCAGCTGGAATTTAATTTCAAGGACTTCAATATCTCCCAGTTTGATATGATAACTGCCGCCTGGGGCATTGATTTCGATGGTAAGCTGAATGGCAAGCTTTCACTGGCTGATTTGTATAATATACCTTTAATACGTGCATCGCTGATTGTGGATGCTTTGGGATTCAATCATGAGTTTCTGGGTGATGCAGAAATCAACAGTACCTGGGACAATCAGGATAAGGCAATTGATCTCGATACCAGAATTGCCTATCATGGGACAGCCGGATTGCACTATCCAATCAAAGCCAGGGGTTCAATTTATATGGATCGCCCACATGATAACTTCGACCTTTTGGTGAATGTTGATAATGTAAAGATAAAGGCATTGCAGCCCTTCTTCACAGATCTTTTCTCCCGAATGAAAGGCTGGGCTTCCGGCGACCTGACTCTTACCGGCGACTTCGCTAATCCTGTTATCAAAGGCTCTGTAAAACTTATGAGATCCGAAATGATGATCGACTATCTCAGGGCTACCTATTCTTTCACAGGGGATTTTAACTTTGACAAGGACCTGATGTGGTTCAAGGATATTAAACTGGCCGATTCACTTGGGAATACCGGTATGGCCAGTGGTAATATTCATCATAAGGCTTTCGATGACTGGAATCTGGATATCGATGTCGTTTCCAACGGACTTTCAGTCTTGAATACTACATTCTCCCAGGAGGAAATGTACTATGGAAGAGCAAGGGCCCAGGGTACCATGAAACTTACAGGCCCTATCGATGATTTGGTTCTTGATGTAAAGGCAAAATCTGTAAAAGGAACCGAAGTATTCATTCCCATTAATTATTCTGTAAATATTTCTGATAATGACTATATCCGCTATGTAGTCAAAGATCAATCACCTGAGGATTTCTATTCCGCTCCTAAAGCACCCTCAAATCTTAATCTGAAACTTGGGCTCGATGTTACAAGAGATGCCGCCATTGAAATTATCCTTCCCTACCGAATGGGAAATATAAAGGTTAAGGGAGATGGATTGATAGATATGGGTATAGATACCCGGGGTGAATATACCATGCATGGACAGTATGTCATGGATAAGGGATCTTTCCTGTTTAATCTTCAGGATATCTTCAGCCGCACCTTTGAAATCAGGAAAGGCAGCACCATTATTTTCAATGGAAGTCCCTATGATGCAGATATTAACCTACAAGCCGTTTATAAGATCAAAACCAATCTGAATGGATTGAGCTCCGTGCCACCTGAAATGGCTTCGAGACGAGTTCCGGTTGACTGTATCATTTCATTGAGCAATAGCCTCTACAATCCAGATATTCATTTTAGTATCGCAATGCCAGAGGCTGATGCCGAGATGCAGCGTCTTGTTTATGGAGCCATTGATACTGCAAATACTGTGGCCATGAACCAACAGATGATTTCACTGCTGGTACTGAACAGCTTTACTTCTGCCTCTGAAAACACAGGAATCAATACCAGTGGCATTGGTTTCAGTTCATTCGGGTTCCTGAGCGGACAGCTTAATAACTGGCTGTCGCAGATATCCAAGGATTTTGATATAGGAGTAAACTACCGCCCCGGTGATCAGATGACTGCTCAGGAATTGGAATTAGCGTTGTCTACTCAGCTTTTTAATGATCGTGTTGTAATTGATGGCACTTTCGGTATGAGTTCCACTACAGCAGCCGCAAGCAATCCCAACTCTAACCAGTGGATTGGAGACGTGAATGTTGAAGTGAAAATTACCGAGGACGGCCGATTCAGGGTGAAGGCTTTTAATCGCACCAATACTGCACTTGATTTGTATACCGGACAATCGCCCTATACGCAGGGAGTCGGAATCCTATACAGGAAGGAGTTTGATAACCTCAGGGAATTATTTCACCGGCAACGAAAAGAAAAAGCCGTAAAGTAGTTCTGTCATCAGCCCCATTTTAGCTCCAGCAGCTCAAGCATTTTATTCATGTTTAGATTGTGATCAGTGAATCCAGGGATTGGGTTTAGCTGTGTATTGTGTGCATTGTATTAATTGAAATTCATATAATAGTATTGAAAATCAGGGTATTGGATTACTTAATTAAGGAAATGTAACTTATCTGAAATGTCCTCGTCATATGCTCGTTCACAAACAATAAATAATAGAATCCAATACCAAATTATATAGCCATGAAAATTTTAAGCATCATAACCGTCCTAAGCTTTTTGTCAATGATGAACCCACTGGAAGCAGAAATCAATTCTGCTTCTTTTGTTCTGTCCGACGAAAGCTATGTTAATGATATCCCATTCAATACATCTGTTATAGCCAGATCTGCAAACTCAATTGAAGCATTGAGCGCTAACAAACTAACCGACGAGTCATTCGTGAATGACATTCCATTTAACACCGGAGAAATTGCCCAATCAGCCATCTCATATGCCGCAATGAACTCAACAAATCTTGCCGCAGAATCCTATGTAGATGATATTCCATTCAGTACTAACACCATTGCTTTGGCTTATCAGGCTGAACAGAGCTCAATGGCTGCAAATCGCACTCTGGGAAATGAAGAATATGTTGACGATATTCCATTCAATACTGCCCTCATTGCAAATGATCAGTTAGCATTATCGAAGGAAGAAAAGTATGTTGATGATATTCCTTTCAGCACAGGCTTGTTGGTTTCACAATACAAGGTTTCCAATGAAACTGAACAATATGTTGATGATATTCCATTCAACACTGGAAAGGTTACTTCCGATCAGTTTCTTGCATCTTCAGAAATCACAACCGGAATGAGGAATCTTGAAGCAGAAGCCAGTCTGGAACTTGCAAAACTTGAAGCCTCTGTGCATACTATCATTGATTCCCTGATTCGTACTCTGTTCGTCGACAAGCAGCAGGAAGGCGGACTGGTTTCAATGACTCTCAGAAAAGGAACTTCCGGTGAGATGATCTCAGTAGATAAAGCAAGCGTTCTTGAACTCCGTCTGGCAAAATCAACAAACCTGGAAGGAACATATACCCTCGAATTGACAGCTTCCCCTGAACAGGGTGGCGGACCTGCCTCTGAACGTCCTTCAGGACCTGTAGTGAGATTGATTTTCGCTGAATAGACCCTTATCCTTATATAGAATTCCAGCCCCTTTCGGGGCTTTTTTTATGCCTGTAATTGGAGGGAAATATCTATTTTAGAAGTTTGGAATGGTATGGATAAGTTTGTTGTATATAAATCCTCTGCGGGCTCAGGTAAAACCTTTACCCTGGTTCGTGAGTACATTGCTCTTGCCCTGAAATCACCATCGTATTTCAGGCATATTCTGGCAATAACGTTTACAAATAAAGCTGCAAATGAAATGAAGCAAAGGGTGGTCCAGAGCCTGGTTCACCTTTCTGCACCTGATCTTTATCCTAATTCATCCACAATTAAGAATATGTGGGATGGATTATCCCAAAAAACGGGATATTCAAAGCCGGAGATTGTAGAAAAATCTCAGGAAGTGCTCAGGACTCTCCTGCACAGCTATGATGATTTTTCAGTCAGGACAATTGACAGCTTCGTTTCCAGGATTATCAGAACCTTTGCCAATGACCTTCATCTTCCTGTCGATTTCGAGATAGAAATGGATAAGGATGTCCTGCTTGATGAGGCAGTAGATCGACTGATAGCTAAAGCCGGACTTGATGATGAAATCACCCGGATATTGCTCGAATTTACTGAGTCAAAGGCTGAAGATGAGAAGAACTGGCACATAGAATCCGACTTTAAGACCGTCGGAGGCTACCTGTTTTCGGAGGATGGATATGCGGTTTCAGGGAAATTGAAACTCATTTCTCCCTCTGATATTTTGTCTATTGTAAAATCAATCAAAAGTTTCCGGAAAAGCTTTGAGTCACGTTTAAGTGTGCCTGCCGGGAAAGCACTTGATCTTATTCGTTCCAATGGTATTAACCTGGAGTCCTTTTTTTATGGAAAATCCGGGATCGGAGTTTACTTCAATAATATTTACAATGTGAAAATTGGAGCTCCGAATTCAAGGGTTCTGACTACTGTTGAACATGGTAGCTGGTTTGCTGCAAAGGCTGAAGTTGATCAGAAGAATGCCATTATTGCAATTCAATCACAACTAGCAGAGTTTTATCAGGAGATAGCTGGAGAAATAGATAGAAATCTTACTGGCTATTCTCTCCTAGGCATGGTTTCGAGACAGATTTTTCAATTGGGAGTTATTAGTGCACTTGAGAAAGAACTGAATGATATTAAAACAGAAAGAAGAATCCTGCACGTCTCAGAATTCAATAAACTCATTACTGATATAATTATGAATGAGCCTGTGCCTTTTATCTATGAAAGGACAGGCGAAAAATACAGGAATTACCTGATCGATGAATTTCAGGATACTTCAGAACTTCAGTGGAAGAATTTGCTCCCCTTGCTCACTGACTCCCTTGCAACTGACAACTTCAACCTGGTAGTTGGTGATGGAAAACAGGCTATATACCGCTTCCGCAATGGTGAAGTGGAGCAGTTCATGTTGCTGCCTTCCTTGCCTGCATCCTTCGACAGGGAAGTATTTGGAGAAGCAGCTTTTGCTTTGGAAAGGAATTTTAAGCAGGAACTTCTTCAAAATAACTTCCGTTCCTTACCAGGAGTAATTAACTTCAATAATGCATTCTTCCGGTTTATAGCTGATATCCTGCCTCCGGCACTCAGACCGATATATGCAGACGTTGAGCAAGCCTCACTCCCTGGTAAAAAGGGTGGCAGTGTAACTATCGACTTTCTGGAATACAATGGTCAGGAAGAAGCCAGGGAACTGAATTTTATGAGAATAAGAGGATTGATAGATTCTCTTCTTGCTGATGGTTATTGCTTGAATGACCTGGTTGTCCTGACTCGCTCGAACCTGCAGGGAAGCCTGATTGCCCGGTTTCTGATGGGTGAGGGGATTAGTGTGATCTCCGCGGAAGCATTGCTGCTATCCGTTTCCCCTGAGGTTAACCTTTTGGTTTCTGCTCTCCGCTTGCTCAATACACCTCAGGATGAGGTATCCGCAGCTGCCTTGCTGATTTTCCTTCAGCAAAGAGGGGCTCTGCCGGTTTCAAATTTTGAAATAGGATCATATGCAAAAAATAAGGCAGCTGTCCACTTCCTGCAGGATTCTGGTTTCAGTTTCGAGCCGGGCAGATTGCTTGGACTCACTATTTATGATTTATGTGAAGAATTGGTAAGGATATTTGGACTGCATGAAGGTCCCTATGACCCATATGTCCAGTTTTTCCTTGAATTTGTTAGCAAATGTTCATCCACAGGAATAAACCAGCTTGCCGATTTGTTGGAAGCATGGGAAGAGAAAAAGGATAAGTTATCTGTAGTAGTCCCGGAAGGAGTGGATGCCGTCAGGATAATGACCATTCACAAATCCAAGGGTTTGGAGTTTCCTGTTGTAATCTGGCCTTTTGCAACAGATAATCAAAAAAATACCAGGAATCATATTTGGGTTGAACCAACCCATGAAGCATTGAAAGGACTGCCTGTAGCGCTGCTGGGAACATCCTCCGAGCTGGAAACAGTTGGATATCCTGAAGAATATCAGGATGAACGCAACAAGTCGCTGCTCGACATGCTTAACCTTATTTATGTAGCATTTACCCGTGCCAGCGACAGGCTTTACATTATTACCAGACAAGCTGGGAGTTCGAAATCTGAGTCAGTGAATCTGCAGGGATTGCTATCCAACTTTATTATGCAATCCACGCTGGAATACAGAAATGAAGGCACTGCAGTTGTATTTGGTGAAAATCTCAAAAATTCCCGTGCTGATAAAGGGGATTCCCCGAGCGGTGAAATTGTTGGTTCCATGATATCAGCAGCATGGCAAAACAGGATATTGATTGCAAAACGTGCACCAATTGGCTGGAGCACAGATACCAGCTATGATTCAGTCGAATGGGGGAGTCTGGTGCACGATACACTTGCTCTCGTCAGGGATTCATCTGACCTGGAGCCTGCACTTGAAAAGATTGCTCAGAGCTATGACCTTGACGGTAAGCATGCTTCTGATTTGAGGGCACAGCTCAGTGCAATGGTAGATCATCCTTTCCTCAGACCTTATTTTACCGTTGGAATAAAATGCAGGAATGAAGCAGAAATACTTACACCGGAAGCTAAGATATTCCGTCCCGACCGCGTTGTATGGCTTGATTCGGAAGTAGCAATCATTGAGTACAAAACCGGGCAGCCCAAAGAAGCTCATGCCCGTCAGCTCAATGGTTATGGAGAGGAACTTGGTCGCATGGGATATGAGAAAATCAGAAAGTTCCTGGTGTATCTTGATAATAAAATTGAAGTTCTTGAAATTGATTAATGCTATCGCAATTTATGGGAAGTTTCCCTGTTATCATGGTATTGATTGGAGACATGAAATTACTTTGCTAAGAATGAAAGAGAGGAGTGTCAGATGCCGGAAATCTTAGGACCAGAACAATTTATTGCCAAAGCTGCCAATATACCTGTATTGGATGTTCGTTCTCCGGCAGAATATGCGAAAGGGCATATCTGCAGGGCATTTAACCTTCCATTATTTACTGATGAGGAAAGGTCAGTAATCGGAACACTGTATGTTCAATCAGGCCGGGAGATTGCTGTCAAGCAAGGGCTGGAATTCGTGGGCGTGAAGTTTGTTCCTTTTATTCAGGAGGTAGAGAAAATAGTTGCCGGTAAGGAAATTCTCCTCCATTGCTGGCGTGGTGGGATGAGAAGTGAAAGCATGGCCTGGTTTTTCGAGAAGCTTGGCTATACCATCTACTTATTGGAGGGTGGATACAAGGCTTATAGGAAATATATCAGGGCATCATTCGAAAAGCCTTCCAAACTGGTTTTACTGGGAGGCCATACAGGATCCGGTAAAACCGAAATACTCAGGATCCTTTCAGAAATGGGTCAGCAGGTGATTGATCTTGAGGGTATGGCAAACCATAAAGGCTCTGCTTTTGGCCATCTGGGACAGTTCTTACAACCCTCCACTGAACAGTTTGAAAATAATTTGTTTGATTGCTGGAAGGATATGGATATGAGCAGGATAGTCTGGGCGGAACATGAAAGTACCAGAATTGGCTCTGTCTTTTTGCCGGATACTTTTTTCAAGGCAATGCATGATTCTACGCTTATTCATATTAAGGTTCCCAGAGAAATCAGACTGAAGAGAATTGTTGAAGAATATGCCACTCATGATAAGGCATTGCTGATGAAGTCTCTTCTGAATATTCGGGATGAAATGGGACTGCATAACAATAAAATTGCCCATCAGGCTCTGATTAATGATGATTATGAACAGGTGGTTTCACTGACATTGGAGTACTATGATAAAAGCTATTCACATGCTTTAATGAAAAGGCCGGTGAAAGAACAGTTTGATCTTACGCTGGAATCGTCGGATATGCAGGAGAATGCATTGGCGATTCTTGATTTTACCAATAAAATATTTTAAGGATGACTCAGGATAATAAAAGTGATTCAGAAGTAAAACTCACCCATTTTTCCCATGGTATGGGTTGTGGCTGCAAACTCAGGCCACAGTATCTGGAGAAAATACTCGCCTCATTGCCTATCGGTAACGATCCTGCTCTTCTGGTAGGAACCGAAAGCTCTGATGATGCAGCTGTATATAGGATTAATGATAATCAGGCAATAGTTCAAACCGTCGATTTTTTTACACCCATCGTGGATGATCCCTACGATTTTGGATCTATTGCTGCAACCAATGCCATAAGTGATATCTATGCTATGGGCGCTCGGCCTTTGTTCGCTCTCAATATAGTTGCTTTTCCTTCAAAGAAACTCTCCGGCGCTGTCCTGGAGCAAATACTGAAAGGGGCATCGGATAAAGCTGCAGAAGCTGGAATTTGTGTGGTTGGCGGACATAGCATTGACGATGAGGAGCCCAAATTTGGGATGACTGTTACAGGAATCGTCGACCCATCAAGAATACTGACTAATAACAATGCAAGGGTAGGCGATGATCTCATCCTGACAAAGGCAATTGGTACAGGAATTATCTCTACGGCAATTCGTAAAGAGATAGCCTCTGATCAAGCCAGGGATGAGGCAATTCTCAGTATGAAAACCCTCAACCGGGCAGCAGCTGAAGTGCTTGCTGATTTTCCGGTAAATGCATGTACCGATGTAACAGGCTTTGGACTCATGGGGCATTTGAGTGAAATCACCAAAGGCAGCAAGGTAGGAGCGGAGGTGTTTTTCCGGCAAGTTCCATTTATGGAATCCATCTATGATTTTGCTCAAAAAGGCGCTGTTTCAGGTGGGACAAAAGGGAATCTTGAGTACTATTCCAAATGGATTGACTGGGATGCAGACCTTGATGAAATTCAGCGGTATATGTTCTGTGATGCTCAAACATCAGGAGGTTTGCTTATTTCAGTTCCTTCTGAATTCTCTGATTCTCTCCTTGGTAGCCTCAAGGCGAAGGGCGTTCTCAGGGCTTCCAAAATTGGTTCCATTACAGCCGGGGAAGGCATAATCAGAGCCAGATACTGATATTTGTATTCATAAGTAACTGATTATCTTTCGTTTCGAATGAAAGGATTCAATCTCTTTCTCCAGTTTTCCCGTTTCAAATCCTTGCTTCTAGCTCTCCGGCTTAAATTCAAGGCATTGCCTAAATTTTGGAGGGTTTTTATTCTTTCCCTGCTTATCATTTTCGCAGTATTTATCAGCCTCGACTTAATTTTTCCTTTCCGTCCAAAGGTTCAATATTCTCAGCTTATACTCGACAAGGACGAAAAGTTGCTCCATGCCTTTCTCTCAGCTGATCAGAAATGGAGAATGCAATGCTCGTTGAAGGAGGTTAGTCCATTGTTGATCAAGACTATCATCCGTAAGGAAGATCG
Source organism: Bacteroidales bacterium (assembly GCA_016707705.1). Classification (GTDB taxonomy): domain Bacteria; phylum Bacteroidota; class Bacteroidia; order Bacteroidales; family UBA4417; genus UBA4417. The sequence continues at coordinate 85,904 of JADJHD010000014.1, forward strand.
CTGGTATCGATATCACCCGGGCGTAAATCCATTTGCAGTGCTCAGGGCTGTGTGGCAGAATGTCAGCAAGGGGGAAAGGGTTTCAGGTGCTTCTACGATCAGCATGCAGGTTGTAAGGCTGTATGAGAGAAGGGAAAGAACCCATATCAGCAAACTGATTGAAATGTTCAGGGCCCTGCAGCTTGAATTTCATAACTCCAAGGATGAGATACTTGAGTTATACCTTAACTTATTGCCTTACGGAGGCAATATAGAAGGAATCAAGGCAGCTTCATACCTGTACTTCGGACAGGCACCTCAAACCCTGAGTCCGGCACAGGTTACAACACTGGCAATTATTCCCAATAACCCCAGGCATCTAAGGTTGGGAATGAACAACGACAGAATCAGGAAAGAGCGAAACTACTGGCTCACCACCTTAGCCGGCAGAGGCTATTTTAACTCCGATGATCTCTCCATGGCAATCAGGGAGCCATTGAATGTGCAACGACTTCCGGCGCCTGCCCTTGTTCCGCATTTTGCAATTGAACTGCATCGAAAGTTCCCTGATCAATCAATTATCCATACCTACATCAATCAGAATGTCCAAAAGGAAATTGAAATGGTTCTCAGTTCAGAAATTAACAGACTCAGGGCTGGAGGAATCACAAATGGAGCTATCGTGGTTCTGGACAACCATTCGAATGCTGTGATTGCCTATGCAGGATCTGCTTCCTTCAATGAGAATCAATATCTGGGACAGGTTAATGGCTGCTCGGCACTTCGTTCACCCGGAAGCGCTCTGAAACCCTTTCTGTATGGACTTGCCATTGATAAGGGTGTGATTACCCCCAGGACTATGCTCTATGATGTCCCTCAGGATTTCAATGGGTACAAGCCGGGTAATTATGATGAAACCTACAGGGGAACATTGCCGGCATCTCAGGCTCTGGCTCTCTCACTGAATATTCCAGCCGTAGATCTGGCGAACAGGATAGGAGTTTCACTTTTCATCGAAAAGCTGTCAAAAGGAGGTTTGAACTGGATAGAGCAACGCAAGAAATCCCTTGGATTGTCTGTTGTGCTTGGCGGTTGTGGGGTTACTCTGTCGGAGCTGACAAATTTCTATTCTTGTCTGGCAAATCAGGGCATCTACAGGCAACTGCAGTATGTAAAACAAAATGGCCGGAATGCTGTGGATACCTTGTTTACAGCTGAATCAGCATGGATGGTAACAGAAATGCTGACTAATCTCCGACGACCTGATTTGCCCAATAGTTTTGAAAGCAGCAAGCATCTTCCGCATATTGCCTGGAAAACAGGAACTTCCTATGGCAGAAGAGATGGATGGAGTATTGGTTATAATCCGGATTATACTGTTGGTGTGTGGGTTGGTAATTTTGATGGATCCGGAATCCCGGACCTTTCAGGTTCTGAATCTGCGGCCCCCATCCTTTTCAGGATATTCAACACATTATGTTCGGTAAGTCAGCCCGATTGGTTCCGAAAGCCATCGGGTATTGATTTCAGACTTGTGTGTCCTGAATCAGGGCTGCCACCCTCCGAATTTTGTGAAAACCAGGTAATGGATGATTATATTCCTTCCATTTCACCCAATATGAAATGTAACCATAAAATTGAGGTTCTTACAGATGCATCTGGACAGGTTTCCTATTGCAGGGCTTGTCTGCCGGAATCCGGTTACAGAACGGATTTCTATCCTAATCTTTCACCTGCATTGATTTCATATTATGAAGAGCAGCAGGTGTCGTACAAGAAGATTCCACCCCATAATCCAACATGCTCAAGGATTGAAAAGAGTGATAAACCTATTATCACCTCCCTTGTGGATGGCAAGGAATATATCCTCTATGAAAAGTCAAAGCAGCAGCTTCAACTTTCCTGCAACGCCTCCGCCGATGTTTCCAGGGTCTATTGGTACCTGAATAACCGGTTTTACAAGGAATCACTGCAAGAAGAGAAGGTCTTCTTCACTCCACAGCCGGGCAGATTAAAGATTTCCTGCAGTGACGATAAGGGCCGGAATACTGACATATATATTACCATTTCATTCTATTAAACTGCTTTTTTAGCAGTAACTTAGTATTGAAATTGTAATTGCTAAGATAAACGGTATGAAAAGAAACGTAGTTTGCTTTATAGCACTGATTTGCTTTATGATAGCTGCTACGAGCAATTCGTATGGCCAAACTCAGGATTCTCAATTGAATATTACAGAAATTGAGAATGATACTACTATATACGATGTTCTGATTATAGATCCGGGATTCGAGACCTGGCTTCTTACACACCGCTCTCCTTCACTTGAAAGATCTGCTTCCTATTATAAAACTGAGGCTACTAGCGGCGTCCTGAAGTGGAATTCATATTTCACATCTTCCAGGTATGATTCTGTTATTGATAATTACATTCAGTTCAATAGCAGTGAGGATTACGGTGAAGAGGTGTACAGTAGAATTTACTGGTATTTCAGGTATGTGGATGAGGTATATGGTCTTGATCTGATTAAGCATTAAGGAATTGCTGATTATTGAAAATCCAATAGAAGCCGGATTTAAATGAGCCTATTATCTGATGATTATCAGTATTCAATAATCATTTTTCCGTCGTGTAATTGACTCTAATAAAGGACTGATTCCATTCTCTTTTTGATTCTTCCTTATCTAGTTAGTACCTTTGCTGCAAATATAGAATTGCATGGGACTAAAATGTGGGATCATCGGGCTGTCAAATACAGGTAAAACTACCTTGTTCAATTGTGTCGCCAATACTAAAGTTCAAACTCAATCAGGAGTGCAGAAAGCCAATATCGGACAGATTAACGTGCCCGATTCACGTCTTCTGGCTATCGACGGATTGATTCATTCAGCAAGGGTTGTTTTTGCAACTGTTGATCTGGTTGATATTCCGGGATTGACGAAAGGTTCCGGACAAGCCGACAGTGGTTCAAGCCGTTTTCTTGCTGATATCCAGCAAACAGATGCCCTTATTCATGTAATTCGTTGTTTCGACAGCAACACAGTACCCCATATCGAAGGTTCGGTGAATCCTGTAAGGGATAAGGAGATTGTTGACCTTGAGCTCTGCATCCGTGATCTTGGAATGGTTGAGCGCAAGATTCAAAGAACCGATAAGCTCGTAAAGGTTGGAGATAAGGATGCCCGCAAGGTGATGGAGATATTGCAGATTTACAAATCCCATCTTGAAGAATTCAAGCCAGCCCGCACTGCACCTGTTCATGAGGAAGACCGCAAGCATATTGCAGATATGTTCCTGATTACTGATAAGCCGGTAATTTATGTTTGCAATGTAGATGATTCTTCAGCTGCCACAGGAAATGCTTATTCAAAGGCATTTATGGAAGCAGTTAAGGATGAGAATGCAGAGGTTCTGATGATTGCAGCTGAGCTCGAATCAGAAATAGCTGAACTGGAAGACCCTAATGACAGGGCTGTCTTCCTCTCCGATGCCGGCCTTTCAGAACCCGGAGTAAACAAAGTCGTAAGCTCTGGTTACAGACTTCTTAACCTTCAGTCATTTTTCACAGCAGGTCCTAAGGAGGTTCGTGCCTGGACCATTCATAAAGGAATGACTGCCCCTCAGGCTGCCGGTGTTATCCATTCTGACCTTGAAAGAGGCTTCATACGTGCTGAGGTGATGAAATATAATGATTTCATGACCTATAAAACTGAACATGCCTGCCGTGAAGCCGGTAAGCTTTTCGTTGAAGGCAAGAATTATGTCGTTGGGGATGGTGATATTCTTCACATTCGCTTTAACGTTTAGCAGAATACTTTCGGAGATTTGATCCTTGTGACGGATTAAGGTTTGCCTGAGTTATCCCAGGCAGCCTTTGCAATTCGTGCTATTATCTCTTCATTTACTGAGCTTTCTTCAGATGAATTGGCAACAAAAACCACTATTGCCAGATGCCTCCCATCCGGCAGGCAGATTATTCCAATGTCATTGCAGGTATCAGTAATTCCATCATCAGCACGTCCTGAGGAACCTGATTTATGGGCTACTACAGAACCTTCCGGTAACAGTCCATGTATGCGGGAAAGTCCGGTTGTAGATTCTGCCATGCATTTCCAAACAAATGCAGTTAAACTATCATTCAGAATATTTCCCTGATAAAACTTCTCAAGCAGCTGTATCGTAGCCTGCGTAGAAGTCCAGTTTGAAAATGGGATTTTTCGGTCGGTATGCATTTCTGCTTCATTCGCTTTGATAGAAATCTCAGAAATTCCCTCATTTTTAATGAACTCTTCAACCTTTACAGGTCCTCCGAGTAAGCGGAAAAATAAATCGCAGCCGTTATTGTCACTTTCCGACACAGTATATCGAATAATTTCTGACAACGGTAAACTTACATCTCCATCGGGATACTTATCTCTCATAGGACTCCAGGTATCCTCCCGCAGATCACTTTTTTGTATCCGAATGGAATCAGAAAGTTTATATTTCCCAAGTTCTACCTGTTTCAGGAATGCCAGCGACAAATGAAATTTAAACACCGATTGCATAGCATAATGCTTGTTGCCATTAATAAACAAGGTATCACCGGTTTCAATGCACTTGATACCTACTCCTACATCAGCCTTTTTGTCTTTTATAATTTCAGAAATTTGACTCCTTAAGCCTGTATACTGAGCATGAAGCCCTGACTCAAATGCAAGGACTACTATAAGGGATAGAGCTATTTTGATTATTTTACTTTCGCGCATAATTTCAGTATTGAGGTATAGAATTTAACTCAAAGGAAACGGAATTAGTATAGGCAGCAGTGAATTTAGAAATAGAGCAGATGGCCTTTCAGTTTATTCTGGCTCCACTCGAGTGCCGGCATGGGGATTTTGATAAATCCAACAGCATTTAATACCAGTCGCAAGGTTTTTGAACGCGTCCTGATGTGGCTCAGGTCTATGTCAGGAGAAATATAGAACTGTGAGTATCTTTTAAAATAGGGCAGGGGATTTCCATTGATTTCATCAGGATTGGAGTTTGCACCCGTCATTCCATCAGCGCCATATCCAAATGCAAGGTTGAGCCAGGGTGGAAATATTCTCTCATAATTACTGATGCCTGCCAGATTCACAGAAAGCCAGTAGGTTTGTCCATTATAATCCTTGAGCATTCGTTCTGCTACACTCTGCCCCATCTGATCATGGTTGTACTGAGCCATATCCGATAGATGGAATGACCATTTCAAAATTATTTTCTGATCATTCCAGGCCAACTGCTGTCCGATAAATAATGCTGTTCCCAGTGTATTTGCAGCTATATCTCCAGGTGAAGCTCCCCATTCCTTTGAGAGTCCATCAAAAAACTCAACACATCCCAGATATGCAAAGCCGTAGAATCCACCGTACCACAGCGCTTTTCTTTGATTCAGGCCACCCCATTTCAGGCTTTCATAACCAAGCTTCCCCATATAGTAGGAAGTCATGGTGTGTCCGAATTTGTCCATTCCTCTCCATTCCTTGTTGTCATTTATAAGATGGAATGAAGATCTGGGGTATTTACTGTACCACAGACTGTATAGTCCGGTAAGGCAGGTAGCCCCTACAACTGATTCAGAGGCAATCAACCAGTTCAGTTTGGGATTGCATGCTGATTGGCTGTTTTTTGCAGTAATAGTGTCTTGTGCAACTATCCTGTGAGGCTGCAGAATGAATATAGTAAGGAAAATGAAAACAAGGTAAGCGCGCAAGGCCAGAGTGGTTTTTGAAAGACTATTTCATAATACCCTGCTTGTTCAGGGCTTCCTGATAGCGGCGGGCATTGAGCTCATGTTCCTGCTGATTAACAGCAAAATTGTGATATCCTGAAAAGTCTTCCCTCGCACAGAAATACATGTAATTGTGCTGCCTGTAGTTTAGAACGGCATCTATTGAGGCAACTGAAGGCATACAGATAGGTCCCGGAGGCAGTCCGATATACATATAGGTATTGTATGGGGAGTCAATTTTCTTGTAGACATTCAGAACCCGTTTTATGGTAAAGTCGCCAAGTGCAAATACAAGTGTGGGATCAGCCTGTAACAGCCAGTTTTGTTTCAGTCGGTTCATGTAAACGCCAGCAATATCAGGCTTCTCATCGTTTTTATTTGATTCTTTCTCAACAATGGAGGCAAGTGTCATTACTTCAAGTCTTGACAACTTAATATTATCAAGTTTTTGAACCCTGCTTGCATTCCAGAAGTTGTTGTATTCCTTGTGCATTCGTTCCATGAACTTGGCTGGAGTGATGTTCCAGTATACAGCATAGGTGTTCGGGATGAACATGGTAAGTATATTGGATGGCCTGAATCCAAAACCGGAAACATATGCGGAGTCACTCAGCAATTTAATGAGAGATGCTGAATCAGCTTCAATTTGCGAAGCTATGTGACCAGCCAGGTCCTCCTTTGTTCGGATATTATTGAAAACCAGTTTAACAGGATCCTGCCTTCCGGAACGGAGTTTCGAAATTAGTTCCCTGTTGTTCATTCCGCTGGTTATTACATAATGACCAGGTTTCACATGATCAGGATATTTCATGAGTTTTGCCACCCATTCAAAGGTGTTACGTTGAACAATAAGTCCATTGGTATACATGAATCCTTTAACGTCATCCCAGTCAGAGCCGGAGCGGATATCGAGACTTACTGATTCCTTGTTGTTGAGCCAAACATTGGCTTTATAAAGCATGCTGTATGCAGCATAGGCCAGAACTGCAATTCCGATGAAAAATAGCAATACAAGTGTTCTGATTACTCTGTTTCTTTTGGCCTTTCTTTTCTCACGGTTTATCATGGACGAATAATAATTTGACATGGTAAAGTTCGGATTTTGATTTGGAAGAAAAGAACGTGTATAAAAATATTTGGAATCTTTTGGAGATCAAATTATTTGGACTCTTCCTGATTGGGGGTATTAATCAGCTGTAGCATTAATTCATCAGCCCAATAGCCATTACGTAGGAGCCACTGTTTTCGTAGTCCACAGGTCTTGAATCCCATTCGGGTAAATAACCTGATGCTATCCTGATTTGAGTTGTCGATATTGCAATATAGCTGATGCATCATCAGGGTGCCAAAGCAGTAGTTGATAAGTATCTGTAGAGCTTCAGAAGCAAATCCATGGTTTCTGAAAGGCTTGTCGATCAGGATACCTACTCCGGCCCGCTTATGGTAAGGGTCAAAATCGAAGAGGTCGATATTGCCGATAGTAACCTTGCCTGAAGGCGAATTATGCCAGTCGACCATGAATCGCAGCTGCTTGGATACATATATGTCATGTCCGTTATTCAGGACAAATTGTTCTAATTCGAACCTTGAAAAGGGTGAGATGGTATTTCCCAGGTGCCAGATGCCCGGATCATTCTCCCAAAGGTAAAGAGTGTCAACATCCGAAGGTTCGGGTGCCCTGAGCTGGACATTTGTTCCAATCATTTTATCCTATGTTTAACTGTCCTTCAAATACTTTTGTTGCCGGACCAGTGAGGTAAACTTCCGTAAAACTAAGATTATCCCTCTTAAATTGAACTGCCAATAAGCCACCTTCTGTCCTTACCTCAAATTGTGTATGGCCATTGATCAGGGAAACAGCTATTGCAGATGCTGTAACACCGGTTCCGCAGGCTAAGGTTTCATCTTCAACACCTTTTTCGTATGTTCTTACTTTAATTGAATTATTGCTGAATTCAACGAAATTGATGTTGGAGCCATGAGGACTAAATCTCTCCTGATATCTAAGTATACGACCATCCTCCCTTACGTTCACATCTTCTATTTTCTTTACAAATTCTACATAATGCCAGGTTCCGGTATTCAGGTAGCAGGAGTGTTCATCCTGACTGTAAATAACCGGATTGCTCATCTCGAGCTTAACCTCACAAATATGCTGATTCTTTTCCGAAACAGTTGCCGAGTGGATGCCGTCAGCAGCAAGAAAACGGGTTTCTGTACCAATGATACCAAGCGATTTGGCAAAAGAAACTATGCATCTTCCTCCATTCCCGCAAAATGTGGCCTCACTACCGTCAGAGTTGTAGTAAACCATCTCGAAATCCAAAGTATCATGATCCCTTAATAGCAGGACTCCATCGGCCCCGATTCCAAAATGCCGGTCACTAATTTTTACAATGAACTCCTTCTTCTCGGGGAATATATGTTTGCGGTCGTCAATAATGATGAAATCATTGCCGCATCCTTCATATTTCGTAAAAAATATCTGCATTTGCCTCGTTGTAGGAAGTTTCGAAAGAATCCAGAGAAAAAGAAGAGTCGTTCACTAACAATAAATAAGGGAAGATGTTGTGATCATCAACCGCAATATTGTTGTTAGTTCAACGAAAATACAAAAATAGGGTATGAAAAGGCAAGAAATAAGCATTTGCGGAACAATATGTGTAGTATATGGCATATTGACATAAATGCTGAATTGTCAAATTGTCAGATTTCAGCCTGACAATGGTCATGAACAAGGGCGCTCAGTGTATTCAATTAGCTTAATTGACAATACTTTGAGGCTAATTGTATTGCTTAACAATTATTAACACCCCTGCTCAAACTAATGGTATCATCCTTGCGTTATCAGAGGGACGAATTCAAAAACAGATTGAATTCATGTTGATCTAAAAAGTTGAACGAAAAAGCAATGAAAATGAAAAAGTTTGGAGGTTATCTGTTAGTTGCCATACTGGGCAGCTTGATTTCTTTAGGTGCATTTGCCCTTATCCAGAAAAAAAGTGAGAAAATCCAGGGGGTACCGCAATCAAACGTCCCCGCACATCTGGCCAGCTTATCCGGCGAAGGCTCATCATTACCTGATTTTACTGCAGCTGCCAATGTTACAGTTCATTCTGTCGTGCATATCAAAACCAAGTATGCCAGAAAAAACAATTACTATGATTATTTCTTCAATTTCCATGAATTCTTTGGAGATAATGGATATGGTGAACCGGCACCTCTTGAGGGAGCAGGATCCGGTGTGATAATTTCACCTGACGGATACATCGTTACCAATAATCATGTTGTTCAGGACGCCAATAGCATCGAAGTTGTTTTGAATGACAAGCGATCATATACCGGAACCATTGTTGGGACAGATCCTTCAACTGATCTCGCAGTTGTGAGGATAGATGAAAAAGATCTGCCATACCTGATTTATGGCAACTCAGATAATGTGATGATTGGTGAATGGGTTCTTGCCGTTGGTAATCCCTTTAACCTGACATCTACAGTCACCGCCGGAATTGTCAGTGCCAAAGCCAGGAATATCAATATCCTGGGAACTCCGGATAGTCCGGCAATTGAGTCATTCATTCAAACCGATGCTGCAGTGAATAGGGGGAATAGCGGTGGAGCACTGGTTAATACCAGAGGAGAACTGATTGGGATTAATGCGGCAATCGCAAGCGGGAATGGATTTTATGCCGGATACTCATTTGCCATTCCTGTTAATATCGTTAAAAAAGTAGTTTCTGATTTGCTTGATTATGGTGAAGTGCAGCGTGCATTTTTGGGTGTCAACATCAGGGAAATCGACAGTAAACTTGCCGAGCAACAAGGGTTGAAACAACTGCGTGGAGTATTTGTGGCTGATATTGTTGATGAAGGAGCAGCCCAGAAGTCCGGCATAGAAAAGGGAGATATTATACTGGCAATTGGTGGAGTGTCTGTTAACAGTACATCCGAATTGCTTGAGAATGTTGGACGCTACCGTCCCGGAGATAAGGTTGCCGTGCTTATAAGTCGCGCGAACCGTGAATCCACAGTTAATGTGGTTCTGAGAAACAAGCAGGGAAACACTTCAATAGTGAAGAAAGAAGATACAGATATAGTATCCATCCTTGGAGCAACATTTGAACAGGCCCAGCCAGACCTGTTGAGCAGACTTAATATCCGTAATGGAGTGCAGGTGAAGAAACTTGCGGAAGGAATTTTGAAGGATGCCGGAATAAGGGAAGGATATGTAATTACTGAAATTGACAAGAAGCCAATCAATTCGGCAGCTGACATTCAATCTGCACTTGCCAACAAGAAGGGTGGAGTTCTGATTGAAGGAGTTTATCCAAACCGAACGAGGGCATATTATGGCTTCGGACTCTAAAACAAATGAGATTAAAGCTTGTTAATACTTACTGATTACCCCAGTTCTTTGATCAGGGTGCCAATATAAATACATTGTTTTATTCAGAATTGGCTGTTGGATTATTTAGCAGTCAGTTCTATACAATAATCGAGTGCCATGAGACAACTAAAAATCACCAAGTCGATAACGAACCGGGAAACCGCTTCTCTCGACAAATACCTTCAGGATATCGGGAAGGAAGAACTGATCAATGCGGATCAGGAGGTGGAATTGGCGCGTCGTATACGAACAGGTGACCAGCAAGCGCTTGACAAACTATGCCGTGCGAATTTGAGATTCGTTGTATCCGTAGCAAAGCAATACCAAAACCAGGGACTGAGCCTGCCAGACCTGATCAATGAGGGAAACCTTGGATTGATTAAAGCTGCGCAGCGTTTTGATGAAACCAGGGGATTTAAATTCATTTCCTATGCCGTATGGTGGATCCGTCAGTCGATTCTGCAGGCATTAGCTGAGCAGTCTAGAATTGTAAGGCTTCCACTCAATCAGGTCGGTTCACTCAATAAAATCAAAAAAGAGACTTCCCGGCTTGAACAGAAATTTGAGCGCCTTCCTTCAGCTGATGAAATTGCGGAATCATTGGAAATCCCGGAATACAAGATTGATGCAGCGCTGCGTATTTCAACCAAATACATTTCAATGGATGCCCCATTGGCTGAGGATGAAGATACCAAGTTCATTGATATGTTCATCGACGAAGATGCTCCATTCACTGATTCAGGCCTGATGCGCGAATCACTTGCCAAAGAGATTCAAAGGTCCTTGTCGACACTTTCCGAAAAAGAGAGGGATGTAATCAATCTGTATTATGGGATTGGGATTCCTAATGGACTAACCCTTGAAGAGATTGGTGCCAAATTTGACCTGACCCGCGAACGGGTACGTCAGATTAAGGAGAAGGCTATCAGGCGATTGAAACATAATTCCAGGAGCAGATTGCTGAAATCTTATCTCGGATAGTATCTCAAAGCAAGTGGAACATCCTCTTTTCTGAGAGAAAATTTGAAAAGAATGCAGGGCTTTTGCCCTGTTTTTTTTTGTTTTATGCTGATTCTGAGGCTGGAGAAAAAATATTATCATCTTTTTTCAACTTCATTTTACTTTAAATCTTATTTCTTTATATCACACATAATCAAATATATAGATCGAAATATCTCGTTATTATAGCATGCCCTTGTTAGTCCGGCGCAAAAAAATCTATGTATTACATATTACCTTTTCTCTATTTTTGGATTATAGGAAGAACAACTGACTTGTTTTACTATAGGCTAATTATACTTGTATGAAGGTACTCATCGCTGAGGATAACCAGTTAAATCAGCAATTAATGTCGCTGTACATGAAGCGGCTGGGTTGGGATTTTAAAGTAGTTGGTGATGGATTGCAGGCAGTGGAATGCTGCAGGCAAGAGTCATATGATTTGATTCTTATGGATGTTGATATGCCTGTTCTGGATGGAATTGAAGCCACCAGGTATATCAGACTGTTCAATTCCTACATTCCCATCATTGCGATTACGGCTTATACTGATGAAAACGTCAAAAGAGAGACTCAGGCAGCAGGGATGAATGCATTCCTTGCAAAACCCTGCAGTCGAAACGATATATATGCTACAGCTACTGCATGCCTCGAACAAAAAGAGGAGAAGGTAGCCTGAATCATCAATTTTACATTTCAAGAGCCGCTTTTGCGGCTTTTTTTATGTTTAAATTTCAGATAAAGCCGCAGGAATTCTTCAAAATTATTGTCATATTAGCTCTGTGTGAAACTATTAACAAATACTTAATAAATTTTTTCATTTTGTTCATTTATCCCATTCGGGATTAGTACCTTTGTGACCCATAGTGGATTTACTAACTATATCTGCATTATCCCTGGATACTCGTTTTCGGGGCCTGCCTTAAACTAATGCGAATTCCTTGTCCTGATTGATTTTCAAACAAAAATCAATGAATGAAATCAGGTTTTTGCATACTTAAAGAAGGTCCGGGTGTTTGGCAAAACTCAAACCTGAATTTTGGATGATTTTGCTAATGACAACAGCGGAACTTTATTGCTACCAATCATAACTATGGCTGAAACACGATATATTTTCACAACCGGAGGAGTTGCCTCTTCACTCGGAAAAGGAATCATCTCTTCCTCCCTTGCAAAACTTCTTATTGCCAGGGGCTTCAAAGTCACCATCCAGAAGCTGGATCCGTACATTAACATTGATCCCGGTACGCTCAATCCCTATGAGCACGGAGAATGTTTTGTTACAGATGATGGCGCTGAAACAGACCTTGATCTGGGTCATTATGAGAGGTTTACCAATGTCCCGACTTCTCAGGCCAATAATGTAACAACAGGAAGGATATACCAGGCAGTAATTGATAAGGAGCGCAGAGGCGACTACCTTGGAGAAACTGTTCAGGTGATTCCCCATATTACTGACGAAATAAAGAACAGGATTCGCCTGCTTGGTAATGGCGGAAAGTTCGACTTTGTGATCACTGAGATTGGTGGTACCGTTGGCGACATTGAATCGCTTCCCTACATTGAGGCTGTTCGACAGATGAAATGGGAACTTGGAAATCGATGTCTGGTAATCCATTTGACACTGGTACCTTATCTCCATTCTTCCGGAGAGTTAAAAACAAAACCTACCCAGCATTCAGTTAAAACTTTACTGGAATCTGGAGTTCAGCCTGATGTGATTGTCTGCCGTACAGAAAAACATCTTAACCAGGCTTTACGCAATAAGATTGCGTTATTCTGCAATGTTATACCTTCAGCTGTTATTGAGTCCATTGATGTTGAGACCATTTATGATGTGCCTCTGCTGATGAGGGATGAGCGCCTTGATCAGGTTGTTCTCGAGAAAATGCAAGTGCCAATCCGCAAGGAGCCGGATCTTGCAAAATGGGAGGAGTTTCTCTTCAGGTTAAAGCATCCTGAAGGAGAGGTGAAAATCGGACTGGTAGGTAAATATGTGGAGTTGAAGGATGCTTATAAATCAATCCTGGAGTCTTTCATTCATGCCGGTGCGTCAAATCAGGTGAAGGTTGAAGTAAAAATGATTCATTCTGAATCAATTAATCCTGAAACTGTTGGCAATCTATTGAAGGATCTTGATGGAATTCTTGTTGCCCCAGGTTTTGGAGCCAGAGGGATAGAAGGTAAAATTACTGCAATACAGTTTGCAAGGGAAAAAATGATTCCTTTCATGGGAATCTGCCTGGGCATGCAGTGTGCAGTGATAGAATTTGGCAGAAATGTACTTGGATACAAGGATGCACACTCCACTGAAATGAATCCTGACACTCAGTTTCCTGTGATAGATATCATGGAAGAGCAGAAGAAAATCAACAAAAAGGGTGGCACAATGAGGTTGGGAGCATATCCCTGCAGTATCAGGCCCGGAACCAAAGCCTTTAAAGTATATGGACAGGCAGAGATAAAGGAACGCCATCGTCATAGGTTTGAGTTCAATAATCAGTATCTTGAATCCTATGAAAAAGCAGGAATGATGCTGGTTGGTGTTAATAAGGAAGATAATCTGGTTGAAATGATTGAACTCAAGGACCATCCCTGGTTTATTGCAGTGCAGTTTCATCCTGAATATCGCAGCACTGTTGCTAATCCACATCCGTTATTCGTGAATTTTGTGGCTGCTGCCATTATCCACAAAAAATCCTGATAAACAGTTTCTGGTCTGCCATTCTGTCCTCCTGAGTGTTTTCAGGATATCTTTTTTGTTTGTTTTTCTCTTTCATCTATACTTCTGACAGGATTATTCCCTGTGGTATAAAAATTGACTTTGCGGAAAGGATAATTTCTATCTGTTATTTAGTTGGTCATTATGCTCTTGGTTTTCACCATTCTGGCTAATTAGGTCCAGCCTTATTTCGGATGTAACATTTTGTATCTTTGCGCCCCAATCCAATTAACGAAAATACCTGCACTTAATGAATAGGACGAACATCATAGGCCTTGTTGTAATCATGGCTTTATTGATTGGTTACAGCTTTTATATGACTCCCTCAAAGGCGGAGTTAAAACAGGCACAACTCAGGGCAGATTCCATTGCACGTGTTGAGCGGGCTGATTCTGCAGCTCAGGCAGCCCAGGCGGCTCAGGCTCTTTTGAAATCAAAGGCCGATACTGCAGCAGCTGTTCAAACTGATACCAGTCAGGCTGCATCTGTAGCAAATACCGGTGCATTTGCTATCGCCAGCAAGGGAGAGGATCGATTCTTCACCCTTGAAAATGAAGTTTTGAAACTCAAGATCGCTGCTAAGGGCGGTTATGTGTATTCTGCAGAGCTGAAGAACTATAAATCCTACGATACCCTGCCTCTGATACTCTACAGGGGTGATTCAAGTGCATTTGGAATTGAATTCAATACTGAAGATCTCAAGACTATCAATACGAGCCAGCTGTTTTTTGTCCCTGCCGCTTCTGGTAAAGGGGACTCTGTTTCAGTTAGCGGAAAAGACTCATTGCAGTATGCATTGAGGGTATATCCGGGAGGAGCTGATTCAGCCGGATCGAGATATATTGAATATCTATACACTCTGAAGGGCGATGAATTCATGGTTGGCTTTTCGGTTCGCTTTGTTGGTATGAAAGGCGTGATTGCTCAGAATACTCAGGACCTTGTGCTTACATGGAATGCTGATTTGTACCGTCAGGAAAAGAGTTTTAAAAACGAGTTGCTGGCATCAACCATCCACTATATGGATAATACAGGTGATGTCAATAATCTGAATGAATCAAAGGACGAAAAGGAGAGAATCACTACCCCGGTTAGATGGGTTTCCTTTAAGGATCAGTTCTTTTCGGCTACGCTTATAGCTCCAGATAAATTTGAAAGTACTGATGTAGAATGTACATCGAGAGTTGAAAGCAGTGACCGCATATTAAAGAGCATGAAGGCATCATTTTCCCTGCCTTTCAATCCTACTGCCGATCAGCAGATAGATTTAAGGTGGTATTTCGGTCCAAATAAGTATAAGATCCTCAGATCCTATGATCTTAATCTGGAAAGACAGATACCTCTGGGCTGGAGTTTCTTCCTGATGCAATGGATCAATCGCTTTGCTGTTCTGCCGGTATTCAACTGGCTGGAAAGCTTTAATATCAATTATGGTATTATCATTCTGATACTTACCGTGCTGTTGAAAATCGTCCTCTTCCCGATTGCATGGAAGACCTATATTTCATCAGCCAAGATGAGAATTCTTAAGCCTGAAGTAGAAGAGATCAATGAGAGGTATCCGAAGAAAGAGGATGCTATGAAGAAACAGCAGGCTGTAATGACACTATACAAGAAAGCTGGGGCAAATCCCATGTCAGGTTGTGTCCCCATGCTGTTGCAGTTCCCGATCCTTATCGCATTGTTCAGGTTTTTCCCTGCCTCAATAGAGCTCAGGCAACAGTCGTTCCTATGGGCACATGACCTGTCAAGCTATGACTCTGTGTTGAATCTCCCTTTTACAATTCCATTCTATGGAGATCATGTGAGCCTTTTCTGCCTCCTGATGACCGTATCGACCATCATGTACACAAAGATGAACAATGATATGATGGGATCTACCAATCAGATGCCCGGAATGAAGACCATGATGTACCTGATGCCGATTATGTTCCTGGGATTCTTTAACAGTTACTCCTCAGGTTTGAGCTATTATTACCTTCTTGCCAACCTCTTTACTTTTGCACAGATGTTCCTCATCAGGAAGTTTGTGAACGAGGATAAACTGCATGCACGCATCCAGGAAAACAAGAAAAAGCCTGTTGTAAAATCAGGTTTCCAGAAACGTTTGGAAGAAATGGCCAAGAAACAGGGATACCAGACTAAGAAATAAATTCTTCTGCTACCAGCAGAGTAGCATTAAAAAAAATCAGGTTCAAGATGATCTTCAGTAGAAAGATGACTTGAACCTGATTCTTTTTTATGAGAGTGAACTTTCCTAATAATCCTTTTCAGCAAGGTATTTCAGGAATAGATTCATGCCTTTCTTCTTTTCTTCGTCTAGCAGGAAACTTATATCCCTGCTTAGGTAGGTGATGAGTTCTTCTTCACTGATAGAGCGGTTTTGAGCGAGCCTGACAGATTCAGGGATATGCTGGGTTCCCCATTTGAGAGCTGACTCAAATTGCTTTTCAAACTCTCCCGGAAGAGGGTTTACCGATACCCATGCTGCGAAGACAAAAGGCAGTTGGGTTAGGGAATACCATGCACCGGCCAGATCATAGCTGAATTTGAATTTACTGCTCACACCGAAAGTTTTGTCACCAATCAGTACAACTCCCTCACCCTTTGATAAGGATGAGGAATCCTTGTTAAGGCTTTTCCATAGAATATTAACCTTCCAAAGATGTTTGGCAAGTACTTTAATCAGGCTCACAGAAGTTCTGGAGTCGGTGTCAAGGTATATGGTGTGCAATTCTTCAACGGGCTGGTTGGAGAGCAGAAGGACGGTCCTGACATCACCAATGGCTCCAATGCAATAATTGCCTGCAATCTGATAGTTTGGGAACAGGGGAAGAGCACCAACCGGGACCAGGCTAAGGTCTGTTTGTCCATTCAGCAACTGTTCTGCACAAGCGGAAGGAACCCTTAATTCAAGTGAGAATTCAGGGAGTAAGCCAGAGTGGGTAATGCCGTAGATCAACGGCAAGGTATTGAGGTAGGAAACAGCAGTAATTCGAATTGGTTTCATAAGCTTCGAAAGTATATTAAATTTAGGATTTCAGGAAATTTAATAGGAGGAATATGATGGCTAATCCAGGATGTCGTCAAAATGGATACAGCTCAATCATTGCAGGCAATAGGGGATAAATTGCAGATAGAGTCGAACTGATTGATTTTGAATTGAAATATCTTGTTGTAAGTTATTTATTTTAAATATTTTCCTACCTTTGCACCCCTATTTTACCGGCTGTATTCTATTGTATCCGGGAAACAGCAGCAATACAACGGTCAGGCAACCAACAGATTGTTAAACCGGCCAACCCGGAAGGCCACAGATAAATTAAATTCATGAGTGACGAAATCAATGTGAACGACGAGATCAACGAAGTTGAAAAACCAGTTGAGGAAGTTGTAAGCGAACCAGCTGTGGAAACAACTGAAGTTGAGGCACAGTCAAGCGAAGAAGTTGTTGCAGAAGCTCCTGCAGCAGAAGAAGTTGTAGCAGAAGAACCTGTTGCAGCTGAAGTTAAGGAAGCAGCTCCTGTAGCAGCTCCTGCAAAAGTAGAGGCACCAGTAGCACCAGAGGCACCTGCCGAATTTGACTGGAATGCTATCGGAAAGAAACATGAGGCTTATCCTGCAGCAGAACGCAAGCGTCTTGAAGATCTGTATGAAAAGACAATGAGTTCAATCGGTGACCATGAGGTTGTTGACGGAACTGTTGTTGGTATCAACAACCGTGAAGTTGTTGTAAACATCGGATTCAAGTCTGACGGTGTTATTGCTGTTTCCGAAACCCGTTACAATCCTGATCTTAAGATTGGTGATGTTATTGAGGTTTATGTTGAAAATCAGGAAGACCTCGGCGGACAGCTTCAGTTGTCGCATAAGAAAGCCCGTATCCTGCGTTCATGGGAGCGTGTTAATGAGGCTTACGAAAAAGGTGAAATCATCAATGGTTACGTTAAATGCCGTACCAAGGGTGGTCTTATTGTTGATATCTTCGGAATTGAGGCATTCCTCCCAGGATCACAGATTGATGTTAAGCCAATCCGCGACTACGATCAGTTTGTTGATAAGGTTATGGAATTCAAGATCGTTAAGATCAATCAGGAGTACAAGAATGTTGTTGTTTCCCACAAGGCTCTTATTGAAGATGAACTTGAAGCTCAGAAGGCTGAAATCATCTCCAAACTTGAAAAAGGACAGGTACTTGAAGGAACCGTTAAGAATATCACTTCCTATGGTGTATTTATTGACCTCGGCGGTGTTGACGGACTTATCCATATTACCGACCTTTCATGGGGACGTATCAATCATCCGGAAGAAATCGTTCAGCTGGATCAGAAACTCAATGTCTGCATCCTCGATTTCGACGAAAACAAAAAACGTATCGCTCTCGGTCTCAAGCAACTCACTCCTCATCCATGGGATTCACTCACATCAGATCTCAAGGTTGGTGACAAGGTTAAGGGCCGCGTAGTAGTTATTGCTGATTACGGTGCATTTGTTGAAATCACCACCGGTGTTGAAGGTCTGATCCACGTTTCAGAAATGTCATGGAGCCAGCACCTCAGGACCGCACAGGATTTCCTCAAGGTAAGTGATGAGGTAGAAGCAGTTATCCTGACCCTCGACCGCGACGAGCGCAAGATGTCATTGGGTATCAAGCAACTCATTCCAGATCCTTGGACTGATATCCTCAAGAGGTACCCTGTTGGTTCAAAGCACGAAGCTACCGTTCGTAACTTCACCAATTTTGGAATTTTCGTAGAACTTGAAGAAGGTGTTGACGGTTTGATTCACATCAGTGATCTTTCCTGGAGCAAGAAAATCAAGCATCCTGCAGAATTCACCAAGATCGGCGAGAAAATCAATGTTGTTGTTCTTGACGTTGACGTTGAAAACCGTCGTCTCAGCCTCGGACACAAGCAGCTTGAAGAGAACCCATGGGATGTATTTGAAAGCATCTTCACCGTTGGTTCAGTACATAAGGGAACTATCGTTAGTTCAGCCGAAAAGGGAGTTATTGTTGCCCTGCCATACGGTGTTGAAGGTTTTGCTCCTTCACGTCACGTGCAGAAGGAAGACGGTGCTTCAGCCAAGGTTGACGAAACCCTTGACTTCAAGGTTATTGAATTCTCAAAGGAAAACAAGAAGATTATCCTTTCACACTCCCGCATGCACCAGGATTCCAAGGCCGCTGAAAAGGTCAGGGATGATAAGGACAAGGAAAGTGCTGAAATGACAACCAAACGCGCTGTTAAGAAACTGAAGGACGGTCTCGAAAAGACCACCCTCGGTGACCTCGACGCTTTGGCTAATCTGAAAGCTTCAATGGAAAAGGCAGAAGGCGAAGAAGCTTAAGCCATTCCTTGAATTATAGAATAAGAGGCCGGCTTTTTGCCGGCCTCTTTATTTTTGCATATATTTATTGCACAATATTTCCTGACAGGGTCAATGTTGGCTTCTTCCAGGACTAGGCAAACTTGATTGTATTATTAGGATTATCATATCCAACTGTTTCTGTTTCTGAGTTATAACCTTAAGGCGTTGTTATGTATAAATTCAGTGTTACCATTCTTGGCAGCAGTTCGGCGATTCCTACTTCCGACAGGAATCCTACTGCCCAATTGGTCAATCATAACGACCGCCTGTTCCTGCTCGATTGCGGAGAAGGGACTCAGGTGAGCCTCAGAAAGATGCATGTCCATTTTCAGAGGATCAATCATATTTTCATCAGTCATCTTCATGGAGATCATTTCTTTGGACTCATCGGACTGATTTCGTCCATGCATTTGCTCGGAAGGAGTAAGGCCCTGCATGTTTACGGTCCACCTGAACTTGAACAGATACTTCAGATTCAGCTTGATGTTTCATTAACTGTATTATCATACTCACTTATTTTTCATCCAACCCGTTCTGATATTCCTGAACTCTTGTTTGAAGATGAAACAGTGCAGGTTCGGAGTTTCCCCATGTTGCACAGGATTCCAACAACAGGATTCATTTTTGAAGAAAAGGCTGGTGACCGGCGGATCAGAAAGGAATTGATTGAGTTGTATCAAATCCCTCCACATGAGATTCCTCTCATACGCAGGGGCTCTGATTTCTTAGATTCTAAGGGAAACCTGATATCTAATCAGGAGTTGACCATCGATCCATTTATTCCTAGAAAATATGCCTTTTGCTCTGATACCGCCTACTTTGAGGAAATTATAGATACTGTTAAGGGAGCCGATCTGCTGTATCATGAAACTACCTTCATGCAAAACAGAGCACAGAATGCAGCTGATAAATTTCACTCCACAACTTTTGAAGCTGCCAGAATTGCTCAGAAAGCAGAGGTTAAAAAATTATTAATAGGTCATTATTCTGCCCGATATGATGATCTGCAGCCTTTGCTGGAAGAAGCTCAAACAATTTTCCCGGAAACATTGCTGGCTTCCGAAGGGCTTACAATAGAGGTGTAGTTCTGCCTGAATTTTTACTTGCTTCTGATGGATTTGTCAATAACATCCAGGAGGCCATCCTGATAAGTGTCACCACTCAGTGACCAGAACATTATACCGCCAAGACCTTTCGATTTTACATAATCTGATTTCAGCCTGATGGATTCCTTATTGTCGAAGCTGGCAAATCGCTGTTTTTCCCTGTTATATGCGTAAGATGCACCTGCAATCGGGTCCCAGAATACCACATAACCCGAATCAGTTCCAAAGTAGGAGTTGAAGTTCTTGTAATTGACATAATCAGCGAACTTTCCGGGTTGATACAAGCCATTGTTAACGTCGGGGACATCTTTAAACACTCTGGCATAGAATGCGGCGCCCAATATCATCTTGTTTAACGGGACTCCCAATGAGTCAAGATAGTTGATTACATATTCCGCAGAACCCTGTTGCCCGGAGGTTGAATGCAAGGGAGTGTGATGGCCGGTTTTTGTGCTGTAGCCGTTAACAAGGTCGTAGGTCATAAGATTGACATAATCAAGATATGGAATTGCTTCCTTCCACTCGATGGATTCATCCAGAAACTGCTTGAATCCTCCGGCAGCAAAGCTGAGTTCGTGGTTGTAGCCAATGGCTTCCCTTAAATCCTTCAGAAGCAGGGTGAAATTATGCTTATCCTCAGGATAATATTTGAAACCAGGAACCGATTCAATTGCAGGATATTCCCAGTCCAGATCCAGACCGTCAGCACCATACTTTTCAAGCGTATATTTAACTGATTGGGAGAACTCCTTTCGGCCTTTTTCGGTTGAGAAAACATCAGGACAGGATGGACAACCTCCCCAGCCCCCAAGTGAAAGGATGATTTTCAGATTGGGATTTCTCTGTTTCAATGATACCAGATGGCTGATGCTGACACTATCATGCGGATGGACTTCCAGTACATTTCCATCCAGATGAAGAAAGCTGTAGATGAGATGAGTCAGCTTCTCAACCTGGTAACTATCGATTTCATGAGTTTTATCCATGTAGTAACCAATTACCGCATATTTCGGCGATTGCTGGCTGTAAAGGTTTATGGAAACTGCAAGTAGCAGGGAAAGTATGGGTAATGGAATAAGTTTTCGAATGTTCATCAGGCTGGTTCAGGATTAAAATCAGTGCGATTTCAGAAAGGATACAGTGCAGTTTGACTTAGGATTTTCGAAACTGAATTTTAGACTGATTATCCCATCTGGCAATTTAGTGATGTCTGCAATAGGTTCATTTGCAGTCGAATAATCCAGTTCTTCAAGAAGTTGTCCCATTGAATTGTAAAAGCGTAATTGGTAGTTGCCTGCATTTTCAGGGCAGTTCCATCGGATAAAATCTCTTGCTGGATTGGGGGAAATACGGATTTTATTCTGAGCGCTGCTCAAATCGAGGGAAGTATTTAAAGGAGATGCCTGAGAGAACCACAAACTGGCTCCTGTTGCAGCTCTTGCTATCTCAGTGACATAATCAGGTGACATATGGATGAGCAGGTCATTTGGACTATGCACATAGGGTGATTCATTGGTTTCGTAATATCCTGTTATAACTTCGCCGGCTTCCTGGAAAGGAACATAATCAGAACCATAGGCATAGTTTATTTGAGTAAGAAGACTGGAATACTGGTGGGTAAGCGTTACCAACGTATCAGTAAATGCATAGGAGGCAGCGTTATTGCTGGATGGATTGGATTCATCCCTTTCGCAGGTTATGGTATTGTTGATGGTACCTGAGACACCGCCTACCTCATCGATGTTGAAAACCAGGACAATATTCTGATTGGTGGGAATAACAGTATTGTCGACGTAATGCTGACTTCCAATCAAGCCTTCTTCTTCTGCGGAAAAATTAATGAACTTAATGCTATAGGCAGTCTGGACATTACTCAGCAGTCGGGCAATTTCAAGAATAACTGCAACACCACTTCCATTATCATTAACTCCGGGACCTTGGTATGTGTCGTAGTGCCCATCAATGATAATATATTTGGGTGGGAAGACTGTGCCGTATTTGGTGATAATGAGATTGTAGAGTTGATGTCCGCCATAGTCAAATGTGTCCCTGACTATATTGGTATAGCCAAATGAAGCATATTTTGAAATCAGCCAGTTGGCGGTATTGTCGAGGGCTGCAGTGCCGGGCTCCTTTTTACCGAGGCTTTCAAGTTTTTGAAGATTGGCCAGAACAGTGTCCGAAGAAACCCTTGATACAATTTGCTGGTAAAATGTGCTTGGTGTTTGGGCATCCAGTGAAGCCCAAAAACTAAGGAAACAGAAAAGGGAAACTATTTTCTTGCTCATTCAGAGTGGAAGAAAGGGGTGAAATTCAATTGTTGCAAATGTAATCAACCCATGGATGCATGGGCAATCCCGAAATTAAAAACCATGAAGTTTTTAATGAAACTATTGCTAATCATAAAGGGGCAGGAACTCGTAGGTGTTTCCTGTTTGATCCATGTATTTGATGAAATCAGGGAAGTTGATAATAAGTGATGCTGTGTTAATGAGCGGGTGAAAGCTGATGGTTTTGCTCTTCAGCAGATTTTCATCGAAGAAAACATGAACATGATGCTCCTTGTCGTGAATAAGTCCGAAGGGAGTGACGGAGCCGGGCTTAAGTCCAAGATATTTTTCCATACGTTCGGGGGAAGCAAAGCTGAGTTTGCCTTGTTTTAACCTTTTTTCAAGATCATGGATATCGATGGCGCGGGTATGCTCAAGAATAACCAGATAGTGCCGGTTGCCCTTATGGTTTCGAAAGAAAATGTTCTTGCAATGTGTGGCATCCAGATCCTTCCAGTACTTCATGGCTTCTTCAATGGTAGGGGCTGGTGGGTGCTCATGGTATTCAAAGGAAATACCTAGTTTTTCAAATGTTTCGTAAAGTAAGGGGTCGCCCTTCATGCAGGATTATTCAGTTATTTGAGTTTTGATTTCTGAGTCGTCAGAGGTTGACAAGAGATCTCGGATAACAGATGATGCGCAAAAGCAGCCAAAGATGGCAGGCATATAGGAAATGGTTCCTACTGTGGATTTCTTATTCAACTCACCTTCTGATAACTGGACAGCTTCACGAGCTACAACCTCGGTTGAGAAGACCACCTTGACGCCTTTCCAGATGCCGAGTTTATGCAATCTTTTCCGCATGTAGTAGGCAAGCTTGCAGTTGTAGGAATCATCGAGGTCTGCAACCTGAACAAGTGAGGGATCCAGTTTGCCACCTGCACCCATGGAGCTCACAACAGGAAGACCCAAGCGGTGGGCATGAAAAAGGAAATATACCTTTGGCGATAAGGTGTCGATGGCATCAACCACATAATCATATCCCATTTCAAGAATCTCAACCAGTCGCTCATCCTTGATATATTCATTGTAAACTATCAATTCCAGGTCAGGGTTGATGTCGAGGAGGCGGTTCTGCATGATTTCTGCCTTTTCCTTGCCTTCGGTGCTTTTGAGTGCAGGTAGTTGTCTATTCCTGTTTGAAGGATGAACAGTGTCACCATCCACTATGCTGAGTTTCCCGATTCCTGCGCGGCAAAGCTGTTCTGCTACCATTGCACCAACGCCACCCAGGCCTGCTACCAGCACATGCTTTGTTTTTAGCAATGCTAATTTTTCAGTTCCTAACAGAAGTTCTGTTCTTGTCTGCCAGACGGGTGTTTTCATTTACCAGGTAGCTAAATTGTTGCTTATGGGAGGAGTTGTTAGTTGTTCGAAGTTCAAAGTTTGAGGTTCAAGGTTCGGGGTTCGAAGTTCGGGGTTCAAAGTTCGGGGTTCAAAGTTCAAGGTTCTTAGTTGTATGTTCCATTTTCACATCTCCATCCGCCAGCAGGCGGACTCCGCTTCGCTTCGCATCTCCATCCGCCAGCAGGCGGACTCCGCTTCGCTTCGCATCTCCATCCGCCAGCAGGCGGACTCCGCTTCGCTGCGCATCCTTTTGTCTTTTTCCTTTTATCTTTTATCTTTTTCCGCCAGCCGGCGGATTATCTTATTCAAAACACTTCTTATAATTCCGGTACACCTTCTCCTTAAGTTCATTCAAGGGGATTTCTGTCAAAGCAGATGCTTCATTGTATATTTCTTCTATTGAGTATTCAGATTCATCCGTTTCAAAAAATATTTGATCCAACGGGAGGGAGCCAATGGATTTTCTGATTCTTGAGTTTTTTGCAAAAATATCACTCCCTATTGAAAAATAAGCAGCTTTTTGAAGGAGTTGGGCAGCAACTTCTGCATTTTGATTGAATCCGTGAAAGATCCATGGGGATTTGGGCTTGATTTTGCCCAATAATTCATTCAGAATATGGTAAGCCCTGACACAATGGATTATCAGTGGCTTGCTGACTTTTTCTGCTATCTTAACCTGCTCCAGAAAGGCATATTCCTGCAATTCTACTGATGTTTCAATAGCCAGGTCAATACCACATTCTCCAATAGCCAGAACATTGGTTTTTACTGCTAAAGAGCGCAGCAGTTCAAGTGAGTTTTCAAGGTTTTCCTGATTCAGGAACCAGGGATGAATACCCACTGAATAATACTGCTGATCTGTAAGTAAAATTTCCTGTCCGGGATTTAAAATGAGGTTCTGAATGCTGAAGTGACCATCAACCAAATGGGAGTTGTGAGTGTGTATATCGATGAAGCTTGAAGGGAGCAGAGCAGACATTGTCCGGTAGAATTTGGCGTTGACAGTATTTACGGACAAATATAAGACTCAGGCATCAGTGTCAGATGACCATGCTGACAAAATCTTGAGCTATATCTTCTGGTGGCATTAGCCAGATGTATGGTAGAATACTTGTAAAATGCTGACTTCAGATAGAGTTAATCATCTGAGGTTAGTTGATCCCAACAAATTAGATTAGCGATTTACTTATCGAGAAGTACAAATTTAACGGTCGAATTGCTGGATTTTCTTTTAACCTGAACTATATAACAACCTGGTCTCCATTGCGAGCAGTCAATTGTAGCCTTTGATTCCTGCAGATTTTTACCAGAATACAATAACCTTGCTGAAATGTCATAAACCCGAATGTTAAGAATTGGCTCTTCACAAATCAGAGTCAACTGGTGGTCCAGAAGTTGAAGTTTGATTCCTTTGGATACATTCAAAGTATCTGGGAACGAATCCGGAATTTGAATACTGCTGATAGTATCACCTGCCAGTAATCCATATTTTGGAGTCATATTATATGCGTAGCCAGAGATTTTGGCATAAGCAGAGCTAACCCCACCTACATCCATTAATTGAGCACCCGTCTGCAACAGTAGCCAGCCATAATAATAGGACTCATTTTTATGGATTCTGAAACCGACATAGTGATCGGATGGAAAGCGGTTGCATTGTATGTTGAATACCGGATTGATTACCATTCCTGAACCATTGTCCATCCAGGTTAACTGACTTCCGATAGTGTCGCTCAGAGTAAATGGAGCAAGTTTACAATAAGGGCCAATATCTGTAGCTACTTGACTGCTTGAATCCAGAGACCGAAAGCTAAACTGGAAGGATTCATCAAAATGTGGAGACACAAAGGAATAGGAATAAGAAAGAGAAAGTTTTAAATCGAAGGTGGAATCCTGATTTACATCAATACTGTCTAAAGTGGAAGCAAATGAGCCATTCTCGAGCACAACCATATTCAATTCAGGCTCCAGATTTGTATAGACTATCTGTGAGAATGTAAGTACAGAACTAGCCAGCAGTGAAAGTAATAGTAACAGATTCTTCATAACCGATAGTATTAATTGGAACTGACAGTGAATAATAGCAAACGGAGAATCAGCGTAAGCAATTTGTGTATTATTTTACTAAGACACTTCAAAAATGAATGTCCCTTACAGAAGAAAATAATATTCATCGAATTCCACAGATTCAACTGAGTAAATTCAACTTCAGGTAATTACCGAATAGAGAATTATTTCTTGAGGGATGCTTTTGAAAAGATATATTCAGGAATATTTTCATCAAACCTGATTTCTTCAATGATGAATTCAGTGCCTTCACCTTCCTTTAGCATGTCCTTGAAAACTATCTTCATGGGGAACCAGCGACCCTGTATATTTCTGATATCCGACAATGTAGTTTTCTTCAGCAGCTTGCCTCCTGAGGCATACAGCTCTTCCTTCAGAGGAATGTAATGCTGCTTGTCTACCCATATTTTTCTAAGCTGGTAAGCCATTGATGGATCAAAAGCGTCCAGCCGGAGAACCCAGCATGGCCTGCCATCTATGGTTTCCTCAGCTATAACCTTGGCATTGTAATGGTTCAGCAGTTTCGGGTCTTCCATCATGTCCTCATAGCTCATATCTGATCCCATTACCGACTGCCGGAGCATATGTCCGGAGATGCTAATGGTACGATCAGTGGAAGGCGAATAAATCCAAAGTTGTTCCTCCAGCTTTAGCATTTTGTTGCCTTTTTCCCTTGCCGGGCTCAGATATTCGGTAAAAGCTTTCTTATCCCCCTGACTCCAGGTTTTGGATTCGATAGTCCGGCTGCTCCTCCGGCCATGGATGATCATTTTTGAGGTAAACACCCTTGAGGTTGAACTCATATTCCGGTCGATTTTTGCCAATAAATCCTTGCCATCTGGATACTGCGAAAATGCCAGAAAGGGGGTAAGTATGAGTAAAATGATAAGTGCTTTCATCTTTAAATATTTAAGCTGTTTGCTATTGCATGTTTATTATTGGTTTCGATAGTTTTATGCTTCCAGTTCCTTGAATAGTTGAGAAGTTTTTCTCTTGTAAATCCCAATTCCAGAGAGCATTGTTCCGAGAACAGTTGAAACCAGTCCCGGAATAAATCCTATATAGAATGCTGCAGGGGTAATTCTCGCATGAAAAGTTGAAGGGAACATCATTGTTGCATTTTTCATGATCCCGCCAAGATTGATTCCATAGGTTTCTACATACCAGGAAGCTGCCAGCCCCAGGATCGTTCCGGCAATTGTTCCTATGATACCTACCATCACCGATTCATAGAATTGTGAACGATAGATCTGCCCTTTGGATTCTCCCATAGCGAGCCTTAGTCCAAATTCCCCGTACCTGCGCAATCCACCAAGTAAGCCTGCATTCCAAAGGACCACCGACATCGCTAGTATGAACACTGCAATCATGATTCCGCTGAACTTTCCGGAATACGCCAGCAATTGTGCCATCTGATTGTCTTCGCTAAGCCTGCTCATCACAGGAGAGAATTCATCATCCTCTTTGGAATACAGCTCATTGAAACAATCTTCTATGCCTGATGCGAGTTCATCGTCATAGTATCCGGTTTTCTGGTAACCAACAATTTCACTGCAGGCATCCTCCATGTCGAGTGCGGCTTGCGCATCTATCAGGTCTGTCAGGATTGTCCCTCTGTCAAGGGAACTGGTCCCGAATTCAACTGTTCCTGCAATTGTGAAGTTGTACATAGCCATTGCCCCATTCATGGTTGATCCGATAAGCGTGACCTTGTCGCCAACCCTGACCTTTAGTTTATTTGCAAACTCGTTGCTGATCAAGATTTCTCCCGCTTTTCTCGGGAGATGGCCAGACTTTACAGAGGTTTCGAGGTTCAATCTCTTGATCTCTTCCCTGTTACCGGAAATGAGATCTATCCCAATTCCAAATACAGGCCCTTGCGCTCTTGTTTCCCCATTGCTTCCTGATACATCTATCAGCCCTCCAAACCTGATTCTCTGGTACCATCCGGCCTCCTGGAATCTGCTGTTTAGACTGTCAGTAAGTTCATTGGAACCAGTGATAGCAAGGTCATTGGGAAGCTGGTCCTTGTCGAGTGAATATGCCCGGGTCATTATTTTCATGTGCCCAGTGATAAAACGGGCATTCAGTTCGATTCCATCCTGCATGACTCCTGTAAGCCAGGAATGAAGGAATACTGTCAGGAATACTCCTGAAGCAACAATTATTACAGGTAGCAAACTGCGTTGCCGGTCTCTGAGCAAGCCTTTGAATAGAAATCTTATCATTTTATCTTCCCTCTTATAGCTTCAGTTGGATTCATGCCTGCAATCTTTCTTGAAGGCAGGTAACTTACGATGGCAGTTGTAATAAATACGATAATGCAGGTGCTTGCTACAAGTCCCAGACTGTAGGAAGGGTAAAGTACATCAGCAATCGTAATGCCATAGGTATTCTTATCTCCGGGCATGGTGATACCTTTCACTGCCTGCAAGTAAAGCAGAGGTGTTCCCCATAACAGAGCGACTATCATTGCGAAAATGGAATGCATGGCCCCTTCGATGGTGAACAGTCTGATTACTTGTCCTTTTGTCATGCCAAGAGCGATGCAGGTGCCAATTTCCTTTTGCCGCCTGAAGATTGAAAGGACCTGAGTATCGAATATGGCGAGCATTGCCAGCATCATCAGAATGAGCCAAAGTATGGAGCCGCTGATTGATTTAGCCTGAATCATTTTATCAACATCGGACAGGAGGATACTCAGGTTTTGAAATTTCCAACCCTTGGCTTCCGGATGATTTTCTGATATCTGTCTTGTAACCAAAATAGTGGATTCATCAGGCATATCCAGCATTTGCCGAAGGGTTTCAATCGGAAGCCAGAGTTGTGCTGCATCAACGGTTGGAACATTGGTTTTGAAGATGCCTGCTACTACAGCATCGGCTGCATCAAAGGCTCCGTTTGAAGTCCTCCATCGCATTGAAAAGACATCACCCTTTTTAAGTCTGTTGGTTTTAGCCATATATTCTCCAATCAGCACCTGGATTTCAGATCCTGCAGTTTTTAACTTTGTGGAGGGTATATCAAGTATCTGCTGATCCGGATCTATCCCTTTTAGCAGAACGGATTGCATCCTGCCTTCAGGATAGATGCTGCCCTGGGAAATCAGAATTGAAGTTGCTTCCTTCTTAGTTTCAAGCTCTTTAAGGGTTTGAGGTAGGATGCCATGGCTCTCCTCAAGTGTAAACAAATCATTCGGGTCGTATTTATCGTTCCAGTACTGTCCGCCACCGCATTCCCATGCGATCATGTCGGATTTAGCCTGATGATCCCATCCGTCAAGCATTCCCTTATGCCAGATAATAATGACAAAGGCCAGTGAAAGGACAAATACATTGAGCCAGGTTCTGAGTCCCGCTCCAATGAGGTTTTTATAGGCCAGTTTTATTGAAAGCATCTTGATTGCGGATTTCTGATTTCGGATTTGTTGATGATTTTGGATTTGTACTACTTTCTGGTGACAGGGTGACAGGGGGACAAGGGGACGGGGAGATGCGAGGATGTGGAGCGAAGCGGAGTCCGCCAGCTGGCGGAAGGGGATGTGGAGATGCAAGACTTGAAAATTGAGTACTTATCGACTTTTTAACTTTTAAACCTTTCAACTTTACACCCTGAACTTTGAACTCCGAACCTCGAATCCCGAACTTTTGCCTTGGGCAGCCGTCTGCCACTAAGCAGAAACGAGGGAGCCATCGGCGAGGGTGATGCGGCGTTTGAGGTAGGAGATCACCTTCTCATCGTGGGTGGCGAAAATGAAGGTGGTGTTGAGTTCCTGGTTCAGGGTCGCCATCGTGCGGAGTATGTGATGTGAATTCTCTGCGTCAAGATTGGCTGTGGGCTCGTCAGCAAGCACAATGATGGGCTTCTTTACCATCGCTCGGGCAATTGCAACGCGCTGGCATTCGCCTCCGGAGAGCATTGAGGGGCGGGATTTGACTTTTTGGGTTAATCCCACCCATTCCAAAGCCTCCATCACCATTTTTTTACGCTCGGTTTCAGGCAGGTTAAGCAATAGCAGTGGGAACTCCACATTCTCATAGACAGTGTAAACCGGCAGGAGATTGTAGCTTTGGAAAATAAAACCCAGTTTTTCTTTTCTCAGACTGGCTGATTCCTGACTGTTTAAATGACTGATGTCTTTCCCCAGGACAATCACTTCACCTTTCGTTGGGGTGTCGAGAGAACCTATAATATTCAATAGGGTTGTCTTTCCAGAACCGGAAGGACCAATCAGTCCGGCAAATTCACCCCTTCCGAATTCAAGATTCACCTCATTCAGGGCTCTGAAGTAACCGCTTCCAACCGGAAAATCCTTGGTCAGGCCTTTGATCGTAATAATACTTTCACTTATCATCGTTTTCATCTTTGTAATCAGAAATTATAGGTAGCCATAAACATTGCCCCCTTGCCCGAATAAAGCTGGTTGACAGGCAATGCTGCATTATTGCTGGTTTCTGGATTCCAGAATAGCATCAGATAAAGGCTTAGATTATCATATTGCCGCTGAAAATTCAGGAATGAATACCAGTCATTTGTTCCCCAGGATTTGTAGGCCATTGCCGAAATCCTGTTCATCAATCCAAGCGGGTAGGAGAGGGAGGCAGCTGTGAGATTCATTTGCTTGTTGGAGTAGAGAAGGGAATTATTACCTGAGTAAATAAATTGCTCAATAAGAAGATTGATTCCATTGCCTATTCCGAAGGTGTAATCGGTGCCAAGGCAGAGGTAATGCTCATTTGTGTAGAGTTCTGCAGGCTTTTTTGAGTTCCTTTTGTACACATACTCAAACCATAATCCCGAACCGATGGTCCATTTTCCGTCGATACCGATTTTATCCTCATTATATTGGAAGGATTCATAAGGGAACACATCAGGCATATAAGGCTTATTACTTCCGGGATTCCTGTGGTTATAGCTAATTCCGGCTTCACCTCCGAAAAGAGGAATTTGGAGCCTTCCTCCAAATTCAGGTTTGGTTTCCAGACTGGGAACCTGATCCCACCCACGCCTGCTTTCATTTCCAAGCAGTCCCCACACCCAGATATTGGCATTGTTCAGAAAGTAATACCGGCCAAGGAGTCCGTATACACCCGCTGTCAGTTTCAATGGATCTCGTGGATCGGTTCCGTCAAACCACATCAATGGACGGAGCAGGCTTGCTGGTCCAAAACTGATTTTTTGCAATCCGGCCCTGATTTCCCATTGTTTGTCAGAGAGCCTTGCAGAAGCCCTGTAAAGTTCTAATCCACTGGCATTATCATCATAGCCGAATTCAGGGATGCTAAGAATTGCATACGCATTTGCGGATAAATCAAGGTCAAGCTTTAGCTTGCTTTTGAATTCATGCTGATAGTAAAGCTCAGGGATAAATCTTACTTCAGCCTGTCCCGCCTCATTATTGAAATTGTAATTGATCCAGCTGCTGATTTGTCCGTCAACTGCAATACTGTCCGATTGTCCGTACAGTCCGCTAACTCCGGACAACAGACAAACAGTGAAGAGAAAATTCCTGACAGTATTGATTTTCATGGTGTTAATCAGTTATACGAAATGCCGGAATCCGATGTGATTCTTGATTAAGATACTTTGTTATTGCTTTTGGGCATAATGCCGTAGTAGAAAAACTCCAAAAGGTCACGGAGGAGGCTGGAACTGTCGGAATAAAGAGAAGTGAGCTTTTCATCAGAAATCATTTCTCCAAGATGATTCATCAGGTACATAATGAAGTCAATTGAAAAGTCCTGTCTCAGTAATCCCTTGTCCTGCGCTTCCCTGTAATCATAGCGGACAATATCCAGCATTTCCTGGGTTCTTTGGTTGAAGTAATCCTGTAACTCCTGATCACCGGATTTGTAGATATCCAGAACCAAATCCATTGAAACATGATCGGTACTGTCCAACTTCATGCGAATTGTACGCTGCACCTTCTCTTCCATGGGAATATCCGATTCCCAGAATTCCCGGTATACTTTGATCTGATCCTTTGACAAGTTCTCAAAGATATAGATTACAAGGCTGTTCTTGTTTTTGAAATACTTGTAGAAGGTCATCTTGCTTACTCCGGCTTCCCTGCATATCTCTTCAATGCTCACCCTGCGTATTCCATACTTCCAGAAGAGTTCCTTCCCTTTATTAACAATAGAAATCTGCTTTGGATTCTCAGTTCTCATAGTTTACAATTATACTGCAAGTATACGATAAAAATAAAATAACTCATATATCGTACAAATTATTATTTATTGTAAATCGTTTTTTGGGATGATGTGAAGATGCGCAGCGAAGCGGAGTCCGCCTGCTGGCGGATAGAGATGCGCAGCGAAGCGGAGTCCGCCTGCTGGCGGATGAAGATGTGAAGATGTGAGGATGTGAGGATGTGCAGCGAAGCGGAGTTCCGATAGGTAGGGACTTGAAGGTGAGTAATTGTTTGATGTAAAGGGATGAGAATGTGATAATTCGGTAATTTGAAAATTTGTCCGCCGGCTGGTGGATGAGAATGTGAAGTTGTGAAGTTGAATATTCTTGAATGAGGCTGTCACACTGAGCTTGTCGAAGTGTCTTAGAATATGGCACAATCCCAATCCAACCAGCAGACGCAAGACAACTCCTCCCCGCAGAAAACATTCCTTTGGTACCTTGAACCCTGAACCCCGAACCCCGAACTTTCAAAAAGATCGATGACCTCCAAACCATGGAAAAATAACTGCTTATGTGCAAGGGTGAACGTTTCAAGCTAATCCTTACCTTTGCACCCTTAAAATCAAAACTGTTCTTTTTATGGAAATGGCGAGTAAGTACGACCCGAGAGCGATTGAAGACAAATGGTATAAATATTGGCTGGAAAGGAAACTATTCCGTTCGGTCCCCGATGAAAGGGAACCTTACACAATAGTAATCCCTCCACCAAACGTCACAGGTGTGCTCCATATGGGACATATGCTGAACAATACTATTCAGGATGTGCTTGTTCGCCGTGCCCGTATGCAGGGTAAGAATGCCTGCTGGGTTCCGGGTACTGACCATGCTTCCATTGCTACTGAGGCCAAGGTTGTTGCCAAACTTAAGGAAGAAGGAATTGAAAAGTCCTCACTTACTCGTGATGAGTTTCTTGCGCATGCCTGGGAATGGAAGGAAAAGCATGGTGGAATTATCCTTGAACAGCTCAAGAAACTTGGTGCCTCCTGCGACTGGGATCGCACCTGCTTCACCATGGATGAGCCCCGCTATGAGTCAGTTATCGATGTGTTTATAGATCTCTACAAGAAAGGCCTTATTTATCGCGGTGTCCGTATGGTGAACTGGGATCCTAAAGCCCTTACTGCTCTTTCGGATGAAGAGGTAATCTTCAAGGAAGTGCAGTCGAAACTATACTACCTCCGTTATAAGGTCGAAGGTACCGAAAATGAATATGTAACCATCGCCACCACCCGTCCGGAAACTATTCTGGGGGATACTGCCGTATGTTACCATCCTGAAGATGAACGCTACAAGCACCTTGCTGGCAAGAGGGTTCTGGTTCCGCTGTTGAACCGCAGCATTCCCATGATCAGTGATGAGTATGTGGATCGCGAATTTGGAACTGGTTGTTTGAAAATTACTCCTGCCCATGATGTAAACGACTACCTCATCGGACAAAAATACAATCTCCCCAGTATTGATATCTTCAATCCGAACGGAACACTTAGTGAAAAAGCTGAGATGTTTATCGGGGAAGACCGCTTTGCTGTTAGAAAGCTTATTATTCCTGCTTTGGAAGAAGCCGGTAATATGGTGAAGATTGAGGACTACGTTAATAAGGTTGGTTTCAGCGAACGCACAGATGCTGTTATTGAGCCCAAGCTTTCCATGCAGTGGTTCCTTCGCATGCCGGATCTTGCCAAGCCCGCTTTGGATGTGGTTATGAATGATACTGTTCAGTTCCATCCCGAAAAATTCAAGAACACTTACCGTTACTGGATGGAGAACGTCCGCGACTGGTGTATCAGCCGTCAGTTATGGTGGGGACAGCGTATTCCTGCATACTATCTGCCAACCGGAGAAATTGTGGTTGCCAAATCAGCTGAGGAAGCCATTGAAATTGCAAAGTGCAAGCTCATGAAGACTGATCTCAAGGCTTCAGATCTGAGACAGGACGAAGATGTACTGGATACCTGGTTTTCAAGCTGGCTCTGGCCTATCTCTGTTTTCGACGGAATCCGCAATCCTGAAAATGAGGATATCAAATACTATTATCCAACCAACGACCTGATCACTGCTCCCGAGATTCTTTTCTTCTGGGTAGCACGTATGATTATGGCCGGACAGGAATACAGAAATGAAATTCCATTCAAGCATGTTTATCTGACCGGTATTGTTAGAGATAAACTTGGCAGGAAGATGTCGAAATCATTGGGCAATTCTCCTGATCCCATCGACCTGATTGAGAAATATGGCGCCGACGGTGTTAGGGTAGGAATGCTTCTTACCTCTCCTGCAGGAAATGACCTTCCTTTCGATGAGTCACTTTGCGAGCAGGGTAGGAATTTCAGCAATAAAATCTGGAATGCACTCCGACTTATTAAGGGATGGCAGGTTGATAACAGTCTGCCCCAACCCACCTATGCCGCAGCTTCCATTCTTTGGTTTGAAGCTAAATGGAATGAAACGCTTGAGACTATTGATAACCTGTACAACGATTACAGGCTCAGTGAAGCTTTGATGACTGCCTATAAGCTGGTTTGGGATGATTTCTGCTCATGGTATCTTGAGATGATAAAGCCAGCCTACCAGCAGCCTATTGATGCCCTCACCTATGAAAGCACAATTGGATTCTTTGAGGAACTGATGCAGCTTATGCATCCTTTCATGCCATTCATCACCGAAGAAATATGGCATTTCATCCGCGACCGCAAGGAAGGTGATTGCATCATGGTTTCACAGATTCCACAGAAACGTCCGTTCTATCCGGAAGTTCTTTCAAAGTTTGCAGTTGCTGAAGAGGTTGTTATTGCTCTTCGTACCCTTCGCAAGGAGAAGAATATTCCTTTCAAGGAAAGCATCGAGCTTTTCATCAGGAAAAATAATCAGGAAAAGCCGGAAACTACCTTCGACAGCGTGATTGCAAAACTCTGCAATATTAGCAAGCTTGAGTATGTAAGCGAAAAAGTTAGTGGATGTTCTACTTTCACGGTAAAATCCACTGAGTTCTACGTTCCCATGCTGGCCGGCACCGATCAATCCGCTGAAATCGCAAAGCTTGAGGAAGAACTGGTTTATACCCGCGGATTCCTTGAGTCTGTAATGAAGAAGCTTTCAAATGAGCGCTTCGTTGCAAATGCAAAACCCGAGGTTGTTGAAATCGAGCGCAACAAGCAGGCTGATGCTGAATCCAGAATCAAGGTGCTTGAAGGACAGATCAATAATCTTAAAGGATAATCTGAGATTCCGAAGTAGATTCAATTTCAGCTTTACATTCTTACATAAATATTGCGGCCTTCATTGTTGATCAATGAGGGCCGTTTTTCATTAACCTGATAAAACTCCTTTCAATGTACAGTCTCAACCTAGTTTTGGGCTTCACTGACTTGTCGATTGAGCAACTTTAGAGCTGCCATCTGATTATTTTTGAATTGCTGAATTATAAAATCAAAACAGCCTGTCGAACTGTTCTTGCAGAACAGTTTGAAATATTGTCAATTAGCCTGAGTTTCTCGTGCCCTCCCTTGGTAAAAGGCAGGGAGGGCTGATTTGGGTTTGAGTAGGTCTTTTGAGCCAAGCATTTCCATTTCAATGTGGCAAGAGGTTTGAAAAGCAGTACAGCCAAAGATGTTCGATTAGAATATTGCATTCTGAAGTATTCGGATAAGATAATTTTGCAAATCTATATTTGTCGGTAAATGAATAAGTAAATCACATATTTGTTGGTTGGAATGAAGAAAAGCCAGAAGTCTTTAGACTTGTTGCAGGCTTTTGAAATTGACTTTCGCCTACTTTGTGAAAACGTACTGTATCAGATTGGCGCCCATTTGAAGGGCTTTTGTACGTGTTTCCTGTGAATCCTTGTGTACATCCTGATCTTCCCATCCATCGCCCAGGTCACATTCAAAATCGTAGAAGCAAACAAGCCTGCCTTCCCAGATCAGTCCAAAACCCTGTGGGTGCTTGCTATCATGTTCATGGATTTTTGGCAAGCCATTGGCAAAATTATACTTCTGATGGTAGATGGGGAAGTCAAACGGTAACTCAACGAAATCCAGTTCAGGAAACACCTTCTTCATTTGTGGCCTGATGAATTTATCCATTCCATAATTATCGGAAATATGCAGGAATCCGCCTCCAATAAGGTAGTTACGCAGATTAATGGCTTCCTGATCACTGAAAACAACATTGCCGTGTCCGGTCATATGCACAAAAGGATAACTGTAAAGTTCAGCACTTCCAACATCAACGGTTGCATGATCCTTATCAATGCTTGTTTTAAGATTTTTGTTGCAGAATTCTATCAGATTGGAAAGTGAGGTGGGATTGGCATACCAGTCGCCCCCGCCTGAATATTTCAGCAATGCAATCTGGAATGACTGCGCATGTGTTGCTGATGAAATCAGGGTAAAAAATATGATAATGAGAAGGTTCTTCATTGACTTGTTTAGGAAGCTGTACAGCAATGCAATTGTAACGTTTTAGCAAGATGCATTATTTACTCATAATCTGAGTTGTCAATGCAATTCTGATTGCAAAATTACCATTAATCCTCTTGCGAAGGGAAATAAAGGAAATGAAAAAATATGGCGTTCAGGCGAGTTTTCGTATGATCCAGCTTGCAATGAAAGCTTCAAGCATACTCAGCGGTATCGCATAAACTAAAATTCCGTATGGCAGAACTCCAAGGTTTCCTATTACCAGCCACATCATAACAAAACCAATACACCAGGAATACAAGGTAGTCTGCATCAGGGTGAATTTCTTTGAGATCACCAGAATGGAAGCAGCAAATACCAGTGACCATATTCCCCAAATCGCACCGTTAACGGGTTTGCCGGGAAATTCAAGACCCATTCCCTTGTAGTGGTCCACCCAATAGGACTTAAGCAAAAATTCATTTCTGATAAATTCTGAAATGCTGATCCATACTGTTGCCAATAGGAGAGGGAGGACAATCTTCTTAAGTACATTCATGATTTTCTTTGATTTGAATATGGGATGAGTTGCGAGTTCCCTGAGGAATAATGCAAAAGACTTCAGTGATAATTCAAATTTAGGAATTATCATCTAAGAAACATCCTGAGTATGATGTTCCCCGGCAAGGCCTTGTTGTCAGATGATGTGAAGTGGCAAACCAATCACAATTAGCCAGTTTCTGCAGCAGGCTGGATTGTCAATGGTTTTTCAGGGGGCTTTCCCAATTACTCCTTCAATTACTGATACCAAAAACAACTTATATTTTGTCTATCTGATGATTATCCCCTTTTGTTCTTAAGTCAGCTCTTGCCTCCAGATTTTTTTCAATATCAGGAGCTCCTCTGATTTTCATCCAATATTTCAGTGTATCCTCAAGAATAAGATCTAATCGTACTTTAAATCTGATTAGTTCTTCAGATGATATGTCATTCGGATCAATGCCGGATCTCCAAAAATCCAAATCCCGTTGAAGATCTTTCAGCCGAACAAATGTTACAGTTTCTCTAACCCAAAGGGCTTTAGGATCAAAAAATGCTTCATAGGCAGATAGCACAGTAATACTTGCTCCCAGGAAGAGAGAGATATTGCTTAACAAATTTGTAAACGAGGCATCTCCATATTTAATTCCAAGTAAAACTGTAATAATTGCAGCCAAAAGAACGGATATGATCTTCAGACGAAAGGCTGTCTTTTTATAATGTGTGGATTCCTTTTTATAACGTTCCACAAGTTTTTCAAGCTCGAGGATAAAGAAATCGAGTTGTTGTTTAGGATTCATTTGTGCAGTTTTAAGATAACTATATATACAAATGTAATTATATATGTGATA
This sequence comes from Bacteroidales bacterium, assembly GCA_016707705.1. GTDB lineage: Bacteria > Bacteroidota > Bacteroidia > Bacteroidales > UBA4417 > UBA4417. The sequence continues at coordinate 123,946 of JADJHD010000014.1, forward strand.
TATAGCATATGTCTTAGGGTTCCAAGTTATATTGAATCATGCACTTCATTTAAAGCCTATTTGCAACAAATGAAACTTTGAGTTATTGACGAAAGAAGAATTTTCGGTTGTCAATCCTGATAAGGAATCTATTTTTGCTCGCCTCGAACGTGCCTGAACCAGGCGAGGTGAGTTCATTGTGGACCGCGCGGGTACGCCAAATCCACCTTTCACAGCCCTTGCCGGAAAGGGTAAATTATTATTTCCATCTCCAGTTATACTCTTTATTCCATTGAATTTTGGGATCTGGAAGTGTTGAAGCCAATTCACTCTTGAATGATTCAAAATCTGGATTACGAGCAGGAACTATAAGTGTTTCTCCGGTATAAAATTTAATAAATAAGTCTTCTTTTATCTCATTAATCAACTCTATCTCAGTTAATTTTATTCGGCCTTCACTTGTTTTGTCTTTCGTTATTAAATATTCTTGATCGAAACTAATCTCAGAGGGAAGCCCCATTTTATTATTATAATTTTCTTCAATATGTTTCTGGAAATGCTTTTTATATTTCCATCTTGTGTAATAAGGGTAAAAGAAAAGACTTATGATTGAAACAGTCAGAAAGTAGTAAGCCAGAAACTTGTCAACATCATCCCCAAAGACTAATCCCAAGCATAAAAAGCTTGATGTCATTAGTATCCAGCTAGTAATTCGCTTCTTTCTAATTCTCTTTGATTTAGATGCTGTAAAGAGCTGGAATCTTAAAAAGTCTTCTTTCTCAACTATTATTTGATACATATCAATAAACTATGATCTTATTTATGCCAGCTTGTTTGAATCAGCTATGGAATTATAATCTCCTGAACCTGGTAGTCTTTCCAGTTAAAGGTCATCAGACTGTAAATAATGGAGTTGGCAGTCATCTGAAAAGCGGTTTTTGGTATAGGCATAGGTTGCCCTTTATCCTCCTTTTTCTTGAAAATAGCTTTATGCTCCTTTCCCTGTTCATCAAGTTTTACAATAAAGGAATCACCTATATCAATGTTCTTAAAAAAGCCATCTGCTGATTCAAATGTATTGAAGATAAAATAGAGGTTGCCGCCCTTCTCGAAACTTGCATAGGAATTATAGAAATCGGTGTCGAGCCAGTATTGACGCTTATGGACCTTATCAATTCGGGTGATCTTATTGTCGCTATCAAGGCTTACTACAATAAGGTCATTGTGCATGTAGATAGTGCTGTACACAATGGTATTGCCGCTTCTCTGTGTTTTTGTCCCCTGGATAAACTGCTCGGCAACAAAGTACTTGCTGCCATTTGCCCTGATTTTAATATCGCTCAACTGGTAAGCAAAGGGATCCCATTCCTGTTTATTGTCGATGCTTCGTTTAAATCGCTTCAACTCAGTTGGGTCAAAGCCCATACTAATAAGATCCTTGCCAAGTTCCTTTGTGCTCAGGTCGTTAACCTGCTTTGAATTCAGATCGTATGAAAATGAAAATGCACCTTCAACACTGATTTTTCCAGTGGAACCATACATGCCGGTACAAATAACCTTTTCTCCTGCAACCGGATGTATATTCAGGCTTCGGAGAAACTTACCCGGTAGTGAGAGTTCGTAAATATCCTGTGATTTGCCAGCATCCGAATACCTGTATAGCTGAAAGCTGTAATTGGGTTTATCAGTGAAGTAGGTGTCAGAGGAGAAGAATCCCCTTTCGTTGAAATGTGCTGATTCATAGTAGTTTTCCCGGTCCTTGTATTGTTGCCCCAGCAAGAAAACATTCCCTTCATTATCAACTTTAAACCTGGAATACTCGAAAACGCCGCCATTGAATTTTGCAATAACATTGGTTTCTTTCCATACCACATTCATATCCTGATCGAAAACATAGATTCCCTTTCTCAGAGTCTCATTCTTCTTGCTCAGCAGAGTGTAGAATACCATGATTTTTGAACTGTCAGGACTGATTTCGTAGTGGAAAATAGTATTGTTGTATTTGCTGAATCCGCTATAGTCAAGTTCTGCAACCTTTTTAATATTTGGAACCAGGTCAAGAGTATTGCTGTTCAGGTTTTGGGCAAACAGGTAATGTGTTTTGGTCTTGGAATTCTGAAATGAGGAAAATACCAGGATTTTATCCTTAATCCTTAGAACTCCTTCACAGCTGAGTTCTTTTTTTTCATGTTCAAGCTTGATTTCACCACGTTTGACCAGATTGAGATCCTTGTCATATTTTCCTACATAATAACTTTCTGTTGAACCCACACTTACCATGTTGTAAACTGCCCTGAATGGAAGATAGACGAAATAGGCATGTCCGTTGAGCATTCCCAGATCAGTAATCCCAATTGTGCGCTCTGTGATTTTTTCGCGCAGAATTTTGCCTGATTTCAACTTGAAATTGACATTCTGTGCGTTGGAAATGGATAATAATGTGAAAATCAGCAGCAAGGAAAGGAAAGCTTTCATAAAGTAAGTATTGAGTTTAGTGATGATAAGAAAAAGTCTGGAAGATTGCTTAAAACATATAGCCTGTCTTGATGCTGACAGGCAGTGTAAAACGGACATCACGTTCAATGATATCAAATTCCTCGAACATTTTATCCTTGAATACCCTGATTCCAAAGCCTGCTTCCAGGTCAACCATCCATCTTCCTGTGATGGGAACCTGATAACCAAGACTGCAGCTAATGGCGTCAGTAAAAAACGTTCCGCTCATACTGGTGATGCCTGATCGCAATGTGCAATAAAAGGGCTCAGGGAATGTCCTCAGGTAGATCCTGAATCCCAGGGAGGCCGTAAATCCCAAACCATCGGGATCAATAGGAAGCGGATCATAGCCATACAGCCAGTTCTGTCGTTTGATAGAAACCAATCCGGCTTCCCATTCCAGTGAGAATTTCTTGTTCAGTGCATGTTCAAAGTAAATCGGAATTACTCCATTCAGAGGGTCATATCCTATCTTCACTATTTTGCTGCCTTTTGAAAAGCCGCCGTCATCAAGGTATTTGGAGATGTCCTGGGAGAAAATTGATAGGCTGACAAACAGTAAACCTAATAATAGGAGAGATCGTAAAAATGGCATAATTAAAGGTTTAAGAAAATGAGTTTCAGCTGGTAATTTTAATCAAATTAATTCAATCAATATATGAGGATTTGCAAAAAATAATGATTTCTCTATTTATTGTTGAAAATGATATTTGTGGGGATCCCTGTCTTGAGCGGTGCTAATTCTATTTGGGATCAAAATACCTGATATTTAGGGGTTTAGTGTCTTTGTAATGTGAAATATTACTGCTCTGAGTGATTCAAGTACGCGAGAGTGAACAGCTGCCATAGCCATTGTTTACCTTATAAGGCGTTTTTCATATTCATTTTTCCTAAGTAGATATTCTTCCCTGTAGTTCCAGGCAAAATAGCTCTCTTCTTCATTTTTCTTCAACTCTTCTTCAAACCAGGAATTGTTGTTCTCAAAAAAATCCAATGCCTTTGGTATCTGATTACTCAAAATCAACAGATCAAAAATCCTCAGAAATTTTCCATCTGTTGGTCTTTTGAGAAGCTCTTCAATTCCCGATTCCAGACTGTCAAATCTGGAAAAGTAGGGTAGTGCTGCATTCCTGAAGTTTTTTGTCAGCATTGTGACTAAGCTGTCATTATCGTTCTCGCTCAGACTGTACCAATTATTCTTCATATAAGTGTCATCCCAGTTGGAACATCCTGAAGCATTTCCTCCGTCAATATAAGTTCCCTCTTTTGCAATGTCAAATCCATAGTATTGCTTTTCCCATTTCCTGTAAGCCGGAGAATGGATATTAATACAAATCTCAAATTCAGCAATTGGGTGGGCTTCATTCATTTGATTGTAGCGATTCTTGAAAAATGTCACATGAAAATCAAAAAACGGATTCTTCTTCTTGAATCTTTCCTGTGATTTGGAATAGACGAATCCTTCCTTCTCAAAAACAGGGTAAAGGAAATTCTCAATAAATCCTGAAATCCTCTCTTTTGGTGGCAAATCCTGAAAGTAGTACTTCATAAAATGCAGTGTTTAAGTTGTACTCACTAGTGAAATAACTATTTTGGAGTGCGCTCCATAAATTTTAATTGCTCAATTTTGCCATTTATTATACTCATCTCTTGGGTTCCAACAGCACTCTTAATTGGAACTTCACCTTCCTTGCCTACAGAGTCACATTTGTATTGTACCAAAGAATCCTGCGTGTATATTCTTAAATCTTTGCCGATGCTGGTGTAGCCATATAGATGTGTCCCGCAATCAAAACCATACTTTCCTATGTAAAGGTTGGCTTTATCAGAGATTATCCCATTCTTATTGAGGATATATAGCACTGGACATAGGTCGTCACCCGGAAACATCCGGATAATATAATAGAATTGTGAGGTGTCGCTCAAAATTCCAAGACATCCGACTGAAGAGCCGTCTTTAAAAATTAGAGAATCAGTATCATCCAGCTTGCTGAGATTGTAAGTGGGTTGGTACAAATCAATTCTAAGAGGTAACTGAAGTATGTGCTGCTTACTGATAAAATCCTGAAGCAGTTGATTGTCAATTATCCCCTTTGATGTTTTGGGATTTGTTGAGCAGGAATTCAATAAGCCCAGAATCAATACGATCAATAGTGCTCTACTCATAATACATTAATTGGATGCAAATGCTTTGTGATAACGATCTGGCTCAGAAAGTTAGAGATTAATCTTCTATTTATCCAACATCAGTTTTTTGTCGATTTGATCTCCCTGATCATATGTTCTTGTGATCAGTTCGCCATTTAAGTCTTTGTATATGAATCCCTTTGTGTTCCCATTTTGTTTAAATTCATCAATATCTGTATCCCTGATTTCAAAGTTCAGGATTTCTTTCCAGCCTTTCTTGGAGTATGTGTACAGATGATAAGTATTAATAATTGACCAGTCTGCCCAATCGATAACTAATCCCAGCTCATCCCTTCCATCATTATTCAAATCTCCTTCGTTTTTCAGGTAAGATAGGCCAAAAAGCTGCCAGGTATCAGTTTGAATAAGTAAAGGTTTCAAATTGTGGGATTGCAGACTGCAGACAGGCTTACTCAGGACCGTCAGGGCAACCAGACTATCATAATCCATATTCCAGGTGTAAATGATCTCCTGATGATCAACTTTGCTTAGTACAACCTCTCTCAGGGTGTCAATGGTTCCTTCTCCCCGGAAATTGCCGCTGATACTTTTTCTTTCAATTGGAACACTATATGCTGAACCGGGAAAGACATTTTGTGCTGAACAATAGAAATTCAGGCAACCTGCGGATACTATCAGAATGGAACAAAAGAATAGATTTTTCATTCTATAAAGCTTCTGAAATGTTTTCCAATTGCAATGAATCTGATGAAGCGGGTTTTAGTGAATGCAAGTGAAGTTAGGTCCAACAGGCGGAACCCTTATAGTTATGAAAATTATAAATTTAGTTCGACTGTAACTGGATTCTGTAATTGATGCTTTGCCAGCTCAGCCGTTATTTCCTCTCTTGTAAGCTTGTATTCATCTTTCAAAAACTCTATTAATTCATCCATTGTTTCAAAGGTCAGCGATGCCATGTAATCATCGAACTCACTCTGCAATTGCCTCCAGTGATAGTATGTTTTTGTGGTCAAAATCATTTTGCCTTTTCTGGGGTAAATAAGATTGATCTGACGCAACTTTTCATCGGACGAATAAATCTGATTTCTATTGAAAAGGATACGTTTTATCTCATTCGTATAAAAATAATCTATAGTCCTCCCTTCCATTGATGGACTGACGTTCGAAGATATATGGGCAAAATCATCCAGTTCATCATATCCGGCAGCCGAATTCCAAACCTTAAGCTCATCTCCATTGTTGAGAATCACTGTCAACTCTTTATCCTGAAAGAAGTTGAACATTTCTACTAAATGACTATCCTTTTTCACTTTGAACTAATTCAATGTATTGTTAATTGAGATGATCGTCTATTTCTCGCAGTTTTAAATTCAAGTATTTTGGAAGTCCTTGGTTATTGTTCCACACACAGAAACCTGTGATCTTAATAAATTTCTATTCTCGTAACAGATAGAAGTCTACTCCGTTCACCCAGATTATTTTGTAAATAATTCCCTTTTGAATCTTACCCAACTGCCAGTAATTTGATTCAAAATAATTACCGTGATGACTTACAAAAAGTGAATCATCGCTTATTTATAATTTACAGAATTAACTGTCATAAAAGAGATTGGGCAATATTTATTATTCATTAAAATTGCATTGCTTAAAATCCTAGCAGTTCGTTTGTTGCCATCCATAAATGGCGGTATGCAGGAAATCAGAATTAATGACTATAAAGCCTTTTCAAAGATATTTTCCTTGATATTGACAATTTAAACAATTCATTCTCAGTCAAAATGAGATATTTTTTCTATAATTTCAAATTCTCTTTCGTTGAGCATGATTTTAGTATAGCTCATTTTGGTAGAAAATATAGCTCAAAAAATCCTTCAAATGAGCTTCTCGGTCTTATAAATGAGCCACAACGTTCAAAAGTTGCTACTGCCAGGCTTAATTCGCTTTTACCTCAGAAGCGCAGAATACTTTTTTCGATTAGCGTTGCAGGAGGATCAAGCGAAGGCCTTATGATTGCTAAATATTAATTACTGGCGTCTCTATGTTTCCATTCTGTTCTAATCTCTGATATTGTATTATTTTGGTGTCCTTGTATAAACTGCTCAATTTGTCTGTATTTCTTTCTATTACAGCTTTTTCTGTTCTTGGAATAGCATTCATAACAATTAATTCCTTCTCCATTAAGGTAATTCTCGATAAGGATAATAGCACTTCTTGCGTTTGATCGTGGCCAATTGCATTCACTGATATAGGAACTGTAGGGATCGAGATTAATACTCCACATTGGTTCTTCAGTTGAATAATCATGCTTAAATGTCAATAACCAGAAAACAATCTGCAAATCTTGTTTGAAGAAGTCATTATAACATTTCCAATAGGTAATGCTATCTAATTCAAATTGACAAGCAGGAATCTGGAAATATAATGATGGTGCAGTCCCATGAGAATTCGTATAATTTCTATACCAAAGAACATAATTGAGGTTAAGACCTTCAACTATTTTTTTATAACCATATATTTGACTTTCATTGAATTTTACATGCTTGGTAAAGAAAAGTTTATTTCGCTGCGAGAAAGCAAATATTGTAATGAAAGAGAATGTCAGTGTCAATATTAGATTTTTCATACACAAATGCTTGAAACATTCACCACCTGTTTAGCCTGTGTAGGCGGTAGTTTCGATTATTTCTTTCAAGATATCGAATTGAAACCATGTCCCTTCAGGATCATGTAGTTCAATTTTTAAAATCTTTTCATTATTTACAGAATTTATTAATGTTGCAGTAAAAATGCCAGAGATATTTAGATCCCAATCTTTATTTCTTAACGAGTATCTCAAAAGCAATTCAAGATAATCCACAATTGCTTGGGTGGACTTATGATTTAGTTGATATTTAGTTTCCT
>JADJHD010000015.1 GCA_016707705.1 Bacteroidales bacterium
GAGTCGCTTCAACTTTTGAAATTACTGGTACAGGAACAATCTCAGGAAATACAATAACAGAATCCGGAGCTTATAATATTATTTCAGAAGGGATAACTTATCCTGGTACCTGGTCGTGTACACATGTAAGAAAGTAGTTCAACTAGCTTGTTGTTTTAAACTCATTAATTTCAGAACGGATAACTACACTTCCTTACCTGCTAAGGATTAGGTGAAATGATGTTTGATTAACAGAAATTATTGAAGTTCTCATCTTTTCTGATTGAGAAGTTGAAGCACTTAACCACATAAATGAGCCATGAACTTTCATTGGCTCTTTTTTATGTCACTCGATATGTTCAGAATGTTGCTCAACTGAGAGTTGAGTTTTACAACCTGATGGATATTATTCACATTCATGCTTTCATTTTTCAGAAATTGAAACAACTTTCCATACTTCCGTCTCATTCTATTCAATTAATATTGCAATGAAAAACCAATCATCAGAATTATTAGCTTACTCTTTGAAAATCTGAAAACTAACCAAACTAAATAAGCTCAAATGATTGAAAGCAGCTTACTTGTCGAAAGATGTATGATCGATTCAGCCGTTGTCCACCACATTGGGTACAAGCCGACTGATGACGGAATCACCTACTCCAAAACTCCTCTTAATATTAATGGCAATACACAGGGTAGCCTGCTTACATACTTCCTCTCCTCCTTCAAATTCGATGAATACTACAATCTTTACCATGATTCGGATTTAAATCTCAACGAGGTATATTCCTACGTTACTCAGATTTTTGAGAATCCGGATTCGCTGTATGATCAGTCGGTCAAACTCGCCAAGCACCTTTATGAGCAATCCAACCATCCGAAGATAAAGATCGGGGAGCTGTTTGTGGTCTATTTCCAGGATTGCGCAGTCGGTAATGAAACCGTTGATGCTGTTGGCCTATTTAAAGCCGAAACCAAGGATGCTTTTCTGAAGGTTCTCCCCGGATCTGATGGTTTCACAATAGAATCTGAAATGGGTATCAATGTCAACAAGCTTGATAAGGGCTGCCTTATTTTCAATACAGAAGCTGATAAAGGTTACCTGGTTTCAATAGTTGATGCCGTAAGCAGATCAACAGATGCTCAGTATTGGGTGGATCAGTTCCTGCATGTACAGGCCAGAAATGATGAGTATTTCCAAACGAAAAACGTACTCAATCTCTGCAAGAGTTTTGTGATCAAACAAATGCCGGAGGAATATGAAGTTTCGAAAGCTGATCAGGTTGAACTGCTTAATAAATCCGTGAAGTTCTTCAAACAGGCAGAGGAATTCGATATGGATGATTTTGCAAATGAAGTCCTTGAGGATCAGGAGATGATTAATAGTTTCAAGGCCTACCGGTCTGCATATGAGGAAGACAAGGATATTCAGATCACTGATACTTTTTCAATATCAGAAGCAGCCTTGAAGAAGCAGTCCAAGGTGTTTAAAAGCATTATTAAGCTTGATAAGAATTTCCATATTTATGTACATGGGGATAAGCAGAATATTGTAAAAGGCTTTGATCAGGAAAGTGGAATGCATTATTATCAGTTGTTTTTCAGGGAAGAAAGTTAGGGTTTAAGAAAGGCTTGTTGAAAATGCTCTGTTGTTGGATTGAGAAACCTTTGCTCAATAGGAAGATAAAGTGCCTGAACAAAATCAGCACTTGAATTAATTCGATTTCTGACTAGTTAAAAGATTAATAACTGTCACTTCTGCATCACAATTGAATCGCAGTGGGATACCGCTCACACCTGCCCCTTTTGATGTGTAACCAATCATTTTCCCGATTTTCCAGGTTCCATGATTGTATTGTTTACCTTCAAACTGGTGACTGATAAGGGGGAATCCGTCCCTTAAGCAAATTTGCCCACCGTGAGTATGTCCGCAAAGATAAAGGTCGTAGTTATTTGCAGAAGCCACTTTCCCCAGTTCTGGAGTATGAACTATAGCTATTTTGAAGGTATATCCTTTGGTTTCCATGCTTATAGGAGCTGACTCTGAGTAATAGTTGAATGGGTCATCAGTTCCTGTAACCAGAATTTTCTGACCATCCTTTACGATTTCAACGGATTCATTGATAAGCAGTTGCACACCTGATTCTTCCTCATAACGAGCCATAAGGTAGGTGTCATGATTACCAAGCACTGCAAAGGTGCCAAATGGTGCTTTAATATATTTTGATAATACCTTCATGGGTTTCAGGATATTGTTGAAACTACCTGAGATGTCCTTCCGATAATCGCCGGTAAGCAAGCAAAGATCAAATTGAAGAGGTTTTATCTTGCTAACCAGGATATTGGCAAATCCCGGTATACTATCAATATGTAAATCAGATAAATGAAGTATCCTGAATCCATTAAATGCTTCAGGAAGGTTTGGGTATTCCAAGGTCAAATTGTTTACCCTGATTGTTTTGGCATTTCCATATCCTTTTCTGTGATAACCTACCACCTTAAGCAGGTATACAAAAACTGTAAGGAGCTTCAGGAATAGGTCCCAGCGACTTTTGCTTTTCTTTCCGCTTTTTTTGTGGACATATCCCATCGCCTCCTGCACTGAACGAGTGCAAGCCCAGATTAGTCGTTTTTCCTTCCGGGTAGCAGGACTGTCAACAAAGTTGTACATTCTTTCCCTATTTAATAAATTGGCAAGTCGCTCAACAGCATTTTTATTGCCTGATTGCTTGGCTGTTAAAACATTAATCGCAGTATGGATTAAATAGTAATAGGCTGATCATCATTGTTGCGCGTGTTATGTTGCGCGTCTCCCGACGCGTAACATAATGACGCGTAACATAATGACGCTTAACATAATGAGCGTAACATAATGACGCGTAACAATGATGACGCGTAACAACAACCTTAACAATGACTCACAACAAACAATATGCACTATCTTTGTATAAGCCCCAATCCCCCCATAATGAAACATAAAACTTTACTATACATCTGCTTCTTTTTGGCCCTGCCAATCCTGGTATCTTCACAGAACTACCGTTACGTCCAGACTGTTTTTCCCGGCTCGGTCAAGACTGCCGGAATTATCTACGGCACAGCCCCCTTTCTGAATTCTCCTTATATCAATGAAGCAGCAACCACGGTTCAGAATCTGGTATTGGATCTCTATCGTCCACAGAATGATACTTTCTCAAATCGCCCAGCCATTATTTTTGCCCATCCCGGTGGTTTTGTAACCGGCAACAGAAATGTTGACGACATGGTAGCCTTCTGTGACACTTTTGCCCGCAAAGGCTATGTTACTGCTACAATTGATTATCGTCAGGGACTTGAAGTACTCGACAATCCTGATCTCCATTACCAAAGGGGAGCATATAGGGGTATACAGGACGGCCGCACTGCCGTGAGATTTCTGAGAGCAAATGCAGCACAGTACGGTATAGATCCTGATAAGGTCTATTTTGCTGGTAGCAGCGCGGGTTCCTTTATTGCCATTACTTCTGTCTACCTGGATGCAACAGAACTCCCGCCTATGTCGGTCCAGGTAAGTTATACCGCATTCTTTCAGAATTATACAGGTCCCTGATCTTGGAAATCCTGATATAGGTGCCAACCTTAGTTACAGTGGAACTCCCGATGGAGTCATGGGACTTTGGGGAGGAGTGGATGATACCCTGAAAATCGGAACAAACAATGTTGCTCCCATTTTCCTGGTTCATGGTACATCAGATGCAACAGTGCCCTTTACTTCCGGACCGCCTTTCGGATATGCAAGTCTGGCGGATGTTTTTGGCAGCAATTCAATCAGTAAACGTCTTGCCAAGATAGGTATGCCTGCGGCAGATACTTATTTTGTAGAGGGTGAAGGACATGAATTTCATGGCGCCTCCAATGGCATGTGGGAAAATGGAACCGGTGGGAATGAATACTGGGATACAATCGTGCAGAAAAGCACCAGTTTTTTCTGGCAAATTCATAAACCTACCGCAGCATTTTCAATGACTGCAAATTCGCTGGAAGTGCAATTTACCGACGAGAGTTCAGGTGCTATCTCCTGGAAATGGAGTTTCGGGGATGGTGGAAGTAGCACTGAGCAGAATCCGCTGCATACATACGGCTCGTCCGGCACCTACAGAGTGAATTTATATATTCAGAATGAAAACCAAAGCTGGGATACGCTGAGTCAGGACTTCATTATCATTGATCATATTGGTCTCCGTGAGCTTCAAACTGCCAATATCCGGGTTTATCCGGTACCTGCAAGGGGAGAGGTTACCATCGAATCCAACTCTCCATTTCATATTTCTGCAATTAAGGTCTACAACTCTACCGGAAAGGAAATGCCTGTTTCTGCAGCCGTTAATGGAAAATATGCCATATTGGATATAAGGGGATGGACATCAGGAGTTTACTTTATCAGAATGTCAGTGGAAGGAATAATTCTATCCAGAAAACTGATTGTTAATTAGGGTTGTTTCGCATCTCCCGACGCGCAAGTTGTTACGCGGTTGTTACGCGGTTGTTACGCGTCTCCCGACGCGGAACTAACAGACGCGGAACCAACAGACGCGCAACCAACAGACGCGCAACATAATATTAACTCCTACATTTGCATAGCCTGATTCATAGCCATGCGCTCCATCATCATTGAAAACGCTCAGGAGAATAACCTGAAAAATATCTCTCTCCAGATTCCGCATTACAAGCTGATTGTGGTGACGGGCGTTTCGGGCAGCGGCAAGACCAGCCTGGTGTATGATGTGCTTTGTGCTGAAGGACAGCGACTTTTCCTTGAGAATTTCATCGGTGGAAGACATTCTTCCTCAAAACTCACCCATCCCAAAGCCTCACGAATCGAAGGCTTGTTTCCCGTGATCTCCATCGATCAGAATAATGTGGTTCGCTCACCCCGTTCCACTGTGGGAACGCTTACCGAACTTTATGACTTGCTGAGATTGCTCTTCGCAAGACTCGGCAAATCTGAACTCCCTGATCTGCATCTGCACCGCAGCCTTTTCTCATTCAATCTTCCGGATGGATATTGTCCGGTTTGCAAGGGACTGGGTGTTCAGGACCATATTGATCCGGAACTTCTCATTGCCGATGCCTCCAAAACCATTCGCGAAGGGGCTTTTGCGCTAACTACTCCAAATAATTATATAGTCTATTCGCAGGTTACCATGTCGGTTCTGAATCAGGTGTGCAATGCTGAGGGTTTCAGTGTGGATATCCCTGGAAAGATCTGACCAATGAGCAAAAGGATGTGGTGCTGAATGGCTCCATAAAAATCAAGGTGCTATTTGGGAAACATCCGCTGGAATCTCGACTTAAGTGGACCGGTATAACAGCAAAACCCCGCGAAGAGGATTACTATAAAGGCATTGTTCCTGTTATGGAAGATATCCTTCGCCGCGACCGGAACCCCAATATCATGCGCTTTGCACGCTCCCTGCCCTGCGAACAATGCAGAGGGAAGCGGCTCAATGAGAAGGCCTTTCGGTAAAACTCTGGGGAAGGGATATCTGGAATTTGCACGCAATGAGCCTAAGGAATTTCACCCAGTTCTTCACCGAACTCAGGTGAGCGGCGATGAAGATCGGCCGTGCTGGAACCCGTCAGGGAGTCCATCCTCAATCGCACCGAGCTTTTGCTGAAACTGGGAGCCGGACATCTCTCGCTCGACAGGAATCTGTTTCACTGAGCGGGGGAGAAGCACAGCGAATCCGGCTGGCAAACCAGGTTTCGGCGGGATGCGAAATGTGCTGTATATTTTGGATGAACCTTCCGTTGGACTTCATCCTTCTGAACAAAAGGATCTGCTTGAAGTATTGCGTTCACTGGTTTCTTCAGGAAATACTGTATTGCTGGTGGATCATGATGAGCAAAGCATACTTGAAGCTGATTGGATTATTGATATTGGTCCGGGTGCCGGAAATGCGGAGGGAAGGTGCTTTTCAATGGCTCAGCAGAAGACTTTTTCACAAAACCACAACCTCAAAGCCTGACTTATAAATATCTCCTCAAACAGCCATCTGGACCTCGTATTGAAGAAAAGACAGTCACGAAGGATTTCTTTATAGCTGAAGCGGCAAACAGGAATAATCTAAGAGATATCTCTCCCCAATTTTTAGTCAATGCCTTTAATGTGATTACCGGTGTATCGGGCAGTGGCAAGACCAGTCTGGTAGATTTCCTGCTTCAAGACACAATCAGGCATAAGAAGGGTGGAACCGGGGTATTCAAAAAGGTTATTCATATAGATGCATCTCCCATCGGGCGGACTCCTAAAAGCAATCCTGCCACCTATACAGGAATGTCCGACCATATCCGCGACCTGATGGCTTCCTTGCCAGAATCAAAGCAGAGAGGGTATAAGAAGGGGCAGTTTTCCTTTGTTGTGAAGGGTGGACGTTGCGAGGATTGCGGAGGTGCTGGTGTGCAGCAAATAGGAATGCATTTCCTCGGGAATGTGGAAGTGGTTTGTGAAACATGCAACGGCAAGCGTTTTACTGATCAAACCCTGGAAGTCGGATTCAAGGGGCTTAGTATTTCCGATATCCTGGAGCTGACAATTGACGAAGCTCACAGCTTTTTGAGGGCAGCCAAAATAACAGGCATTACAGGAATTCTTTCAGAGCTTGGACTCGGTTATCTGAAGCTCGGACAACCATCAACAACACTTTCGGGTGGAGAAGCTCAAAGAGTAAAACTGGCCTATGAATTAGCCCGAACCACCAGCAACCAGACACTTTACATTCTGGACGAACCTACCACCGGTCTGCATATGGCTGATACTGAAGTCCTGTTGAAAGCATTACGAAAGTTGGTAGATAAAGGCAATACCCTGCTCTGTATTGAGCATGATTCTTCGTTTATTCTGCAATCAGACTGGATGGTGGACCTGGGTCCGGGAAGTGCTTCTGATGGTGGTAAAATAGTTGCAGAAGGAATTATCTCTGAAGTTATAGATCATCCCACTTCACTCACCGCGATTGAACTCAGAAGATATTTATCGCGGGATGTATCACAGTTCAGGAGTTTACATAGTGAATGCAGCACCAAAACCATTGAAGCTCCCATACAAATGTCGGGAGTTGAGACTAACAACCTCAAAAATATTGATGTTTCCTTTGAAGCAAATGCAATCACTGTAGTAACCGGTGTTTCCGGCAGCGGTAAATCATCTCTTGTTTATGGAACCTTATTTGCCGAAAGTCAGAGGAGGTTCCTGGAGGGAATGTCATCCTACAACCGGCAGTTCACTGCAAAGGCTGGTATTCCAATTTTGAAGGAAAGCCGGGGATTGATTCCTGCAATATCTCTGCAGAAGAAGAACCCGGTGAAAAATCCGCGTTCCACCATTGCCACCTATACAGGACTATATGATTTGTACCGCTTGTTGTACAGCAGACTTTCAACCTCAGGCACAAACCTGGCAAGACCACTTTCAACTGCCTTTTCATACAATGGTGAAGGTGCTTGTCCGGTCTGCAAGGGACTGGGAAGCCTCCGGATCTGCGATGCAGGCAAGCTGATTTCATCTCCGGAGAAATCACTGATATCGGGTGCACTGGATGGTTCCAAAGCCGGACGTTTCTATGGTGATCCTTTCGGTCAATATGTAGCCACATTATTGACGGTTGGAATTCAATTCGGAATCGATTTCTCTGTTCCTTTCAGGGAACTTGGTGACAAAGCAAGGGAAATTGCATTGTCGGGCTGCGGAGAACAGATTTTTGATGTTGAATGGAAATACAAGCGTGGAGCCCATGAGGGAGTTCATCATTTGAAGTCAGGCTGGCCAGGATTTTTGAAGTTGGTTGAGGAAGAGTATCTCCGCAAGCATGATGATGCCAGGGGTGAGGCCCTGATGGAGTTGATGAAGACTGTGGACTGCAGTAATTGCAAGGGTTACAGACTGAAACCGGAGATGCTTCAGTTCATTATTGGTGGACTGCATATCGGAAAACTTACAGAATTTTCAACCGATGATGCCATTGAAAGGTTTTCGAAAGGTTTTCTGGAAAATTTCAATACAGAACTGGAGAAACAGGCTGCCAAAGTGCTGAGGGAAAGCATTAGCGAACGACTGAATGCATTGCAACAAGCAGGCTTGGGATATATTTCGACGAACCGGATTGTAGGAACTTTATCGGGTGGAGAGTTTCAAAGACTGCAGCTCGCCGGACTGGTCAGGGCACCACTTACAGGGGTTGTTTACATTCTGGATGAGCCATCATTTGGACTGCATCCCAAAGACATTAAGCGCATCAGCGATCTGATACTTAAGCTGAATAAACATGGGAACTCTGTCATCATGTTGGACAATTCACAACTGATGATTGAGAATTCCGAATTTACTCTGGAACTGGGACCTGCAGCAGGAAGCAATGGCGGGCAAATCATGTATTCAGGCAAAACAAAGGATTATCAGGGAGATGACAAGATAATTTCCAAACAGATCCAGGGCAAACCAGGTGAAGGACTTCAAATCCGTGGGGCATATGCAAACAATCTCCAGAATATTGATGTAAATATTTCTTCTGGAATACTAACCGCAATAACCGGAGTAAGTGGTTCAGGTAAAACCAGTTTACTTGAAAAGGTTATTTATGAGAGTTTTACTTCCGGAAAGCCGGTAAACTGCAAGGGATTTCAGGGAGCGGGTAATTTCTCCGGACTTATCTATA
The DNA here is from genome assembly GCA_016707705.1 of Bacteroidales bacterium. GTDB lineage: Bacteria > Bacteroidota > Bacteroidia > Bacteroidales > UBA4417 > UBA4417. The sequence continues at coordinate 8,673 of JADJHD010000015.1, forward strand.
TCGAACAGTCTGCACCAGGGACGGGACATACTGCAACAGTCGGAAGTAAACTTGGAATAACCGATGCAATAGCCGGTATATTTTCAACGAGTGGGGAAGCCAAATTGAGAGGGTTTAAACCCCCTCACTTTGTCGGCGCTCGCGAGGGTAGATGTCCCGCCTGCGATGGAACCGGCTCCACTCAGGTAAGTATGGATTTCTTCAATGATATCATTTCTCCCTGCGAACGATGCGGAGGAACCGGTTTCAGAGATGAGGTGCTTGAAGTTCTGGTTGATGGAAAAAACATCTATGAAACCCTGCAGCTTACCTTTGATGAGTGCTTGGCTTTTTTCAAGGATAATAGTGCCGGGAAATCTGATAAGAGGATAAGGCTTATTCTTGACCTGATTCAGAAAACCGGACTTGGCCATCTATCTCCCGGAAGATCGTTGAAGACTTTGTCTACCGGTGAATTGCAGCGTTTGAAACTGGTATCAGGACTTTCGACTGATACAGGCAACAATACGTTGATTTTACTGGATGAACCCACCGGAGGTTTACATCCCAAGGATATTTATAAACTGTTATTGTTATTTACTGAACTTCAGGAAAGAGGCAACACTCTTATTTGTGTAACCCATGAGCCCTTATTAATGGTGTCAGCCCAAAAAGTAATTGAATTGGGGCCCAAAGGAGGAAACCAAGGCGGGAGGATTATGCATTTTAATACTTAAATAATAGTTTAAATAATTCTTGACTAAGTTATTATATTATTGTATAATACATGAAATAAATCTATATTATAGAATTATTAACATGAGAATAAATGTAAAATATAACATTTATTCGTAGGAATAATTGTTGGTAATTACATTTATTCGTGGGAATAGTTGTATTTTTGTAAAAATATTTCATATGGAAAGACTCGCTTATGAGGAATTGGTGTTTTGGAAAAGATCCGCAAACCGCAAGCCTCTGATTATTCAAGGAGCCAGACAAGTTGGGAAAACCTGGCTAATGAAGGAATTCGGAAAAAGAGAGTATGAGAATGTTGCATATATAAATTTTGAATCCTCAGCAATGCTGCGGTCCTTGTTTTCAAATGATTTCGAAATTGAAAGGATTTTACTTGCATTTGAGATAGAATCTGGAACAAAAATAGAAGCATCAACTACTTTGATTATCCTGGATGAAATTCAGGAGGCAGCACGTGGTATTACGATGTTGAAATACTTCTTTGAGAACGCACCACAGTATCATATAATGGCAGCAGGCTCATTACTTGGGGTTTCATTACATCAGGAAACATCATTTCCTGTCGGGAAAGTTGAGATCATGAACCTCTACCCATTGTCATTCAATGAGTTTCTCCTTGCTATGAATCAGGTGCCATTAGTTGAAATACTGAAGGCAAATGATTGGGTAATGGTAGGCACATTTAAATTTAAGATTATAGAACTCCTTCGTCAGTTTTATTACGTAGGAGGGATGCCTGAAGCAGTCTATTCTTTCAGTTTGGAGAAAGACTTCGAAAAAGTAAGAAAAATTCAGAAGGATATTCTGTATGCCTATGAGAACGATTTTTCTAAATATGCTCCCATCGAATCTGTGCCAAGAATCAAAATGATTTGGAATTCGATATTATCTCAATTGTCAAGAGAGAATAAAAAATTCATATTTGGTGCTTTAAAGGAAGGGAGCCGGGCCAAGGAATTTGATTCAGCATTGAACTGGCTAACAGCTTCAGGACTAATTTACAAGGTTCATAGGGTTACTAAACCAGCACTGCCTTTAATCTCATATATGGAATTAGGAGCTTTCAAACTTTTCATGCTGGATGTGGGGCTGCTTTCGGCTTTTGGCGATCTGGGAACACGAACCTTGCTTGATGGAAATTCGATTTTTACTGAGTTTAAAGGTGCTCTCACTGAACAGTTTGTTTTGCAGAATCTCAAAACAAGGAGAAATCTTCCTGTCTTTTATTGGTCCTCTAGTTCAGCAACTGCTGAGATAGATTTTCTTGTTCAAGCAAATGATCTCATAATTCCTATTGAAGTAAAAGCTGAAGAAAACCTAAAAGCAAAGAGCCTAAAAGTTTATAGCCAGAAATTCCAGCCTCCGGTTTCTTTTCGTACTTCAATGACTGATTTCCGTGTTGAAGAATGGCTAATTAATGTTCCGCTCTATGCAATTGATTCAATCCGATTTGAATCCCTGGCATTCTCCTGAAATCAACATTTGTCAAGGCACTCAAACTGGCAAATACACTTCGTTCATAAATTCCCAAATGAGTATCGGATAAGTATGAATTCATACCCGATAACATCCCTGGTCCAATTAGCGCAATTTGTAAAACCAGCAGTAAAAGGCTTCTATTTGATAATCACCTCATCACAAAAGAGCCAGGCTTTGCCACCTGAACCGGGATCATCCTCAGGACACTTCCCGATATTCCTAGCAAATACCCTTACAAATCTGGCTTCTGTATCTTTCAGTGCGACTGAGATATCTTTTGATTGCTCCCCCTGATTATTCAGGAAGTCAGCGGAAGTAAAAACTCCCACCTGCTTAAAATCCTTACCATCAGAGGAAATCGATATTTCTACCTCTGAAGGGAAATAAATCCAGGAGCCAATCTGCTCAAGAAATCCAACAGATATGGAATTGATAGCCTGAGATTTTACAAGTTCAAAGGTTACATCTAAATCATTAAACTCGAATCCCTGCCATTTGCCATCCCCGAAATTCTCCGTTCCTCTTTCTCCATCAAACAAGGCACTCAACCCACCGGCAGCATATTTTGTATATGGAGTTTTGTAGACGGCATTGATGATATTGATCCCCAGAACAATATTCCTGACTGTGGTATTGCTTTGCTGCATGCCGTTTTTGAAGGCAATAGCCTTTATACAGGCTGAATTCGAGAACTCAAGGGGTGTGATATATCGATTTGAATTTATGGTAGGCGCACTTCCATCAGTTGTATAGAAAATCTCAGCATCAGCAGTTGTGCAGCTCATGGTAATTTTCTTCATGGAAACACCTGAAGTATTCTTATCCACAGTGATTATGGGTTCATTAACCTTTTCCAGAACCGGATAATCCTTCTTCCGGTAATACTGTTGAGGCTCACCGTTTACTTCCAGTACCTTGAAATTGGAGAACAGTCCATAGTCATCAAGGTTGTAGCTGTAGCCTGAGGGTTGCTGCTTAGGCGCAGATGCGAAATCGCCGGGACCCGCCATGCCCGCGGCCTTTGAGTGATGAGGACCAAGCAGATTTCTAAGGGAACCATAAACAATCACGGAGATGCTGTTTACACCTTCGGTTGTATAATTAGTGATATCCAGTTCGTATGGTTCCGAATAGATCACCCCTGCAGACTTCCCATTTACAGCTACTTCGGCCACGGTGCCATTCCATTCATCCAGGGCAACAATAAAGTGCTTTCCAGTCTTGCTAATTTTATAATTGCTTGTATAAGACACATTGCCGGAATACATCTGTAGGCCCTGTCCTTTCCATGATCCGATCTCCATTGCTTTTGGCGCGACAATCCTGAAGCCTTTATCCATGGATTCCAGTCCGAATTTACCAATGATGTAGATTGCTTCAAGCTCTGAATACACAGTCATTTTCGCTGCAATGAGTTTCAACTCATTATCGCCTTCTTTCAGCAAGCCTCCGATATTGTACTGGTTAAAATGCCTGTCGAGCCAGATCTTTCCGGGTATTGGTTTTACGATGGTTCCATTCACCGAAAGATCCCAAAATTCAGCCTGCTCAACAGATGCCTGAAAACCTGATACATCAACTCCCTTGTTTATTGTTAAATGATATGTTGCCTCAAAACCTGAGTTTTCGGGAAATTTCGCAGAATCTGCAAACTGGGTTTTATATTGGGGATTGCTCCAGGGATTACCTTCCCTGAAACCAAAATGCCTGAATATCTTATTCCCTGCATTTACCACATACAGGCCGTTGTCAGAAGTTCCGTCATTGAATTTGAGGTCGCAATAATCGAGAGTGAGGGTATTGGGCCTGGAGACTTCAACCTTAACACCTGAAACTGCTTCAAGAGTCTTCAGGGTTGCTTCCTTCTTTACTTCTTGCTCGTTAATGCCTTTTTCATTGCTGATATACAACAGCAGACTTCCGCATTGCGGGATTTCAAAATCAACAATCAGATCATTTCCTTTCAGAATAGCAGGATAAGGGTATATCTTACCATTGCCTGCGTCGAGAAGTGAAACTGATTTTCCGGAGACCTGCAGACTCCCTTTCGACCAATAATCCTTACTGGTATTGGTGAGCAGTATCAGTTGGCCATCAGTTAGCTGTCGCCGTTGATGTAACAGCTTGCCTTTGATTTTTTCCGGCTGAATAACGCTGAAACCTTCTGCTGACAAGCTATTGAGTGCTTTGCTATCTGTTAGGGAGATCGCTTTCAACCATTGTCCGGGATATGCAGCAGCCAGTTCCTTTACTCTTTCATTGGGTAAGCCGTCAATAAAACCGGGAGTATTACTGAAATCAATAACCTTTCCACCATCCTTAAGAAAACGGGTCAGCAAATCGGCAGTGGTCTTATCCAGATTATCGCAAACCGGCGGGATAACTACAATTCCATAGGCTCTTTGGCCAATGATAAATTTCCCGTTCTCCGAACTTCCAAATCTTTCAATATTCCTTTCCGATCCCAGATCATATTCCAGCTGGTATTTTTCCAGTCCATTAATGAAATCCGTAAAGGCTGAGGCTGTCTCACTGAACCGTTGATTGCTCCCGTTTTTTGAGAAATACATCCAGGCGGAAGTGGTGGGCTCAATCACTACGATATTATTCATCTGATTTCCTGAAGACATGGCAAGCGACATCCTTGAGAGATAATCAGCCATGTTTTTGTACAAATTCCACCAGGGTTCATGAGCTGGAGAAGGATTGCGGATAGTCACGCTTCCTCCATCCCTTGATTGTGGTGAAGGAAAGGTGCTGATTTACAAAGTTGATTCCGGTGGCGAACTGCCAGTCGGCGATGCGTTTCATGTCCTGAAAACTCAGGTTCCAGCCCGAACCGCCATAGGTTTCGCTGAGGGTCCTGGTTTTGCCCATTTGATTGGCAACACTTCTCACTTCTCTCGGCATCCTGATATTCCCGAACTGAGCATTCGTTGATTCATCATACTGGTTGAATAAATTATCAATCCCCGGCATATCTTCATAAGCTTGCATCGCCATATAGTCCGGAGTCATGGAGGGTGCAGGCCAATCGTGTTCAAGAAAATGTCCTGTGAAAACGAGATTATGTTCCTTGCAGTATTGCGAATAAGGCTTGGCAAATCCATCAACCAGCAAGTCAGAGATAACAGTGAAGTAATCATGTCGCACCTTCCTCCAGTCTCCAACTTCATAACTCAGTGAAGGCAAACAAAGCTTCAGATCATATCCCCATCGTTTCGAAAAGGCTTCAAAGAGAGCGGGAGTCCAGCAGATATATTCAATGTAGATCCCCGGTTCATCGGTAAATATTCCGGGAATAGTGTTGCCAAATTCTTCCTTCAGGTTAGCCTCATGGCCTTTCATCACAATTTTCAGAAAGTTACGGGTAACGTCTGGATTAAGCAGGTCAACATAGGTATCACCTGCATACCATGCCGATTTTCGGTAATATTTCTTTTCATAGAAATGATATTCGCCTTCCTTGCCCTTTTCAGCTTCAGTATTGGTTATTTCCACATATTTTTCACCCTCTTTTTTCAGGATGATGAAATATGGTTTGTCAGGCATCTCCGGGAATCTGGAATAGGAAGTTTCCTCCATGGCCGAACCCAGCTTATTTGATTCCGGCATCATAGCCGGTACATGTCCCCCCGCATTGCCACTGGGATAAGTGTTCTCGTCATAAATCCAGATCTGCATCCCCAGCGACTTGCCTTTCTCCACTGCATATTTCACAAGTCTGTTCCAATCGTCAGACAGAAATTCAGTAATCAGTCCGGGCCTTGCGTGTATAAAGACGCCACCAATCCCTTTTGATTTATAATCAGCCAGCATTTCATCAATCTGTCGCTCCGTAATGCTGTCGTTCCATACATAGAATGGCGCAGTTCGGTATTTTGCAGGAGGATTTTGAAAATTAGTCCTGAGATCGCTGAATGAAAGATAATTGAGGTTAAAGGATACTTGTTGTGAATGTAGATTATTGCTAAAAAAAAGAAGGCAAAGTATTGCCAGATGGCTGGCAGCATTCAGGGATTTCGTAACTCTCACTTTGGTTCAGATTTAACTTAAGAAATATGTTCTGTAAACATGGATTGGCAATAGATATGGAGAAGGGCGAGTTTCAAAATTAGATTTTAAAACAAACAAAATTCCTTTTGCAGAATGTTTTTATTCGGAGCCCGCTCTTCTGCCCTTACTTTGTTAGTAAGTATGGATATGGAAATTTTTTTGTACCATATCTCAACTGATAACAATAGAGAAAAGAAAGAATTTTTGGTATATTTCTCAAATTATTTGTTGATGAAGTAATAACTGCTAAATTAGCTTAAGAAAAAAGTCTGATAATTTGAATTACATTTTATATGATTGGTAAATAAACCCTTATGTGAAGGAGTAGTAGTTTAATTCCTTCGAACTGCCAAAAGGTATATCAATACCTCTACTTAGATTGCGTTGTATTTACTATATAGTTATGTAAAATTTTATCCTGTTTTTATTTATGAAAACAGTAATGATATCACTTCTGATGATGGCTCTCTTTTTCCAGAGCTATGGGCAGTATTGTACTGATGATAACCGCTTTACTGAAATTGCTGTATTTGCCAATGATCAGATTCATGCAGATACAAGTGTGGTTTATGGAACAGCGCCTATGATTTCGGGAGAAACTCAGGATCTGATCATGAACATATTTTATCCGGGAATAGAAATTGATCCATTGCCGAAACGTCCTCTCATTGTTTTGATGCATAGTGGAATGTTCCTTTCAGGAAGTTTAAATACCCTTGATTCAGTATGTTTTGAGTTTTCGAAGAGGGGCTTTGTGGCTGTTACTGTCGAATACAGAAAAGGTTGGGACTATGTTGATAACTGTCAGTCTGTTACCCTGAACACGGTAATATCAGCTAACAGAGCATTATACCGGGGGATACAGGATCTTCATGCCTCCATTCGCTATCTTACCCATCATGCAGAAGATTACCACATCGACACTTCCTGGATTTTTTCCGGTGGGGTAAGTGCCGGTGCATTTGCCGCCGTTGATTTGGCTTTCATTACTCCCCAGGAATTATTTGATCTCTGGCCTTATTGCAATAATTCTTTATATGGAGATCCACTGGGTTTTATAAATAATTCAGGGAATGCATTAACTGATACTTTTTCGATTAAAGGATTGTTCCATAATTGGGGAAGTATAATCGACCTGGATTTTATCAAACCATCCAATGCAATTCCAATGATTGGATTCGCAGGTGACCTGGATATAATTTCACCAATCGATTCAGGCTTTTTTCAAGGTTGTGAAAACTATGAATTGATGTTCGGTACGGAGGCCATCTGCAATCGGGTCAACCAATGTGGCGCATGTACTGAAATGAATAAAAAACTGCATGGTGGACATGGTGTATATAATCTAACTTATGAGCAGTGTCTCTATCGGATCCAAAGAACAAGTTGTTTTTTTAAAAGCCTGTTCTGCAACAGTTGTGCTTCATCATTTCACACCGATAGTCTACCGGCTAAGTGCAGCATTATTACTGATATTTCTTTACCCACTGAGAAATTGAGTTTTACACTTAGTCCAAACCCAAGTACGGGATTCATTACTATTCAAAATAATTCTGCTATTGGTGTCAAATTTAAAGTATACAACATTCAGGGTGCTCTCGTTTTTGAGCAGGCATTGGTAACAGGCCAGCAGAGTTATGATCTTAACTTTCTTCAGGCTGGTTTGTACATTGTTGCAATTGGGAATAAGAAGGAGAAACTTCTGCTTCTGTAAGCGTTCCGAAATCCTTATATCTAAAACAATTAGTACCTTCAGGTGTTCCTTAAAACGGGAATCACTTTAATAAATATTTAATTCATGAAAGCAGCATTTATCAGCAATTACGGCGGCCCCGAAGTTTTGAAATTCGGAGAAATTCCAAGTCCGGCCATCACAGCTGGCATGGTTATAATTCAGGTTAAGGCAGTATCTGTAAACCCTGTCGATTTCAAAATCAGGGATGGAGCACTGAGGATTTTCACAGGAAAGAAATTTCCCAAAGTTTTGGGGCATGATTTTTCCGGGATTGTAGATCAGGTTGGGGAAGGGGTTAGCGAATTCAAAAAGGGAGATCAGGTATATGGGTATGCGGCAGTGCTTTTTGGCAAGACAGGTGCAATGTCGGAACTGGCAATGGTAGCTCCTAAACAACTTCGGAAATTGCCTGAAGGAATGACTTTTGAGGAAGCAGCTTCTATTCCTGTTGCTGCATTAACAGCCCTGAACGGATTTCAGAAAGCAGGAAGTCTGAATGGCAAGAAAGTCCTTGTGAATGGAGCTACAGGTGGAGTTGGACATTTTGCCGTCCAGATCGCTAAAGCTAAAGGGGCTCATGTTACCGCTACATGCAGTACAAAAAACATTGAGCTTGCTAAGAAATTTGGTGCAGACGAAATCATAGATTATACAAAACAGGATGTTGCAGCGCTCACACAAAAATATGATTCAATTCTCGATGCATTTGGGAAGATGAAATACTCAACGGCAATCAGACTGCTTACTGTTAAAGGAGTTTATGCTTCAACCCTGATGATGCCAACAGCTTTCCTTTCCTCTTTCTTCTATAAGATGTTTTATAATAAGACCCTAACACCTGCCAGTATGAAAGGCAAGCCTGATGATTTCCGGGAAGTTGAAGAGCTTTTCAAAACAGGAAAGGTCAAGCCCCTGATTGAATCAATTTTCCCCCTCGAGAAAACAACCGAAGCTTTCAAACTTCTGGAAAATGGCAAGCCACGGGGTAAAGTTGTGATTACTGTTTGAAATTATAGATGTAGGGATGTGTCAACCGGCTGGGGGACAAGAAGATAAAGATAAAGGACAAAAGGGGAAAGACAAAAGATAAATGACAAAAGGAAAAAGATAAAAGACAAAAGATAAAAGACAAAAGATAAAAGACAAAAGATAAAAGGGGGAGATAATCCGCCAGCTGGCGGAAAAAGGAAAAAGACAAAGGGGGATTGTTGGGATCCTTAAAGTAATCAGGAATTATTGCATATTTGAGTCCTGATTTTATGTGTTATGACAGCTTTGAACAAAACTGCATTTTTGTTTCTTGGTGCTATGTTGATAGTTTTTACTTCCTGCACTACAGGCAGGAATGACAAGAATCAAGGAAAAATAGACAGACAGCTTTTTGGACAACTACCTGACTCATCTGCTGTTTACCTGTATACTTTGGATAACGGTAATGGCTGCATCATGAAGGTGTCATCCTATGGTGGAATTATTACTTCATTGCAGGTTCCCGCGAAGAATGGCAACCAGATCGATATCGTCCTCGGCTACGACAGCCTCAAGGATTACCTCAGGGAATCACCCTATTTTGGCGCTATTATCGGAAGATATGGAAACCGCATAGCAGCTGCGAAATTCTCTCTTGAGGACAAGGAATATTTATTGGCTGCAAATAATGGACTGAACCACCTGCATGGTGGTATCAGGGGTTTCGATAAAGTGATTTGGAAGGTTGAAGAAATGAAAACTGATTCCACTGTTGGACTTCAGCTTCATTACCTGAGCCCTGATGGGGAAGAAGGATACCCCGGAAATCTTGATGTGACAGTCACCTATACGCTTACCAACGACAATTGCCTGATCTTCGACTATTACGCTTCCACAGATAAGGCAACACCGGTTAACCTAACCCAGCATTCTTATTTCAATCTTAAAGGTAAGGGTGATATCAAGTCACACGAATTGATGATGGCTGCTTCCAGCTATACCGTTGTCGATTCAACTCTCATCCCGACTGGAGAACTTCGCCCGGTTAGCGGTACACCCTTTGATTTTACCAAAGCAAAAGCTATCGGACAGGACTTACTTGCTACCGGCGGGAATCCCATTGGCTACGACCATAATTTTGTCCTTGATACCAAAAGTATTGATGAACTGGCTATCAGGGTGAGTTCACCGGAAACCGGAATCTGCATGGAAGTGTTTACTGACCAGCCCGGCGTTCAGTTTTATTCAGGTAATTTCCTCAACGGAAGCCTGAAAGGTAAGAATGGAGCTGTGTACAACCAATACAATGGCTTCTGCCTGGAAACGCAGCATTTTCCTGATTCTCCGAATCAAAAACTTTTCCCTTCAGTAATAATCACGCCTTCTGAACCATACAGAAGTCGAAGCATCTATAAATTTCAGATTAATTAATAGATATTCAATATTATACGAGATTTTAATTCTAAATAATTTCTTGAAAGATTACCTGCTCAGATTCTGACGAGCTGTTACAGAATTCATATTAAAACTCAGTCAATATTTATTGCTGAGTTACTGATTACTTTTCGTTTAAAAGTCAATGAATTAATGGTGGGAAACAATAGTTGTTTCATGTGTGATCATTGCATGTACGCAACATACTTGACTTCCGGTTTCATTTCTGTACAGACCATACAAATCAGATGCGTACTTCTTCAAAACTATTATTAATCCAGGTCTTCTTTATTGTTGGGCTGATCCTGATTCTATTGGGCTGGAATGTTTATAACTCCCGTCAAACGGAAATCTTCCTGAAATCAACTTTAATACATAACGAAAAAACGGTGGTTCAGGCTCTTGAAACCTTCAAGGATGGATTTCTGCGGCCATTGAATGATAATTCAGAATGGTTAGAAACATACAAGTATATTGAGAATCCTTACCGGAGTTTTGAGGAGGAAAATATTAATACACTGCTACAGACATTCTCAATCAGCGCAATTTATGTATATGATTCAAAGGGCAAATCCTGCTACCACACAAATGATTCTACTTACAATGAATTTGAAACTTTACTTACAGATATAAGCATTCCTGAATTACTTACTCAGAAGAAACCAAAATGTCACTTCTTTCTTCAGAAGAATGGAAATTTATTTGAGGTTTTTGGGGCTACTGTTGTACCCACATTTGACAATCTTCATGTATCTGTTCCCAAAGGGTATCTTTTCTTTGTAAAATTCTGGGACTCCAGTGTAATCCGGCATATGGAGATACTGACATCTTCTGAGTTTGAAACAAACTTTTCAAAGGAGAACAGTAAGGATGCCATCAATTCAGCCACTACTATCTTCAAGAATCTTAAGGACTGGAAAGGGGATCACGTTGCATGGATATCTTTTCTTAAAAAAGATCCCCTTGTGGAAGAATGGAAGAAAAGTTCCAGTATGCTGAGCTATATCAATGCCGGACTAGGAATAATATTCGTCCTGATTATCAGTCTTATATTTAGAAATTGGGTCTCAAAACCCCTGTTGAATACTATCAAAAATCTTCATCACAGCGAAGAACGGTTCCGGCAGGTTGCAGAGAATGCTGGCGAATGGATATGGGAAATCGATAGGGATGGTTTATACACCTATTCAAGCCACAGTGTTGAAAAAATATTGGGTTACAAGGTTGAGGATCTGGTTGGAAAAAAATACTTCTATGAGCTGTTCACCAAAGAAATGCGCGAACAGAAGGAAGCGATTCTCGAATCTCTCAGAAAGGGTGAGATATTCTCTGACTTTGTCAACCCTAATTTACATAAGAACGGAAATACGGTTATTCTTCAGACCAGCTGCGTGCCTTTCAGGAACAGTAAAGGTGAAATTATTGGTTACAGGGGAACTGACCTCGATATTACTGACCATCAGAAAGTGATGGAAGATCTGAAAAAAGCCTTGAATAAGGCCGAAGAGAATGATCGTCTGAAAACAGCATTTCTGAATAATATTTCACATGAGATCCGTACACCCATGCATGCTATAATAGGGTATTCCGGACTCCTTAATGAGGTAGGGAACAATCAGGAAAAGCAAAAGGCTTTTACCGATATAATCTGTACTGCCAGTAATCAGCTCCTTTCTATCATTGAGGATATTATCAATATTTCTACCCTGGAAGCGGGACAGGAAGTCCTCAGGATTGAGACAATGGAGCTAAATTCAGTACTTAGAAACCTTCGTAATCAGTTTCAACTGAAAGCAACTGCAAAGGGAATAGGTTTTGAACTCTATACACACTTGTCAGATCAGGATGCTACTATCAGAACTGATAATGTAAAATTTGTTCAGGTTGTCTCTAATCTTCTGATCAATGCCTTCAAGTTTACCCGCGACGGACATGTTGAATTTGGCTATAAGCTCAATAATAACAAGCTTCAGTTCTTTGTTGAAGACACCGGAATCGGAATACCTGAGCATATGCAAACTGCTATTTTTGATCGTTTCCGTCAGGCCGATTCATCAGTTGCCCGCGAATATGGAGGTACAGGTCTTGGTTTATCCATTTCCAAAGCCTATGTTGAACTGATGGGAGGGAAAATCTGGCTACGGTCTGTCGTTGGAAAGGGAACTACTTTCTATTTCGAACTTCCTTACAATCCAGCTTACGATTCTGATGAGCCAGCTAAGCCGTCAACTTTTGGTGATTTGCTTTCTGTATCTTCATCAAAGGCTATTCTTGTTGCCGAAGATCAGGAACTGAACTTCCTCCTGATTCGTGAAATGGTCTCCTGGATGGGTTGGAATCTTATCAGGGCTGAAAATGGCGAGGAAGCAGTCACAATTTGCCGCGAAAATCCCAATATAGATCTGGTACTTATGGACCTGAAAATGCCGGTAATGGATGGATTTACAGCAACGAAGATTATCAAGTCTTTTCGCCCCGATCTTCCTGTTATCATTCAGTCGGCATATATCCATGAAGAGGATAAGGAGAAGGCTCAGCAATACGGATGCGACGACTATATCACCAAACCTTTTGAAAAGGATTCTTTCGTTGCCCTAGTCCGGAAATACCTGGCCAATTAATCCATTTTATGTTGTGAAATTTCAGGCAGCTTGCTTGTAAGCTACCGATGGTTAAATTTTTCTAACCACTCTTTTCTATAACCAACCGTTCATTAAATAGATGAGCACTTTGAGCCCTTTTTCCTAATTCTGCTTTCAGTCAAAGGATAAATTTTCTACCTTTACCCTATATTAAGCATAATAATTATAGCGATGGAAATTACAGGTAAAGTGTTCAGGGTGTTGCCGTTGGTTACAGGACAAGGCCGCAATGGAGAATGGAGAAAACAGGAATTCGTGATTGAAATTGAATCAGGACAATTTCCTAAGAAACTTTGTTTGTCCCTATGGGGCGATAAGATTGAACAGTCTCCGCTCAACGAAGGCGAACAGGTTAAAGTCTTCTTTGATATAGAGAGTAAGGAATATAATGGCCGTTGGTTTACCGAAGCCAGGTCATGGAGAGTGGAAAAAGCTGGTGCAGGAGCTCCACAGTCTGCACCTGTTGAAGAGGCCTACAATCCTCCCCTGGAATCTGGGTCCACTGCAGACGATCTGCCTTTCTAAGCCAAACAGCCGCTTAAGATTTGATAGCCGGGCTTGTCCCGGTTTTTTTATGCATTGTTATTCCTCAGATGCTTTTTTCCGAAATTTACCTGGGAATGCTCAGCAACATGGACTGTGCTCTCCTGAAGCCTTTGATCTCTATGGATTCTCCATTTATACCTACAATGGCATAGCTGTTGTTTTCTGCTCCTGAGCCTTCAATAACGGCTTTCAGGGCATAGTAATGGATTCCATTTACAAGCCTGTATTTACCTTCATGGTAATGCCCCTGAAATACAGCCCTTACCTTTCCTGATTTCTCCATGATCTTTCTTGCCTCTTCGGCATTATTCACCGCATACGCGCCGGATTCATCTAGTAACTGATGGCAAAATACCACTACAGTTCCCCTGGCTTTTCTCAGATCCTTTTTTAACCACTTCAATTCCTTTGCCGGTATATTGGGATCTCCCCAATTAAAGTTTCCCTTCTCAAAATCCTTTCCGGTAGAATCGTAATTTGCATCCAGCACCACAAAATGAACGCCTTTGCTGTCAAATGAATAGTAAGTCTTCTCTGCAGGAATACCTGTATTGGAGGCTATTTCATTAAACTGCGCCTTCGAAATGCAATCTTCATCATGATTGCCCAACACATGATACCTGCTTCCCCTGAAACCTGAAAATACCTTTTCAATCCTGTAAAGGAAAATCAGCGTTCTCTCATCCGAAACAGGATATGACATATCCTTGAAATCACCTAACTCAATGAGGAAGTCTACATTGTAATGATTCATGGTATCTACACATTCCTGAAGTTTAGCCGTTGATTCCTGATATGCCCTTTGGCCATCATCAATCCTTTCGGCATAATGCACATCAGTCACAATCCCAAATCTTGGGAATTTTGGATTTCCTTCATTCTGCGCATGCATGATGAAGGGAAGGAATGTTATCAGAAGAAAAAGATACCGTGGCATAGCTGTATTTTTAGATGAAGAGGAAAAACATGTTTCCTTATTGGTTTTTCGTTGTTAATGTAATCTGAACCATAAAATCACAAACGAAAGTGTCAGTGTGAGCATGGTGACAATTATCCCGGTTTTAAAAAACTCCATGAATTTTATCCTTATTCCATGTTTTTCGGCGGATTCGATTACAATTAGATTAGACATGGCGCCTATTATAGTGGCATTCCCTGCCAAAGTGGAGGCTGATGCAAGAGCAAGCCAGAGGGTTTCACTACCGACGCTTTTCATCACCGGAAGCATCAGAACTGTAAAGGGAACATTGCTGACTACCTGCGATAAAACAAGACTGATCAGATGCAAACCAGCCAACCCGGCGGCATTATCCTGCAACTTAACGCTATTGATCATCTGCTCCATTAGTCCGGTTTCTCAAATCCCCTGACCACAATAAACAGTGATGCAAAAAACAGCAGGAGCACCCAGTCTACCTGCCTGATAACCTTCGAAGGCTTGATCCTGCCGAGCAGAAGGATTAGTGAACCTCCAACAAGTGCTATCAGCGGAATGGAAAGATGAATGGTGTTCGATAAAAAGAAGAGCAGCAGCACCAGGATAAATATGGGCACCGAGGTCCGCATGGATTTGAAATCGTAAGCAAACTCGGGATTCGCATCAGTCGGTTTCAATGAGGATGTCTTCACCTGAAAGGATTGTTTTTTGAAGTCGGAAGGATACATCCACTTTACAACAAGTACAATAATTGCCATCCCGGCCATAGATACCGGCAGCAACTGCAAAAGAAAGTTGTTATAGCTGATTCCGGAATTAAGTCCAATCAGCATATTCTGCGGGTTTCCGGTAATGGTCATGGCACTGCCCACATTTGAGGCAAGTATTTCAGCAATCAGATAGGGAAGTGGATTCACCTTCACCGAACGGCAGATCAGGATAATAACGGGAGTGAACAGAAGTACCACGGCATCATTCACCAGGAATGCACTTGAAATCCCTGTCACAAATGTAAGGATTGTCAGAAGCCTGAGAGGTGTGCTTGAATAGGAAAGGGTGGAAGATGCAATAAGTGAAAAGAAACCATCCAGTTCCAGGGTTGAAATAATGATCATCATTCCCAGCAGCAAGGCTATGGTGTTGAAATCAATAGCCCTGATTGCCTCATCAAAACTTAGTACCCCGAAAAGGACCATGGACACAGCACCAAAAAATGCAGCCGACGGACGGTCGATGTTCATCTTTGGTAACCGGGTGAAGATGATTCCCGTATAGGTCAGAATGAAGATGATCAGGGCTGCGTATTGCATTGATTGGTATTTATTTATAGCAATTTCTTGATCAACATCACAATAGACAGATTCCGGATGCAAAGCGACCGGTCATTCCTTTCCCTGCCCGATATGAAAAGTAATCCTGCTCATTGCACTGTGTGCATATTCCGGCTGTTTCAATGTTTTCGGGAAGAATTCCGCAATCAAGCAACTGCAAAAGATTGGCTTTCCATAAATCCAGATGTGGTTTATGTCCTTCCTGCTGTCTCAACACCAGTCCCTCAAATTGTTCAAGCGATTGCCTGAATTGTCCGGCTACCGCATCATCAACCTCGTAGCAACAGGGCCCTATCGATGGACCAATTCCGGCTAAAATATCCTTTGCACTGCATCCATACTTCAGCTTCATTCGTTCAATAGTTTTCAGGACTATCAGCGCTTCCGTGCCTTTTCGACCTGCATGAATTGCAGCTATAACTCTTTTCTTCGGATCAAAAAGCATTACAGGAACACAGTCGGCTACCAGAACCATAAGGCAGATTCCCGCTTGATTGGTAATCATGGCATCTGTTTCATGAATGCAGCTGTCAGCTTCCCAAACTCCTGAACCACGCTCAGCCTCTCCAATAATTGCTATTTCTTCACCATGCACCTGTCCGGCAAATACAAAATCATCTGCAGGTAATCCCATTGCATTTGCCAGCAATTCACGGTTTTTCAGAATATTGGATTTTTCATCTCCGGTATGAAGTCCGAGGTTTAATGAACTGTACTTACCCGCACTAATTCCTCCTCTCCTTAAACTTACAAAATGATTGAGTCTGGCTGAACTTGCCAGATGTCCAAACTTGAATACCCTTATTTCTTCAGTCAATGTAGTTGGGAATTGAGTTTCAAAAGTATGCAAAAGCAAAGGTTTTCCTTGGAGTCAAATTCAATAAACTGGCAGATATGACAGTGTTATCGGCCTAAATCCTTGGGACTTAACTATTTTTAACAGTGATTAACCTTGCTTTAACCTATGAAAGATACCTTCCTCCTTACTTTTGCAATGCATCCCCGACAATACTGCAACTGTGATTGCAGAGAAAGGGAACAAACTGGTTTTGCCGGAGTAACCATTGAATATCACCGGAGATAAAAGAAACTCAAACCTAAATTTATAACAAATGAAAACCAAATCTTCGATTATTGGATTTTCCCCTCTGGCCCTGTTACTGCCGGCACTGCTGATCATTTTCGGTATCAGGAGTTTTGCGCAGGATGCTCCCAAGGGGAAACAGAAAGTTACCATCCATATTTTAAAGGATGTTAATGGTCAGAAAACTGAATTAGATACAACTTTTGATGCTTCAGCTGATTTTGATGTGGATGCATGGATTGCCGAAAGGGATGAAATGTCACCAAAGCATAAGCATATGGAGCAAATGGAAAGGGAGTTTAAGATTGATATTCCGGAAATGGGTGAGGGGGGAATGCCTAAAACTATCATCGTTAATGGGGATACTATTTTCCTTGGAGAAAACGGTGAAAACCTGAGTATGTTTCTGAATGGAATGCCCGGTTTAGGAGCTATGGGAGGCGAAGGTCTTTTCAATCTGGAAGCTTTGCCCGATGGACATAACTGCCCTGCTGCTCCAGGTATGCCCGAGTGCTGCCCGCATGGTAATATGAAGATGGTTATGCCTTTCCTGGGAATGGGAATGGAAGGATTGCAGCAACTTATGCCCTTTGATAACCTTGAAAAGGTGGTGGTTAAAAAGAGAAGGCACGGAGGAAAATTAGTTATTAAGTTCAAGGAAGATGAAGATGGCGCTCGCAGACACATGGAACATCAAAAGGTGATTTATTTGAATGATGAAATGAGCCAGCAGCCGGGTAATTGCAAGAAGGTTGTAATTGTGAAGAGTGATGATGATAAGAATGCAAAAGAGATTAATACTGAAATCCAGACAACTCAGGAAGGTGATAAGCAAGTTATCATCATCCGAAAGGGAGAAGGAGAAGGGAAGTAAGAGTTAGCTGAATTTCATTTCTGGATTAACTGGTTATTAATTCAAAGAGGCTGTATCTTGAAGTTTTCACTTCTGATACAGCCTCTTGACTTTTTAATTCCGGAAATCTCTTCAGGAATTATTTGGCTTCTGATTCAGGGAAAAGTTCAGCCAGTTTTTTGTTAAGGTCTTCACCGCGGAGGTTGCTTCCAACAATTTTGCCTTCCTGATCAAGAAGGAAATTTGATGGAATTGACATAATGCCGTAGGTTTTGCCGGCAGAACAATGCCATCCCTGCAGGTCGCTTACATGAGTCCAGGTAAGTCCGTCCTTTGCAATTGCCTTCAGCCATTCTTCCTTCTCATTGTCGAGTGAAACGCCCAATACGGTAAATCCTTTTGCATTGTATTTCTTGTAGGCTTCTACAACATTTGGGTTTTCAGCACGGCAAGGTCCGCACCAGGAGGCCCAGAAGTCCAATAATACATACTTACCCTTTAATGAGGATAGGCTGACAGATTTTCCGGTAGTATCATTAAGTGTAAAATCTGGTGCCATATTTCCCGGCTGAAGCTTAATGAGAACATCTTCCCTTTCTTTCAGTTGCTTCACATAAATAGAGTTGGCAATGCTAGGATCAAAGGCTTTGTTGATATCCTGAAGTTCCTTTAATTCAAGTGCATAAGCATTGCTAAGTGCCAGATAGGCAGCAACGGCACTCTTTCCATTGTCAAGAATGAATTTTTTCATTGAAGCAGTCTGTTCCTTCTGAATGGCATCAAATCCACCTTCCATGCTGGCAGCCTTCAGGGTATCATTCTCCTGTTTTGCCTGCATGTATTCAGTGTATAATTCTTCCATTTTAATATTGAACATTTCATCCTGCTTAAGGAAGGTTTTGTAGAGATCATTGCTTGGACTGCCCTTTACTTCGGATTTCTCGAGGCTGTCAGCAAAAACTTTAAGACTGATTTCTGAATTCTCGAGGAAGAATGGCAGGAAACCTTCCTTGTCCTTGATAGCCAGATAATACATTTCAGGCATGTCAACCTTTCCGGTGAAATTGAATTTGCCTTCTTTCAACTGAATGGAGTCTTTTGTAACCCATTTGCCTTCTTCACGCTTCTTCAGAAGAATCCAGCCGGTATCAGTTCCTGCAATGGTTCCACTGATTTTGAATTCTCCTTCCTTGCTGCCATTGCAGGAAATCAGGCTGACAATCATCATCAGGATAAATGTGGTGGTGAAAAGCTTTTTCATAATGTCACGGTTAATTTATGGTTTAAGGATTCTGATTTCTGTATTCAAACTGAAACAAAGATAGAAACAATATCATCAGCCCTGCTATTGTGCCGGTAGCAGAAAAAGGAGTAATAAAACAGGGAGTTTAGTTTTTTTCTTTTCGTGATGTGAAAATAAACTGAAGCAGCAGAATGAAGATCAGGGAGAAAATGGAACTCAATATGACCCGGAAGAGTGTCTGCCAGAATTCGCTGAAGTTGAATACATCAATAAAATTGAGAGCCAGATGATGAAGGAAGGTCATGGTAGCGGCATAGGCCAGAAACCATTTGAATCCCATCGCGCATGGTGGGTTGCGTGGTTATATCATAATCAGGTTTTTCGCCAACCAGCTTTACTACCCCGGGTTTTACAAATCCGGCAAACACAGCAGCTGCAGTATGCAGTCCCATGGTTCCGGAGAATGCATCAACTGATAGTCCGGTTATAAAGGAAAGAATCAATACCAGCCAGCCCGGTGTTTCAAATGGAAGAAGAAAGATGAAAAGGATATAGACATAAGGATTCAGGAATCCAAAGAAGCTGATTCGGTTCAGCACCAGTACCTGTAGCAGTATCAGCAGGAAGAAGCGGGCGATATTTACAACAACGATCCTACTCATTGCTCTTTTCCTCCGTTGTTTTCTCCAGTTTCTCCTGTTCGTCCTTCAGCAGATTCCTTACGACATATACATAGTCGAGGCTGTTGAAGTCCACACTGAATTTAAATGGGATTATGTAAAAATGCTCACCCTGTTCAACCCTGAAATCCTGGATAGTTCCAAGCATGAGGTTGGCAGGGAAGATATAGGAAAATCCGCTGGTGACAATCGTATCACCCTTGGCAATTTTAACGTGTGCCGGTATATCAGTGAGGGTACCATAGGAATGGTCCATCCCGTTCCACACAATGGTTCCCATCTGATTGTTCTTTTTTATTCTTCCGCTCAGCTTGGTTTGCCTGTTCAGGATGCTCATAACCCAGGCAAAGTTATCCGAAACATTTACCACTGTTCCCACAACTCCGTTGGAGGTAATTACCGCCATATCCTTATCAATCCCATGACGCCTTCCCTTGTTCAGCATGATGTAGTTGTTCCTCTTGCCTACGGTATTGTATATTACCCTCGCAACCATGTAAGTATACTGCTGCTTGTAAAGGGTATCCTGAACCCAGAAGGTGCTGGTGTCAGTCTTCAGGAATGAGATGCCTTTCATTTGCCGGAGCAGGGCATTCTCAGTGGCCAGCAATTCATTGGTACGACGAAGCTTCAGATATTCTGAAACATTGCTTACTGAAGAATAGAAACGGCCGGATACACTGTTGCCGGTGCTTTGCAGCATCGAACGCTGGTAATAGGTGGAATTGACAAGCAATATAAGGGCTATGGATTCCAGCAGCAGGAATAGCAGGAACACATGATACCGAATAATGAAAGCCAAAAGGTTACGCATACAGCAATCCGGTATCTGTTAGCCAGTGTTACTTGATAAGGAAGGTAAACTTGTCGAAGTTCTTGAGGGCGATGCCTGTTCCCCTGGCAACTGCATGCAAGGGATCATCAGCTACATGCACCGGAAGTTTGGTCTTCAGGTGAAGTCGCTTGTCGAGGCCGCGAAGCAAAGAACCACCGCCGGCAAGATAGATACCGGTCTTGAAAATATCCGCCGATAATTCAGGAGGAGTCATTTCAAGGGCGTTCAAGACAGCAGCCTCAATCTTTGAAATGGATTTATCAAGAGCATGAGCAATTTCGGCATAGTTCACATAGATTTCCTTGGGGATACCTGTGAGCATATCGCGTCCGTGTACTGCATAGTCAGGTGGAGGATTGTCGATTTCCGTCATGGCAGCTCCAACCTCTATCTTGATCATTTCGGCTGTGCGTTCCCCGATATTGATGTTATGCTGCTTACGCATGTATTCTTCAATGTCGGAATTGAAATCATCACCGGCGATGCGTATGGATTTGTTATTCACGATACCGCCAAGGGCGATAACTGCGATTTCGCTGGTACCACCACCTATGTCGATAATCATGTTACCTGTTGGCTCCAGAACGTCAATTCCGATACCGATAGCGGCAGCCATAGGTTCATGGATCAGCCTTACTTCCTTTGCACCGGCCTGTTCAGCTGAATCCTTTACAGCTCTTTCTTCAACTTCGGTGATACCGGAAGGAATACAGATTACCATACGCAGAGCAGGTGGGAAAAGGCTGCGGCTGGGACCAATCATTTTGATCAGTTCCCTGATCATGTATTCTGCCGATTGGAAATCAGCGATAACACCATCGCGAAGTGGACGGATGGTCTTGATATTCTCATGCGTTTTACCGTGCATCATCATGGCCTTTTTGCCTACTGCAAGCACTTTGCCGGTATTTCGCTCGATAGCGATAATGGATGGTTCGTCCACTACAACCTTGTCGTTATATATAATGATGGTATTGGCCGTGCCAAGGTCCATCGCAATCTCTTTAGTCAGGAAGGAGAAAAGTCCCATGAATCTTTTTTGTCTTTTGAGGAGTCACCCCCGTTACTCAATCTTTTGCTTAGTGTTTAAAATGCCTTGTTCCTGTGAAGGCCATGGTGATTCCATTTTCATTGCAAAAACGAATGGAATCTTCATCCCTTACTGAGCCCCCGGGTTGCACAACAGCGCGTATTCCGACTCCAGAGGCAATTTCCACCGAATCAGAGAAGGGGAAGAAAGCATCCGAAGCCATTACTGCACCCTGCAGGTCCAACTTAAATTCGCCGGCTTTTGCAATGGCATGCCTGAGTGCATCCACTCTGGAAGTCATTCCGCAACCGGCACCCAGCAATTGGGCATTTTTAGCCAGAACAATTGCATTGCTCTTCAGGTGCTTAACGATAATATTAGCGAAAATCAAATCAGTAACCTGCTGTGTATCAGGCAAGGATTGAGTTACAACCTCCAGGTTAACCGGACCTTCAGTCCTGGTATCCCTGCCTTGCTCAATAACACCGTTCAGTAGTGATTTGAATTGTTTTGCCTGAAAATCAATTGGTTTAAGCTGCAAAATTATTCTATTTTTCTTTGATTTCAGGATTTCCAGTGCATTTTTTTCATACCCTGGTGCAATAATCAATTCAAAGAAAAGCTTATTGATTTCTTCTGCAGTTTCTTCATCAACTTCCCTGTTGGTTGCAAGCACTCCTCCAAAGGCAGAAACAGGGTCACCGGCGAGGGCATCAATCCATGCACTCTTTAGGGTTTGACGGGTTGAAACTCCGCAAGCATTGGTATGCTTGATAATTGCAAATGTTGGAAGAGCAAACTCAGATACCAGTGATATGGCGGCATCCAGATCAACGAGGTTGTTGTAGGAAATTGCCTTCCCATTCAACTGAGTGTATACTTCTGAGGTGTTTCCGTAAAAAACTCCTTCCTGATGAGGGTTCTCCCCATAACGAAGGGTTTCATTTGTCAGGAGACTCTGCTTGAATGCAGGGATACCTGTTTCACGGTTAAAGTATTTGAAAATGGCAGTGTCGTAATGCGAAGAAACATTAAATGCCTGAGCTGCAAAATAATAGCGATCCTGCAAATTACTGAATCCTTTTTTCTCATCAAGCATCTCCAGAAGTCTGTCGTACTGCGCAGATGAGGGCACAATTACAACATCCCGATAATTCTTGGCAGCCGCCCTGATCAGGGAGATTCCTCCGATATCAATTTTCTCAATAATATCCTCATGTTCCGAGCCTGATGCTACAGTAGACTCAAACGGATAGAGATCAACAATTACCAAATCAAAGGGAGGTATATCATATTCGGCTACCTGAGCCACATCTCCTTCATTATCGCGGCGATAAAGAATTCCTCCGAATACTTTCGGGTGAAGGGTTTTAACGCGCCCTCCAAGTATGGATGGGTATGAAGTGAGACTTTCAACTGTTGAACAGGGTAGTCCCAGAGAAACTATGAAATCGTAGGTTCCTCCGGTTGAATAAATCGTAACTCCCAGTTGATGCAGCTTTCGAGCGATCTCATCTACACGTTCCTTGTGATATACTGAAATGAGAGCAGAGCGGATTTGGGTATATTCTTCCATGTAAGGTGCTGAAAAGTGTGCAAATTTACGAAAAACAGGCTTAGGGTATTGAAAATGCAGTCTCGCTTTAATGATTTATATTGACGGTATTTTGAAACCCGGGTAAGAATATGATGGGATTCAACGATACCAAGCATTTCAGGCATACGTTAATAAAATCCCGAGGATCGAAAATTTCATTTAAAATGTAACCAGATTGCAAGCAGTTCGTCCAAAGAACTGTTGTTTCAATCGCGATCATCACGTATCCATATTTGCCGGCTTCATGGATAATTCAAAGATACTTATAGAGTTTCAGTAATTTTGTTAAAATCAGCACCAACGCTGAAATTCTATGTAATTTTACCATTCCGGCTGCAATTGTGAACAGCATTGGATAAATTCTGTTTTAGTTACACATCTGCCTTCCTATGATTTTTCTTCGTTTGTTCAGGGAAAGTTATCTTTTTGCCTTAAGAGCCCTGGTGGTCAATAAGGTCAGAACTTTGCTTTCCCTATTGGGAATCACAATCGGGATATTTTCTGTTATTTCGGTACTCACAGTGTTCGATAGTATCGAGTATACACTCCGAAAAGATATTGAATCCCTTGGAAGTAACGTGCTTTTCATTCAGAAATGGCCTTTCATCGGAAGTCCGGATATGCCATGGTGGGAATATATGAAACGCCCTGAACCCCGGGTGGAAGAATTGGAAGAAATCCAGAGGAGAAGCACCCTGTCAGATGCTGCCGGTTATAATATTGGTACCAATCGCAACGTCAAATACTCAGGTGTTACCTATGAAAATGCTACTATTGTTGCTGTTTCCCACGACTATAGCAAGGTAGATAATGTGGATATTGCCGACGGACGCTATTTTACCCTTGCTGAATCAATGGCAGGGCGTCCGGTTGCCATTATTGGGGATGAAATTGCCTCCAAGCTCATTCCCAACCGGGATCCGATAGGACAACAGGTAACAGTTTTTGGCAGGAAAGTTGAAATTATTGGCAGGTTCAAGAGGACCGGGAATGTAACCTTTGGCAGATCAAATGATGACTGGCTGATGATCCCGGTTAATTTCGGACGTAATTTCCTCAATCTGAATGGCGATAATATCGGTTCTACTATCATGGTCAGAGGAAGGGCCAATGTGCCAAATGATCAGCTCAGGGATGAACTCACCGGAATCATGCGCTCAGTCCGCAAACTCAAGCCGGGTTCCAAGGATAATTTCGAGATCAATGAAACCTCCGTCATCAATAATGCCTTTGATAGCGTGTTCAGAATAATTTCAATCGTTGGCTGGATTGTAGGTGGTTTTTCTCTTCTCGTAGGTGGCTTCGGGATTGCAAATATTATGTTCGTTTCTGTGAAGGAACGCACCGTCCAAATTGGTATTCAAAAATCATTGGGAGCTAAAAACTCCTTCATCCTGCAACAATTCCTTTTCGAAGCAATTTTCCTTTCACTTTTGGGAGGTGCTGTTGGATTATTGATTATCTATATCGGGACTGTGATTGCATCCAATCTTGCCGGTATGGACCTGTTCCTTAATACTAAGAACATTATCATCGGACTGTCAGTTTCCGGATTTATCGGATTGGTTTCAGGACTCTTCCCCGCATGGTCAGCATCACGCCTTGATCCTGTTGAGGCTATGCGTTCGACGTTCTAAGTTTACTTTTGCTTTGTTTTAGTTGGTTCTGCTTGGGCAGTTTGTTCCTCTGTTGTAGAGACAATGGGACGGGGGGACTGTGGGACAAGGGGATTTATGATTGCGGATTTCGGGTTTCGGATTGAGAATTGCTGGGCTCCATTGGTAGTTTGTGCCCGGGGGACAGGGAGATTTCGGGTTGCGGGTTACGGATATGGGATGTACAGAAGTTGATGTAAGCAAATATTGGTTTCAGAGTATAATTTTCTTGATAATCCTAGAAAGCAGCACCATTGTTAGTAAGCCTCAAATTCACTCCCTCCCTTTGGCAAAAGGGAGGGCCGGGGTGAGTTGTACTCAAGCCTCTAACGCTTCTAATTATAGGGGATTTGTGATTTCGGGTTGCGGATTGCGGATTTCGGGTTTCGGATCGCGGGGTTCTATGGGGAGTTGGTGCCCGGGGGCAAGGAGACAATGAGACGGGGGATAAGGGGATTTGTGATTTCGGATTGCAGATTTCGGAGTGCAGGTTGCGGAATTCTGGTTTCGGATTTTATTTGGTATTTATTGATTTTGAATTTTGGTTGGTTACTCGTAATACACTGTCACACTGAGCGTGTCGAAGTGTTTTATATCAAAGCAGAATCCAGATCCGTGCTCTATTTCTAGCTAATAGCACATTTCTGCAACCAAGAAGGTAAACAGAGAATGAAGATGGATCGGGCAAGAATTTAACTATTCATTTTTCTGATCAGAAGTGTAAATATTTCAATATCTCAGCATTAAATGCAGCTGTTTGAATATATCCTGAGATTGTGGTTTTTACTTGTGATTCTTATCTCCTTTTACCTATTTTTGCTAAAAGGAGTTTAGGAAGCATGGAGAAGCGCTGGGTACTGAAAAATCGTGGTGACAAGAAACTGGTCGGCGAATTGGCCACCCAATTGGGTATTGAGCCATCCTTAGCTGAATTGCTGGTTCAGAGAGGTGTTACCAATTTTGATGAAGCCAAGGCTTTTTTCAGACCTGAAATGATGCACCTGCATGATCCATTTCTGATGAATGATATGGATAAGGCCATCGACCGGATTGAAGCGGCTTTGGCTGCCGGCGAGAAAGTCATGGTGTATGGCGATTATGATGTGGATGGAACCACTGCAGTTGCCTTGGTTTATACTTTCCTTCAGCAACATGGTTTTAAATTACTCGATTTCTATATCCCCGACCGCTATTTAGAAGGATATGGAATTTCCCTCAGAAGTATTGACTACGCGGAAGAGCAGGGTTTTACCCTTATTATTGCCCTGGATTGCGGAATTAAAGCCGTAGAAAAAATACAGTACGCTAAGGATAAGGGAATTGATTTCATCATCTGCGACCATCACCGTCCCGGAGACACTCTCCCGGATGCTGTTGCCGTTCTTGATGCAAAAAGAGAGGATTCCACCTATCCTTTTGATGAACTCTCAGGCTGTGGAGTTGGCTTTAAACTGATTCAGGCTTATGCTATAAGGAACAATATTCCTTCATCCTCTCTAAGACAGTACCTTGATCTGGTGGCTGTCAGCATTGCTTCCGATATAGTCCCAATTGTTGGGGAGAACAGGATTCTCTCCTATTATGGACTAAAGAAAATAAACAGCAATCCACGTCCCGGTATTGAGGCGATTCTCCGCATTGCCAATATCATCCGCAAAAGCTCAGATCAGCCCATTCCTGATGAGGATGAGTCCATGAGTTTCAATAGGGAACTGACTATAAATGACCTGGTGTTTGTCCTTGGACCACGCATCAATGCTGCCGGCAGAATTGAAAGCGGAAAGAACTCAGTTTTGCTGCTGATCAGTCCGGACCTTGAGCATGCTGAGAGCATTGCTACCCAAATCAACGATTTCAACACCGAGCGTCGCAACCTTGATTCTCATATCACTCAGGAAGCTCTCGATAAAATTGCCACAGATCCTTTTCTGCGCAGCTCTGCATCAACAGTAGTTTTTAATCCGGAATGGCATAAGGGGGTCATCGGAATAGTTGCTTCCCGCCTCACCGAAACCTATTACCGGCCAACAATTGTCCTAACCTTGTCGAATGGACTTATTACCGGTTCTGCCAGATCAGTGAAGGACTTTGATATCTATTCGGCTATTGACGCATGCAGTGACCTTCTGGAACATTTTGGCGGACATACCTTTGCAGCAGGCTTATCTCTTAAACCTGATAATTTCGACGAATTCCGCAACAGGTTTGAAAAGGTAGTTTCTTCAAAGATTACAGAGAATATGAAGATTCCGGAGGTTGAAATTGACCTCGAAATCAACCTGAACCAGATCACTCCCAAGTTTATGAGGGTGCTGAAGCAATTTGCCCCTTTTGGACCGGGAAACATGTCACCGGTATTTGTGACTCCTGATACGCATGATACAGGATATGCCAGGATTGTAGGGAAGAATCATGTGAAGATGACGGTATTTCAGAATGCTGTTCGGTCAGATCCTTATTCGGCCATTGCATTTCAGCAGGGAGAAAAGTTTTCAGCAATTCAGAAAGGGCAATTCATGGACATTTGCTACCATCTGGAAGAGAATGAATGGAACGGTGTGCGCAGCATTCAGCTGAATGTGAAGGATATCAGATTCTGCGGAGATTGATTTTAGGCTCAGATCTGTATAAAAACCCTGATAATCAGGAAAACGCCAAATACTACCAAAAGAATTCCTACTATGTGATTGACCCTGATTAACATCTGGGGTTTCAGGTATTGTTTCAGTTTGTTGGCAAGGAATACCTTGAAAATATCACTTCCCAGAATTGCTGCAAGTGTGCCGGCAAAGAAGATCATCACCCCATGCTTGTCATCACCGTAATTGGCACTTACGCCCACCATTGCTGAGATCCAGAAGAACCACACAAATGGATTCATGATATTCAGGAAATAGCCTTTCAGAATATAGGTTATCGGTCCCGGAACCTTGATCTCAATAAGGTTATTGTTTTCGTCGATATGGACCTTTCTCCGGAAAGTATATATTCCGAAGCCAATTAAAATCAGTCCGCCGATTACCCCGGCAATTACATAGGTATTTTTCTGATTAATCAGCTGGAGTGCTCCCAGAAATGCAAGGTAAACCACACTCAGGTCAGAAAGAAAGATACCGCCTGCAAGGAACAATCCGGATTTCAGTCCCCTGTGTATGCTGGTTTGAAGTAGTGTAAAGAGTGCAGGTCCCAGCAGTACCGATAGGGTAAGTCCTAATATCGCGCCTTGCAGAAAGGGGTGCATCTTGATTGGTTGGGATTAAGTTTATTTTTTGATTTCGGACAGGAATGATCTCCAATCCTCCAGTTTTTTCTTTTTCAATACTCTTGGGAACTTATACTGTCCCCCAATTTTACCTTGCTTCTTCATCCAGTCATAGAAAACCTGAGAA
This sequence comes from Bacteroidales bacterium, assembly GCA_016707705.1. Taxonomy (GTDB): domain Bacteria; phylum Bacteroidota; class Bacteroidia; order Bacteroidales; family UBA4417; genus UBA4417. The sequence goes on from JADJHD010000015.1 coordinate 36,906, forward strand.
GGTAATTGTTCAACAATTACGTCCCTGATAGCATGCAAGCGCTCTGTCCGGTAATCATCATTCAAAAGCTTCAGGTTTTCATCTATTTTCTGACTTGCAAGTTCAATATCAAAAGGCTCATCAACTCCAAGATACCATCGATGGGCGAACATATTATCGGATTCTTCACCGGCAACTGCAAACTCCCTGACCGAGATATTCATCTGGTGTTCGAGCATTTCAATTGCGCGGTTCATGTTCTCCTGCGACAGATGTTCTCCGCAGATGCTAAGATAGTGTTTGGTCCTTCCTGTAATAACTATTTCTGCAAGAGATTTTGACGTGAATCTTACAGTATCACCAATCAGATATCTCCATGCCCCTGCACAGCTTGAAAGCAGAAGGGCATAATCTTTACCTTCTTCTACCTGCTGAATCGTTAAAGCGTTAGCATTCGGTTTCAGATTGCCGTCCTCATCAAAGTTTTCAGAGGTGAAAGGTACAAATTCAAAGAATATTCCATTATCAAGGACCAACTGCATCGAGCTGGTATCAGGCCGGTTTTGATAGGCAATGAAGCCTTCCGAAGCCAGATAGGTTTCCATATAGGTGAGCGGTTTGGCTAGCAGCTTTTCAAAACCCTTGGCATAAGGTGCGAAGGAAACTCCACCGTGAACGTAAACTGACAGATTTGGCCAGATATCGTGGATAGTATTCAGGTTATAAGTTTCAATTATTCGTTCCATCAGAATCTGCAGCCAGGCAGGAACACCACAGATAACACCAATATCCCATTCCGGAGCCCTTTTTACAATTTCCTCTAGTTTGGTAGTCCAGTTGCGTTCCTTTGAGATCCTCTTGCCTGGTTTGTAGAAATGCTGAAACCAGAATGGAAGATTACCGGCAGTGATTCCCGACAAATCTCCTTCATAATAGGTCCCGTTGAATTCAAGTTGTGTGCTTCCACCCAGCATCAGAATTCCCTTTTCGAAGAATTCCTTTGGGAAATCGTACTTGGAGAGGGTGAGCAACTGCATTACACTGGTCTTCTTTATCGCACTCAGCATATCTTCCGTAACCGGGATGTACTTGCTTGACGCCTCAGAAGTACCTGAACTCAGTGCAAAGTATTTTACCTGTCCGGGCCAGCAGACAAATGATTCTCCATTTAGGGTGCGATACCACCATTTACGGTGGATAGTTGTATAGTCGGATAAGGGAACTTGTTTTTGAAATGCTTTGACAGGATCGCGATGTTTTAGCACCTCCTGAAATCCATAGGCTTCTCCGAAAGAGGTGACCTGTGATTTCCTGAGGAGTTTGCGCAATGTTCTTACCTGTGCTCTATATGGATTTTGTGACTTAAGGCTTTCAATGGGAATTTTACTACGTAGTTCAATCGCACTTTTAATGATGGATCCAAGAATAGGCATAAGTTACCCGATTTTTATGAATTATGAGGGGCTAAATTAATTAAAAAAAATAATATTCTGCCTTGATACCCTTCTCTCAGAGGCTATCATCCCAATATAAATCGTTAAAAAATACAAAATGGAAATCTTTAGTTTCCTGATTTGGTATCGACAATTCATGAAGTCGTTAATATGGAAGATAAATTTCTTTGCTGCAGAATGCTAATCCTGCGAATCATCATCCCTGAAAAGTGCTGAAGCTATACCATCAGCCCTGAATTTCCCCTTTTGAGTGAGTTTCAGATTATCATGTTCAATATTCAGCAATCCTTTCCCTGCAAACGGATTGGCTTCAGAGATTAATTGAGTTTCCCAATTTGCCGGGAAAGACTGGCGGATAGTTTTCAAGTCACAGCCCCACATGGTTCGAAGTGAGGTCATGATGTATTCATTGAATTGCTGAGTCAGTGTTAGGATTTCCTTTTCAAAGGGTATTTCACCCTTCTGCAAACCGGAAATATACTGTCCCAGGTTTGAAACATTCCATTGCCTTGACTCTCCATTGTAGGAGTGCGCCGAAGGACCGATTCCCAGATAATGCACACCTTTCCAATAGGAGGTATTATGCCTGGAAAAGCAATCCGGTTTGCTGAAATTGGAGATCTCATAGTGAAGATATCCCGCTGATTCCATGAATCGGGAGAGAATCTCAAAATGCTCAGACTGTAGTGTATCCTCCACCTTGGGAGCCTGTCCTTTCCTGATTTGAACAGCAAGGGGTGTTTTCTCCTCAACGGTAAGCGCATAAGCTGATAAATGGGGGATATCCAGTTCGAGGAATAGCTCCAGATTGCGTTGCCATTTGGAAGATGTAAGTCCGGGAATGCCATAGATAAGGTCGAGGCTCAGATTATGGTAACCGGAATCCTTTACCCGCTGAATGCATTTGTAACCGTCATTCCCGGAATGCGATCTGTTCAGGAAAATCAGGTCCTCATCATGAAACGACTGAATCCCAATGCTCATCCTGTTGACCGGGGTTATTTTCAATTCAAGCAGCTTTTCTGGTGTCAGATCATCGGGGTTTGCTTCCAGGGTAATTTCAGCTCCGGATTCAATTCCGTATAGCTTATCAATCTGTTCAATAATGCTGAGAATCTCTTTTCCTGTGAGCAGAGATGGTGTTCCTCCCCCGAAATAAATTGTCCCTATGCCTGAGCCTTTCAGGTAATCCTTCTGAATCTCCAGTTCCTTCAGCAATGCCGGCACCAATTCTTCCCTGTATTTCCCCGTAGCCAGCGAAAAGAAGTTACAATAACTGCATTTCTGCCTGCAGTAGGGAATGTGGATGTAGATTCCTGACAAGGTTGGGTTTGGGGTTCTTGGTTTCTGTTGGGTAAAATTGTGCCCGATGGAGTTGTTGGTTGTTAGTTGTTAGTGGGATTGTACCTTGATCCAAAACACTTCGACAAGCTCAGTGTGACAGCTTCGTTCAAGATTCAAACACATCCGCCAGCCAGCGAACTCCGCTTCGCTTCGCATCTCCATCCATTCATTCTCAAATTACCGAATTCTCAAATTCATTTTTCTTTTTTGAGTACGATCCTAAACGTCGTTCCTTTTCCCACTGTGGAACTCTTTACGAAAATCTTACCATTGTGATATTCGCGGATGATCCTTTTTGAGAGGGAGAGACCCAGTCCCCAGCCACGCTGCTTGCTTGAATAGCCGGGATTGAAGATGGTCTTGAACATATTTCTCGGAATGCCTTTGCCGCTATCAGATACATCAATATAAACATGATGCTCATCCTCCAGGATATCAATGGTGATAGAACCTGATCTGGTCATAGCATCCACCGCATTTTTGACCAGATTCTCAATGACCCAGTCGAATAGCTGGTAATTAAGGGGAACCTCGATGGGCTGAGCAGAGGAACATTTACAGCAAACTGAATTTTCTGGGAGGTGCGGGTTTTGAGATATTCAACTGACTGATTGATTAGTGCAACAATATCTTCAGGCTTCAGGACAGGTGTGGACCCAATCTTCGAGAAGCGGTCAGTGATAGTTTTAAGGCGGTTAACATCCTTGTGGAGTTCAACTATGGTGTCTTCATCAATTCCCTTTGATTCAAGGTAATCAACCCAGGCCATCATCGATGACAATGGTGTGCCCAGCTGGTGGGCAGTCTCCTTGGCAAGTCCTACCCATACCTGGTTCTGCTCTGAACGGCGTGAAGTGCTGAATATCAGATAAGCTATCAGAAGGAAGATGCCAATGATAGCAAACTGAATATAGGGGAAGTATCTTAGTTGTGTAAGTACATAGGAATCCTTGTAGAAGATGTAGTTTTTTCCCCTGTCAGCCAGATCTATGGCAATGGGCTCATTCTGTGAAGTCATTTCTCCGATAAGGTGCTGCAGGTAGGCAGAATCCTTTAGCCTAACAGTATCAACATGACCGGAGTTTATAACCTGACTGCGTGTACTATCAGTAATCACCACAGGAACAGAAGCGGAATTATTTACGATTTCACTGAAAAATGAATTTACAAGGTTATTCAGAACAAGCTGCACTTCGGTAAACAACTTTGAGTCCTTGTAATAGATATAATTCATGTTTCCATGATAGTAATTGATCTTGATGGGAGGATAAACGGAGAATTCCTTCAGGAGTGCCCTGTTCATCGTTTTAATGGTATCCGGATCAAAGTCGGTGTTCCTGGCTGAGTTTATGACTCCCTTGTTATCGGTAAGAATAACCGGGATTGAGGTGTTTTTATTAATGATATCAGTATAGAAGGAGATATCCTCATCCTGCGAATTGGCAAACCTCTTCACTGCTTCAGCGTATATTTCAACACGTTTGCGTTCCTCATCCTGAATTTGTCCGAAGAACTCCCTTGTTGAATTTACCAGCTCAGCCCTGTGCTGAATGGCATTCGCCCAGGTTTTGATCTTGGTGCGCTCATCCTGGGCAATTTTATGGACAAGTATATTGGAATACCAAAGCGAGACACTGATAATTACCAATGCAATCAGCAGCAGAAGACCTTTAAAGAGCCTTTTCTGCCGGTAAATTGTAAACTTGTCTAAGGAGCGGATTTGCATTCCCATACCCTGCTTTTCTGTTCTAGCCTAAACTGTTGCAAACAAATGTCGTAAATTTTCCACAATACCCATCCAATATCCAATTACCCCTGTCTCATCTCAAACTTTCTTTCATAATTCTTGTTCCCGGACTATTTTTTATCATCGTCCCACTCGATAACGAACTTTCCTTCTTCCTGTTGCTTCTGGATAGCCTTTTCTTTTGAGTTTTGATTCAGGCGAAGACTATCCTGGGTTTGACGGCCAAATTCCTTTTTAAATGCTGCCTTCAATTCAGCCTTTTGGGTTTTCAGTTCGCTCGACAATTTATCCCGCATGGCCTTCCGGTCGTATTGGAATTCAGGATTGTCGACGGTTCCGGTCATGGAAACATAAACCATAGAGCGGCCACGGTTGTCTTCTTCCTCAGGACCAAATTCCGACTGCTTGCTGAAAGTCGGATTCTTCTTTCTGAATTTGGCTGCCAGCAGATCAGCAAGTGCCAGACTGAAATGATAGTCAATTTCATTGTCGAAGGTATGTGTCCCCATCAGCGAAAGGTCAATGGCGCTCGATTTGATCATCATGTTTGGAATGTAGATGATGCGGTTGGCAATATCAATCTGGTTCTGCAGGGTTTCGAAGCGGATATCTGCAAGGTCTTCCACCCTGAGGAATTTCGAAAGTCCCTTCATGGGTTCGTAATTCACGAGTCGCCCGTTTTCAATGCGGATATCAGCATGAGCTTTTACGGTTTGAAGATCGATATCCAGATTGGGATACATGGTTGAAGCGTAGATAACATCTGCTGTGATTGCTCCGTCAAGGTTTTCAGAGGTAAGATCGGTGGTCCCGAAATTACCGAATTCGGCAAAAAGGCTTTTAACATTCACCTTGCTGAGATTAGCCTTGCACTGAATTAAAGAATAGCCGGGATTGGATGCGTTAATGGATGCTTGTCCGCTAACTACTCCCTTCATCGATTGCATCAGGATATGATTGGCAAAAAGCATGCGGTTGCTCAGTTTCAGGTCAGCGCTGATGCTTGCTGCCGAGAATTTGCGGAAGCTGAAATTTTTCATCTGGATTTTCAGACTGGGGATATTGATATCCGAAGGCAGCTGAAAGGAGTAATCCCCGCTGCCACTGCTGCTTTCCGATAATTCATCCCAGTCGGTGCGACTACTGCTCAGAGTTCCGGTGATTTCCAGTTTTTGTCCGGGAACCAGAAAATAGGCCATCAGGTTGTTCACATTACCCTTAACTCCAAAGTCGCTCTTCCCATATTTTAATCCTGCAGTATTGATCTGCAATCTGTTGTTCATAAAGCCAAAGCTTCCATTTACAGCGGTTACCGGAAGATGAAAGCCTTTCAATCCCAGTTCTCCATTCGAAATTGTGGCCTTTCCCTTGATAACACTTCGATTCAGCTCTTCTACCGTTGGTTTCTTAAGATCGGCCAGCTTGCCGTCGAAACTGCCTTCGAGCAGCATTCGCCCTGCCAGTGAATTGACCGTATCCAGTTTTATTAATTCATGAACATCCGAAAGATCGAGATCAGCTTTAAGAATTGCAGTTAAATGCGTAGAAGAAAGTCCGTTCAGCTGAATCCGCCCTTCCACAAAACCATTTTTCAGCTTTGCCTTTATTTTCGAGAAATCCAGGTATTCGGCATTATTCATTCCATTGAGCGAATAGCTTGCCGTAAGTTCAACTGCTTCAAGTGAAACGGATGAACCTGAACGACCTATTGTGCCATCTTTCAGGTTAAGTATGGCCTTTACAGAAGGGGTTTTACCCGTTGCATAGCTTCCGCTGATCTTCACAGAAAGATTTGATTCTCCTTCAAACTTGTAATCCGACAACTGCTTTCTGTAGGTTTCAGGAATGGCTGAAATCAAATCCTGAAGGTCTGCTGAAGGAGTTGAAACCGTGAGATCGAGGTCCTGCTTTTCAGTGCTGTTGGTTATCCATCCTGCTGTTGAAAGCTTGAGGTCGTTGAGTGCCAGTTCGCCTCTTTCAAAAGTATATTTATCCTGTTTGGTATCCACCTGCAATACCATATCTATCGCTGCACTGCGGTTGCTTACATAGCTGATGTTTTCCTGGGAATATTGCTCCAGAAGAATGTCGCCCTTAGTTGCCAGACTGAAGATAGCATCTGCAAAATGGCCTTTCATTCCGGCATCTTTTACCAAAATTCTCAAGTCCTGCCGGCTTCCTTCATCCTTGTAGGTAAATCTGGTATTCTGAATGACTATCTTCTGAAGATCAATGCTGAATTCCTTGCTCCCGTCTGATTTCGTTTCTTTCCAGAAGTGGTAGTTATCAGTGCCGTCAGCATAGATTCTCATGTTGAATTTGGCATCCTTTACCAGAACATTGGTGACTGTGAATTTATCACGCAACAGGTCCAGCAATCCGAATCGCAGGGCAATAGTGCCGGCTTTCATAAGTATGCCTTTATTGGAGCGGGGTACGGCCTCCTTCAGGGTAACACCGCTAAAGCGCATGGAAGCGTAAGGAAAATCCCTGAACAGGGATAATTTAACCTGCTGAACACTTACCTCAGTTACCAGTTGCTTATTGAGCTCACGAATGAAGATCTCCTGAAGTTTTTTGTTCAGGAAATGTTCCATAAGCAGTCCTGCCAGTCCTATAAATCCAAGGAACAGCAATAAATACAAAAGGATTCTTGTTATCTTTTTCCTTCTTGTCATGGTGCAATAACGCAAAGTTAAGGTAAACTGATATTTGCGATATCGAATAAAAGGTATGTTACCAACAGTGGACTGTTATATTCTGAATCTGCTTCAAAGTGTTGTCAGATATGGCGTAGACAAGTTGTGGAATAGGATCTCCTAAATTTTCAGGAAGCAAAATTGAAAAGCCTTTTGCCGGATAAAGATGAGCTTTTACAGATGATAAAAACAAAGCTGTCGATTTGAGGTTATAATTAATTGATGTTAAGTGGTATTCGAGTAATTTTACTACTGTAAATCCGAATTTCCGAATCCATATTGATTCAAAAACTGAGCATTTCCAATTGTTAATCATTTAAAAAATTACCTATGAAAAGAAACATCCTATGGTATTCTTTGCTGATATTTGTCGTCATGACTACAGCAAACGGATGCAAGAAAAAGGAAGTTACTCCTGCAAAACAATATGCAGTTGAGGATTTCTTCAGGAACCCTGAAAAATCTGGTTTCGAACTATCTCCTGATGGCAAATTCTTTGCCTACATGGCTCCCTACATGCACAGGATGAACATTTTTGTCCAGGAAATCGGAAAGGATTCAGCCACAAGGCTTACTTCCGACACTGCACGTGATATAGCAGGATTCTTCTGGGGAAACAACAGCCGCATCCTTTATTTGAAGGATACTGGTGGCGATGAGAACTTTAAGCTATTCGGAGTAAATGTTGATGGAACCAACCTGAAAGGTCTGACAGATTTTGATAAGGTTCGTACCGAAATTATTGATGACCTTCCCGAAATTGATGAGTTTGTTATTGTCGGACTGAACAAGCGCAATCCTCAGGTTTTTGATCCATACCGCCTGGATATCAATACCGGTGAACTGACCATGCTTGCTGAAAATCCGGGTAATATCCAGTCGTGGATGACCGACCATGAAGGAAAACTCAGACTTGCAACAGCAATTGTGGATGGTGTAAATTCTGCACTGCTTTACAGGGAAAATGAAACTGACGAGTTCAAGACTGTCCTAACCACCAATTTCAAGGAATCTCTTTCTCCTCAGTTCTTTACATTCGATAACAAGAATATCTATGCCTCATCTAACTTGAGTCGCGACAAATCAGCAATTGTTGAGTTTGATCCGCGCACAGGCAAGGAAGTGAAAGTCCTGTATGAGAACAAGGATTATGATGTTGACGGACTTTACTTTTCAAAGGCAAGAAAAGTGCTGACAGCTGCAAGGTACACCTCATGGAAGAGGGAACGCTATTTCTTCGACAAGGATTTCGAATCCATGGTTGATAATCTCAAGAAGCAACTTGGAGATATTGATTTCGGCTTCGTTTCAAACAACAAGGCTGAGGATAAGTACATTGTTTATTCATTCAGCGACAAATCACTGGGTACATATTACATCTACGATAAACCCAATAACAAGCTGGATAAGATAATTGATGTAGGTCCTTGGCTTGATGAAAAAGAACTTGCCAGCCAGGTTCCTGTTGAGTACAAGAGCCGAGATGGTTTAACCATCAATGGTTACCTGACTCTTCCAAAGGGTTATACAATTGATAATGCTAAGGACCTGCCGGTGATTGTAAATCCTCATGGTGGTCCATGGTATCGCGATAGCTGGGGCTTCAATCCTGAAGTGCAGTTCCTTGCAAACAGGGGATATGCTGTATTCCAGATGAACTTCAGGGGATCAACAGGATATGGACGCAAATTCTGGGAAGCCTCCTTCAAGGAATGGGGTAAGAAAATGCAGGATGATATTACCGATGGTGTGAACTGGCTGGTTGAAAAGGGCATTGCCGATAAATCCAGGATTGCCATTTATGGTGGCAGCTATGGCGGATATGCAACTCTTGCCGGTGTAACCTTCACCCCGGATTTGTATGCTGCTGCTGTTGATTATGTTGGAGTATCAAACCTCTTCACCTTCATGAGCACTATTCCTCCCTACTGGAAACCCATGCTGGACATGATGTATGAAATGGTTGGTGATCCTGTTAAGGACAGTGTTTTAATGAAGGAAGCATCACCTGTTTTCCATGTGGATAAAATCAAGACTCCTTTGTTTGTTGCTCAGGGTGCCAACGACCCACGCGTGAACAAGGCTGAATCAGACCAGATGGTGGAAGCCCTCAAGAAAAGAGGCGTTGATGTTCAGTATATGGTGAAGGATAATGAAGGCCATGGTTTCTCAAATGAGGAAAACCGCTATGACTTCTACCGTGCTATGGAGAAATTCCTTGGCGAACACCTTGCAAAGCCTGCTGAACCTGCAGCCAAATAATTTTAAATAACCCTGATTCAGGGATGCATCGGAAAGCCATCAGTCTTTATAGATTGATGGCTTTTCTGTTTTTCTGGCAGAGTATTTCATTTTGCTGTTGAAATGTTGCTGTAATAACGATCAATTGTAAATTTGAAGCCTGCCAGGACTTTCAGCAGTTCAAGCCGCAAATGAGAAATTCAAGGTTAAGAATTAGTTATAATAGCATGATTGTTTCCAAAAGAGTTCAACTTAGTTTCTGCCTGCTTCTTGTAAATATTCTTGCATTTGCCGACATGTCCCGAGATTCAGTGTTTGTCACTGATTTCGGGATAGTCCCGGGTTCTAGGCAGAATGCAACACCAGCAGTGATCAGGGCTATGGAAGCCTGTAAGGGAAAGGAAAATGCTCTTCTCATTTTTCCAACCGGACGCTATGATTTCTGGCCGGCGGAAGGACATGAAAAGGTGTATTTTGAATCCAATACCACTGTTAACAATCCAAGAAGGCTGGCAATCCTGATTGAAAAAATGCATGGACTGACGCTTGAGGGAATGAATTCAGAGTTCGTCTTCCATGATAGGATTCAGCCACTTACCATCGACCATAGTTCAGGCATTACAGTCCGGAATTTCAGCATCGATTGGGATATTCCCCTTACAGCGCAAGGAGAGGTTATTGCCATTAATGATAGTTGCATCGAACTGCAAATCAACATTCTTGAATCTCCTTTTGCTATTGAAAATGGCAAGCTTGTTTTCATAGGGGAAGGCTGGAAAAGCGAATGGAATGGTGCCATGGAATTTGAAAGGGAGAGCAGGCTTATTGCTCCTGAAACCGGTGATTACTCCTGTCTGGGGGATTCATGGGCAAACTATGTTGCCAAAGATCTTGGAAATGGAAAGGTTAGGCTGGTCAATGAATTCAAGCGAAAACCTGCACTTGGCAATTCCCTGGTACTCAGGCATAGCTTAAGGGATCATGCAGGAATATTCATTTGTAACAGCAAGGATGTTAAGCTTGAAGGCGTAAATGTTTACCATACTGCCGGACTGGGGATTCTGTCGCAGTACACCGAAAATATCAGCTTCAACAAGGTTAAGGTTGTCCCTAATCCTGCAAAAAACCGATATCTCAGCGGACATGATGACGGTCTGCATTTCTCCAACTGCAAGGGAAGCATCATTGTCGACAATTGCGAATTCGCCGGATTGATGGATGATCCTATTAATGTCCATGGAACCAGCGTTCGGATAATGGAAATACTGCCGGGGAATAAGGTTCTCTGCAAATTCATGCATCATCAGAGTGTTGGAATGGAATGGGCTTTTGCGGAAGATGAAATAGGATTTATCGAGAATGAAAGCATGCAGACTCTGGCAACCGGCAGAGTTCAATCTTTTACCAGGATTTCGGATGAGACTTTTGAACTTCAATTTTCAAAGCCTCTTCCGAAAGGAATTACTGCCGGTGATGCACTGGAAAACCTCAGCTGGACGGCTTCCGTCACTATTAAAAATTCCCGCTTCAGGAGTTGCAGGGCAAGGGGAATACTGATTTCCACCCCGGGTAAGGTGCTGATTGAGGACAATAATTTTGAATCCAGCGGCTCAGCCATTCTGATTGCCGGAGATGCAAATTATTGGTACGAATCGGGGGCGGTAAAGGATGTTCTTATCAGGAATAACAAATTCATGGACCCTTGTCTGAGTTCCATGTACCAGTTCTCTGAGGCAATTATCAGCATATGCCCCGAAATTCCCTCTGCTTCTTCGGGTAAATATTTTCACAGAAATATCAGGATTGAAGAAAATGAATTTCATCCCTTTGATTACCCAATCCTTTATGCAAAATCGGTTCAGGGTTTAAGTTTTACAGGTAATACCCTCGAAAGAAGCAAGCGCTTCAAGCCATTCCATTACCGCAAGTCAGGCATTACCCTTGAATACTGCAGCAAGGTAAGGGTGAAGGGAAATAAGGCAATTGGCGATGTTTTGGGCAGGAAAATAGAGTTGATCAATACAACGCAAAATGAGTTGCAACTGAAGGGAGAGTCATTCTTCACATTGATGAAGTAGTTCAGGAAGATTCTGTATTTATCAGATCCTACTGATATTCGCATTCAGAAACTTCATATCCTGAAGGCCTTAAAATTCTGAAACTGCCTTTCGATGGATCCACTTTTATCTGTAGGGAAACTACCTTTCCGGGTTCAATTTCCGGGATTTCAATCCTATTGTTTCCGCAGACCAGCTGATAGCCATTGATCCGGTAGGAGGGAATGCCGATCTTGCCCCTTAGTTGAATATTCAGAACATCTGCCGTTCTTCTTGCCGATTTGATGTCGATGGGAGAACAAAGTGCCTGAAGAACCTTGTAGGAGGGTTTCTTATTCAGATTGATATCCACAATTCCATGTACCCGTTGGTGGGTAGGAATAGCTATGGTCTTCTCCCATATGAGTCCGGTAGTCATTCAGACAGAAATAAATGAATCCCGCCACATAGGGAACCGAACCATAGGTGGGAATCTGGTACTGTACATCCCTGATCCTGCGTTCATCACCTCCCGGAAATGCAGGCTCGCATAGTCCGAATTCGGAAATTACCACCGGACGATTTGGGTATTCCTTTCTTACATATTCAATATTGCCAAGGGTATTTTCAATGGGTTGCTCGTACCAGCTGGGGGTATATTCATTCCAGCAGAGCATATCACCCTGACTGCTGGCATCGGGAGGCAAATTGGGATTGTCCCTTTTATCCCAGTTGAGGGCATTGGTCACATAATTTGCAAGACGGTCGGGATCTTTTGATTTTGCATATTCCACAAGGGAACGGATTGTTTTGATAAAGAAGGGGTCATGAGCTCTGAGTTCATTGCCAACACCCCAGGAAATAAGACTGGGATGATTGAAATGTGCAGCCATCATTTCATCCAGATACTGATAGCCCAAGGCAATGGTGGTATCGTTGAATTCAGTACTCCAGCCCCAATAGGGAATTTCCTCCTGGGCAAGTATGCCATTGCGGTCGCACCAGTCGAGGACAAACTCATCCTGTGGCCAGTGAAAGCGGGTATAAACGCAATTCATGCCCTTCATCAGTTCGAGGTTCTTTTGAATTTCTTCATGAGTTTCTGCCATTCCATGTTCAAGGCTCGAACCCGGCATCCACTCTATTCCTCCAAGTCTGACGGGCTCTCCATTCAGCACAAATCGTTCATTCTGAATTCCAAAAGTTCTGAATCCAAATACAGTCTGGATTTCATCACTGATTTGTCCGTTAAAACCCAGGCTGACCTTGATTTTATAGAGATTGGGATGGTCGAAATGCCAGAGTTTTATTCCATCGAGATTCAGTTCTGCATTCAGTGTTTGGGAGGCACTTATTTTCAGGGGACCACTAAAAACCATATTCTGTGTTGGCTGGTTTTCCTCCCATATTTCCGCGTTAACCTGGATTATTTTGGAGTTAAGTAATGATGAAGGGACGATGAGACTGATTGCGACCTTCCCTTTTCCCTGAACAGCAAGATCAGGAATACCCCGCACTTCGAGCCTTTCAATGTATTGAGGTTCGGTGAAAATGATCCTTACTCCCCTGTAAATTCCTCCATCATGGGCCCAGTCGAAGGACTTCATAAAAGGTACTGCTGCCCTGCTAGCTGAATTATCGGCACAAACCGTTATTCTGTTTGATTTTCCCGGAATCAGGTATTGACTTATATCAAGCGTGAATTGAGTATAACCAACCCCATAATGTCCTCCGGCCTTTTTTCCATTCACCCACACAGTTGCATCGTGATAAACACCATCAAACTGCAGCCTTACAATCTTCTTTTTCATGGATTGCGGAACATCAATACTTCTCTCGTACCAAGCCTTTCCCCAATAACCTTCGAGTCCGGGCATCACGTTCCAGGTATGAGGTACAGTCACAAGAGTGTTTTCCTGCGGAAGACCTTTCTCAGCCCAAAGTTCCTTTATCCCGACACCTGTTGAATCAATCCGGAAATGCCAGACGCCAGCAAGATCGGTGATGCTTCGCTGAGCTTTAAGGCCTGAAATGGAAATCAGTAAAATGAAGAGAATAATTCCTTGTTTTTTCATGATTCAGTAGGTTAATCGCGGAAAAACAAAGAAAATGAAATATTGCTTAATTGCAATGTTCTGAAAGAAGTGATTAAAGCTAAATATTAGAGTTTATACAGTTTGAATGGAATGATGAAACAGAAGTCTATTGACGGATGACTCTTCTAGTCACAATACCTTTTTCATTCTCAAGTGATATAATATAGGCTCCCGGGGCAATTCCTGCACTGGAAATCTGGTTCACTCCCTCTTCAATCCAAATGGACAGCCGGCAAACACCATTCATATCTAAAATTGAAAGTCGTGTTTTTAGATTCAAAGACAGTTTAACATAGAATTCATTACCAAGCGGATTGGGATAAACTTCAAATTCAAAAGCTTCAGAGTTTTCCTTCACGGTCTCCGGCATTGCCCTGTAACTGGTTTCATAACGGTTTAAATTGCTCAGGGTAAGCCAGGAATCAGAATGATTGTAGCGCATATAGAGTATTCCATCCCCTGGTGACCATTGTCCGGACTCATAGCTCTCCAGATCTCCGGATGTTGAATTTCCATAGGCATCAAAGGAATAGTTTCCTCTTTCCCTGAATTGCCAGAATGCTCCGTCCCATATCTCAGACTGATGACTGCTCATCAAACCTGAATCATTAAAGATGTATAATTCCCGGGAAGTATTTGTCCAGGCACCCAGTTTCCACATTTCAAGTTTGGCTTCTATTTCATGTCCTGAAGCATCATAAACAGATGACTGCCGTAAGGATGGAACCCATTCAGAGTCCTGCCAGTCTTCGGCAATGCTCCAGATCTGCCGGTTATTTTCATCATAGCCATATGTGTTGCGGCTGGCATTCTCCAGAATTCCATTTACTGATCGTTCAGTCAGCTGCATCAGCATATTTCCTGCTTCGTCGTAAGTGCTTGTAAACCTGTAAAATGGCAGCCAGACAATACCATCCCATTCATCAATTAGCACCAGCGAATCCAATCCCATGGAATTGAAATACTGATGTGAGCGGAGGGATGGATCCCAGGCCCCATTGTTCCAATAAGAACTGTAGGCGAGTATCTCTTTTCCATTATTAGGATATTCCCAATTTCGCTTGCTATAGTTTGTCCACTGCTGGTTTTGCCAGTTCTTTGTGACTGCACTTTCAAGATCGCCCGAAAGGAAATAACTGTAGGATTCATTGCTTACGTTTACCCAGGCTGAATTTGTAAAATCCTGATCTACCCTGGCTATAAGCTTGCTTGCAGCGTTGTACTCATACATGGATTTGCTGGAACTTACCCATTGGTTGCTGCCCCAGTCTTCCGACAGCCATGAACTCAGATTTCCTTCAATGTTGAAAGCTCTTGAAGATCTGTAATAGGGATTTGCCAGCTGATAGGTAACAAGAGTATCCCATTCCCAGCCAATAAATAAGTTGTTAAATTCAGGACTCTTTCGATTTAAAAGATCTGACTGCCCTGATAGAGAAATCAGGTCTTCAGGTGAATAAGGAAAGCTGCGGGATAAATCTTTGTTCTTGTTGGCTTGTCCAAATGACTGAAGGCATATGCTCAACAACAGGCAAAATGTGATAGTCAAGCATGATTTCATAGTACAGGCATATCTACCTGTAAAATTACAGATTTCCCTATCAGTCTCAGTGAAGAATCTGGATTTTACCCTTGCCAACAACAGAGTTATTTTCTGTGACTGTCCAGATGTAAAATCCATCGCGGAGCCAGTCCACGTCTATGTATTCAATAGTTCCTTCCTGATTCAGGTTTCGGCTGTAGACAAGCCTGCCTGAAAGGTCATTCAGACATAAGGTTCCTTTTGCGACGGGCTTGTTGGATTTAATGGTAAAGCATCCATTGCTTGGAACCGGGAATAGTTCGAAACTCCATTCACTTCCTGAATTTAAGTCAGGAATTCCTGTGTCCGACAAACTCCCAACCTTCAAACCATTCCCAAAACTGCTTACCCAGATCTCATCTGTTTTGTAAGGGTTAAAGAAAACTCTTTCTGGCTGGCGAAAAGGGTAGGAGGAGACCAGTGTCCATTCCGGGATCTGATCCGACATATTGCCAGAAATCCACAATCCCTGCGTTTCTGTGGCCAGATAGGCCTGTGTGAGGTTTTCGGGATTGAAGGTGATGGAGGTAACCCTATCAAATGTTGAACCTGTCAACTTGGTCCAGGAAACACCACGGTTTTGTGTACGGTAAAGTCCGCCCAGTCCGTTCGGCGCACCGCCCCACCCGCTGAAAACACAGGCGTACCAGGTGTTTTGTGAGGGATCGCCCGGATCGACTATAATATCGTTTGTCCAGTAATGCATACCCGGATCACTTACATCTGTCCAGGCAGAAAGCATGGGATCATAAAGAAATACACCTGAACTTGCTGTAAAGGCGCCGGAGGGATTCCTTCGGCCGGAAAAACTGCAGAGTAACTTACCATCGTCCAACACTGCCAGACAAGCCGGATGTCCTTCGGTTCGGGGAGGATTTGGCAGTTTCATCCAGGTTGAACTAGCAAGGCTATTGAGGTTATCTGTCATGTAAATTCCTCCTTGCTGAGATCCCTGAGTCCCTCCGAAATGAATTACTGAAGCATACATCCTGTTCTGGTTTGACGGGTCAGCTGCCAGCCAGTAAACAGGGTGGTTGAAGATATGCAGTGTGGACCAGGTTGCACCCTTGTCTGAAGAATAGACTATCATACCGGTGGGATCGTTCACATCCAGTTGTGCATCTGCCAAACGGGTGCTTTGATACATATCATGAACCCTGGAACAGGCACCGTAAAGGATCCCGTTGGAAGTTTCTTCAACGCGGTAAAGCGAATTCACGCTGAATCCCGAATACTGATATCCCCAGGAAGTTCCGGCATCCACACTCCTGATCCCGCCAATATCGCTGAAGCAACCTATCATGGTATTCTGGTCGCTCCAATGGACCTGCCAGGAAGTGGTGTTTTCCAGTCCGATGCTATGGTAGGCTTTATTTTTTGGAGTTGTGTTTCCGGCAGGATTTTGATCTTCAGGACTCACGTAGGCTTGTCTCCAGTTAAGTCCTCCGTCATCGGTGATTTGTACATTGCTGAAACTGCCAAACATAACCTTCTGTGAGTTATTCGGGGCGACCGACAATCCGAAGCAGGTTTCACTCCAGCTCCATTCCTTGTCGCCATGATAGCCTTCCCAGCCTGTGACAATGTTTTGATTTCCGGTTGTGTTGAATACCTTGGTCCAGGTGAGTCCGGCATCCGTTGATTTGAGGACCAGAGGAGCATTCAGGGGCGATCGCTGCCTCCGAGGTAAATTGTATTGTTGTCATTCCGGGCCATCCCGGCATACATCACAAAATCGTTGGCAAAATTTATTCCCGCCGACCTTGATATCCAACTGCCGTTCGCTTGTTCCATAACATAAACACCCTTGGCGAAATTATAGTAATCCCATGGCATGAGTCCGTTGTAGAGATCTGATATGCTCGCAGTGATGCAAACAAACTTCAGACCCGAACCTGTTCCTGAACCTGCAAAGCTCCAGATTGATTGTCCGGACGTAATACCTGATGAAGTCATTATTGAGAAGGAAGCTCCCTGATTATCGGAAACGAGGATGCCTTCATTGGTACCAATATAAATATGGTCTCCATCCCAATACACACCTCCCATGATAAGTCCTGCACCCATATTGGCGGCATGCTTTACAAGTGTAAATGTGGTTCCGCCATTGGCTGAGAAAAGTATATCTCCATAGGCGCCGATCAGTAACTGGGTAGGATTATCGTAATTGGCCTTCATGGTATAAACATGACCGTAGTTGCCGGAATTATATCCGGTCATGCGGTTCCAGGTAGCGCCTCCATCCAGCGTTTTTACAGGATAGCCATCATTCCCGTCGTTGAAATTGCTGTAGGCAACATTCGGGTCATTTGTGAATTCATAGGTAGAGGGACCAAAAACCTGAAGCCGGGTAAAATCTATCTGTGAATAGGTTAAGCCATTATCAGTGCTGTGAAATAATTCGCTCATATCGCAGCTTACATAATACTCATGGTCATTGCCCGGATTTATCGAGGGGGCAAAGAGCGCGCCTCCGCCTCCCATTCCCTTGGGATGAAAGTTGGCAGGTTGTGAAAAGCCATTCAATGATGAGAGTAGCAATAGTACCAGAAGTGTGGACAAGATGCGCATGACGTTGGATTTGGGCTCTGAATAAGGTTTGAATTTCAAACTCATGTCAATGGTTAATCCACTTATTCTGAAATCGTAACACCTTTAAAACAATGAAATTATAGTTTAGCTCATTCATTCATTGGGTTCGCAGGCTTTAATCAATTCAGAAAGCCCACATCCTTATTTTTAATGAGTCTAAACACGAATTGCGGTGTCGTTCTTTAAGCGATATCCTAGTATTGTATATTTGATATACTTAAATATCTAGATATTTAAGTTTGAAGTATACAAAAACCGTTATTAACCCTGTTTGAAGTTATGAAATCACAGAGCAATTTCTACAACTGGATTAGCCTAACTGGCTTTGTATTAGCCGCCAACAGCCTGATTCTGATTTTGGTGCTATTCCTCTTTTCCTTGTTCACAGCCCAGAGTAATACCTATCTGGGATTGTACATTTATATTATTCTTCCGGTATTCCTGGTGTTGGGATTATTGCTGATTCCAATTGGTATTCTGAGGCGAATCCGTAAGAAAAACAAGGGTGAAATTACTGAATCAACCTGGCCTGTGATTGACCTTAACCAGCGGAAGCACAGGGGTACGGTTTTAAAGATTACCCTTATCACTATGTTATTCCTCGTAGCTTCAGCCATGGGGAGTTATCGTGCTTTTCAGTATTCGGAATCCGTAGAATTTTGCGGGAAGTTGTGCCATCAGGTTATGGAGCCGGAATTTGTCACTTATCAGCATTCTGCTCATGCCAAGGTTGCCTGTGTTGAATGTCATGTTGGTGAAGGTGCCGACTGGTACGTTAAATCAAAACTTTCCGGATTATACCAGGTGTATTCGGTACTGCTCCATAAATATGCCCAGCCGATTGCTACACCTCTCCATAATTTGCGTCCTGCCCGTGAAACCTGCGAAAGATGTCACTGGCCAGAGAAATTCTATTCAAGGAAACTTAGAAGTCAGCGTTCATACATTGCCAATGATACCAATACCGAATGGAATATTTCCCTGATGATGAAGATTGGTCCTGAATTCAGTCCGATGGGTCTGTCAGAAGGAATTCACTGGCATATCAATAAGAATTTCAAGATTGAATATGTCTCCAATTCTGAAGACCGGGAAAGCATTCCCTGGGTGAAGATGACCAACCTCAAAACCGGAGAAGTTAAGGTTTTCATGGATGAAGAAAATCCTGTCGACAAGAAAGCCCTCGATACTCTTGAGGTTAGGGGAATGGATTGCATGGACTGCCACAACAGGCCTTCACATTTGTATAAGTCAGCTCCTGACTATATCGACAATGCCATCATCTCCGGTAAGATTCCTAAAAATCTACCTTTCATCAAGATGGCAGCCATGGAAGCCCTCAAGATACCTTTTACCGACAAGGACACTGCTCTTCGCACCATCAAGGAAACCGTTCTGACCTACTATAAGGATGAGCATCCTGAAATACTTGACAAGGAACAGCCCAGAATTCTTAAAGCCATAACGGTTATCCAGGGTGAATACCAGCTGAATGCCTTCCCATACATGAAGGCTGATGCTACCAGGTATCTCAACCATATCGGGCATCTTGAATCTGACGGATGTTTCCGTTGCCATTCCGACAGGCATAAAACAGCAAAGGGCGAAACCATTTCCCGGAACTGTGACCTTTGCCATACAATTATAGCACAGGGTCCGACGGGGAATATTGCGAACAGCACAATTAACACCTCTTTGGAATTTGTTCATCCAACAGAAATCAGGGGTAAGTGGAAAACTGCCTTCTGTTCGGAGTGCCACAAGTCACTGTATGAATAGTAATTCCGGATTTGAAGCAAGTCCGCCCATTGTTTAAAGGTCCATTATGAAAGTATTGTTAACCGGTAGCACCGGCTACATCGGCAGGAGATTAATGCAGCAACTGCTTGACGACGGTCATGAAGTGATTTGTTTCGTCAGGAATCTGGAGCGGCTGGTCTTGCCTGATCATGAAGGACCACGTCCCCAGGGCTTTGAAATCGACCTGCTGAAACCAATTTCCAATGAACTGGATGATTTGGGATTCGATGTTGCTTTTTACCTTGTCCATTCTATGTCCACCTCCATTGGTGAGTTTATGGACGAAGAGGCAAGATCGGCAGGAAACTTTGCAGATTATATTGGCAGAACAAGCTGTCAGCAGATAATATACCTGAGCGGGATATGCAATTCAAAAAAACTCTCCAGGCATCTTCAGTCGAGGAAAAATGTTGAAGATATCCTGAAGAAATCCGGCAAATCTGTTACCGTCCTTCGTGCAGGAATTATTGTAGGCAGTGGAAGTGCTTCTTTTGAGATCATTCGCGACCTCATGGAAAAAATGCCCTTGGTAGTTGCACCCATGTGGGTCATGACCCTTTGCCAGCCCATCGCCATCACCAATGTTATCCGATATCTCACCGGTTGCATGCTGAATCCGCATACCTATAATGATACTTTTGATATTGGAGGGGCCGAAATCCTTTCATACAAGGAGATGCTGCTGCAATATGCTGAAGTCAGGGGTTTGAAGAGATACATAGGTGTGGTTCCATTTATTAGTCCGCGAATCTCATCCTACTGGCTTTATTTTGTTACGTCAACCTCTTACTACCTTGCAGTTAACCTTGTCGACAGCATGAAGGTGGAGGTGGTCTGCAAGGATAACCGTCTCAGGGAAATCCTGAATATTCCTCCGCTTACATACAAGGAAGCCTGCCGGCGGGCTCTTGAAAGAATCAATTTGGATACTGTGCAATCCAGCTGGACAGATGCCGTATCCATGAAGAATCCATCTTCATTGTTTGGTTACCTTGAAGTACCGGATTATGGAATATTAAGGGATCACAGGCGCCATAAAATCACAGGGGATCCTGAAAAGGTGCTGAACAGGGTTTTTGCCATTGGTGGAGAAACAGGCTGGTATTATGCCGATTGGATCTGGCAGGCCAGGGGAATCATCGACAAGATGGTTGGTGGTGTAGGATTGCGCAGGGGGAGGCGAAGTGCAACTGAATTAAGGCCCGGCGATAGCCTTGACTTCTGGCGGGTTCTGATTGCTGATCGGGAAAATAAGAGGTTGCTTCTATTTGCAGAAATGAAGGTCCCCGGTGAAGCCTGGCTTGAATTCAGGATAGTAAATCGCAAGGACGGGATTTATCTGTACCAGACCGCTACCTTCATGCCTAAGGGCTTAAGCGGCAGGTTGTACTGGTTTACCCTGCTGCCCATCCACCTTCTGATGTTCCAGCAAATGATCAAGGCAATTGCTGATGTAAAGGACAAGTCCTGACAGTAGGGTTAATTTCAAAGAAAGTTTACTATGAACATAATGCTACTTCTTGATGCAGCACCCCTTGACCCCAGGAATCCCTGGGTTATTGGCTCTGCTGTCGTATTTGTTGGTTTTATAGTCTACACCCTTATAAAATTCTTCTCAGTATTTTTTGAGTTTATTCAGGCCAAAGGATGTCTTACCGTTGGATTGCTCGGATTGGTCGGATTACCGGGAATTCTCACCTTATGTCTTATCACTGGATACAATATTACCTCCAGCCTCCTGATCTTGTTTGCGGTTGTTGGTGTCATTACAGGCTACATAGCCCGCGATTCAGAAGGGAATGTGGGCAAGTTCGGCAACTTCATCATGATTGTATCCATCATAACCCTAGTGCTTGCATTATTCCTTTTCAGAATCATCCATTAATTCCTTCTTTTAACAAGCTCATTTTCAAGGGTTATCTCTCTGTGTAACTCCGTGGACCCTTTTTTCATTTCTCAGTGAACCCAAATTAGCAGCAATAGTTAGGACATATCTCTGTGTAACTCCGTGGTACTCTGTGTAACACTGTGTACCCATTTTTCATTTCTCAGGAAACAACAAATAATTAGCAATAGACAGGACATATCTCTCAGTGTAACTCCGTGGTCCTCAGTGTAACTCCGTGGACCCTTTTTTTATTTCACGGAGAACCACAGAGAAGGCACAGAGTTGCACAGAGGAACTGACTGCAAAAAGCATATAGCAAGAAGAGCCACCATCTGCCGGGATACGAATATCACAAAGATTATGCTCAACTTATAGTATAGTCTTCTAAAGCTAATCCCGTTCTGATGAAAAATTTTATACCATATAAATAACAGTAAATCAGAATAATAAATCATTATGAGTCTCCCCTGCATTGGTTCAAACTAAAATAATAGTTGCATAACTAAAAAATTAGTTGTATATTTGTCTTACAATTATCGGAACCATTATGAGCGAGAATAAACAGAATATGGACAGGGAACTTACCGAACTTACCAGAGCAGAGGAAGAAGTAATGCAGATACTATGGAGTCTTGGTAAAGGTTTTGTAAACGATCTGCTCGATCACTTCCCGGAGCCCAAACCTGCCTACAATACTGTCTCCACAATAATTCGAATCCTCGAAAAGAAAGGCTTTGTTGATCACAAGGCCTATGGTAAAACCCATCAGTACTTTCCATTAGTGAGCAAGCAGGATTATACCCGGCATTTCATGGGGAATGTCGTGAAGGGATATTTCGATAATTCCCTTCGGAAAATGGTCTCCTTCTTTACCGGGGAGGCAAGCATGAGCATGAAGGAAATGGAAGAGATCCGCAAGATCATTGATCAGCAAATAGAACAGAAAAAATCTCAGAATCATGATTGAGGTCATATTATACCTGGGAAAGAGCCTGTTATTGGGGGCTCTCTTCTTCTTCTCCTATCAGTTTCTGATGAGGAAGGAGTCATACCTTGTGCTGAACAGAATCTATCTGTTGACAGCGGCAGTTTTAACTGCTATACTACCCCTCGCCGGAAGTTTCGTGAAGGAAGGAATTCGTTTATGGAACCAGCCTGCTGAAATTATGGTTATTAATCTGCCGGAAGTTGTGATTTCGGCAACAAAACTGGTAAATCAGGAACAGCAGCAGGCTATTCTCAATTGGGCGGCTATTGGATATGGCTTGATTACTCTTGCCATGTTGGGCGGATTGATTCTGGGAATAATCAGAATTTACCGCTTCTACCGTCTGTCAATGAATGCCAGGAAACTCAATGATAATGTATACCTGGTTTCTGAAACCGGAAGTCCGTTTTCCTTTCTTGGAAAGATTTACATTTCCGGAGCCTATGAAAAGCATCCCGGATTGCCGAACATAATTCTGCATGAGAATGCCCATATCCGTCAGGGACATATGATGGATCTTATTCTGCTTGAAGTGCTGTCGAGCATTTTCTGGTTCAATCCTTTTATTTTCCTGTTCAAGCGTGCTATGCGGGAGGTGCACGAATACCTTGCCGACCGTGAAGTTATCAGGCAGGGAGTGGAACCGCTTTCCTACCAGCAACTTTTATTCAACGAGGTTTCCGGAAGCCCTGAATATATAATCGCCAACAATTTCAACCTTCTTACTAAAAAACGAATTATCATGTTAATCAAGAAATCAAGCAGATCAGCTGCAGTAAGGATCGGGGTGCTGCTTCCCCTGATAGTATCCGCTGCGCTTGTACTTTCCCTTCTCCAGAGCGGAGATGCCCTGGCTCAGACTACTGATCCCAAACCTGCTCAGGTTGCCCCGGCACCCCCTTCACAGCCCGCAGTTGCTGAGCCACAGTCGAAACCCGCTCCTCCCGCACCTCCTGCTAAAACTGAAAAGAAGAATATAAAGGAGGCAACTGATGATCAGGATAAGCCGGTATTTGTAGTTGTCGAAAATCAGCCTGAATATAATGGCGGACAGGAGGCAATGATGAAATATCTGGTCGGTGCTGTCAAGTATCCCGAAGAAGCCAGAAAGAAAGGCATTCAGGGACCGGTCTACATTAGTTTTATTGTTAATGAAGATGGCTCCATCTCGAATGTGAAATGCCTTCGTGGTATCGGTGGTGGCTGTGATGAAGAGGCTATCAGGGTAGTTAAAGGAATGCCCAATTGGATACCTGGTACACAGAAAGGCAAAGCCGTCAGGGTACAATTTAACCTGCCTATTAAATTCACCTTGTCGAATGAAAAATCGAAGAACCCTACCAATTAAAGGGCTGACAATTTTCCTTCTCCTCCTTCTTCCCTTCGCTGCCAATTCGCAGTTGTTTCACAAAAAACTTAACCAGATTGACAATAAGGGAAGAAGGCAGGGAAGGTGGATTACCTGGCAGGATTCAGTCAGGCATATTCCTTCTTCCAAATCATGGTTCAGGGATGGAAAGGAATACAGAACTACCCGGTACTATCATGCCAATGGCAGGACAAGGCTAAAGCTCAGATATCATGGTGATAGTCTGATTACAATCAGCTATTATGATACCACCGGCAAACTCACCGATCGCGGAGGTGCCCTTCGATTATACACCGAAACTGAAATCCGTTACTGCTGGGATGGTGAATGGAAACAATACAATCGACACCGCCGGGTTATAAACCGGCAGTTTTACCGTAAAGGGGAGGAGATGATACTTCAGGAAAATGTGAAGATGTGAAGATGTGAAGATGTGAGGATGTGGAGATGTGAAGATGCGTAGCGAAGCGAAGTCCCGTCACGCAGGGTTTAGATTAAGGGCTAATGTTTGAAGTGACGTGATGAGGATGTGAGGATGTGGAGATGCGGGGAGCGAAGCGAAGTCTCGTCACGCAGGGTTTAGATTAAGGGCTAATGTTTGAAATGACGTGATAAGGATGGTGTTGAGATCTGGGTCCGCCGCGGCGAACCGTGTTCTAGTCCCGTACTGCAGGGTCTAGCAAAGGGCCAAGTTGAAGTGACGGGATGAGGATCTGAGGATGTGAGGATGCGAACCCCGAACAACGCCAGCTAACAACTAACAACTGCCAAAGTACAAATTGCCAAATGATCCCAAGGCAAACAATAATTGCAAATCCAACTAGCAACTCCTCCCTGCAGGATCTGCCAACCAACAACGCAACTTTCCGACCTTAAACTTCGAACCCCGAACAACCCCACTAACAACTAACAACTGCCAAAGTACAAATTGCCAAATGATCCCAAGGCAAACAATAATTGCAAATCCTAGCAACTCCTCCCTGCAGGATCCTTTGGCAAACCGTTTTCGAACTTTGAACCCAGAACAATCGTTGCTAGTAAAGAAAACTATTATACGGATAGCGCTTGATGTGCATCTGCTTTACCTCCTCATAGATCATCTTCCTGAATTCTTCAATATTGATCTTCTGCTTGGCAGAAATGAATATAGCCGGGGCATTGGCTTTGGCCATCCATGTATTCTGAAGCTCCTCAAGAGTAAGGTTTTCCTTTGTGGCAGGTGTAAGATCGAAGGGATCCTTTTCCACATGGCTGTAGGCGTCAATCTTATTGAAAACCATGATTGAAGGCTTATCAGCACATCCGATTTCCGAAAGTGTCTGCAAGGCTACATTCACCTGATCCTCAAATGCCGCATGTGAAATATCTACAATATGCAGCAGCAAGTCAGCTTCCCGAACCTCATCCAGTGTAGATTTGAACGACTCTACCAGACTATGGGGTAACTTGCGAATAAAACCTACGGTATCAGTCAGCAGGAAAGGCAGATTTTCAATCACAACCTTTCTAACAGTGGTATCCAGTGTTGCAAAGAGTTTGTTCTCTGCAAACACATCACTTTTACTAAGCAGGTTCATGGTGGTGCTCTTTCCTGCATTGGTATAGCCAACCAACGCCACCCTGATCAGTTCTTCCCTGCTTTTGCGCTGGGTCACCTTTTGCTTGTCGATATCCTTGAGTTTCTCCTTGAGCAGGGTGATTTTATCCCTGATTATACGACGGTCGGTTTCAATTTCCTTTTCACCAGGGCCCCTCATTCCAATTCCCCCTCTTTGCTTTTCAAGGTGAGTCCACATACGGGTCAGTCGGGGTAGCAGGTATTGATATTGCGCAAGTTCAACCTGAGTGCGTGCAACATTGGTACGTGCACGCTTGGCAAAAATATCGAGAATCAGAAGCGGACGATCCAGCACGCGGCAGCCTAACACCTGCTCAATATTTCGGGTTTGCGAACCACTGAGCTCATCATCAAATACAGCCACATCAATACCTGCAGCTTTTACATATTCAGCAATTTCATCCAGTTTACCGGTCCCGACAAAAGTCCGGGAGTCAGGCATGGGCATTTTCTGGACAAAGCGCTTGTCGGGAATGGCACCGGCTGTGTCGAGCAGAAACTCCAGTTCATCAAGGTAGTCATGAACATGGGCTTCATCCTGTTTGGCAGTAATAAGGCCGACAATTACGGCTTTTTCGGGTTTTAAGTCAGATGCAAGCATATCAGGTATTAAGACTGCAAAAATAGTTCAAACAAGCATTGGTAAGCCTGTTCAAATGCAATCAGCCCAACGGGACTTTCTTTGCAGCTTCATCTTGAAGTTTGAAGGGCCCGAAACTGCTGCTTCGATTTTCTTGAATAGCAAAGAATTTTAATCCCTGGAATCCACTAGCTTTGTGTTGTACTGTAAAATCCTACCATATGAAATGGATCCTAAGCCTGCTCCTTATTTTTACAATTCAGTCAATAATGGTAGCCCAGCCTTTCTCAGAATTATTGGTGAAGTTAAATACACTTCCTGAAAATCAAAGGACAGTTTCTCTTGACTCCTATTTTCTCAACCATCCGACTATGCCTGTGATAGAAAGTGGGGGAAATGTATACTTCATCTACAAAGGCGAAGCAGAGTCCGTCAGTATTGCCGGTGATGCTACAGCCTGGTCTCCCGGACTTCCCATGACGAGGATTGAAGGTACAACCTATTGGTACTGCACGACAAACTATGAACCTGATGCCAGACTTGAGTACAAAATTGTCGTAAATGGCAAGGACTGGATTCTCGACCCGCTAAATCCAATTATTATTCAAGGCGGTATGGGTCCGAATTCCGAGCTTTTGATGCCTGAATACCAGCAACCCCTTTTCACCAATGAAAGGGATGCTGTTCCCTGGGGGACTTATTCAGATACGGTTCTGCAAAGCAAAATCATGGGTGAGCAAAGAAAGCTGAGAATTTATTTGCCACCGAAATATGACAAAAGCAGTGAGAAATATCCGGTAGCCTTTTTCCATGATGGATTCCAGTTCTTCGACCTTACCGACATCCGTGATATCATGGATAATATGATCTATGAAGGCAAGATGAGTCCCATTATCGCTGTGTTTGTTGAACCGGTAAAAAGAGATGATGAATATTCAGGAAATCTTCAGAAGAAGTTTACGCAATTCATGATGGAAGAGTTAATCCCCTTCATCGACAAATCATATCGGACTCAGGCTACAGCTGCTTCCAGGGCACAGTTCGGAATTTCGAACGGTGGCAACATTGCCCTTTGGTTGGTGGCATCGCACCCCGAAAAAACTGCAGTTGTTGCCGCTTTTTCGAGCAATGTGGAATCCAAAATCCCAAAAGCCATCAAGAGTTCGAAATGTGCCGGAGTGAAATTCTATCTTGATCTTGGCAAATATGATATCCCATTCCTGATGCCTTTGGTGAGGGATTTGAAATCAGTTCTGCAGGAATCAGGCTGCACACTCCGCTACAATGAATATCCCGAAGGCCACAACTGGAAATTCTGGCAAAAACATCTGCCGGAGGCTTTGGAATATTTATTTCCTGGATGATTTGCTTTAAAGATTTCTGATTGTAGAAAAGTATTAAAAAAATGTGTAAATTTGAAGTTGTAATTCAATATTGCACAGAATGAGCTATATCAACCGATCCATAGAACAAGAGATATCAATTCTCGAAAATCAATTTCCTGTTATAACAATTACTGGTCCGCGTCAATCGGGTAAAACGACATTAGCCAGGAAAAAATATCCTAGCTTGCCTTATTTGAATCTTGAGTCCCCGGATATTCGTCATCATGCTTTAGCTGACCCAAGAAATTTTCTTTCCAGTCTTCCAAAGGAGCCATTTTAGATGAAATTCAGAATCACCTGATATCTTTCCTATCTCCTTCAGATAGTTGACGAAAATCGAGAGAATTTAGATTTATCCTTACTGGAAGCAACCAGTTCCAGATTGTTGAATAAAATGACTCAATCCCTGGCAGGGCGAACGGCTCTCTGAAGTTGTTACCTTTTAGTTTGGAAGAATTACCATCGGCAATAAAAGACGATACCAACCACCATTATACAAAGGATTTTATCCTGCAGGTTAACAGGGAATGCATCGGATCCTGTCCGGTTTTATCGCAATTATTTGGAGACCTATTTAGAACGTGATTTGCACCAATTGCTTCAAGTAAAAGACCTAACTCAATTTCATAAGTTTGTAAGGCTTTGTGCGGGCAGAATTGGCAATATCTTCAATGCTGTCTCACTTGCGAATGAAATTGGTGTCTCCTCAAATACCATTCAATCTTGGATGTCCATTCTTCAGGCTTCCTATATTGTTTACCTGCTTCAGCCTTACTATGGGAATGTTGGCAAGCGACTAATCAAATCTCCGAAAATCTATTTCTATGATACCGGATTAGCTTCTTATCTGCTTGGGTATTGAAAATGAAACCCAGATTAGAAATCATCCATTGCGCGGATCTCTTTCGAGAATATGGTAATAATGGAACTTATTAAATACAGATTAAACAGGGGTTTGGATCCTAGAATATACTTCTATCGAGATAATCACCAAAATGAAATAGATGTTGTTTTTGAAACTGCTGGAAACCTTGTGCCGGTTGAAATAAAATCAGCACAAACTTTCCATCTTGAATTCCTTAAAGGATTCCAGCATTTCAACAAAGTGTTTGGTGACAAAATAACCAGGAGAGTATTGGTTTATGATGGTATACAGGAAATGAAGGTCAGGAATGCAGAACTGGTTAACTTTCGCAATGTTACCCGGCTTGTTTTTGAGGATGATCCTGAAAATACTCTTATTAGAAGTGTTTAAACCCGATAATTTCCCTTACTTCCTTTATCGTTTTTGAAGCGCTGGCATGAGCTTTCTCCCTGCCTAGGGTAACAACCTTGTGGAGGTATTCATCATTGCCAAGCAAATCAAGAATTCTTTCGCGGAAAGGAGTGGTGAATTTGATCACATCCTCGGCCAGCTGCTTCTTCAGGTCACCATAGCGAATCGCACATTGATTGTACTGTTCATCGAAGAACTGCACTGTTTCAGGTGCTGAAAGGGCCTTCATCAGGTTGAAGAGATTTTCAATTGCCTGTGGCTTGGGTTGATTTGGCTCTGTTGGACCGCTATCGGTAACAGCGCGCATTACCTTCTTGCGGATAACTTCAGGTGTATCAAACAGGAAAATTGCATTGCCTTCTCCCTCACTCTTGCCCATCTTGGTACTTCCGTCAAGTCCGGGAATCTTGATCAGCTGCTCACCAAAATTGTAAGCTACCGGTTCCGGGAAGTAATCAACCTTGTACATGCGGTTGAAGCGATTGGCAAAGGTGCGGGTCATCTCAAGATGCTGTTCCTGATCCTTGCCAACGGGTACCTTATGTGCCTTATGAAGAATGATATCTGCCGCCATCAGGGTAGGGTAAGTGAGCAGTCCGGCATTCACATTGTCGGGCTGGGAACGAACCTTATCCTTGAAGGAAGTGCAGCGTTCCAACTCTCCGGTATAGGCATTCATATTCAGGAAGAGATACAACTCAGCTGTTTCGGGCAAATCGCTCTGCAGATAAAGGGTTGCCTTTTCAGGATCCAGTCCGCAAGCAAGGTATTCCACCAGAACCTGCTTCACATTCCCATGCAGGTCGGCAGGGGTTGGATGTGTAGTAAGAGAATGATAATCAGCGATAAAGAAGAAACACTGATTGGTTTCCTGCATCTTCACAAAATTCTGCATGGCACCAAAGTAATTCCCCAGGTGCAGGTTGCCGGTCGGACGAATTCCACTTACTACAATTTCCATATTGATTCGGGATAGTGATTTAAAGTTTTAACCGCCTTGGCGGATTCTCTGCAAAAATACGGAATCTCCCCGAAAGCATGGCAAAGTGGGTGAAGATGGAGTTTGTTAATGTGAGGATGTGAGGATGCGCAGCGAAGCGGAGTCCGCCATCTGGCGGATGAAAATTTGAGAATTCGGTAATTTGAGAATGTAAGGATGTGTCTGCCGCGACGGAAATCTGTCCACCAGCCGGCGGATTCGTGTTCTATTCTTTACAACTTGCACATTTGGACTCCAACCATTGACAACATGCAATCCGAAACCCGCAATCTCAAATCCCCCTGGACTCCGACCATTGACAACCTGCAATCCGAAACCCGCAATCACAAATCCCCCTGCCACAATCTACCTCAGTAACCTTGAACTTCGAACCCCGAACTTTCGAACCCCGAACTTTCGAAAGAACTACAATCTATACCCAACGACAATCAAACCAACCCCGTTTAACTAATTTATTATCCTGCAAACGATTGCGTAAAAATTAGCTTAGTTTATATGGTTTCTTTTCTTATATCTTTGCAGCAAACCATAAATTTAATATCAATGAAGAGGTCCCTTTTCTTACTTATTCTTCTTTTCACATTCAGCAGTTCCTTTGCCCAGATTATCATCGACCATGTTGAACCCCCTAACTGGTGGGTGGGAATGAAGAGCAGCAGTCTTCAACTGATGATTCACGGAAATAATGTCGGAAAAACTGAACCCTCCGTTAATGTTAAGGGAGTTAAAATCAAGAAATATGAGAAGGCCGGCTCCGATTATATGTTCATCGACCTGCAGATTGGCCGTGATGTGAAGCCTTGCACTGTCACCCTGAGTTTCAATGACGAAGGCAAGCCTCTTGCTACATGGAATTATGAACTGAAAGCCCGCGAAGCCGGATCTGCATCCAGAAAAAGCTTCACCACAGCTGATAATCTTTACCTGATTATGCCTGATCGCTTTGCAAATGGCGATCCCTCCAACGACGATATGCCGGGAATGCTTGAAAAAGCTGATCGCAACAATCCTCATGGCAGGCATGGCGGCGATATCAAAGGCATAGTTTCTAACCTCGACTACCTTCAAAATCTTGGAGTAACCGGAATCTGGTGCACACCACTTCTCGAAAATAATATGCCTGCTGCTTCTTACCATGGTTATGCCATAACTGACCTCTACAAGGTTGATCCCCGCTACGGCACCAATGAAAGCTACAGGGACATGGTTACCGAAGCGCATCGCAAGGGCATAAAGGTGATTATGGATATGGTGTTCAATCATTACGGTACCAAGCATTGGTGGATGAAGGACCTCCCTCAGAAAGACTGGATCAACGAATGGCCAGAATTCACCCGTTCAAATTTCAGGGGTGGTGTAAACATCGATCCGCATGCTTCTCAATATGATAAGGACCGCATGGTGAATGGCTGGTTCGACAATACCATGGCCGATTTCAACCAGAAAAATAAATATGTTGCCAATTATTTGATTCAGAATAGTATATGGTGGATTGAATATGCAGGACTCGATGGAATCCGTCAGGATACATATCCATATTCCGATCAGGAATTCATGGCTGGCTGGATGAAACGGCTTCGTGAAGAATACCCTAATTTCAATACCGTTGGGGAAGTCTGGCTCAATACCCCGCAACAGGTTGCCAGCTGGTTGGATAAGTCAGAACATGACCTTGGATTCAGAACCTATTTGAGCAATGTTTTCGATTTTCCGCTGATGTTCGCCATACAGAAAGCCTTTGTCGAGAATGATGGCTGGGATACTGGCCTCGCCCGTCTGTATGAAATGATCAGTCAGGATTTCCTTTACAACGACCCGAATAGTCTGGTCCTTTTCGCCGACAACCACGATATCGAACGAATCTACCAGGTATTGAAATCCCCCGAAAATGTGAAAATGGCGATGGCATTTCTCTTCACAACAAGAGGCATCCCAATGATCTATTATGGAACCGAAGCTTTCAGCGACCGTGGTAATCTTGAAGGTGACCCCGGAAAGCGCAAGGATTTCCCCGGTGGCTGGGCTGGCGATGCTCAGAATTTCTTCACAAAAAATAACCTTTCTGCCGAACAGAAGGAATTCACTGTATATCTGTCCAAATTGATGAACTGGCGTAAGGGCAACCTGGCCGTTCAGCAGGGAAGTCTTACCCATTACGTTCCTGAAGATGGCATCTATGTATATTTCAGGATCAAGGGCGATCAAACAGTCATGGTAATCATGAATAATAACAGCAAGGAGAAGAAAGTTGAAACCAAGCGTTTCAACGAGAACCTGAAAGGATTCAGAAGAGGCAAGGATGTTATGGATGGAAGCACCATCAAGGATCTTGATAAAATTGAAATCCCGGCTAAGTCAGTTAGAATCCTTGAATTATCCAGATAGTTGAAAAAACGGGTGATCCGATAATCAGAAACTTCATGAAGCACATCAATATTAGTAAGCTGTTCTACCTGTTTCTAGGACTGATATTTTCAGTCGGCACCCATGCACAGCTTGTGCGCCTCGATCCGCCCAATCCTCCTCTTGATACAGAGGTTACCCTGTATTATGATGCCTCTCTCGGGAATAAGGCTCTTATTGATTGCAAGGGCGATTTGTACCTGCATACAGGAGTCATCACAACCAAGAGTATCGACAGTCACGACTGGAAATTTGTAGTTGGAACCTGGGGGAAGGCCGATAAGAAGGTTTTGATGAAGCGTGAAGGTCCCAACCTCTATTCCTTCAAGTTTAAAATAAACTCCTTTTATCCTCTTGGCGCTGAGGATATCCCAAGGCAGCTGGCTTTCGTTTTCAGAAATGAAGATGGAACCTTAGCCGGAAAAACTGCCGAAAATGAGGATATTACCGTCCCGGTGAATGGGTATATCCCTGTTGTTGCCTCTGCCGTCATTAGCAAGCAGACTTCCCGGAAAATCCTGTCTCTCGACCAGGTGAACTCAGGATGGAATATTGTTACCGACCATGGCTTGATAATGGTCAGACCTTACACAGCAAATATTCTCGGAATATCCTTCTCAGCATCCGGCAAGGAAGAAGCAGATACCTCTCATTCTGTTGTATTGAAACCAGGTATCGTCTATAGGAAGACCAGTAAACTCAACGGCGGTTATCTGCTTGAAAGCGGAAATGTAAGTGTTTATGCCAACTCCCAGCCTTTCTTTCTC
Source organism: Bacteroidales bacterium (assembly GCA_016707705.1). GTDB lineage: Bacteria > Bacteroidota > Bacteroidia > Bacteroidales > UBA4417 > UBA4417. The sequence goes on from JADJHD010000015.1 coordinate 69,750, forward strand.
TCCTATATTTTCAAAGGCGATACACTTTTGAGGGAAACTGACGGATTCTTTTCCGAATCTGGTAATAATGGAATTCGCTTCAGCATCGACCCATCTGAATCCATTTTTGGAGCTGGCGAACGAGCTGTTTCAATGAATCGTCGGGGATATCGTTTCTCGCTTTACAACAGGCCTTCCTATGGTTATGAGCTTGGTGCCCCCATGCTGAATTATTCCATGCCTCTCACTTTCTCATCAAAGGGTTATGCTGTTTTATTCGATAATCCACAGAAAGGATATGTTGATATTGGCAAAACAGATCCCAATGTTCTGGAATGGGGAACCATGGGTGGTACCCTGAGGTATTTTGTTGTAACAGCTGATAACTGGCCTGAGCTTTCAGGGAATTATACCAGCCTCACAGGAAAACAATCCCTGCCTCCCCGCTGGGCGCTTGGAAACCTCCAGAGTCGCATGGCTTATCGGAATCAGACCGAAACCGATAGTATCGTCACCCTGATGCAAAAGAAGAAATTCCCCATGGATGCAATTATCCTCGACTTTTACTGGTTCGGCGACAGCATTCAGGGACATCTTGGCAACCTCGATTGGTACCGTAAAGCCTGGCCAAATCCGGAAGGAATGATTGCTGATTTTAAAAAGAAAGGCATCAAGACAATTCTGATTACTGAGCCTTATGTGATTGATACTGTTGCCAATTATCAGGATGCAGCATCAAAAGGGGTATTTGTAAATGATAGCCTTGGAAGACCATACTTAGACAAGCAGTTTTACTTCGGAAGCGGTAGTCTGATCGATATTTTCAAACCGGAAGCAAGGGACTGGTTCTGGAATAAATACAATAAGCAGATCCAAATGGGAGTAGCTGCCTGGTGGGGTGATCTGGGTGAACCCGAAAGCCATCCTTCCGATATCTATCATGTTACCGGCAAGGCAGATGAAGTTCACAATATTTACGGGCATTACTGGGATAAAATGCTCTTTGAAAAATATGCCCAGAACTATCCTGAAACCCGACTGTTCCACCTGCAACGCTCAGGCTTTGCCGGATCTCAGAGGTATTCGGCTTTCCCCTGGACTGGCGATGTTTCCCGCTCCTGGGGCGGATTACAGGCTCAGCTCCCTCTGCTGCTTACCATGAGCATCAGCGGATTGGGTTATATTCATTCCGATGCCGGCGGTTTTGCCCAGGGCGTGAAGGATGATGAATTGTATACCCGCTGGCTTCAGTTTGCAGTGTTTACCCCAATCTTAAGGCCCCATGGCTCTGTAATACCAAGTGAACCGGTTTACTGGAGTGAAAAAACTCAGGAAGTTGTGCGAAAGTACATGCAACTGCGCTACGCACTTATTCCCTATAACTATACACTTGCCTGGCAGAATGCCACTAAGGGCTTGCCTTTGATGAGACCGATGTTCTACATGGTACCCGGTGACACTGCTGCTCTGAATGCAGGCAACCAATATTTCTGGGGAGAAAATCTAATGGTTGCTCCTGTTATCCAAAAAGGACTGACTTCCCGCTCAGTATACCTTCCAGCCGGGAACTGGTTTGATTACCATACAGGAATCCTTTACAATGGAGGACAACGCATCGAATACCCGCTTACAATTGATGATATTCCTGTATTCGTTAAAGCCGGAAGTTTCATTCCAACCTACCGACCTATTACAACCACAGATGATTATAAATCTGAAGAGTTTATTGTCCGATACTACCCCGAAGGAAAGTCTTCATATACTCAGTTTGAAGACAACGGAAAGGATAACCTTACTCTGAAGAATAAATCCTACGAACTGATTACCTATTCCGGCCATTCATCGGATAATTCAACAGAGGTTAAGGTTGAAAGAGAAGGCTCCTGGTTTGGAATGCCGGCTACCAGAAGAATGGTCTTTGAAATCAGGAAGGATTCAAAACCTTCGAAAGTGATGGTAAATGGGAAAGTTGTACCTCTTCTCAAGAAAGTAAGGAACGGACAGGAAGGATATACCCTCAGGGAAGGATGGATTACCATTTATACAAACTGGATGGGGAACAATCTCAGTATTGAGATGCAGGATGTGGTCAAAACAAAGTAAACTAAATTACCCTATATAATATTCACATTAAATCCTTGATTATGAAGAACTTTACCCTGAAACTGGCTGCAGTTGTTTGTCTGCTTGCTTTGGTTTATTCCTGCAAGACAAATCAAACCGGACAGCAGACCGCCCGCTATCCTGATTGGGCAAAAAATGCTGTTATTTATGAAGTTAACGTCAGGCAGTATACTCCTGAAGGAACTTTTAAAGCCTTCGAAGCACATTTGCCAAGACTGAAAGAATTAGGGGTCGATATCCTCTGGATGATGCCTATTCACCCGATAGGAATTGAAAAAAGGAAATTCCCTGAAGGTGTCACTGAAAGTCTGGGTAGCTATTATTCCGTGAAGGACTACAAAGGCATCAATCCGGAATTCGGCACCGAAGCTGATTTCAAGGCATTGGTGGAAAAAGCCCATAGTCTAGGTTTCAAGGTCATCATCGACTGGGTTGCCAACCATTCTGCATGGGACAATGCCTGGGTTAAGGATCATCCGGATTGGTATGTTCAGGATAGTGCAGGCAATATCATGTCAGCTTTCGATTGGACCGATGTGGCCAAGTTGAATTATGCCAACAAGGATATGCGCAAGGCAATGGTTGAATCTATGAAGTATTGGCTTGAGAAATGCGATATCGATGGTTTCCGTTGCGATGTAGCTGGTGAGGTTCCTGCTGATTTCTGGAATGAAACACGCCCTGAACTTGAAAAGGTAAAACCTGTATTCATGCTTGCAGAAAATGAAGATAAGCCCGAACTCTTTAAAACAGCTTTCGATGCTGCCTACAATTGGGCAATGAGCAATGGAACCATGGTCAGGGTTTATAAAGGTGAAGAAAAAGCACCTGCCATCATTCAGGCTCAGCTGAAAACCGATTCCATCATGCCTGAAGGCTCATTCAAGATGAGTTTTATAACCAATCACGACGAAAATTCATGGAATAGCACTGCCAGCGAACGTTTCGGCCCGGCTGAAAATACATTTGCCCTCTTAACTTATGCCCTTCCCGGGATGCCTTTGATTTATTCCGGACAGGAAGCCGGGTTGAACCACAGGCTACAGTTCTTTATCAAGGACAGCATCGACTGGAAATACAAGGATTTCTCACCTTTTTACAAGAAATTAAATGCTCTTAAACATGAGAATGAAGCTTTATGGAATCCTCCTTTCGGTGGCAGTTTCAAGCCAATCGAAAACAACGATCCTGATAAGGTCCTCTCATTCATCAGGGAAAAAGGCAAGTTCAAGGTGCTGGTTATCGCCAATCTGAGTGCTGAAAATGTTACTGTTAATCTGAAAGGCACCGATGCCGATGGTGAATACACCGATGTATTCAGCGGCTCAAAATTTACACTTAGCAGCAGTAACCTGAACCTCACCCTTCAGCCATGGGGTTACTGGATTGTGGAAGCCAGGTAATTTCGGATTTATGGCCTGAAATAAGGCTTTGATATTAAAAATACATCCGTCTTTCGGTTCTGGAAGACGGATGTTTTTTTTAATGACAGTTACGTTTTTTCAGGTGCTATCCTTTTGGTTTAATAAACTTCCAATCGTCCCGATTGCTGAATCAGTTCTTTCAGATATCCATTAAACGCAGTTTCATTCAAGAGATCTTCAAGATTGAGATGCATCCTGTATCGCCAGTAATGGGTAGGATTTCCGGGATTGTTGATGCGCTCGGCATGAGGATTTGGCAGGCGAAGTTTGTTGTCCATGCCCAGCAGGTCCTGAATCGGAAATACGGTCCACATACTCGGTGAGTAAAGATGCTGAACAATGATCTGCCTTACTACATCTGTGGTGCATTCATAAGGTGAAGGTCCATGATTGCCCAGAATTTCATAATAGAATTTCTGTGATCTGCCCGGATCTTCTTCCCACCATCCTCTAACTGTTGAAGTATCATGAGAAGAAGGAGTCGCTACCGACAAATATGGATAGAAAGCCGGATGACCGAAAGCTATTTTGGGATTCTTGGGCATTCGCTGAACTTCCAGGCTTAATATCCCCAGTTCATTCATCACGGCAGGCACACAAGCCGGAACCATTCCAAGGTCTTCACCACATAAAAGCATATTGGTAGCTTTCTTGAGTACCGGCAGCTTGCCCATGGCTTTGCCCCTCCAGAATTCCTCATTCCTTTCGTAGAAGTATTCGAGGTAAATATTATTGATTACATGCTTTGCATGATTGTCCAGTTCCTGGAATGACTTTGTAAAATGCAGTGCATTGCGTGGGAAGAATCCATTGCCTCCTGTTCCGGGAGCGTAGAGGAAAAGTACTTCTCCAATCAGTGAATTTAGTCCCTGTACTATGCGTTCAGTGCGGTTACGCATCCATGGACTATCATCAGGCTGAATGGTGACATTCATTTCCACCTTAGCCTGAGTGTCGTATTCCGGGCGGAGGTTATAGCATCCTGGTGCAAACTCCTCAAGGTAATGGAATTTAACATGCTCAGTAAGATCACCGAAGCGCTCATAAAGGAAGTGCTCCCTGATATAGGGTTTGCAGAACCTGTGCTCGTCAAACCAGAGTCCGCGGTCCTGAAGTTCATGCCTGTAATAGGGGATACTTGGATTAAAATATCCCAGCAATCCTTCAACCTGTGAAGAAGGGATTTCCCAAATCCTGAAAAATCCAAGAATATGGTCAATCCTGAATGCATCAAAATAGGTGGAGAGATGACGCAGACGATGCTGCCACCAGGCATAGCCATCCTTTTCCATTTCTTCCCAATTATAGGTAGGGAAGCGCCAGTTCTGTCCCTTTGCTGAGAAATCATCGGGAGGAGCACCGGCTTGCCTGTCCATATGGTACAACTGCGGACTCAGCCATGCATCCACACTGTTCCTGTAAATACCTATGGGGATATCACCTTTCAAAACCACACCTTTGGAACGGGCATATTCAGCAGCTTCCAGCAACTGGCAATAGGCATGGTACTGAATAAAGTAATGAACTGCAATATCATCGTAATGTGCCGATTTCTTGTCAGTGAGCACAGCAAGAAGATTTGCAGTTGGTTTGCTGTATTCTCCCCAGCGGCTGAAATCAGGAGTATTGAATAAGTCTCTCAGATATGAAAATGCAGCATAAGGCTTAAGCCAATGGGAATTCTCCTTAAAGAAGGCAAGGAACTTTTTGCTCTTCAGGAATTCTGCCTTCTCCTGATCGTAAATCAGTTTGAAATACCTGGATTTCAATGCCATAACAGCTTCATAGTCTATCTTATCCAGAGAGTTAAGGTAGTTCCCCTGCGATTCTATGATTTGCTGATTTATTTCAGAATTCAGCTTGCCAATCTCCAGAAGATTAATGTAAACAGGATGGAGTGCATAGACCGAAATGGCTGCATAGGGATAGGAATCCTGCCAGGAATGCTTGGCAACAGTATCATTGACCGGAAGAATCTGAATCATCTTCATTCCCGTTTCTGCAGCCCAGTCAACCAATAGCTTGAGGTCAGAGAACTCACCGATTCCGAATCCGTTTTTCCGGCGGAGTGAAAACACCGGGATGGCTACTCCTGTCCCTTTCCAGGGATATTGTGGGAATATAAACTTCTCATCTGCCACTTCAATAGTATCGGGAACCGAACCAACGGGCAGCTCAAGAATCCTGTTTTCCGAATTTTCCCAGAAAGCAGTCTTTCCTTCCTCATCCTGAATCAGGTATTTATATTCAATTGGGAAGTCTGCCTCAGGGACAATTACTTCTCCATTCCAGGAAGGGTGATCAGGGTTTCCAAGGGCGATGGCTTTTTTATCCTTCCATACTCCCAAGCTTTTGGAACTTCCACATACTGCTACCCTGTGGCCGGGTTTTATCCTTACAACTGTTGGTTTAAACCTTACTACAACTGATCCAGCCAGCTTTTGGGATTTGCCTTTCGTTGCAGGAAACTTATTTTCCTGTTTAAGAATAGCCTGGGTAAAAGCTGAGGAGTGCAATGCAAAATCAGGATCTGCAAACGACCTCCAGAGATCGGCAAGCAAAATGGAAGAATCCTTTCTGCCATCAGCCCTGAATTGCCGGTCAGGGCCCCATTCCTCAAGATAGGCGCTGAAGTTGTCGTCCTTTACAAAATACCGGTAGGTGAAATCTTCCGCTGCCAGTCCGTCAAGTGTTAAAGTCCACAAACCTGTAATGGCATCATCCAGTTTCAAGAACAGCGCATGGTCAATGTTGCCGGCTCCAAGTTCTGAAAGGGAACCAACTATCATCAATTGCTGTCCGGGAAAGGTCTTGTAATAAATCTTGAATTGAAGTTGCATATAGAAGCAGTTTTGGAGGAATGAAATTAGTGATTTTCTTTTTTAACTGGTGGATGCTTATACTATATAAATTCTGAATTTTGCATGGAACAGGGTTAGTGAGTAAATATCTCTGCATTTCTCTCCCTGAAATCATTACTGCTTAATGCATGTATCAAAGTGATTAACTGATGAGACATACCATTCCATATTCCTTCAAAAAACTTGAGCCTTCTGATCTGGACAGGCTTTGCAGCTATCTTGAAAAGCTGGGACCTGAAACCCGAAGAAGGTTTGGACCTCATGGTTTCGACAGAAATTCTCTTGAGAATCTTTTTATCCATCAACAGGAGTTTCTCGGTTATGTTGCAACGAATGATGAAAACAATGAGATTATTGCCTATTGTGTCCTTAAAAAGGGATATCTGGAACATGACAGCTTCCGTTTCCATTCCTATGGATTAACCCTGGATCATGCAACGGATTGCACATTTGCACCCTCAGTTGCCGAAGAATGGCAGGGAAAGGGTGTAGGAGGGGAACTTACAAATTTCATAATCGGAGATCTGAAGGAAATGGGATTCAGGAGGATTCTATTGTGGGGAGGGGTGCAGTCCGATAATCATCAGGCCCTTAGGTATTATGAAAAACTGGGTTTTCGAAGACTCGGACAATTTGAATATTTTGGTATGAATGACGATATGTGCCTGGATATGTTTCACGAATAAATTCAGTCTTGCTGAACATCTCAGACCACTCTAATGAAAAAGCCCCGGTTGATTTCCGGGGCTTTTTCTTGGTCTTATTGATAAAAGCTGTCTACTTTTTTTCATTAATGAAAATCGAACAGCAGGCTCCGATTACCATTGAACAGCCAGCCATAACAATGCACAGCATAGCATTGCCATCAAACAAATATTTGAGGATCAGTCCTGTGAATATTCCGCTTATAATCTGGGGAATGGTAATCGACATATTGAATAATCCCATGTAGATACCCATTCTTTTTGGAGGAATGCTGTTGGCAAGCATTGCATAAGGCATGGCAAGAATGCTTCCCCAGGCAATACCAATACCAATCATTGGGATAATCAGCATATCGGCATTTGGAATAATAAGGAATGAGAGATAAGAGAGTCCTCCTATGCCTAAAGCGAGGGCGTGCGTGAATTTCTTGCCTATTCTTTTAGCTAATATCGGTAACAACATTGCCACTATCGCTGAAACACCATTGTAAATCCCGAATAGAATTCCTACCCAGTTGCCGGCATCCTGATACCCGGTTGAATTGGGGTCCGGACTGTTATAGAAATAAGAAGCTACGGCGGGTGTTGTATAAACCCACATTGAGAATAGTGCAAACCAGGAGAAGAATTGAACCAGTAATAACTGGACCATTACCTTCGGGATAACAACTTTTTGAGGTTTTTCTTCCTCTATTTCCTTGTCATAATACTCAGGTGGATATTCTGAAGTGGTGAAAATCGTTATCAGAATGGATGTTAGCAAAACAAAGGCTCCAATGTAAAAGGAGAAAACTACATTGTCGGGGATTAATCCCTTGCCGCTTGCTTCTTTGGATATTCCAATCCAGTTGGCTAGAATATAAGGTAGCCATGATCCTGCCACAGCTCCGATGCCAATCAAAAGTGTCTGAACCGAGAATCCCATGGTATGCTGCTCCTCCGGAAGCTTTTCTGCTACAAGGGCCCTGAAGGGTTCCATCGATATATTAATGGATGCATCCATGATCATAAGCATACCGCCTCCAATAAACATAGGCGCAATAAATGTGGCCAGATGCGGTGCATTCGGCATCAGGATAAGTGCGGTACTGGTAAGCAGCGCACCTGCAAGGAAATAAGGACGGCGACGGCCCAGCCTGTTCCAGGTTTTATCGCTGAAATATCCGATGATTGGCTGTACAATCATTCCGGTGATCGGAGCAACCAGCCAAAACCAGCTTAGATGGTCTACTTCTGCTCCAAAGGTCTGCAGGATCCTGGAAGCGTTCGCATTCTGCAAGGCAAAACCGAACTGAATTCCCAGGAATCCGAAACTCATGTTCCAGATCTGCCAGAAGGTAAGTTTGGGACGTTTAGTCATAACTTCAATAATTCTGATATTTGATTTCTACAAATGTATAATATCATTCCAACAAATAATCATCTGCTTGTTTTTCTTTGACAAAATCATGCCCAATCTTTCGGCATCTCCTGAATGGGTCTTTCAATCCTCTTATTAGCAGTATGTTGCAGGTTCCGGTTGTTGAGTTACAATAGTACTGGGGTATTGCACTCAACTGCTGAACGGGACTTCATTTTGGGAATATCAATAGATAGCAAATTGGATTTCATATCACAAAGGGAACGAATGTCATCAACTTCAATATCGGATTATATTACATTTGCAGTAATAAACTTTCAATCCATTTTTTTATGAGAATCACCGGAATCTTGCTATTCGTGCTTTGTGTGCTTGCTTCTTTCGAAAGTAAAGCTCAGCTCATTACTGTTACACCTTCGCTTCCCACCGATATTGACGGAGTGGAAATCATCTTCGATGCCAGTCAGGGAAGTGGTGGATTGGCAGGCTATTCCGGCGATGTGTATGCCCATACCGGGGTGATTACAAATGTTAGTACCGGCACCTCCGACTGGAAGTATGTTAAATCCGACTGGGGTGTAAATATTCCCGACTGCAAGCTCACAAGCCTCGGCAATAATAAGTGGAAGCTGGTAATATCACCTTCAATCCGTCAGTACTATGGTGTGCCGGCAAGCGAGCAGATTGAAAAGCTTGCCTTCGTGTTTCGTTCAGGCGTGCAGGTAAATGGTAGCTGGCTCGAAGGAAAAACCTCAACCAATGGAGATATTTTCTATGATGTATATCCTTCAGGGATAAGCATTAAAATTACCAATCCTGACCAGGACCTGATTTTTGCCTCAATAGGACAGCCATTTTCAGTTGCGGTTTCTTCAGTTCAGGCCGATACAACCATTTTATTCGTTGATGGTCAAAGAGTTGCTACAACTACCGGGACAACTTTAAACCATTCAATTACTCCCTCCGAATATGGAAGGTTTCTTGTCAAGGCTATTGCCAAAAACAGCACTGAGCAAAAGGTTGACTCCTTTTATTATTATGTGAGATCCGAACCTGTTGTTGCAAGTCTTCCTGCAGGAATTACCGATGGTATCAATTATATAGGCTCCGATTCCGTGGTTCTGTGCCTGTATGCTCCCCTGAAACAATATGCCTTTGTCCTTGGAGATTTCAACAACTGGCTGGCTGATGAGAGTTTCTACATGTATAAGACTCCTGACGGCAAACGCTACTGGTGCCCTGTTGGCAATCTGGTTCCGGGTAAGGAATACGTATTCCAATATCTTGTTGATGGTACAATCCGCATTGGTGATCCTTATGCCAGTAAAGTAAGTGATCCCTGGAATGATAAGTATATCGATGAAACAACCTACCCCGGACTGATTCCTTATCCATCAGGAAAAACAACTGGGGTTGCAACTGTACTGCAAACAAATCAGTCTTCCTATACCTGGCAGAACAATACATTCGTCCCTGCTTCAAATACTGACCTGATAGTTTATGAACTACTGATTCGCGATTTTACTGACAAGCACAGCTTCCAGTCTGTTATTGATACCTTGGGATACCTGAAAAGGATGGGTGTTAATGCGATTGAATTCATGCCACTCAACGAATTTGAAGGTAATTTAAGTTGGGGCTATAACCCGAATTATTATCTCGCATTGGACAAATATTACGGTACCTCAAATAAATTCAAGGAAATGGTCGACAAATGCCATGATGCAGGCATCGCCGTTTTTATGGATATTGCATTGAATCATTCCTTCGGAACTTCTCCATATGTTTTGCTTTATTGGGATCAGGCAAACAGCCGGCCTTCAGCTGAAAGCCCATTTTATAATACAGTTGCCAAACATGATTTCAATGTTGGATTTGATATGAATCATGAGTCAGCGGACTCAAAACTTTATGTAAGCAGGATTTTGAAATACTGGCTTACAGAATACAGGGTTGATGGATTCCGCTTCGACCTTTCAAAAGGATTCACTCAAAATAATACACTCGGAAACACTGGTGCATGGGGGCAATATGACGCATCCAGAATTTCAATCCTGTCGCAGTACAACGACAGCATTCATGCCGTGAAGCCATCAGCAAAACTGATTCTTGAACATTTTGCCAATAATGATGAGGAAAAGGTACTGGCTGCCAAAGGCATGATGCTTTGGGGAAACATTAACAACAATTATAGTGAAGCTGCGATGGGATACACTCCAAACAGTGACCTTTCCTGGAGTTCATATATAAGCAGGGGCTGGAGTGCTCCAAATCTTGTGGCATTCATGGAGAGCCATGATGAGGAAAGACAGATGTACAAATGTCTGGCATTTGGCAACAATAATGGAAGCTATAATATTAAGGATACAACTACTGCCATTAAAAGGGCGGCACTTACTGCAACATTCTTCTTTACCATTCCGGGTCCAAAAATGATCTGGCAATTTGGGGAGCAGGGATACGATTATTCAATCAACTACCCAAGCGGGACTTCTGCTTCACGCCTCGACAATAAACCACCTCGCTGGGATTATATGAGCCAGGGCCGCAGGATAAAGCTTTATAATACCTATTCGGGACTTATTCACCTCCGGACTGGCAATCCATTGTTCCAGACCAACAACTTTACCCTGGACGTTGCCGGAAGTATGAAGAAGATCAAGATGAAAAGGATAACCAGTCGGCGATTGTTATTGGTAATTTTGGAGTACAGACTGCAAATGCAACTCCCGGTTTTTATGCCACCGGCACCTGGTACGATTACCTCACAGGAGATTCACTTGTTGTGACTGATATGAATGCAAGCATTAGCCTTGAACCGGGGGAAGCCAGGCTTTACATGAATACCTATGTTGCAAATCCCTATGGATTCCAGGATTATAATGAAACCTCGCAGTTGACTGTCACCATTGCACCCAACCCAATGATTGGAGAAGGCAAAATCATGATCTCACATCCGGGCTCCAATGACTGGAAAGTGAGGGTCACCGATTTGAATGGCAGAATAATAATCCCAACGATTACTGGAAAATTTGAAACCAATGTTGAGATTCCACTGCATCTGAATGCAAAGGGGACTTATCTGGTAAGGGTTCAGGTAGGGAAAGAAGTAATAGTTAAAAAGGTCACAGTGCTTTAAGATATGTCTGTAAACAAAAACTCCCGGAATACAGAAGTGTTCCGGGAGTTTCTGTTTATTGGGATTTAAGTTTATGCCGACTGCCGCACAATCAAGGTAGGTTTGAAGCTTTTTGTCTGATAGTTGATATCAACTGCAGGGTTATTCAGTCTTCGTAAGAGAAGTTTAATGCTCTCCCTTCCCATTTCATAGCCTTTTTGCACCACGGTTGTAAGTTCAGGATGAATGATGGTGGCATTGGGACCATCTCCGTATCCAATTACTGCGATATCCTCTGGTACCCTGTAATTATGTTTTTGAAGAACCTGAATAGCTGCAATCGCTGTACTGTCATTAACAGCAAAGATGCCGTCAATTTCAGGGGCCAGGTTAAGCAAGTGGTTCTTAAGGGTCAGCAGTTCTTCCCGGGTATCACATTTCAGGATTCTGTCCTCCCGAACCTCCAGATTGTTGCTGCGAAGAGCTTCACAATACCCATTTCTCCTGTCCTTCCCAATGAGGAGATGCTGAGGGGCAGCAAGATGTAGGATATTTTTGCATCCTCGACTGATAAGATGATTTGTGGCAATCCTTCCTCCTTCAAAATCATCGGTAATTACCTGATCACTTTCTATTTCATTGGTAACCCTGTCGTAGAAAACAATAGGAATGCCATTATCAATTGCTTCCCTGAAATGATCAAACTCCTGAGTGGTTTTGCTCAATGAAACCAGAATCCCGTCAACCCTATGGTCAACAAGGGTTTGGAGGTTAATGGCTTCGCGATGCTGGTTCTCATTCGACTGGCAGATGATGAGGTTATACCCTTCCTTATAGGCCAGATCTTCAATTCCTGAGATCACAGATGAGAAAAAGTGATGCACTATTGCGGGGATGATAAGTCCTATAGTGTTTGATCTCTGCCGGCGAAGACTGAGTGCCAGAACATTGGGCCTGTAATTGACCTGCTCGGCATATGCCTTTATCATGCTTTTGGTTTCAACGCTAATGTCAGGATGATCCTTTAATGCACGTGATACAGTTGAAACCGATACCCCCAGATTTCGGGCTATATCTTTAATGGTTAGGGGAGCGGGTTTTGACATGATTGGAAGTATTTAAGTATTTTACCTGCAAAGAAGTTTACATTATCGGAGTGAATTCCTCCCGACTCTTATCTTTCACTTCAAAGATAATTAGTTTTGAATACCATTTAATTAGTAAATATAGAAATATTATTAAATATATGCAAGTATATAGTAACTATTATATAGAATTCAGAATTCTGTTATAAGCAATGTTTTTGCCTCACCTGGATTAGATAGCCCAAAGGCTTAATTTGTAAAAATATTTAGTAAGTTTTATGTGAAATGGATAACATATTATAAAGTCAATGTTCTGTGTCCCTTAATTTATCAAGGTTTCAAACATTTTGTGTTTGAGTTTTGTAAAAAGTTGAGTACAGCTCGTGGATTGCAAACGATTGCGGAAACGATTTCAGAAAAAAAATTTAACATTTATTTAAAATTCATTAACTTAGGGAGTTATATTAGTAGAAGATTTGTTAGTTTTGGGGCTGCACAAGTATTTTGTATACTCCAATAACTTCCGAAAATATCACGATTTTTTTTTCATTTCAGCAAATTTCAACCTCAAATTCAACATAAATTAACAATTGTTTAACCACAAGAAAGCCAGATCTATGAAGAAACAATTATTTTCTTTCAAAGTCCTGTGTCTTTTCCTTGTCATGGCCTTCAGTATGCAGGCTTTTGCCCAGGGGGTCAAGATTACAGGAAAAGTTACTGATGCGACGGATGGTAAGTCATTACCAGGCGTTACTGTGCTCATTAAAGGAACAACTAAAGGAACCACCACTGACATCGACGGGAATTATACCCTTGATGTTACCTCAGGTGCTACTTTGGTATTCTCCTACATCGGGTATACATCACAGGAAGTAGCAGCGGGTGCCCAAAAGGTGCTGAACATCGTGCTAAGCCCCAGCTCAACCGGTTTGAGTGAGGTCGTAGTTATCGGTTACGGACAGGTGAAAAAATCTGACCTGACAGGCTCACTTACTACATTGTCTACAAAGGATTTCAACAGGGGTGCCATCAGTTCTCCGCAGCAGCTGATTCTAGGTAAGAGTGCTGGTGTTGTTATCACCTCAAGCGGTGGTGCTCCGGGATCCGGATCAACAATCCGTATCCGTGGTAATGTATCTATGAGCGCGAACCGCGATCCTCTGATCGTAATTGACGGAGTTCCCCTTGAAGCTGGTGTTTCAGGTTTGGGTAACTCACTTACCTCAATCAACCCTAACGATATTGCTTCGTTCACTGTTCTGAAAGATGCTTCCGCAACTGCGATCTATGGATCAAGAGCTTCTGCCGGGGTTATCATCATTACCACCAAAAGAGGCGAATCAGGCAAGAAATTTGAAGTTTCCTACAATGGTAATATCTCAATCTCAAAAGCTCCTAAATTCATTGAAGTTTTCACCGGAGATGAGATGCGCACACTTGCAGCAGATCTTCTTGCTCAGGGACTTTCAGGTCTGAATGCTCAGGCTCTGAAAAGATTGGGTACTTCAAACACCGATTGGCAGAAGGAAATTTACCAGACTGCTATCGGACAGGATCATAACCTTGCCGTTCAGGGTACATTCAAAACCATGCCTTATCGTGCATCCTATGGATATACCAACCAGGATGGTATCCTGAAGACCACAAACCTGCAGCGTAACAGCCTTGGAATTGTTCTCGATCCTACTTTCCTTGATGACCACCTTAAAGTAAACATCAACCTCAAAGGTTCAATTTCGAAGGAAAACTTTGGAAATACCGGTGCTGTTGGATCAGCTGTCGCTTACGATCCTACTCAGCCAGTTATGAATGGAAATACCCGTTTTGGCGGATACCATACCTGGGTTAACCTTTCAGATACTCTCGAGAACGGACAAATGAATCCTAATGGCGATCCTAATCCAATAGGCGTTTCAAATCCTGTTGCACTGCTTGAGCAAACTGATAATACTTCTGAAGTTAAGAGAAGCATCGGAAATGTACAGTTCGATTATAAATTACATTTCCTTCCTGAACTTCGTGCTAACCTGAATCTGGGTTATGACTATTCAAATACAAATGGTCATAACAATGCTTTCAATGATGCTGCATTCACTTTCCGTAATGGTCCAGGTCAGAAAATTGATTATACCCAGAAGAGGAAAATGGAATTATTGGATTTCACCCTTAACTATGAGAAGGACCTTTCCGGTATCAGGAGCAAGGTTAGCATCATGGGTGGTTATTCATGGCAGCATTTCCAGAGAGAAGGAACAAACTTCTCAAGAAAAGGTGATGATTTACCACCTTATATTGATAGCTCACAGTACATCAATGAGAACTTCCTCGTATCATTCTTTGGCAGGTTGAACTACAGCCTCATGGATAAATACCTCCTTACCTTCACACTTCGTGACGACGGTTCATCCAGGTTTTCAAAGGATAACCGCTGGGGTCTTTTCCCTTCAGCAGCCTTCGCATGGAAAGTCAATGAAGAAGCTTTCCTCAAGAATGTTAAAGCCATCACCCAGTTGAAACTTCGCCTTGGTTACGGTACAACCGGTCAGCAGGATATCGGTGAAATCTACTATCCATACCTTGCTGTGTACAAACTCAGCGATCCATCAGCTTCCTACCAGTTCGGCAGCACCTTCTACCCAACCCTTCGTCCTAATCCATATGACCTTAATATTAAATGGGAGTCAACAACTACCACCAATATCGGTCTTGATTTCGGATTTGCAAACGACAGGATCACAGGTGCAATTGATGTTTACAAGAAACTCACCAAGGACCTTATCAACTTTATTCCAATTCCAGCAGGAAGCAACTTCTCAAACTTCCTCACAACCAATGTGGGTAACCTCGAGAACAAGGGTATTGAATTGTCATTGCAGTTGAAACCTGTTGTTAACAGCGAATGGTTCTGGAGCATTGGTTATAACATTGCCTATAACGAAAATAAAATCACCAAGCTGACCAAGACCGATGACCCCAACTATACAGGTGTTGACGGTGGTACAATCAGTGGAGGTGTTGGAAACTATGTTCAGAACCAGAACGTAGGCTTCCCTGTTAACTCATACTTCGTATTCCAGCAGGTTTACGGTTCAAACGGTCTTCCTATCGAAGGTCTCTATGTTGACCTCAGCGGAAACGGTGGAACAGTTACCAGCAGCAATACCAATAAATATCACTACAAGCAGCCAGATCCAAAAGTTACCATGGGTTTGAGTACAAACGTTTCCTACAAGAAAGTTGACCTTGCTGTTAGCAGCAGGATTAACCTTGGAAACTACGTTTACAATAACCTGGAATCAGAAAGGGCTCGTTATACCACACTGTATAACCAGTCAGGCTTCTTTAACAACCTTCCTACAATGGTTAATGATGCAAAATTCACCAATGCCCAGTACTGGTCAGATTACTATGTTGAAAATGCATCATTCTTCCGTCTCGACAACGTTAGCCTCGGTTACAACTTCGACAAGCTCTTTACCCAGAAACTAAAGGCTCGTTTGAGTTTCACTGTTAACAATGCTTTGGTTATCACCAAGTACAAGGGACTTGATCCTGAAGTTGACGGTGGTATCGACAACAACATTTATCCAAGGCCACGCGTATACGTTTTGGGTGTTAACGTCACTTTCTAACCGCAAAAATGATATTGAATATGAAAAAGTTTAAAATAATAGCCCTTATCGCTTCTCTTACCGCGGTTATGGTGACATCCTGCGTCAAGGACCTTGATGTTACGCCGTTGGATAAGACAATTAAAACCTCAGCCAACGTTTATGACTCTCCCGAGGCTTATCTTCAGGGATTGGCTAAGTTGTATGCTACCTTCTCCGTTTCCGGTCAGCAAGGTCCTTCAGGCCAGCCTGATATCGCCGGAATTGACGAAGGATTCGGAAATTACCTCCGTCAGTACTGGAATGCACAGGAATTAACTACCGACGAAGCCGTTATTGCATGGAATGATGCAACAATCAAGGACTTCCATTGGCAGACCTGGACACCTACCGACGTTTTCGTTGCAGCCATCTACTCAAGAATCATGTATACCGTTACTCTTTGCAACGAGTATATCCGTGCTTCAGCCGGCAGTGATGATGCAAATGTAAAAAGGTACAATGCAGAAGCTCGTTTCCTCAGGGCAATGGCTTATTCTCACGCCCTTGACCTTTTCGGAAATCCTCCTTTCGTAACCGAAGCTGATGCTCCCGGTTCCTTCTTCCCAAAACAGACAACCCGCGCCGAATTGTTCACCTATATCGAAAATGAACTTAAGGCAATTGAAACTGAACTTGGTGACCCAAGATTTGAGTATGGTCGTGCTGATAAAGGTGCTGCCTGGACTCTTCTCGCAAAACTTTACCTGAATGCCAAGGTTTATGTTAATCAGGATAAGAATACCGAATGTATTACCTATTGCAATAAGGTAATTGCAGCTAACTACCAGCTGAATCCTGTTTATGCCAATAACTTCACCGCTGACAATAACCTCAGCCCTGAAATTATTCTTCCTATCACCTGCGACGGTGCCTATACCAAATCATACGGTGGTATGACCTATCTTATCCATGCCAGCATCGGTGGTAGCATGCCTGCAGCTGATTATGGTGTTGGTGGAGGCTGGGGCGGTATCCGCACAACCAAGGCTCTCGTAAACAAATTCTACCCAGGCCTCAAGAAGACCCCTTGGTCAGTTCCTATGCATACCTCAGGAAGCAGCCTTAAGAAAGGCTATACCCTTCTGTATTGCCCGGGTTCATATCAGGGCTGGGATCCTGCAAACACTTCAACTGTTCTCGCTTCCGTTGCCAATGATGGCAAATTCGAAGGTTATCTTTACTTCGCTGAAGCTGGTGGTCAGTTTAAATTCACACAGGGACCAAACTGGGATGTTAACTGGGGTGATGATGGTGCCAATGGTACCCTTGAACCAGGCGGAGCCAATATTAGTGTAGCTGACGCTGGTTACTACAAGGTAAATGTTGACATCAATGCTCTCACTTATACAATGATGAAAACTGATTGGGGTATTATTGGATCAGCTACCGAAAGCGGATGGGATTCAGACCAGAATATGACCTATGATGCAACTGCCGGAACATGGTCAGCTGTATTGGATCTGAAAGTTGGCGAAATCAAATTCCGCGCTAACGATGGTTGGGATCTTAACTATGGTGACGATGGTGCAAACGGTATTCTTGAAGCTGGTGCTGCCAATATCGCTATTCCTGAAGCTGGAACATATACTGTAACTATGAAGCTTGGTGCTCCTGATTATACCTATTCAATTGAACGCAATAGCTTCGATCATCGTGCAATGTTCTGGAGCAACGGTCAGACCCTTGATATTGTTGACATCGCACAGTTTACTGAAGGCTGGGCAGTTGGCAAATTCAAAAACCTCAACTCAGATGGTTCTGCCGCAGCTCATGCACATCCAGATTTCGTAGATACCGATTACCCTGTATTCCGTCTGGCCGATGTTTACCTTATGTATGCTGAAGCCGTCCTTCGTGGTGGCCAGGGTGGAGACTTAGGTACTGCTCTTGGTTATGTTAATGCACTCAGAGAAAGAGCTTATGGCGATACAGGTGGAAATATTGCTTCCGGTGAACTTACCTTACAGTTCATTATTGATGAACGTGCACGTGAACTTTATTTCGAAGGTCACAGACGTACCGACCTCATCCGTTTCGAACAGTTTACAACCGATACTTACCTATGGCCCTGGAAAGGAAAAGTCGCTGGTGGACAGGCAACTGAAAGCTACCGCAACCTCTTCCCAATTCCTGCTGCCGACCTCGGTGCAAACCCAACCCTGAATCAAAATACCGGTTACTAAAATCTTTTAAACACTACTTAAAATGAGAAAGATTTCAATAATATTTATCACCCTCGTGGGTTTGTTCGGCCTCGTTTCGTGCGAAAAGGATGAAACACGGGCTGTGATCAGCGATAACCCAACTGCACCTGCTTTCACCAACCTTACCGCTGGTGCAGCTATTGTGCTCCAGAAGCCGGATGCCGACAATCCAATCAGCTATGAATTTTCAACAGCTGACTTCGGATTCCAGTCTTCCGTAACCTATGCCGTTCAGGTAGACCTAGCCGGCAATAACTTTGCTGATGCTGTTAACCTCGGAACAGTTAACAACGGAACTTCAATTTCACTCCTTACTTCCGACCTGGATAATAAACTCCTGGCCATGGAAAGGGATGAAACAGATCCACAGCCCCTCGCCCTTGAATTCAGGGTTAAGGCTACTGTTGCCGATGCAGTTGATCCTGTTTATTCAGCTGTTGTTTCACAAACTATCACTCCTTACTATGTTCCTGTTGTTTATCCTGTTCTTCATGTTCCGGGAAGCTATCAGGGATGGAATCCTGCTGATGAAACCACCGTTATCGCTTCACTGAAGTCGAACGGTATCTTTGAAGGATATGTTTGGATTGGTGCCGACAACGCAGAATTCAAATACACCGAAGGTCCAAACTGGGATAACAACTGGGGTGATGACGGTGCTAACGGATCACTTGAAAAGAATGGTGCAAACATTCTTTCCGGTGGTGCTGCTGGTTACTATAAACTCAACGTTGACATCAATGCAAAGACCCATTCATTCCTTCGCACTGATTGGGGATTGATTGGATCAGCTACTCCTAACGGATGGGATGCAGACCAGAATATGACCTGGGATGCAGGTACATCCACCTGGACTATCACTTTGGCTCTTGCTGTCGGTGATATTAAGTTCAGGGCTAATGATGGTTGGGATCTCAACTACGGTGATGATGGAAATGATGGTAAACTCGAAGGCGGCGGTGCCAATATCGCAATTGCCGAGGCTGGAAACTATACCATTACTCTTAATCTCAGCAAACCTATTTACAGGTATAAGATTGTTAAAAATTAATATTGTTTGACCAGGTTGAAGGGGTTGGGCCTTTATAGGCCCTACCCCTTTTTTTAAGCCTTCTCGACAATTTCTGATTCTTCCTGATTGACTCTTTAGTTTGAGCAGGTACAGGGTAGTATCATACTTAGCTTCTTTTAGCCTTCAGTTAAACTTCTGGAAACCCATTGGTCTTCTCATAAATTGCTTGGCCAGGGGCACATTTGAAGCAGATAAAATATTTTGATTTAAATACCGGATTCTTTCCCTGGGATCATAATTCTATCTTCATGCAGTTCAGGACAAAGTTATTTGAGTATTGGGACAGACTCTATCCCGGATGTTCTCCTCAATTACTGGAGAATTTCCTCCAAACCATCGAATGTTATAAAAAAGTCGATACAGGGAAGAATGATGCTATCGACTGGTACAAGGATGCGGTTGTTTATTCCTTGTACGCAGATCTGTTCAATACTGATTTCAAAGGGATAATTGATAAACTCGATTATCTGCAGGATTTGGGTGTAAACTGTATCTGGCTGCTTCCTGTCCTTGACTCCCCAATGAGGGATGCCGGTTTCGACATCAGCGACTATATGAATATTCGTCCTGAACTTGCCGGCTCCAATACGCATAGCAGTCTGCAAATCTTCTGCCTTTTCCTCGCCGAAGCTCATAAAAGAGAGATAAAGGTTGTATTTGATATTGCAATAAATCACCTTTCCGACCAGCATCCCTGGTTTCTCGAAGCTCGTAAAAGCAAGGAGAATCCATATCATCAGTTTTTTATCTGGGGGAATGATACAAGTCTGTATAATGAGGCAAGAATCATTTTTAAGGGAATCGAAACCTCAAACTGGGAGAAATGCGGAGATGAATACTATTTTCATCGTTTCTTTAGCTTTCAGCCTGATCTGAACTATCGAAATCCGGAAGTGCTCTTTGCCATGTGCAGGAACCTCCTTTACTGGCAGAGCAGGGGAGTGGATGGATTCCGGGCCGATGCAATTCCCTATCTCTGGAAACAGGAAGGTACTGAATGCGAAAACCTGCCTGAAACTCATCTTGTAGTTAAATTTTTCAGGGCTCTGCTTGATTTTATTAAACCTGGCTCTCTGCTTCTGGCCGAAGCCTGCCAGAAACCTTATAAAGTTGTTGAATACATGGGCGATGGCGACGAATGCCATGCTGCCTATCATTTCCCTCTGATGCCGCGAATGTTTAAGGCTATCGCAATGCAGAGCGGAAAACCCATTGAAGAAATTCTTAGCCGTGAAGTAACCCCTGAACTTCCTGAAAATGGACAGTGGTTTACATTCCTGCGCTGTCATGATGAACTCAGCCTGGAACTGGTTTATGTTTCCGAAGAGGAGCGTAAGTTCATCCATGAAAATTATTGCCATGACCCTAAATGGGATTTCAGACTTGGAGAAGGCATATCCGCCAGACTCTCCGAATTGATGAGCAGAGATCCCCGAAAGATACATCTGGCCTATTCCCTCATCTTTACCCTTCCCGGAACACCGGTGATTTACTATGGAGATGAGTTTGGAAAACTGAACGACGAGGCCTACTATAATGAAATGATCCAGCTAACCGGGAAAGATGATACACGCTTCCTCGTAAGGGGTAAGATCGACTGGACTCAGCTGGAAAAAGACCTTAATGACCCTGCAAGTCTGAGCAGCAGGGTTAACCTCAAATTGAGGAAAATGCTGAAGGTGCGCAGACAGTTTAAAGCCTTCGGACGCGGAACACTGGAGTTTAGTAACCTCTCTGGTAATTCCGCAGGAACTCTTCTCGCTTTCGAACGGACTTTCGGAAACGAGAAAATCCTGGTTGTTCACAATATGACTGAACATCCGCAGGAAATCTTCCTCCCTGCCAATCTCACTTCCGGCAAGGAACTCCTGCAGCAATCCTGGTCCTCCAGGATGACTCTTGAAGCATACGGCTTCCGATGGATACTCTCCTGATCGAAGCTTCCTGCTCTTAATATTGAAAATGTATAACTCCATTCTACAACCCAATGGCAGACTATAGTTTTGAAGCCGTTATTTTTGATCTTGACGGTGTAATTACCAAAACCGCACTGGTTCATAGCCGTGCATGGAAAAAAATGTTCGATGATTACCTTCTCGACAGGCAAACCCGCTTCGGTGAAGCTTTCAGGGAATTTACTCAGAAGGATGATTATCTGCCTTATGTAGATGGGAAACCTCGCTATGAAGGTGTGAAATCATTTCTGGCTTCAAGGGGAATTGAACTTCCTTTTGGTACCCCGGAGGATGATCCGGCAAATGAAACTGTTTGCGGCCTCGGGAATCGCAAGAATATCACTTTCAATGAAGTTCTAGATCGAGAGGGTGTCAGTGTTTACGATTCTACCGTCAAGTTGATGAGGGAACTCAGGGCTGCCGGAATCAGGGTAGGAGTGGCCTCTTCCAGCAAGAACTGCTTTGCTGTATTAAAAGCAGCTGATCTGCTAAATCTCATTGAAACCCGCGTTGATGGTGAAGTTTCAGCTCAAATTGGTCTGAAAGGAAAGCCTGCACCGGATATTTTCCTTACCGCCTGTGCAAATCTGAATTGCAATCCGGCCCGTTCAATTGTAGTAGAAGATGCTGTTTCAGGTGTTGCTGCAGGAAGAGCCGGAAACTTCGGACTGGTCCTCGGTATTGCCCGTGAGGAAAACGAGAATGAACTCTATGAAAATGGAGCTGATATCGTTGTCAGGGACCTGGAAGAACTAACCATGGATGATCTCGATATCTGGTTCGATGAGGATGAGGAAGAAGAAGGATGGGAAATTGTCTACAATGATTACGACCCTAAAAAGGAGAGAACCAGGGAGGCCCTTCTCACTATTGGAAATGGTTATATTGGAACCCGGGGCGCAATGGAAGAACAGGATGCCAATCCGGTGAACTACCCGGGGACTTACATTGCCGGACTTTATAATCGTCTGACAACTGTAATTTCAGGACGAGATATAGAAAATGAAGATTTTGTCAATTGTCCCAACTGGCTGCCTGTTACCTTTAAAATCAATAAGGGCGAATGGTTTGATATTCGAAACGTTGAAATTATCTCTATCGAAAGAAGTCTTTCCCTGGGCAGCGGCTTGATGGAGAAACACATACTGGTAAGGGATAAGGAGGGAAATGAAACGGAGATTCTTTCTGAAAGATTTTTCTCCATGCATAATCCTCACCTGGGAGGTATGCGATATTCCATTATTCCGGTCAACTATTCAGGAAAACTGACCTTCAAAGTTGGGATCGATGGTGATCTTATAAACGATGGAGTTGAGAGATATAAAGCTCTTAATCAGCAGCATCTGAAACCTGTTACCCAGGGCGCTATTGGCAATCTTCATTTTCTGGAGGTAGAAACCACTCAATCGGGAATCAGGGTTGCAGAAGCTGTGAGATATGGAGTGTATGAAAATGAAACCTTGCTGGATGTTGAGCTTACCTCCAAATCAACTCCGGGTAAGATAAGCGGTGAAATTACTATTGAGGTTAAAGAAGATACCGAATATACCATTGAAAAGAGAGTGGCAGTTTATACCTCTCTCCCTGAAGATGCAAAGGATCCATTGACAAAGGCTAAAGAAGCGGCAATGGGGGCAGAGGCCTACGACCTTCTTCTTTTCGACAGCATTGATGCCTGGAATAATGTGTGGAAGGGTTTGGATATAAGGCTTGAAGGAGATGCTGAAGCACAGAAGCTGTTACGTTTGCATTTGTACCACCTCATGGTTTCCATGTCGCAGCACAACCGAAACATCGATGCCAGCATTACTGCCAGAGGACTGCATGGCGAGGCTTATCGGGGACATATCTTCTGGGATGAACTCTTTATTCTGCCTTTGTATAATATGCATCTGCCTGAAACATCCAAATCGATGTTGATGTACAGGTATCGCCGTCTCGATAAAGCCCGTGAATATGCTAAGGAATATGGCTTCAAAGGTGCGATGTTCCCATGGCAAAGCGGTTCCGACGGTAGGGAGGAAACCCAGGTGATTCACTTGAACCCTCTATCAGGCAACTGGGATCCGGATCACAGCTCCCTGCAGCGGCATGTTGCTCTTGCAATAGCCTATAATACCTGGCAATACTTCAATGCATCCTCTGATTTGTCATTCCTGAAGGAATACGGTGCAGAGATGTTCCTCGAAATATGCCGCTTCTGGGCAAGCAAATCCAAATTGAATGAAACTACCGGCAGGTATTCCATTGATAAGGTGATGGGTCCTGATGAATTTCATGAACAATACCCCGATTCCAATGAAGGCGGTCTTCGTGATAATGCCTATATCAATATCATGGTGGCATGGATGTTCAGAAAGGCTGAGACAATCCTTGACCTGATCGGACAGGAGCAGGCTTTTATTGTCAAAAATAAAATAGGTCTTGCACAGGCTGAGCTTGATTTATGGAAGGATATCTCTCATAAGTTGAATTTGTGCATCAATTCCGATGGAATCATAGCACAATATGATGGATACTTTGAGTTAAAGGAACTGGACTGGGATTATTACAAGCAGAAATATCAGAATATCTACCGAATGGATCGGATTCTGAAAGCTGAAAACCTTTCCCCTGACGAATTCAAGGTTGCAAAGCAGGCAGATATGCTCATGACTTTCTATAATCTTGACAAGGAAGAAGTTGATGAACTGATTGCTGCAATGGGATATAAGCTCCCCCAGGATTATTTGCAGAAGAATCTGGATTATTACCTGAAACGTACTTCTCATGGTTCGACCCTAAGCCGGGTAGTTCATGCGAAACTTGGACTGTTGGCAGGTAACCCTGACCTTAGCTGGGAGCTCTATTCTGATGCACTTTCCAGCGATTTCAATGATATTCAGGGAGGAACCACAGGTGAGGGAATTCATGCTGGTGTAATGGCCGGGACAGTTTTGATTGCTCTTACATCATATGCAGGTGTTAATTGCAATGGAGAAATCCTGAAGATAAATCCCCAAATGCCTGAATCATGGAAAATGATGGAGTTCGGACTGCATTTCAAGGGAGTCGCTTATGCTATTCAGATTCTTGGGAAAGAAGTTAGAGTGATAGCTGATAAGGCAGCTAAAGTTGAAATTATGGGAAAAGCTTTCAATCTCAAGGCAGATGTTGAAGCAATAGCAGAGTAATATTCTGCGTTTATAGTTGAAGTATCATCATTTTAATACAGGAATATATGTTAGGTGACGTTTTATTAATAGCTGAAAAGCATCAGAAGGCTGGAGAAATTATTATTGAGCAGATTCTTGCCAGCAGGAAGCCCAAAATGATTATTGGGATTTCCGGTGAATCAGGATCCGGGAAGTCGGAACTTGCTCATGTTATTGCCAAGGGATTGCGCAAGCATGGCATTTTTGCCAAACCGCTACATATTGATAATTATTACCGCATTTTACCGCTTGAAAGAACTCAATGGCGCAAGGATAACGGGATTGAGAAGGTTGTTGGATACGGAGAATATGATTGGGATACAATCTATAGAAATATCAATGAGTTCAAGGAAGGAAAACTTTCCACCGGTCCCTGTGTTGACCTGGTAACCGAACAGGTTGATCAGTTGACGACAGATTATTCAACTGTGGATATGCTTGTAGTTGATGGTTTGTATGCCAATAAAACTGAAGGCATTGATTTGCGCATCTTTATTGAACTCACTTACCACGAAACCAAGAAAGCACAGGTTGTAAGAGGTAAGGAACCTCAGAATGAATACCGCATGGCTGTATTGGAGCAGGAGCACAAAATGGTTCAGGCGCTCAGGTCATCTGCTGATATTTTCATCAATATGGAATATCAGGTAGTACCCGCGAAATAATCGGGGTAAAAAGAATTCGTAAGATTTATGGGATTGAGAGAGGATGTAGAATTACATCTTAATCTCGTCCTGTGTCTTGTTGAAGAAGTGATATTCAAGAAGGTGGTAGGAATTAACCGGCATAAGGCTGATCCACTTTTTATACTTGAAATACCATTTCCACTGAATGGACTGGAAAGGCCATCCTTTTATCAGGAATGCATGAGCATAAGGATGAACACCTATTTTCAGATAGGATTCATTCTGATCCTGAAGCAGGTAGCGGATATTATTTTCAATTTCGTCAGTAAGCAAAATGCTGGGCTTGATTTCACCGGTACCTTCACAGGTCGGGCATTTCTCAAGAATCTGAACATTTGTTTCCGGGCGAACCCTCTGACGTGTAATCTGAACAAGTCCGAATTTACTTGGAGGAAGAATGCTGTGTTTTGCATGATCCTTGTCCATTTCATCCTTCAGCTTGGTGAAAAGCTTACGGCGATTGGATCCTTCATGCATATCAATGAAATCCACAACAATAATTCCACCCATATCGCGCAGCCTTAGTTGCCTGGCGACTTCAGTGGCTGCTTCAAGGTTTACTGCAAGTGCATTTTCTTCCTGACTGCTGTCGCTGTTTACCTTATGACCGCTGTTCACATCAATAACGTGAAGAGCTTCGGTATGCTCGATAATCAGGTAAACGCCACTCTTAATGGTAACAATCTTACCGAATGAGTTCTTGATCTGCTTGTCGATGCCGAAATTCTCGAAAATTGGAATCTTGCCCTTGAATTGCTTAACGATATCCAGTTTGTCGGGGGCATTGGCGCGAATGTAATTCTTCACTTCTTCACATACCATGGGATCATCCACATGAATGTTGTTGAAGGATTCATTCAGCAGGTCACGAAGAATGACTGATGTACGGTCAAGTTCGCTGACGATTTTCTGGGGAGCTTTGGGGTTAACCAATTTCTGAGCAACCGATTCCCATTTCTGGATAAGGTTGTTCAGGTCGGCATCCAGATCGGCTACCTTTTTATTTTCGGCAACGGTACGGATAATAACGCCGTAGTTTTTCGGCCGGATGCTCATAATGAGCCTCTTCAGCCTGTTGCGTTCTTCGCTGCTCTTGATTTTCTGGGAGATGGAAACCCTGTTTGAAAAGGGAACCAGCACCAGATATCGTCCGGCGAAGGAAATTTCGGATGAGATACGGGGGCCTTTTGTGGATATAGGTTCTTTGGCGATCTGAACCAGGATAAGCTGGTTGCTGGTAAGCACCTGTGCTATTTTTCCTGTTTTTTCAATATCCGGCTCCGACTGAAATTCTGGCATGGTAAGCTGAGCCTCTTTACCTGAAAGGGCCAGCTTAGTGTATTTAATGAGAGAATTAACCTGAGGCCCCAGATCGAGGTAGTGGAGGAAGGCGTCTTTTTCGTAGCCAACATCCACAAATGCCGCATTCAGGCCGGGCATGATCTTCTTCACACGGCCAAGATAAACGTCACCTACTGCGAAGCTGCTGTTGGTCTTCTCTTTGTTCAATTCAACCAACACCTTCTCTTCGAGTAAGGCAATATTTACTTCCGAAGGAGTAGCATTTATAATTAATTCCTTATTCACAACAGCACAAAATTGCAATTCCTGAAAAATAGAGTACTCCTACTATATACATAGCCGGCCACAAGTGCTGTAAAGGTACTCGAAAAAAATTTCATCACATGAAATATTAAGGAATTCCATGTGATGAAATCGCCAAAAGGAATAAGAAAATTATTTCTTCTTGTGTCTGTTCTTGCGCAAGCGTTTTTTCCGCTTGTGCGTAGCCATTTTATGTCTTTTTCTTTTCTTACCGCTGGGCATGATCTGATAGTATTAAAAGTATGGAAATAGGATTATTTCACCTTGTGCTTCACTTCATTAACGAAAACCTTTGCAGGTTTAAATGAAGGAATATTGTGAGCTGGAATGATAATGGTAGTGTTTCTGCTGATGTTTCTTCCGGTCTTCTCAGCCCTTTTCTTAACTACAAAACTGCCAAACCCTCTGAGGTAAACGTTTTCTCCATTGGCCATAGCACTTTTAATGGCGTCCATGAAGGCTTCTACTGTCTGTTGAACAGCTACTTTTTCAATGTTTGTCTTACTGGCAATCTCAGTAACGATTTCTGCTTTCGTCATCTTTGTATCTGTTTAATGAATTGATACTAAATTTCTTAAATGGGGTGCAAATATAGGAGTTTTTTTTAACTCCAAATAGCTAATGCTCTTTTTTTGCAGTATTTATGAGGATTTTAACGATTTTTTTTTGTTGAGGAAGAAAATTCTGGAAAATCCTTTTGCATTTCAAAAAAACTTCTACCTTTGCACTCCCTACCAAAATGGTGTCGTAGCTCAGTTGGTAGAGCAACGGACTGAAAATCCGTGTGTCACTGGTTCAATTCCAGTCGACACCACCACAAAGAAAAAAGGACTTGAAACCACGTTTCAAGTCCTTTTTTCTTTCATACGTCGCGCGTCTGCGTCGCGCGTCTCCCGACGCGTGACATCCCCCAACCACAACCCATCAATCCCACATCGCGCGTCTCCTGACGCGTGATAACATCATCCTCAAAACTTCAACAACTTCACCTCAATCCCCGACTTCATCCCCTTATAATCCCTTGCCGAACTGAACTCATACTCCCAATCTTCCTCGCATAATCCATATTTAACCGGATTCTTGTGTATGTAATTCAGTTTTTGCATTCCGATCTTGTAACTATATAGGATTATTGGATAATTCCCATCCTGCCATACCTTATAGTTAGTTATACGATTTAACTTTTCACCAGCCTTCCTGAATCGTTTAAGAATTCTCTCCCATCCATCAGGTTTTTCGTCTTCCAGCTTTTTAATAATCAGCCTGGCGGTGTATTTCTTGAGATCACGGAGGATTTCTGCGCAACTGAACTTGCCTACGGTTTGAATAATCATATGGACATGATTGGGCATGATGCAGTATGAATATACCACAAAGCCCTTGTTAGCCTGGTAGAACCGGATAGTTTCAAGGATCAGGTGTTTGTAGGAATCATCGGAGAATATCTTGATCCAATCAACTATTGTGAAAGTGACAAAGTAGATTCCATCTCCGGGGGAGGTTTTACGGATTTCGGACATTGGGGGTGTGTATTAAAAGTTGATATAAAAATTGGTTTTAGATAATAGAAGAGAAATATTTGAAGATTGTGGATGGTGATGTTGTGTGTGATGTTACGCGTCGGGAGACGCGCAACATCACGCGCAACATCACGCGCAACATCACGCGCAACATCACGTATTTTTAATATCAATTCGTACGAATCAGTTTTGAAGACAACAGCAACGTCCAAACCTGCAGTGTTCCAATATTCAAGCGTTCAATAAGTCCGAAAAAAGAAAGTTTATTTACAAAAAACATAGCTGAAGTCCCACCAAAAATGAGGATTAACACTCCTGTTATTATAGAGTATATACCAAAAGTCTTCCAGTTTTCTTGCTTTCTGAAACCTAGTCCCAGAAGCAGTGGTGTCATAATAGTAAAAGGTACAATCAGAGCGGTAACGGCAATATGCATAAACCCGGCAAAGGTTTGTTCCTGACCTTGAAGATCTTCCGGGAAGAAACCGTAGGAAAGTGAAACCAGATGCATCAGCACAAAGCAGATGGATCCCCAGGCAACAAGCTTATTATGATGGGTCTTTTCAAAAACAGCAATTGAGATGGCAAATATCAGTGCCAGAATCCCGTATGCTGTAGTGAAAACGAGCATAAGAGATTGGTTAGGCGCTCCTTCTGCAGTAAGGTCACTAATAGGCTGATGGAGATGATTGTAACCTTTCCATAGAAATCCACCTATAATCACATGCAAAATGTACAACACTACAGCAATTAATCCGGATGAAAAAAGGATTCGGCGGGTATTTCCAGAGGCTTTCATCATTAGTAATGGTTTGCTGATTCAATAACTGTTTAAGTTCAGTCCTCTCAATAATCTAAGTTCAACTTAATCTTATTTAGTTGATGGTCTTTCCATCAGTCGTTTTGTTAACCATTTCCTTACTGGAATATCATACAGTCTTAAGCTGGCATAGGCTATGGCAATTGATGATAAAAGCAGCAGTATTCCTGCAGGCCATGCTTTTTCAAGAGGTATCTGGTTATCGACCACCCAGGCTGTAAAAATATAAATAAGTGGATAATGGGTGATATAGAGTGGGTAGGAGATATCTCCAAGAAAATTGCAGACTCGTGAAGATACCTTTCCTTTCAGTTCACCGCTGGCACCCATAAATACAATTAATGGAAAAAGCAGTATGATTATCAGGGAGTCATAAAGTCCGTTCATCCAAAGGTTTTCGCTTCCACCAATACGAGGGAATGAAAAGATAAGGATCAGTAACAGACTGCACCAGAGAAAGGCATTCTTCAGTTTCCCCGGCTTGCTGATACGCGATAACAGAAGTCCTGCGAGGAATGGATAGAGCAGTCGGGTTAAACCAACCCGGATCTGGGCCGGATCCAGAGACCATCCTCCAATCACATCTCCATTCGGACCGGTAACTGCAAAATGAATCAGGGCTATGCCTGCAAGTGCTACCAGGATGGATAAAACAGTTTTGGATGCCTTTCTCAGGAACAAGGCATACAGGATGTTGGCGACATATTCATAGAAAAGCGACCATGCCGGTCCATCCAGAGGGTGCATCTCTCCCCAGCCTCTGATGTCCCATGAGGGAAAGACTGGCAAAAGGGTAAAGCCTATCAGCATGACAAGGAGCATCTTCCATACCGGGACTGAGCTGATACCCGGGAAAAGGATTGGTGAAGCTGAGATGTAAAATCCAATGGCACCAATTACCATTCCTATGATAATCATAGGGTGAAGCCTGATGAGCCTGCGTTTGAAGAATCCACCTATGCTCATGGTATTCCAGCGGTCATCGTAAGCATATCCGATTACGAAGCCAGAGAGGACAAAGAAGAAATCCACGGCCAGGTAGCCATGATTGATAATCTGCTGAAGGTGGTTGCCACCTGAGAAGGTTTCAAAAAAGTGAAATATCACTACCATTATAGCTGCAACTCCGCGCAATCCATCAAGAATTACATAATGTTTTCTGGAATCTGAAAATGCTGTGATTTGTGTGCCTGACTTCTCCATGCTGAGGATTTCCGAAAAATGTATTGAACCTGGGTGTTCTATGAATTATATCCTCCTGAACCATTTGAAAGAAGAGAAATCAGTCTATCCATTGATTCGAGGCAGATGCAAATCTACAAAAAGCTGAATACCCTGTGGCAGTAGCGTGACAGGAATTTTTAGGGCTTGTTTGTACAATTCAGGAGTCAATGCAAGACTTCATGATTTGTTTGAATTATTTTTAGAGGTATTAATATACATCATGATAAAAAATGTAAAATAAGTTTACACATATATATCATTGACAGATATTAAACAGAAGTGTAAAATAATTTTTCATCATTCTAAATAACGAAATAATTTTGTTTTTGCATTTTATAAATAAATGGTATACAAGTAAATAAATGAATATTACTTTTCGATTTAATGATTATTAATTAAAAACTGGAAAGAGTGATGTAAAAAAATCTTACCTCTTAATGTCGAATTTTTTACATTCTGTTGTATATTTACTTACTCTTTCAAACAAAACCAGTTCATCTTCCAAAAACCCCTTGGCATGAATACCTGGAAAACTCAACTCGGATACC
Organism: Bacteroidales bacterium; assembly: GCA_016707705.1. Lineage (GTDB taxonomy): Bacteria > Bacteroidota > Bacteroidia > Bacteroidales > UBA4417 > UBA4417. The sequence continues at coordinate 100,889 of JADJHD010000015.1, forward strand.
TCATCATTACTCTACTCGGCTTTAGCTTGTCGACTTCAGTATTTTCACAAGCCGTAGCAATAGGACATATTTCCGCAGAAGTTGTTGAAGCCGTCAGTGCTTCCTCCTTTGCTTCCACAGATCTTTCAATTTCCAATTCAGAGTCAGAAAATATCAGTCTGGGCAGAATTGAGTTATCCTCAGGAAAGGATGTAAGTTGCAATCTTACCATCAAGCCTGCAACTCTTACTGATAATTTAGGCAACGACTTTTCAATTGAGCCAATGGCCAATCAGAGCGGTAGTAATCTGCTCTGTTCAGAAAGCGGCACCCGTACCATTGAACTTGAAGGCAAGGCAACACTTGCAGCCAATCAGGCATCAGGATTATATCAGGGTTCCTACACATTAGTATTTGCATACAACTGATATTCCTTAAATAACCAAGGTTCTTTTTTTTACATTTTTTCATTCCTCATCGGCGAGAAATCCTTTGAGGAATGTTTTTTTTATGGCAAGTTGAATAGCTTTTTGAGCATTTTGGATAACTCAACCCCGGATAAAGCATTTGATCTGTCAATGTGATTCATTCAATTGTAGCTAAAATCAATCTATTGGCGTATTAAATGAAAGCTCAATCCTTAATTTTCATTTTGCTATATATATGTATCAGATGAAAGGCTTTCGTGTTTATAGCTTTCGAAATCTGAAGAATCTTCTTTTGCTGGCTTTTACCTGCACTTCATCTCAGGTTCATCCACATGTACCGGATTCAGCATAAACCTTTTATTGTCCTTGCCGGAATCAATCCATTTTTGCATCCTGATGTAATTCGAAAAGGAACATTCTGGCAGTTCAATTCCTACCTCTTACTAAGCGATCAAATTCTTTACACGAATCCGCATCCCGGTGTATGATTTCTTTTCATTTTGTAAAAAAGTTTTTTCACTATGGCTGAAAACTATGCTGGGATCTATGAAGGAGGGAAATAATTTGAAAAATAAATGAATAAATTAAATATCACGAAATCAGTATATTGAAGATAATTATGATTAGAAATTGAAATCAATAATTTTCAATTCCGGAGTTTGGCACGGCTTTGGAAATAGAGATGGCACTAACGAACTAATCACAACTAACTCTACTAACACTAACTTACAATCTCTACTAAAATGAAAAACTTACTCGTTCTCGCTCTCGTTGTTCTCGGATTCGCTGCCAACACTTTTGCCCAGGTAACCGCTACCTCTTCCACCACAGCAACCATCATTACTCCAATCGCTATTACCAAAGACGTTGATATGAATTTCGGAAACATCGCCGTTAGCCCAACACTCGGTGGTACCGTTGTTCTCCCTACAGCAGGCGCCCGCACTCAGACAGGCGGAGTTACCCTTCCAGTAGTAACCGGAACTGTAGCAGCTGCTTCATTCACAGTAACAGGAGAAGGTAATAGCACATATTCCATCACCCTTCCATCATCCGCCATCACTTTGACCAGTGCAAATGGCACCATGACCGTTGAAAACTTTGTAAGCAATCCTGGCAACACAGGTACGCTTAGTAATGGTTCACAGATCGTAAAGGTAGGTGCTACCCTGAATGTAGGTGCAGCCCAGCCAGCCGGAACATACACCAATGCATCCGGACTGTTCGTAACCGTTAACTACAACTAATAAATACCAAAAACCCCCCTTACGCTGCAGAAATGCTGCAGCGTTTCACTGAAAGTAAAGTACCTTATAATATAATACACTAGTAAAACTACCCCACAAAATGAAAAAGGCTTTAACACGGATATTAATACTTGCTTTCCTGGTCGGAAGTTTCAGCACCAGGGTACATGCTCAGGCAAGTGTTACGGCCAGTATGTTTGCGGAGGTAATTGCAGCATTAACTGCCAATGAAAATTCCCAGATGAGTTTTGGAAAATTTTCACCAGGAAGCAACGGAGGAGAGATTCACCTCTCACCTCAGGGAGTCAGGACCGTAAGCGGTAATGTTGCACTCAGCGGAGGTGGACAATCAGCCGGAAGTTTTATCATAACAGGTGAAGATCAGGCAACATATTCCATCAATCTTCCTTCAGGACAATCACTGCTCACAAATACAGCCAATAACAAAACCATGGCAGTGGTCAACTGGGAATCCCTGCCTCCTCCGGGAATCGGAGTAGGCGTGCTCATCAACGGCAGCCAGGAAGTTAAAGTGGGAGCAACCCTAATGATAGGATCCATGAATGACAACCCGGTTGGAATTTACACAGGCAGCTACGTAATTACATTCTCATACAACTAGCAAAAGAAATTTAAAATAGTTTTCTCAGATGTTGCCTTTGCTTGTTTGGCGACAAATGTGCACCGGAGTTTTTCATGTTCTCCGGTGTTTTTTTATTTATAAGGTTCAACTTTCACATATTGGTCAGATAATGATTTCTTCAACAAAAATTACCCTTGAGTTTAATTGAAAATAATCTCAAGCTTTATGAAATAAGTCCATTGCCAAACCTGGACAGATTATTCCATCCCATTATTATTTAATCATTCAGGCATTGCTGGTTCAGCAGTTTTTTAAAGCTTCCCAATACAAATTATTCCTGTATAGCTTCTTTTGAATAATCCTTTAGCTGGTTTTCCCAATTTGCGGCCTCTTCTTTAAGACTCCATTCTTAATTCGTTAGTTGCTCCAGTTTTACTGATTTCTGATCAATCACCTGACTTATTAACTCACCTATTTAGGAATCAAGGATGGAGTTCGCTCTGATTCTTGTCCCGGATTTTCAATTTTGAATGTTCACACAATGAAATAAAGTCCTGAAAATCGAATTCACCATTTAGTACTGTCTGTAAAAATCTTTAAAACAGCTGTAAAATTTTTATATCATGTGTAAAAATATTATTCACAGATGGTTTAAAAAATGGTTCCAACAGAGAAATTCTAAAAATATTATAATTATTTTAAATATTTATAAATAACTCTATATCAATAATATAGATAATAAAAATGCATAATTATGAGTTTGGCACAAATACAAAAATGGACTTTGGCACGGCATTGGTATTAAGAATGGCACACTAACAATAAACACTCTCTAACTCTAACAACTAATAACTACTCTACCATGAAAAACTTACTCGTTCTCGCTCTCGTTGTTCTCGGATTCGCTGCCAACACATTTGCTCAGGTAACCGCTACCTCATCAACCACAGCAACTATCATCACCCCAATCGCAATTACAAAAGACGTTGATATGAATTTCGGAAACATCGCCGTCAGCCCAACACTCGGTGGTACCGTTGTTCTCCCTACAGCAGGCGCCCGCACTCAGACTGGCGGAGTAACCCTTCCAGTCGTTACCGGAACTGTTGCAGCTGCATCATTCACAGTTACAGGAGAAGGTAATAGCACATATTCCATCACCCTTCCATCATCCGCCATCACTTTGACAAGTGCAAATGGCACCATGACCGTTGAAAACTTTGTAAGCAATCCTGGCAACACAGGTACGCTGAGTAATGGTTCACAGATCGTAAAGGTAGGTGCTACCCTGAATGTAGGCGCAGCCCAGCCAGCCGGTACTTATACCAACGCATCCGGACTGTTCGTAACTGTTAACTACAACTAATATTCAAGAAGATACAGCTTAGGAAGAGACGCTGCCATTGGCAGCGTTTTTTGTTTTATGTCACTTTAATTATTCTGTTCTGCTGTCACTCCAGTTTAAAAATCAGCAATCCTTTATTACAATTAGCGCGCACGGTTATTAATATTAAGCATAATCAGGGACTTTAACCAAGCGGTCCCACTTAATTGATAACCATGAGGTCACACACAAGTTTCCGTAACATTCCGGTTTTGAAACCTGGAAAGTTCTTTTTTGCCATAGCACTTGCTTTTCTGTTTACAGTCAGTTTGCTGAAAGTATCAGCTCAGGGCAATCTTTTGATAACTCCAAGGCGAATTGTATTTGAAGGCAACATGAAGACAGCCGAGCTCAATCTTGCCAATACTGGTAAGGATACAGCACGCTACAATGTGTCTATCGTTCAATACAGGATGAAGGAGGATGGCTCCTTTGAGGAAATCACTGAACCAGATCCGGGACAGAATTTTGCTGATAAGTATATTCGATTTTTCCCGAGGAGCGTGACTCTGGCCCCAAATGAAGCACAGGTTGTAAAAATGCAGCTGACCAAAACAAATATGCTTACTCCCGGTGAATATCGCTCTCATGTTTATTTCAGGGCTGTTCCAAAAGAAAGAGCATTGGGCGAGGAGGAACCAGCAAGTGATTCTACTGGTATTTCAGTCCGCCTTGTGCCAATCTTCGGAATTACAATTCCTGTTATCATCAGGGTTGGAGAGTCTGACACCAAGGTGAATCTCTCAGATATCGCTGTGGATATGGCTAATGATACTCTTCCGAGACTCAAATTCACCTTTAACCGTACTGGCAATATGTCGGTTTATGGTGATATAGCCGTACTGCATACATCTCCTTCCGGAAAAACTACAGAAGTGGGTATTGTAAAGGGCATAGCTGTGTATACTCCCAACAGCCTGAGAAGATTCCAGATGGATCTTAAAAAGCCAGATGGTTTAGATTTCCATCAGGGTAAGCTATCAATCACCTTCACTACCCAATCTGATACAAAGCCCCAACGACTCACCGAAGCAGAACTCATTCTGAAATAAGTCCCTGAATTAGCGGTCCTGATTCTCTATCTTAAGCAGACACTATAATGAAAGCATTGCTCGTACGACTTTTCCTTCTCCCTGCCATATTTCTGGTCATTTCATCGCATTGCCTTGGAGCCACCAGGACCGCCAGTGTTACGGGAAACTGGAACAGCACGGCAACCTGGGGGGGGAGTGCTGTCCCTACAGCCAGCGATGCAGTTATTATAAATCCGGGAGTAACTGTTACCGTAAATACTACAGCAGTCTGTCTTTCATTGGCTTTTACTACTAATAGCGGTTCAGCAGCCCAGTTAAGCTTTAGCGGAACAAACTCCTTGACTGTCACTGGTACTGTAACTGTCACAAGACCGAGTTCAACCAGTCTTACCAATACAGTTGCAGTGAATGCAGGGACATTAACCTGCGCCACGTTAGCATTGGCTGCTACAACCGGTACAAGATACTCTTATGTTACAATTTCAACTGGAACGGTCAATGTTAGTGGTAATATCACGGCCGGAGGAACTTCCTCGCAGATAATATTCAGCAACTCAGGAATTGTAAATGTAGGCGGAACTTTCATGGGTTCAACAGTTGGTACACTTACACCAGGTACAGGTACAATTTGTTACAATAAAGCTGGTGCCCAAACCATAGCTAATTATACCTATTATAATCTGACTATCGCCGGAAGCGGAACAAAAACTGAGAGTTCGGCTACTATAAATGGTATGTTTACTGTTGAAGGTACAGCCACATTTTCAGGGACTCCCAATTATGGCGCGAATGCTTCCATAAGGTACAATACGGCAACCTCGAGAAACAGTGGTGTTGAATGGACTTCAACCTTCAATGGTACAGGTGGTGTAATCATAGCAAATGCGGGTGCAATCACTATGGCTGGGGCGAAAGTAGTAGGTGCCGGGATTGAGATTTCTTCTGGTGCAACCCTGATTACTAACAATAATAGTCTTTCCATTGGTGGCGACCTTTCAAATAGCGGAACCTTCACAACCGGAACAAGTACTATCACTTTTAATGGAAGTACAGCTCAACTGATTGAAGGAAGCAGTTCTACAACTTTTTCAAATTTGACCTTATCGAACAGTTCCGGTTTGACATTATCCGGAAGCGTTAACCAAACAGTAACCGGTATTCTGAATCTTGTAAGTGGAATAATTACAACTGGATCAAATGTTCTTATTCTTGGAAATTCAGCATCGGTGAGTGGTGCTGATGCATTATGCTATATAAACGGGTATTTGCGCAAAGGGGTAGCTGCCGGAACAACCTCTATGACTTTTGAAGTTGGAGATGCACTCTATTATTCTCCAATTACCATGAGCATTACAGGAACAACAAATTCGGCCGGTAATTTAACAGCCCGGGCAGTAAGTGGGGATCATCCCAATATCTTAAGCTCCGATATTGATCCAAGCCTTAGTGTTAATAAATACTGGACACTTACAAATTCCGGGGTGACAGGAATTACCTCATACGATGCAACCTTCACCTATTATATTAATGACATTGATCCCGGAGCTGATTATACAGATTATTTAGCAGGATTGTATTCTTCATCAAGCTGGACATACCCTTTTGTCGGCACAACGGATGCTACAACAGTTGAGGTTACCGGCCTTACAGGATTTGGAGATTTTCAGTTTGGACAATCATCAGCCCCTCCATCTGCTTGCCAATATGGTGATAATGGAAGCACTCCTTCGGTAGCAGATTTTGTACCCTGCATTGATTTCCCTTCAAATGAGCAAACAGTTTCAGCTTCTCTGGCGGCACATCAGTATTTTACAATGAATGTCATCAAGGGGGTAACTTATGAGATATATACCTGTAATTCAACACCTCCTTCCAATCCGTTGGCACTTGTTGTTTACCAGGAGGGAGCACCTACAGATCCATACATTGCCTATTCATACAGTAATAGTGGTAATCCCTGCACTTCGTCATCAAATAACGTATACCTGTCCTTTACTTCAGGTTTCTCAGGGAAAGTTAGAGTACTGCTGAACAGGAAGAATTTTTGTTCATCATCAACACCCTCTGGCATTACTGTCAAAGTAAATGCAAGCGGAGGCTCTAACGTGCTGGATTCGGAAACTGCTGCAGGCACTGACAGCTGGATAGGACACCTCTATGATGACACCAACGCCGGAGTTGCATATTCAGGAACCTTTAGTCCATATGTAGGATATTATACACAAGCAGAAACCTTCAATGAAACATTTGGCGGAGGTACCAACGATGTTGACTGTTTCAATTCTGTCTACAGTAACGGGACAATCAGGGCCAGTCTGAAAACTATCACCTATGCAGTAAGATACCGCATGAATTCAACAAAGCGCGGTTTGTATATAGTTGATCTGGGTTCTGATGATGGAGGAAGGCTGGCTGTTGACGGAGCTCTGGTATACAACAACTGGAATGACCAGTCCTATTCTTCAAAACCAAGGGTGTTGATGCCACTAACTGGCAGCAGCTCACTTATCTATGACTTTTACGAGAATGCAGGTGCAAGCAGGGTTACTTTTCAGAATCTTACACTGGTGCTTGCCAATACCCTTTCAACAAATACTTCTCAAAGCGTTTGTCTTGGTAACTCCGGTTCCGCTATCAGCGGTGATACCTATGGAAGTCTGCCTTCAGGTATAAGCCTATCTGGTACAGGGTATCAATGGACTTACAGTACTTCCCCCGGAGGCAGCAGAACCAATATTTCAGGAGCAACAGCGGCTACTTACACTCCCAATTCGTCTGCAGCTCCCTTCAATGTGGCAGGCACCTATTATATATACAGGAATGCAGTACTCACCAGCACCAACAATGTTTCTCCAAGTACTTATACAGCTACTCTTGAATCAAATGCTGCAACGATTATAGTTGCATCTCCGCCTTCAGCAACAATATCTTATACCGGTTCACCTTTTTGTCTTTCCAGCTCTCCGGTTACCGTTAATCTCAGTGGGACTTCCGGAGGGACTTTCACCGCATCGCCAACCGGATTAAGTATCAACAGTTCCACTGGGACAATTACACCAGCCAGCAGTTCAGCAAATACATATACTGTTACATATACTATAGCAGCTGCAGGAGGTTGTGCCCTATATACTGCAACTACTTCTGTAACCATTAATCCTACTCTGGCTGCTAGCGTGAGTATTGGTGCATCTTCAACAACTATTTGTGCAGGGACATCTGTAACCTTTACAGCAACTCCAACTAACGGGGGGAGTACTCCTTCCTATCAATGGAAATTGAATGGCTCAAATGTAGGAACCAACAGTACAACATATACATCCTCCGCTCTGGCGAACAATGATGCTGTAATTTGTATTATGACATCCAATGCAAGCTGTGTTACCGGTTCGCCTGCAACATCAAATACAGTTACAATGACTGTAAATTCGAATGTTGCAGCAAGTGTGAGTATAGGAGCTTCATCAACAACTATTTGTTCTGGTTCAAGCGTAACCTTTACTGCAACTCCGACAAATGGGGGTAGTTCTCCAAGCTATCAGTGGAAGCTGAATGGATCGAATGTCGGAACTAGCTCAACTACCTATACAAATAGCTCCTTAGCCAATAATGATATTGTAAGTTGCGTAATGACCTCAAATGCATCCTGTGTATCAGGCAGTCCGGCTACTTCAAATTCGGTTACCATGACCGTTAATCCGAATCTCCCGGCGAGTGTGAGCATAGCGGCTTCAGCAACAACAATTTGTTCCGGGACAAGCGTGACCTTCACGGCAACCCCCACCAATGGTGGAAGTTCACCAAGCTACCAGTGGAAATTGAATGGAACGAATGTTGGCACCAATAGTACAACCTATACCAACAGTTCCCTGGCAAATGGAAATACAGTGACATGTGTCATGACTTCAAATGCTACCTGCGCAACCGGTAGTCCAGCCACATCAAATACTGTGACCATGACGGTCAATCCCAATCTACCGGTAAGTGTTTCGATTGGAGCATCGGCAACAACTATTTGCTCAGGCACCAGTGTAACATTTACAGCCACTCCCACCAATGGCGGAACAACTCCAACATATCAGTGGAAGGTAAACGGCACCAATGCCGGCACCAATAGCAGCACTTTCACTACAACCACTTTGGCAAACAGCAATGCTGTAACATGTGTCCTGACTTCAAATGCCAGCTGTGCTACCGGCAGTCCAGCCACTTCGAATTCAATAAGCATGACTGTAAATCCGAATTTACCTGTCAGCGTGAGTGTAGCGGCTTCTTCAAACCCTGTTTGTTCCGGTAGTTCAGTCACATTTACAGCCACTCCCACAAATGGTGGCAGTACCCCAACATATCAATGGAAGCTGAATGGTTCCAATGTAGGAACCAATAGTGCCACCTATACCAATTCCAGTCTTGCGAACGGCAACACAGTTGTTTGCGTGTTGACTTCCAATGCCACCTGTGCGACAGGTAGTCCGGCTACCTCCAACACTGTAACGATGACGGTGAATCCGATAGTTGCAGCCAGTGTCAGTATAGCTGCTTCCTCCAATCCTGTCTGTTCAGCAACTGTTGTCACCTTTACCGCCACACCAACAAACGGTGGTTCAACTCCAAGCTATCAGTGGAAGGTGAACGGGACTTCGGTGGGTGGCAATAGTACAACATACAGTACAGGATCACTCAGTAACAATGATGTGGTTAGCTGTATCATGACATCAAATGCGTCCTGTGTTACAGGCAGTCCTGCAACTTCCAATTCAGTCACCATGACAGTGAATGCGAATGTAGCTGCCAGCGTTAGCGTAAATGCCTCTGCAACTTCAATATGCTCCGGAAGCAGCGTCACCTTCACCGCAACCCCCACCAATGGCGGAACTACTCCTGTTTATCAATGGAAACTGAATGGAGCCAATGTAGGCACTAATAGCACAACCTATTCAAATAGTAGTCTGGCAAACGGAGATATTGTGACTTGCGTCATGACCTCAAATGCAAGCTGTGTTTCAGGCAGTCCTGCAACATCCAATTCCGTGACAATGACCGTCAGTCCTAATCTGCCGGTAAGTGTATCAGTTGCGGCATCTTCAAATCCTGCCTGTTCCGGAACAAGCGTAACATTTACTGCTACTCCAACTAACGGGGGGAGTACACCTTCCTATCAATGGAAATTAAACGGCAGCAATGTTGGAACCAATAGTTCCAGCTACAGCAGTTCAGCCCTGAATACAAATGATGCAATAACTTGCGTACTCACATCAAATGCAGGTTGCATTACAGGGAATCCTGCCACATCCAACACTGTTACCATGACAGTGAATCCAATTCTGCCGGTAAGCGTCAGTATTGCTGCATCAAGCAATCCGGTTTGTTCAGGCACATCTGTGACTTTCACGGCCACTCCGGTTAACGGAGGCAGCTCTCCTTCCTATCAATGGAAGCTTAATGGAAGCAATGTAGGCACCAACAGCGCAACCTTCAGTAGTTCTTCACTTTCCAACAATGATGTGGTTACCTGTTACCTTACATCCAATGCAAGCTGCAGCAGCGGCAGTCCAGCTACTTCGAACAGCATCTCAATGACTGTAAACCAGATTGTGGTGGCTTCAGTCTCAATTGCTGCGTCATCCAATCCCATTTGTTCTGGCAGTAGTGTTACATTCACTGCCACGCCTACCAATGGAGGATCAGCCCCTGCATATCAATGGAAATTAAATGGAAGCAATATCGGCAGCAACTCAGCCACTTATACAAGTTCTGCTTTAACCAATAACGATATTATAACTTGTGAGCTAACCTCCAATGCCACTTGTGTAAGCGGTAGTCCTGCTACCTCCAATTCTGTGACAATGACGGTTAATCCAATAGTTGTTGCAAGTGTTTCGATAGCAGCAAGTTCCAGCACTGTTTGTTCCGGAACAAGTGTAACTTTTACTGCCACACCTACCAATGGAGGCAGTTCTCCGGTGTATCAGTGGAAACTGAATGGTACTAATGTGGGCAGTAATTCCACAACTTATACCAATGCCGGTCTGGCAAACAATGATGTTGTAAGCTGCACAATGACCTCAAATGCAACCTGCGTTTCAGGTAGTCCGGCCACCTCCGGTTCAATCACTATGACTGTTAATCCGAATTATGCTGTTTCCGTTGCAGTTGCTTCCGGTTCTGGAACAACTATCTGCGCCGGCACCAGTGTGACATTCACTGCTACTCCAACAAATGGTGGCAGCAGTCCGGTTTATCAATGGATTAAGAATGGAAGCAACGTGGGAAGTAACTCCAGCAGTTATACTAATGCAGCCTTACTGGATGGAGATATTATCAGCTGTGAGTTGACTTCCAATCTTACATGTACAACTGGTAATCCAGCTACTTCCAATTCGGTTTCAATGACTGTGAATCTGGTACCAACTGATCCCACTGCTGTCTCTGCCAGTCCATCATCCATCTATTCAGGATATGCCGGACAGATTGTACTCACTGCAAGCGGAGGTGGAGGAGGAAGTTCGGTTGTGAAATGGTATGAAGGCTCTTGTGGTTCTGCAACTTTGGTAGGAACAGGAACCAACCTGACGATCAACCCTCCCTCAGCAACAACAGTTTACTATGCGAGATGGGAGAACGGTTCATGCTATTCGGCCTGTGTTTCCACAACGGTGAGTGTTGCTTATAATTACAGAAGCAAAACAACCGGTAGCTGGAATCTGGCAAGTTCATGGGAGATTTACAGGGCAGGCAGCTGGGTGGATGCCTCGACTGCTCCAATCTCAACGGATGGAACTATCACGATTCGCAATGCACATACCATTACAGTGCCTTCATCCGCCGGGTATATTAATGTTGATGAGATTACCATTGACGCAGGAGGAAAGCTTGTTGTAAATGTTTGTCCGTCAAACTGGTGGTTTAATATTATCGATGGTCCCGGGGATGATATTACAATCAATGGTACCATGGAATATCAGGATGACAAGGTTTCCATGGCTTCCGGTGCAACCATGGTGGTTGGTGATGGAGGTAAATTCCAGCACAACCTGAACTATGTTGGAAATTATCCGATTACTGCTCCAACTGCAACCTGGCATGCCAATTCAACATATGAAGTGCTTTCATCCAATCAACTTACGCCTTCAAATGGATTCAATCAGAATTTTGGAAATTTTACCTGGAACTATTCAGGTCAAACCAGCGATATTAATCTGGTGGGGGCTTTAAGCAGCATTGCCGGAAATCTGTCGATTCTTTCTACCGGCACTAAATCATTAATTCTGACAAACACAACTGCATTAACAGTTACCATTGGCAATGACCTGATTATCCAAAGTGGAATACTGGATTTTGCATCCGGTGCAGCAGCTACTAAAGTGATCAATTTGAGTGGCAATTATAATCAGACAGGAGGGACTTTCAAAAACACCAACTCCAAGGTATTAACTATTAATTTCAAAGGAAGCGGAAAAACATTTACCCAATCAGCAGGTACCTTAACTTCTACCTACATCAATTGGGACATCAACAGCGGAGCATCACTCTCCCTGAACAACAATCTGCCGGTTGCAACCAGCCGAAGTTGCACCCTGAATGGTACTCTTGATTGTGGTATTACAACCGCTGTTACCGGCACTGGTTCATTCACTACGAACAGTGGGGCTACACTTATCTTGGGCTCACCTGCCGGAATCACTTCTACTGCAGGAACAGGGAATGTTCAAACCACAACGGCAACCTTTAACAGTTCCACTGATTTTGTTTACAACGGAGTTGCAGCACAGGTTTCGGGCAATCGGCTTCCATCAATAATCAGAAATCTAACTCTTGATAATAGCAGTGGAATGGACCTGAGCGGCTCGGTAACGCTGAACGGACAATTGCTTCTGACTACTGGTGCCCTGGGAATTGGAAGCAATAGTTTAACCTTGCAGAATCAGGATATTCCTGTGGTTCGTTCATCCGGAACAATCACAACTACCTCCGGTTCAAATCTGGCCTTTGGCTCATCGGGAAATATTGGCGGTGCAGCATTTACCATTCCGGACAACTTATTCACTTCAGCACCTGCATTGAATAATTTCACCATTTACCGAACCAATAGCCTCACTTTAGGCAATCAGCAGTTTAAAATCAATGGGACTGTTCTTTGTAATGGACCACTTAACACCAATGGTAAGTTGCAATTGCTGTCAACAGCTACCCAAACAGCATTGATTGATGGTACAGGAAGTGGAAACATAACCGGGGCTGTAAGTATGCAACGATATATCCCACAGGGATTTGGCTACAAGTATCTGAGCACTCCTTTCCAGTCGACTCAGGTTGGAGACTACTCTGCCTATGTGGATCTGAACGCCGATTTTCCAACTTTCTACAAATATGAGGAGAACAAGACTTCCTCGGGTTGGACTAGCTATACTTCTCCTTCTTCAACCCTAAGTGTGATGAACGGATATGCCATCAATTTTGGCAGTTCGGCAAATACGGTAACAATTGAATTGAGCGGATCAGTGAACAACGGAACTATTTCACCCCAGCCGCTTTATAACCATAATCAGGTATTTACCAAGGGATTCAATCTGGCAGGAAATCCATATCCATCGCCAATTAACTGGACAGCCGCCACAGGGTGGACAAAGACCAATATCGACAATGCCATCTATTACTTTAATACCGGCAGCACAGATCAATATACAGGGACCTATTCCAGCTACATCAACGGGGTCTCAAGTGATGGTATCGCAGGAGCCGTCATTCCTTCCATGCAAGGTTTCTTTATTCACGTGACCAATGGAAGCTATCCGGTTACCGCCAGCTTTGGCATGGATAACAGGGTAAGGGTAAATAACCTTTCTCCGGCATTTCATAAGTCATTGGAAGAAAATACCTATCCTATGATCCGGCTTACAGCAGCCTATGTATCACAAGCATACCAGGATCCTGCAGTAATTTATTTTGATGAAAATGCAACTTTGAATTTTGATCCCGACTGGGATGCCTTGAAACTGCTGAATACCGATCCACAGGCACCAAGTTTATACATTAATGCCGGGGATAATGAAAAGCTTTCCATTGCAGCCATTCCCGAGTTCAGGGATAGTCTTGGTGTGGTTCCCCTTGGTCTGAATACTGATCTGGACGGATGGGTTAATCTAACCGCAACCGAGATTGACTTGCTCCCTTACACCGGCAGGGTTTACCTTGTGGACTCAGTAACTGGTGTAATTCAGGATTTGGCCGAAAATTCGAGTTACCGGTTCCTTGCTGCTAAAGGCATGGAAGATCACCGTTTCTCGCTGGTATTCAGTCTGAAGGATATTAGCCATATCCCGCCAACTGAGGATGAATTCAATGTGAGTTATTCGGAAGGCAAATTGTACCTGTTTACAGATCTGGCAATGGGAACCAAAAGTACATTGGTAATCAGCAATCAGCTTGGACAGACTTTAAGAAAGTACCAGCTTTCAGGAAGCGGTTATCAAAATGTTGAGCCCGGACTTCCAACAGGAATTTATCTGGTGACATTATACACAGTTAAGGGAACTCAAACCCGGAAAATATTTATTCAATCATGATGAATCCCAAGTGGACAACATATAAGCAATTGAGAAAGGCGGGGAAGATTCTTCTTTTTGCGACGTTCTTATTTTGCAGCTCGGAAATGCAGGCCCAGGAGGATCCTCCGAAGCCAATCTCTGTTACTACATTCCAGAATTTAAGCTTTGGGGCTATTATTCAGGGGTTTTCAGGAGGAAGTGTAATTATTTATCCTTCCGGATCCCGGTCTGTAACAGGTGACCTGATACAGGCAAATCTGGGCTATGCTTATTACCCTGCGATTTTTGAGGTAGGGGCGAACCTTGGTACTCTGGTAACCATCCTGAACGGACCTGATGTTGTTCTGTCAGGCAGCAATGGCGGGACCATGACCCTACATATTGGTGAAACTGATCCGCCTTCCCCGTTTATCAATACACTAACACCTCCGGGACTTACTCAGGTGAGGGTTGGAGGGACTCTATATGTTGGGAATGCATTGGCTAATCCTGCAGGATCCTATAGCGGGAGCTTCTTCATCACATTTATTCAGGAATAGTCATTCATTTCAACATGCAGCGGAGAACGATATTTGGTATGGAGGTGAACAGGAACATTAGTGTCCTGGTTCAGTCCATGCCCATAGCATTTCTCCTTCTTCTGACTATGTGCCTGCCTTTGTCTTCCAGGGCTCAGGATGATTTGGATTATGAAGAAATATCTGTATTTCTGACTGTTCAGAGGGTTGGCAGTATTGAAATTCCTGCTGTTATCAGTAATGATAAAGTGTACCTGCCAATAACCGATGTTTTTGATTTTCTGAAGATCCGAAATCAGGTTTCACCGGGATATGATTCAATTTCAGGTTTCTACATTAACACCAGAAATCTGTTCGCAGTGAACTTCCCTCAGAAGAAGATATTTGTCGATGATAAATTATATGAACTGCCGGAGAATGCATTGATCAAAACAGAAACCAGCCTGTATCTTCTTGCCGATTATTTTGGGAAGGTATTCGGACTTAATTGTACGTTCAATTACCGTGCACTGGCGATATTGATGGATACGAAACTGGAGCTTCCTATTATCAGGGAAATGCGGCTGGAACAGATGCGCACGAATATTAGTAAATTAAGAGGAGAATCTCAGGCTGACTCAACACTGGGTCGCACCTATCCTATGTTCCATCTGGGAATGGCAGACTGGTCACTGATTTCGAATCAGGTGGTGAATGGTCGAACTGATACCAGGTTTAATCTCGCATTAGGAGGTATTGTGCTTGGAGGGGAAACAAATGTATCCTTGCTCTTTAACTCACACCAGGCTTTCAATGAGAAGCAGCAACAGTACCTCTGGAGGTTCGCGAATAATGATTTCAAATATGTGAAACAGATGATGGCCGGAAAGATTGTCAGTCAGGCAACCTCTTCTATTTATGCTCCGGTTGTGGGTGTACAGTTTACCAATTCCCCGACTACTTTCAGGCGATCATTCGGTTACTATACATTGAGTGATAATACAGAACCAAACTGGACAGTTGAATTATATGTGAATAATGTGCTTGTTGACTATGTAAAGGCTGATGCTTCCGGCTTTTACACCTTCCAGGTTCCACTCGTTTATGGAAGTTCCGCAGTAATGCTTAAATTTTATGGTCCATGGGGAGAAGAACGCACAAAGGAGCAAAGTATCAGCATTCCCTTCAATTTTCTGCCACCCGGTGAAATGCAGTATACTGTAAGCGGTGGTATTGTAGAGGATAGCCTTTCAAGTCGTTACTCAAGAGCCAGCATGAATTACGGACTTGCTTCAAGGGTGACTGTCGGGGGAGGTATGGAGTATCTTTCTTCAGTTACTTCAGGTCCACTGATGCCCTACCTTAGTACCTCGGTACGCCTCGCATCCAGTCTGCTGCTTTCAGGAGAATATACCTATGGGGTCAGGAAAAAGGGAATCATAACCTATCGTTTTCCATCCAATGTACAGCTGGAGTTGTACTATACCACCTACGACAAGGGACAAAAGGCTATAAACTACAACTACAGGGAAGAACGTAAGGCCGTGCTGGCAGTCCCTCTAAGAACAAAGAATTTTTCCGCCTTTTCGAGGCTTACCCTTAACCAGATTATTCTTCCGGAATCAAAGTATACCACAGCAGAAATGCTGCTATCAGGGGCTATCTATGGTGTAAGCACCAACTTCACAACATACGCCATGTTTGTGGATCCAAAGAATCCATATGCATACAGCAACCTTTCCTTTTCATTGAGGCTACCGGCAGCATTTAACCTGATTCCTCAGGCTCAATATGAGTACAAAAGCCAGAAGCTCATCTCACTCAAATGCGGCTTGGAGAAGCATGTTTTCAAGCATGGATTCTTTAACGTTTCCTATGAACAGAATTTCAAGAGCAATATCCGAAACATTGAATTTGGATTCAGGTACGACTTCTCATTTGTTCAGGCAGCCTTCACTGCACGCAGGATTAACAAGAATACGCTCTTTACCCAATCAGGAAAAGGAAGCCTGATGTACGACAAGGGTACAAGCTATTTGCATGCCGGTAACCGCACAAGTGTAGGAAGGGGAGGTGTTGTCATACTTCCGTTCCTTGATCTGAACTGCAATGGTATTAAGGATGAAGGTGAACCCCGTGCTGCCGGACTGAATGTGCATATTTCAGGAGGGAGAATTGAACCTGACCTGAAGGATACACTTATCAGGGTATTCGACCTTGAACCTTATACTTCCTATTTCATTGAATTCGACAGAAATAGTTTCGATAATATAGCATGGCAACTTAAATTCAAGAGTCTGAAGGTCAATATTGACCCTAATAAGTTCCGCAGAATTGACGTCCCGATCTCAGTATTCGGTGAAGCCTCCGGAACGGTATATCGCAAGAGTGGAAACTTTCAAAAGGGATTGGGGCGTGTTATTGTCTGTTTCTATAATGAAGCCGGGAAAATGGTGGGTAGGACTATGTCAGAGTCTGATGGATATTTCAGTTTCCTTGGACTTCCTCCTGGCAACTATACTGCAAAGGTTGATACCAGTCAGTTGAGAAAGATCAGCATGATCTCAGCCCCTGATTCTTTTGAGTTTGAGATCACCGTGAATCCCGACGGAGATGTACGTGATGATCTTGAATTTGTGCTTAGCAGCCTGAATACTTCTCAGAATGAACCGGCAGTTCAGAAGGAGACTGTTGGGGCAAATCCGGTTCAGGTAGTAATAGCTCCAGTTTCGGAACCAAAGGAAGCCGTTTCCGGGAAACAGGTTGCCAAGGATACGATAGTGAAGCAGTCTGCTCAAATGACAGAAAGTAAATCAGTGGAAGCTACCGATACCAAGAAGGAAGTAAAGCCTGAGCCGGCTGTCCAAAAGACTGAAATTAAACCGACTGAAGTAGTTCCAGCAAGGAAGGAAGTCAAACCTGAGCCTGTAGTTCCTATGGGAAAGACCACGAAACCTCAGCCTGAAGTTACCGGTTCAGAAAGAAATGATATCGACAAGCTTATTCCATCTGTAAATCTGACTGAGAAGCAGGAAGATTCCAATCTTCAAGGTATCCGGAATAAGAAACCCTTGCCTGGTACTTACGGAATTCAGGTTGGAGCTTTCAATAACTATGAAAATGCCTTGAAAAGCAGGGTAAGGCTGATTGATGCCCTGGCGAAGGATGTGTTCCTTTACGAAGAAGATGGTTTCTTTAAGGTCATGATAACCGGATTCAATGACCTGAAGAGTGCAAAGGAATTCCTGCCCAAAGTCAAGGGTCGCGGTTTTGTAGAAGCGTTTATTATCAGGATAAAATAATCATCAATCAGCGTCAATCCTGAACAAGTTCATACTTTTCGATCTTCGCGTTCAGTGTCGGGCGTGTGATATCGAGGAAGCGGGCTGCTTCAACCTTATTCCACTTCAATTCATCCAGCACTCTTTTGATGTGGTATTTCTCAAGATCTGCAAGTGTTTTGAAATTCATATCCATTGAAGATTCCTGCATGATGTGCTTGCGTGTAATCAAGGTAATATTATCCTTCTCAAGTACATCCGATTTTGACATCACAATAGCCTGAAGGATAGTGTTCTCAAGTTCGCGCACATTCCCCTGCCAGTCATGTTCCTGAAGCATTTCAATAACACCTTCACCAATCTTCACAACGTTCTTGTTAAAGCGTTTATTCAGCTTATGAAGGAAGTGGATTACAAGGTCGCGGATATCATCCTTGCGTTCGCGCAATGGCGGCAGGTTTATGGTAAACACCTTAAGCCTGTAGTAAAGGTCTTCCCGGAATTTCCCCTGTTTGATCAGTTCCTCAAGGTCCTTATTTGTAGCTGCGATAATTCTGGCTTTCATCGGAACGGAAGTTTCTCCACCCACCTTTTCGAATTCAAGTTCCTGAATAACGCGAAGTAGTTTTACCTGTGTATTCATGGAAATTTCGCTGATTTCATCAAGGAAGATAGTGCCTTCACCTGCAAGTTCAAATTTCCCGGCTTTGTCACGAATAGATCCTGTAAATGATCCTTTAACATGTCCGAAAAGTTCACTTTCAAGGAGCGATTCTGTCAAGGCTGAACAGTTCACAATAACCAATGGCTTTTCTCTGGTAATACCTGAGAAATGGATGAGGCGTGCAATCAGTTCCTTTCCGGTACCGGTCTCTCCCTGAATAAGAATGTTCACCTTATTCATTGAAATGCGGCCGATATTCTTAAAAATCTCCTTCATTTGAGGAGTTCTTCCAACCAACAGGTTATCAACAAGAACTGTAGAGAAATCCTCGGGGATTACCTCATTTGTGGTATTGCTAACTTTAACCGAATTGAGGGCATCCCTGACAATGGTCTTGAGTTGGGAAGGTTTAACCGGCTTTTCAAGATAATCGAAGGCTCCCATCTGAATTGACTTGATGGTAAGGCCTACATCCCCAAATCCTGTGAGCAGGATAACTGGCAG
Organism: Bacteroidales bacterium; assembly: GCA_016707705.1. Lineage (GTDB taxonomy): Bacteria > Bacteroidota > Bacteroidia > Bacteroidales > UBA4417 > UBA4417. Next base: position 120,035 of record JADJHD010000015.1, read on the forward strand.
GTTGGTCTTTATCTTTTTTACTTCTGCAAGTACTTCGAGTCCGTTAATTCCCGGCATGAGGTAATCGGTAATCACCACATCCGGATTATCCCTCCTGACACTGGTAAGGCCACTTTCACCATCAGCTGCTTCAAAAAGAGTATAACCTTCTTTTCGAAGAGTTTCTTTCATTATCTGACGGTTCCATTCGTCGTCGTCAATAATCAGGATTTTTTCCATAGTGCGGACATTAGAGGGTACTCGGTGTTTGATACTGGTAAGGGTTACAACTGATCCAGGTTTTCGGGAAGAATCAGAATATCCACTTAAATACAAATATACGTATTAATACTATTTCTGCAATATGGGAACAATAAGGGATTAGTGAGTTCAGATTAAAAAAGAAGGGAGGCTTTGAATAGCCTCCCTTTCAATTGAACCGGTTTATTAACATAAACAACCTCCTGTGAACGCAACCGCAAAATCACCTTTTGCCCTGGATTCTTTAAAAACTTTACCATCATACAGGATTTTCACATACACTTCTGATGCCGGTTCATTGGCCTGAGCAGAAAAATACACGTAATCGCCTTCATGTGCTGTAAAACTATACTTCCAGCTTTTACGAGCATGAGGTACCTGGAAAGCATGATCATCATTGTTTTTGAAAGTAATGTTATAATCTCCGGCTGTTCCCTTGAGAATGAATTTAACCTTGCCATTATGTGAAGGCTGAAATAATGAACTTAGGAGCATCATTTGCTTATTCATAGCCGGATTGTTTTTCTTTAAAGATAGTCAATAATTTAGGGAAAAGCAAGATAAATCTTCAGAATCAGATGATTAGAGTTTCTCAATATTGACAGGCTATTTCGATTGTGTGCTATTTGTTTGCAATCATAATTGGGGTGTAAAAAATAAAAAAGGAGAACCAATGGCTCTCCTTTTCGAAAATATTGAAGAGACTGTTATTCGGCCAGAACCAGAATTTTATTCCTCAACACTTCAACAACGCCTCCATTTACTTCGAAGTACTGAGCCTGATTTTGCTTGTCAAGAAGTTTGATCTTGCCTTTTTTCAGTACCGAGATAAGTGGTGCATGGTTGTTCATGATTTCGAAGGAGCCATCAAGTCCGGGCAATTGTGCCAGATTGATTTCGCCTGAGAAAATCGTGGTGTCGGGTGTGACTATTTCTATGGTCATGCCTCTGTTCAGTTATTGTTTCTTTGGTTGATGAACTGGATTAATTTCCAGCCAGCATTTTCTTTCCTTTTTCGATTGCTTCCTCAATGGTACCTACGAGGTTGAAAGCTGATTCAGGATATTCGTCAACTTCACCGTCGAGGATCATTTTGAATCCCTTGATGGTATCTTCGATGGAGACAAATGTTCCAGGGATGCCGGTAAACTGGGTAGCAACAAAGAAAGGCTGTGAAAGGAAGCGCTGAACACGTCTTGCGCGTGATACAACGAGTTTGTCCTCATCAGAGAGCTCATCCATACCAAGAATAGCGATGATATCCTGAAGTTCCTTATAACGCTGAAGGATAGCCTTAACTCGCTGTGCGGTGTTGTAATGATCTTCACCAACTACTTCAGGAGTAAGAATTCGTGAAGTTGAATCCAGCGGATCAACAGCGGGATAGATACCGAGTTCGGCAATTTTACGGCTTAATACTGTAGTAGCATCAAGGTGGGCAAAAGTTGTAGCAGGAGCAGGGTCGGTAAGGTCATCAGCAGGTACGTAGATCGCCTGAACTGAGGTAATTGAACCACGCTTTGTGGAGGTAATGCGTTCCTGCATGAGTCCCATTTCAGTAGCCAGTGTAGGCTGATATCCTACGGCTGAAGGCATACGTCCGAGAAGAGCTGATACCTCTGATCCTGCCTGTGTGAAACGGAAAATGTTATCAACGAAGAAAAGGATATCGCGTCCGCCACTCTTCTCGTCACCATCTCTGAAATATTCAGCCATGGTAAGACCCGAAAGGGCAACACGTGCACGTGCTCCGGGGGGCTCATTCATCTGTCCGAAAACAAGAGTAGCCTGTGACTCTGCAAGTTCTTTAGGGTCAACCTTTGAAAGGTCCCATCCGCCTTGTTCCATATCATGGAGAAAAGCATCCCCATATTTAATAACTCCTGATTCAATCATCTCACGGAGGAGGTCATTCCCTTCACGGGTACGTTCACCAACTCCAGCGAAAACTGAAAGTCCTGAGTAGCTTTTTGCAATATTATTGATAAGCTCCATGATGATAACGGTCTTACCTACACCGGCTCCGCCGAAAAGTCCGATTTTTCCACCCTTAGCATAAGGCTCGATAAGGTCAATAACCTTGATACCGGTAAAAAGAACCTCCTTGGTAGTGGTGAGGTTTTCAAATTTAGGAGGATCACGATGGATGCTGTATTCCTTTGTCCTGGCAACTTTCTCCAGTCCATCAATTGCATCTCCGATAACATTGAACAGGCGACCTTTAACGGAATCACCAACCGGCATGGAGATGGTCTTTCCGGTAGCAACAACTTCCATTCCGCGGCTGAGGCCATCAGTGGAATCCATCGCTACGGAACGGATTGTATTTTCTCCCGTGTCCTGCTGACATTCAAGTACGATAACAGCACCTTTCTCATTTGTAACTTCTAGTGCATCATAAATGTTTGGGAGGGGAACATTTTCATCAAACGTAACATCGACCACAGGACCGATGATTTGGGAGATCTTACCGACTATCTTTTCTGACATATGTTGCTGGTTTAATGGGCAAATTTAACAAAATTCCCTGAATCTGAGCCCATGGAACATAAAAAAAGCGGGCTAAAAAATGCCCGCTCAAAAAGGTCTTGATCATAATTATTTAGTGGAAGGCGAGCCTCCGGTGTTTTCATCATCTGAATACTCAAAACTTTCTTCGTTTGGTTCGAAGTCCTGATTTTTTGGTCTCCCACGGAAATAACTTCTCTGGAATATGATTAAACTCAGCACTCCGGTAGTGATTGCAGAGTCAGCTATGTTAAAAACAGGGCGGAAAAAGAGGAAGGGCTGTCCACCCCAAAATGGCACCCAACTGGGATATGTTCCTTCAAGAATGGGGAAATACAGCATATCGACTACTTTACCTAAAAGAAATCCGCTATATCCTCCTTCATAGGGGAAAACCCGGGCCACATCGTAATAAGTGCTTGCACTAAAGAACAATCCATAGAAGGCACTGTCAAGAATATTGCCCAATGCCCCGGCAAGTATAAGAGCAAAACAGAAGATAAGGCTGAATTTCTCTTTGGTTTTTGAGAGGTAATTGATGTACCAGATTAGAAATGCTACTGCAACAATGCGGAAAAGACTTAGGAATAACTTGCCATAATCTCCGGCAAACTGCATCCCAAATGCCATTCCATTGTTCTCAGTAAAATGCAGAATCGCCCAATTACCGGCAAGAGGAATCTCCTGCCCTAGTGTCATTGTGCTTTTGACCCACAATTTCAATGACTGGTCAATTGCCAGAATAATGAAAACGATCCACAACGATTTTTTCAAGGCAGATCTTATTTTTGGTTAAGCTTTGCTTCAATACTCAATGTTGCATGAGGAACAGAGCGGAGTCGCTCTTTGGAAATCAGCTTTCCGGTAGCCCTGCAAATTCCATAGGTTTTGTTTTCAATCCTGACCAAGGCATTTTCCAGGTTCTGGATGAATTTCTCCTGACGGGCAGCTAACCTCGAATTTTCTTCCTTCGACATTACCTGATAGCCTTCTTCAAGAACCTTGAAGGTAGGAGAGGTATCCATAATGTCATGATCATTGCTGTTGGTGTAAGCTTCTGTTAGCAGTTGAAGGTCCTTGCGCGCCTTGTCGAGTTTATCAAGAATGATCTCACGAAATTCTTCGAGTTCTTCATCAGAATATCTGTTGAATACTTTATCTTCTTTTACTTCTTCCTCTTTCATTGGTTCAAGTTGTTTTACCAGGTTAATATTGAGGTATAGGTTGCATCCTGCTTCAGATGCGTATGATGAGGCTTATACTAACTTATTAATTGCTATACCCACTGAAATGTCATCAGTCAGATCAATGATTTCTTTACCTGACAGCTGATCAGGATCAAGAATTTCAAGCTTTTCACACAAGGTTTCCGAGCAAATATAAGTATAATTATGGGCTATTGCTGCCTCGATGGAATCCAATTTATCAATCCTTATGCTAATCTTGTCGGTAACGTCGAAACCCTTGTCTTTCCTGAGGTTCTGAATTCTGTTTACGAGCTCGCGGGCTATTCCTTCTTCCACAAGCTGAGGGGTAAGGGTGATGTCAAGCGCAACAGTAAGGCTTCCCTGATTAGCAACAACCCATCCCGGAATATCTTCAGTAATAATTTCAACATCCTGGAGGAAGATTTCAATCTCATCTTCATTTAACATGAAAATTAACTTGCCATCCTTTTCTATCTGGTTGATCTGTTCCTGACTGAAGGCTGCAATGGTAGCTGCAACATCTTTCATCTGCTTGCCATATCTGGGTCCCAAAGTCTTGAAATTAGCCTTGATCTTCTTTACCAGGAATCCTGCTGATTCTGACAAGTATTCAATCTCCTTCACATTTACTTCAGATGCAATCAGGTTACTTACCTTCTCAAGCTGCGACTGGAAAGCGGTACCTGAAACTGGAATAAGTACCTTCTGCAATGGCTGACGAACCCTGAGGTTGGTTTTCTTTCGAAGACTCAATACCATGCTCGATATTACCTGAGCATATTCCATCCTTTCCTCAAGTTGCTTGTCGATCATGCTCGTATCTGCAACAGGGAAATCTGAAAGATGCACGGATGCATGCTTTTCCTTGCCGGTTATTCCATTGAGATCGATAAACAGACGATCAGTGAAGAAAGGAGCAATCGGAGAAGCGAGCTTGGCCAAGGTTACCAGACACTGATACAACGTTTGATATGCGGAAATCTTGTCCTGGGAATAATCTCCCTTCCAGAAACGCCTGCGGGATAGTCGTACATACCAGTTGCTGAGATGTGCATCCACAAAATCAGATATCAGTCGACCTGCTTTGGTAGGCTCATAATCTGCATAGGCATCATCAACATCCAGTATGAGTGAATTCAGTTCCGAAAGAATCCATCGGTCAATTTCAGGACGTGAGGCAAAGGGGACTTCCGCTTCTTCATACCTGAATCCATCGATATTGGCATAGAGTGAGAAGAAGCTATAGGTATTGTAAAGTGTTCCGAAGAATTTGCGCTGGACTTCTGCTATACCTTCAAGATCAAATTTGAGGTTATCCCAGGGTTGTGCATTGGTAATCATATACCAGCGTGTCGCATCCGGACCGTACTTTTCAAGTGTTTCAAAAGGATCAACGGCATTACCGAGGCGTTTGCTCATCTTATTCCCGTTTTTATCGAGAACGAGTCCGTTGGAAACAACAGTCTTGAAAGCAACAGAATCAAATGCCAGGGTACCAATGGCGTGCAGGGTATAAAACCATCCACGGGTTTGGTCAACACCTTCTGCAATGAAATCGGCAGGGAAGTATTCATTCAGTTCATCTTTCCTTTCAAACGGATAGTGGAACTGCGCATATGGCATGGCTCCTGAATCAAACCAAACATCAATAAGGTCTGTTTCGCGGGTCATCTTATTTCCCTTTGGTGATACCAGTACGATATCATCAACATAAGGGCGGTGAAGGTCAAATTTATTGTAGTTCTCTGCGGAGTTATCACCGGGGACAAAAGCAGCAAATGGGTTTGACTTCATGAAACCGGCAGCAACTGATTTTTCTATTTCTGCTTTCAGTTGTTCAACAGATTCAATGCATATTTCTTCTTCCCTGTCTTCGCTAACCCAGATAGGCAGCGGAGTTCCCCAATAGCGGGAGCGGGAGAGATTCCAGTCATTCAGGTTTTCGAGCCAGTTGCCAAATCTGCCTGTTCCGGTGGATTCTGGCTTCCAGTTGATGGTTTTGTTCAGTTCCATCATTCTTTCCTTGAGCGCGGTTGCACGGACAAACCATGAATCCAGCGGATAGTAAAGAATGGGCTTATCTGTCCTCCAGCAATGCGGATAGGAGTGCTCGTATTTTTCAGTTTTAAAGGCGCGGTTCTCTTTTTTCAGTTTGACGATTATGTCGATGTCCACATTTTCATTGCGCATCGGGTCATCATCGGTCATATATTCTGATTTAACATAGCGACCGGCAAATTCACCCATTTCTGCAGTGAAACGGCCTTGCTTGTCAACCAGGGTAAGAGCTCCGATACCATTCTGTCGTGCTACCTTGAAGTCATCAGCTCCAAAACTTGGGGCTATGTGTACGATACCAGTTCCATCTTCAGTTGTGACAAAATCACCGGTGACCACCATAAAGGCATCCCCGGTTTCCGGCTGTGCATATGGCAAAAGCTGCTCATAACGAAGTCCGGCCATTTGTGAACCCTTGAATTCAGTAATAACCTTGAAAGGAATATTCTTTGATCCCGGTTCATAGGATTCCATGGTGAATTCTGCATTCTTTTCAGGGAAGTACTTTCCAAACAGAGGCTTGGCTAAAACCAATCTTACAGGAAGAGAGGTATATGGGTTAAATGTATCAACCAAAACGTAGTCGATATCTTTTCCTACTGCCAGCGCTGTGTTTGAGGGAAGAGTCCATGGAGTGGTGGTCCATGCAAGAATGAATACTTCTGCATTCCCTCCTTCAAAGAGTGTGTTAAGAAGTGCATGATCAGTATCGCGGCGAACCTTGAACTGTGCAACAACGGTATTGTCCTTGACATCGCGGTAGCAACCGGGCTGGTTCAGTTCGTGAGTGCTCAGACCGGTGCCGGCTGCAGGTGAATACGGTTGAATGGTGTAACCCTTGTACAGCAGTCCTTTCTTGTACAGTTGTGCGAGCAGGTACCAGCAGGTTTCGATGTATGTGTTTTCAAATGTGATATAGGGGTCATTCAGGTCAACCCAGTACCCGATTTTCAGGGTAAGATCATCCCAAAGGTCCTTGTATTTCATAACCTCCTTTCGGCAGGCCTTGTTGTAATCGTCAACGCTGATTTTCTTGCCGATATCTTCCTTGGTGATTCCAAGAGTTTTTTCAACAGCAATTTCGATTGGCAGTCCGTGGGTATCCCAGCCAGCCTTGCGTTCTACATAAAATCCCTTCAGGGTTTTGTATCTGCAGAAAATATCCTTGATAGCCCTTGCCATAACGTGGTGAATGCCGGGAACGCCATTAGCGGAGGGGGGACCTTCGAAAAACACATATGGAGTGTGATTGCGGCGGTTTTCCAGGCTCTGCTCAAATACGTTGTTCTCGGTCCAGAAGTTCAGGACCTCATTCCCTATTCGGGTAAGGCTAAGTTGCTTATATTCAGGATATTTTTTATCCATCTGCATGTAGATTGTACGGGTTGTAAAAAAGTGTGCAAAGTTAAGAATAAATCTGAAATATTTTTGGCTAATCAAGGAGGCAATCATTAAGCCTCTGATTGTTATGATGATGGAGATGATTTGTCAGCTAAATACATCAATTCTGTAAGGCTCACGACAATCAACCCTGTATCAGTAAAGAGCAATGATTCACTACTGTTTGCAGGTGATTTTCAACTAGCTAAATTTCAAAAGCTTAATATTCCAATGGAGAATGAGGTAAATTTCTTTAGTTCCTATAATTCAAACTGAAGTTAAAAATCATAAAAACCTTTCAGCAATATCATCAAAATACTTGCGTTAATTAGCATTCTGTTGTACTTTAGTTCTCTCAAATTTAAAAGCCTGCGCCATGTCGAAGTCGATGGATAAAGAGAAAAAAGAGCCCAAGAAAAAGGCTGCCAAGTCTTTAAAGGAAAAAAGGGCTGAAAAGAAAGAGAAAAAGTCCACTAAAGGATGATTTCTTAATTACGTAGCTTCATTACTACTTGCAGCCGGGGCCAATCTCTCCCCGGTTTTTTTGTGTCTTGGTTTGGATTCTAATGGTAACTTTGCGGGGTGGTAGTCAGGCAATGGTCAGGCAATAGTCAGGCAATAGTCAGACAATGGTCAGGCGATAGTCAGACAAGTGGTCAGGCAATAGTCAGGCAATGGTTCAGACAATGGTCAGGCAATGTCAGACAATGGTCAGACAATGGTCAGGCGATAGTCAGACAATGGTCAGGCATAGCGCTGGTCAGGCAATGGTCAGCATGTCAGGCATGGTCAGGCATGTCAGACAATGGTCAGCAATAGTCAGGCAATCAATGACAATCAGACAGTCCATCGGGTAGCACCACGAATGACATCGATGACATCGATACCATCGTATGACCATCGCATGACCGACACGAATGACAATCGTATGCAATCGTATGCCACCGAATGACGAAAGACAATCGTCTGACCACCGCATGACAATCGTATTACTACCGCATGACAATCGCATGACAATCGTCTGACTCACTCAATACTGCACTGCACTTCAACGTCTAAACCCTCTCCCAATTCCCAATGCTCAAGAAACCCGGCGAAACATATCTTTCAGGACTATTATATGCACTTGCATGCTATACTGCCTGGGGTGTATTTCCATTATACTGGAAATTGCTTGCTGTAGTTCCTTCGGAACAGATTCTGGCACATCGGGTAATCTGGTCAGTTTTCTTTTTGCTGGCAATGCTTTGGGTAATCAAAAACAAGAATTTCCTGCTTTATCTCCGCAATCCCCGGATATTGGGAATCCTTTTTATCACCGGGGTTTTGATAGGAGGGAACTGGTTTGTATACATCTATGCCATCAACCACAACCATATCGTAGAAGCCAGTCTTGGATATTATATCAATCCATTGGTAAACGTACTGCTTGGGGTGATATTCCTTCATGAGCGGCTTAAGAAACCTCAGATGATTGCTGTCCTTTTTGCACTTGCAGGAGTCAGCTGGCTAACACTGCACATTGGCAGGATTCCCTGGGTTTCATTGTATCTGGCATTTTCATTTGGCATATACGGATTGCTCAGAAAGAAAGCCAATCTCGAATCCTTGCCTGGACTATTGATTGAAACCTTGATTCTTTCACCCATGGCTTTGGCTTACCTTTGGTTTGCACAGGTTCAGGGGACTGCCATGTTTTTGCATCACTCCAGACTGGTAGATGTATTGCTGATTCTGGGCGGACCGGTTACAGCGCTTCCTCTTTTCTGGTTTGGAAAGGCTGCAACAAGGATTCCATTGTCAACCATAGGATTCATACAATATCTATCACCAACACTTCAACTCCTTATTGGATTGCTGGTGTTCCATGAGGCATTCAGCCCGGTATTTCTGGCGAGCTTCGGACTGGTATGGATAGGATTGCTGATCTACTCAGTGAGCCTGATCAGGGATTACAGGATGAAAGTTTAATTTTGGCTACCGCTGTATCGGGGTAAGTTTATTCTTTATCGACCAGCCTCAATCTGACCGGGTTCTGAGAAATCTTGATAATGATTCCGCGGGCCATCAGGTCCAGCCTTACAGTCTCCATCAACCAGGGAATGCTGCCGTCAAGTACCCCCGACAACCGTTTTTCTACCAATATACCGAGCTCCTTGTAAGAAATTTCAGGAGTTTCGGCAAAGATACTCAGGATGGTATCACTCATAGCCTGATACCTCGACAAGGGTATGTTAACACCCTTGCCTCCATAGGGATGTAAGGTGTGAATCCTTTCTTCAGCAGGCTTGCCGGCCATTATTAATGACTCCTTGAAGCTTTGATGGACTGAATCAGTTCGGGAAGGATTTTCTGAACATCACCAACAATGCCATAATCGGCTGTGGCGAAGATAGGTGCTTCAGGATCCTTGTTTACGGCGACTATCACCTTCGAGGAACTGATACCGGCAACATGCTGGATTGCTCCTGAGATTCCAAAGGCAAAATAGAGATTTGGTGCGATAACCTTTCCGGTTTGTCCAACGTGTTCAGCATGAGGACGCCAGCCTTCATCAGCTACAGGCCTTGAACAGGCTGTTGCTGCACCCAGCAGTTCAGCAAGCTCTTCAACCGGACCCCAGTTTTCAGGACCTTTCATTCCCCTGCCGGCTGAAACTACTATATCAGCTTCGGTTAACAGGACTTTCCCACTGAATTTTTCGGAGGAATCAACACGTGTGCTGAAATCGGAATCCAGGAGATTTGGACTGAATGTGGTTACTGCAGTTGAGACCGGGGATTCATGAAGTCCGAAAGAATTTGGACTTAGGGTAATGATTTTTACAGCAGATTTGACTTCCACATCGGAGAATGATTTTCCGGAGAAGGTCTTTTTTCTGACAACAAAAGGCTGGTATGACGATGGTGCTGCAATTGCAAATGGCACCAATCCTGCCTTGAGTCTTACGGAAAGTCGTGGAGCTATGGCCTTGCCTGTAAATCCGGATCCCATTACCAGCACTGTGGCTGATTCGGCAGTAGCAACCTGCTCAATCGCGATTGTATAGGCTTTATTATCGAGGGTTTCAAGACGGCCATCATTGATGGAAATCACCTTGGAAGCGCCATATTGACCTGCCCTGGAAAGTTCTGATTCGCTCACATTCCCAATGGAAAGGGCTGTAACACCAGTGTTCAGGTCTTTTGCTATTCTTGATGCGTAGGAAACCAGTTCGAAAGCACCTTTGTTGAGTTTGCCTTCCCTGTTTTCAATATATACTAATACTGACATTGTTTCTCTGATTAAAGTTGTTGATTTCTTGATACAGCTTTCTTACTGTTTCTATTTCTTTAAGATACAGTTTATATCACCTTGGCTTCCTCATGCAGGAGGCGAACCAGTTCTGATACATTTTCAGCATCTACCATATGGCAGGCTGATTTGGCTGTCGGAAGGGCATTCCCAACAACGGCAGTGAGGGCTGAACTTCCGGAAGCAGCAACTACTGTCAGAGGTTTTGTTCTGGCAGTCATGATTCCACGCATTGATGGAATCCTTGGCTCAATTGCGATCCCTTTCTGAACTATGGCAAGGAATGGCAGTGAAACGGTAAGATTTTGCTTCCCACCGTCAATTTCACGGGTAAGCTTAACATTGCTGCCATCAAGATTCAAAGAGCTAACAGATGAAACTGACGTGTATCCAAGCTGTTCAGCAAGCATGCCGCCTACCATGGCTCCGTTATAATCGCTTGATTCAATCCCGCAAAGGATGATATCGAAGGACTGAGCCTTAACCAATGCCGCAAGTTCTTCAGCCACCTGATATGCATCCTGTGGATTCAGGTCGATGCGGAAAGCATCATCGGCACCTATCGCCAATGCCTTGCGAAGTGTGGGCTCTAATTCGGCAGTACCCACGCTGGCAACGGAAATTTTTTCGATGGACGATCCAGCAGTTTCCTTCAACTCAAGAGCACGTGTAAGAGCCAGTTCATCCCAGGGGTTAATTACCCACTGAATCCCGCTAAGGTCAACAGACTTATTGTCGGGGCTTAATTTTATCTTCGTTGTTGTATCAGGCACATTGCTGATGCACACCAGTAGTTTCATGGATTTCTTGTATTGATTGTATCAGTTTCTTTAATTTCTGATTTCTAACTATTTGAGCAGGTCGCGTGAGATTACGATTTGCTGTATTTCGGAAGTTCCTTCATAGATCTGGGTCAACTTGGCTTCCCTCATGAGCCTTTCTACGTGGTATTCCTTCACGTAACCGTATCCACCGTGAATCTGTACTGCCTGTGTTGTTACTTCCATAGCGATTTCAGCAGCATAGTACTTGGCCATTGAACTGGCAATTCCGTAAGGTTTATGCTGATCTTTCAGCCATGCAGCCTTCAGACAAAGATTGCGGGCATTCTCAATTTTAACAGCCATATCAGCCAGCTTAAAAGCTATAGCCTGATGATTGGAAAGTTCGGTTCCAAAAGCTTTACGCTCCTTTGCATATTTAACAGCTCTTTCCAAAGCGCCTGAAGCCAGTCCAAGTGCCTGTGAAGCGATCCCGATGCGTCCGCCTTCCAGGGTTTTCATAGCGAAGGTAAATCCAAATCCATCCTCTCCAATCCTGTTTTCCTTAGGGACAATCACATCGTTAAACATCACGGAATGAGTATCACTGCTTCGCATTCCCATCTTATCTTCATGAGGACCCACGCTGATACCAGGGGAGTTTCTGTCGACAATCAGGCAGTTGATGCCCTTATGTTTCTTTTCAGGATGGGTTTGAGCAATTACCAGGTAGGTTCCTGCAGTATTCCCGTTTGTGATCCAGTTTTTTGTTCCATTCAGGAGGTAATGATCGCCTTTGTCTTCAGCTGTTGTCCGCTGTGATGTGGCATCAGAGCCGGCTTCTGGTTCCGAAAGCAGGAAAGCACCTATTTTATCCCCTTTGGCAAGAGGCCTCAGGTACTTGTTTTTCTGATCCTCAGAACCAAATTCCTGCAGACCGTAGCAAACCAATGAATTATTCACGCTCATAATTACACTCACCGATGCATCTACCTTGGAGATTTCCTCCATGGCCAGCACATAAGAAACAGTGTCCATTCCTCCGCCATCATAGGCCGGATCAACGAGCATCCCAAGGAAGCCCAGTTCAGCAAGTTTCTTTACATGTTCGGTAGGGTAAATGGAGCCGGCATCGCGCTCTATTACGTCCTTAATAAGGTCTCTTTGGGCAAAGTCCCGGGCAGCATCGCGGATCATGAGCTGCTCCTCGGTGAATTCGAAATTCATGGTAAACGGGAGGTTTGGTTAATAATTGAAATAAGATGGTTGAAAACAAATGTAGAGATTTTTTTAAATGAGTAACAACATATATAGATAATTATATCTTTGAGAATAACATATTATTCAAAACATTGAAAATCAGTACAATAAAAGTAGAGAATCAATTTGCCGGATAGGTGTCGAACAGAGATAAAATGCTAAGTTGATTTTCCTTCAGGCTTGTTCCCTTCGGAGCAGTTATCCTGATTTCAATTGCTTGTCCCGGGAATAGGTCGAAGAAATTATCACTGTACCTTAACCCTTCAGTTTCGGAATCGAGAAATACATTTTTAGCCAGCACATTTGAAGTGAGCTTTATAATGCCTCCATCCTCATTCTGAACGAAGCTATGGGTAATCAAAGGCTTCTGCAGTTTGAGATCTTTAAAAGGAACAAAGTAACAGCTGTTTTCTGATAGTAGCTTCTGGTTTTCCTTGAGTCTGAGTAAAACAAAGACTTCCTGCTTGCTCTTTCCATTGAGAAGTCCTGATACAGGGAGATGACAGATCTGAATTGAGGAATTGGGAGAGATTTCCTTACTATAATTCTTCAGAAGTATGATGCTTCCTTTCATGTCGAGGACCTGAAGCTCAATTTCAGCGGTAAAGGCAGTGAGTCGATCAGAAACCACATGAACCTGCAGACTGTCGTTGACAATATAAGGTGAAACCAGTTCCGGATCGTATGCTTTCGCAGCATAATAATGGAGAGCTTTCCAGTTATGATAGGAGTCAATCCCCGACCAGGAGGCAACCGGCCAGCAATCATTAAGCTGCCAATACAATGAACCCATGCAGTAGGGCATATTTCTTCTCAGGGCTTCCATCCCGACCTTTATTCCTTCTGCCTGAAGAAGCTGACTAACATAAAGGAAATGCTCAAAACGAGGTGGTATCTGATACCAATCCTGCATATACTGCCGGATAAGCATATTTCCCCTGCCATTTTTCTGATGGTGCATCATGATTTCCGATTCTATCGACCAGTCGGAAGGGCTTGGAGCAAAGGTTCTGACCGTCCTGAATCCCGGGAAAGACTGCAGTCCGTATTCGCTCATAAAGCGGGGAATCAGCTCCGCATATTTTGAGAAGGGTTGTCGTCCATGCCACACATCCCAGTAATGACGGTCACCGGAGTTGTCGGTCTTTCTGGCAACCTTGTCGTCATTCATTCCGGGAGTCCAGGAAGCCATAGGAGAGGAGGCCCAGTAGGCAATGTCAGGCTGGTATTCCTGAACCACGCCGTAAAGCAGCCTGTGGAAGAGCTTGCAGTAGTCGTTCCATACCTTTTCGGCCAGTTTCGGATCCTTTTCCTTGAACTTTTTTTCATAACCCCAGTCCTTCCAGGCTGCCTGACATTCGTTGTTTCCACACCAAAGAGCCATGCAGGGATGGTTACGGAGTCGTTTTACATTATCTATAGCTTCAAGACGAACGTTCTCCATAAAGGCTGAATCTCCGGGATAAAGGGAGCAGGCGAACATAAAGTCCTGCCAGATCAGAATGCCGTATTTATCGCAGAGATCATAAAAAATATCGTTTTCATAGATTCCGCCACCCCAAACCCGAAGCATATTCATATTGGCGGAAGCCGCATCTATTACAATCCTTTCATAATCATCAGGAGTTACGCGGGTCAGGAAAATATCAGCCGGAATATAATTGGCTCCCTTTGCAAAAACCGGGACTCCATTGAGCTCGAAATAAAAACTCTTACCCTTTTCATCAGGTTTTTGAATCAGTTTCAGCGTTCGTATTCCGTGAAGGACAGCCATTTCGTCCTTCTCTTCTCCGTTTATAATTTCCAGCTTTGATATTATACAGCTTCTGCTTTCCAATTCCATTCGACCACCAGAGTTCAGGATTTTCAATCGTAAAATCAAAGGAGAATTTATTCAGTCCGGGCTTTACAGGAACTTTCTTGCTGAGAAGGTTTTTATCATCTGCGAAAAGGGTAATCGTAGACTGTGATTCAATTGAAGAAAGAATTTCAATGTTTGCCTTGAGCTGGGCTGATTTTTCATTCACAACCTTATCGCGGACAAACAGATCGCTGATCTGCAATTCATCCCATGCAAGCAACTTGACGGGCCTCCATATACCGCAGGTAACGAATCTCGGACCCCAGTCCCAGCCATACTGAAACTGTGCTTTTCGGGTAAAGACACTTACTTTCTTATCACCCAGTCCTCCCATTTTTGAATCATCATTATCGTTTGGAAGGGCATAACCGTTGGCTTCCAGTTTTTCCAGTCCAACAGCAATTGGTGACAGGAATCGAATAGTAAGTACATTGTCAGCCTTGAGCCATTTAATGCAATCAACCTTCCAGCTACGGAACATATTATCTGCTTTCAGGATCAGTGTTCCATTCAATCGTACTTCAGCATAAGTATCCAGTCCTTCAAAAATCAACTCCAGGTGATCATTCTTTAAGATTGAAGCATCGAGTTTGAACCTCGTTTCGTATTCCCAGTCCTTTTTATCAATCCATTGAAGCTTCTTTTCATTTGTGCCGAAGAAAGGCTCATCAATCCTACGGGCGTTGAGGAGGTCGGTGTGGACGCATCCCGGAACCTTAGCCGGCAGCCAGTTTCCTGAATCAGCCATTCGGAATTTCCAGTTGTTATCAAGCGTCAGGCTCACCGGTTGCCTTACTGCAAAGCAAGCGGAAGCAGCGAGAAAGAGTAGAAATGAAAGGATGAAGGATTTGCCCATGCTGTATCTTGCTAGCATTCGTGGATAATGAAACGTTCCGGATTAAAATGAGCTGAAGTTAAATTTACTCATTTTCCGAACCCGAACTTAATCTCTTGTTAATAACCTTTTTGGCAATCAACCATAATCCAATGAGCATTATGAGGCCAATCAGGCTCTGGAATTTTCCATAAGTTTTTTCCATTAAAATCCCGAGTAATTCAAAGGCGGCTCCAATCAACAGAAAAGCATAGGCATATAGTCTTTGCCCAAGCTTCCATGTTTCCTCATCCCTGTTGGTTGCCTTGTTAGAGACTCCGTAAAGGGAATTCCCGGGCTTTGGCGGGAACAACAGCATTACAATTCCCAATAGGATGAGTCCAATGCTGACCAGGGTGTTTGTGTTGATCATTTCATTCATAATCAAATAATTAAAAAGTATAATAATACAGTATTAGCAGGTATTAATCGATGATGATTTCATCTGCAAAAATAAATGAGGGGTTGCCGGCAGCATGATGCCAGGCGGGGAGTGGTCCGGGATTGACAGCAATAAATTTGAGATATTGGGTTTTGAATGGCTTTCCACTGCTCATGAAAGTGTGAATAATAAGCTTCTGATCCTGTTGGGGAATATCCTGTTTGATTGTCTGTTGGAGAGTGTAGTTGATTCCATCGATTGAAGTCATTATTCTCACTTCCTTTGGCAGAAGTATCCATGAATAGGAGCTCTGCAGGAAGTTGCAGGAAACTGAATTTACATCTGTGATTTTGCCGAAGTCCAGTTCTATATCCAGATCTGTGCCTTGAAACCCCTGCCATTTACCATCGGAAAAGCTTCCCGATCCTCTTTGTCCATCCACCAATCCCTGCTCGCCACCCGCAGCATAGGCCGGATTGTAGGGACTATACTTGCTGTTCAATTTTCTGAAGTGACCAATACCCTTGTGCATCAGGATAGCCTTTTCAGAAACCTTGCCAATTGCATTGTTTTCCAAAACGCAGGCCTTGATAATTGCATGTCCTTCAATTATTAGAGGTGCGGAATAGACTTCTGAGGTTAAGGAAGGCTCACTTCCATCGAGTGTATATATGATCTTTTTGTCGTTAAATACAGTTCTCAGTTTTACAGACCTCTTTCCATCAGTTACTTCAGGCAAAGGCTCTATAAACACCTTCTTGTCAGCATCTTCAATTTGCTGGGCAAGCTTATTGTAGTCATTCAGGTTTTTATCAAGCCACCAACTGCGATTTTCCAGATTCCAAAGCCGGATGTATTCCTTTTTAATACTGTACAACTGGGTAACCAGTTCCGAAAGAGCCAGTCTGGCCTTTGTGATATCCTTTGCATCAGCTGTTTGATAAGCCTTGTACAACAGCACCCTTGCGCTGTTTTTCCTGGTGTTGAAAATCACTCTCTGCAATGCAAGCTGGGCACCATCAACCATTGCTTTTTCATTACCGTTTGCCGGACAAAGCTGTTCCAGGTTCCAGGAAATCTCTTTGCATTCCCTCTGGATTTCCACAGCATTTTTTATGACTGCATCAGAAGTATTTTCGGGGTAGAATTCGGTGATATCCTGCCAGAACGATCCTTCTCCTAATAGTCCTTTCATGTTTCTGAATCTGAGACTGTCAATCTGAATCAGTTGTTTTGTAACGCCTGCTTTTTCGAAAAATAAAGCATCAAAGTAAGCATTGAATTTTTTCAGATTCTGATTCCGCTCGGCATTTGCAGCATCTCCGCTTAGAGGTGAGGCCGGACTCCAGGAACATTCAGCCCCCCATACCAGTCCATGCCAGTTGTAATTGAAAAGATTGTGTCCGTTATCATCCCAGGCGGTATTCATCATACCCATTGCACCCAGTTTGGCTCCATCGCGCACATAGTTGTTTATGTTAACAGCTGCATTGGTGATTGCAGGCCAAATCTCACCCCAGCACCCCACTCCGGGAGCAATCATAAAATCGAAACCAGTCTTTTGGAAGGGAAGAATTGCATTATCAAAGCTTTCTTCTGCTCCATAACCCCAGGAAAGGATAATAAGGTCTTTGGGCAGCCGGGCTATTATTTCAGGATTGTTAACTGCGATATCACCCCACATCATTACTCTTTTACCATAGGGTTTGAGGAGTTCATTGATGCGGTTGATATGGTATGCATAGATTCCGCCTGTGCCGATGCTGTCGGCCATAGCCTTACTCTTTCCTTCACCCAGTCCTTGAGTTTCATCACAATTAATATTGAAAAAGGGACTCTTGTAGGCAGGAACAATCTCTGAATAAATATCACTCAGAAATTGGTAGGTTGCTTCATCAGTAGGATTGAGAATATTTCCGCTCTCCCTGAGGTTGGCAAAAAATGGATTGCCAAGTATCTTTTCCATATGTCCGAACGACTGGAAATTCCCAACTACATCCATATGGTATTTTGCAGCAAAATCAGTGAGGTCTTTGATTTCTGCTGCAGTGAATGTTCCCGGAGGGGCGATGTCAGGATATCTGTCGAGGCGGAATGTATGTTCGGTATAAAGAGTAAAATAGTTCTGCTTGTACTCTGCCATTTTCAGGATGCATTTCTTGACGAAATCTACCGTAGGAATAGGTCCCCGGCTGATATCGTCCATCCATCCCCTGTAGCGGAGTGATGGCCAGTCGGTGATCGTGAGGCATGGAATGGAATTTCCGGTTCTGTTGGCACGGATAAGTTGCTTCAGCGTCTGTACACCATAAAACAAGCCTGTTTCTGAATAAGCCAGGATATATATCTTGCCGGATTCCACCTTAAGCAGATAGCCTTCTTCCTTCTGGGCTTCAGGCAGGCTTGACAGTGCTTCCTTTTCTATGGCTGAAATCTTACTGTTTCCGCTATTCAATAAGATCAGCTGGACTGAATTGCCGGATGCCTTTTTTGAGGTGGCTGGTACGAAACCTAAGTCTGTTTTGATTTCATCCGATAGCTGCTGAAGGCTGAATTTGGTTTCTGAACTCGTGGATTCGTTGGCTATCAATATCAAACCTGCATCAATCGTAAACGATCCGGATCCAATTTGTGTTTGCCTGGGCGTTGGAATCAGTTTTAAAGGAGTCTGAGCATTCAGGTGGTAGCCTATTGCGCAGAACAGAACTATACTTAAAATGCTGCGATTCAAATCCATCTTTAAAAAGGTAGACATATTTTTAGGTTTGAAGTTTATTCAGGTTCTTTATGGAAAGACTAAGCTGATTTGAAAGTTGCAAAAACTGCTGGTCCCGGATACTTTCGTATTTTGAGGGGAAATATCATTGCATTTATCCTGATTCAATCCACTAAAGTTAATGGATCAATAGAACTTAGGCTTAATCCACCTCTATTTCATCCACAAAAATCCAGGCTTTTCCACCGGCGCCGGGATGCCCTTCCGGACAAGTGCCCCTGTTTTTGGCGGTAAATCTTACATAGCGGGCATTTACTTCGGGGAATACATCGGAGAAATGCTTCACAGCATCCGCAGATTTCCACATGGCGGGATTGAATTTCTTGCTGAGCAGAGGTTTGTACTCCTTTCCATCAGTTGAATATTCAATTTTGATGTCAACCGGTTCAAAGATCCAGGATTTGTTGCTCACCAGATAACCAAAGCTGGCAGAGTGGATGGCTGTTTTCTTGCCAAAATCAAGTGTAGCCTGAAAGTCCTTGCCTTCAAATCCCAGCCACTTGCCATCGGAAAATTTCAGACTTCCCTTTGCAGCATCAGTAAGACTTACAGCTCCGGCAGCCTTGTATTTTTCAGATGGTTCATTTGTTAGGGTAACACTCCTGCCAAATGATAAGGGCAGTGCGATTTGGTTGACCTCACCAAGCTTTCTCCCACCATAGAACATGATTGCGCTGAAATTAACCGGTAGCTTTGCCAAAACAGGCTTGGACAATATGGAAGACTTGTCAGTTGGAGCAGTTCCATCCAGTGTGTAGTAAATCGCAATTTTAGGATCTTTTACCTCAGAAATTAGCTTGATTTCAACCTTATCTGCAGGAGCATCATACCTGTATGAAAACTCAGGAGTATCAAGTACCTGTGGAGCCCCCTTGATATCCAGCACTATTACGGAATTGATGGAGTCGACCGGAACAGCAGGAAGTGTTATTTCGATGCCACCGCTCTTTTTTGTGATTGTTAGCGGGGTTTCTTTGGGGTCGTTCAGGATAAAAGCCCTGACAGGCTCATTGATGAGGTTCGTTACAGTTAATTTGTTGTTTTTGGGCCAGTCGAAAATATGCAGATAAAGTCGGGTGCCGTCTGCAGTTGCCTTTTGGGTGCATTTACCCCATTTGGCACTTTTGAATGGACTTGACTGTGTTCCATAAATTGAAGCTCCGTTTGCTTTCATCCATTTGCCGATTACCTGCAAGCGTTCAATGCTTTGCGGAGGAATCACTCCTTCGGCAGTGGGACCGACATTGAGGAGGTAATTTCCTCCTTTTGAAGCTATATCTACCAAATTATAGATCAGGTCTTTATTCGATTTCCAGTTATTATCGAATTTATTGAATCCCCAATGATCATTTAGGGTCATGCAGGATTCCCAGTCTTTACCGGGTAATCCATTTTCAGGAATTTCCTGCTCAGGAGTGCCAAAATCACCAAGTGCTTCTTCATTGGTTGATAATCCTGCCATTCCATCGCGGTATACATCGATGCGGTTATTAATGATTATATCCGGATCGATTTGCCTTATATAATCATAGAGCTGCTTTGCATATTCATGACTCCATGTGCTTTCCCATTCTCCGTCAAACCACAGAACTGAAATATCGCCGTAATTGGTGATTATCTCTTTTACTTCTCCTTTCAGGTATTCGAGATACCGCTTGAAATCGGCACTGTCGGATGAACGGGTAGTTTCCCAATCCCTGCGTGGAAGGTAATCAGGGTGATGCCAGTCCATAATGGAATGATACCAGCAAATTCGCATATCATATTTCCGGCATGCATCAGAGAGTTCCTTTAAAATATCCCGGCTGAAGGGTGTGCTCATCACATCAAAGTCTGTGTATTTTGAATCGAAGAGGCAGAAACCGTCGTGATGCTTCGATGTGAGAACCATATACTTCATCCCTGCATCCTTTGCAGTTTTAACCCATTCTTCAGCATTGAATTTAACAGGATTGAATTTGGCAACCAATTGATTGTATTCATCAAGTGGAATCTGGGCTGTTGTCCGGATCCATTCTGCATGATCCGTTGAGCCTTTCCATTCTCCTGCGGGAATTGAATAGAGTCCCCAGTGAATAAACATTCCAAACCGGGCTTCCCGCCACCATTTCATATGGTCATCCTGCTTGTTGCCCACTGTTTGGGTTTCCTGAGCCTGTGCTGCAACAAATGAGAGCAGGCAGATAAGAATTGATATGCGTCTGATGGTCATTGTTCTCATAGTCAATGGAATTTTCATATGGATGTGGGAATATTTGCTGTTTTTAAATGGCTGATGGAAAGGATGCCGGTTTCTATTTTGCAGTGGTATCAAACTAAATCATCCGCAAATTGTTATCTTTGTATTCTAATCTTCTTGGATTTTCCAGGATCGGCCTACCGGACTTTGTTAAAATTTTTTCAAAGTTATGAAAAGCCTTTTCTTTGTGCAAGGCGAGGTACAGGCAATATTTACAATCCAACACTCTTTTTACTGCATGATCCAAAAACCGCTTGCTTACTCAATGAGTACCCAATCTTACGGAATTATTTTCTTTAATCTGCAGTAGTCAAAAACATTAAAATGTCAAATCAGAACTCATCCAATATGCGTCAGGATCTTCCCTGGACCCAGGTGATAACCAAGTATAAGAATCCAAGCAAATTAAGGAGCTGGTGGCAAATAGCCAATACCTTGATTCCTTATGTGATTCTGTGGATACTCATGGTTGAATCTATTTCCTATTCCTACTGGATTACACTGCTGCTTTCTATTCCCGCGGCTGGATTGCTGGTCAGGCTTTTTATCATTTTTCACGATTGCGGACATGGAGCCTTTTTTACTTCCACACGCCTCAGTAAAGCCGTAGGTTATGTTCTTGGAGTTCTTGCATTCACTCCTTACCAGCGTTGGCATCACGCCCATTCAATCCACCACAGGACAGCTGGAAACCTCGATAAGCGAGGCGTGGGAGATGTCTGGACTTTAACCGTGAATGAATACAAGGCTCTTTCCTCCCAGAAAAAGCTGATGTACAGGATTTACAGGAATCCGTTCGTAATGTTTGGACTGGGTGCAGCGTTGATGTTCTTCTTTAATAACCGTTTTACCCGCAAGAGCTTCACACCTGAAGAAAAACGAAGCGTTTACTATGCCAATCTTGGAATACTGGTTCTGGCAACAGTTCTCTGCCTCACCATAGGCTGGAAAGCCTATCTGCTGATTCAGGTTCCTGTTATGTATTTTGCATCGGTTGCCGGGGTATACATGTTCTATGTTCAGCATCAATTTGACGATATGGTTTGGTATGGAGAAAAGGATTGGGATTTCAAAACCACTGCTCTTCAAGGTAGTTCATTCTTTAAATTACCAGCCATTCTTCAATGGTTCACCGGGAATATCGGATTCCACCATATTCACCATTTGAGCTTCAAGGTTCCTAATTACTATCTTGAGAAATGCCATAGGGAATCCTCAACTTTCTACAACATCAAGCCAATTACTTTCTTCCAGAGTTTCAGGACTTTGAAGCTTCGACTATGGAATGAAGAAACAGGCAAGCTGGTAGGTTTTAAAAGTATCTGACCTTCCTTAAAACTTCAGCTGCAGCGGGCATCGCTTTATTGGTTCATTTAACCTGAATTCTGGCTTACGACTGGACGCTATTTCCCTTTCCCTTCCCCAAATATTGAATTAACCTGCATAGTTTTCCACTATGCGGCGTCAACCATAATCCATTTGTAGTAATTTCACGGCATTATTTCCTAAACGCAGGAACTATGCGAACCATCGGTTATTTACTATTGCTTGTGATTGCCTCCTATCTTCCGGTTCAGGCGCAATCCATTTCCGAGTTAATTGCCTCTGCAGGGTCTAAAACAGATTATCCGGGGGCAGGACAACTCACCATATTCGATAGCACCCGGGTGCAGGTTGAAGAAAGCGGATTGAGTAATATTTTTACTCATCGACTTGTTAAGGTTCTTACTGCTTCAGGTGCTAAGTCGATGAATGTGATCCGGTACGACTATGATCCTCTTTCGGCATATGTTGAAATTCAGGCTGCACTTGTTTATAAAGCTGATGGATCAATTATCAATATCAATCCAAAGGGTGTAATGGATTATCCTGCACCCGCCAGGGCTATTTACTGGGGCTCCCGCGAAAAAATGCTTGAAGTGGGCAGGCTTGAACCCGGTGATGTGCTGGAGGTTTTCCTTTACCGCAAAGGCTTCACCTATGCTCTCCTTCAAACCGAAGGTGACGATGACCGCTATATTCCGCCCATGAAAGGTCAATTCTATGATATTGTTCCTTTCTGGAGTTCCGATCCCATAAAATTGAAGGTTTATCAGGTGGCAGTGCCGGCTAATAAACCTCTTCAGTATGAGTTTTATAATGGAGAAGCTACTTCCAAAATGATCATGAAGGATGGAATGCTGGTTTACCAGTTCTCAAAAAAAAATATTCCTGCCTGGAAGTCTGAAGCCCGTGCTGTTGACCCTTCTGATGTAGCCCCAAAGTTGCTCATTTCCAGCACTGCCGACTGGGAAGCCAAATCTCTCTGGTTCTATGGTGTGAACGAAGATTACAAAAGCTTCGAATCGACTCCTGAAATTACTGCCAAGGTCCGGGAGATCCTTAAAGGAGCCAAAACAGAACTGGACTCTGTGACTATTCTTACTCACTGGGCCGGTGATGAAATCCGCTACTCTGGTATTTCAATGGGCAAAGGCGAAGGTTTCACCCTGCACCGTGGCAGCATGAATTTCTCAGATCGTTGCGGTGTATGCAAGGATAAGGCAGGAATGCTGATTACAATGCTTCGTGCTGCTGGTTTTGAAGCTTATCCTGCAATGACCATGGCCGGTTCAAGAATAGATAAAATCCCCGCCGATCAGTTTAATCATTGCGTTACTGTTGTGAAAAGCAAAAGGGATGGCAAATATCATCTGCTGGATCCTACCTGGGTACCTTTTGTGCGTGAACTTTGGTCGAGCGCCGAACAACAGCAGAACTACCTGATGGGTGTTCCCGAAGGCGCTGACCTTGCCGAGACTCCTGTTTCAAATCCTCAAAACCATTACCTGAGAATTACCGGTCTTTCCTATATCGCACCTGATGGAACGCTGGAAGGAGAATATTCGGTAACAGCTGAAGGACAAACAGATGCAGCCATTCGCGGATTGTTTACAAGGGGGTATAAATCCGACTGGGAAATGCTGGTGGAAAAGGAAATTCTGAAAGTGTCCCCGCTTGCCCAACTTGTTAAGGTGACTTATGATGATCCTTATAAATATCTTTCAGGTCCAATAAATATGCACTTCAGCATCAGGATTCCTGACTATGCTACCGTTACCAGGAATGAACTGATATTTACACCCATGACGGTTACCAATTTCTTTAGAAGGGCTATGCCTCATATGGGATTTGATACCGGACTTGAGAAAAGGAATTATCCTTTCCGCGACCGGACCTCTCATACGGTTGAGATTTCAGAGAAAATCACACTCGAAAAACCTGCAACCCTGGTCTATTCACCTGCAGCCGAAGCCGCTGATGGAAGTGGAGCATCCTATAGGGGAGGGTATAAAATGGAATCCAATGAATTGGTGTTCAGTTTCTCAGCTGAGTTTCCAAAGCGAATTTACGAAGCTGCCGACTGGAAATCATTCCGTGCAGCAGTGAAATACCAGAATCTTTTGTCAGATACACCGGTAATTGTCAAGACAAAATAACCTGAGAACTCCAAAGCCATGACACAGTCAATACTGAAAATATTTGCCTTTTTTGCGTTGTTCAGCAGTCTGTCACTGAATTTCGCAATTGCCCAGGAATCCTCTTCGGATGCGGTATTCAAAAAGATGACCAGAGAATATACCCTTAAATCGGATGGTAGTACAGAGTTTCACTATAGCCATACCCTGAAATACCTTACCTATTATTCGATCCATACTCTTTATGGTGAGGATTTTATTGTGTACAATCCACAGTATCAGAAACTCAAAATCAATAAGTCAACTACAGCAATGGCCGACGGCAAGATGGTCGAAAGTCCGGAGAATGCCTTCAACGAAGTGCTGCCCGGTAATGCCGCAAATGCACCCTATTACAACAAGCTTCGGGAAATGGTGGTCACTCATACCGGTTTGGAAAGGGGTGCAACAGTTGATTTTGACTATACTATTTTTTCTGATAAAAGCTTTTCCGGCTTTCTGACCGGCAATGAGATTCTTTGGATGTCAGCTCCGGTTGAAGAGCTCAAACTAATCATTCATGTTCCTAAAAAAGGAAAACTCAATTACAGGCAATACAACATCTCCGAAAAACCTTTGGTAAGTTCTGACGGAACCTATACAACCTATACCTGGACCTTGCGCAATGTTCCTGCTGCTTCCCATGAAGATTTCAGGCTCAGGGAAATGCAGAACCGTCCGAGGGTGGTTTTCTCAACAGCCAAAAATATCGGGAAACTATTGGAAGGATTCCTCGCACAGGAGGCCTTTCGGCTCGAAGGAAGCCCCATGATTCAGCAAAAGGTGGATCGCATTTTAAAGGATAATGCAGACAATAAGTTTCAGCAAATCCTGGCATTTCAGGATCTGGTGGCAAATGACATTAACTATCAGCCTGTTTCCCTTTCAAATGCTGCATACCGTTTAAGAACAGCAGCAGAGGTTTTTGCTTCTAACGGAGGATCCGAAATTGAAAAGGCAGTCCTTCTTGCTGCTTTCCTGAAGCTTTCCGGATTCAGGGCTGAGCCGGTAGCAGTTTTTCCGGATAGATTTTTTGATGGAGGTTCCGCCAACCTTAACCTTGCCGAAAGGTATCTGGTTAAGTTGTCAGAAATGCCAACGGAATCTGGGTTACTTTATCTATCCCCATTGCAGAATGATTATTATGATCAATACTGGAACCTGAAGGGAAAGCACATTATCAGTCTTTCTAAGGGTATTCCTTCTTCTGCCCCGAAGCCTGATCTTTCACTAAATGCCATTGAAGTCAGCAGTCAGTTTCAATTGGATAAGGATTTCAAGCTGACAGGAAAGGCAAGTATTGAACTTTCGGGCCGATTAAACCCTTACCTGAAGCTTGGTCTTGATTCAAGCTATGCACTCCGACTGATTCCTTCACTTTTTGATAGCAGGGAAGTTGAAAAGAGTAGTATTCTCCGCATGGATTCTGAAAAATCAGTACTGGAATTCAGCCTTGCCTCTGGAAATCATTTTAAAGAACAGCAAGGACATTATTTCCTCAAAATTCAGGGATTAAATACAGGATTTGATGGCTGGCATATGAACGAACTGGTCTCCTTAAGAACAGAGCCTTTGGAAGTGCCATTCCCATTGAAGGAAAGTTATCATTTCAGTATTACATTACCCGATGGTTTTGAATTAATAACTGCAGAGTCCAAGCTTAATGTCAGTAAAGATTTTGGCAAGATAGAAATAAGCATTAGCCAGGAAGGAAATAAGCTTTTTATCGATCGTAGTCTGGAACTGCAAAAATCAATAATTGAACCTTCGGAATACGAAAGCTTCAGATCTTTTATAAATACCTGGAACAACCGAAAATACAGAGAATTAGTTATCAGAATTGGCCCCAAATAATGAATAGCCTCATGAAAATCAGGATTGCACTCGTAACAGCTTTCTTTTCACTCCTTGGCCCACTTAGTGCTCAACTCTATCAGGGATCTGGAGGGTCATTGCTTAACGATGGAAATCCTACCTACTTTTCTATGAATGTTACAGGATTGTCAGAGGATACCGTGAACTCTGTCTTTGGGCTGGAATCGGTTACCCTCAAGCTTACTCATGCATACGATGGTGAACTGGACCTCAAGCTAATTGCTCCCGATGGCATGGTTATTATTCTTTCACATACCAATGGCGGCTCCGGAAATAACTACTATACCACTACCTTCAACGATTTTGCCGATCAGATAATCACTGCTGGCAGTCCTCCCTACAATGGCACCTATCGCCCCCAGCAGGCACTCGGGGGAGTAAACAATGACCAACCTGGTAACGGAGTCTGGAAGTTATTCGTAAATGATCTTGTTCCCAATAATAATAACACTGGTTATCTGGCTTCATGGAGCATCAAGTTTGGATATAATCCGGGCCCTGTATTTCACTTCTATTCTTCAAACCTTCCAATAGTTGTGATTAATACTCACGGACAATCCATCCCTGATGATCCCAAGATCCCTGTGGATTTTAATATTATCGACAATGATCCGGGACAAAGGAACTTTTTGACAGATAATCCTTCCTTCAAGGGTATTGTAGGTATTGAAGTCCGGGGATCCAGCAGCCAGTCCTTCCCCAAAAAAAGCTATGGCTTTGAAAACTGGGATGTTTTCGGACAGTCAGTAGATACCTCCTTTCTGGGGATGCCTTCTGAAAGCGATTGGATTCTGAATGCCAATTACACTGATAAAACCTTGCTCCGGAATGTTATGGCATATCAAAGCTTTACTGATATGGGGCATTATGCAACCAGATACCGCTTTGTGGAGGTTGTAATCAACGGACAATATCAAGGAGTTTATATATTCTCTGAAAAAATAAAGCGCGATAATAATCGGGTTGATATTGCGAAATTACTGCCGGAAGATATTACCGGAGATGAACTGACCGGGGGGTATATCCTGAAGGTTGACAAATCAACAGGTTCAGGAGGCTCAGGCTGGGTATCTCCTTTTCCACCTCCCGTTAATCCTCAGAATCAATATATTTACATACAGTATGAATATCCTCAGGCTGATGAAATAGTCCCTCAGCAGAAGGCTTATATTCAGGATTACGTTACCGATTTTGAAACAGCCCTTGAAGGCTCCCATTTTGCTGATACAGCCATTGGTTATCGGAAATATGCCGATGAGCTTAGTTTCATTGATTACTTTCTGGTTAATGAAATCAGTAAAAATGTAGATGGATACCGCTTAAGCACATACTTCCACAAAGAAAAGGAAAGCAAGGGAGGCAAGATAAGAATGGGACCGGTTTGGGATTATGATATTGCATGGCATAATGCCAACTATTGCAATGGTGAGTTCTATACGGGTTGGGCCTACCAGTTCCCATGTTCCGACGACTACTGGCAGATTCCGTTCTGGTGGTCGCGATTGCTGCAGGATCCCCTTTATGCCAGCCATCTAAAGTGCCGCTGGCTGCAACTAAGATCCACAAAACTTAGTGATGAATACATGATGGGATATATTGATTCCCTTGCTCTTAAACTGGATGAGGCCCAGTTCAGGAATTTTATTACCTGGCCTATTATTGGCAATTATGTATGGCCCAACCCCTGGCCTTACCCCGAAAGCTATGCCGAAGAAATCAGTGTGCTCAAGGATTGGCTGCAAAACCGTCTGGAGTGGATTGATGAATATCTCCCCGGAACATGCTATACCATTGGTGGCGTTGATGGAACAGCAATAAAGGAGGATGTAGATGTCTTTCCAAACCCCTGTTCCGCTAACCTGACGGTTGGCCTTCAGCAGAATGAAGCCGGGAAAATGAAGATTGAGATAATGAGTCAGTCGGGGTCAATTCTTATTTCCCTGGAAGGAGTAAATCAAGCGGCCGGGTATTATACCAATCAGCTGAATGTATCCTCCCTGAGTCCCGGCGTATATCTGCTGCGCTTAACTCTGAATGGAACTGTAATCAATCGGAAGATTGTAAAGGTTTAGAAAAAGATATTCCGGGAGCCGGATTATCTTCAGACAATGGTTCTGCCAAGTTTGCCTGAATCTATCAGGTTGGCAGCTTTCTGAACTTTCCGGTAATGTGCCATCCATTCAATCTGCTCTTCAACAGTGGCTGCACTTTTGATTTTTTCTTCAATTTCTCTCATCACCTGCCGAACCCTCTTGGCCTTGAAGGATAGAAGACAGTGTGGAATATGTTCGTCAAGTATTTCATGCTCCTGGGCAAGCCTTATTTTTCTTTTCTCCCAGTTTGGACTAAAAGTATACTTGGTTGCAATCAAATCTATTACTGCCTGAGTCAACTCGGCATCCGGATGGTTTGTCAGCTTTTTGTAATCAAGGTCTTGAGTTTCATCCAGAGTTTTTGATCCTGCTTCCAGAATCTTTTGGTATACTGCATTGCTGAATGTAATGCCATCATGCTTGATGTCACCGATAATGAAGGCTGCAACCTTGGTTTCCAATTTTTCTGCCTTTCCGGTTTCTTCATTGTTGAATTCAATCTTGATGGGCTCTTCTCCAAATAAAAGCAACTGTCGTATGATCTCTTTCTCCTGCCATTCGGTGCTGTACTTGTCGAAACTATCCTCCTGCTCAGCCTGCTCGATTTCAACGGGAGGCTCGATGATTTCTGCTTCTTCTTCCGATGAACCGGTCCTTTGAGTGAATTTCTTCCTGAGGATTTTATTGAGTTCCGAGAGAACAGCCCTCTCATCCATCTGCATCTGGTGAGCGCTCTCCTTCACATAAGCCAGTCGGGTCAGCCGATCAGGAATAAGGGAAATGCTTTCGATAAAATCCTTCAGTACGGCGACTCTCTTTAAAGGATCAGAGCCGGTTTCCTTTAAAAGAAGGTCTATCTTGAAATGGATGAAATCCTTCGAATTATGCTCTATAAATTCAGTGACCTCTATGCTTCGGCGTGTTCTTGCAAATGAATCAGGATCTTCCCCATCGGGGAATAAAACAACCTTCACATTCATTCCCTGCTCCAGAATCATATCAATCCCCCTGAAGGATGCCTTGATACCAGCAGGGTCACCATCGTAAAGAATGGTAATATTGGAGGTATAGCGCTTGATGAGGCGTATCTGATCCGTTGTAAGTGAAGTTCCGGAAGATGAAACCACATTCTGGATTCCAGCCTGATGCATGGAAATTACATCCGTATAGCCTTCAACCAGAAAACAGCGGTCATTCGCAGCAATTGCATTCTTGGCAAAAGCAATTCCGTAAAGGACCTTACTCTTGTTGTAAATCTCACTTTCAGGAGAGTTGACATACTTGGGCTTGGTCTTGTCTGCCGACATAATCCTCCCGCCAAAGCCAATAACCTTCCCTGCCTGACTGTGAATCGGGAACATTACCCTTCCCCGGAACCGGTCGTATTGCTTGCCATCCTTAACAATGGTCAGCCCGGTTTTTTCGAGCATTTCAAGACTGTAGCCATTTTTCAGCGCAGCTTTGGTGAAATTATCCCATTCTTCCTGACTGTATCCAAGCTGAAATTTCCGAATGGTGTCGTCACTGAACCCACGTTCATGAAAGTAGGAGAGGCCTATTGATTTTCCTTCATCCGATTGGAAAAGCTGTTCAGCAAAGTATTTTCCTGCAAATTCAGATGCTGCTGAAAGTCCTTCCCTGGCAGTTTTTTCCTGAACCTGTTCAAGAGATTCTTCTTCCTCCTGAATGTCGATATGGTACTTTTTTGCAAGATATCGAAGAGCTTCAGGATAAGTGAACTTCTCATGCTCCATCACGAAATTCACCGAGTTTCCAGCTTTACCGCAGCCAAAGCATTTATAGATTCCCTTGGTTGGGGATACATGGAAGGAGGGAGTTCTTTCGTTGTGGAATGGGCAGAGACCAACCAGATTGCTTCCCCGGCGTTTTAACGCCACAAAATCACCTACCACTTCCTCTATTCGGGAAGCATCAAAGATCGATTCTATGGTTTGATGGGGGATCACGATCGTAAATAATCTTTTTCCTGCTGAACTGCTTTTTGCAAAGGTAAGGATGAGAACTCAAATAATTCAACCGACAATATACAGCGAAATATTCTCATCCCATCGCAGGGCATAAAAAAAGCCAGCCCAATTTAGGCTGGCTTCATACAAAAAAAGCGGCTTATTTTTCAGCAGGCACCAAATCCTTGGTTTCAGTTTCTGCCTTGGTGAAGATTCCAATCACACCATTTAGCCCAACGCTCATGACAATATTATAAAAGAATGCCAAAAAGCCTATTAAAAGCAGGGAGCCGGCAAGAGCAGCAAGAATCATGTATAGGCTGAATTCTCCATTGAAGTAGAGAGTCCGCCTAAGCATTCCCTTGAGTCCGGCCATTCCCATAAATGCACCCATCCCGATTCCACCGAGCAGCTGGCACCAGAAATGCAGGTTTGCCAGTTTGTTGCTGTAAAGTTTAGCGCCATTTGTAAGAATAGGAAAAAGGAAATAAATTGCTGAGTACAGAGTCATGGTTAATCCAACAAGAATGGCAACATGAACATGTGGCCCAACGACCCATTGAGTATTGTGAAGAACGCGGTTCAATCCTATATCTGCCTGCATGATTCCAGCTGGAACAGCCAGGGCGAAACCCAACAATCCTCCAAGAAGGAATTTCAAAGGATTTGTCATCTTCAGAGGTCTTGCACTCCATAGGGTAACTAGGGTGATGAAGAAGGCCAGACCCTGGGTTATTAGCTCAAGGGCTGTAACCATTTCTCCGGATACAACCTTTAGTATTCCTGGCTGTGCCTGATCTGAAAGCAGGTGATGCGACCAAACGGTCCAGGATACTACAAGTTCAACCAGCAAAGCAGCGCGTGCTATGTTTTCCATATACAATTTTTTACCTGTGATCAGTGTGGCCAGCAGATACCATGTTCCGGCGACAAAGATTAGAACAAGTCCATCGGCAACCAGGTCAAGACCCCACCAGAACCAGTTCTTGTAAAGCAAAGCATCAACTGCACTGTTTTTAAGGTCGAAGCCCATTAGAGAAGCAACCATGTAGACAAGAATCAGAACTCCGGTAAAAAGGATGATTCCTGCATTCAGGGCGGTGTCAACAGTACCTCTTGCGATTGCTGCAACAGGTAAAGAAACCAGATGTTCTTCCTTATTCTTTTTGAACATGTTTTTCATTCCGCTTACACCTAATGCTGATGCCAGCAGCTTGCCTCCGGGTTGTTTATCCCAACCTTCAGGTGTATAGGTAATGGTCTTGAATATGTTGATTACAAAAAAGACTGTTCCTAACATCACCAATGCTATTCCTAGAATGAAGAAGGCTCCTCCCAATGCGCTGAATTGTGTAAAATCAGCTGGTAAAGGCCAATAAAGGGTGTACAAAGGTGCATAATGAGAGAAGAATCCGGCCAGCCAGAAGATCAAAGTCCCAAAGGCTAATAAGAGGAATGTGTAATTGCCAAGCTTGATGCTCCATAAAGGTTTCTTCATAAGGAATGGAACGAGGAACAGGAATGCTCCAAAAACTATGGAGTAAGTTGAACCGAATATTCCAACCAGGGGATGGGCTGTCAGTATGGCAAAGAACTGTTTGGATTCAATTGCCGGAATGGCTTTTACCTCATAAATCCGCATAATCATCCCCTCTACAACTGCGAATCCATAATATAATAACCCAACCACTACAAATCGCAGTGTGAGTTTTTGCATGGGTGTCAGGGTCTTCGATTTCATCAATCCCTGCTCACCATTCAATAATGTATCAATAAAGCTCATATTCTTATGAATTTGAAGGTGTTAGTAAATTTATTTTGCAACCTGCTGATTGGAGGCAACCACCTCAACTACATCCTTCAGCACCATATTCACGCCTTTGGGACCTGAATATTCAGTGGATCTGATGGAATAGATTCCGGGGGCATCGAACTGCCAGAGGATGTCATTTACATGTCCCGGTATTACCTGCATCTGGAATAACATGCTGTTATCAGCCCTGAATAAACCGAATCCATAAGTCAGGTCCCCGGAGGTTACATTGAAAAGCACCTTCTCATTCTGATTGATAAGAAGTTTCTCAGCGGGAAGCTTAAAGGCATGTCCCGCCACTGAGATGTCAAAAGTCCTGTCGGCCTTGATTTCCGACCTGTTAAGGTCCATCGGTGACCAGGGAATGGTGTTGTAGGTAATAATGTGAAGGGATACTCCCAGCACAATCAACATCCCCGCAAATGAATAGAACAATGCCGGTTTGATGCTGCTCTTACCCTGACGCGTCACCCTATAGGCGAACCAGGCCATCAGGCTCAGGATGGCAAGCACATACAAGGTGTATGCAATAGCTTGTCCGTTTAATACTGTAGTTGAGTCAATCATAATTCCTCCTTTTTAGTTAATTAATATAATGCTACCTAAATATAGACTATTAGGTGAAAAAATTTTATTTCGATTTGAGGTCGGCTAAAGTCGTGGACGACAGCATGGTCAGCATGCTTTGGTTAGCGTCAACCCAAAGATCGTGCATTTTGCAGGGTGAATCAAGGGCACACTCTCCAAATCCGAACATGCACTTTGGAGTCCAGTCAAATCCCTCAGTTGCATTGATGATCTCCGACAAATAAATCTTATCAATGCTCCTGGCAAAGGAAAAGCCACCGTTTCGTCCTCTTATGCTTTGGATAAATCCACTTCTTGCGAGGTCAGTTAAGATGCGCTGCAAATACTTCTTGGGAATTTTCAAATGCTCATACAATCCTTCTGCAGAATGTAATTCATTTTCATTCAGCGACATATGACTTAATATGCGAAGCGAATACTCGGTTGTCTTGCTGAATTTCATAAAATGCTACCAGTTTGTAGTATTTAGCAAAAATAGAATATTTTGATTTACATATACACTGAGAATAATTTTTTGAAAATATTTTTTGCAATAATGAATGTCAACTTCAATCTAAGAAGAGTATGCTTCCACCATCAATCAATGGACCCTGATATAGCTCAATGACTTCCATACTCTGCCAAGCCAAAAATTCCCTGATCTTTTCACCTTCCGGGTACTTATTCAAATTACCGGCAAGAAACAATGTATTTCCCCAAACACCTGCACAACCACCAATAAATCCATTCTCAAATCCTGGTAGAAGTATGCCGGCGGGTTCTAAAAACAGGACATTCAACCCATTACTAACCAGAATATTAAAGATTCCCTTATCGGAAGTGATATATGAATTGTTCCCCAAATCAATCAGGTTGCATCGGGTATAGCCCTGGTTTACATTCAATAAGATTTTTTCTTCGGATGAATCTGCTTTCCTTCTTCCTGTTTCCTTCACAACAGAATCCACAGCACCCATGTTGCAAATAAGGTAATCTGAATTCACAACTGCATTGTAACGAGCTGTTTCAGGGTATTTTGACCCAACCTCCTTTTCGCCCTTTATAATATGAACTCCCTTTTTGTTAAGTATATCAAGATATTGATCCGGTGCATTGGGTGCGGCAATCAAGCCTTCATCTGTCTTGCAAAAGAATATATCCGGATGCCCGCTGATAGCTTCATAGGTGATTCCTTCAGTGAAAAACTCTACCACCTCTCCATAACTGGAAAGCTTATTTTTTACATCTGAAGGCAATCGCTTATCGACAATTATCAGCATACATCCCTAATTACCAAATCACTGCCTTGAATTCTCTTCCCAGCAGTTCCGGATTCGCCACGAATTTCACTTCTCCGAAAAACTCCTGAAGCATTTTCCTGTTCGATGCATTTCGTCCTATTGCTGCATTAACGTGCCTTTGGGCTACTTCAATCATCAGCTTTCGCTTTAATTGACCTTCTTCCGGGGCCTGAATTGAATTAAACTCAAGCCAGCCTTGCAAATCCTCTTTCCAGAGAGCACTCGTTACCATTTCCCCAAAGGATACATCAAATGGGCCTGCTACCAGATTCTCTCCATTCAATAATCCCTCCGAAGGGTGCAATCCGGTTCGCAGAATTTTCACCGGGCTTTTCTCAAACTTTCTTACAATTACCTTCGTCCAGGAAACAGCTTCCTCCAGTGATAAAGGTGCATACAGCCCTTTTTGTACGACTCTTCAAGCTCTGTATCTCTGATGACCAAAGTAGGATAGATTCTCGTACATCCTGCCCCCAATTCAATGATCTGAACGGCTGTTTGCAGACTCTTCTCCAGACTATCCCCCGGCAGTCCAATCATCATCTGCAATCCCAGTTCAAAGCCATACTCCCTGATCAGGGCTGAAGCACGAACCACATCCTCAACGGTATGTCCGCGACCGGACAGTTTCAGAACTTCTTCATCCAGCGACTGAGCCCCCAGTTCGATGGTCTTTACCGGATAGGATTTCAGCATCTGAAGGCGTTCATGGTCAATGTAATCGGGACGTGTGGATAGCCTGATACCCTGCACTCTTCCCTCATCAGTATATTTTCTGGTTAGCTCCAGGTATTCCCGCTGAAGTTCCAGATCAATACCTGTAAAGTTCCCGCCAAAGAATCCAATTTCCACCTCGCTGCCTTCAGGAATTGTAGATAAATTCCTCTTAATAATGGAAATTACCTCATCCCGGGTTGGCTGGCGGAAAGTCCCGGAAATTTTCTGCTGGTTGCAGAATTTGCAACGGTTTGGACAGGCAATTTCGGGGATGAAAATGGGAATGGTATAATGCCGCATCCTGCAAAAGTAGAGCAAACTGATAAACAAAGAAAAAGCCGCTGTTTCCTGCGGCTCTTTGAAATGATGTCAGATGGTCTTAAAGTACCACATTAACAATCTTTTTAGGCACAACAATTACCTTCCTTGGGGTCTTCCCCTCAAGCCACTTTTGTGCTTCGGGAGCAGCAAGCGCAGCTTTTTCAACTTCGGCAACAGGCATATCTGCCGGAAGTTCCAGCATGAACCTTGTCTTGCCGTTGAATGAAACCGGGTAATTGAAACTATTGTCGATAGTGTAAGCCTCCTTGTATTCAGGGAATGCTGCATCGCAAACACTTCCCTCGTTTCCAAGCAAATGCCAGAGTTCTTCTGCAATATGGGGAGCATAGGAGGAAATCAGAATCGCCAGTTCCTGCAATATACCTTTCTTATAGCATTTCAAATCAGAAAGCTCGTTCACGCATATCATAAAGGTGCTCACCGCGGTATTGAACGAAAAACGCTCTGTATCTTCCTGAATCTTCTTAATTGTCTTATGCAAAACTTTCAATTCTGCAGCCGTAGGCTCATCGTTGCTGACCCTGAAATTGAGCTGCTCATCATGATACAGTCTCCAGAATTTCCTGATAAACCTCGAAACTCCTTCAATTCCATTGGTGTCCCATGGCTTCGACTGCTCCAGAGGTCCGAGGAACATTTCATATAGCCTGAGTGTATCAGCGCCATAACGTTCAATCAGATCATCTGGGTTCTGAACATTGTGCTTCGATTTTGACATCTTCTCAACTTCCCAACCGCAATGGTACTTGCCATCTTCAAGCTCGAATTCGGCTGCATTGAACTGTGGCTGCCATGTTTTGAATGCTTCAATATCAAGAACATCATTATGCACGATATTCACATCCACATGCAATGCCTGAACATCATACTTATCCTTCAGTCCGGCAGAAACATACTTGTTGGTGCCCTGAACCCTGTACACGAAATTCGAGCGACCCTGAATCATTCCCTGATTGATCAGTTTTCTGAATGGCTCCTCAACTACCGATAATCCCAGATCAAAGAGGAATTTATTCCAGAAGCGGGCATATAGCAAATGTCCGGTAGCATGCTCTGCTCCACCGATATACAGATCCACATCCTTCCAGTAATTAATGGCTTCCGGTGAAAAGAAAGCGTTTTCATTCGTTGGATCCATATACCTGAGATAATAGGCGCTTGAGCCTGCAAATCCGGGCATTGTATTGGTTTCCAAAGGATATCCGTCAGCAGTTACCCAATTCTTGGCCCTTGCCAATGGCGGTTCACCTGATTCTGTAGGCAGATAGGCATCAACTTCCGGAAGTTCCAAGGGGAGACTTTCATCAGGAAGAACATATGGCATTCCATTTTTGTAATAAACCGGGAATGGCTCACCCCAATAGCGCTGACGGCTGAAAATCGCATCCCTCAAACGATAATTTGTGGTTCCATAACCGATTCCTTCTTCAACAACTTTTTTGATGGTTGCCTTAATTGCAGCCTTAACTTCCATTCCGGTTATAAAGCCGCTGTTGATCATTATGCCTTCCTTCGAATCCAATGATTCATCCCAGGTAGCAGTATCTGTAGGTGTCTCTCCCGTAGGACAAACAACCTGAACGATCGGCAGGTTGAAATGACGTGCAAAGGTAAAGTCACGGCTGTCGTGGCCCGGGACTGCCATAATAGCTCCGGTTCCATATCCCATCAGCACATAATCCGATACATAAATCGGAATCTCCTGCTGATTGAGTGGATTGATGGCATAAGCACCGGTAAACTCACCGCTCACTTTTTTTACTTCTGCCATGCGCTCACGGTCGGAGCGGTTCTTGGCATACTGAACGTATTTCTCAATTTTTTCCTTCTGAGCTTCGGTGGTGAGCTTTTCAACGAAAGGATGTTCTGGAGCCAGCACCATGAAGGTTACTCCGAACATTGTATCTGCGCGTGTCGTAAAAATCTCAAGCTTTTCCTCATGTCCCTTGATGCTGAAGAAAGCCTCACATCCTTCACTTTTGCCAATCCAGTTTTTCTGAATTTCCTTAAGTGAATCACTCCAGTCGATGGTTTCAAGTCCATTCAGGAGTCGGTCAGCATAAGCTGTAATCCTGAGAAGCCACTGCTTCATTTTCTTTCTTTCAACCGGATGTCCGCCCCTTACGCTGAATCCTTCACTAACTTCATCATTGGCAAGGACAGTCCCAAGTTCAGGACACCAGTTTACCAATGTCTCAGCAAGGTAAGCCAGACGATAGTTCATCAACAGCTGCTGCTGCGCCTGCTCATCCATCTGAAGCCATTCAGCTGCAGTGAAAATCTCGGTTTCGTTGCAGGCAGCCTTGATATTTTCATTGCCGTTTTTGGCAAATTCAGCAATCAGTTTTGCAATGCTTTCTGCCTTTCCGGTTTCCTTGTTATACCAGGATTCAAACAGACGGATAAACACCCATTGTGTCCATTTGTAATACTTTGGATCGCTTGTTCTGACTTCACGGTCCCAGTCGAATGAGAAGCCTATTTTATCAAGCTGCTCACGATATCTCGCGATATTCTTTTCTGTTGTAATGGCAGGGTGGGTGCCGGTTTGAATGGCGTACTGCTCAGCCGGGAGTCCGAATGCATCGTATCCCATTGGATGAAGTACGTTGAACCCTTTTAACCTCTTATATCTTGAATAGATGTCAGAAGCAATGTATCCGAGGGGATGTCCAACATGCAATCCTGCACCGGATGGATAAGGGAACATATCCAGTACATAATACTTTGGCTTTGATGCTTGAATTGAGGTTGAATAAATCTTGTTATCCCGCCAGTATTCCCGCCACTTTTTCTCTACATCCCTGAAGTTGTAATCCATGCTTCTTCTTTCTTATGAGTTGATAATGAAGTATTTGAATCCGGAATTTGAATCCGGTAAATCTTTTGCAAAAGTAGGAAAAGGATCGGATTATCCTTAAGTGGAAAGGCCGGGGACCTAAAAGCCTGTTATTTTAGTTGATTTCGCGTGCCGGTATTACCAAAGCTACTTTGAGATTTCCATTATTTTCAATCCTTTAAGACCTCAATTGGAATTGCAAATGATGCTGAAATAGTTTCCAATTAGCAGGATTAGTGAGTTTTAACAATTTCTAACGTTTCCTGAAGGCTCCAGTTGGAACCATCCTCGGAAAAATTTGTTACTTTCGTCTCCTGATTTGAGATTAAAGATGGCAGAACAGAAAATGGGCAACCGGAGGCTTCGCGCTTCCTACATTACCAGTATCATCAGCATTACGCTGGTGTTGTTCATGCTTGGACTTCTTGGAATGATTATTCTGCATGGAAGGAAACTTTCTGATTATGTTAGGGAGAATATTAGCATTACTATCCTTTTGAAGGAAGATGTAAGCGATGATATGATTCTTAACTTCCGGCAGCGACTTGAGCATTCTGGATATGTCAGAACGTCCAGATATATTACCAGGGAAGAAGCAGCAAAAGAACTGATGAAGGATTTGGGGGAGGACTTTGTGCAGTTTATAGGCTATAATCCTCTTCCACCTACGCTCGACCTTCAGCTTAAATCAGAATATGCCAATACCGATAGCATTAAAAAAATTGAAAAGAAAATAATGACGAACAGAATCGTCAAGGAGGTTGTCTATCAAAAATCCTTGATTGACGAGGTGAATTCCAACATCCGGAAACTCACCTGGATAATCTCAGGCTTCAGTGTGATTCTGTTGCTTATTGCAGTAATCCTGATAAATAATACAATCCGATTGTCAGTTTATGCAAGGCGGTTTATTATCCGCTCCATGCAATTGGTTGGTGCAACGGAAGCCTTCATCCGATGGCCTTTTATATTACGTTCCATGATCCATGGACTTTATGCGGGTGTGCTTTCAATTGTATTGCTGGTATTAACACTCCTCCTTGCCCAGGATCGGATTCCTGAACTAAAGAACCTTCAGGATAACACCCAGTTTGGACTTTTCTTTGCCGCGATAATCGTGATAGGTATCCTGCTTTCCGCAGTTTCAACCTTCTTTGCAGTAAGGAGATTTCTGCATATGAAATCTGATTCATTATACTTGAATTAAACAAACAAATATTAGTCAAATGGTAAAAGTTGAAAAATCACCGGCTCCAGCACAGAAGAAAAAAGATGATAGGCCTCTGGATTTCGCATTCGGAAAGGAAAATTATATCATTATGCTCATCGGTCTTGGATTGATTGCCCTGGGTTTTATACTAATGGTTGGCGGGGGCTCAAGTGACCCTAAAGTTTTTAATGAGGAAATATTTAATTTTCAACGCATCACCCTTGCTCCAATCCTC
Source organism: Bacteroidales bacterium (assembly GCA_016707705.1). Lineage (GTDB taxonomy): Bacteria > Bacteroidota > Bacteroidia > Bacteroidales > UBA4417 > UBA4417. The sequence goes on from JADJHD010000015.1 coordinate 159,332, forward strand.
ATTCTGGCTGGTTTCGTTGTGGAATTATATGCCATCATGAAGAAACCTAGAGATTAGCATGAGTTGGTTACAGGCAATTATTATAGCAATTGTTGAAGGAATCACTGAATTCCTTCCAATTTCCTCAACCGGTCATATGATTATCGCCGAGGCTTTGCTCGGAATGAATATCGATGAATTTACCAAAGCTTTTACTGTTAATATCCAATTTGGAGCAATTCTCTCCGTTGTGGTCCTCTATTGGAAACGTTTCCTCCAAAGCTGGACATTCTATCAAAAACTTTTCATTGCATTCCTCCCGGCAGCTGTCATCGGATTTCTGGCAGGTGACTTTATCGACAGCCTTCTTGAAAATGTGATGGTAGTGGCTGTTATGCTGGTATTGGGCGGAGTCCTTCTCCTATTCGTTGATAAATGGTTCAATAATCCGGGCAAGGATCAGGAGATTACTAATATGAAAGCCATAAAAATTGGCTTCTGGCAGTGTATCGCCATGATCCCCGGCGTCTCCCGTTCCGCTGCAACCATAATTGGTGGTATGCAACAGAATTTGAGCCGGACCAATGCCGCAGAGTTTTCATTTTTTCTCGCCGTCCCAACAATGGCAGCTGCCTCTGCCTATAAATTGCTGAAGGATTACAAGCACTTTAACAGTGATAACATCAGCATTCTGCTTCTGGGAAACCTGGTTGCATTCGTTGTAGCAATGATCGCTATAAAAACATTTATCACCTTCCTTCAAAAGCACGGATTCAGGGTGTTTGGGTGGTACCGAATTGTTGTTGGAGCTATATTAATCGTTCTGCTCCTTATGGGTGTTGATCTTAGCGTGCTCTAACCTTTTGCATAATTCTGCATTTACATTCATCCCATTCCAGGCAACAATATTCCTATGAGTTTCGATTTTGAAAAGGGAGAAGTTCTCCTGGTGAATAAACCATACCGATGGACATCCTTTGATGTAATCGGCTCTCTTCGTTTCTTCTTTAAAAAGGAAATTGGCCTTCCCAAGATGAAAATAGGGCACGCCGGAACACTGGATCCTCTGGCTACCGGATTGCTGCTGATTTGCTGCGGACCTGCCACCAAAAGGATAGAGGACTTCAAGGACTTCGACAAGGAGTACACCGGAACCTTTTTTGTCGGGGCATCGACAATCTCCTTTGACCTGGAAAAACCGGTTGATCAGACCTTTCCCATTGAGCATATTACCCCGGAATTGATATTGAAGGCTGCTGCATCGCTAACTGGTGATATTCAGCAGGTCCCGCCTGTATTCTCTGCCATAAAGGTTAAAGGAAAAAGGGCGTATGAATATGCCCGCAAGGATCAGGAACTTACACTTGAAGCCAGACCAGTCAGTATTCCCGAATTTGAGATTACCCGAATCGAATTACCGGAAGTTGATTTCAGGATTGTATGCAGCAAGGGAACGTACATCCGCTCCATTGCCCGCGACTTCGGACTGGCACTTAACAGCGGGGCATACCTGGCTGCATTGTGCAGAACAAGGGTTGGCCCTTACAAACTCTCCGATGCCTGGGAGGTGGAAAGCGTCAAGAGTTCAGTAAAGGCGCATTTTGAGGAAATAGTCTAATTCTTCCCAAGTTCACCCACTGCTCTTTCGAATCCTTTGTCGGTGCGGAGGTAAATAGGATAGAAACCTTCATCATCAAAGAGGTTTCTTGCTATAAATGCCTTGAGCATCTCCCTGACCTTTGGTGAAGATGAAGCAACAGCTGCCGGGGAAGGATTGATTCCGCTTTTTCGTGCATATACTAGGTATTGATCGAATATAGCCGGTGAAATCATAAATCCTGTTTCAAACGACTTCACATCCTTGAATTTCTTCAGATCGGAACGGTTTTGGTCAGTATAATCAAAGGCAAACTGGTAAAGCAGTCCCTTGCTCATGGATTCATTGTAGAATTTATAGGCTTCCCCCTTTTCAATTGGAACAAAGATATCAGGCATAATTCCGCCTCCGCCATATACTATTTTTCCCTTGGGAGTCTTGTACTTCAGGGAATCTACCAGCTTAATGCTGTCAGCTGTCTCCAGTTCCCCGTCCTCGTAACGGTGATAGTATTCCATATAATAATCCTCGGCGCCCTTTGTGTAAGGTTTCTGAATGCAGCGGCCTGTAGGTGTATAATATCTGGCAACTGTCAGCCTTAACGCAGAACCATTGGAAAGATTTATCTGTTCCTGTACAAGGCCTTTGCCAAATGATCTCCTTCCGATAATTGTTCCACGGTCATTATCCTGTATGGCACCTGCAACAATCTCAGATGCTGAAGCTGATCCTTCATCAATCAATATTACAACAGGAAGGTTATCCCATTCACCTTCTGAAGTGGAGGTGGCAGTTTGCTTCGGACGATGTAGTCCCTTGGTGTAGACAATCATTTTGCCTTCCGGAAGGAACTCATCAGCTACGGCAATTGCTTCATTGAGATATCCGCCAGAGTTGCCCCGGAGGTCCAGAATCAATTTTGAAACACCTTGCGATTTTAGCTTCTTCATGGCTTCAATAAGTTCATCATGAGTAGTGGCACTGAACTTACTAAGTTTTATATATCCGGTTTGCTTGTTTACAGCATATGCTATATCCACACTCCATGTTGGGATAACAGCTCTGGTAATGGTGAATTCAAGCGGTTTCTTCAATCCCCTCCTGAAAATTCCAACCTTCACTTTTGTTCCCTTGGGACCCTTGAGTTTTTTCATCACCTGCTCATTGGTGATCTTGATATTGGTAATATTCTTGTCATCCACCTTAACTATGCGGTCACCGGCAAGAATTCCAAGCTTTTCTGAGGGGCCTCCGGGTACGGTATTAACTACCATAACGGTATCACGTTCAATCCTGAACTGTACTCCAATACCGTCAAAGTTTCCCATAAGCGGGTCATTTGCATCATGAAATTCAGATGCCGGTATAAACTGGGAGTGTGGGTCCAGACTCAGCAACATGCCATCAATGGCCTCTTTCTGCAGTTGCTCGGGATTGATTGTATCCACATAATTCTGGTCAATAAATTGAATAAGTTCATTAACTGTACTTTTCCCGGAACTCATTTTCAGAAGGGGATGATTGACTGTAAATGATACTCTCACCAGATAGTATCCAAGTACGATTCCCAATACAAGAACCATGGCGAAGGCAATCGGAAGATAAATATAGAGGCTGCGTTTGTTTTGCATGTGCTGATGTATGATTTTGATGGTTTGAGGGCTTTAGAAAGGCAGCAAAGCTACTAAAAATCAGTGCTGCCGTTATTGTTTTAACCATTATTAAGGAATAGGGGGCAGTTCACATGATGAACCTATTCTCCTTCAAAGCTGAATGAGATTGGGGATTGCAGGGAATGGGTTGGCCAAACATGGAAACCGGAACCAGCCGTTGCTGGGTCTGTCCCAGAATGTGAAGAGTTCTGAAAGGACTATGAAGATATTATGGCTTATATTTTTCAGAGGTCAGCCTGATTGCATCTGATGACCATAGCCTGAACAGATTCCAGACCTTATCACGGCTATATCCCTTTCCTTCCTCCAGTAAGCCACTGTCCTGAATATGAATAGGATTTCCTTTTCCATCAAGGATTACAAATACAGGAAATCCGAATCGCTGAGGGTATCCAAGGGAAGCCAGAAGCGGCCTGTTTTCATTTTCCTTGCTGAAATTAACTTTCACAACCACGAAATTAGCTTTCATCAAACTGTCCAATGACTGGTCTTCCTCAACGAATTTGTGAAATCGTATACACCAGGGACACCAGTTTCCGCCAACCTGAAGGAATACATGCTTCCCGGTTTCTGCTGCAAGTATAACGGCACTGTCCACTGCCGCTTTAGCATTTGCATCAGGATTGTAGATCAATACTTTTTCCTGTGAAAATGCCTGTCCGATAAATAAGAAAGTCAGAATTAAGGCAGGCAGTATTTTAGAGACAGTTTTCATGAACCATTTATGTTAAATTCAGTTAAAGTTCAAAGATATGCACTTCTTGCATAGGTCTATAGAGGTTGGCTTTTCCTACATTTGCTCTTCCTAAGGGTGGAGCCGGCATATCTGACTCAATACCAAAATTATAAGAATCAAACTGTACAGTTTTCCTAATACTGACTCAATGAATTTAGTTGTAGATGTAGGAAATACCCTTGTTAAAGCTGCCGTGTTCGAGGGAGATAACCTTCTTGCTTTTGCAAGAATTGAGAACAGCCAGTTTTCCAAAATACTGAATCTGATCAGCGAATACCCATCTGTCTCCCATGGGATTATATCATCAGTTGCAGCAAATTCAGAAGAGATAATATCTGAATTCGACACCTCACTTAAATGGCTGGTAGTTGATCATGCTACGGCTGTTCCTGTGAGAAATCTCTATTCAACTCCCCAAACCCTTGGGAAGGACCGGCTGGCAGGTATTGTTGCAGCCTGGAAACTTTTCAGGGGTAGCGATGTACTGGTTATTGATGCCGGTACAGCAGTTACCTACGATCTCCTTACCGCAGAAGGCAATTATCTCGGAGGTGCAATTTCTCCGGGTTTGCAGATGAGGTACAAGGCTCTTCACACTTTTACAGGAAGATTACCGTTATTGGATATTGAAGAAAATCCAAAACTCACCGGGGATTCAACTGTATCAAGCATACATTCCGGGATTGGTAATGGTTTGATGTTTGAAGTGGAAGGCTTTGTAAACGCCTATTTAAAGGACTTTCCGGCTCTGAAAATAATTTTAACCGGAGGACACATGAATTATTTTGATAAACAATTAAAAGTTAAGACCTTTGCAGCCCCAAATCTGGTCCTTGAAGGACTCAATACAATACTCAACTATAACCTTGAGAATAAACAAGTTTAGAAACTTTCTGCTGCTAATGGCAGCCTTTCTGTTGTCAGTATCCCTTACCGGACAGAACAGCAGCACCGCATATTCCCGCTTTGGAATAGGCAGGTTGTACTCAAACAACAACCTTCTGACAATGGGAATGGGTGGGGCGACCTATGCTTCCAGGAGCAACTATTTCGTGAACCCTTTCAATCCGGCATCCTATACTGTTTTTGACAGTACCAGCTTTGTTTTTGATGCCGCCATGCAAGGGAAACTCACGACACTTAAGACTTCAACATCCTCCGGAAAAGTGAATGATGCTGGTCTGGCATATATTACCATGGGCTTCCCCGTTACAAAATGGTGGAAATCCAGCCTTGGTATTATGCCATATTCATCAGTCAATTACCAGATAGAAATCGACAGTATATTTGAAAACCTTGGTAAGGTTCGTTATGGTTATGCCGGATCAGGAGGGTTAAACAAGGCTTACATTGGGAATGCATTCCTTCCGTTTAAGAATCTGTCAGTAGGATTTAATTTTTCCTACATTTTCGGAACCTTGAATCGTGACCGGACGGTATTCTATCCTGATTCATCCAACCATTTCAGCTCCAGGATCACCAATTCAACCATTGTCAGGAATATGTACCTTGATTTTGGACTCCAGTACCATACACTGCTGAAGAATGGTTTGCAGGTAAACGCCGGATTGGTATTCAGCCCCAATCAATCATTGAACAGCACAAGAGATTTTCTGGCTGTAACATATTACCACGATTATACCAAGAATCTGGATGTGAATATGGATACTGCCGTTTATGAATCAGGAGTGGATGGCAAAACTGTGATACCCATGCTTTTCGGTGGAGGTTTATCAGTGGGAAGAGCCAATAGATGGAGTATTGCAAGTGATTTTCAATATCAGGATTGGACAGAATTCAAGGCCTTTGGTATTTCTGACTCATTGCGAAAAAGCTTCAGAATTTCATTGGGCGGACAGTATAAACCATCACCGCTGGATGTTGGTAAGTATTGGAAGAGAATAAATTACAGAGCCGGAGTTAGATTCGAGAAAAGCTTTCTGGAACTACGGAATCAGAGTCTGAATGAGATTGGCATAAGTTTTGGGGTAAGTTTACCAATGAAGAAATCGCGTTCAACGGTAAACCTGAGTTTTGAAACCGGCACCTTTGGCACAACCGATAATCAGTTGATAAAGGAGAATTTCTTCCGGTTCACAATAGGTGCCGCACTTTCGGAAAGATGGTTCCTGAAGCGTAAATACGATTAATAATTATCATTTAATACAACTACTACAATGAAAACGGGTCGATTATTAGTTCTGATGGTAGTGGCCATGGTAACCCTCCTGGGGGGTCACTTGTATGCACAGGGGAATAAAGTTCCCAAATATGGCAAGGATAGTGTTGCCTGTGTAACCCATCTTTCCCTATACCGGGAGTTCTACAAACAGAAAAATTTTGACGATGCTATACCCCATTGGAGATGGGTATTTATGAATTGTCCATTAGCAAGTCAGAATCTTTATATCGACGGAACCAAGATAGTTAGTTATATGGTTGGCAAATCTAAGGATGCTGTCACCAGAAATAAGATGATTGACACTCTGATGATGGTTTATGACCAGAGGGTAAAGTATTTTGGCAAGGAAGGTTATGTCAGAGGCCGCCAGGCGCTTGAATTGAATAACTTACGGCCACAGGATACACTCATAGTATACAATCTTCTCAGAACATCCATTTCCCTGGATGGAAAGGGAGTTGATCCAATGATTCTTTCCAGCTATTTCATCATCAATGATCTGCTCATTAAAGGAAATCGCTTCACTGTTGACTCACTTGCCAATGCATATGATGAACTCAGTGAAATTGTTGACCAGAACCTCATAGATACAAAGGCTGATAGTGTTAAGAATCTGTCCTGGATAGGTGCAAAAGGTACACTTGAATCTGTTTTTGAACCTTATGCAACTTGTGATCAGTTGATTAAGATCTATTCCAAGAAATTCAATGCGGCTCCAAACGATTCTACACTTCTGAAGAAAATAACCAAGATTCTGGATAAAAAGGACTGTACAAAATCTGACCTGTTCTTCCAGGCTACTGAAAACCTTCACAGGATCAAGCCAACCGGACAGTCAGCTTACCTCATGGGTATGATGTATCTTAGGAAGGAAGATAACAGCAAGGCTGAAAGTTATTTCCTGGAGGCAATTCCATTGGTTGAGGATACTCAGAAACCAAAAATTTATTATTACCTCGCCTTGATTAGTTTTGACAAGAAGAGTTATACAGCTGCCCGTTCATACGCATTGAAGTGTCTGGCCATCAATCCAAATGATGGTAAATGCTACATCCTGATCGGGGACATGTATGCTGCAAGTGCTGCTTCATGCGGCTCCGACGAAATTGGAGAACGCGCTGCTTACTGGACAGCGGTTGATAAATACAATAAAGCAAAACAGGTTGACAATTCAGTCACTGATGATGCCAACTCAAAAATTGCAACCTACTCACGTCATTTCCCATCAAAGGAGCGTTTGTTCTTCAATGATGTAAAGGAAGGCGAAAGCTATACAGTTGGTTGCTGGATTAACGAAGTTACAACTGTCCGCTCTGCACACTAAAATATCATTGCTCCAATGATGAGCAAAGAACGTTTTTTATTTGCCGGGATACCCGGAATCTTCAGCATTGTTGCCATCTCCATGGCAACAATGCTGTTTTCATGCAGCAATGACCTTGAGAAAGTAAAGAAGCTGACTACGATTGATTCTATTCCAGATATTACTGTAAAGAATATTCTTGTCAAGCAAAGTGAGTCAGGTATGATCACTCTGGAACTGACAGCCCCTCAATTGAATTCATATCAGGGGCGTGAGCCTTATACCGAATTCCCCAAAGGCTTGAGAATAATCTTCTTTGACTCGCTGATGCAACCTAAATCAGAGTTGACTGCCAGATATGGCATCAGTTGGGATAATAAGCGTGTTATGGAGGCTAAAGGTGACGTTGTAGTAAAGAACTTCACAAAGAAGGCCCAGCTCAATACAGAGCATCTGACATGGGATGAGAACAAGCGTAAAATGTTCTCAGAGCAATTTGTTAAAATTACTACGCCTGACCGCATCATTACCGGGAAAAGCATGGAATCGGATGAGGTATTTGACAACTGGGTCATCCGCAATGTGTCAGGTACCTTCTATGTTAATGAAAAGAAGTAATCTTATCGGTATCCCACCTGACCCATCCTTACCAGTTGATTTTTCCTGTGCCAAATTGAAGCAGCTATCAATTGCCGCTGTTCAATTAGATTTTGCTTTAATGAAAGCCGGCCTTTATGCGGCTGGACAAAAGCCTCGGGTTAACTGGATACAGAATTGAAACCAATAATGTCTGTTTGCTTAAGCTTCCGTATCTTTAACCTCTATTTCCTGACAAATGAACGTTTCACTTATAATTCTGCTGACTTTGGTTTTCTCTGCATTCTTTTCAGGAATGGAGATTGCGTTCGTCAGTGCCAATAAGCTGAAGGTTGAACTTGACAAGAATAGGGGACTATTGTCAGCAAAAGTATTATCAGGCTTTATGCAGCGTCCTTCCAAGTTTATTGGAGCCATGCTGCTGGGGAACAATATTGCCCTTGTCATTTATGGTATCGCAATGGCAGCAGTTCTTGACCCAATCCTCGATACATACATTACAGGATTCTTTCATACGGAAGCCGTATTGCTTCTGCTTCAAACACTTCTATCCACCTTGCTGATCCTGATCCTGGCAGAGTTTATCCCTAAAGTGCTTTTCAGAATTAACCCCAATGCTCTACTTAATGTATTTGCGGTTCCGGTATACCTGCTCTATCTTGTCCTGTATCCACTGATATATTTCTTCATTGGCTTGTCAGAATTTATCCTCCGAAAATTGCTGGGAATCAACCTCTCTATTCAGGAATACCAGTTCACTGCATTAGACCTGAATGAATATATCAAGGATTTTTACAGGCCGGAAACTGACATGCAGGAGGGGGAACAAGAGATTCAGATGATTCAGAATGTCATGGATTTTCATGTGACTAAAGTCAGGGAATGCATGGTGCCCAGAAATGAACTGGTTGCTATTGATGATAATGAATCCATTCAGTCTCTGCATTCCTTGCTTGTTGAATCAGGCCATTCAAAAATCCTGGTGTATAAGGATTCAATAGATAATATTACAGGCTATATTCACCTGCTTGATCTGTTTTCAGCACCTAAAGATATCCGTAAGGTTACCAGACAGGTTTTGTTAGTCCCGGAAACCATTACCGCAAGCAAGGTGCTGAATATGCTTACAGAGCAGCGCAGAAGTGTTGCCGTTGTGGTTGATGAATTTGGAGGTACGGCAGGAATGGTGACAATTGAGGATCTCATTGAGGAAATATTTGGAGAGATAGATGATGAATTTGACCTCGATGAGTTTACTGAGAAACAAAATGCACCTGATGAATTCATCTTTGCCGGACGCCTTGAGATAGACTACCTGAATCAGGAATACAATCTGGGCCTGCCAGAATCGGATGAATATGAAACTCTTGCCGGACTGATTATTCACTACCATCAAAGTATCCCTACCGTTCAGGAAAAAATAATAATTGACCATCTTACCTTCACAATTCTGGACGCTACGGAAACAAGAATTGAGAAAGTTCAACTGAATATTCAAACTAACTGATAATCAGATAAATAAATTTGAAATCAAAATATTTGAATTTTTGTCACCCTCATGAATTCCCTTATTTGAAACCTGATTCCATTTATCTAAAGCTCAAAATTCATAAATACTTCATACAGAAATAATTTCCCTATTGAATAAATGAAAGAAAGCGTAAAATTTATTTTTCAACTTCGGGATTTATTGTAAATTTGCACCTCTTTTTTGGAAAACTATCAAATAAAACACAAATGGCTATAATCGGAGAAATTCGTAAACATTACTGGTTACTGGTTGTCATAATTGGTGTTGCTCTCTTACTTTTTGTACTGAGTGACTTCTCAAGGAAAAGGTCTAAGCAGACCACAACTATAGGAGTAATTGCTGGAGAAAAGATCTCAGCTCAGGAATTCAACAAGAAGGTTGAGGAGAATATCGAACTTCAGAAAGTTAACACTGGCAAGGATAACCTTACTGCCGATGAATCATTCCAGATTCGTCAGGGCACATGGCAGCAGCTTCTCAACGAGATTATCATGAATAAACAGTATGAAAAGCTGGGTATAAGTGTATCTCTTGATGAACTTGATGATTTGATCCGTGGCAAGAACCCTCACCAGTATATTCTGCAGAGTTTTACTGATCCCAATTCAGGAAAATTTGACCAGAAGGCTGTAAGCAATTTCCTCCAGAATCTGGATAATGTTGAGCCTACAATGAAGAAACGTTATCTGGCACTCGAAAAGGCTATTATTACTGATCGCCTGAGTACCAAATACAACAATTTGCTCACTAAGGGATTTTATGTTCCTGCAGCTTTTGCCAAAAGGAATTATGAAGAATCAAACAAAATGGCGAAAGTTCGCCTTGCAGGTGTTCGCTATCAGGTTATTTCTGACAGCGCTGTTAAGGTTACTGATGCCGATTATGAGAAATACTATGCTGAGAACAGCTATAAATATTTCCAGGATAAGCCTGTCAGGGATATTGAATATGTTGTTTTTGATCCCAAGCCTTCCGATGAGGATATTATGAAGATTAAGGAAGATGTGAACAAGATGTATCAGGAATTTGGTACAACCACAGATGTTCCAACTTTCGTTAACGCCAATTCTGATTCCAGGTACGACAGCACATGGAAAAAGAAAGGTTCATTCTCCCCAATTCTTGATTCAATGCTTTTCAATGCACCTGTCGGAGCAATTTTGCCTCCATATGATGACAATGGCATGATCAGGATTTTTAAAATTATGGACAAGCAGGCTCGTCCTGATTCACTCAGAGCAAGTCATATCCTGATTTCATATGCTGGTACCCAGGTGCAGAACGCAAAACGTTCAAAGCAGGATGCTATAAAGGTTTCTGACTCCATTTTTGCAGCAGTTAAAAAGAACCCCACCAGTTTCGAAGCTGTTGCTTCTACTGTTTCTGATGATGAAACTGCAAAGAAAAAGGCAGGAGATCTTGATTGGTTCCTTGATGGAGGTATGGTTGCCCCATTCAACAATGCAGTTTTAAAAGGCACTGTTGGCGATATTGTTAAAGTTGAAACAGCATTCGGCTATCATATTATTAAGATCACCGGCAAGAAGAATCCTATTGCCAAGATCAAGGTTGCCAGTGTTGATCGCAAAATGGAAGCCAGCACAAAGACAATTGAAAAGGTATTCAATGATGCAAGCAATTTTGCTGCTGAAAATAATACTATAGATAAATTTGAAAAAGCAGTTAAGGATAAAGGTCTTGACCTTCGCAATTCTGATCGTACTGATGCTATGACCGACAAACTTCCTGGAGTTGACCGCGCTCGTGAAATTGTACGCTGGGCATTCTTTGAAGAAACTGAAAAAGGCTCAGTCTCGAATGTATTTGACACAGATGGACTCTATGTTGTCGCAGCAGTTAAAACTGTTGTAGATAAAGGTGCTGTTCCACTTGAAGTACTTAAGAAATCAATTGAGCCTCTGGTCATTCGTGAAAAGAAAGCTGAGTTGATTACCAAGAGGATTAACAATCAGTTTGCTAAACTGAAGGACATCAATACTTTGATTCAGGAATACAATGTGAAGATTGACACCAGCGATATTTCTTTCGCCTCTGCGAATATCCCCGGCTATGGTCATGAAGCCAAGGTTACCGGACAGGTATTCTCAATGAAAAATGGACAGATGTCAGCTCCGCTTGCTGGTGATCAAGCTGTTTATGTAGTTATTCTGGATACTTTCCAGGATGCTCCGGCAACCAAGGATTACGAAAACCAGAAGAGACAGATCAGCATGAACTTCCAGGCTCGCATCAATCAGGTGATGAGCATTCTTCAGGACAAAGCTGACGTAACAGATAATAGAGCCTTATTCTATTAGAAAATATATTTGAAAATGTAAACAGGCTGGTCGATGATCAGCCTGTTTTTTTTATGTGCAGTAAGAATCGTTTCTTGCTGCAAAGCATTAGAGTTTCAGGATGATTCAAGATTATCTCAGGATGACTTCAGAATCTATCCCTTAGTCCTAGCCCTTCATTTATGCCAATCCGGAATAGCTGTGGCCGATAAATTCCGGATGCTCCCACTGAATTGGTTAAATGATTAAGCCTGGACTTTCATCGTTAAGCATTATTCAGCTTGAAGAACCTGATGGTATCAGTTTGGAAGGGTTTGCAATTGTTAATTAAACTAATTGCAGGCGATTTGCATCCTGTTTGATGAAGATAAATAGAAGGATTGTGAATGCCCATAGGGAAGATCCTCCATAACTATAGAATGGCAATGGAATCCCAACAACAGGCATCAAACCAATTGTCATCCCGATATTAACAAAGAAGTGAAAGAATAGTATGGACGCGACTCCATACCCGTATATTCTGCTGAAATCAGATCGTTGTCGTTCTGCCAGCATAACTATTCTGACACAAAGATATATGAACAAGGAAATAACTACGAGAGTTCCGAGGAAGCCCCATTCTTCTCCAACAGTACAAAATATGAAGTCCGTACTCTGTTCAGGCACGAAATTAAATTTGGTTTGTGTTCCCTTCAAAAACCCTTTACCTGTAAATCCACCTGAACCTATGGCAATCTTTGATTGATTCACATTATATCCTGCACCTTTTAAATCGATTTGTTTACCAAGCAAAACATTGATACGGGTGCGCTGGTGAGGTTCCAGAATATTCTGAAAGGCATAATCCAGTACAAAAGTATAGGAGGAAGCCAGAATCAGAATGCCAATCAGAATTGCAATATTCTTGCGGTTTCTCCTGATAAAAAGTAATAGAGCTGTTAATAGTAATGCCACAATTCCCAATACCCAGTATCTGTCAAACATAAGTGATGCTATGGAAAGCATTGCCAAAGCTATGCCAATCAGTAAAATGGATCCTGACATTCCCTGCCTGTAAAGAACCAGCACGAGGGCAGCGTATACAATTGCTGATCCGGTATCATTCTGAAGCAAAATAAGTAAGGCCGGAATGGCCATTAGCACTAAAGGGATGATTTTGGATTTAAGTTTTTTATCATCAAAATTTAGCGCACTGAGATACCTTGCCAATGCCAAAGTTGTCGCAAATTTGGCAAATTCAGCAGGTTGCAGTCTGAAACTGCCAATCTGAAACCAGGATTTTGAACCTGCAATTTCTGTACCTATAGCCAAAACGCTTACTAATAGCACCAGCATCACACCATAGATGATATATGCGAAGGCTGAAAAAAACTTCACATCTGTCAGCATAACCATCATCGCCAAGGCAAATGCAGTTAATATCCAAACAACCTGCTTCC
>JADJHD010000016.1 GCA_016707705.1 Bacteroidales bacterium
CCATAAGTTCCTTTTTTCATTTATATAAGCATTCTCCCCAACTAAACATGATTTCTTGTTAAGTATTTTCTCTTTTCACAAGGAAGTCTTCGGTAGGAAAATTGAATTAACAACTTCTTGGTTAGTAACAATTCTTGTTAGATAGAACTGGATAGTCCGCAAAAGTTATTTGAGAATAAGACCCCATTTTTTATTTCTGTTTGTAATTGTGTTGTCAATTTTTTGCCTTGCCCATAACTATTTGCTTCCCGCTACTCAAACCCATACATAAAAGTATTCAATTGTCCATTGGAACTCTTCACTCCTGCAATGTCCATTAATTCTTCAAAATATTTGCAGAGACGCTCCCGATCCTCAGTATCCAGCGCTAGACTGACACCTTCAAACCTGGCGAGCCCTTTCCCTATGGCCTTCTGGTAATCTTCATCCGATGCCTTTCCACTCAGGGTAAGTTTCTCAAAATCAGTAGCTGTCTGGTTGAGTTTTTCACTCAGCACTGGTCGCAGTGACGAATCTGCCAATCCCGTATACAGTGATCCGGGTTCAGCAAGAAATTTCTCCTGCTGTCTGAATTTCTCAAAAGCTACACCAAGTTTATTGTTGTGAGTAGCTTCCTTTGGCTTACAGGATGCTACAAAGATCATACAGATAAGCAAGAGGTTAAATAATCTGGGATACATATACAGGTCTATAAAATATTGATATTGAACCGGAATTATCTATTGCGAAAATTCATTAGATTACAATTTGCCAACAGTCTGAAACGGAATTGTAAAGCTAAAAATACTGCCCTTTCCTGCTGTCGATTCAAACCAAATTTTTCCTCCCATAAGTTCCACCAGTCCTTTGGCAATGGATAATCCCAGTCCGCTACCTCCTGTTTTCTTGCTCAGCACTGTTTCATCTGCCTGTCTGAAAGGAGAAAATACAACACTCTTTTTCACATCAGGGATTCCGCAACCGGTATCGCTTACCGTGAACAGAAATTCTTTCTCTGATTTCAGCTCACATTTTAATAGGATACTGCCTTCATCAGTAAACTTGATGGCGTTGCCAATCAGTTTATTGAGAACCTGCTTGAGATGCCTGAAATCAATGAGAACCATTCGCTGATTCATTTCCAGAGAATGTTCAAACAACAGTGGAATATTAGATTTTCCTTTCTGGTTCTGCATTTGCGCAATAAAGTATTCCTGCATCTCTTCCAATAGTCCAATTACATCTCCAATATTTGCAAACAACTGGATTTGCCCGGTTTGAATTCGCGAAATAATCAAAATATCCTCAATGGTATCGATCAAATCAGTGGTTCCTCTTTTAATGGAAGCTCGAGAAACTGCTGCGCTGATCCTCGCTTAGATCAAGGAGTTTACAATCAAGTCAGAAAGCCAATGATTGCATTAAGTGAGTGAATTTCGTAAGATATTATCAGAAAAGCCGTTTTCAGTTTTTCAGATTCTTCCGCTTTTTTCCCTTGCCTCTATAAGTTGTGCTTCAATTGCATTGCGCTTATTCATTTCCCGCCGGACCAGCAAAAACAACAACCAGCCGGTTAGCAGTACATAGAACCAGCCTTTATAGGTAGAAACAAGGTTGAGAGTATGCGTATCCTTGAAAAGAAGAAACATAAACCGGTCAGAAAACAGAATCCAGAGCACACCCAGCACAATATAAATAAGTGTTATCCGGAATGCAAAACTGTATTTCTTCTTAAAGTTTGTGAGAAAACTGGAAAGATTGATCATTTTGAATAGTATCTAAAAAATGGAAACAAGTGAGACTTTCGTCAAAAAAATGAAGTATATCCCGGACAACTATGCAAATAATCCTATCTATAGTAAAGATACTATGATTTTAGGATGAAAGCAAGATACCAGATGGAATGTTAAAATTTAAAATATCGACTCCTGAAACCAGATTATCTCATACAATCCAATTATTTTCAAATGCTTTATGAATGCCGTTCCCAACCAATAATAACAGAATATGAATGAGACTGATATAGTTGTTGAAGAAGTATTTTTCAGAAGGAGAAATTTCTTTACAATTAATCGAATTCCATGCAACCCTTTTTCATAAAATTGGCCCTATAAACCTGATAAAGAAATCCTTCCATGCAAAGTTTTCGCTCAATTTCCTTTCTTTTAAGTTTTTTCCTCTGTACTCTGTTTCCCGGCTTAATTCAGGCTCAGGAAAAAGGACAGGATGCCGTGTACCTGAAAAATGGCAGCATTCTTTATGGTAAAATATTGGAATACACTGAAGGCAAGGAAGTTAAAATAGAGATTATTGGACATAACGTATTGGTCTTCCCGGTTTCGGAGGTTGAGAAGACTGCCTATAAACTGATGGGAAATGCAAATAATGAGCCCCAGAAAGGAATAACTCTGGGCAGTTCTGTTTCATTCCTCGGAGGAAGCAGCAGCTCTCTTGGTTTTAATTTCAATACTTCCTACCTCTTTGCAAACAGGATGAGCGCAGGACTGGGTACCGGGGTTGAGTTTTTCTCCTATCAGGTTCTGCCGGTTTATGCAGAATTCAATTATTACATGCTTAAGACCGGACTTACCCCTTACATTTATGCAAAGGGCGGCTATAGTTTCCCATTGTCAAAACCATATAATGACTATTGGGCAAACCCGGAGTACAAAGGTGGAATTCTGGCATCAGCCGGAATGGGACTTCGAAAGGATTTCCACAATAGTCTGTCACTGCTCTTTTCTGTTGGATTCCGATATCAGAAGCTTCGCACCTACACTGAATACTACCCATGGTATTCTGGTCAAAGTACATCCGAGTCAATGACCAGAATTGATCATCTTAAAAGAATTAACGTATCCATCGGATTCCTGTTCCGATAATCAAGACATAACCTAAAATTTCAACATTATGAAAACCAAGGGATTCCAATTTATAGCCTTATTGTTGCTGGCTACAGGACTTTTTTCCTGCAAGGATAGTTTTGTAGAAAGACGTACCTACACAGCCTACGTCCCAACCTATATGACCTATGATGAAATGCGACTGGCAATCAAGGCTACCAGTCCGACAGAGGTCGGTACACCCGGGAAAATAGCAGTGCGCGATCAATACCTCTTCATCAATGAAAAGTACAAGGGAGTCCATATCTACGATAATTCAAATCCAGCTGCCCCGGTGAACCTAAGTTTCATTGATATTCCAGGGAATGTGGATATGGCTATAAAGGGAAATTTCCTCTATGCCGACAGCTATGTTGATCTGGTCGTAATTAATATCCGCGACGTTAACAATCCTATCGAAATAGCCCGTATCCAGAATATTTTCCCATACACCATTCCTGAAACTGATTACACCTACCCGATTACCGGAATAGACCAGGCAAAGGGCGTCATCACCGGATGGCAGGTGCAGGAAGTGACGGAAGATGCCGGAGCAGGAGGTGGCTACAGATACTTCTATTACGATAAGGCCAGCAATATGGTTAGCGGAAGCATGGATCTTACTTCCTCCTCCACTCAAATCATTGGTGTTGGCGGATCCCTTGCCAGATTTATTATTTATGGGGATCAGTTCTATGGACTTAACCAAACCGACATGCAGGTGATTGACATCACCAATCCGACAGCACCTGTTGCAGGCTCCAAGATTCAACTGCAGAGAATGGTTGAAACTGTATTCATTGATCAGACCAATCTCTTTATCGGGACTCAAACCGGAATGCTGATTTACTCACTAAACAATCCTGCTACCCCAACCTACATTACTGAATATAATCATATGCAGAGTTGCGATCCGGTTGTAGTTCAGGACAATATGGCCTATGTTACCATGCGTGCCGGCAATAATTGCGGAAATTTCCAGAATCTGATGGATGTGATAGACCTTCATGTTATAACCAGTCCGCAGTTGGTAAGAAGCTATCCCATGACTGAACCTTACGGACTCGGTATCGACAACAAGAAACTCTTTGTATGTGATGGTTCTGCCGGATTAAAGATATATGACGCCACTGATCCTCTCAGGATTGATGAGCATCTGCTCAGTACATTCAGTTCCATTCAGGCAAGGGATGTCATCCCGATGAATGGTGTACTGGTTTGCATGACTACTGACGGAATTTATCAGTATGACTATACCGATCTGAATAATCTTCAGTTGCTGAGCACGATTACGTTCGGGAAGTAGCGGAAAGTTCGGGGTTCCAAATTCTTGCAAGTAGCAACAATTAGAACACGGATGACGCAGATGAAACGGATTTACACTGATTTTGAAAGTGTATAATACAACTCCATTTTCATACGCCAGCCGTTGGACTTCGCTACGCTGCACATCCTCACATCTCCTCACATCTCCACATCTGCATCCGCCAGCCGGCTGACTTCGCTATGTTGCTCATCTTCACATCCTCACATCTCCACATCTCCACATCTCCACATCTCCACATCTCCATCCGCCAGGCGGCGGACTCCGCTGCGCTTCGCATCCTCATCCGCCAGGCGGCGGACTTCGCTACGCTTCGCATCCTCAAACTGTTTTTGACTTCAGGCAGTCACACCCTCCTTCACAGAATTTGTTTTTCTGAGAAGCATCAGCAGGAAAAGCAGTCCGATGGCGAAGAAAATGGTGATGGCAAGTACAGAGTAGCGCATGCTACCGGTGAGGGCTTCAATGATACCAAAGCTGAAAGTCCCGGCAACAGTGGCCAGTTTCTCCATCACATCATAGAAGCTGAAGAAAGAAGTATGATCAGTGGTTTCGGGGAGCATTTTTGAATAGGTGGAACGCGCCAGCGACTGGGATCCACCCATTACGATACCTATGAAGAATGCAGCGGTTACAAAGCCAGCAGCACCTGTAATTGTGTAGGCATAAATACAGATGAACATCCACATGACCACAGAAATAATCAGGGCTTTCAGGTTTCCAATTTTGCCCGACAATCTTGCGAAGGACCAGGCCCCAAACATTCCCACCAGTTGAATCACGAGAATCGTGGGAATAAGCACTCCTTCCTTCAATCCAAGTTCCTTTTCGCCGAAAGTAGCTGCCATGAACATTGTGGTGAGGGTTCCCATCATCATGAAAAAGAAACCGATGAGATACACGCTCAGTTTATAGGATTTCCGCACCTGATTGAACACAACCCTTAGTTCCTTGTATCCATTGGTAAGAACACTGGCACGTTGCATCCTTTTTCGGTAGGTGTATTTGGGAAGATGGCGAAAGGTCATGGTGGAGAATCCAAACCACCAAAGGAATACGGTAAGGAAAGAGATCCTTGCAGGCATGTCGGAATCTTTCGTAAAACCAAAAAGGTCAGGCATCATTATCATCCAAAGGTTGAACAACAGCAGGACGACTCCCCCAAGATATCCCATTGAATAACCCCTGGCACTGATTCTGTCCTGATCCTCAGGCTCAGCAATTACAGGGAGAAATGAATTATAGAATACAATACTTCCCCCATAGCCAATCGTCCCCAAAGTGAAAGCCAGAATCCCAAGCTCGATATGGTTCGAATCGAAGAAATAGAGGAGTCCGCAGGCTACAGCACCAATAATCGTAAAAGCCCTCATAAAGCCTTTCCTTCTGCCTGTGAAATCAGCCATGGAGGAAAACAAGGGCGAACCCAGTGCCACCACGAGGTAAGCTGCTGCTATCGACCAGGAATACAGAACTGTATTGACAATTTCGACACCGAAAAACGAAACAGTGAAATCGGTACCATGCCGGGTAACGGCGTTGTAATAGATTGGAAATATAGCTGATGCAATGGTAAGCTGGTATACCGAATTGGCCCAATCATACATCACCCATGCCCTGACAACTTTTGGATCGCCTTTCACAATGGATTGAACATCTTTCCTGTTTATCACCGCTATTTTCTTTTGATGAATACTAATTATCTATCAGTCAATCTCCTTACCGGGTTACAGAAATCTTGCCGGTATAGTGTTTCGTTCCGGCAATGAGTGAATAGAAATACAATCCGGGCGAGAGTCGGTTCCCCTGAGAATCGGTGAGATCCCATTCCTCAGAATGAATTCCCTGAGAATGATAAGAAGCTTCCTTTGAATACACCTTCTTGCCAGCCAGAGAGTAAATCTCAAGCTGCAACTTTCCCTCATTCCCCATCCAGTAAGTAAAAGTTGCAGAAGTAGCAGCAGGATTGGGGAATACAGAAACTGAATTATCAGTATTCCGATATTTATCCCTTGAAGTGAGAACAGATGGATCAGCACAAATCATGACCTGATGCAGACTGGTTTCAGTTGCTACCGAAAGAGGATCACATACCCATTCTGTCTTGCCTGCCTGCAAATGTACCCTCACGTTTAAGGTGAGATTTTCTCCCGGGGCCATTGCATATGGCAGATTAAGAGTAAAAGGATCGATATACCAGGGCAAGGAAGCCGTTCCTTCGGATGTAATGCTGGTTACAGAAACCGGCTGCGATGTATAATTCAGGATTTTAAACTCCTTCCCAAAGTACAATTCCTCGAAGCTGGAATAAAACAGTGTATCCGGTGATACAACAATATCAGGTGGATTGGAAACGGCTATCTCGAATTTATGGGGATCAGGAGCACCGATAAAAGGATGGTTTTCACTTCTTCCGGATGCATCTTCGGCGTGAATATAATAGGCGATGGTGCTTCCTTCCATTTGTCCTGGTATGGTTGCTGAATAATGGTTGGCAGAGGTGTTTACCATATTCAGTGTATCATAGGAACCGCCATTTACCTTGTAAATAACCCATACTGAATCCGGATAGACCGCCTGCTGACTGAATGCAGTTATATTGGCAGTAATGGTATACCCAGCCTGAGCCGGAAGTGTTCCTGAAAGTGGCATATGTTCAATATAAAGCATTCCCCTGTCCGACATTTCATGTGTCCGGCAATGCAATGCATCCGTTGATTCCCAGCTTGCCGATGACAGTTCAAGATAACCTGAGATAAGGTAGCCCGGCATTGCCTGCTGATAGGCAAGCAATGCACCTGCATCGTTGGCAGTCCCCATGAAAGGCACGAATACCTTATTGTTCATGATATATGAATTGGTATAGGGCTCATCATTGGGGGTGTTCACCCTATAAACCCTGTAAGGTGTTCCATAGGATGAAATCTGTGATGCATAAAATGAAGCTGTAGCTTCAATCATCGAATATTGCGGATGTGAAACCGGCACCTTTCTGATCAGAACCTTATCTGGACCAAGAAATTTGCCCCAGCAATCAATATGATCGATATAGGTTCCATTGGGATCTTCTTCAACCATGTAATTATCGATTCCCAAATAATCATGCATTTTCTGTGCTACCTGTTCATGGGTTTGTGTTGGGTTTTCCTCCCACACCAGGGTTGTTGATGAGGATTGATGCATCCCATCGGTCATGTAGTTGCCACCGGTATGGATCACGTTCATTCCGAACCATTCTATCCCCTGCAACTGAGCCACTTTCTTTGGGACTTCATCATCATTGGGCCTGGGACGGTTATAGGGAAAGTCGACGATTCCGGTCTGGTTATCCCCGTAAGTTATATACCATGGACCATAATCCCGGGTCCAGTATGAATCACTATTTGCAATCAGGTAAGAGCAATTGGCAGTATTCACGCCATTCGACTGATATTGAGAATTCACGGTAGTCTGCTGGGAAGCGCTGTTCACAATGGTAATCACCTTTCCATCCTTTGCCATCTCCTTGATCAGACTCATTGGAATACCAAAGGGATACCGGATCAGAACGCTTTCTGTCGGACCGAATTCCTCAACATTCCTGATGATTCCGGAAGGAGGATCAGTTTCAACGAAACTTCTACCAATTTCATTTTTCCGCAATGCCTCTTCAGGCGTCATGTAGTGCTTCAGTCCATTATTCGGATCCTGAACCTGCGAGAAAGATGTTAGTGAAAACAGAGAGCAAAGGAAAAGCAAGCTGAATTTGAAGAAAGACTTCATAACCGGAGGATTTTATTGGATTCTCAAAAGTAAGAATTAACTGAAATAGCGTGGTGTTTACATTGAGTTTATAATGAAGAACCCCGCCGCAAGCTGCGGGGTATCAGAATTCATCCGCCGGCTGGCGGACAGAATTCAGAATAACAACCAAATTTTCAAATTCTGACTCCTGAATTCTGTATTCACCAAACAACTAAAATAAGAATATCTCGCAGCAAGCTGCGGGGAATTGAACCCATAAAGAGATTAAATCACAATGAATTTGAAATGGAAGATTTTTTTCAGCCCGCTTTGCACCTTTCGGCATAAATATGGAACTACGGACCAGGCATCTTAAAATGAATCAGCAAGGAAAATGAAACAGAAAATATCAATATTTACCAATGATTTACAAGTAATTGAAAAAATTTATAAAGTCCTGAAAATCGTCAAAATACCTTACATCGCTTGTCAGATAACAATTCCATATCGAAGAAATCAAAATATTTTAATTTAGATTGGAAAAAAATTGCAGTTACTTGTTGATTTGGGGAAATTATAGGGTATATTTGCAGTGGGTTTTTGGTACAGACCGACAAGATAACCTACTTGCGGTCGGTGTTCCCTTGTTGAAATACCTCTACATTTCACAAGGGCATTTGGTTAAATTTGAGCACTTTGTCCTCTCCGACAAAGTGCTTTTTTTATTTTCTTTCGTTTTGGGTAAGCAAGTCGTACCCATATCAAAGACAGGTTGAACCGGATTTACGAAATAAAATGTCATATGCTGCACCATCCTTGGTATGACAATTAACCTTACCAACAGAAAATTGCGAGGTATCTATCAAGATTGCATTGCAGGAAAGCTTTATTTCAGGGAAGAAAAAAAATAAACCCGGACAGTCAGGAATCCACTCTGCTGGACGCGACTGTGCCGGGTTTGACTAATAAGTGCAGAACCTATTGAACGATCAACTGACGGGTAAACTTACCCGCAGAATTCTGCAGTACCAGATAATATGTTGAAGTGGGCAATTCAGGCAGGGTAAAACTGGAAGTATTAATGATTTCAGTTACACCTTCCTTTTGCCATACTACTTTGCCTTCGCTGTTTATTAACCTTATTCCGTCGAGACGGGCAGCACCGCTTTCAGGTTCAATGGTAAATGTTCCCGGACAAGGATTAGGGTATACAAGGAAATTATCTATTCCGTTACCGGAAACGAAATGCACCTTCATTGTTTTGGTTGCGATGCAGCCATTTTCTCCGGTAACCTTCAGGGTAAGAGTCTTGCTGCCTCTTTCCTGTCCCATGGTATCCACAAGAATAGAAGGAGATTCAACATTGTAGGGAAGCCAGAGATAAGTTCCGGAACCTGCTGATGATGCGTCCAAAACCAGACTTGCGTTCTCTGATACGATTGTATCTGAAGGCAGTTGAATAACAGGGAGGGGTTGTGGGTGCAATTCAACGCTTGAAGTCAATGTGGGACAACCTTCAAAACTGAATGCAGTTAGCTTTAGTTCAACTGACCCATTTTCAATATCAGATGAACCAGCAATGTAACCTGGATGCTCAAGCCTGTTATCATCAAAAGTTCCATCGCCATTGGTTTCCCATAGCAAATAATTAAAGTTGCTCAGTGAAAGATCAGGCTCAAAAGCTTGTCCTTCACAAATTGAGCCCTGATTTTCGAGTGAAAGTGTGAGAGCTGAATGCAACGGAAGGCTTATATCATCCAGCCATGCAGCATCGGAGCCGGCATTGCCATTATCATCCTTTGAATATCTCCATTCAAGCTGATGGGAGCCTGCATCTATCTTGAATGAAGCATAGGTCCAATCGAGAATGCCGCTCCATTCGCCGGCAAGTATTCCATCGATGAAGAACATCAGTTTATCACTTTCTTCCTGAGAGGAAACCTTAAGCCAGAAACCTACAAAATCGCATTGGGCAACTTCGCAGGGATACAGCAGCGAAGATGTCTCTGAATTACCTATTATCCCTGAGCGGATTGATTTCTGTCCGTGGAAGCTTGTCTGGGAATCAGGCAACCATGATGAATTGCCAAGTGCCGTCCATGGTGAATTACCATTTGAGTAATTTTCAAAATCTTCTTCCGGACTGCCGATAGTTTCAAACTGCATTACATCTCCTTCTGTACTGCCTGATTCATTTACTGCAACGAGCTTCCAGAAGTAAGTAGTTCCGTATTCGAGATGCTTTGGGAAATTTATGGTATTGTTCACTGAGATCAACCCATTCAAAATATTGTCAGGAGGATTGTTAGTCCCCATATATACCTTATAGTATTCCGGCATTGCACCAAAGCCTGCTGTCCAGGTTAATTTGCCAGAAATGGTATTGCGATGGCTGTGATTGACAGGGCTCAAACTCAAAGGCATACCTGGAAGCTTTACAAGTTCAATTGCAGCGGTAAAAGGAATGCAGTTGAAACTGGTTACAGTCAGGATGATTTCATCAGTTTCAGGCTGGTTAATAACTGGAATTACAGCCGTTCCACCGAGTACTCCGGCCTTGCCTAGTATCTTACCATTGCAGGTCAGGGTAGCATAACCCACAGAAATGGAGGTATTGATTTCATAATCCGGCATTCCAAGACCATATTTTCCGGAATGTTGAACCTGTATGGCAGTTGGAGTGGCCGTACGAACCTGAAGCGAAGGATCTCCGAAAAGAATCCAGGTATCGGTAATATCATAACCAGCATCTCCGTAAACATCATTCATCCTGTACATCCCGCTCACCGAAAGCCCCCCATAGGTGCGGCCATTGCCATTTTTTCCTGTTTCCGACAATTGTCTTACCATTTCATCCTGTCCTTCCATGGGTGGATAGCTTGTCTGCGTTCCTGAAGCCATGAGAGCAGCCACAGCACCCAAAGGTTCTCCGGCACTAGTGGAGGCCTGCAGCCAGGATTCGGCCAGGCAATAGGATCCGGCAAAATTACCGGCTTCACATGCTGCTGACCAGATGAAAGGGAACATACCCTTGTTATTCAACGAATTGACCACACTTCTGGTAATGCGACCGGTAGCCCATGCAGAGGTGGAACCATGACCGGCATAAACTATCAGTCCAGTGCCTTCATTGAAATGATTCAGTATTGACTGCGTTGTTGGGTCGCCATCCAGATCTTGTCCCGACTGACTTCCATCAAAGAATTCAGATCCGGTTGAGTAATTATTGGTGGTGAGCTGATTTAATAGGTTTCGGATATGCTGGTAGTCTGCCTCGCCATCATCACCCGGTGAAAGAGTGGAAGCTATACCCGTTGCATTTGAAAGCCAGTCAGAGGATGCAAGGTTAGCCTGTTCATACTGAATGGTCCTCTTTACCTGTACTTCAACATCCCTCACTGTAGAGGCTGAGAATCGGCCTACATAGAGATCGGGATAGTGGTCATTGCCGGCAAGGTAGGAGTAATAGTTATCAGAAGATCCAAGTGGGTATGTATAAGTAGGAACATCAGAAGCATCACCCACCAGTAATACATAGGATAGATCCGTATGATTGTAATAGGTTTCCTTAATAAAAGCGGCCAATTGTTCAGCGGTGGTATACCTTGATGCATCTTCCATTATACATTCGATGCCGCTTTTCAGCTTCCATTCCACAAATGGCTTCATGGCTTCCTGATAGGCGACAGGACAAATGACAAGCATGCTTCCAAGTTCATTGGGGAGGCTTCTTCCTTTATATACCTTATCAATAGAAGTGTTTATTGCATGATGCTCGAGTCCCTTCAGTGAAGTCATGACAAGGTCACCGGCTCCAAGTTCATTGATTCCATTTCCAGCTTCAGGAACCAGGGCAATCTCCATATCATGATACACCCTGAGTACATGAGTAACAGGATTGTACTGGAAAGGGAACAATTGCACTGACTGATACCTGGTATTCCTGCCGATATAGGGATCAGCAAGAGTGTATAAATTTCCGGGGAAAAAGCTATTGGTTGTATATTCTGAACCCTGCAATACCTGAATGGGCTTTCCGTCATGCAGAATGTTTCCGGCGGAGGGAGGAATATTAAAATCAGGGTAATCGATGAAGCTTGAGGAAATCAGGGTTGGGACCAGGTTTCCTGTGGCTGGGATTGTGAGGGTAATAGTAAGTTTGCTGAGATCAGGTGCTCCGGCTTTCAGAATCGGTGAAGAATTTTCAAGCAAAGGAAGCTTGATTGTCTGATTGCCTGTAACAGATTCTTCTGTATAAAAGCCTGGTAATGAAAGGGTAACTGAACCAAGAGATGAGGATTCCGGGGATGACTGATTAAAAAGAACAAGGGCCGCCGCCGGTTCCTGAGACCCAATGGGTTCCCAGTTCCCGGAAACAGCCCTTGCGGAGTATACGAGTAAGTGAGCTAGGAAGAGTAAGAGAGTAGTCCTGGAAGTCATCCCGGTGTCTTGATTGCCTTGACATATGTTTATAGCTACTTTGGAGATTAGTAATAGGCTTTATCAAAGATTTTTTAAAGTTTTTTTCTGTGAATTAATTCGTTACTAACAAGATGCTTGTTCCTCTAATGCTATCGGCATAAAAATAAAAAACCAGGCTGTCAGCCTGGCTCTTTATAAAAATGATATTAACAATTACAGTTAATTCTTCACCACAAACCTTGCTGTTGCAGTCCCGGCGCCGGTTTCAACCTGAATTGTATAGGTTCCGGAGGAGAGATTCAGCTTGAGGTCTTCTGAATGGAGTCGTCCACTGAGGCCTTTCTTTTCGAATACCAGAACCCCAAGTGAATTGGAAATCCTGAAGGAAATAAGGTCGGAGGACTTTGGAGTTATCGTTAACCTGAATTCACCATGATTTGGATTGGGTGAAACCTGGATTCCGGCAATTGAGGAGTTATCTCCAATTCCAAGTGAACTGAATACCCGTGTAGTCCTGGATTCGGACCAGCTGCTTTCACCACAGTTATTGGAAGCTTTTACACTTACAGTTGCATTGCCCCTGTATGAGCTGTTCCAGGTAACGATTGCACTGTTTCCATTACCGGCAATAATACCTGCTTCTGCAGGGAGCAGTTGCCATGTAAAGGTCATTCCGGCAATAACGCTTACCGTATAATCTGTAGTTCCAACAAGGTAAAGGTCAGCTTCAGCTGCTCCCTGAGGTATAGCAGGAATCTGAGGTAAAGCATTGACAGCCACAGTTGCAATATTCTCATTTGAACATAGAGTTGCATCTACAGTTTCGGTAACAGTAACTGCATATGATCCAACCTGATCCCATACAATGCTGATCTCATTGGTATTTTGTCCTGAAGCTATAGTTGCCCCATTTACATTCCAATGATATGAATGTCCGGCAACCGCAGGAGTGGTATATGTTCTGGTAACACCTGCACAGTTCTCCATTTCACCGGCAATAACCGGTACAGGCTTAACATTGATGGTTACAGGATTTGAAACCAGTACCTGACAGTTATGAGCTGAAGTTTCGGCGAGCATTACTGTTCCCTGTCCGGCAGCACCCCAGTTGACAGTTACCTGATTAGTTCCTGCACCTGAAGCAATGGTACCGCCATTAATAGTCCAGATATAGGATGCACCTGCGTTGGCTGCTGTTGAATACACTGAGCCAGCTGAACCTTCACATACAACATTTGCTTCTGTGACTTCAGCCAAAGGCGCCGGATAAATTGTTAGCTGCAGGGATGATGTAGCGGGTGTACATGCCTGGTTAGCTGCAGTTAGGGTAAGAGTAACTGATCCCGTCAAAGCATCTGCTGCACTTGGGATGTATTCTGGATTCAGGGTATGGGCATCACTGAAATAGCCGGTTCCTGAGGTTGTCCAGGTAACATTGGAATAATTTGAAGCAGTTGCTGAAGACAATGAGAATCCTGCAGCTTCGCAGGCTGTGCTGTTTGTACCGGCCATTGCTTGTGAAGGCTGTACAAACTGCAGATTCAGGGTATCAGTTGAAACCCCTGAAACACCGGTTACAGAGAGGACAAGCTTCACCAATCCAGCTGCAATGTCGTTGCTGCTTGGAGTGTATTGAGGATCAAGAACTGCAGGGTTGTTGAATGTTCCGGTTCCAAGTGTTGACCAGGAAACAGAGCTATAATTGGCTGCATTGCCTGAACACTGGTAAGGAGACGTTGTGCAGGCAAAATCATCGGAACCTGCGTAGGATGTGGTAACCAAAGGCACAGGGAAGATAATGAAGTCAAGCCATGCACAGTCATTTCCACCGGCTCCGGTTGCATCCTTGCTGTAAACCCATTTGAAAAGGTGTGTTCCCGGACTTACAGGAATTGCGATCTTATTCCAGTTCACATTACCTGCCCAGGATCCCTTGAGAACATTATCCATATAGAATTTCAGATAATCCTTGCTGGCTTCTGAAGAAACCTTGCAGGTAAATCTGAGGCTGTCAGAACTGGGAACATTATACTGAATAATCAGCTGTGAGCTCTGTGAATTAGTGACAGCTCCTGATTTAGCCGAGTAAACGCCTTCATAAGGGCCAACATTGGTAATTGTCCAGGGCTGGTTTCCACCTGACGTCCAGTTGAACTTGGTAAAATCTCCGGTTTCCCAATCTTCTACAACAAGTCCGACCTGAATGTTAAAGGTTTTCTGAGCACTGTATGCAGCTGCATTAACGGTATAGATCAGTCCGGCAGGCAAACCTGCAGGCGTAGTCGGATTAACGGTAACATTGAAAATAGCTGTAGCGGAACCCAATGGGTTGATATTGCCCAATGCACAGGTTGTGTTATTCAGGCTGATAAAACCTGAAGTAAGTGACAATGAACCTACTGCATTCATTGCAGCGGATAATCCGGAATTGCCCGTGGTAATCCTGATATCAGCAGTTTCACCCGGATCGAGTCGTCCATTGTTGTTTCCACCCTGAGAATCATCAATAACGATATTGCCAACAGTAAGAGCAGGAGCCCAGACTTCAACCATAATATGGCTGTTCCATTGTTCAGTTCCGTTTGTAGCAGTTACAGTTGCCAAAACAGCATGCATATTTGGAACATTGTCGGCAATCTTTACCCTGAATCCATCGGCAACAGTCTTGATTTGCTGTGCGGGAACAGTATCATAATCCTCGGTATTATCCAGGAAAGTGATATAAGGATCAGAGAGCTGAACAGTTACGATGGTATTGAGTGATGAGGAATTACCCAGATTCCTTTCTGCGAGGGAGAGGAAGGCTTCTTCACCAGTATCCAGATGCTGGTTGTTGTTTCCGAGAGGATCGTTAACAGTATGTGAATCGGTAACAACATATGGACCTTCAGGAGAAATGACCAGCACTTCTGAGTAGTGGCGATAGTAATTCTGCTTGGTGACTACAACTTTAATAGTGGCACCGACAGGAACAGGACTAATGGGAACTCCTACAACAGAACCTGTTGCAGTGGCTGTTCCGATGATTTCACCATTGTAGGTCATAGCGATAAAGGCACCTGCATCAGCGGTTACATCGAAACTGATGGCTGAGCTGATCATAATCGGCTCATGGGTAACGCTGAGAACTTGTGGAACCTCAGCGAATACGGTGAGGAAGGCATCTCCATGATGATGGAACAGGTTGTAGGTTACTTCCTTATTGCCAGTATTGTATGGCCATGAGGACTGCTGCAGGAAGTATTTACCGGCTGCATTGCCGAATGCAGGCAAAACACCGCGTTCTTCATACATAGCTCCGTAGCCAGGCATAAAATCAGGCCACAAATTATCATATAGTCCCCATACATAGGTATCATTTACGAAGGAGTAGGATGTTTCGGATGCTGCAAGAATGCCCACACAACCTGCAAACTGATTATTATAGGTATATCTGTGGAATTTTTCAGCAAAGCATTCACTGGTCCAGTTATACTTACCTGTCAGACAGTTAACTGACATGATGTAGGAAAGTTTACCAACATTGGTAAGACTGCTTATATTCGAATTGGTATATGAAGGCTCGCCCCATCCGGTTTCCATTCCATGGTCACGATGCTGAAGCATAAAGGCTCCTGCATTGAGGGCAGCATTAACATCAGCTGCATTACCTCCGTCCCATCCTCCCAGTTCCTGAGGAGTAGCAGGTATATATCCCAAACCGTTTGGTCCGAAATAAGAAAGAACGGTACTGGTATTAGTTGCTGTCGACCAAGGATCCACATTGGGGTTTCCATCGTAAACGGCATTTATTCTGACAGGATCCTTACCCTGAACATTTTTCCAGAATCCGCCAACAACCTCAGAACAAATCTGGAACCAACGCTCAGTTTGCCATCCCAAAGCCGTCACAGGATTATTGTAGAAGCTGGACTGAGTTGGAGGGGCCATTTCGTAGTTCTTGAATTTCTGAACCATGATTTTAAGCTGATTGCCATCATTGGCCGTCATTCTGGCGAAGACAATCTCTGGCATATCATCATTATCAACATCTGCATAAATGTTATCGGAAGCACAGTAGTTATCCCAGATTGGGGAAGGAATACTATTTTGTGCGTTTGTTCCAAAGTCTGCCATCAGAAGGATTGCAGTTGGAGGAATTTGCCAGGTGTTATATGCATTATTGATGTAATTCTCAATAATGGTAGTAGTGTTTCCTCCTATTTGTTGCAGAGTAACAATTCCTGTAAGAATTCCCTGTTCGGTGCGGAAATCTTTAATTGTATCAGCCCACTGCTTGAAAATAGGATCATTAGGGATAATAATCAGGTATTCAAATCCTGTATCTTCAGATGAAGCCCTGTTGGCAGCCTGTTCGTTGTAGTTAACAAGCGGCAGTGATTCTGCATTCAGGATGTTATCCTTTATAATGGGATCCCAATAGCGATTCCTGAGGCGTGTTTCACCAAATTCGCCGTTACCTCCTTCAAAAGTCACATTTACCTGCAGATCGCGGTAAACAACCAATTCCTTGGTAACAGGATTATACTGCCAGGGAGTGATGCTAACCAAAACAACGTCAACACCTCTCATTTTTGATGATGAGGAAAGAGTTACAGGCTGTGTTGGATAATAGGCATTTTTTGAATAAATGGAAGTCTTGCGATTGTACTGCAGAGGTCCACGGTCTGTATCAAGAGGGATATGGGGAGCTGGTGCCATTTCTACCTGCTGGAATGTCTCCGTCCTGACGCTAACAATCTCAACATGGGCTGTAGCTCCACGAGGAATTGCAACATAGCGGCTGATAGATGGAAGGTTTGGCGCTCCTTCATCATTCTGAAGAAATTACCGGGCAGATCGATAACTCTCATTGACTCACCATTAATCAGCTGATCGCGGAAAGTAAATTCCTTCACTGAGAAATTGAGTGACACCCCTGCCGGACTTTGTTGCATAAGGGTGAATCCCTGATTGCCCCAGCTATCAGGATAAGTCACCTTCTCAGCAGAAGAGGAGTTTGAGAAGTTGAAAAACAGCATGAAAAAAAGAATCGGAAGAACGCCGATCAGTGTAAATCTCTTGATTTTCATTGGAGTTTTGTTTGGTTGAATACTGATTGATTAGTGCAGCTATTATTAGTGAGACCCTATACTGCGTTTGCTAGTAAAAATGCAGATAAAGCATTGCCTGAGAGAACCATCTGTTTCTCAATGACTTTGCATTGGATTTTCAGTCTAAAGCACATGACGAAATTAGGAAGAATTTAAAGTGAATTTTATGTTTGATACCTATAAAACAAGCAATTATAAAAATTTAGAACGTTTATAAATTACATTTCCTGATAAATTCATCCAAACAAATGCAGAGACATATCGAAAGTAAAGTAATATGTAAGGAAATATTTTCATCAAACTTACCTGCCGAAAATAAAAAACCCCGTAACAGTTTGAATTGTTACGGGATTTCTAATTGAATCAGGGTATACTACTTCACTATCATTATTTTCCGAACTACCCTGTTATGATTATTTTCCAGTTGCAGCAAGTATGTACCTGCAGCCATATTCTTCAGATCAAATGATTTTATCATTGACCCATTAACCGGCAGATTGTCATACTGAACTATCGTGGCACCGGACTGGCTGAAAATACGGAGGCTTACTTCTTCCTGGGAATCAGAACCGAAAGAGACTGCAAATTTCCCGCTATTTGGATTAGGATAAACTGAGAAGCGGATATTCCCAACCAAATCTTCGATACCTGTACAATCGCGGAAGTTGGCGCTGATTGTAGCTGTAGTAATACATCCGTTTGAACCGGTTGCATGGATTGTAAAATCATGAACTCCGAGTCCGAAACCGGTTGTATCAACATTAATTGTTGCAGAAGTCTGGCCACCCGGAGCCCAGCTGTAACTTACTGCACCTTGCACATGAGGATCAAGGCTAAGTGTAAGGTGGCACAAATGCTTGTATCCTGGGCCATATTCAGAGCAGGTGAAGGAAGTACATGCACGGCTGCGGAAGCAGGTGTTGTTCCAACACATCCATTGGCATCAGTTACTGAAGCTACAGAATAAGTAAGGTCAGAAACCGGCTTCACCCATTGTTGCCAGCTGTTGGCAGGAACAGTTACCATTTCGCCTCCACCCATGGTTACCTGGAATGGGGCAGTTCCTGTAATTGCGAAACCAAGCTGAATACTGTCACCTTTACATACGGTTGCTGCTGCTGTAAGGGTTGCAACAGGACTTGGATGAATAACCAAATTAAGGGTATCTCTTGCATCGTCACAAGCATTTCCGGCATCAGAAACCAGATAAAGATGAGCCATACCGTTTGCGATATCATTGCTGCCAGGTGTATAAACCGGCATCATAAGTCCTGCATCATCAAAGGTTCCGTTTCCGCTGCTGCTCCATAGAAGCTGAGCATAATTTGTAGCAGATGCACCTGCAACCGTAAAGGCTGTTCCCTGGCAGATAGATGCATCAGCACCGGCAAAAGCAGTAGGTTTCGGACTGATGGTAAGGTTCAGACTGCTTTCCTGAACATCTCCTGCTGATAATCCGGTAACGGTGAGTGTAAGAATTAATGCACCTGCTTCAATATCTGACTGGCTGGGAGTGTAAACCGGGTTCAGGATGGTATTGTCGTTAAAACTACCGGTACCAGTGCTTGTCCATAGAAGGCTCTGATAATTGGCAGCAGCAGCATTCATCTGGGCAGATTGACCTTCGCAAATATTCAGGCTGTTACCTGCAAATGAAAGAGTCTTTGATTCCGGAGGGAAAACGATGAAATCAACCCATGCGGCATCAGATCCAATAGTGTTGGCAGCATCCTTGAAATACTCCCATTTGAAAGTATGCGTACCAGCCATTACAGGATAAGCCATACGTTTCCAGTTCTGGTTTCCTGACCACTGACCTACCTTGGTACCATCGATGTAGAAACTCAAAACATCATGGAAGAGTTCTGAAGAAATTTTCCTGTAGAAGGAGATTGTATCATTGAACATCACATCATAATCAATTTGCAGGGTAGAAGTCTGATTATGCGAGATAACCCCGGAGCGGGCTGAGTAGCTTCCTTCAAATTTATTCACATCATCAAGCACCCAACCGGTATTTCCTGCAAAGGACCAGGGGAATTTTGTGAAAGTGCCCGTTTCCCAATCTTCAACAATCAGTCCGATTGTTTCAACAAAGGATTTCTGCGATGACTGGAAAGTGTAATTAATAAGGTTATGGAATTGGGCTGCGGAGCCAAAGGGGATATCTGAAACCTCAACATGGAACGTTGCACTGTCAGATAGTCCGGGAGCAATGCTTGGCAGGTTGACGGCCGGGTTCAGGATAGTAACAAATGACTGATCGGATGAAAGATGGCTAACAGGATTGGCAGCATCGAAGAGACTGTTGTTGTTATAGAGGATTACAATATCAGCAGACTCTCCCGGATCGAGCACATGATTGTTGTTACCAAGAGGATCATTTACGTGAATCGCTCCGAAAACCAGTTCAGGAGCGTAGGCATTCATAGAAAAGTAGGAATAGTTGACACTATCGAGGTTGTTCACAGCTTTCACATTAAATACCAGCTCAAAGCCATTGGGTATGGATTCAGAGATATGGAATGCAAATCCGTCATTGATGGTTTTTATTTCACCGACTGCAAAGTTCCCATAGTTTTCGGTACTGTCGCTGAAGGTTACATACTGAGAATCGCAGCTCAGGGTAACCATAACATTGGTATCGGGTTTATCCCCGATGTTTTTCACTGCCAGACTGAGCAGCAGATCTTCTCCGAAATCAGGTGTACCATTGTGATTCCCTGAAGTAAAATCATTGAGCTGATGCCCCTGGTAGGCAATATAAGCCTGATTCATAGCAGGGTTAAGCAGGAATGGAGAAGTGAATGTCATTGCATATCCAAGGCGGGTATCGGTCCAGGTAGGATAAACAACACCGTCCTGAGCCCCGATTGCCAGATAGTCACCCATGTAGCTGGAGGCCATATTCGGAATTGGGGAAGGTGTGAATGCAACATCGCTTACTGCGAAGTCTTCAAATGTTTCTCCTCCGTCAACTGATACAGCACACCAGGCTTCTGCCTGAGTTGCTCCAACATTGCGGTTATCGTAAAATACAATTGCAACATTGCCATTGCTTGGGTCACAGGTGATCCAGGGAAGATAATGCTGCTTGCCGGTACCAAGAGGATCGGAATTTACTTTCAGAGGGGTTGACCATGTAGTGCCACCATCGGATGATTTGATAAGATAAACTTCCACTCCGCTTCCAGTGTTTACACCAGGGGTATTTACATTGGCCCATACTACATAAATATCTCCGCGATGTTCACCATCACTGATATCCACAGCCATGCATGGAAATGAATTTACCCTCATATTCTGGGTAACGGCATGGTTCCTGATTCCCTTGATATTGGTAATAATTCGGGTTGCCGGAAGCCAGGTAGCTCCACCGTCAAGAGACTTTGCCATGGCAAGTGCATTTTCATCCGCTGGCCAGGAATCATAAATAGCCCAAAGAACGTATGCTTCACCGTCGGGGCCTGTCCTGACATGAACACCCTGATTGTGTGAGCCTGCACTTACAGCAGAACTTACATGTACGGTACCTGACCATGTATTGCCATCGTCATTGGAACGTGAAACACCTATCTCCCCATCATTTGACCCACCGAAGGTTGTCCATGCATCGTAAAGATTGCCGTTATAGGGACTGGTTGGACTATTGTCAATCCAGAGGTGGTTTTTGTCGAGCATGCTATTGAATCCACCGGGTGAATTTGCAACAACCTTAACAGTCCAACTCGTACCATCATTATCGGAATAGGCAACACTCTGTCCGCTGGCATTATTAATAAAACCAACGAACCATCTGCCTGTGAGACTGATGAGGGCAGCAGGGTCTCCACTGTTACCACCACCTGCACCCTGGAAGGTTCCACCCCAGTTTACAGCTGTATCAGATGAATAAAGTGCATCAGCACCATATATTGAACCAGTACTGGGTTGAGGTGTGGAGTTGTTGGAGTTGATGATAAATGCCCCGTCATTGGGATCGATAAATACCGAGTTCTCACTCTGGGTTGAATTGCTGGTGGTGACTTGTCTGTCAACCGAATTTCCCGGTGCCATTCCGGGAGCCATAATTTTAGAGCTCTTTTTAACCGGAGCAGGGGCAATGGAAAATGGTGCAACAGGAACTATCCCAGCCTCAGCCATTTTTTTCCAGTATCCCATATTGTCGATACGGGTATCAACCTGGTATTTTGGAGGAAGCTGGTCGCGGGTGAACTTTACTGTATCAGGCTCAAATGAATACTCCTTCTCCTGAGCAAACAGGGAAAAAGGAAGTACCAGGATAAGCAACAGGCATAGTATTGAATATCTCATCGTTGGTGGTTTGATGGTTGGATTATTATGAATTATTCTGCGTTGATTCGTAAGCTAATTTATCGGAATCCCTCATATTTCAATTATAATTGCATACCAAGATTGCTCAGAATGACTCTCTCGAAAGAAAAATCAATCCTGAGCAAATCAGACAATTATGCTGAAGGAAGCCAGTTGTAATGCATTATTAAACAGATGTACGAAGATATATGTTTTACGATTTCAGAGTTTGTTTTCCCGGGCGTGTTCCTAAAATAATTTTCAAAGTTTATTCACACAAATAAACCACTGTAAATACGTTTCAAGAATCTCAATAAATCGGAACCTTTTCCGAATTACAATATTATCAGTGGGACTGATGCCTTTTCCTTACCGGCTATAACAGTAAGATGATATGTCCCCTGTGAAAGGTTCTGAATCTCAATTTCCCTGTTTTGAAGTCCGAAAATCTCAAATCCGCCGGAGGAGAATACTCTTTGCCCTGATGAGTTGGTTATTGAATACTCAATTGTCTGAGGCAATTCGGAGAACAATTCAATTTCAGCACCTGAAACCGCAGGATTTGGGAACACGCGGAAAAATAGACTTCCGGCTTGCACCTTTTCCGTGCAATCCTTGAATCTGACTGTTGCCGATTTTACAGCCCTGCATCCATGATTCCCGATAACCTCAACGGTAAACTGCTTCTCTCCTACCCCTATTCCAGTGCTGTCGACCCTGAGTTCTGCACTGCTGCTGCCTCCTGGCGACCAGAGATAACTGAGCCCACCTTCAAGGCTGGCATCAAGTGTAACAGAATAACCTGCACATCGATCATAAAAGGAAGCAATTGGTATTTCTGGCAGGGAATACAGTTCCAGACGGAGTGTATCTACCGCATAACCGCATGCGTCATTATTGCCTGCATAACTTATCATCACCAGATCAGCATATCCATTGATGGTATCAGACTTACCCGGGTAATAGGTTGGCATCAAAGCGAGAGGATCACTGAAAGTACCGTTTCCAAGGGTTCCCCAGAGCAGACTGGTATAATTGGAAGCCGATGCAGCTGAAACCTGAAAGCTTTCACCCTTGCAAATACCGGCATCTGGACCAGCATATGCTGTAGGCTGAGGCAGTATAATCAGCTGCATGCTATCAACATCCATCTCATTAACCGTTGAACCGTAAACTGTAAGGATGAGGAAAACAGATCCGGCCTCCTTATCAGATTCACTTGGGAAATAACTGGTATGTTCATTTGATTCATTGGCAAAATATCCGGAACCGGAGGTAGTCCATCTCAGCGAATCCTGAAAGGTTGCCACCCCGTTGCATGCAAATCCCTGACATTCGAAGATTGTTGCATCCTTGCCTGCGTCAGCAGTTGTATATTGAACAGATGGAAATTCTATGAAATCAATAAAGGCAGCATCCAGGCCATTTATTACATCCTGATCCTTCGAATATTCCCATTTAAAAGTATGATAACCCGGGATTACAGGGAAGACTTCCCTTTCCCAATCCTTCTCTCCTGACCATTTTCCAACCTTAGCACCGTCAATATAGAAGTTAAGGAAATCAAACCTCTCTTCGGATGAAACTTTTCGATAGAAGCTGATGCTGTCGTATGTAAGGGCCCTGCTTTCAACCGTTAGTGTGGTCACAGACTGATTTCCGATACTCCCGGACTTCAGGCTGAATTTACCTTCATAAACATTCGATGAATCAATATGCCAGGGATTATCTCCACCATTTACCCAATTAAATTTATTCAGATCTCCTGATTCCCAATTCTCAAAAATGAGTCCTATTTTTTTATTAAACCTGCGTTCAGCATACTGTTCCGAGAATCTGAGTCCTGATAAAAAGGATGCCAGTGTTCCGGTGGTCACCATGTCAATTTCAGTTGCGAAAACAACCTCTTCTATTGCAGCAGGGAGCATATCAGGAATGCTTATCCAGCTACTGTCAAGGACTACATAATCCTCTAAAGCATTGAGGTTGCAGCTCACATTGGCGGCTGCATATGCGGAGACATTTTTCAGCTTTAAAACCATGTTGACAGATTCACCCGGATCAAGGGAATGATTACCATTGGAAGAGGCATCATCAACCGATAGATCAATAATCTGAATCTCAGGTGCTGCAGCTTTTATGGTAAAATAGCTGGTATAAGTACTGTCATGAATATCGGTTGCGATTAAAGTTAGCGGAATTCTTAGACCATTGGGGACAGAGCTTGAAATATGCAATGAGAATGCATTGTTTTTTGAGAGGCTTCCGCCAGCTTCAATATCTCCATAATACTCAGTGCTGTCACTGAAACTCAGGTAGGGTGAATCACTTCTGAGGATTACATTCACAGCAGAATCCGGCACATCACCCATATTCCTGATACTGAGCGAGAGCAGGGCATCTTCCCCATATTCAGCAATTCCGTTGCCATTACCCTGCAGGGTGTCGTTGTAGACTGATGATTTATAAGCGATGTAGGGCTGTCCGGGATCGGGTCCCAGCTTAAAAGGAGATACATACGCCATAGCCACGCCGCTCCGATTATCGGTCCAGCAGGGATAAACCAGTCCTGAACTTGCAGAAATAGCGAGGTAATCACCAAAATAATTATCCGAAAGTCCGGTAAGTGGTGAAGGCGTGAAAGCAACATCACTCACTCTGAAATCCTGCCAGTTTTCGCCCCCATCGGTGGATGTTGCAACCCAGGCCTCAATTTGCCCGGGAGGGGCATCTCTGTTATCATAAAAAATCACAGACAGGTTACCATTTGCCGGATCACAGGTTATCCATGGGAAAAAGTGCAATTTATCGGGTGAATGTCCATCCTGATTGATTAATACTGGTTCCGACCAGGTATTTCCATTATCAATGGAGCTAATCATATAAACTCCAACACCAAGTCCACTGTTGACACCGGGCACATTCACATTGGCCCAGACAATGTAAATTTTCCCTCTCCATGGACTATTGCTGTTATCTACAGCCATGCTGGGAAAGGAATTGGTCCTCATGCTCATTCCTACTCCATGAAGGCGGATTCCCCTGATACTATCAAGAATCCGGCTGGCGGGCTGCCAAGTTTGCCCGCCATTGAATGAGGCTGCAAACCCGAGGGCCGTTTCATCACTGGGGAATCTATCATACACTGACCAGGCGGCATATACTTCGCCATTCGGGCCGGTGGCAATATTGATGCCCTGATTATGGCTTTTGGCATGTGCCGAATCACTGATTGCCACTGGTATCTGCCAACCGAGGCCCTTATCAGTGGAGCGGGATACCTGCAAAACTCCGTCATCCGGACCGGTTATCACCGTCCAGCCATCGTACATATTGCTCTTGTAAGGACTTGAAGGACTATTATCAACCCATAAATGGCTTTTATCCAGCAAGCCTCCCATCATATCAGGAGGAGAAGCAATTGCCCTGACTTTCCATGTTACACCTTCATCATTGGAGTAAGCTAGAGCCTGTCCGCCGCCTGAATGAATGAATCCCACGAACCAACGGCCATTTGAATTTATTGCAGTGGATGGATCACCCATATTGTATCCTCCGGTGCCACCAACCTGTCCTTCCCAGCTTTCGCCACCATCATTTGAATAGAGTCCATCCGCCCCAAAGAAATAGCCCGGATAGGGGTTATTGCACGAATTGTTTGAATTCAGAACAGTATTGCGGTTATTTGGGTGAATAAATACAGAGTTCTCACTTTGCAGTGAATTCAGGTCAGTTACAGGTACATCAGGGGAATTGGGAGTTGCAACCGCGGCATCTGAGATCACTGAAGACTTATATGTAGGAGCCGGGATTTTCATTGGAGGGGTAACGGGAACCAAACCCCATTCGGCCATTTTCTTCCAGTAGCCCATATTGTCGACCCTGCGGTCAACAACATATTTATAAGGTGCTGCTTTCCCCGGCATAAAATCCTGAGCCTGCAATGGGCAGATATACTGAAGCATTAAAAAAACAAAAGTCACCCTCATCAGGGATGACTTTTGAAAAGAGCTTAAAACAAGTTGCAGAGCCGTTTTACCGGATACTATTTTTGTGGACATCTCATTTTATTACTAGGTCAGGTTGCTATTTCCTGATGAAACTTCCAACCCGTGTTTTGTTACCGGTGATTACCTTGATTTGGTATATTCCGGAAGCGAGGTCAGAAGCATCCCAGCTGAAATTATGTTTGCCGGCATTTACCATTGCAGGCTCCATAATTACCCGGGATTTTCCATCGGAGGAGACAAGTAATATTGAAACAGATTCCAGACTGCTATGTTCATAGGAAACCACCAGATTGTCAGTGACAGGATTGGGGTAAACAGTGATGGCATTAACCCTTGAAGGCTCGTTGAGTCCAATATTTCCATCAATGGTGAATGTATAGGGAGTTGGAAGGCAGTTATAACCTGACACAACCAGTTCTGCAACACCCGGGTCATTAAGCGGACTATCGAAAACGATGGTAGTATTGCCATTAACATCGGTTACTGACTTGCCAATCATTGCGCCATTCTGCATGACAACACAATTAAGTCCGGCAACCCCGAATCCATTGCATGTTATTCCGGCATTAATGGAACAACTGCCTGTAGGAATGCTTGTTGGATAAATAGTAACTATGTTCAGGGCGTTGTTGGTCCACACAGCCATCAGGGGATCTCCAAGTACATTGCAATCGTAGAAGCACCAGCGGATTGCACCAGGTTCCCATTGTCCGGGAGCAGTAACCCAGGGAGCGGTAGCTATTTTTGATTCGCTATGGGCTGCACCCAGGCGGTTGATTTTATCAGTGTACAAGGCATCCATGAATTCCCTGTGCAGGTGAGCTGAGGGCCCTTCGGTTTGTCCTTCATTGAACCATCCATATCTGGAGTTTCCAACGAAAGCGGCAGCGAAATTGCTGATGGATACCATTTTTTCAGCAATACAATCATCAAAGTCGAATGAACCACAGAGGCAGCCATGAGTATAGATAACTGTAAAATTGTGGGTTGTACCATTCAGTCCATTGAAATTCGCATCTGTGATATCCCAGTTTGAAAGTTTCATTGCATAGGTTTCATTGGCATGACCAACATGGTTCAGCATAGGATACCCCTGATTCAAAGTGTTTATCAGATCGTAACTGCTCCAGTTGGTATTCTCGTCATACATCTTGTTGAATGCGTAGGGAGTGGGAATTCCGGCGGTGAGATAGCCATTATCGGAACGTGAACCAATGAGAAGTTCAAGGTAGTCGCTTCCCCAGGTTTCAGGATCGTTGTAAAGGTTTTCACCGGCCATCAGTACTTTCTGGAATTCTCCGGCAATAGGGGTGAACTGATACTTATAGGTTTTATTCAGCATATTCGTTAATTCGATTGAATTGCTGAATGAAAGTCGTCCGATGGATATTTCAGGCAGAAGGTCATCTTCTTCAGGTTCAGCCCACATATTATCGCCATCAGTATTCCAGTTGCCATCGAGGGCAGAGTAATACAAATCGGAAGGAATTCCATAATCTTCATACACTGATGATGACTGAACGAAACAATAGAAACCACGGTTAGGAATCAGTTCATCGTCACCGGCCAGAACAACATGTTGAATTCCATGAAGCTGATATTCCTGAATAATATAATTCCTCATCTTCTCCTGAAGGTCCAGACCGGTCATGGAGTTTGCAATCACATCCGTTGTTACAACCTGTGAACGGAATCCTTCACGCAGATAAGACATCCGGTATCCTTCAAATGCATTTGAGAAGGCATTGGTTGTAATAATAAGTATCTAATAGTCATCGACACTTTTTCCATGATCCACTGAATAATTGTTCAGCATTTGAGGATTGGAAGCATAGCGGGAAATCAGAGTACGTGTATCCTCATCATCCCTGAGGTTGGCGAGAGCCTGAGCAGCCGGAACAGAAGGAGCGGTTGTGATAACCACCTTCACCTTCCGGAAATAACTAACCTCTCCTGTTGCAGGATTATACCTTAAGGGAGTAAATGTCGACATGCCAAAGGAGTGCCCCCGAAGATACGATGTCATCAATTTACCGGCAGGATTGGCAGGATAGGATGCATTGCGGCTATAGACAGCATCATTTTTAAGAAAGTTACCTGAAACTCCTTTTGAAAGGGGCTGAATATTTTGCTGGGGTGCCAGAGAAAATTTACCCTGAAGAATGGTTTCGTCATATCCGATAACTTCCATTTTAACTGCTGATTCACCCGGAGGGAGCAACAGGCTCACTGCACTATATGGCAGAATTGGTTCACCAGGCAAGCCGCTGAGAAATGACTGTTCAAAATTAATAGTTTGGTAACCATCAGAACCACCAACAACAGGCTGATTGAAGTTGTAGGTTTTTTCAACTTGTCCGGCTGTAAGGACAGTGATAAATGAAATGATGGCGAGAAGGGTAAGTGTAAACTTTTTCATTTTCCTATTCAGGTTATATTGGAATGAATACCATACAAAGTTCAGTATTTTTCACAGCATTTCAGCAGTTTAGACTGAATAGTTGAAAGTTTTTTTCTCAACCGGCTTTGCAAGCTTTATTAGCTTTTAATCCGATTTTGATTAAATGGTAACAAAGTGAATAAAATCAATAGTTAATAAAGCCTTTAAAAGCTAAAGAAAAAGAAACGCCAGCCTGATTTTAGGCTGGCGTCATTTATTGAAACAAAGTAATGGTAAGGGGAGATTTTAAACCTGAATCAGGTTAGTTTTTATGCTTGTCAGCATTATGGCAGCAGGTTTCGGCATTGCAGGTTTCAGGTTTTTCAACAACCAGCACAACACTGAAAACACCTTCGTCGCAATTGATGTCATTGTAACGCTCCACCATTTCAGGCGTAAGGTATTTATTCAGAAGTTCATCAGGCAGTTTAACCTTATTCACTTCGACAATACCACCTTGTGTGAAACCGGTTTTCTTGAAATAATCCATGAATTCGTTAGCAGTTTGTGCTCCCTGAATGCAACCGGCAATTGCGGAAGCCTCCTTGCGCAGATCATCAGGAATAGGTTCCAGAATAACAAAATCGGAAACACAAACATATCCGTTGTGTTTTACCACCCTGTACATTTCGTCTGCCACTTTTTGCTTATCACTTTGCAGATTAAACACACAGGTAGAATAGATTACATCAGCATATTCATCAGGAACGGGTGCAGCTTCTATTGAACCCAGTCTGAATTCAACATTGGTAATTGAGCTGGAATCCAGAAGTTGTCTTGAGGTCTCAATATTTTTTTCTGAATGATCAATGCCAATTACTTTTCCAGATGCACCTACAACCTGAGCTGCAGTTATGCTGTCGGAGCCATTGCCGGAGCCAAATTCCACAACGCGGTCGCCTTCCTGCAAAAGCTGGAAACGGCCGGGAAGGTTAGGGTCAATTTCTGCGGATGACCTGCTGCCTGAATGACAACCACATCCGCCGGAACCGCAGCCACAGGCAGAATTATCTATTTGTTCCTTATTCTCCAGAGTTGTTATTTCAACTTGCATTGTTAAGTATGTTTAAGTAAAAAACAAGTGTTAGGTCAGGAGGTCCTCTACATTCTTAAGCCAATTAGCAACACGCTGATTATCTATTGTTTAGCGATGCAGGGTTCCTATATCTGATGAGTTTACACAGAACTCGTTTTACCCAAACAAGAAATTGCGGCAATTGTTTGATTACACCTTCATTTTTATGCCTGCTGAATGGTGAAAATTAGGTTCCTTTTTGAATACATATAAAAAAGAGAAAGGCTGCCTCATTGGCAGCCTTTCAAGAATTGGTTACAGAGAATTACTATCTGTTTATAACAACCTTTAGAGTTTCATGTGACTGTTTTCCGGTAATGCGCAGGTAATATATACCAGCAGCAAGATCAGCCACATCAATAGTTACAGTTTCATCAGCTGCAAAATTTCCATTCATTATGCGCACTGATTTACCAGTGGCGCTGAGGAGTTCGACAGCTTTAATTTCGAAGCGGCCATTGCCTTCAACAACTAATTTATCGCTGGCAGGGTTAGGATAGAAGCTGAAATTACCGGCTTTCCTTTCCTGTAAGCCAACGGTGCTGAACTCTGCTGTGAAGTTGCTTATTCCTTCCAGAGTGGGAATTCCGCTGTTATTCTCGGCTGGAGCAACCCTGAGATAATAAGGTGTCAGGGAAATCAGGTTTGAATTTGGAGTAACAGTAATGAGAGTTTTGGCTGAATTGATAGTTGCAGTGAAAGGGACATCAGTTCCTAATGGACCATTCT
Organism: Bacteroidales bacterium; assembly: GCA_016707705.1. Lineage (GTDB taxonomy): Bacteria > Bacteroidota > Bacteroidia > Bacteroidales > UBA4417 > UBA4417. The sequence goes on from JADJHD010000016.1 coordinate 29,992, forward strand.
GCTTGAGGGTTAAGAGAGAAGCAACATTATTGTTTGTGATTGCTGTCCCGCCAATCATGCGGATTGCCTGATGATACTGAATGGTAAGAGGAGCCGCAATGCTTACATTGGTTGCTCCGTTAGCCGGAGTCATGGTGAACATTGAACCTGTTTCAACCGAATAGTTCGACTGGTAGATTTCCTTGGTGGAATTATCCTGAACAAATATTGCAACGATTAGGTCATCCATCTCTTCTACGTTGGTTGATGACATATCAACTGTATAGCTGAGATTAAGGGGCTGATTGGCATTGAGGCTTACAGCTGTGCCATAGGCATCAGGAACCATTTTCATCATAACGTTATGGAATTCAGTCTCTCCATTTGACGCGATATTGCCGGTGGTAATCCTTTCAAGAACGGCGATATGAACAGTGACATTGCTATAGTTTGCATAAGGCAGCAAGTCAGCGCTAATGGTAACATTGTTGCCCTGAACTTCATGCTGTGACTGTATATCCAAGTATGTAATCGTGCTGATGGAAGTATTGAAGGCGGTATTCACAGCCGAGGTGTTTGTTGCGGTAACCTTACCTTCCGGAATTACACCTCCGGCATTATTGGTTTGAGAGATTACCCAATTGGCGGTGTTACCAAACACCATCCATCCTGAAGGTGGCATCTGACCGGCACTGAAATCCTGTTGCAGCAATACCGGGGCAAAAAGGTTCATTCCCAGCACACCAAGAACAAGGGACAGAAACGCTTTTTTCATGCCTAGCAGATTTGGATCTGACTCTGTAGTTTAACTGAGGGAATAAAAAAAAGAGCCTGTAAACGAACAGGCTCAGTATGATAGGTTGTTTGAGGTTTAACGCTGAATGGTGATTTTCTGAGATGATTTCAGCTCTTTTCCATTGATGCTGAGGAAATACATTCCTTCCGGCATGCGTGAAACATTTATGCTGCTGAAAGCTTTTCCATTCACCTGCAGGGTTTCTGTTGCCATAACCTTGCCCAGTGCATTCATAAGCCTGATTTCAACGATGTCAGGTGTTTTGGAATTCAGGACAATATTAAGATCTTTTCTGGCCGGGTTTGGATAAACCTGAATAGGCTGAACAGTAACAGCTTCTTCCTGACCGGTGCAATTAACTGCTGAAATATCCATGTACTCAGTCCAGCTGCCTTCACCGCATTCATTTATTCCTTTAACCCTGATACTTGCAGTTCCGTACCAGTTATGATTCCAGCTTACAGTAGCGGTGGAGCCATTGTTAACAATAGTGCCGGCACCGGTTGCAGGATAGAAATCCCATATATACTGTGTTGCTGAAGAACTGCTGGTGGAATAGTCGGTAGTTTGACCAACATTGTTTGTACAAACAACCTGAGGACCAGCTGGGTCAGTAACTTCTGCACCCGGATTGATGGTAACATAGCCGGTTTTCACGATAGTCTGTGTCTGAAGTCCGGTAGTAGTAACCAGAGTTACATCATAAACACCAGGTGTATTGTATGTAATGGCTGGAGCATCACCGGTTGATGAACTTGGAGTTCCGCCAGGGAATGACCATGCATAGGATGCAGGACGGCCAACAGATGAGTTTGCAAAAGTGATGCTGTTATGCTGACAAATCTCGGTTGGACTGGAAGCTTCAAAGTCGGTGATAACCGGACGGATGCACTGCAGAATTTCCTTATCTGCATTGTTCTGTACGAATGCTACGAATTCAATATCTTCAAGTGGCCAGAGGGGATCAACATTAGCAGTGATGGAAACTGTCTGAACGTTACCACTGCTGAAATCAATATCTGTACCACCCTGATCAGGAATCATCAGGCGATTAACATAGTTCAGGTGATCCTGACCTTGCCAAACCTGAGCAATCTCTGACTGGGTAACAGCAAAATGGAAAATCAGCTGATCGGATGGTAAAGCTGACACCTTTGTGATTGTAAAATTGAATACGAACTGCAAACCGTTCTGGGTAGCAGTGTAGTCAATCGTTATCGGTGAAGCTATCGCGATTCTCTGATTGTACTTTGGAAGGTATGACGGATACATGCTAACTGTATGGTCGCCTCCAACTACAGAAAGAACACCATCGAACCTTGCGGTTGGGTACCCACTGATATTGTAATAGGAATTACGAGCGTTTGAATAGTCGTTCGCATAGGTATCACCATTGTGATTTTCAATAATTGCAACCCGCATTCCATTAGCAACTAAATCATCAGCTCCCAATGCAGCACCAGGGCAGTATGTACACCAGGTACCGGTTCCAATCTCAACCGCAACCATATTGCGTTCAACCTGGGCATTCACCAGCAGGCCAACAAAGAGTAATACAGATAATAACAGGGTAGATTTTTTCATGTATTAGGGGATTAGATTGCTAAATACGTTTATTGGAGGGGCCACACTTGTCCTCAATGATTTATCACGATTATTCACAAAAGTAATACAAAATTACTTCATGAATTCGTCTTATTAAAAAAAATTATAAAGCCTTTATTAACTTGGTTACTAAAATTTTATCCTTGAAGATAAGCGCCATATTGTAATAACCATGTGGCAGTGTATTAAAGTCAATTCCAAAGTCCTTAAACTGAAGATTCTGTTCACCTTCTGGCAGGCAGAATTTAGAAGATAATCTGATTACTTTTCCTTCGGTATCAGTAATGCGCAGCCTGCATTCTTCTGGATTTAAAAGCTTGAATCTGATGACTGCATTATCGTAACAGGGGTTAGGAACAACCAGCAGTTCTGTGTTTTCCAAAGCATTTAGCTCTTCCTTGCCAATGGTTGAGAACAGGTAAAAATCATGTGAATATATTCCTGCCGGGGATATTTGAAGGGTATCACAATCCTCACGGTATCCATCAAGGGATGCACAGATAGTTGATTCTCCCCTGTTAATCTCAATTGAATAGAATCCTGCAGAATCTGTAACTGAAGTGTTAAATCCTGAAACCAGGCTTACTCCTTCAATTGGCAAACCTGTAAATACATCGTAAACTGTTCCGCTCAGATGACCTACAGTATCAGGAATTGCCGGATGCAGGCATGTAATTGCATCCAGATCAAAACCGGCATCATTCACATTTGACTGTCCGTTGTTATCATCCATAACCATGAAATAGCGTGCATTATCTACGCCAAACATTCCAAGGTCGAAGGAGGCCGTGCCTGTTTCATAGCCGAGGTTAGTCCATGGACCATCCATTGAAGGGCCTGAATAGAGGGTGTATCCTTCGGGAGAAGAATCTCCTTCATAAACGGTGATATCAAAGGTGCCTTCAGGACCATCAAAAATGGTATCCTGCATATCCACAATAACATACCCTCCCCTGCCAATTGAATATGACACATGGTCAAGAGGTCCGAGACAAGCTGCTGTATAGGTTTCATCGCCCGGATTCTGGGCATTGAAGGAGGGAATATGTGAAGTGATCACCCGGTAAGCGTGCTGAGAGGCCAATGGAGTTAATGCTGCATCCAGATTTGTAACAGAAAGGTTGCTAACCACGACATTCTCAAATGTCCTGGATTCATAACCATTAGCTACAATTTTCACAGTGTAGGTGCCTAATTTCAGATATCTGTGAAAATCTCCAACAACAGGATCAGTGTAACTGGGATAATCATTCCCAATAAATATTGAAGCGGCAACAGGATTGCCTGTGACTGCATCAGTTACGAATCCTTGAATTCCATATCCTGAATGCTTAATAATTTCAAGCATTGCAGGCTTGTTGACGTTGTAATAGTATTGTACATCCGTTGGCTGTTTGTCGAGGGAAATCTCAATCGACCAGGCAACAGAGCCCAGGGAGCCGTAATTGAAATCCTTGGTTGAACCCTGAATGAGGTACATAATGATGGAACCCTGTCCGTAGGGGAGAGAAGGATATCCTGATGCAGCTGAATAAATCTGGGCAAGATGGTCAATGGAAGGCTCATCAGGGGCCGGACTGAGCCGATAGCTCCATGGATAGGAAATGGTTTCAGCTCCACTGTGGTAGTTGGTATAAGCTACAAACTGGTTCTGGTACTGGCAGTTTCTGAGCGCCTTGGTTTCAAGCTGTGAAAATGGTCCCGGACTTCCCCCCTCGCTTCCCCACATAAAGCCATTGTCGCGGTTGATATCAACAGAAGCGCTGTTATATCTGGTCATATTGTCACGTCCCCATGGATTTACACAATAGTAGAGCCAGATTTCGCGGTTATCAATAAGACCGGTTATATCAGGATCGGTGCCGTAAGCGAGGCAGAGATCACGGGCAAACTGAATAACATTCTGGGAACCTCCGACTTCATCACCATGAATGCCTCCATCGAACATAATCTCGGGTTCCGCTTCATCGGAATCGGCATTGTCGCTGATTTTGAGTGCCGCCAGTTCCTGAAATTGAGCATTGTATCCAAATACCACCTTCTTGCAGATAGTAGGGAAATTGGTGGCAAGGCTATCTGCAATATTCTTGATTTGTCCGAAAGTATAATAACCAACAGGAACCAGTGCAGCCCCGAAGCTCTTTGACCATGAGTTGAGGTCAGCTTTCGTGATCTCGTATGTAAGGCCTGCATTTTTCAATGCCTCCAGCTCGGAAGGCGTAACATAGGCCAGCGCAGTATTTCCGTTCAGGTCGCAGTTGATATGGAGGTTTGAAAGAATCATTCCCTCCGAAGCCTCCCTGAAATGAATGCGCACTTCCATTTCACCATCTCTCCATGCCTTTTGCTGGGCAAAAAGCGAGAGGGATACCAAGCTGAGAACTAATATTAAAAGTGATTTCATTCAGCAGACCAGATTAAATGTAAACTAGTTATCAAGCTTGTGCAGTGCAAAAGCGTATGCGCCGATGCTAACGGCGCGTGAGGTCCCCAGTTTCGAAATGCCAACTCCGGTCCTTTGGAGCGGGTCATAGCTTATAGTGAGACTGGTCCCCGGAATGGGTATTGATTTGGCCTGACCTTTCAGGAAGGCGGCTTTCTGAGTCACATCTTCAAGGTTAAAGGCAGTAAGTTCGGTTCTGCACAGAGGTTCACCCTTTATATTGCAAAGAGGACTGTTCATTTCTGCAACAAGAGCTGGCAGAATCAGGTCCGAAGCACCTGCAAGTCCACCCCCTACAACCACCAGGGCATCGGTAAGTGTGACAGCATTTGCAAGAGCATCTCCGGCATTTTCGGCAAGCTGATGCCAGGCCTCAATTGCAGCAGACTGATTTCCAGCGGCCTCACCTTTAGCAATGGAGCAAATATCCTTAGGTTCAGGAGCTTCATCAAATGGAATACCCGCCTTTTGTGCATAAACCCTTCTGACTGCTCGTATAGCAACACCCTCTTCAGCATATGCCAAGGGATGGAGTTTTGATCGCAATGCCCATATTTCTGCGCCTGCGGAGTTATCACCCAAAAAGAGTTTGCCGTCAACTACTAGTCCGCCACCAAAACCAGTCCCCAGCGTGATTCCGAAGAGATTTCTGTATCTTTTGGGATTACCGGCTGCTTCAAGTTCCTTGTTAATGGCAGGAAGAAGTCCGGCGATTGCTTCTCCATAAACGAAAAGGTCTCCATCGTTATTGATGAAGGTTGGGATACCAAAGTGATACTCGAGCATAGGTCCGAGTGCCACCCCACCCCTGAAGGTCGGGAGGTTTTTAAGATCACCGATAATACCGTTGGGATAATCTGCAGGACCGGGAAAAGCGAAGCTTATTGCCACAGGGGCATCCTGCAGTTTCTCCCTGACTTGCTCAAAGCCTGAAATTATAGAATTGAGGACATCCTGCAAGGTTTCACCGTGAGCAGGTATGCGAATGGGATCAACGATTTCCTCTCCTGAGCGGGCAGCTGAAAAGATAAAATTGGTACCTCCGGCATCAAGGGTAAGAACAATGCGATTGTCAGTATAAATAGGCATGGAAGAGTGGCTTGTATGTTTTACAGAATTTAAGGACTGTAAAAATACAATTTAGCCGCGTACTCTTCAGGAAATACTCAAAAACAAAAGAGGAAAAGGGACAGCGTCCGGAGAATCAGAATTATCAGGAATGAGACCTGACTTCCAGCTCTTCGCTTAACTGAAGTACGAGTTTGTCATACTGCTCTTTAAAAGTAGGTACCAATTCATGCAATTGGTGAAGTTGTTCCCAAATTTTGCAATACTCATGAATGAGCTTGATCTTTTCTCTCAGGTCCTTATTTCCTACAAGATCGATGCTGGATTTGATTTTGTGAGCGTAAGTTTCAACGCCTTCTATATCATTATCCTTGTATGCCTTCATCAGGTCTTCAACATAAGAAGGGGTAACTTCGAGGAACTTACGAATCATTCTGTTAACCTGATCCTGATCACCACCAAGAATCCGTGAGATTGCTGCCAGGTCCATCAGCTTATTAGCTTGAGCAATTGCAGATTCCTGTGAATTTCCCTCATCCTTACGCTGGATTGATTTTTCTCTGCGGTCAAGAAGAGAAATCAATTTCAGGAAAAAGTCATCCGGGTTGAAAGGTTTTGACACATACCCGTTCATCCCAGCCTCCAGACATTTTTCAATTACTCCTTTCAGCACATTGGCAGTAAGGGCAAGTATTGGCGTTTTGACACCAAGTTGATTTCTTATAAGATTGGTAGCAGTAAAGCCATCCATAACGGGCATCTGCAAATCCATCAGGATAAGGTCGAAAGAGGTGGTTTTAAGGATTTCTACAGCCTGTTGTCCATTTTCAGCTATTTTGGTTACTGTTTGCCACTTCTCCAGCAATGACTGGGCAATAATCTGGTTGAATTTATTATCCTCAACCAGGAGAATCCTGACACCTTTAAGAGCATCTTCGGAAGGTTTTTCGTTATTGGATGGCATTGGAGCATTTTCAGCATTGCCATCAGCGAGATCAATAAGGAAATAGAAATTACTGCCAATATCCTTGCTGCTTTCAACCGCGAGAGTTCCGCCCATCAGTTCAACCAATTGTTTGCTGATTGGCAGTCCCAGTCCGGTTCCTCCATAGGTACGGGTTATGCTTTCATCCTCCTGCTGGAAACTTTCGAAGATTTTGGAAAGATGGTCATGGCTGATCCCAATACCCGTATCCTCAACCGAGAAACGAATCTTGTTCATATTATTCTCCCTGGATACCAGAGTGCAACTAAGCTCAACACGACCTTCCCTGGTAAATTTAATAGCATTGCTAACCAGGTTGATGAGCACTTGCTGTAAGCGAACCGGGTCACCACTCAAAATGGGTGGTACATCCGGATCAATCTTATACCTGAACTGAATATTCTTATCCTCAGCCTTATACTCCTGGGTATCGTAGATCTTCTTGACCAGATCCTTGATATTGAAATCGGTTTTTTCAAGTTCAAGTTGTCCGGATTCAATCTTTGAGAAGTCCAGAATATCGTTGATAATATTGAAAAGGCTATCTGAAGAAGTATTCAGATTTCTCAGAATTTTCTTTTGAGGAATATCGAGGCTTGTATTATCCAGCATTCCTATCATACCGATGATGGCATTAAGAGGAGTACGGATTTCATGGCTCATATTGGCCAGGAACCTGGATTTAGCGCTATTTGCAGCTTCTGCAGCCTCAGTGGCTTTCTTTAAGGCTCTGTCGGCATCCTTACGGTTCGTAATATCACGAGCAATCCCGGTAGTACCCAGCAGGTTGCCTTTTTTATCGAGGATTGGAGCGCGGTAGACCTCGAACCAACGGGTCACACCATCCTTTTCCGTTTTCTCTTCAAGGTTGAGCAATCTTCTGGAGCTCATAACCTGTTCATCCTGACTGCGGTATCGTTGAGCTACTTCGGGTTCCCAGATGTCATCCACTGTTTTCCCAATCATATCTTCCACATTCTCGAATCCGAAAGCAGAGGCAAAAGCCTCATTAACAGCCAAAAAGTTCCCCTTAGTGTCCTTAAGCCACATTTGATAGGGAATATTATTGAAAATGGCTTTGAGGTATGCTTCCCTGTTTCTGAGAGCTTCTTCGGTACGTTTGCGATCTGTTACATTGCAAAGCAAATCGGCAAGCACATGAAGAAAAGTAATTTCATCCGTTTTCCATTTCCTGATAAGTTTCACAGAATCGAACCCTACAAATCCAAGGCATTCTTCATCGAATATCATAGGAATTGTAATGAGGGTCTTTATTCCCTGAGCATCAAGTATATGGAAAAGATTACCATCCTTTGGAAGCAGGCTGACATCTTCAATTACCAGATTTTCTCCCCTTTTGTGTGTTGATACCCATTCGGGAATCAGATCAAGGGGTACATTCTGAAGGTTTTCGATTTCCGGAGTAATATCCTTGGCACACCATTCATATGAATTTGATAGAGTGTTCCCAACGAAATCGTAATCAAATATATAAACCCTGTCTACTTCCAACTCTTCACCAATCAGAGCTAAAAGCCTTTCAATTGCTTTTGAACTGTCCTCGATGGGTATATTGATGAACTCCGTAGCGAGGTGAGTGAGGAGATTCTGAAGATTAACAAGCTTATTAAGCTTTTCTTCTGAGAGTTTCCTGCTTGTTATATCGGCAAATGTACCAAGGACACGTTCAGATTCTGAGCCATCCTGTTGACTGATAACCTTGCCACGTGCCAGAATCCATTTATAGTTGCCATCCTTGCATTTTACCCTGTGCTCATTGGTGAAGTATGTATCCTTCAGGTTGAAATGCCTGTGAAGGTCGGTAGTTACCTTTTTCCTGTCATCAGGGTGAATACGGTCTTCCCACTCATCAATTGAGTGGGAAATCTCATTATCCTCATATCCCAGCATAGCTTTCCACTGCCGGGAATAAAAAACTTCGTTTGTGGATATATTCCAATCCCATACTCCATCACCTGAACCTTCGAGTGCAAATTGCCACCTTTCTTCACTTTCTTTGACAATTTGTTCGGCCCTTTTTCTTTCAGTTATATCCCTGATTGTACCTTCAATGTATGATGGCTTCCCGGATTCATCAAATATTAAATGACTTGTAATGGACACAGGGATATGTCGTCCATCCTTATGAATAAGAAGATTTTCATAGTCATTGACAACACCTTTCTGCTGAAGCAGTTTGACCATTCTATTCCTGCTTTCGATGTCGGCATATACCAAATCAACAGTTTTACCTATCAATTCCTCAGGATCATAGCCTGAAAGCTTCTTCACTGACGGAGAGAGTTCCAGTATTCTTCCCTGGACATCAGAGCGATAATACAGATCAAGGAATGAATTAAAGATAGCCCTGTATTTCTCAGCATTTTGCCGTGTTTCTTCTTCATTTCTTTTACGCTGAGTGATATCATGGCTAATACCTACCAGCCCGATTACATTGCCATCGGCATCCAGCTGTGGTAATTTATTACCAATAAGCCACTTTTTCTCGCCTGAGGGTGTAACCAAACAAGCTTCACGATTAAGGATTGGCTGACGGGTTTCAATAACTTCCTGGTCTTCGGCCAAAGTTTGTTCTACTATTTCCTTAGAATAAAAATCAGCATCTGTTTTCCCGATTGCATCCTCAATTCCGGCAACGCCAAGCAATTGTGCCTCTGCATTGTTCAACAATGTTTTCCTGCCTTCAAGGTCTTTGAAATAAATTGGATCCGGGATATTATTGATGATTGTTTTGAGCAAGGTGCGTTCACTCTTTAGTCGATCTTCGGCTGCTATTCTCATTTCAGCTTCAAGTGAAGCCTTACAGGATTGTGAGAGCAATTCAACTATGGGCTCCAGATCGCGCAACTGATTATATTCCAATCGGGTTGCCCGGCCAATCATGAGTATTCCAAAATTACTCAGATGAAAGCCGTAGTAGTATATTTCCTTATTCAGCTCACAGAAGTTATGACTGTTTGAGGGGTCTGTCAAAGCAGTCCTAATCTCTTCAAAGAGTTCAACATGGGCAGCATCTTTTTTTACGAAATAGGGGACAGAGAATATTGACAAACAACCGGCATCATTTCTCGTGCACACACTAACCATGGTGCAGCCAAGCTTTTTCAGGAAAGCATTGGAGGACTTCTTCAGAATTTTCTGAAGATCAAACTCGCCCCCCACAGAGAGGGCCAGTTCAAGAAGCACCTGATTCCAGATATGGTTGTCCATTTATTAGTTTTCCAGGATTCCGATTACGGATGTTTTATTATAAAATTCGAGGTAATCATTCTTTGAATTTGCTATTTCACCAAGCGAAAGTGCACCTATCATAGTAGAACCACCTGAAGCAATGCTAAGTTCTTCCTGAAAACGATCCTTCAGGAAACCAGCTCTTGTAATACAATCAATAAAGAAAGTGATTGGCTCACGTTCAGATTGAACTGAAGCTGCAGATTGAAAAGCCTTAAGTGCATTTTCCCTGGAACGGGATGTTCCTGAAAGCAACGTATCAACATTGCCACTCAATACGTATACAAAAGCGTTGGCAGGCATTTCTCCCAGACAATTCAGGCTTGTACCCGTGGTTTTTACAGGGTCGCGAACCAGGAGTTCATCAGCAACTTTCAGAATTCCCAGTGGATAGCTATCTGCAACTTCTTCAAATTTTATTTCAGATTCTGATTTCCCTGAGACCTCGCCAATAATCTCCCTATAAATTTGCAGGGCAGGTTTCCAGTCAAACGAGATTACAGAATTATGATCTGCTTCTGTTACTTTGAGTGTTCTGGAAACGGGATTCCATCCATGGGCTACTCCTACACCACTTTTGAGTGGAGTAAATCCCAGAATGGCTGCATCCATTAATAGTCCCCGAGAGGTAAAAATACAGGGGATTGGTTTAAATTCTGCTGATCCTGCTCCTCCCCCAATGTAGTTTGAACGTAGTCCGTGATGATTAAAGGCTACATCCAGCAAGGGTGCGATTGTGCGACTCATGCCGTCGACGAACAGAAATATTGTATTGGATTCAAGTTCGTTCTCAGAAAGGAAGTCATCAAAAATATTGTCAAAATTCTGGCTCGAAGTGTTAATATCCTGAATTATCAAAGGATTCACCTCTTGAGTAAGTCCGACTAAAATCGTTCCTTTTGAAAGTTTCTCTGTTTCAGTCAGCAGGAAAGGGAAAATACCGCCAAAGACCGGCTTTTTGCAGGACTTAAGCAACTGATCGCAGTTACCGGGATTGAACCCATTACCTTCACATGCAAGAATCATAATAGACCTTACATCAGGATCCTGTTCAAACGTATTTAACATCAGACTGAAATTGCTGATGTTACCGCTCTTGTCGATATTTATTTTAATAGCCATTTTATTGATGCATTTAGCTTTTGAGCAAGCCGTGTGAATGCAATTACTCTATGTTTTATTACTCTTTGTGACCAATTGTAATATTTTATTTTTCAGAACTGACAGAATTTTTTGGTAGAAGTCATCCGGGTCAAAGGGTTTGGAAATATAGCCGTTCATTCCGGCTGCTTCACACTTTTCAACAATCCCTTTAACAACATTCGCAGTAAGGGCCAGAATGGGAATATCCATTTCAAGTTTATTGCGTATAATCCCTGCTGCAGTAATTCCATCCATAACCGGCATTTGCAGGTCCATGAGCACAAGGTCAAAAGTGGCTTCTTTAAGAATATCAACAGCCACTCTTCCATTCTCCGCAATCACCGTATCGGCTCCCCATTTATCAAGGAGAGCCTTTGCAATAAATTGATTGAATTTGTTATCCTCAACCAGAAGAATTCTGATCTCACTGAGATTAAACATTTCAGGAATGGTAAAGGGCAATTGTTCCGGAAGCACTGTAGATCCCTTGGCAAAATCAAGTGAAAAGTAGAATTTGCTTCCAATTCCCTTGGTACTGCTTACTTTAAGCGAACCTCCCATGAGTCGTACCAGCTGATTGCTGATTGCCAGTCCAAGACCAGTCCCACCATACATCCTTGTGATACTTTCATCTTCCTGCTGGAAGCTCTCAAAAATCTTCCCGATATTGTCAGGGTTAACACCTATTCCGGTATCCTCAACACTAAATTCAACAGTGTACGATTTACCATCCGATTTCAACAATTCGCAGCGAAGTTCTACCCTTCCCTCAAGAGTAAATTTTATAGCGTTGCTGGTGAGGTTATTCAAAACCTGATGCAAGCGTGAAGCATCACCAATTACAAGGCTTTCAATTGAGGGATCTATGAATAAGTTGAGAGCAATTTTCTTTTCAGCAGCTTTATATTCCATAGAATCAACTACTTGTTGAAGCAGTTCTCTAAGATCAAAATCACTGTTATCAAGATCCATCTGACCCGATTCAATTTTCGAAAAGTCAAGGATATCATTAATAATGGAAAGCAAGCTTCCGGAAGAAACATTCAGGTTATGCAGCAGTTTTTGCTGACTTTCACTTAATTCAGTATCGCAAAGAAGACGAATCATCCCAACTATAGCATTGAGAGGGGTACGGATTTCATGACTCATATTAGCCAGAAATCTTGATTTGGCATTGCTTGCAGATTCTGCTGCCACCATAGCCGATTTCAGTGAGCGCTCAACTAATTTCCTGTTTGTAATATCACGATACTGCCATAGATGCCCAATGAATTTGTCACCTGAGAAAATTGGCAGGTAATCCCTTTCAAAAAACACTCCATTTGGCAGTTCCAGTTCTTCTCCGATTACCGGTTTCTTTTCTGAGATTATGTGAATAATTTTTTGTGAAAAGTCCTCGGGATCGCCAAACATATGCCCCGACTGGTCTGCAGCACGGGTACAGTCAATTCCCAGCATCATTTCCGGTTCAACCGGAATCTTGAAGAGATTACAGAAATACTTATTAATTAATGCAATGCGGCGATTCTCATCTTCCATCAGGATTCCAGCTTCCAGATTATAGATTAATGTTTTTAGTCTGGAAGTAGCAGATTCGAGTTCAGATTTATTTCTTTTCTCTTCGCTGATATCGCGAATATTGAAACTAAAGTAGTTCTCCCCATTGAATTGAAAGAGTGAAACAGCCATATCAACCGGAAATTCCTCGCGATTCTTCCTGAAACCAACAGTTTCAAAGTGTTTTCGTTGCATGGCGAGACCAGTAACGGAGCCGGAATCTATGGCATTGCCGGAAGCCAGTCTGACATCATGCAACAACAATACATTGCCCCCCTGCTGTCCAAGCATTTCCTGTTTCCTGAATCCAAATACATTCTCAGCTTCATTGTTCCATTCTACAATGCGCAAATCCATATCCATGATAGCAATTGCCTCAGGGCCTTCCTGAACTATCAATTTATAATCAAGATCTGTTTTACTCTTACTGTGAGGAGGTTTTTGTATATGCGGGACTGTTTCCCCTGCTTGAGTATGAATATCCTGAGGAATTGTATTCAAGACAGAATTGGCAAGGTTAACCAGCATTCTGGCTATAAGCAGATGTTCTTCATTAAAAGCATCTGGACTGAAACTTCCCAGAACAACCACTCCTATAGCCTTCTCACCAGAAATTAAAGGTGAAAGCAGGCTGCTGCATACCGGGATGCTTGGATCGAAGGGATGTTGATTTGTCTCATTGGAGCTTTTTTCAGCAGAAAGGTAAAGTTCTTCACATTGCTGAAACACCAGATTTACTGATTCAGGAATACTATTATTAATAAGAATGCCTGTCTCAGGAATTCCTGAACGGGAAAACAATTTTGGAGCTGTCTGAGGAGGAATGCAAAGATATACTGCACTCTTGTTGGCTCCGAGCAATTCAAGCAAGGAGTTTTCAAGATGAAGTGACAATTGCTCCGGATTCCTGATTCCCGGGAATAGTGGAATAAACCTGTTTAGTTTATCAATTAATCTTATTTCCTTTTCCAATCAATCCCAATTGAGAAGGTTGCCGGTCCCTTTTTGGAACCCTCAGCCTGATTTGTTCTAACTATACCTTATTAGTCTAATATAAAGGTATACTAATTTCATACTCTTCCATTAATAGCCAATTTTAGGCATAAGTAACATGAAAGACGCAATTTTATTGATATTTTAACCTATTTACAAGCCGAATCATATCAAATCACCGAATAGAAGTGGATAAAATTACAGACATAATTGAGTAATTTTGCTATTCCAGCTTCGTAGTCCACGAAATAGGGACTTATCAAGCTAGTAGCAGTGTTTTCTGATGAGTACGCACTTTAAAGAGATTTGGTTCAATAAGCATTCAATGAAAGAAAATACTTTCCTAAAATTGATCAAATTGAACTTCATTTATCCAAATAACACCATAATGAAATTATAACACTCAATGCATGGCTCTCATTTTCAATGTTTTAGAATTTTGGAACAGTATTTGGTATATGGATAGCAAAACAAAGAATATGTATATCCTGCTCGTCGAAGAAGATCATTTTTATGCATCCATGATCTCCGGATTTCTGAAGAAAGAAGGTTTCGGACAAATCAAGCATATTGATAACAGCATTGATTGTTTACTCCAGGTGTATGACGAGGTAACTCCTGATCTGGTTATAATGGATGCCAGGCTGGGCAGGGTAAACGGAGTAGAAGTAATTGAAAAGCTGCTTCGCCACAAGCCAGGATTGAAAGTTGTAATTCTGACCGGTGAATCCAATGGAAAACGGATTACCCAATCGGTACAAAATGCCGTGATAGATATTATTGTAAAGGATGAGTTGATTTTCGACAGGCTGATGCCGCACGTGAGAATCATCCATTCAGAACTTATAAACAGCAGGAAAAACAGGCCGGTATCAAATTTACTGGTTAGCTTCAAGAGATTCATCTTTGCTCCCTGATCCTACTCATCGACCAACTTGTAAACAAAACCCAACTATGTTAAGGGCCCTTGAAAGAGGCCCTTATTTTTTTATAAATTTCCCGGTAGTTTCAGAATTCCCGGATCTCAGACTGTAGACATATATTCCTGAAGGAAGTCCATTTGTATCGACCATGAAGCTTTGTTCTGCTTCCGGTATCGTTGTTTTAGACTGTTCCGAAATCCGTTTCCCCTGAATGGTATAAATCATTAGGCTTACACTGGAGGAAGTGCTGGTGGTAAAGGATATTTTGATCCATCTATCAGCGGGATTGGGATATGCAATTGGTTTTTTACTGAAAAGAGTGGCATTACTGATTCCTGCAACATCTGGATTATACTCGGTAGCGCCTATATCATAAGCTGTCCCAAAAAGGCGTGGATTATGAAAGAAATCAAAACCAATACCGATTGCATTTGCCGAAGCCTCATCAATAAGAGGAGATGTTGGATTCAGCGCAAAGAGGTCATTGCTGAAACCGGCCTCGTCTAACTGTCTTGAAAAGAAATTATTTTCCATAAGAATATCAGTTCCGGGATCAGGCAGCATCACATAGCTGTCCATTCCATTGAAACTGGTAGGTCCGTTCTCGTAGTAATCATAATTCCCGGGATCGAGAATGGCATTTGAAATGATCCTGTTATCCCGGGAAACCACACTTTTGAACCTGATGCCGTCAGATTTTGGCTTCACTATGGTATTGAAAAGAATGGAATAGCTGGCACCGGGAATTGTTGAGACATCTGTCACATAGATTCCGAATCTCATCTTGCTGGTGTCGGCAGGCTGGAAATTCCTGCCGGCTTCCACAATTATATTATTAAATACCCTGAATCCTCCAAGTCCATGAATTTCAATTCCATTTCCATTGCCCTCCTTAATGAAATTATTGTAGCAGTCGCATTGGGAACCTCCACCTATGGTAATGCCTGACATCTGTCCGAAAATCTCCTTCCAGCTATCATGCAAAACCAGATTATCGAATACCTGGCAATCCTCGGAGGCAGAACTGATTTGGATTCCATCCATTCCGGAGCGCTTCACTATGTTATTGTAAATCCTTACGCCCTTGAGCAGTGATGGCAGCAGGAGCGTATCCTGTCCGTTACACTGAATGGTTTGTCCGAAGTACTTGGTACTGCCTATGTACATACCTTCATCACCAACATCGGCAATATAATTGTCGTGAATAAGGGTGTTGAACTGGGTAAACGCATCCCTGGTCGACTGCAGACTGCAATCGGGATCAGTTTTGGCATTGATTCCACCGGCAAGGCAGTTCTGAATCAGCAGATGGTCAACTTCATAATCCGTGCTCCTTCCTCCCAGACCAAGACCTCCGCCATTGGCAACACCTTCGATGCGGATACCGTAGAATTGGGAAGGATCGCCGGTTCCTGTGAGGCGAAAATCGTGACAATTTTGAATGGAAATACCGAAGTAATGGTCGGTATTGATTACTACCGGGCCACCATTGTTGACAATGTAAACCGGAGATTCATGGGAACCTGACAGATTTCTCATCAGAAGAAAATCCCTTCTGCCGGCTCCAAGAAGGATGGTATCCCCCGGGTGAACCTGATCAAAGGGAGCATGTTCTCCGTCGATAAGTGTAACTGTTGAATCGGCATAAATGGATACAGGCTGGGCCGTCCCCTGAAAAAACAGAATCAGGAACAGCACTGCAACAAAGATGCCTTTAACACTCATTTTAGATGCGTCAAGGTCAGTTTCCCCTCTTGGCCCGCTCCCAGTTAACCGTTTGTGATCCCTTGAGGTAACGTTTTAAGCCAAGGAATACTGAGAGGTTCATGATAAAGAAGTAGTATGGGACGAACAATAATTTTATCCTTATGGACCTGTTTTCGAGATACCAGCCCAGCAAAGCGGTGAGGTAGAATAAAATCTGCAACCAGAAGAGAATGTTGTACAATCCGGTTGAGACGATACCTTCATTGAGAGCAATTACCAGTCCGACAGGAATAAGCAGGGCTAGTGAAAGCGGGGCGAGAGTCCAACGGAGAACCCTGTGCGATATGTACTGAAAGGATAAGGTTCCGTATTTAAAGAAATTCAGCAGGGACCTTAATCTTACAACAGACTGGATTCCTCCGGCAGAAATTCTGATTTTACGCTTCAGCTCTTCCTTGACATTGGCAGAAGCAGTTTCAATGGCGTACGCTTCAGGATCGTATTGGATGGTATATCCTTCCTGAGCAACCCGCAGGGAAATAATAAAATCGTCGAGCAGGGTATCGCGTTCCACTTCACGGTAGAGAGGTGTTCGGATAGCAAAGAGTTCGCCAGCAGCTCCTACTACGGAATGCAATTCAGCATCCCATTTTTTAAGGGTGGATTCATATTTCCAGTACAAGCCTTCACCTGCGCCGGCAGCAGCATCCTTATCCTTACTGAAAATTCGTTTTTCACCTGAGACACAACCCACTTTAGGATTGCTGAACAATTTTACAATCCTGCGGATAGATTCCCTTCCAAGCATGGTATTGGCATCGCAGAAGACAACAATGGGCGTATCCACGAATTTCATCCCCTGTTCATGGCACCTATCTTACCATTTCTTTGTGGCAGGTGATGCACGGTAACACCTTCAAATTTTTTGATTTCATCAGGAGTACCATCATCTGAGCCATCAGTAACCCATACGATATGTAGCTTCCCGGCAGGATATTCGAGTTCCCGGGAATTCTTAATCTTCTCAGCAACAAAATCCTTTTCATTGTAGGCTGCAATGAACAGGGTAACATCCGGTTCATACTCCTGATTTCCGTTTCCGGCATCCTTTCTGCCAAACATTCTTTTCAGTCGCACCAGCACAAAGAGAAGTATCCCATATCCAATGTAAGCGTAGAAAACGATGAAGAGAAGTATCCAGAAGGTTATTTTCAATGCAGTCATAATTATGCAATTTAGTTTTACGTTTTCTGATGCCGGAAATTAGCCTGATCAGGCTATTTTCCTGGCATACATATTAAATTCGTCTACAGTTCCATATTCAAACTTGCCGTATTTATCGAGAATGGAAGTGAGGGCTTCACGACCGGTGAATTTATCTTCAATTATAAAAGTCATGTGCGGATATCTCTCAATGAAATGTTCCGCCCCTTTCAGGATTTCAGGCTCCATGCCTTCAGCATCAAGTTTAATCAGGATATTGTCGTTCAGCGAAACATCCATCTGATCCATTATTGAGTCAAGTGTTCTGATTTCGGCGGTATGTGTTGCCTCCCTATTTTGTCTGTCGATTCGGGATGCACCGGTATTTACCGGATTGAAGATAAAAGGAGCTTTGCTGTTAGCATCACCCAATCCAAAAGGGAAAGCTTTTACAACTGATTGCAGTCCGTTCAGTTCAAGATTTTTCATCATCGCCCGATAATTCTCTTCGATGGGTTCAAATGCGAAGCACTGCAGTTTGTGTTTTGCGAGCAGAATAGAATAATCTCCGATACATGCTCCCCCATCAATGAATACGGAATAGCTCTTGAGGTACTTGAAAATAAACTCTTTAACGGTCCATTCATACATTAGGTTGGCAAACTGGAAATCGTTGGTCCGCCTGCGGCAATAGAAAGTACCGATGGATGTAGTTATTACCCTGTCCTTCGAATGCGATTGCTTGCTTTTCAAATACTTTACCGATGCAGCAATTGATATGAAGTCCCCATACCTGAGGTATTCAAATAAATAGCGTAAATAGATTATCAGTTTTTTCATCCCGGAATAATAGCGTTAATCGCCTTTTGTGTTTAATATATAATTGCGTCCAAGGAACAGCATCCGTGTTATTCCAAAAGAGTTAAATAGTTTTTCGAGTATGATCGGCAGGACAAGTCCGGTAGTAAGTGCAATCAAAAATACCAGTGCATCTGAATTTACGCCAAGTCCATGGGTAATAATTCTGGCTCCGGCAGTTCCGAAGGCATGAAACAGGTATATGGTATATGAAAATCCGCCAATCCAAATCAGGGCTTTCACATTCCATTTAAGGCTGAGAAGCAGTATAGAGGCAGTTAATCCAATAATTAAACCTACACCGGTGCCTTTCCTAAGGGTATATTCAATTACGCCATACCATGATAACTGCTGAATAATCAGACAAACTATCAGGCAGATGAGTAAAGTTAACAGAAATTTCCGGTTTGAAAAGAATTCCCTGAAACGCTGAATCCCAATTCCAAGAATGAAGAATGGCAAGAGATTCATCAGTCCCTTGTAACTGAAAAAGTTGGGAGAGATATCATCAATTTGGTAAGTCCTGTAGAGTTTAATAATCATTGCCAATGCGAATACAAATAGCCATCCCTGAAGATCCTTCATCCTGTTGCGAGAATCAAGCCAGGCAACCAGCAGGAATACAAGAAATAAGGAAGGCAAATACCAGTAGAGTGTAAATGGGAATACCAGCAAGCGCCACATATCAGTGATCGGGCTTTTGTTATTGGTTCCCGGGACAAAATGCTGCAGCAGGAAATAGGCTGCACCAACCACGAACATGGGAATCATAAGCCGGCGGGCTTTTTTCAGAGTGAATTTCTGCAGATTCTCCCTGTTTGCAGGAAAAAGGGCATAAACCCATCCGGATAAAACCGTGAACAGCGGGATTCGGACAAATTCAAAGGTATAGTTCATATGCCGGAGAAAGGAATTATCAGCCACACGCATGCCACCTTTGGTATCGTAACCGATAACATGGCCTGCTACTACAAGGATGATTGCTACACCCCTGAGTGTTTCGACTGATAAATCCTTTTCCCTTGCTATATTCATTCGTTATTCAAGATTCTGCCTTAGTTTCAGGTATAATCAGCGGGCTGAAGCTATTCCATCCCGGTGTTCCTCAGCTAAGCCTTCACTGCTGCACCAGCTTTCTTAACCACCTTCTGTTCCCTTCGGGTTGAACTCATTACTATCATGAATTTCTCCTTTTGCTTCAGGAAGAAGGATTCGAAGTATTTGTAGGATAATGCGGCAATGAGGATGGTAAGACATACGGATCCAATGTACAGAATGGAATTGAAAATGACTGAATTCCCGGTATCAAGTCCAAACCGTTGCAGGACTGTAAACATTATGGCAATGCAGAGGGTGTGGTACATGTAGATACCGTAGGAGATATTACCAAGGTAAGTATAGAAGCGATTTTCAAGTTTCAGTACAAATTTCTTGTTGGTAGAGACATTCAGAATAAGAATGGTGAAGAGCAGTGCATCAAAAAGAGTTTGTCCGATGAATTTGAATCGAACAGTCAGGATGAAGATGATACCTGCAGCCATAAAAATCTGGGTCGCAGGATGATAAATCACATTAAGGATCTTCTCCTTTTTATAGAAAAGCACATAGGCGCCAATCGCTCCGA
This sequence comes from Bacteroidales bacterium, assembly GCA_016707705.1. Classification (GTDB taxonomy): domain Bacteria; phylum Bacteroidota; class Bacteroidia; order Bacteroidales; family UBA4417; genus UBA4417. Next base: position 50,128 of record JADJHD010000016.1, read on the forward strand.
AAGCCATTTGTTCAATCTGCAACAGATCCCAGAAGCGCTGGATAGTCCTGAGGTATGCCATATGTGCATAATCCGGACTGACCATATAATCAAGAGAAAGGGCCATGGCAATGGTAACCATGAATTTCAGTACTATGAAAACGATGAGGAATTTGAGCAGCACCTTACGGAAAGTACGGATAAGCAATGGCCAGATGATGTAGAACTGTTCTTCAACACCCACCGACCAAGCCTGGTTTGCTCCTACTATTGGTGATTCGGTAACCCTGAGAACATTGGGTAGCATGAACATAAACAGCAGTATTTTCAGACTGAAATGTTCAGGCAGCTTGGCAACCGGCGAAATGGTAATGAAATGCGGGAGAACGAATAGTCCGATAATCATAATCAGGTAATACAGCGGCCAGATCCTCAGGATACGGCGGATGTAGAAGTTTTTGATTGCGATATGGTGGGTTTTTTCGTATTCGGCAAGTAAGAGGTAAGTGATAAGGAATCCGCTTAGTACAAAAAACAGGGAAACTCCCTGGTGCCCGATTGCTTCAAAGAAATTGTTCCTGAATAAATTGGGCATATGCTCCCATAGCTTGAATTGTTCAACATGATGCAGTATGACCAGAAAGGCTGCCCAAAATCGCAGTCCGTTCAAGCCGGGGAAGTAGATTTTTCTGCTTTCCATTTAGTTGTATTTTGTTGGTTATAAATTATCGTTCTTTTAAAAGTTCGGGGTTAATAGTTGTTAGTAGTTTAGTTGTTAGTTGTTGTGTTAGGGGGTCTTAATGATTCAAAATCATTCTAGTAGCAAAAATTAGAACACTGATGACACAGATGAGACTTATTTGCACGGATCCGCCGCGGACACTGATTTACACGGCATTTGCACATCTCACACACATCTCCATCCGCCAGTCGGCGGACTCCGCTACGCTTCGCATCTCCACATTTTGAAATTCTCAAATTTCCACATTCTCAAATTCTCAAATTCCCCCATCCCCACATCTCCATCCGCCAGTCGGCGGACTCCGCTACGCTTCGCATCTATACTTTTTCCCATTTCCCGGTTTCAAAATTGTACTTCTTGATTACTCTCGCGGGATTACCGACGGCAACGGAGAAAGGAGGTATATCCCTTGTTACCACTGAGCCGGCACCTATCTGGCAGCGCTTGCCAATTGTTACGCCGGCAAGTACGACTGAATTGGCACCAATATGGGCTTCTTCTTCAATGATCACAGGCTTGATATCCAGGGGTTGCTGGCTGGAATTCACGTTTCCATCCTTGAAACCATGGTTAAATCCACTAACAAAGACGTGCTGTCCGAGTCCGGAACCATTGCCCATTGTAACAGGACCGATGATAACGGAGCCTATGCCAACGCGTACCCTGTCGCCGAGAATCACAGCACCGGAACCGTTATTAACAGTGCAGAAATCTTCAATGGTGGTGAGGGCTCCAACTTCAAAACGATTCCAGGGGAAAACATCCACCCTTGAACGCCTTCTGATGGTTGCACCCTTACCTTTCTTATGGTAAAAGGGATTCAGGAACCAGCGGACCCATAATCGGGGGCGGGGATTCCTTCCCGGGGTAATGAGCCAGTGGGCAAATGCCTTCAAGCTTTTATTTGACTTTATCTTAGCTGTGATGCTCATGTTCGTTTCTATAATAGTTCATCCGTATTGGCAGATGATTATTCGTCCTTGATAAAATACTTCCTGCTGAACCAGTACTTCTTCGGATCACCAACTTCAAATCCACCGGCAACACCGCCATAGCAATCCTGGAGGAATTCAAGTCCGGCACCGGCGTTGATTTCAATAATTGCAGGTCCATCGACTGTGAAAGCCACATCCCATCCGAGGTACTTTATTTCATAGAATTTCTCAGCTACCGAGACGATGAATTTTTTGAGTTCCTCCCAATGCGGGAACTGGTAATCGGCAAATACGAAACCAGTATCCGGGTGAGAGGTTACTTTTTCGCGTAAACCAGTGAATCCATGGGATGCAAACTTGCCGGATTCCTTGTTGACGGCACAGGCTAATCCATGCTGACTGGCATTGTCGATCTGGTTTCCCTTCTGACCCATCCGGAGCATGGAATAGATAATTTCTCCCTTGCCATTTTCAACCTTCGTCATGATTCGGAAGGTATTGATTGCCTTGGGATATATTTTACTGATTTCTTCGTGCTGAATAAGTCCCTTTTGAATGATGTAATGTTCATTCTTCAGGTTTTCCAGCAAGAAAGAAGCATTGAGTTCCAGTCCTTCCTTATCGAGGAATTTCCCTTCCTTCAGGTTGAAAACCATGATTCCCCTTCCGCCCAATCCGAATGTTGGCTTCACAAAAAGCTTTTCGCAGCCAGCATTGGCAATAAGCTTGTCAACGGCAGCATTGGTAAGCGGATTATTGGCACCATCGAGCAGCATATTGTTTGCAAGCTTGAACAGGAGTTCAGGCTGACGGACATCATAGGCTTTGAAGTAACTATTGGTAAGGCTTTTATCCTCGGTAAGAATCCCGTAGCTCTTGAACATCTTCGGGAAGAAGAGATAATAGGCGAAATAGTTGGGGATGTAGGCCTTCATTTCCTCTATGCTGAGAGGACAATCCTTTTTATACATCTCATATCGGATATACTGGAAAGGATAGCAACCCCAATATTTTTGAAGGGCTTTCTTCTCCCTGCGCATCTGAGATGCCGGTTTTTTGTCGGTTGCAGAACGAAAGCCCGCCAACTCTGCCTCGTAATGCCTGGCATAATGTGAGCGGCTCTGCCGTTCAGCAAGCTTTTTCCAGACATAGTAATACTGTTCCTTAAATGAGCGCATTTTATATTTTATTTTTCGTTCAGTAAATGTTCGAGTACTGCAGAGAATTCCTCTGCACGTATATCCCAGGAATTACCCATTGCAAAGGCTATCCTTGTTTTTCTTTTTTCAGGGCTGTCCTCCGAAACCTGTTTCTTCAGACAACGTATAAATTCAGCGGCAGTTTTCACGGAGTCAACCTCCCCTTCAAATTCAGGAAGTTCTGAGAACCTGCTCATCACTACCGGGACACCTGCAGCCAGATACTCGTTGATTTTCAATGGGTAGATATTCCTGTTGATATCATTTTGGAGGTAAGGGATGATTCCTGCATGAAAACCTGAAAGCAGGGCCGGAACCTCGAAAGGACTGACCGGTTTGAAGAAGGTAACATTGCTGTATTCTGAAAGTCTGTCCCGGATTGCCTCATTGCGTACATGACCGATGAAGTGAAAACTATATTCAGGCAGAGATTTGACAGCTTCTTCAACCATATCGATATCAAAGCGGAAATCCATGCTTCCGATATATCCAATGCGGATTTCTTTATCCCTGAAATTCTCAGTTTTTGCAAATCTGCTGAATTCATTGAAATCCACCCCGTTTTTGACTACGAAGCAATTGGGATTATACTTCCTCTTTTCACTGGCAAGGAAATCAGAGGTTGTGATAACAGCATCCGTTGCTTTTGCATAGGCTGCATCCTTAACCAAAACGCGTTTCCCATGCCTGCGAAGATTCGGACCATCATAGGAATAATAGACATTCAGAATCTCCTTCAGCTTGCCTTTCAGTGAGAGCCCGAAGTATGGATTATAGGCTGAAACTGAGATAATATCCGTCATTTTAAGCTTAAGGATGGCTTTCTGAACAGAGCGTTTGTATATCCATGCATTTATTCCAAAAACAAGATTGAACAGAAATTCATTTTTGATGAAATCGCAGGGCAGCACAGCGGGAACTATGAGTTGCTGAACTACCGTTCCTTCAGGAGTGTGAATAGGGCTGATCCGGGATTTGAATCCCAGAATCCTTGATACAGGTGCATTCCCTTTTTTCAGAAGACCATAGATGACATCCTTCACGGTGAAGGGATATTCAACGAACAGAATCCGATTCCCTTCAGCCAGCCTCGACATAATCTGGACCGTCGATTTGGTGATCGGGCCATACCATGTGGTATTGGAAATGCATACTATATTTTGTCCCTTGATCATCCTTTTCTGATTTCCCTGTAAACCTCCTCATAAAGATCTTTTACTTCCCTGGCCATTTGCATCCAGGAGAATCTGGCAGCACGTTCGATGCCTTTCGCAATCAGTTCTGATCTAAGTTCCTTTTCTTCCAGCAATCGATTTAACGCTGTGGTTATTTCAGCAGGCTTGAAAGGATTGATAATCAAAGCCGCATCACCTGCCACTTCAGGCATTGAAGAAGTATTGGAAGTGATTACCGGTACTGCGCAGGCCATAGCTTCCAGCATAGGAATGCCAAAGCTCTCACGGAGTGATGGATAAAGGAATACACCACACTGACTGTAAATGGCAGGAAGGTCAGTATTGATAACATATCCTGTAAGCACAATCTGACTGATGAGTCCGGGATCACCAATTTCGCTGAGGAGGCGGTCAAGTTCATCATGATCATAGTCGAGCATCACCAGCTTGTATTCAGTTCCGTTCTGCTTCACAAAATCGGAATAAGCTTTAAGTGTGCCCTTGGTATTTTTCTTGGGGTCAGTGTTCCCGAGGAAAAAGAAATAATGATCCGGAAGATGATATTTCGCCTTGACCCTGGCAAGTTCCGATGCGTCGGTTACCGGTTTGAAATGCTCGCTGACTCCGTTATAAATTGCAGTGAGACGTGGATTGCCTTCCATTCCAAAGAAAGCCCCAATCCTGTTTTTTCTCAAAATGTGAAACCGTGATGATTTTACGGCTTTTCTTCACCACTTTGGGGATAATCAGCTTACGGTAAACATTTCCGAATTTCTGATAGGATGAACCGCTGCCCCTGAGAATTTTCAGGTAAGAGCTTTCCATGTATATGATATCATGCAGCGTAGTAATAATTGGCATATCCGTAAAAACGGGTGCCGTATTGCTGGTGCAATGAAGCATGTCGCATCCGGCCTCTCTTGCTGCTTTCGGAAGGGCGAGTTGTTCCCACTGAGGGTATGCTCCGCCTTCGAGCCTTACAATTTTGAAATTGGGTGTTTCTTCAATGACCTTATCGTCTTCATCAGGCTTGATAAAAACGACATATTCATTAACGGTATCAATTTTCTGCAGGTTACGGACCAATTCAAGGGCAACCATGTCCATGCCATGTTTCTTGCTTCTGAATAACCGCTGACCTTCAATTCCGATTTTCATAGATAGTATTTTTTACGTTAGCGGCTGTTCTTGACTGTTTTCACAGCACCATGCTGTGTATGAATAAACTGCTTATTTGCACCCTTGATACGGAGCAGGGAGCGGAACATCAGAAACATTCCCCCTGGCAAGGTAATCAGAGCTTTCAGGGTTTCCCTGTTATAGTAGGATCTTGGGACAGCAAACAGCAGGGCCAGTGTACAAAGTACAAGTGTCACTATCCAAACAATGTTCAGCCATGGAGCCAGGTTCAACCAGATATTGAGGGGAACAAAAAGAATGCTGAAAACATACACCGCTCCAAGTAACAGGATGCGGGGCAGTTGCAGGAACTGGAACGATTTGTCGAAATAATCGATGTTTCCATGACGAATCAGCTCGAAGATGGACGCAAAGAAATCTTTCAGGAAATAATGATATTGAGCTGATAGCCATCTCCTTCTCTGATTGCTGAACACTTCAGCCTGCTGCACCTTTTCATCCAGAACAACAGCATCATGCAGATATTCCACTTTATGTCCGTTCTTCAGCATTTTCAGTTCAATTTCCTTATCGAAACCACCAATTGCTGTTACCGAGGACATGATATTTTTAAAGAAATCGTAGCGGAAAGCCATTCCTGAGCCGATGATGGCAGACGATAATCCGAGCGCCCGATGGCCTTTTCTGAAGATATGATTATTGATTTCCTCGCTGATTGCATCGAGAATGGCGAGGGAAGTATCAAGGTTCTTTGCAGCGCGGTGGCCTTGCACGGCAATGATATTTTTTTCGAAAGCAGCATTGATCCTGGTAAGGAAATCAGCAGCCATGATATTGTCAGCATCCAGGATTACAGCAATTTCATAGTCGTCACCAATCTGGCTCATCGCTTTATTCAAGGCCTTAGCCTTTGTGCTTTTATCGAAGCTGACTTCAATGAGTTTCAATGGCATCTCCTTCAATCTCACGAGTGTTTCCGGCCTGAATGAGTCGGCAATAACGATAACATCATAGGAGAAATGAGGGTAATCCTGTTTCAGGGCTTCCTGCGCAACCTCAATGATTACCTGATCTTCCTTGTAACCGGGAATGAGTACTGCAATTTTGCGAAAAGGCTGACCGGATGAGTATTTTGGCTGCCTGTAGAACAGTCCTGCCACTGCGAAAATGAACAGGTATGCCACCGACAGCCCGATAACGATCAGAAGGATCAGCTGTAACCAGGGCAATATGGATTGGATAATTATATTCATTTCGTTAGCTTGAGTGATCAGAATTAAAGTGTTGGATTATAATGTATGCCCTTATCGGCAATTGATTTGAAGTGCCAACCAATGGCTCTCCTGTATGATTTGAAATGACCCTTGTCCTTACGCAATGCGAAAACGAGGGCATTCTTGGGAATTGCAACGCAGATCTGGTAAAGAATAGCCACCAGGAATGGGAAGCCGGATACATTTCTTCGCAGGTACAGCAGACGTGAGCGGTTCATGTAGTAGGTCTTGAAAGGGCTGAGTTTTCCGGTGGAAATTGATTCCTTATGAAGAACAACAGAATCGTGTACGAACCATAGTTCATAGCCTGCTTTCCTGATTCTGGCACCCCAGTCAAGTTCTTCATAGTAGAGGAAATATTTCTCTGCCATAAGTCCGACTTTTTGGAGAACATCCCTTGACACCATCATGGCAGCTCCATGCACGAAATAAGTTGAAGCATCCTCATCAAATTGTCCGGTATCCACACATCCGTATCCCCTGCCCCAGCTTCTGATGGTGTAGGGATTGATGGGCGAGAGTCCGGCAAACTGAATAGTATCAGGTTTGTAAAAGAATTTGATTTTTGGACTGACTGCGCCTGTATTTGGATTTGTCTGGAATTTCCTGACCAGTGGTTCAAGGAATCCCGGCTCCACTTCTGTATCGTTATTTATCATCAGGATGAGATCACCCTTTGCCTGACGGATTGCAAGATTATTCCCTCCTGCAAAGCCCAGGTTCTCAGTCGTCTGGATAAAGATAATTTCCGGATAATTCTCCTTTATCATAGCAGGGTCATCATCAGGTGAAGCATTGTCGACCACAATAATCTCATACCGTGGATAAGTGATATGCCGCAATGAAGCAAGCAGCTCACAGGTCACTTCGGGGTGATTGTAGTTAACGGTGATGATGGATACTAAAGGATATTCCATTTTGCTTTTTATGTTTCCGGCTAAAATTTATGTCTCCAGATTTTACTATTCTTATTTATTGATTCTTACTTTTTCTGTTTAAACAGCTGTTAAACAGCCATATTAATAGTTTCATTGGTTATTCCCAGCAGATGGGGATTTTTTAACTCTCCCCAATAACGGATAACTCGTTCCAGGTCTTCAAGTCGCAGTGGCTTCGAGATATAATCATCCATTCCGGACAATATGCACTTTTCCTTGTCTCCCTGCATAGCATTTGCAGTCATGGCAATAATTACAGGACAGTCGACTTTCCATCTTTCCTTGATTTTTTGGGTAGCCTCATAACCGTCCATTTCAGGCATTTGCACATCCATGAAGACAAGGTCGTAGTGTTTCCGTTTCAGGGCATCGATAGCTTCATGTCCGTTGGCAACCAGGTCAGTCTTGAAACCAAGCACCTCAAAAAGGTTGCGGATAAGCTTTTGATTGATAAAATTATCTTCTGCAATCAGCACCCTGAATGGGTAATTTGTTGCCAGAGCTTTCAGGTTCTGCTGATCTTCGCTGTGAATTGCAGCCTTATTCGCAGAATTGCCAAGCAGGCTAAGAAGAATTTCTGCGAGATGTGAATGCTTGACCGGTTTATTCAGGTAATGGGTAAAGAGCTGCTGGACTTCAGGAGTGCGCTGATTAAACCCAATTGAGGTGAGCATAACCAATGGCAACTGCTCCTTGTTGAAATGCTTATTGATTTCTCTTGCCAGCATTTCACCATCCATTTCAGGCATTTGCATATCCAGAATGCAGACATCGAATATTTCTTTCTTTTCTATAAGAAGTTCAAGTGCTTCGGCACCTGATGACACGGCCACTGATGCAATATTCCAGTTCTGACATTGGAGCTGAAGGATTCTTCTGTTAGTGGCATTATCATCAACAATGAGAATCCTCTTTCCGGGTATTTTCATCAGCTCTTCCATTGCCTTGTTTGAATCGGCAGGAGGAGTGGTAAAATAAGTCTTGACGGTAAACTTGAAATCAGAGCCTTTTCCCGGATCACTGGTTACCCAGATCTTACCTTCCATCAGTTTAACCAGATTGGATGAGATAGCAAGTCCCAGTCCTGATCCGCCATATTTTCGGGTGGTTGATGCATCTACCTGTGAAAATGGCTGGAATAGCTTATCAATTTTGTCAGCCGGAATTCCGATTCCTGTATCCCTGACAGAAAACTCAAGGAAAACAGCATCTTCATCTACATTATCCAAAAGCACCTGGACAAGAATCTCTCCTATTTCAGTGAATTTGATGGCATTGCCAATCAGGTTTACAAGGATTTGTCTGAGTCTGAATCCATCCCCAAAAACATAGGGCTGGATTTCCGGATCGAGGTAGTAGATAATCTCCAGGCGTTTTTCAAATATTTTCGGAGCCATCAGGTCGAGAACATCTTCAATGCAACCTCTGAGGTCGAAAGGACTTTCCTCAAGCATCATATGGCCTGATTCAATTTTTGAGAAATCCAGAATTTCATTGATAATATTCAGAAGGCTGTCGCCTGAAGTCTCAATTGTTTCAACATATTCCCTTTGTGCCTGAGATAATTGGGTTTGAAGAAGCAGGCTGGTCATTCCGATTACTCCATTCATAGGAGTGCGGATTTCATGACTCATGGATGCAAGGAAGTTGGATTTTGCCCTGTCGGCAGAACGTGCCAGTTCCATGGCATCCATCAACTCCTGTTGCGACATGTATCTGCGAATGGCTCCTCCCACATTGTTGGCAAGAGTGCATAAAACAGTCTCTTCAGCAGCTGTCCATTGATGACCCTTTGTACAATCAGCAAAACCAGTAAATCCCCAGAAAGTATGCTCGTGAGGATCCAGGATTGGAACAATAATAATTGACTGAATTAATTGTCCGTTAAACATTCCTTTCAGGGTATCATTAAAATCGGAAGCATTTCCCTTGATAATTCTACCATGCTGAAGTTGCGTATAAAGAGCATCAAGTCCATCAGCGTAATATACTTCATCATAATCAGATGAGTCAACCTTTTCCTGCAGGTCAGGGTGCATCCAACTATAAACCCTCTTTACTTTAACACTCTCTCTTTCGTTGTCGTATTGGTTTTTAAATATGAAGATACGATCAACACCGGCTTTTCCGGTTAATGAATCAAAAGATTCACGGATAGCATCATCAAGATTTTCGATAGTAAGAAGTCTGTTGGAAGCTTCTGCCAGGCCTTGGAGAAGGTCGCTCTGTATGATCAGCTGATCCTGAATTACCCTTCTTTCAGCATTTTCAAGTTCCAGTTGCTTGCGTTGCTGATTGAAAATAATAATCAGGTTGGCAATCTGGTTGAACTCATCTTCTTTCTTTTGCAATACTCCCAATTGGTAAGTATCACCTCTTTGCAGCGTCTCAGAAATAATTTTCAGAGGCCTGCGTACCCAGCGGAAGGAAATGTAGAAAAATGTCAGCAGAACAAATAAGAGCAGTCCGATCAGGAAATACATTACGAAATCACTGATACGATGGTGCAGGAAAAGCATTTTATTCGGCTTTTCGAAAACTATATTTGCAATTGCTTTTTTGTTGAAATCCTGCAAGATGACTGAGGTGGAAATGGTATAGTAATTCTTTGAATCAACGGGTTCATCGCTGGGATTCATGACACTCACCTTGCTGGAGGTAGTCCTCGACAATTCAGCAATGAATGCCTTGTCCCAAAGCTTGCTGGCAAAAAAGTAGCCTGCACTCGGACTGGTTCTGGATGAATCATTGGTTGGATGAATAGTGGCAGCTGATACTTCAAGTATTCCTTCCGGAATTTTGTGGTAATAGTGAATATATCCCTTTGAATTGAGAGTTTTAAACACTTCCCTTGCTGAGGAAATCCCTCCGGTCATTTCTTTTGGAAGAGTTCCGAATCCATATACCATGCGCTGATCCAAAGAAAAGACACCAACTGAGCGGAGTTCAAATGAATTGATGATTGAAGCGATGTTGTTATCTGCCCAACTTTTATCGTAGTTGTTCAGATGCGTAATTATATCATCCCAGTTGGAATAATCGAGCACCAGCTTTTTAAGCTGATCTGTTCTTTCGGAAATGACATTATTCATGATTAATTCCTGCTGCTCAACAGCGGAATGAGTAATCAGTTCGCTCTGCCGCAACTGGGTTTCCCTGAAAATGAGAAGTGCTGCGACAAATACGATAAAACAGCCTATTACCAGGACAATAATCTTATTTCGCAGGGTCATAAAGCAGAAGTAGTTGCAGCCATGGGCTATTACAAGTTTGTTGTGTTCATACTGCTGTATACAGAATGAATACAGTGAATATCTTGGTCGTCATTTAATTTATTCACTTTATACCGAAATGTAATAGGTTGAAAGCCTCTTCAAATCAAGAAAATCGAGGATTTCAGCAGGGCTGCAAAGGATTTCCCAGACCATTGTTCTTAAATAGAAACAGCTAAAACTAAAACACCCATGGACAAAGGGTATCCACGGGTGTTTTATATACTTAAATATCAATTACTTACACTATCAGGAAGAAGGCAATATTTTTGTATCCTGAACAGGAACAACTTCGGGTGTATCCAATACCTGAGGATTGGTAATCAGAGCCATACCGATATAAATCATCATTCCCGTTGGCATTGCACCCAAAACGGCATTTCCATAGGATGCCACCATAATACCCATCATACCGCAAGTAAGTGCGGTAAGTTTCACTTTAAGTATTGGATCACGAATCCGGTACATGATGAGGTAGGATGATTTGATGATAACATAAAAGAGAAAAACCAGGTGCATTGCGAGGCCAATTACACCCTGTTCAGCCCAGATCATCACAAACCAGCTATCAGTAGCTGTATTGGAAAGAAATGCATAGGGAAGATATTTTTTAGCCTTGCTGCCGGCATGTCCTATACCCCCACCAAAAGGCCGACTGGCAAGGTATACCTTCATTTTGCGCTGGTTCGAAAGGCGCAGCTGGAAAGAGGGGTCATTGGGGTCGAAAGCCGTTCGCATTCGCCGGATCTGGTCGACATTCTGACCGATGGATGTAAACTTGAAGAATACATACGCAATAACGAGGAAGATCATTACACCAATGGTAATTGACCAGTTCTTTCTAAGCAGTGAATAAAGGAAGAAACCTGCAAATGGGACGGTTATAGCACCCCGGGTACCAGACAGGAACATCCCGTAAAATGCAAGAATTGCTACGATGAGGAAGAAATACTTCCGCCTTCGTTCCTTGTAACCGGTGAAAAGTATGAAAGCAACAACCCCGGTATATCCCTGGTTGGCACCAAACTGCCCGGCATCCGACATGAAAGAGAAAACCCTAAGCTTACCGAAAACAAGGTGATTGGATGCAGCACCCGCATCCAGCCATGCCTGCTCCCAGGGATCAGGTTTATATAAAATCTGCTGCATTCCTTTTAGTGTGGCCAATATGGAGAGAACGCCCCAAAGCACAAAAAAGGCGTCAACCCGTTTATTCGTATTGAATAACAGCAGGGTGAGCGGAACCATCAGAAACATATAGATTGACACCCCTCTGATGGTTGAAAAATATGCATCTGTACTAACACTTTCAGGGTTGAAGAATTGCATAATTCCATACCCAGCCCATATTGCGGCAATGGCAGTTATATCCTTAGCCGCCGGCTTCCAGTCTATCCCCTCGTAAAACTTATTGAAAAACAGTGCAATATAGGAAAGCACAAGTACGCTGTCCATAATGGTGCCATAAGGAATGCCCTTGGCATATCTGTGAATCCCTAGCAGGAAAAAGCCCAGAAATACAGCGGAATACAATCCCAATTGTGGAAACCTGAAGAACATGATCAGGTAGAAAACTGCAAATGGAGCAATGAGCAGGGCCAGTCCGGTAGATAGTCCCTTGCTGGCGATGAGAAAGGCAATTGCAAAAACAAAACCTACGAGGAACACCAGTCCCCAGGGAGACCTAAGGATATCAGCGCCAGTATAGGTATCGAAAGGGTTTTTTAACCTGTCCATCAAAAACAAAGGTAAAGAAATACCTCTTTATCGTGCAGCCAAGTTCTTCAGGATTGATAAACCATCTGAAACTTGCTCTTTAAACAAATATAACTCCTGAAATCTCAACTTATAAAGGGTATGGTTATCCCTTTCTGAACTGCAGCCATTGCACTTTAACCTTCTCATACATATCCTTGTAGAAATTAATACCGTAAGTGAATGTTGAGCGATGATCAAGTGATAATTCCTTATCGAGGAAATAATATCCCAGCCAGACTCCAAGGGCTGTAAATACGATTGATGCAACTGCAACAGCTTCCAGCGATTTGAAAACAAAGATGGCAATCAGGTCACCAACTACGTTTGTGATCACCATAAGCGACACCTTCACAAAATTCACAGCAGGTTTGTTGATGCTGTCGAGTCCAATGCCCGTCATTCGGTCGATGGGAAGGATAAGCCCATAGATGGAGAAAATTCTCATAATTGTGACGGTATTGGCTCCGGTTACAGGGTCCACTCCCATATATTGCTCACCGCCAAGCAGCATGACGAAGAAATCGGCAAAAATGAAGGTGATCAGGCTACCAACTATGAAGAGATAGGTCAGGGCACCGGAATAGGTATAGAACAGGCTTTTCACTTCATCAACCTTATGCTGTATGCTTGCCTTCGACATTTTCGGGAAAGCGGTGGCTACAAAACTACGGAGCGGTATCTGCTGAAGTTCCGTGAGCTTCATCGGTATGCTGTACAAAGCAACAGCAGCTGTTCCCATCGGACTGAGGCTGATAATCAGTGTATCGGCACTGCGAAGCAGGTTGGTTCCAATTAAAGTGAAAGTGGTATACTTCCCGAAATCAAGCAATACCTTATTTGTTTCCCTGGTTGCTTTCCTGATATGCCGAAGTCCGTCCCAGCCGGCAAGAACACTCACCAGGGAGGTAATTGAAATAATGACAATCTGGGAAATCAGGAGCTGGGTAAGATTCATGTCGAAGAACAGGTAATTGCCAAGAATCACCAGAAAAAAACCTCCGGAGTTTATCATCCGCACCAACAGAATTTTCCCGAACTGCAGGTCGGCATGCATGATAACCAATGCAGTGTTATAGGGAAGGTTGAGAAAGGCAACAAGAGGATACCATGTGAAAAACAATCCGTAACCGGCTTTTTCTATTGGTTCGGGAAACAAAAGACTGCATGCTACAACTATGATGGTAATTCCTGTAGTTGCAATCAGGCCAATCAATCCGTTGGAACCTATGAACTTGAGTCGCTGGTCCTTTGAAGCCCCTGAGAGAAATCGGATAATCGCGGTATTTGTAATTCCAAACCTGAACATTTCAATAAATGCCGCTGAAGAAACATACAGCACCCATTGTCCAAAAAGATCAACCGGGAATGTCCTTGCCAGCAAAGCGAAACCTGCAAACCCGAAGAATGCAAATGCTATATGTCCGGTGAGGGAAAGGAAGTTGGCTTCCCTGGTAAGTTTCCTGAGGGCAACTTTCATTTGAACCTAAGGTTGGTAACGTGAGAATAACTGCATTCTGACAGCATTCTTGAAGACACGTCTGATCCAGCTGCGCTTCCTGGGCAAGTCGCCCATAACTGTCTCAATAACCTCAAATTCAACACCATTGAGGATGAATTTAGGCTCGATGGGAGTTACTTCTTTATATTTTCCAGAGCTATCTCATCGGCTGAGGACCATGAACGGTTGGCACGGCACACAAGCATGGGTGTATGTACTGAGGCTATCAGATCAGCCGGATATAAGTAATAAACGATGGGAGGAATCTCAAGCAGTACAAAATCAGGTGTGAATGATGGGTATATCTGGTTGTTGCGCAGAATATCGTGATAATCCTTAACCGAATAGAAATCCTGATTAACCTTATACTCATGATACTCTTCATCAGTAAGGTAAGAGGTGGCAGGACTGAGAAATGGACTGTCATAATCAACGCGTGTATCAGCATACCCCATCAGCCATCCAAGAACTGAGAATCTACTCTTGGTTTTAATATACCCGGAATGCGATTTCTCGGGAGTTATACCGGGGTATTCAAGCTGCCGCATTTCATTTTCCCTCAATGACTCGCGTGAGAAATTCAGCACCAGCACCTTGAATCCTTGTTTCTTGAGCTTGAATGCCAGGTTTCTTCCAATTACTGATTTACCTTCATTACTCAGGGTACTGAAGAAAAGGATGGTGTGAGGACCCTCATGCGATTCGGCTTCTTTTTTATCAAGCGATATTTGCTGGATTATTATTTCCAGCAGTCTGTTCGTTACGAAGGGGAAATTTATCTTTCGGGTCTTAAGGTAAATCTTTGGAAACATTCCGCCATTAACAAGCTTCAGGTACCTTGCTGCTTTCAACGGATTCCTGAGAGTACTGTCGAGGTACTCCGAAAGCAATATGATCGCAAACACCAGTATGAAGCCCATAACAGCAGCCAGCATCACCAATGTTTTCCGTTTGGTAGGATCAGGTGATAGAGGGAAATATGGGGGATCGACCGGTTTCAGGTTTGAAGAAAGCTGTGCATCCTGATCCTTAAGCTTGGCCATGTTCAGTCCATGCAAAAGCTCGAGGAACTCCTGTTCATAAACATTGATTTCCCTTTCAATCCTCTTCAGGTTAGCACCTGCAGGAGCATAAATGGCATACTGCTTCTGGAATTCATTGATTCTTTCGCCCAGAACAAGCAAGCCTGCCTTCGTTTCTTCATAGAGAAGGACATTCGAAATCCATTCACTAAGAAGGGATGAAACTGGCAAGCCATCGGGACTATTGCTATAGCTGTACAGACTGTTAACCATCCCTTTGATGTCCTCTTTCAGGGTTTCAGCCTTGCGCTTCAGGGTAACAAGTTCCTGTGAGTTGATGGGGTCGCTATAATCGACAGATTCAATGGAAGCCATTTTCTCATTGATTCTCGATAGTTCATTTCTTTTTTCCAGAATGCCTATACTGTTGAGCTGGATTTGCTGCTGCAAGCCCATTTTTTCTTCCAGCCTCTTGATGGCGGCGTCTGCTCCTGCAAGCTTAATCCTCTGATTATAGTAGGCTACTTCAATATCTTCCTTAACAACCGCCACGGCCTTACTCTGTTCGTAGTAGTTGATGATTCTGTTATCCTCATTGAATTTCAGCAGTTTGTCCTCAGCCTTTGAAAGCCGTCCAAGAGCCTGCTTTACCTGATATTCAAAGTACTTCACGACGGCATCGGAGCGGTTTTCCTTCAGCACCTTATAATTACGGATACAAGCTTCGGTCAGGAACACCAGAGTCTGCTGACAGATGCCCGGGTCATCCGACTGATACTTAATTTTCACCAGGTCACTGCTACCGATACGCTGAACGGTAATCTTTGCTATGGAGCTTATTGAATAATGAGGATTGCTGAAATTCAGCAATTTATAAATGAAATTAGTGTCATTTTGTGAGGCATATTCGAACAGATTCCTTACGGTATGTTCAAAATCCTCCTTATTGATATACATGGGCAACATGGAAAGCCCTTCATTATTGGTGATATCACTTACCGAGAAGGTATCAGTCGGCATAAGTGAATTCTCTGCTTCCTCTTGTTGAGAAATTTCAGCTGTGGTATCTGCATTCTCAGCAAGTTGTTCTTCACCAACTATTAGAATCTGGCCAATTTCAACATTATTATTACTGAGACCGTTCAGTTTCTTGAGTTCATCAACTGTTAAACCGTAAATGCGGGAAATTGAAAAGAGTGTCTCTTTAGGCTGAACAGTATGAACTTTACTCACCAGAGTTGTATCATCGACTGCTTCTTCTTGTTTTTCTGGCTTTGGGTCAACAACAACAGGAGGAGGCATATGGGATTTACCATCCTTGACTACAAGCTTATAAATATGGGAAGGAGTGATCCGGCGAAGATCGTTGTATGATTTTCTGGAAATATACTTGGGATCGAAATGATCCAGCATCAGGTGCTGTGCCAGGAGCCGGATAGCAACATCCTGCTGGGTTTCTCGTGATTTGAGGATATTGATAAGGTTATCAAATGCCGTGTTATTGGCGAAATTGCTGAATGATTTCTCAAGATCAATGCTTCCACCGCTGGCAATACCGGTATAGATTGTAGTTTCGGAAGTGAAGGTATAGGTAGGCTTGCGGGTAAGGTATGCAACTGAGGCCCCAAGAATTATGGGAGCAAGAAGCAGTATGACGAAGTGCTTCCTTATTAACCGCAGTATGTCAATTACCTTCATTGGCAGCGGAACAGATTAATGAATCTTAAGTTTAACTCCACACATATCTTCAAGAAGCATGAGGGAGGTGATCAATTCCATCTTGGCAGTCTCATATCCAAGTTCCACCGATACATTTATTTCGGTTAGGCGGGCATATTCAGTAACTGGAAGTACTCCGTTTACAAATCCCTTTTCAGCCATCTGCATATTGATACGTGCTGTTTCAATTTCGCGGACTTTTATTTTAAGCAATCTCAGCTTGAGAATAAGGTCATTGTATTGCCTGATAACTTTTTGCCGAATTTCCTCTTTCTGGAGCTGAACTCCCCATTCTGCTTTTTCGACTTCCAGTTTTCCAAGAATCTTTGAATTCCTGCGATTGACTATATCCATGAGTGGAAGCTTAACATAAGCACCAACACCATAGCGAAATTCACTGGATGTAATGGCAGAGCTGGTTGGGACTTCTCCTTCGAGGGCATTGGTGGTAAAATGATCGAAGGTACCATACCTAACATCAGTTTGCATTCCGAAATTCCTTAGCCAGTAGTTCCGGTCAGTTCTGAGGTTATGCCGCTGTATCTGAACTTCAACGTTCCTGGCATTCACCTGGGGGTTGGTAGCGTAGGCAGAATCGATGAGTACACTAAGGGGTGGGATGTCAATATGAAAATCCGATTCCCAGATGTCAACGGTATCAGCCATTTGTGAAAAGGCAGATAACGATAACAGTGCAGATTGCACAATCATCAGTAAGCAGATACGGACAAGCTTCATGTTAAGGCAAAGTTATTAATAATTGCAATTACACCGTATCTTTCTGGAACAATGCCGGAACAGTCCTGAGGATTAACTTTATATCATACCAAAATGAGTAGTTTCCATTCACGAAATGATCAGCATATTCATTATCCAGGCGTTTGCGTTCATCTTCTGACATCACGCCACCCCTTCCGCGAAGTTCAACCTGCCAAAGTCCGGTAATCCCTGCCGGAGCAAGAAAACGCTTCGACATAACATCCTGTGTAAGTTGTTCTGCTTCATATACCGGCAAGGGGCGATTTCCAACAATTGACATATCTCCCTTGATTACATTTATCAGTTGGGGAAGTTCATCGATGCTGGTATTCCTGATTACCTTACCAACCTTGGTGATGCGTGGGTCGTTCACTATTTTGATAAAGGCTGATTTGTTTTTGGCGACTTCCTTCTTCTGGAAGTTATACCAGTAGTCACAAATCCTGTGCGGACCGATGTGCAATACGGGTGAACAGCTGTCACCCTTGGGGAGCTTGGAGCAACGTGGACAAGGAGTCACAAAATCGATATCTGACTGCTGTGATGCAGTTGCATATTGATTTTTATCCTTGGCAAGTTTGGAGAGCTCTTTGTCGGCACCAACCTTCATGGATCTAAGCTTATAGAAATCAAAAGGTTCACGTCCAACCCTTTTTGAGGTATAATACACCTTTCCCTTTGATTCAAGGCGAATAGCCAAGGCAACAAGCAACAGAACAGGTGAAAGAAACAAGAGAGCCATGGAAGCCACAAAAACATCGAATATTCTTTTTGATCGTGGCATCACATAAAACTGATGGTGAGCTTCTTCAACCGGTTGTACACCCAGATAGGTTTTACGATAGCCCATCAGGAATTCAATCCTGCTAAGCAGGCTGTCTGTTTTGGGAAGAGGGCATACATAGTAATCATCAACCTTATCGAGGAAGGCTGCCTTATAGGATTCCTCCCTGAATTCAGCAACCAGCAAAAGAAAAGGCAGGTAGTTAAATGAAGGTTTCTGACGAAGGAGTTTGTGAAATTCCATGCCATTTTCGCCGGGCAAATCATAGTCACAAAGAATGGCATCAGGCTTATTGCCTTTTTCAAGAAAAGCCATTGCTTCGAGCGTATTCCCTTTGTGGGTAATCGAAATACGCGGATCAGCCTTCAGTTCTGTGAGGCTCCCCTGGGAACTTCCAACATACAGGATTCTGCTTACTTTTTCCATCATGATCGTATTCAATTACTTAATTGTATTGAAAAAGAATCTTTATTCATCACCACTTAACGGCATAATGAATTGGATTGAGATTTTTCGAAATGAGTTCACTCAATTCTTCAGGATTGAAAGGTTTAGCTAAAAAATCCTGGGCTCCGAGCCGATAGCATTTAATTCGCTCCTTGCTGTTTTCCACTCCTGACAACATGATGATTGGAGTATGGCGTGTATAACCCCTTTCCCTGATTTTCTCCAGGAAAGTGTACCCGTCAATAACCGGCATCTGAACATCGCAAATGATCAGATCAGGCAGATTACCCTCCAGCCATTCCAGTGCCTGTTGACCATCACCCTTGCTGACCACATTATATTGTTTCATCAGGAAATTCTCGAGCAGCAGCCTAATACTTTGCTCATCATCAATGATCAGGATTGTCTTTTTCATTTTAAAATCGTTTTCAGAACTTATACTGATGCCTCAACAAAAACCATAAGAGCTTAATTAACAGCACTTTTACAAAATTTCTTTGTTGAAGTGGCCCTTATATCTGTTGATAGCTATGGAATTGCATCCATTATTTATGGACAGAAAGTAGATAGGTAATACCGAAATACAGAGAAATTTGATCGAAAAAATTCTTCTCTAATGCAATATATTGCCATAAAATGCGAAAAAAAATGAATTTCAGTCGTTAAAAGTGCGTTTTCCTGCATGCAGAAAAATTACATTTTAACAACCTGGTTATTAATAATCAAGAAGAATACTGCAAGGAAGCTCCGGAACGCAGGCAGAATTGCAAAAAATGATTGTTTTTAAACCAATTTTTTCAAAAAACAATACCTTTTAAAGACTTATTAACCATAAAAAGGTGAAAAGTTACCATTCTAGACTTCCACTCACTAATCATAGAAAGTATATTTGTTAAACCTTTGACCAAAAAAATTCCATTGTCATGAAAATTGCAATCGTTGGTAGCGGATATGTCGGTTTGGTAACCGGTACCTGTTTTGCCGAAGTCGGTATTGATGTCATCTGTGTGGACATTGATAAGAAAAAAATTGAAAACCTTAAGAACGGAATCATTCCAATCTATGAACCTGGTCTCGAGGAGATGGTGCATCGCAACATGAAAAAGGGGCGCCTGAATTTCACAACCAGCATAGCCGAAGCGCTTGAAGATTGCGAAGTTCTGTTCAGCGCTGTTGGTACCCCTCCGGATGAGGACGGAAGTGCTGACCTTCAGTATGTGATCAGTGTTGCCCGTGACTGCGGCAAAAACATGAAGGACTATCTGCTTGTTGTTACCAAGAGCACTGTTCCTGTTGGCACTGCTAAGAAAGTAAAGAATGCCATTCAGGAAGAACTCGACAAACGCGGCGTGAAAATAGAATTCGATGTGGCCTCCAATCCTGAATTCCTCAAGGAAGGTGCAGCTATTGACGATTTTCTAAAACCTGACCGCATTGTTGTAGGTCTTGATTCAGCCAGGGCTGAGGAACTTATGAAGAGCCTCTACAAGCCTTTCACGCTAAATGGACATCCTGTGATTTTCATGGATATTGTATCTGCTGAAATGACCAAGTATGCCGCCAATTCCATGCTTGCCACTAAAATCAGCTTTATGAATGATATCGCTAATCTCTGCGAAATCGTAGGTGCTGATATCAATATGGTCCGCAAGGGAATCGGATCCGACAGCCGCATCGGGAATAAGTTCATCTATCCTGGAATCGGATATGGTGGCTCATGCTTCCCAAAAGATGTAAAGGCTCTTATTCATACAGCTTCCGATTATGGTTACAACCTCCGCGTACTTCAGTCGGTTGAAGATGTAAACTATGACCAGAAGGCAGTTATGTACAATAAGGTCATGAAATATTTCAAGGGTGATATTAAGGGGAAGACCATTGCCATGTGGGGATTATCCTTTAAACCCCAGACCGACGATATGCGTGAAGCTCCATCGCTGGTGCTGATAGAAAAATTCCTGGAAGCCGGAGCACATGTTAAAGCATACGACCCAGTTGCCATGCACGAAGCGAAGAGAATTCTGAACAATACAGTTGACTTTGTTGAAGATCAGTATGAAGCCCTTATCGATGCCGATTGTATGGTTTTGGTTACTGAATGGCCCGAATTCAAGTTCCCCAACTTCAATATCGTTCGCAAGCTTCTGAAGGAACCATTGATTTTCGACGGAAGAAATATCTATGAAGTAGCAGAAATGAAGCGCAAAGGCTTTACCTATTTCTGCATCGGAGTAGACACAACTAACTAATTGTTTGACTAAGTCAGTAAAAACCTTACTATCTTTATGGTAGTGAGGTTTTTACTTCTCAACAACCCATTTTATGATCAGAAAAAAGGTATTAGTAACCGGAGGAGCCGGCTTCGTGGGATCGCATCTTTGCGAAAGACTGCTGAACGACGGGCATGAAGTTGTTTGTCTCGACAATTACTTCACCGGACAGAAGCAAAATATAGTCCATCTCCTTAGCAATCCGTTTTTTGAACTTATCAGGCATGATGTTACCATGCCTTTCTTCATTGAAGTGGATGAGATTTATAATCTGGCTTGTCCCGCATCTCCCATACACTACCAGTACAACGCCATCAAAACGATGAAAACCAGCGTGATGGGAGCTATCAATATGCTTGGACTGGCAAAGAGAATTCGTGCAACCATTTTGCAGGCTTCCACCAGTGAAGTGTATGGCGACCCGCATGTTCACCCGCAGGTTGAATCCTATTGGGGACATGTGAATCCAATCGGTGAGAGGGCATGCTATGATGAGGGCAAACGCGCTGCTGAAACCCTTTTCGTAAATTACAACAAGCAGAATAATGTCAAGATAAAGATCATACGCATCTTTAATACCTACGGTCCACGCATGCATCCAAACGATGGCAGGGTTGTTTCCAACTTCATCGTTCAGGCACTGAAAGGCAATGATATCACCATTTACGGTGATGGCAGCCAGACCAGGAGCTTCCAGTATGTTGATGACCTTGTTGAAGGAATGATCAAGATGATGGGTTCCCGTGAAGATTTTACCGGACCCGTGAATATTGGCAACCCGGGAGAATTTACAATTCTTCAGCTGGCCGAAATGGTGATCAGGCTTACAAATTCAAAATCGAAGATTATCAGGATGCCTCTGCCTCCCGATGATCCAACACAGCGCAGGCCGGATATTTCACTTGCCCGCAAGGAACTCGACTGGGAACCAAAAATTCCACTTGAACAGGGACTGATCAAGACAATTGAATACTTCGATTCAATCATCAGGTAACTTCCTTGCTATGAAAATTCTTGTTACAGGATCGAATGGTCAATTAGGGAATGAAATCAGGGAACTGGCTTCAGAATATCCCAATTACCGTTTTCTTTTCACTGATGTTGCCGAACTTGACATTACCGATGAAGCAACCGTGAATGCGTTTATTGCAGCCGATAAACCGGATGTCATCATCAACTGTGCCGCCTATACGGCTGTTGATAAGGCTGAAACACAGGAAGACATGGCTTTCCTGATTAATGCGAAGGCCGCCGCAATTCTGGCTAAGGCTGCAAAAAAGCATTATGCATTCCTGGTGCATGTGTCCACTGACTATGTATTTGATGGAAGAGGGCATCTCCCACTTTCAGAAACTGATGCCACAAATCCGCTCTCAGTATATGCAAAAAGCAAATTTCAGGGAGAAGAGGAGATAAAGCAACATGCTTCAAAGGCAATGATTATCCGTACATCCTGGCTATATTCACCTTTTGGAGGCAACTTCATTAAAACCATTCTGAAATACGGGGCAGAGAGAGACTCACTGAGGGTTGTATTTGACCAGGTAGGCTCACCAACCTATGCCCGGGATCTTGCCCATGCTATCCTTGAAAACCTTCAGGAAGCTGCTCAGGACAATGGCACCAATATCTATCATTTCTCGGATGAAGGTGTTACAAGTTGGTATGATCTTGCCATTGCCATCCTTGAGATGAGTACTATAAAATGCAAAGTTGAAGCCATTGTCACGGCAGAATATCCGTTGCCCGCTGTACGCCCTTACTACAGCGTATTGAACAAGGAAAAATTCAAGAAGAAATTCACATACACAATTCCACACTGGAGGAGCAGCCTGGCTGAATGTCTGAAACGGATGGGATATTAGGCTGGTATTTATTCTTTAATTACTTGCTGATAGCGTAATCGAAATACTAATACTGCAAAGTATGATCAATAAGGAAAATTTCAGGAACAATTTTCAATATTTTGACAAATCTGTAGTCCTTCAGGTTCTGGATATATTTCTGTCAGAATACAAGGACCGGTTCAGCGAAATGGAGAAAAATGTTTCCGAACTTGATTTCAATGCTATTGACAACAATGCCCATAGTTTCAAAAGCAATGTGGCTTATATGTCGGAAGAACTGCATGAACTTGCCAGAATCCTTGAATTTAAAGGAAAGGAACAGGATTCATCAGACCTTCAGGAATCATTTGACAATCTAAAGGCAGCTACTCTCCTTATAATTGATGATCTGATTGAACTGCGTAAGGAATATGGCGGATAGTCGCCATTTTTTTATAATCTGACTACATATCCAATCAGATTACCCTGAAAAAATGATTCAGATTCTGCAGCAGCTGAAGTTCTGCAGATAATTCCCGGATTGAAAATGCTTTCCGGATACTCCTTCAACTTTCCAGTTGAAACAATTTCCCGTATTTTTGGTTACCTTTTTAACCCAAGCCCAAAACTTAAATCGAACTAAAATGAAGTTTACTCTACTCCTGCTGCTGTCTATTTTTGCAAGCAGTTTACTCACTGCACAACCAATATTTCAGAAAAGTCTGAAAGTTGCTGATGCTTCCGGCATACTCTACCGTTGCATCCCTATGGGGGATGGTAGTTATACAGCTGCGGGAGTCATTACCGATAATTTGGAATTCAACGACAATTTCCTGATTGCCAAAATAAATAGCTTAGGTGACCGTGAATGGATAAAATCAATCAACTCAGATTATTCAGATGAATTCTCCGATTTGGCCCAAACACCTGAAGGAGAAATAATAGCTGTTGGCAGCTCATTAAATTTCGACAATTTCCTGAGTAATGGAGTGGTCATGAAATTTGATGAAAATGGTACCAGGGTGTGGAGTAAATCCCTCTTCCTCACCGGCAGCTCCTGCAATGCACGCAAGGTTCAGATTGATTTTTCCGGAAATATTTATGTACTTGGCACCTATGATGTAGGAGGTTCATCCACCGATTATTTCATCATGAAAATGGATCCCTCTGGAAATATCATTGAACAGACCAATATCGGGACAAGCAATAGCGATTATGTACTTTCATTCCTCAGGAAAGCAAATGGAGAACTGTTCATTGGCGGTTGGGGAAATACCGGAAGCGGAGAAAGCATTCATTTGATCAAACTCGACGAAACTCTCGCTGTGGTTTGGAACTCGCTTATTTCGGGAGTTGATAAGTTCTTTGCCTATGAGCTGAAGGAAAAATCAAATGGCAACCTGGTTATGGCAGGGAGGTATGATGATACGGTGAATCCCTACGACATAATGCTTCTTGAGGTTAACAATACAAATGGCTCTGTAGTATGGTGCAAAAGTTACCATCTTACTGACAATAAAGCCTGCTACGCATACGGACTAACCGTTAATACCAATGACAGGCTGGCTGTTACAGGACTGATTGAGGATTTCAATTCTGAAACGGTTGTTATGGAAACAAACTCCACCGGCACCATCAATTGGGCGAAAAAAGTGAACAGTGTTGGTGAACTTAGCGGATATGGCTATGGAATATGCAGAACCGCTGATCTGGGATACCTTGTTTGTGGTACCCGCATGGGAATCGACAGTTCAATTGCCCAGATGGTCAAAATCAACACGGGTGGAGGCTTTTCCTGCATCTCCACAAACCTGAATTTCAGCAGCAGTGATCAGACCCCGGTGGCTGAAAGTATTGCAGTTACAACAGGAATTTCCTCAATTGATGCAGCAGATCTCATTCTCACCGAAACTGAACTCTCAAATCTTGCAGATGCATGTCAGCCTCTCTCCGTTCAGGAACCAATTTCAGCATCGGGCTATTCTGTTTTCCCGAATCCATGCGATGGCGACCTTTCAGTTGTTTTCAGGGAAATTGATCTCAACACCCTTATCAGAGTAACTGATCTTACCGGAAAAACGGTTTATGAAAACCAGGAAGTTAAAGAGCTGACAAATGCAATCCATCTCGATCTTGAAGCCGGAATGTATATTCTTCAGGTTACCAGAAACGGAAAGATGCAATCAACCAAGCTGGTTATACGGTAAGCTTTCAATAAAAAGACTTTCTACGATAAAAAGAAAACACCGGAGAACTTCCGGTGTTTTTCATTATAAATGTTTAGAATCGAATTCCTCAGCTATGGAGTAATCTTACTTACAAAACCAGAAGCATTATTGTCGATAATAATCATATCACCTGAATCTACAAGTCCATCTCCATTAACATCTGAGTTCAGATATCCTGTTGCAAATGATGCTGCATTATTATCAATGTCAATCATATCACCTGAATCAACGATGCCATCCTGATTTACATCTCCTGAGTAAATCGTCCAGAAACCGTCAGTCTTCTGAATCATATTACCTCCGAAAACTTTGAAAGGAGCATCAAACAGGTAATTAATTACAGAACCTGCAAATGATACCGGCAAATCAGTGGTGGTTTCAATACTATTTCTATGAAGGACAGTGATGTAATAAACCCCATTGTAAATAGCTGGAATAGATATGCTGGCAGAACCATTGGTAAGCAAATCCACACTTCCGGTTGTGTATATCACATTGCTATATGTACCGGCATCCCTTAATTCAACCTGAATTTTATCGGCTATTGAAGCACCCCAGTGAGCTCCTGATTCATCCATGGCAGGATGCATATTTCCTGATGCATCATAGAGTCCTTCAATCAATACTGAAAGATTAAGCGTCTTGTTCAGAGCAGCAGCATCCTGGGTGATGGTTGCCACAACCGGAGCCAAACCAGTAACGGTTATAGTAATATTTGCAGTGCGAGGCGAAGCAGTCTGGTTTTCGGTAACTGTTGCTGTAAGGCTATAATTCCCAAATCCTGACGCTGCTGAAAGTGTGCACCATGAAGGGGAATCGCTTGAGGCTGTCCAGCCTGCATTGGCAGTAAGGGTAACTCCCGCTGTACCCGCAGCAGCTGGAATTGTCTGGGTTAATGGACTAACTGAGAGTGCAGGCGGAGGATTCAGGAGTCCGTTGGTGCAAACGCTGTAACAATTGCTTGTATTAACGGAAAGTGGTGTGTTTAGACCGTTTACATACTGACTGATTTTAGTAGGATATGGAACGGTGGTGAAACAAAATGTAAGGTTAGGTGCACTTTGAGCCCAGTTCACAGTATTGGTAAGTTTTATCCTGCAGAGGCGGCTTGGGCTGGCAGGATTTGTTGAAAGAATTGATCCGTTTCCAATTCCCGGAGGCGCTTTTGCTGCAAGCTTAATCACGTTGGCTGTCTGGGTGAAAGTGACACTATTGGGCTGCTGTGAGATATTCAGTGTTGAAGTCATGGGAACTATGGATGCTGTAATAGTTCCGCCGTTGTAGATTCCTGAATTAACATAGATTCCTGCCTGCACCGACCCAAGTTCAAAGGGTTGTGCTGGGTCATTATCCAAAAGCAGAAGGTCAAATTCGAAAGTTTTTTCTGAGGTCTGAACATCATTTGCAATGGTGTACAGAAAATCCGGTACTGAGGCTGCAGCCTGAATAAGGGTTGCTGTCACAGGAGTTGCCCCACTGCCTGAAACAGTGATGGTAGCTGTTCTGGAACTTGCAACAGTATTTTGAGCATATGTGGCTGTTATCGTTCCGTTGCCTGTTCCGGAAGGAGTTACCGTACACCAGGCCTGATCACTGCTGGCAGTCCAGGAAGTGTTTGAGGTAACTGTATAGGAAGCAGTCCCGGCAACGGCTGTTACATTCTGACTTGCAGGAGCTATTGAAAGGCTGATAGAAGCACCAGCCTGACTCAGTGTTACAACAGCAGGAGTGAGCCCGGTAACTGTAACTGTAATATTAGCCGAACGTGCTGTTGTTGATGTATTCTCTGTATAGGTTGCAGTAATGGTTCCATTTCCGCTGCCAGAAGCTGTTACGGTGCACCATGCCTGATCGCTTGTGGCAGTCCAGGAGGAGTTTGATGCAACTGTATAACTGGTTGATCCGGCTGCTGCAGTTACATTTTGATTGGCGGGAGTAACTGATAATGCAGGCGAAAGAGTTGTGAAAGTAAGGTCGGAACCATACGCGGTACCAGCACTATTGGTAGCATAAGCCCTGATGTGAAAGGTAGCTCCGGGTGTCAGGCTTGTAATGCTGCTGCTGAATGTACCTGTTCCTGTTCCGTCGGATGTGTGGTTTCCGTTAATATCCGGATTGCTCCCAGATCCCCAGCAAACACCTTTTTCTGTGACTGTCCCTCCTCCTGCACTGCTGACATTCCCGCCAGATGAAGCAGTGGTAGTAGTTATTGAACTAGCAGCTGTTGTGGTTACAGTTGGCAGATTAACAGCCGCATTAAATTGAAGGTCGCTGCCGTAGGTGGTTCCGGCTGAATTGGTAGCTGCAAGTCTGAAATGATAGGTTGATCCTGCAGTGAGTCCGGAGATAGTTGCATTTACATTAACAGCAGTTGAACCTGAACCTGCTGATGTAGTGGTGGTGGTACTTCCGTAGCTGGTGGTAGCACCATACTGAAAATAATAGGTCGTTGAAATACCGTTTGGATCAACACTGCCGTTTAAAACAGCAGAGCTTGTTGTTATTGATGTAGCGGCTTGTGTTGTAGTTGTGGGTGCCGAAGCTGAAGTTGCTGCCAGCCAAAGTGTGGCATTCATGATCAGGATACGGTGGTTCCCATTGGCATCAGCAACCCAGCCGTCATAAAGTGTGTCGTTGTTATCACCTGTTCCGTCATCGCAGGGTGAACTGTCACCGATGGCAACAACCTTTCCACTGCCATAACTTGCATATGCTACCATAACTCCGGTGTTTCCGGTATTTGAAGAACCTGTCTTGTATACCACACCAACTACTGTGCTGTTACTGGAAGGACTGATCGTAATTGAAGTTCCACTGCTCCACATAGCTTGTGTCACATCTCCCATTGTACCATGAAGCAAAGGATCAGAAGGCAGGTTTGGAATATTTGAGGTAGTCTGCGAGAAACTGGCCAGATCGAAGCTTATTCCGAATGGATTGGATTGTATTCCATTATTGGTCATGAAATCATTCCAGATTTCAGGTGAATCGAAGCCATCATTGTTTCGGTCGGAACTGGTATGGTCGGCCACCATGAATAAACCTCCGCCATTCTGCACAAACTGCATCATGGCAGTCTTTTCAGTTGCCGTAAACATTATGTTTGGTTCGCAAACCACAAAAATCTTGTAATTCGAAAGATCCTGAGCATTGGATGAATTGCCGTAAGTAATTTGCCCCCCAAAAGGAAGCGTTTCCACCTGGAATCCCTGCTGGACTGACTCTACTCCCCAAGCGGATATTCCACCTTTCCAGTAATTCTCAGCTGTAGATTGGGTAATTCCCGATTGGGCCGGATTAGGAAACTGCTGCGCATTTGCCTCATTTCCTCCACCAATTATTCCCGGTCCGGTTGACCATCCAAGATTGAAAATATCTGCATCAATAACCCAATCAGCATTGGCTGCTGATTCAGCCTTTGTTGCATCAAAAAGAATTTTAACCTGGGAATTTGCTGTCGCAAAACTGAGAAGAATTGCGATAAGGAGAATGACTCTCCTGAAAGAGTATGGGTGTTTCATAGCATACAAGTTTCGCATCCTTAATTCGGAGAGAGAGAGAATTTTCGGAATGCCGGGGTTGGGTCTTGGTTTATTATGTCGCAAATATAATAGATAATTGTGAAACAGCAAGATAGCAGCGATCTATTTATAATGATTCCAATATATATCGCCAAAACTGAATATGATGCGGAAACACGAAAAACAACCGGATAACTGTACTGAGAGATAGCTATTTGTATGGATTAGGATAATCTGAACTGAAAATTGGGCAGTTGCAGAGTTTTTTTAATCTTTGTGCGGCGGAAATGATGCTTGTATTTTATCCGGGATTTGGAATACTGTCAGGGTGAAATCTCTTCCAGCCTATCAGGACAATAAACAGAAAACTAAATAAGAAGCAGTATGAAAATATTCATGCGAACTTTTTTAATCCTATTGACCATCCTCAATGCGATAGTTCTATTAGGCCAGCTCTGGCCGGAGGGAGCACCACCCTTCGCCGGCACAGTGAACATTGTTACGTTGTTCCTCAATCTGGGCCTGCTGATTTTCCTGTTAACCAGACGTCAGCAGTAGACAAATCAATTCAGCTGATTGACATTTCAGAACTCATGCCTTCAAGCATCTATCCTGAATGCTTAAGGTAATTTGCTCTTGCAGCAATTGACTCGCTTCTCTAAAAAATCTTAAACAGTGGCTACTAAATGAAATCGCCGGAAACAATCCCGGCGATTTCTATATGATTGAATAAGTCAGAATCAATTACACCAGGCCTGAACTTCCTCAATTTTGAGGGAAGGAATTTCAAGTTTCAGTTTTTTTCTGAGTCCGCTCAATTCATGAAGCAGTTTATTGGGATTAGCTGATTTAACCTCCGCAGGGGTTTTGAATCCTGCTTTCCTTACCACGGCAACCCAGGCTTCGGGGATTCCGATAGCCATAAAGTCAGCATCGGAAGCAAGGTTTGCCACTACTTTCTTTTCGGGCCTCATCTGAGGGAAAAGAAGCACATCCTGTATCGAAACCTGATTGGTCATCAGCATGGCTAGCCTGTCGATTCCAATTCCGATCCCTGCGGTTGGTGGCATTCCATATTCAAGGGCACGAAGGAAATCATAGTCGATGAACATGGCTTCATCATCACCGCGTTCCATCAGTTTTACCTGATCTTCGAAGCGGTCACGCTGATCGATGGGATCATTCAACTCACTGTATGCATTTGCGATTTCCTTACCATTGATCATCAGTTCAAATCTTTCAACAAGACCCGGCTTGCTGCGGTGCTTCTTGGTAAGAGGACTCATTTCCACAGGATAATCGATGATGAAGGTTGGCTGAATGAAGTGATGTTCGCATTTTTCTCCGAAGAGTGCATCCACCAGCTTACCCTTGCCCATGGTTTCATCCACTTCAATTCCAAGACTCTTGCATGCAGCACGAAGTTCATTTTCATCCATTGCTGCGGCATCAACGCCTGTATATTCTTTAATTGCATCATAAATTGGCAGTCGGCGGAAAGGAGCCTTGAAGCTGATCATCTTCTCTCCTACCGGCACTTCTGCGGTTCCATGCAATCCCATGGCAATCTTTTCGAGCATCTGTTCGGTCTGCTCCATCATCCAGAAATAATCGCGGTAAGCCACGTAAAACTCCAGAATGGTGAACTCAGGATTATGGGTGCGGTCCATCCCCTCGTTGCGGAAGTCACGGCTGAACTCATAAACCCAGTCGAAACCGCCAACGATAAGGCGTTTCAGGTAAAGTTCATTCGCAATTCTGAGATAAAGGGGAATATCAAGAGCATTATGATGGGTAATGAACGGACGGGCTGCTGCTCCTCCCGGAATACTCTGCAATACAGGAGTATCTACTTCAAGAGCACCCTGAGCATTGAGAAAATCGCGGATGATGTTCACCATGCGGGTACGCTTCACGAAAACCTCACGGACTGCAGGATTTACGATCAAATCGGCATATCTCTGCCTGTACTTGAATTCAGGATCAGTAACCGCGTCAAAGGTCTGCCCTTCAGCTTCCTTTACCACAGGCAACGGTTTAACCGATTTACACAGAATCTTCAGTTCACGGACATGAATGGAAATTTCACCCATCTGGGTTATAAATACATATCCCTTGATGCCAATGATATCGCCGATATCCATTAACCTTTTGAAGACTGTGTTATAGAGGGTTTTATCCTCACCCGGACAAATATCATCGCGCTTGATATAGAGCTGAATGCGTCCTGTTGAATCCTGCAGATCAACAAAAGAAGCGGCACCCATGATACGCCTGGTCATGATGCGGCCGGCAATGCATACTTCCTGGAATTTGGTCTGATCAGCCTGAAATTGCTCATGTATCTCATGAGTGCTTACATTAACAGGGTAGCTTTCTGCAGGATATGGGTCAATGCCCAGTTTATAGAGTTCCTCGAGGGAGTTGCGTCTGAATTGTTCTTGTTCACTAAGTTCCAATGCCATTTTTCAAATTTTTTGCAAAGATATTGTTTTAACATAGTCGAGCAAAGGCTCATACATTGTCAATCTCTGCGGTGATTCGCATATTTTTATCCCCTCACAAGGCATATCTTCTTATTTTTGATTCCAGAAAAAAGTATTCATGAGATTATTCCCGAGAATAGGATTGCAGAACTACCGAATGAACCGGAACCTTTTGGTGGTACTTCTCTTCATCCCCCTGCTTTTTATTGATAACCGCTCCAGTCACGACTGGGGAGATGACTTTGCACAATATATTCATCAGGCTGAAAATCTGGTTAAAGGCATTCCTCAATCGGAAACCGGATTTATCTACAGTGAAGAAAACTACATCGGTCCAAGGGCTTATCCGCCGGGATTTCCCGTTCTGCTGGCACCTGTTTATGCATTAGCCGGAAACAGAATGATCTTCTTTACCTCCTATATTTCCCTCTTTTACCTTGCTCTTGCCTTCCTGGTCCTGATATTCTACAGAAAGCATTTTTCCGCTGCTGCCGCGCTTGTGCTCAGCTTCATACTGGTATACAATCCACAACTCCTGATATTCAAGCAGGAGGTGATGTCCGATATCCCTTTCACTGTCTTCCTGCTTGGAGCCTTCCTGCTCTATCCACGACTAAAAGCCGGAAACTACAAGCATCTCCTTCTCTTCAGCCTGTTACTTACATTCATTCTGCTGATCCGATCGGTAGGATTTGTGCTTCTTCTTGCCTTATTTACCGACCAATTCCTTCAGATCCTGAGAGACAGGAAGCAATCCAGACTGATGGAAGGAAAAGCACTTCCTTTCTTTCCAAAGTTTCTGCCTGCAGTTATAATGCTGGCTGTCCCGTTGCTGCTGTATTTTACCGTTAACACACTGCTCTTCAGGATTCCATCAGGCGGCAGTCTCAGGGATTACCTGGCTTTTTATTATTCAGGAAATTTTTTGGCTACGATACCACCCAATCTTGAGCAGTATGTTGAAGTATTCAGGTACAGCTACATTCCGGCTATCGGTGATTTCCGCTTTGTTGCCCTTATTTGCGGATCGGTATTTCAGGCAATGGCATTGTTGGGATTTATCAGGAAAATGATGAGCAAAATTGAAGCCATCGACTTGTTTTTCATATTCTACATGCTGATACTGCTGGTTTTCCCGAATAACTATTCTGCATATCGACTGCTTATTCCTGTTGGATTCATCCTTTTGTACTATGCTGCATTGGGCTTCAAATCCATAAAACTTCCGGCTACGATCAGCGAAAGGAAAAAGGTTTACTGGATGGGTGGAGTATTTCTGCTGCTGTTTGCTCCGGGGCTCTACCATGTGACCATGTCGAGGACCACCATGCTGGATGGACCCCAGCAAAAACAAGCTCAGCAGGCATTCAGCCACATTGAAAAAAACCTTCCGGACTCTGCAAGAATTGTGTTCTTCAAACCCCGGGCACTTGCCTTGTATACAGGCAAACAAGGAATTGCCGACCCATTTGCTAAGGATCCGAATTCAATACATCTGCAGCTAATGGATTTGGGAGCTCAATACATTCTGATTCATAAGGATCTTACTTCCGAATCGATGAAACGCTATGCCCGGGTTATGAAGTCAAGGGCCACGGAAATATGGAAGAACAAGGATTATCGCCTTATGAAAATCAATCCTCCTAAGCCTGAAGAACAATACTGAGAATCTGCTGCGATCTCATCTCACCAAAAGAGCTCAAATGCAGGCGGAAATAGTCCAGAATTCTTGATAGCAATAAGGTGCGGCCGGTATGATCGATATCGGGAAATGACTCTTCCCTTTCATCCAGCATATGTGAAAGAGCTCCACTCAGGGGTGGATTCAGAAAATAGGGATGCAGCGGCTGGATTGCTGTAAAACTTCCCTCCTGCAGGTCAAATACCTTGTTAAACTCCGAGTAGTCGTTGTTAATCTGAAAGCCCAGCTGGTCAACAAGATCCAGAGAAAACTGAATAGGGAACCAGGCAATTTTCACCTCCTGATCCTCTAGTTTTTCAATGGATCTCATGATAAACCTGAACATGCGCGGATCCGGCATTTCGGAAGGAATGGACCGATACAAAAGCTCATTCATAAACATGAGCACAGAGCTCTTTCTGATATCAGATGCGATATTGGGATACTGCTTGTGACAGACCACATCCTTGACCAAATGTAGTCCGCTGTTTTCCTTGTTGTAGGCAACAAGATCCACAACTGATAAGGGACCGAACAGATTCCTCTTGATTTTGGAGCCTTTCCTTCTGACTCCTTTTACGATGTAGGACTGTAATCCGTAAAGCTCAGTAAAAACCTTAACAATCAAGCTGGTTTCGGAATAATCCGTTTGGGAAAGTACGATACCGCATGTTGAAACAAGCATAGCAATTGCTCAATAAAATAGTCTGGAAGCCAGATTAATTCGAGATAAAAAGAATCTTTGCTACCGAAGTCTTGCTTCCATCTGTATTTGAAATAAAGACAAGGTAAACGCCGGTACGAACCCGCTTTCCTTCGAAATCCTTGCCATCCCAAACAACGCGGCCGCCTTCTGATTCAGTTTCCCAAACCTTGTTTCCGCTCATGTCAGTGATCTTGACATCCGACTGTTCAACAAGATTAGTAATTGCGATAGGTCCGGTATAATCTTCCCTAACAGGATTGGGATATACATAAACAGAATCCAGTTCGGCCGAAGGAGGCTGGGATGCATCCTTGTATGAAACGATGCCATTGGCTGTTCCGAAGAAAACCTCACCGTCTGAAGCAACCCTGATCCCTGTAATGGAGTTGGAAAGAAGCGGAGAGTTCTCTTCTGTAAAATGATAGATTTGCTTGGATCCATCAGAAGCCATAAGGAAGACTCCGGATTTGTCAGTTCCCAGCCATTTCTGGTTATTGCCATTCACGGCAATGGCCGTAACAGCCTCAGTTTCGAGCAAGGGATGAAGGAAACCTTCTTCTTCAATCATTACCACCTGGGCATCAAAGTTCCCCTGGTTAAAGACGTTTTCAGGGGAATATATCACAGCAACTCCCTGATCACTTCCCAGCCATAGCTGTCCTTCCTTATCCACTGCAAAGCTTGCAATGGCATTTCCAGGAAGGTCACCGTTGCCGGGAGCATTGGTGAGTTTGTGAACCTGATCGTCGGCTGTATTGTCGAGTGTATTGTTGTCATTGAATACAAGGAGCGAGAAATCACGCATCAGCATCCATTTCTGATTGGATTTGTCCACAGTAACGCCACCTACATCCACACCAGTGCCATATGTTCCAAGGTTGTACGACTTCCAGTCGCCGCTGGCTTTACGGACAGAAAGGATGTTCGCTGCGGTGGAATTGGTGACCCAAAGATTTTGATTGGCATCAAAGGCCATTCCTCCTGTAAAATAGAGATCAGAGGCATAAATTGAAGCCTGCAGTGAACTGTTTGCAGGTGTATAGGTGTTGAGCAACTCTCCATCTTTAATTTCGAAAACCCCGTATCCCCAACTGCCGATGAAGGCATGGCCTCCATCATGCGGATCAGCTGCTACACAGAGCAGGTCCCTGGCATCGTGCAGATAGGGTGCATTGGTTTCGGTATACGACGACCAGCTTTCATCCTGGAAAGAAAAGTACTGAGCTGACCTGTAGAGATTACCAAAGGATGCATTCCTGCCTCCCGGGACAGCCCACAGACTGGTTCCGGAAACATCCATGGCTGCCACCTGTGATGAGACAGGTCCATTGATGAGATATTGGTGAATCTGGTATGACTTTTCAATTTCCCACATCCCCTGATCATTATCGGCAATCCAGATGGCACCGTCGGCATCATATTCAGCATCGTTGGGCCTTATATTTCCCGGATTGTAGGTATAATAGGTTTCCTTGCGGGTTCCGCTGGCATCAAACACTTCCACATTCAGATAATTGCACACCAGCAGGTAGTCGCCGGAAGCCCTGAGGCTGGAGCGGTTTGAGTGGTTGGTATTATTGAAATAATCCCAATGCTGTCCATCATAAACATAGAGAGTATCGCCATTCCAGGAGGAAGTAGAGGCATTCGCATATATTTTATTCCCGAAAGAGCAAACCAGGTTAAACCGGTTATCCGGATTGGGAAGGTTGGTATCTTTTGTCCAGCTCACATAATAAGCCAGGTTTGAGTTTGCATCAGCCGAATAAATACCTTTCTCGGTAGCAGCGTAAAAGCGGTTATCCGAACCCTTCACCAAAGAGAGCACATTTATTTGAGTACCGAGCGGGCCAATGTAATAGGTATCGTGGATTTCTTCCCTTTCTATGTCCAGTACAACAATACCGAATCCGCAGGAGAGATATGCGTACTTCCCGATAATTGTGATGCGGTTTATGGTTTTGTTGCCAAGAATTTGCTTGCGCTTGATATCAGGGATATTGATGATTACATCATTTTTAAGCAGATCGATATTGGTATTGGAATAGGCTATTACCAGTGCTGATTCATCCTGGGAGTAAGCGATGCAGCTAAGTCCGACATCAGAAAGACCGTTAACTTTATTTTTCCTCGCCAGACTGTTATCAGTTTTGTCGAAATAAAAGATGCTGTTGGCGGTGGCAGTGTAAACCCTTTCGCCTCCAATTGCCAGACTAAGGCATTTGTTATAGGGAAGATGATCTCTCCATTGTCCGATTCCGAGATCCTGTGCAAGCGCAGATCCAAGGAGGAAGAGAGGAAGAATTAACGATAAACAAGCCTTCTTAAACAAACTCATAGGTATACAAATGTGTTCCATTAATGACTGGATAACTTCACTACTAATCAATTATTGCACAGGTAAACTCCCTGAAAAGGCTGCAGATTTTCCGAATTGCAATTTCATCTGTTTGGCAGCCTGAGATATAAAGGAATCAAACCATGTCAAATAGTTGTATCCGATGTACAATATTACAACAAATCAGGCTAAACTCCGGGGATCTGACTTCCAGAAGCCTTAATATCAGACTGATTCAAATTATATTTGATTGAATTAAACTTTGCACTATCCTTGTTGTCAAATGTTCCTCTGCATTCAAACAATTATATTACCCTAACTGGTAAGGGTAAACCGAAAGTTGAGTGTATAAATGATAACAGCCAGCCGGCAAAAACCGGTTTCAGGCATTGAATTATTAAAAGCAGATTTTTTGCTGCTACAAATTTTAGATCAAAATAAATTGTCATCTCAATAATACTAACTGAACCCTCCTCCCCATGAATGACAAACTCATTAAGGATATCGCCATTTCCGAATCCGGCCTTATCTTCAACCCTGTAACCGGAGAATCATACTCGGTGAACCCACAGGGAATCGGAATCCTCAACAAGCTTCGTGAAGGAAGCAGCCTCTCAGAAATAAAGGAACTTCTGGTTTCAGAATATGAGGTGGAACCGGAAACTGCCGAACGTGACACCCTAGACTTCCTCAACCTGCTTCGTCAATTCAAACTTACTACTACTCATGGGTCATAGGAAGCTAAATATAGCCGTTACCGGACTGAATGCCATTGATAGTCCCGGCCCCGGAGTACCGGTAATTCGCGGACTGCTGGAGGCAAAATCCTTCGAAGCAGTGGTTACAGGACTGGCATATGAAGGACTGGAGCCAGGCATCTACATGCCCGGACATTGCAACCGAACCTACCAGATCCCCTATCCTACTGATGGAATTGACGCTTTACGCGACAGGCTGCTTTATATTCATGCACAGGAAAAGCTTGATGTCATTATCCCAAATTTCGATGCAGAGCTATATTCTTTCATGAAACTGGAACCTGAGCTCAAACGTTTGGGGATCAAAATGTGTCTTCCTTCCTTCGCTCAGTTCGAAGAAAGGCAAAAAGTCAATTTGCCGGATTTTGGAAAGAAATATGATATCCCTGTCCCCGAAGGTTTCTCAGTAACATCAGTAAGTGAGCTGGAGAAAGCATGCAAGAAAGCAGGATTCCCTATCATGGTTAAAGGCCGTTATTACGATGCTTATGCTGCCAACAATCTTGAACAAGCCATTGGATATTTCAATAAGATAAGCGCCAAATGGGGATTTCCGATTGTAGTTCAGCAATTTGTCAGGGGAACTGAACTGAATGTCATCGGACTCGGTGATGGAAAGGGAAACACCATGGCAGCTGTTGCAATGCGCAAGCAGTATATTACCGATAAAGGAAAAGCCTGGGCTGGAATTACCATCATGGACCCTGAACTCCTGAAATATACCCGGCACTTCATCTCTTCCACCAATTGGAGGGGGGCCTTTGAACTGGAGATCATGAAATCAGAAGATGGCAAATACTACCTGATGGAGATTAATCCCAGAATTCCCGCCTGGGTGTACCTAGCCATTGCTACCGGACAGAATATTCCCGAGATGCTGGTTAACCTCGCCCTTGATATTCCGGTATCAGCAGCAGAATCCTACGAGATTGGAAAGATGTTTATCCGCTACTCCTACGATATGATTGTGGACAGAACAGACTTTGAGAAATTCTCAGTTTTCGGGGAGATATAGCACCGAACATATTCAGTAAAAAACAATGGTTCACTGGTATGAACCTTCACCAATAAATTACTTGTTAAAACGATACCCTCCATGTCAAAGAAATCCTATGAACGCCCGCTGATCCGCAAACTTGAAACAGGAATGCCCGGCAAGTTCGGACTGCGCAATGATCTTACACCAGCAACACATATTGACAATATTCCTGTTGCAGAACTGGTTGAAAATTTTGGTTCTCCCCTATTCGTTATAAGTGAACAAACTATCGTTCAAACATTCAATAAGGCTAAAAGAGCATTCACAACCCGGTATCCCAGAGTCCAGTTTGCATGGTCGTACAAGACTAATTACATGGATGCCGTCTGCCGCATTTTTCATCGTGAGGGCAGCTGGGCTGAGGTGGTTTCAGGCTTTGAGTATGAGAAAGCATTACGTAACGGAGTGGATGGAAAGAAAATCATCTTCAATGGCCCCGAAAAGTCAAGGGAAGACCTTACCAAGGCCATTCGCAACGATTCCCTCATTCATATTGATCATCTGGATGAGTTGTATGAACTTGTGGAGCTCTCAGGTGAACTTGGGATCAAACCCAGGGTAGCAATAAGGGTGAATATGGATACAGGCATCTATCCGCAATGGGACCGGTTTGGCTTTAACCTTGAGAACGGACAGGCATGGGATGCCATAAATAAGATTGTCCATTCCGGTAAAATGGAACTTACCGGACTGCATTGCCATATCGGAACCTTTATCCTCAGCGCAGGAGCATATGGCATTGCAGCGAGCAAGTTAGCCCTGCTGGCCATTGACATCAGGAATAAATTCAACATCAACCTGAAATACCTCGACCTTGGAGGTGGGTTTGCATCAAGAAATACATTGAAGGGCTCCTATCTTCCCGGACCTGATATCAACCCCGGCTTTGAAGACTATGCCGAAGCTATCAGCAGCAGCCTTCACAACAGCGGTTTCTCCACCGAAGAATTGCCTCTCCTGATCCTTGAAACCGGAAGGGCACTTATCGATGAGGCCGGCTATATGATTTCAACCGTCATCGGCAATAAACGCCTGGCGTCCGGAAGTCGCTCAACTATCATTGACGCCGGAGTGAATCTGCTTTTCACCTCATTCTGGTATGATCATAAGGTGATGCCTGCCCAGCCGTTCTCACTTTATCGCGAAGAAACACTTATCTGCGGACCGCTTTGCATGAATATCGATATTATCCGAAATTCCGTGAGCCTTCCCATGCTGAAAAAAGGAGACAGACTGGTAATATTCAATACTGGCGCATATAACATGACCCAATGGATGCAGTTTATCACGATGCGTCCCGCTATTGTACTGATTTCCAGCGAGGGGACTGTAAACCTCATCCGCAGAAAGGAAGACAATGATACCCTGGCAAATCAGGAGGTAGTACCTGCATATTTGAGCAAATAAGAGTTACTGACAACTGTGTGCTGATATTTTTCAATAGTGGGAGTTATGATTTCTCAACATAATTTTAGTATCTTCACGACCGAAAAAAAGAGGCCAGGCAGTATTTCAGGCAGTTTCCCATCCGGGGAATTGCAAAATTCAAAACTGAAAATCCTGCCGGTTGGCACAGATTCGGAAACTCAACAACAGCGTTATGATCCACTATTCAGACTTTGCCATTATAGAAGGGTTAAGGCTCCATAGTGATTATATCATAAAGTATGTGTACAAGGAATTCTTCCCTTCCATCCGCTACCTGATCAAGACCAATGCCGGTTTGGAAGAAGATGCAGAAGACATTTTTCAGGAAGCCCTGTATATCATACTCAAAAAAATCTCAGAAGAAGATTTTGAACTGAGTTCCTCCTTTCTCACCTACCTGTATTCCATCAGCAAGAACCTGTGGTTGCAGCGCCTCAAAAGAAAAAGGCTCATGGAACACAACCATGATGAACTCGTTCGCCATTTCAGTGCACCACAGTCTGCCTCTGAGAAATTTATTGAAGACGAAGAAAAGTACGATGTCTTCGTAAAGCAATTCGATAATCTCAGTGAAGACTGCAAAAAACTGCTTCAATTATTCCTTGGCAAGATGTCATTAAAGGAGATTGCAGACGAAATGGGCTACAAATCAGAGTTCTATGCCAAAACAAAAAAATATCTCTGTAAGGAAGCACTCAAAAGAATGGTGGAAAACGATCCCGCCATCCGGGCCTTGCTGTAAGCCGGTTTTCAGGCATAATTCAGTTTACCGTTACTTAAAATCCTCCTCTCATGCTGCTGTCTGCAGTCGTGAAGTCATTTCATTAGCCCTGGCAGTATGCTGAAAAACCTGAAAACCATACCCCTCGATCTATATAATAGCCTGCTCAACAGCTATTCCATGGTTTTCTTTTCGAGAAGCCATGTGTTTGCCGGAATCATGATACTGGTTTCCTTCTTTGACCCTGTTGCCGGACTAAGTGGCATAGTTGCCGTTCTTTCAGCTAACCTCGCTGCCTACTTTATCGGACTGAACCGGCTGAATATTCTTTCCGGGATGTATGCTTTTAATGCATTGCTCGTTGGACTCGGCACCGGTGTATATTTCCAGTGGTCTGCTGAATTGTTTATCCTGCTTGTTTTTTCATCACTGCTTACCGTTTTTCTTTCGGTATTCTTCGAGGGGATGATCGGGAAATACAATCTGCCATTTCTGACACTTCCCTTCCTGATCAGTTTCTGGCTGGTAATGCTGGCAGCCAGAAGGTATACCGGGCTTGATATCAGCGAACGAGGCATTTTCACCTATAATGAAGTCTACGACTGGGGCGGACAACCCCTTCTAACAGCCTACAACTGGTTCAATGAGCTCCGGCTGCCCATGGGACTGTCAACTTATTTCAAATCACTCTCTGCTATCTTCTTTCAGTACCACCTGCTGCCGGGAATCCTTATTGCCATTGGACTCATGTTCTATTCAAGGATAGCATTCATACTTTCACTGCTGGGATTTTATTCGGCATACCTCTATTACCAGTTTATTGGTGCGAACTTCGATGAACTGAACTACAGTTTTATCGGATTCAACTTCATACTTACCGCCATCGCTGTTGGAGGTTATTTTATCATTCCATCGAAATACAGTTTTCTCTGGATAATTTTCCTTACACCGGTAATCTCAATACTGATTTCGAGTTCTACAGAGTTCCTGATTACATTCCAGCTTTCGACCTATTCCCTTCCGTTTAATATTATTGTGCTTCTATTCCTTTACCTGCTGCGATTCAGGCAAGGCCGAAAGAACAAGCTCGACCTGGTAGTGTTTCAGGAGTATTCTCCGGAGAAGAATCTCTACAGCCAGCATAACAGTCGCACACGCTTCCGTGATTTCTTTTACCTCCCGTTCGGATTGCCTTTTTTGGGTGAATGGCAGGTTACCCAGGGACACAGAGGCGAATTCACCCACAAGGAAGACTGGCAACATGCCTGGGATTTTGAAGTAGCTGATGAAAAGGGCAAAACATACAGCGGAGACGGGAATTCGCTGAGTGACTTCTATTCCTATAACAAGCCTGTACTGGCCTGTGCTGATGGTTGGATTGAGGAGATAGCATCCCAGGTTGAGGACAATCAGCCCGGAGATATCAATATCAGGGAAAACTGGGGGAATACAATTATCATCAAGCATCTTGACGGATTGTACTCAAAAGTATCGCACCTGAAAAAGGAGAGTATTTGTGTTGAAAAGGGTGCCTGGGTAAAGAAAGGCGATAAACTTGCACTCTGTGGCAATTCCGGACGATCACCAAAGCCACATATCCATTTCCAGATACAGTCAACCCCATATATCGGATCAACAACCCTTGATTATCCCCTTGGCAGGTATATCAAACATGAATCCGGCA
Organism: Bacteroidales bacterium; assembly: GCA_016707705.1. GTDB lineage: Bacteria > Bacteroidota > Bacteroidia > Bacteroidales > UBA4417 > UBA4417. Next base: position 91,455 of record JADJHD010000016.1, read on the forward strand.
GATACAGCTTTCAATCCTGGGAGAAACCACAAAAAGGGGATATCCTCTCCAACATCGAGAAAGTGGGAAGTATAAGCAGGGCCTTTCATTTTATACCCGGACAGCATTTAATTTTCAAGGTTGCGGAAGAAGGGAAAGCTGATACATTCCAGGAATGGGTAGTGGAAACCGATATTTACAACTACACCTACCTGAATTGTCAGGAAACCGGTTCGAAAGCATATTTCCGCAGCGAACAGGACCTTCATTACTTCACTGCCTTTTCAGGAGACCGAAGTTCATTGCTATACAGTTTCTACCTCACCGCATACAAGGTAGCGCTTGGATTTTATCCCAACCTGCAAATCAAGGATGAATTTCCGCTTCACATCATGAATCCCGGTCCATGGAAGATTCTGCAGGATTTTGTGGCACCCTTTTATCTTTTTATCAGGTCAGAGTATTCACTGGACTACATCTCCATGAATGATGAGCTGGATCGATCAGGTATAACACTCCGGACCAAGGTGGAACAGTTGACAATGTCATCGGTAAAGATGATTTCAGAGGGTGAATTGTTTATAGGCGATGGACAAATTGACAGCTTCAGCGTGAACAGGAAGGGCCGGAAAATTACTGCCCGGCAAGTGAAAAACAGGGACGAAAAAATCGAAGAGGGTAAGTCATGATGAAGAAAAGCCAACTGCTAATTTCAATTCTGATATGCTGTGCCTTCGCGACACAAAATATCCTGAAAGCCCAGACGAATCAGCATGACTTCAGCTGGTACGATAGTGTTACCTACAAGGCATACCTTTCTTCCGACTGGAAAACTCTGCTAAAAACCGGACGTGAGGCTCTTGGGAAGGGCGAAGATTACTTTTATCTCCGAATGAGAATGGGAGATGCTGCATATGCTACCCATGACTATCGCGCAGCAACCAGACATTTTTCGAAAGCTCTTCAATTCAACAGAGCCAATGAGTATGCCCGGGAGATGGAATACTATTCCCTGCTGCAAAATGGGAATACCGATGAAGCCTTCAAAGTTGCCGGCGAATTCAGCAAGGAAAAAAGACTTCAACTAAATCTTAGAAACGGGGTCCAGCCAGAATTCATATACCTGGAATCAGGAATCTCTATTTCATCTGTGCCTGAACAAATGCAATCATGGTCTTCAGTATCCGACACCGTTTATTCCGAAAGGGAATATCAGTCGAAGCTGGGTTACATTCATGCAGGTACCAGGGTTCGATTGCTGCCCGGACTCTCCCTGTTCGGTGGAGTTACCATGATGAATATCGAAAGGGCAAAGGATTTCAAGCTCACCACTCTATCAGTAGAACAGGACTCAATTATTCAGCAGTCCTATGGCCGCGACTACAGTTACATTTTCTCACCCAAGGTCACTGACACCAGTTTATTTAACCGCATTAGCCAGAACGACCTCTATGCTAATGTCAGCTGGCTTCCGGGAGCCCGGTTCAAGGTGACTGCAGCTTTCCACTTCTTTCAGATCAGAATGCATAGTTTTTACCCTGTCTATTCAGTTCAGACCGTTTCCGATACCGCTTATTACCTTTCGGCAGATAACAGCTGGCATTTGTTCGATTATCAGCAGGACCAGTTCAGTTTTATTGCGAAGGACACAAGTATCAGGAATTCGGTAGTTTATTTGGGGATTTCAAGGGATATAGGAGATTTCACATTCGGACTGAATGCCTCCCGCTCCGATTTCAATTCTTCCTTTCAAAAGCAGTTTGGAGGTTCCATTAACTGGTTCCCATTCGGAAATACCAATCTGTACGCCGGATTATCGGTTAGTTCCATTGCAAGGGATACTACTTCAAATCTTGTTTATGAACCTTCAATAGGTGGAAGGATTTTGAAAAACACCTGGATCAATGCATTTGTTAGCAGCGGGAACCTGAATCTGTACAACGAAAAAGCCGCTTACCTCGTTTACAATCAGGCAGATCCCATAACTTTCAGGGCGGGTGTGGATGTTCAGAGCCTGATTACCAAAAATCTGGAACTTTATCTGATTTACCGGTATCAGCAAAAACAAGCCACCGAAAGATACCTGAAAAACTCACTGGATGCGGAGCAACTCCCCGTTCAGATTGTATTAGGCAGTGAGAAGCAATATATTTCACATAACATAACAGCAGGAATAAAATGGAAATTCTAATCAAGGCAACCCACAGAACAGTATTAATATTCCTGATGCTATTTTTAGCTCTATTCGCTAAGGCGCAGGATTATAAAACCATACAGGAGGCTTTTGCAAGCAGCTATACACTTGAGAAGGCAGAAAAATACAGTGCTGCAGTTGAAAGTCTGAAGAAAGTGTACGATGAATCCTCTTATGAAATGAATGTAAGACTGGGCTGGCTTTCATATATGTCAGGGAATTTCGTTGAATCAGCCACTTATTATAACCGTTCCATTCTGTTAAAGCCCTATTCTGTTGAAGCCAGACTGGGCTTTGTATATCCTGCAGCTGCACTTGGAAACTGGGAACAGGTGATTAACAGGTACAATGAGATTTTAAAGATAGATGCAGCCAACTATACCGCTAATTACCGAATGGGAGGGATTTACTATACCCGAAAGGATTTTGCAAAAGCCTATAAATATTTTGAGAAGCTGGTAAATATGTATCCCTTCGATTATGATGCACTTCATATGTATGCCTGGACCAACTTCCAAATGGGAAAGCTACGCGAAGCCAAGGTACTCTTCAACAAGGCGCTCATGAACAGGCCAGGTGACGCATCCTGTCTCGAAGGATTGAGCCTGATCAAATAAAAATAGAATTGCAGCTTCCTGATAAAAAGTTCCAGCTTAGCTTTACTTTTGCAGCTATTGTCACGAAAACAATACCGGCTTGATCTCATTTTCCGATTTCTATTTCTCAGAAAGGCGGCTGCGCTTCGCAACACGCACATTGAATATTGGCGGACTCCTGCTTGGGGGAAACAATCCGATCAGGATACAGTCGATGACCAATACCGATACCAATGATACCGCTGCAACCGTTGCCCAGTGCGAAAAGCTGGCAAGAGCGGGCTGTGAGCTTATCCGTATTACTGCACAGGGAGAAAGGGAAGCAAGGAATCTGGCCGAAATCAAAAAATCACTTCACGCCAAAGGGATTTATGTACCGCTTATCGCAGATATCCACTTCCAGCCCAAAGCCGCTGAAATAGCAGCTGCGATTGTTGAAAAGGTAAGGATCAACCCCGGCAACTATACTGATAGAAGATCCCGACCCGGACAAAGCTTTGCTGATAAGGAGTATGCCCTTGAACTTGAATATATTGCCGAAAAGGTAAGTCCTCTCCTTTCCATCTGCCGTGAGCATGGTACTGCGATCAGGATTGGCTCCAACCACGGTTCACTTAGCCACAGAATCATCGACCGCTACGGCGATACCCCGGCTGGAATGGTGGAATCAGCACTGGAATTTGCGAGAATCTGTAAGGCTGAATCCTTCGAAAACCTTGTGATTTCAATGAAATCCTCCAATGTGAGGGTAATGATTCAGGCAACAAGATTGCTTGTCGACAGGATGATCGCCGAAGCCATGGATTATCCGATTCATCTGGGAGTAACAGAAGCAGGCGACGGGGAGGATGGCATTATCAAGTCAGCGGTTGGAATCGGAAGTCTGCTGCAGGATGGAATAGGAGATACTATAAGGGTTTCTCTTACCGGCGACCCTCTGAAGGAAATCCCGGTAGCCAGGGAAATTGCAGCTCTTTTCAATGAAATACCAGCTGAATCGATACCTGATTTCAGCTCATTTACGATTAATATGCCCAGTTCTAACACCTGGCCCCACCCCTACAATCCCGCTAAAAGAATCAGTATTGCTTCAGGGCAGCTGGGTGGAAACAATCCCGTTCAGGTACTGGGAGGAAATATAGAGATTCCGGAAATCCTGAATGAGGATAATAGCTCAGCAGCTCAACTGGACAAGGACTGGCAGAACAAAAGCATAGTTCTTTCAGGAACTACCCGGCAAATGCGTTTGCAACTGCTGGGAAAAGGGGAAACTGATTCCAATTCCCCCGTTGTTATTCAGAATGGCTATACCAGCACTGACCCTTTGAAACTTCAGGTAAAGGCAGCTATCGAAGCCGGGGGAATCCTCGTGGATGGAATCGGAGATGCGCTTTATCTTACTGCACCCAATCTCCCGGAAGGCACTGACTGTCGCACTGCATTTGCCATTCTGCAGGCAACACGCTCCCGTATTACCCGCACCGAATTTATCTCCTGTCCCTCCTGTGGCAGAACCCAGTTTGACATTGAAGATAGTCTGGAAAAAGTAAAAAAAGCCACCAATCACCTCGTCGGATTGAAAATCGCTGTAATGGGATGCATTGTAAACGGTCCCGGAGAAATGGCGGATGCTGACTACGGATATGTAGGCGCCGGAATGGGTAAAATTACCCTTTACAAGGGGCAGGAAGTCATCCGGAGAGCAGTACCCGAAGCCGATGCAATCGATGCCCTGGTTGACCTGATCAGGGAATCCGGCGACTGGAAGGAAACTACCCCGGGCAGGTAACTGCGACGGTCAGGTAACTACAACCGGCAGGTAACTTCGACGGTCAGGTTTTTTCAACCTGACCGTCGTAAACCAGACAGCCGGTTTCGCCAAAAGCAGAAATTCCGTATTTTTGCAACCGTTTTCTACTATCCAATTTTTCATTTCATGATATTACTTGAACCGGGTAAATTCTACCATATTTATAACAGGGGAATCAATAGTTGCACCCTTTTCTTCAAACCTGAAAATCGTCTTTACTTTCTTCGCCTTTACAGGAAGTACATTGATCCTGTTGCTGATACATTTGCCTGGGCACTGATGAAGAATCATTTTCACCTGCTTGTTCGTATCAGGCTGGAATCAGAAATAGATCTGAACTCACTTCCAATACCGAAGTATCAGGACCTTGAAAATTACCAGCCGAAAATCAGAGAACCCCATCATTACTTCTCCGATCTGTTTAGTTCCTATACCAAGGCTATCAATAAGCAAAACCATAGGACAGGTGCTCTATTTGAACGTCCTTTCAGAAGACTGCAGATTGACAATCCTGATTATTTCAGAAATGTCATCATTTACATCCACCGAAATCCTGAGCATCACGGAGTTTCCGATGATTATAAGCTTTATCCCTGGTCTTCCTATGGCAGTATTCTCAGCCTCCATCCCACCCGATTGAACAGGCAGGGAGTTATTGGACGTTTCAACGGATTAGCGGAATTCATTGCGGAGCACGAAAGAACCACAGCTTATGAGATATTCAGCAACTATAGCCTTGAATCCGGCGAAGCAGAATAATCTCCCTTCATGAAATATTGGATTTGAAGATTGAAACATTCAATTACATAGGCTGAATTCAGGGCCGCTGCATAGTCTTTCCCAACCGGGAAGCAAAAACAATATTCCAATAATGTCTGTTTAAGAAGAAAGGATGTCTGCATCCAATCAGATGACCGATGATCTGCGAATATCACCAGAACCTTAACCGACACAAATATTTGTCAACTATGGCTACTCTTGACACTCTCCGACAAATCGCATTTTCATTCCCTGAAACTACGGAAGAGCCTCATTTCGAGAAAACGTCTTTTCGTGTGAAGGGGAAGATCTTTGCGACCTATGATAGCCAAAAGAACAGAGCATCCATCAGATTATCGGAAATCGACCAAAGTGTATTTTCTTCGGCAGCAAAATCAATTATTTTCCCGGTGGACAATAAATGGGGCAAGCAAGGATGGACTCAAATCGAAATGGACAAGGTAAATAATGAGCTGTTTCTGGACGCACTCACAACTGCATATTGCGAAGTTGCTCCCAAGAAACTTGCAGATCAGGTCAGGCCGGCAGAAAGCGCAATCTGAATTCAACATCCCAAACTTAAAAATATGAACACAATAGGATATTTTGAAATCCAATCATCAAATCCGGAAAGGGAAGTTGAATTTTATGGAAAAATTTTTGGCTGGAATTTCTTAAGGGAATACAATGTGCCAATTGAATATTACAGGATTGAAACCGATAGCATCAATGGCGGACTCCTGTCAAGACCAGCCAAAACCCCTCCTGCAGAATTCGGCTCCAATGCTTTTACCTGCTCTGTTCAGGTATCAGATTTCGATGAAATGGAGAAAATAATTCTTGAAAACGGGGGCAAAATTGCTCTCCCAAAATTCGCCATTCCTTATCGTTGCTGGCAGGGATATTTCATGGATCTGGATAATAATGTTTTCGGGATTTTTGAAGTGGATGAAAATGCCAGGTAACTGTAATCAGTCAGTGGTTAGCAGGATTTTTCTATATTAGATTTTTGATGCAGGACTGCTTCCGCATAGTCCGAAAACCTTATTACTTATCCCATTCATCTTACCATGACCTCACCTCAAACCGGCATTAAGTTTACCCATATCCGACATGCCACTTCCATTCTTGAAATCAACCACAGGAAGTTTCTGATTGATCCGATGCTATCAGATAAGGAGAGTATGCCGGCAGTTATATTATCAGACAATAAACTCAAAAATCCCAGGATAGACTTACCGATTAAGGCTGATAGTTTTATCGGGAATATCGATTTTCTGCTGCTTACACACATGCACTTCGACCATTTCGACAGCAAGGCAATTGAACTGATTTCAAAGAAAACTCCGGTATTATGTTCTGCTTTTGACGTCAGGAAACTTAATAGGCTGGGCTTTTCTGAAACTCATTCCATTGATAATGAATATACAACAGATGGAATTAAGTTCAATCAATTTCCAGCTGTGCATGGGAAAGGTTTTTTAAAATACCTGATGGGAAAAGGCTCATCCTATTTATTGAACTATCAGGGATTTAAAATATTCCTGACCGGGGACTGCCTGCTGACTACTTCCTTACTGGAAAATTTGAGCAATACCAGGCCGGATATAGTTATTGTAAATGCCGGAGCTGCCAGATTCAGAATAGGCAAACCGATAACAATGTCGATATCTGAAGTTCAGGGAATCTCGAAAATGCTGCCAACATCGAAAATAATCGTTGTCCACCTGGATGCTTTAAATCATTGCTCTGAATCCAGGGACTATTGCAGGAAGAAGCTGCAGGGTTATAAAAACATTTACATTCCTGCCAACGGAGAAGAAATCGAATTCTGAGATTATTTCCCTATCTGTCTGCTGAGTGGTTCCGTCATTGTCCCTTACCGGCATATCTAACTGAACTGTTCCTAAACAAATCAGGCATTGTCAAGCTGACAGCAATACCATAATTTTGCCTGAAGCGGCCATATCCTTCTTTCCCTTTATTCACAAGGGATTTCCTTTGTTGTACGCGGTACATTCTTCAAAATATCTTCTAATTTTGGCTGCATGAAAAGAACCTTGCTGATCTCTGTATTGTCATTATTCCTCTCCATGTTGCATGCGCAGTCCATCGAATGCGATAACCCATTAATTACCAAGGCCTACAAACTGGCAGTGCAAACTGTTCAGAACAATACCCGTGACGGAATTCTGGCTGCAGGTGCTGATTATGGCGGAGAATGGACCCGCGACATCTCCATCAATTCATGGAATGGAGTGAGTTTGATGATGCCTTCTGTGGCAGAAGCCTCGCTTTGGAGTGTTACGCTGAATCATGATACAATCGGACATCAGTACTGGGACAAAATCCTTTGGGTGGTGGCAGCATATAACCATTACCTTGTAACAGGCAATGAGAGTTTTCTCAAACAGGCTTATCTCTGCTCTTCCAATACCATGAAACAACTGGAAGGAAGCGTGTTTGACGCTGAAACCGGACTCTTCACCGGTCCCTCAGTATTCAACGACGGCATCGCAGGCTATCCCCCTCCTATCCATGATCTGCGGATCGAGTCCTCCTTCGTTTTGGATCATCCCCTTTCAAAAAACATTAAATGTCTGAGCACCAACTGTGTTTATTACGGAGCATACAAGGCGCTTGAGCAGATGGCAGAATTGGTGATGAAGCCCGAAGAAGCTAAGGTATTGAGCAAGAAAGCTTCAAATCTTAAAAAAAGCATTCTTGCTCGCTTGTGGGATCAAAAGCAGAACCGCTTCAATTACTTTATTGATGGTGCAGGCAAACCTGATCCTTCGCAGGAAGGCCTGGGCATCTCCTTTGCCGTGATTTTCGGAATAATTGATGGAGAAAGGGCAAGCAAACTCATCGGTGATGCTCATGTATCACAATTTGGAATTCCATCGGTTTATCCTGATTTCCCGATATATTCCACCGAAAAACCCGGAAGGCATAACAATATTATCTGGCCGATGGTAAATGGCTTTTTTGCCAGAGCCGCCATCAATACAGGCAATGAAGCGGTTTTCAACAGGGAATTGTTCAATCTTGCCCATTTGGCTATGGATCCCGACAAGGGCAATCAGGACTTCCGCGAAATCTACAACCCCTATTCAGGTATCCCCGATGGCGGCTGGCAGCTGGGAAGCCATTGGAACTCCTGCCATCACCAGACCTGGTCAGCCACGGCATTCATTAATATGGTTCAATACGGAATTGCAGGACTGCGGATTACAAACGAGGGCCTGAGTTTCAAGCCCTACCTTCCCGAAGGAATAAGCTCTCTCACCCTCAGCGGACTGAAATACAGGCATTCAGAGCTAAACGTAACTCTGTCAGGCAAAGGCAGCAAGATCAAGTCCATGTTTCTCGATGGAAAAATCCAGGCCGGGAACAACATCCCTCAGGGATTGGAGGGGAAGCATGAGATCAAGATTATTGTGGAGTAGCAACTCACCTATTGTGTAGAAATCAGTCATTTAAGTATGGCTGATTTCTTTTTATATTTGATAGGGTTGTATGATAATGGATTTGATATTGAAAGATGCCATGCACGTTATTTATAAACTCATGAATATGAGTCTTAGCAGAAATGCATGGTTCAATGTTAAATAACTGAATGACTGTTACTTAAAAGTAATTCATGAAATCAATTAACTTGTAAGTAAGATGAAAAGAGATATTAAAATTGAATGGATCTGGCCATACTCAAATGAAAAAGTTTGGGATATGTTTACTAAAAAAGAACTTGTTAAAAAATGGAGCCCCGCAATTACTGATTTTAATCCAATTATGGGATTTGAATTTGAACAGCACCAAAAAGCCAGAGGTGATTGGGATGGAATAATTTATCATAAAATAATCCACTTAGACCCATTAAAAAGACTATCATTCACTTTTCAAAGTGGTACGGAAAAAGGTGTTATCACTATGGATACTGTAGTTACTTTTAAACTAATCCCAAACGAAAATGGTACTTTGGTGCAATTTGAACATTCCGGGTTTGTAGGTTTTAGAAATTGTTTTACAAGTTATATTTTAGAGAGTGGCTGGAAGAAACAAATAGCTAAAAGGTTTAACAATATACTGGCTGAAATTGGATAGCAGAGCTGGCATTTATTGAATAAATAGAGTCCAACATCTAACAATGACTCATGGATTATTGGATATTATGTAGTTAAACGTTATCAACTCTAGCATGCAAGCTTTCAGTTTGGTTGATTTTTAGCGGCCGTGTAGACTGCAACTACTCATATCCCTGAACTTTAATATTAAGATCAAAATGGGGTTGTTTATATAAATAAGTTGCCAGCAATTCTGCGTATGCTTACAAATAGGAAAACTAAATAAAATCTCCATTTTAAATAATACTTTTTATTCTTAAGTATCTTTATGTCAAACATTTAATTTTTAACAAAATGAAAAAGAACTTCTCATTATTTTTCCTTCTTCTTGAAGTAGTTTTAGCTCATTGTCAAATTGTTGTTTCAAGTTGTGATGCACCTGATAGCATCATGGCGATATACAAAGAGGATGCACAAAGAATGGTATTATATAAAACTTATATGTACTATTCCCCGTACAGGGATTCAGTGAATATCCCTGATACTGCTGTCCAAGCCATTGTAAATCCACTAATTGCAGTTTATAATGCCATTTCCTTACCTGCAAGGGATACAGTAGTCAATATTCTAAATCTGCATGCTTTCCCTTTACGACCATTAGATAAATTTATGATCATCGCAGATTCAAACCAAAACTATATGCAGCAATTCAAAGTAGGAATTATTCCTACTGGTGATGCAACAGTTGATAGTTTAATGAATCTATATCAGATAAGCATGTACGCATATGCAACTTGGAGCATGATCCCAGGAAATCATCAAGTTTATTTTGAGACTGAGAATAATTACAATATGCCTGTTATCGCAAGTCAATGGAGTAATATCCCAGGAGTGTCATATAGCTTATGCGATATGTTAGGTGGAAGCGGAGATGACATCATGGACTCAATTTATTCAGATCATGTTAATTTAAAATATCTCAAAGGTTGGGGCGATTGTTATGCAGGCTGTACTGAATATAGGATTTGGGAATTTAATGTTTATCCTGACTGCTCTGTGGAGTATGTTGGCAGTTATGGTAATGATTTGCCATTGGGAATGAATGAAAATTTACAGACCCTAATCAAAGTTTCACCTAATCCATTTACTCAAACAATAAAAGTTAATGGAATTCAAACTCCTTATAGTTTTATGATTTATAGTCTGTTAGGTCAAATGCTAATGGCCGGCAACTCCAATTCAGCAGAAATAGATTTAAGCAAATTACTGCCTGGTATATACTACTTGAGTATTGATTATAAAACAACTAGGATTACTCAAATAATATGTAAAAAATAAGAACTGCTGGCAACACGGGTCTGGCTGCTATGGCTTTTGGGGACGCGGCGTGAGAACAAAAGCCACAGCGCCAGGCCCGGGAACGTTAGGGCAAATACAATAACATACCTGTTAATAGATAATTTATAGATAATGTATGGATATTTGATTGGTTTAGATTATCTTTGAATGGATAATTAATAGATAATCTATGGATAACTACCAACACAAATTAAACTTCGATTTTAAATACAATCAACAGATAATCAAGCTGATTGGCTTCATCGATTCATTTAAAGGCAAATGGAATATTGTTGAACAGAGAGAAAACGTTTATCTGAAGGAGCTCAGAAAAATAGCAACAATTGAATCCATAGGATCATCAACGAGAATTGAGGGTTCGCAGATGACAAATGAGGAGATTAAAGAGCTTCTCAATACTATGGAAATCACAAAATTGAAGACCAGAGATCAGCAAGAAGTGGTTGGATATTATGATGTTCTGGAGTTTATCTATGAAAGTTATCCTGAAATAAAAATATCTGCCAACGATATCTTGTTTTTACATCAAAGACTATTAAAGTACAGTACCAAGGACGAGAGACATAGAGGTAATTATAAAAATCTTTCTAATAAAGTAGTTGCAAATTATCCTGATGGTGTACAGAAAATAATATTTAATACAACTGAACCACATCTAGTTGAAAAGGAAGTCAAAGAGCTAATTATTTGGACAAATCAGCAAATAGCAATCAGAGAAATGCATCCCCTGGTTATAATTGCAGTTTTTATATATGAATTCCTATCTATTCATCCTTTTCAAGATGGAAATGGTCGGCTATCCCGATTGTTGACTAATCTTCTTCTGCTTAAAAATGAGTATCACTTCATTCAATATGTTTCATTTGAGAATTTAATAGAGCAAAAGAAAAAATCCTATTATGAAGCCCTATTGGATGGACAAAAGGATAGATATTCAGATTCTGAAAGAATAAATTCTTGGGTTTTGTACTTCCTGGATTCATTGCAAACATTGATTCATAGACTTGAACAAAAATATGATGTGTTTAAATCTAAAGGTGGATACCTTAATGATCGGCAGAAAAAAATAAAAGACTTTATTGAAAAAAACCAACCAATCAAACTAAATGACTTAGTTGAAGCGATGCCAAATGTTACAATCCATACTCTTAAAAAGGATTTATTATACATGAAAACCGAAAAACTTATTGAGTCCATTGGGAAAAACAGAGGGACTATTTATAACATCAAAGAAAAATAATGTACTTGCACTAACATGGATTTAGCCACCAGGGCTTTGTCCCACCACATAAAGCCCCCACTCCTGGCCCTGGAAAGTTAAGTTTGCTAATGCTCATAAGTAGTTGATTATGATTGATAAATTGATCACTCTTATAAAAAACGACAAGGAAAACTGGACAAGGTTTCAGGAGAGTTTTGTTGAAAAAGAAATTTCGTCTAAAACCGTTTTATTGCAGGAAGGTGAAATCTCAAACAACATCTTTGTAATTAAAAAGGGCTGTTTGAGAGAATGGTTTAATAAAGATGGGAAAGACATTACTTTTCAATTCTTTTTCGAGGGTCAACCAGTTGCCTCAATCGATAGTTTTATGAATCAAAAACCCAGTCTCTTTACAATCGAAAGTATTGAGCCAACAACTATTTTGTCGATTTGTAAAGCTGATTTCGAAAAACTTCTGCTAGCCTACCCCGATTTTAATACTGGTTTTCAGGACTTTATTTTTCAGCGTTTTAGAATTTATGGACAATTATTTCTTTCACGAATAAAGGACACGCCACAAGAACGATACGAGGATTTAATTAAAAATCATCCCGAACTAATCAAGAGAGTCCCACAACATTATATTGCTTCATTTCTGGGAATAACACCAATTTCTCTTAGTAGAATCAGGAACCGTAAGTCATCCTGAATTCTTAACAATTGTTATCGTCCAAGCTTTTTTCGAATACTGACCTTTGTGCTGTAAACCATTAAACAGCATAATTGTGAATGTAGTAATTGTATTTAATCATCCTTACGAAGGAAGTTATTGTAACGCCGTTTTAGATTCAGTAATTCGTGGACTGCAACAGGCGAAACACGATACAGACATCATCCATCTCGACAAGGACAGATTTAATCCTGTGATGACGGCCCGGGACCTGAAAGCTTTCAGGGATAAGCAACCAATAGACCAGAAAGTTATAGAGTACAAAATAAGACTTGAACGGGCAGATTACCTCGTATTCATTTTCCCGATTTGGTGGGAGTTAATGCCTGCAATGATGAAAGGGTTTATTGATAAAGTTATATTTCCTGGTATTGCGTATGACTATGCAGAAGGCAGTAACACAAGAATGAAACCACTGCTGACAAATATTAAAGGAATTACGGTTATAACTACTATGAACACACCCCGGATCTTGTACCGAATTGTTTTTGGCAACCCCATTCAAAAAGCATTAATGATTGGGACATTCTGGAAACTAGGCTATAAAAACCGTAAATGGATTAGTTTAAATATGGTGAAACAGGTATCCGTTGAAAAACGAAAATCATGGTTGATCAAGATTGAAAAAACTTTTGCCAAGGAGGAGCTATTCAGATGAGAAGCCCATTCTTTCGTTTTACGATAAACCTTGCCTTGCTTCTTTCAGCCTTGATTATGATTTATTCTGGTTTATTGCTTCAGGTTGAATACCACTTAGGCAACCACGGAAATATTGTAACAGAAAACACTGTATTTGGCATCAGTTATTATGGTTGGTCAAGTATTCATAAGGTTTCAATTGTCATCCTTTCAATGTTAATGATTTACCATCTTTATCTGCATAGGAAATGGTACAGTTCCGTATTCAAAAAGCGACTTGTGTTAAGAAACAAGCAAGTACTGATGCTGTCAGTTCTTTTTGTTTTTGTCGCTTTAACTGGATATATTCCATGGATCATTTATCTACAGGGAGTGAACATTATTTATCGCAAAGCATTCATAGAGATACATGATAAACTTGCGATAATTCTAACGATTTACATAATCTTGCATATTATCAAAAGATTGAGATGGTTTTTGACGACTTTTGAAAAAATAAAAACTGACACAACACACACAAAGCGGATTAGTTAATTTCTGCTGATATAAGCATTCGAGTTGTCCAGACCTTAACAAATGCAGTTGCAACCGGATTGATAAAGGCTTTGACATCGGCTACCAATTATACCTCAAACCGTTTTGGGTATGCATTCGATGCCTGACTAAAAGAGCAGAAATTGACAACTGAACAACAATTTGATCCACCTTTGTTGCAATTCTATTCACTAAGCAGTAATTGGGAGAAGAAGTCAGCTACTGTCAAAATCACAGAACCTCAACTAGATTCAATCATGACAATTCAAAAACATATAAAGTCATTTCAAGCTGTACTTATAATTCTTCTTGCTTTCCCGGTAACTGCCAGCGCTCAATGGGTGACTGTCTGCAATACAGGAAATGGATTTGTCGACAATTTTGAAGTTTATAACAATGAACTTTATGCTACCGGTTTTTTCAATACCATTTGCGGTGTTTCCTGCAGCTATGTAGCAAAATTTGATGGTTCAGTCTGGCAGTCTGCAGGCAATGGATTCCCGAATGCAGGTCATCATTTGGCTGCTATCGACAATGAGCTTTATGGCGTTGCTTACCAGCCACATATTGATTCCAACTGGGTATATAAATACGATGGGACAAACTTCAATAAATTGGGAGAAGGGACTTATTTGACGAATGCAGCTGTTGGATTTTCACAAACCAATAATCTGTACAATTTAATCAAATACAACGGCAGGATTGTGGCCTGTGGAGAGTTCGACAGAGTAGGCAGCAAGCATATTTCCGGCATAATGCAGTGGGACGGAACCAAATGGGATTCCTTAGGTTCCGGATTATCGGGCAATATTACGGGGACAGCACCAGTAATGTATCCCCACGATTTATGCATCTGGGGAACAGATCTGATAGTTTCGGGGAACTTCAAAAAAGCTGGCGGACAAATTGTAAATGGTATTGCCCGATGGGATGGAACTGCATGGCACGGAATCGGACCAGGTTTTAACAGCACAGTGTACGGCATCTGCGAGTATAACGGAGAACTCTATGCAGGTGGTGATTTTACCATGAGTGGCACCACTCCTCTGAATTATATTGCTAAATGGAACGGTACAAACTGGATTGATCCCGGGTTTGCCTTGTTTTATGAGAATACTTCCAATTACAGTTTCATTCATACACTAAAGGTATTGGACAACAAGCTGTTTATTGCCGGTGGCTTTGATCGGGCGGTATCTGGCGTTGATACTATGTTTTGTCAGGGTGTAGCCTCATACGACGGAGCAATTATCGATACCCTCTATGGAGGTTTGCCCGGGAATGAAGTCGAAGCCTTGGCGATTTATAACGGACTTCTGTTTGCTGGCGGAGGATCCAATAATTCAAACAGCTACATCGCAAGTTATGATCTGCATACAGGGATCAATGAAGCAGATACAGCAAGCAAAACACTGCAGGTTTATCCAAATCCTGCAAGCAAGGAATTTACCATTCTATTGCCCGGCAATACTGCAGATATAAGTATTTCAACAATTTACGGCAACATAGTTTCAACATTTAAAGCCTGTCAAAGGGAAGTAAAAGTCCAACTGGAGATAAGCGGAATATATTTAATTCAAGTAAAGATAAACGATAAGGTCTTGACTGAGAAAGTAATAGTAACTGATTAAATCATACTGAAATACATTATCACTGCTTCACAATATGATTGGCTGAATTCTTTATATTTGATAGAAGTATATAATAAAGACTTTGATATAGAAATAATACTGGTTCTTTTTTTATAATCTTGTGAATTTGAATCTTAGATTGAGTGTTTTTCTAAAGATTAATCGCAGTGTTGTTTATATACATTAGTTGTAGCCAATTTTAAGAAAACAGGCGGTAATCCTAAATATTGAAAATCGTTGGATAAAAATTGAAATTGATGTCAATTTTCAAAATAACATTTAAGAGAAAATTGGAAGAATCTAAGAAAGATAAGATTCTGGAAATCTTAATTATTAATCTAAGTGGAACATTATTTCGAAATATTGAAAGAATAAATGACAAGAAAATAATAATTGATGGTGAATTTTATTCTTTTAACCCAATTAAAAATGTTCCCTGGAATATTTGGACAGGATTTTCAAAAAGAGCTGAAGTATCTATAACCGACAATAATGAAATTCATTACTCTCTTGATTATACTTACGCTGTAATTAATGGTGTTCTTGGTGGCGTGTTTTTATCTATCTTTTTTGTATTTATCCCACTTTTCCTACAAGAAGATATTACTTGGGTATATTTATTGTATTTTCTAATCATTTACCTACCTGTTTCTGTTTTCTCACTAGGAATTGGGATTCTTTACCATCGCAGCCTGTTTTTATATACACTAAAATTTGGAAGTAGGTTCAAAGGTAAATATGATTGGGAAAAAATACTGAAAGCAAAGTCAGTCAATGAATTACAAGATATAGCAAATGGCAGAACTTTATTGACACTTGAGGTTCAAAATTTAGCCCAAGAAGAATTATTAAGGCGAAAGGAATTGAAATAAAAACTGGCTACAACACGCGGCAAGCGCAATTTGGGGCATTCAGGCAAATCACGTTTCGCGTCCGCGTTAAAAATTTGAAAATAAGGAACATAAAACCATACGAAATCCCAAACTGCGCCTGCCGCGGGAACGTTACAGCAAATTTGAAAAAAACCCATGCATAAACGGACGTTTATATTACTAACCATTTGTTTTTGGGTAATCCAAGTTTCAGCTCAGGAGAACAACTACATAAAAGATGTTCTGGATAAAGTTGAACAAATAAATAATAACATAAAAAGATTTGGAGGGCATGTTGATTGTTCGAAAAAGGATTCCATAACAGGAGAAACAATTTCTTATTCTTGGACTGCTATAATAGTAAATGATTCAAGTTCCATCAAAAGGTTTGACCTGTTCTCTGAGCACAACACTTTTTTACGCGATTGGTACATAATGAACAATGAAATAATATTCTGTATTGAAGAAGGAAATTACAATGGACTGAAATATCAACAGATGTACTTCATTGAAAATATGAAGATTAAATACAGTGAGGATGATCAACTCTTACCAAAAGAGATCGTAGAAGCAAAATATGCAGAAATATCTAAAGAAATTGTGCATTTAAAATAATACAAACTGGCTATAGCAAAGGCTACACTCTAGAAGGCTTTTATCATGAACTTCTTGGCAAACTTTATTATAAATTCGTTGTCAGTGCTTTCTGGGAAGTTGAGTGAATAAAAAAGCCCGGCAGCGGGTAGCTGCGGAATGTTAAGCCTCCTTTTAAAAAATCAATACAGCATTAATTTACAAAATGACAAAGGACAAATGACAGTTATAACATCTAAAAGGCATCCAGTTAAATTTTATATAGTATTAATATTTGCTTTTCTCTTTATTACAGCATTAGGAACTTTATTTTTACTTGTAAGTATTGATTTACTTCAAAAGGATAATCCAGAGACAAAGAATTACTTTTTACCAATTTTTAGTATAGTATTTTATTTCTTGGCATTTTCAATGGTTTATGCTTACTGGAAAAGTTCACCAAGAATATCAATTGATAATCACACAATAACTTTTGGCAATGAAAGATTTAATTTAATAGACATAAAAAATGTAATATTGACAGGAAAGATGCCTTTTAGATTATTCATAAAATTCCCAATGGAAGGAACTGCCCTCATTTTCAATGATGGGACTGTTAAATACTTTTTTGATGATTTATTTTCAAATAGTTGGGAAATAAAGTCATTTCTAGAGCAAACTTTAATCAACAAGACAGAATATATTCCAAATCAAATTGAAAAAGTTGACTCAAATTCTATCAGATTTGAGCGATTAGAAATATTTAAAGGTAACCAAATTACAAGTTTAAGGGGAATAATGCTTTGGGGGTTAATCGGATTTTTTTCGTTTTTATTGATTTCGAAAATACAAACAGCACCAAAAGGATTTATGATTTTTGTCGCGGTTTTCGGAACTTTTTGGTTTTTGCTTAATTCATGGCTTATGCACTTTTTTTGCATGACAAATGACTACTTTATCGTTAAAAGTCACAATTTTATCTGGTTTTTAAAAATTTATAGAATAAAAGACATTAAAGAAATTGTGTTTGAAACGCAAAGCAAACAACCAAATAGTCTTCGGATTATTACAAATGATTTTAGAACCAAACTATTTCCAGCTGGAACTTTAAGAAATAATACATGGCTTGAACTGAAAAACAGATTAGAATCAAAAGGCGTTAAAGTAAGAAATGAATGCATTCCTGAAGAATAAAAACGAGGCATAGCTCAGTCGAAGCAAGATGGGCTTCCCAGCCGCACTTGGCCCACAATAAAAACCCACCTCGCCTAGCCCGGGAACGTTACCCGCTGCCGAAGTAAAGTTTCAACTCTACCTTTTAATGAAAGTTTTTAAAGAAGATTTATGATTCAAAGACAATATATCATATTGATGACAGGGGTCATAATTGTTTTTTTTACTTCAAGCAATAGACAAATAAAATACTCAAATGATAAAATAGCATTTTCGGAAGTTGCTGACTCAAATTCTCACGGATACAATGAACTTGCAAATCCTGATCACAAAAAATCATTTACAATATCGGACTATAACACTGACAATCCAGAAATTAAAAATATAGAAAGACCAAGCACATGTATCATCAAAACAACAATTGATACTTCTTTGCTTTTTAATAGTTGGACCAGTGACCCGGATGGACCCCATGCAGACTTTGATTTTTCAAGTTATTCGTTCTATGTTGTTGATTATGATGGAGACGGAAATATGCCTTATGAGTTAATTGACCATAAGCTGAAAATATATTACAACGACTTTATCCAGGAAGGCCAAATAATATCTGTGAAAAAAGACACATTAGCAATCAGATGGAAAGACTTTGATGATGTTGACTTTTATGTAAAATGGAAACAATAGAACTATCTATAAGAAAATATGGCTGCCGGTAACACTGCATTAGCACATTGACGAACAACACTTATCAATATTCTCTGTTCAAATAATTGAATAAACTTTGCCATAAGTCTGTAAAATCAATACTTGAGAATAATAATTAATTTTATCCCTTCTTCTCATCGGTTATTCTCTTCCTATGCTTCATAGTAATTTCATAATAGTTGGAACCCTTATAGGAGCAATGGGATCAGTAGCCTACCTAATAGATACTGTAAAAGGGAAAGTCAAACCAAATAGAGTTTCATTTTTATTATGGTCAATAGTGCCTTTTATCGCTTTTTTTGCACAAATCAATCAAGGAGTTGGGCTGGAAGCTTTAATGACATTTAGCACCGGATTTCTGCCTTTAACCGTATTTATTGCCTCTTTCGTAAATAAAAATGCGGAATGGAAACTTACTATGTTTGATTTGATCTGTGGAGTACTTTCTTTGATTGGACTTGTTTTATGGCTGATTACAAAAGTTGGCAATATAGCTATCTTGTTTAGTATAGTAGCCGATGCTCTCGCTGCCATTCCAACAATAGTAAAAGCCTATAAATATCCGGATACTGAAATTGCCTGGCCCTGGATCGCGACAGTCATTGGTGTAATTTTAACTCTGCTCACCTTAACAACATTCACTTTTGCTAATTGTGGATTTATTCTCTACATCCTGGTGGTAAATTTGCTGATTTATGCACTGGTGCAGTTTCGATTGGGTGAAAAGTTTCAATCTCAAACCAAGATTTAGTATCTGTTATAAATAGTTTCAACATTGCTTTAATCGTGGAGTAGTGAATCCAAATTCATTTTTTCGGTTTCAGAATAAGTTAAGCAGTGTTCAAGGCCAATTAGCTAAATAAACAATAATGTTATTCTACTTATAGGAAGCTTATCCCACCCATACGCTAACAAAGGTTAAGCAAGGTCGGTTGTCAAACCGAACTTTACACTATAAAGCCCGCCTTAACTAACCCAGGAACCTTATACAAATCAGTAAAGCACACATAAATAGATAATTGAGGAAACTGCTGAAGCACAAACGACTCAGCAATCCAACCCTAAACCCGTTGTTGGCAGTGGAACAATTTGTCCTTAGAAAAGTCTTTAAACCTCTGAATTCAAGGATTAAATTTCAATAAGAACCGAAAGAAAACCCCGAAATTAGCCATCTCATAATTTAATGCTCAACATGAAGAAAATCCTAATTATCGACTGCCATCCCAATGCTGATAGTCTTTGCACTTCACTGGCAGCAGCCTACAAAAAAGGAGCTACTGCATCAGGTGCTGAAATTAAGGAAATCGTTATCCGCGACCTGAAGTTCAATCCCAATCTTCAGTACGGCTATCAGAAACGCACCGAACTGGAACCGGATCTTCTGGATGCCTGGGAAAAAATCAAATGGGCTGAACATATGGTATGGGTGCATCCTGTTTGGTGGGGCGGATTGCCGGCTATCGCAAAAGGTTTCCTCGACAGACTTTTCCTGCCCGGATTTGTGTTCAGCAATATCGAAGGTTCCTTTCGCTGGGAAAAACATCTGAAGGGAAAATCAGCTCATATTCTTCTAACACTGGATCAGCCCAGCTGGACCTACTCCCTGATGTTTGGAAAACCCAGCGTTAACCAGCTGAAAAAAGCCGTACTCGGTTATTGCGGAGTTAAACCCATCAGGGTGAGCTACTTCGGTCCAGTAAGAATGGCAAAGAAACCAGCTTTTGAGAAGTGGCTGAAGAAGGCGGAAAAGTCAGGAATTCAACTTCTTTAGAAAATTTTTCCCTTTTGAAGGAAGATTTATTCTACCTTTATACTCAGTCTCAATGAATTTATAGAAGTATAATTCATTCAGATTGAGTTTTACCGAAACGCATAGATTCGCCAAGGCGGATAAAGATTCGAGAAAA
Organism: Bacteroidales bacterium; assembly: GCA_016707705.1. GTDB lineage: Bacteria > Bacteroidota > Bacteroidia > Bacteroidales > UBA4417 > UBA4417. Next base: position 112,181 of record JADJHD010000016.1, read on the forward strand.
GAATCAGCAACGGTATAGTAACAATATTTTCACATATGGTGCTGGCGAGCTTAACGGGAAACTTACTTTCATTTATGCTCGGAGCTGTATTTCTGGTGTATGCCATAATACAGTTCTTTCGCATCCTTTTGCTCTCCTCAACAGGTATTGGAATCATTGCCACAATTATCGACTTTATTGAAGTTGAGAAAACCCATGGAATGAATCTGTATTTTCCGGTGCTGAAATATCAGGTGCCCGGCGGAGATGCCATTGTGAAGAAAAGCTATATCGGCCTCGATAAAAAACACTCAAAAAATATCGGGGATAAGGTCAATATTATCTGCAATCCTGATAATCCCGGACAATTCATCATCGATTCAGGTATTGATAAATACTGGAGGTCGCTGGGATCATTTATCATTGGCCTTGCCTTTACAGCTGCAGGCATCTTCAATTTATACTAAACTTAAACTTTCCCGGGAACATTTCTTTTCAGGATTAACTATCTTGTGCCCCGCTTTGACAGGCGCCGGTTTTGGCTTCAATGTGTATTCAAGATGAGAAAGTTTTTATTGATCTCCCTTCTGCTTTGTGTTTCCTTCTGGGTAAAGGGCCAGAAAACCCTGATTTATTTTGAGCAAGATACTGTTCAAGTATCCATGGACCTTTATTACCCCCAACTCCCCTATTCAGGGAAAATTCCGCTGGTCATTTTTGTCCATGGTGGCGGCTTTTCATCCGGCGATCGCAGTGCAGGTGCTGAATTCTGCAATTATGCTGCAAGCCAGGGTTATGCAGCTGCCAGCATCAGCTATACCCTTTACATGAAAGGAAAGAGTTTTGGCTGTGATGGAATTCTTTCAGAGAAAGTAAAGGCAATCCGAATCGCTGTCGCACAACTCTGGCAGGCTACCAGCTATTTCACCCATAATTCTGAATATCTTGGAATAGACACAAACCAGATTTTTGTGGCAGGAAACAGTGCCGGTGCGGAAACTCTCCTGCATGCGACTTTCTGGAACCGACAAAAGATGAATCTGTATCCGGGCGGATTATCCCAAAGCTTCAAATATGCCGGACTCCTTTCCGGATCGGGAGCTATCATGGACCTCAACCTGATTCAGAAAAGCAATATGGTTCCCATTCTTCTGTCGCATGGGAACTGTGACCCTATGGTCCCCTATGGCACCGCAGCCCATCGTTTCTGCAGTCCGGATGCACCCGGCTGGCTGATGCTGTTTGGTTCAGCACCCATCTATGATTGGGTCTCAAAACTGGGCGGGACTGTCAGTCTGCTCAGTTTCTGCAATGGCGGACATGAATTGAGCGATATCCTGTTCACCGAAAAGAAGAAGTTATCCGTTGATTTTATGAACCGCGTGATTGCCGGGGAGAAATTCAGCGAGCATAATGAAATTCAGTTGAATCAGGATTGCGATACCAAACAGCAGTCGCTTTTCTGCAACTAAGTTCTCAGGCTAAGCCATTAAAAGGAAATTCCCTGCAGGATCGGGCAGGGATGGTTTTATGGCATTCGAAATAAGACTATTTGAAAAGACTGTAATTCAGCTGAATCCCAAAACCGTATTCAAATTCCTTAGGCTTATAGAATACCTGTTTCAGATGAGGAACTATGAAAGGTTGAATCATAAGTCCGAGCCTCTTCCACTGCTTTTCCATTCCGGCACTTATCACAATGGAATTGAAGGGATCTACCGTTCCGTTGTTCTGAAAATGATGCCTTTCCCCATGGATTGAGTCCCTTGTAATATCGAAAACTATATTCTGCTTCACAAAGAAGTCAATATCAGTCCCGGCAGAAAGCGAGAATGCGACACCCGGCTTCAACTGATGGTAATAGCTGATATGAAGAGGAACCTGGTAAATAGTGTTGTGTATACTGATATTGGTAGGATGTTCATCATCGCCCAGCCTGTCGTCCATATGGGGATCAACCGGATGGTGAGAACGTTTGTCCAGATCTTTTTTATCAGTAAACTTCTCAGTAAATGTGGAATTATAGGCAATACCCAGGGATACCCCGAAATGCTTTCCGAATAACTTTTCGCCTGTAAAAGCTCCTCCAATAGACTGATTACTCAGTGGAAGTGTTCCAGCAATCCTGATGCCTGATTGCGGTTTAAGGGACCAGTCCCAGCCCGGCTTTGAGGGATTCTTTCCCTTTTCTTCAGCAGGTGGATTCAGCTTTGCTGCACCTGAACCGGCATTCCCCGGCTCGGTTGCCCCGGCTGTTTGATTTTTATCAGACTTAACCTCCGGCTGAGTTGCAGCATCAGAGGTTTCTTCTGTTAAAGCCTTACTTTCTTCAGAAACAACAGTCTTACCCGGCTTGGTAGCATTTGCTGCCTCTGCAACCTGATTGTCAGCAGGAACAGGCTTCGGTGCTTCAGATATGTTGACCGCTTCTTTTGTTTTTATATTCTCAACCTTGGATTCTTCGTTAGCAGAAGGTTTCTGATTTGCAACTTCCGAAGGCTTGGTTGCTTTTTCATTGCCTTCAGCTAAAATTTCCTTCTTCTGGCTTGTAGTATTGGAAACTGAAGCTATGCTTTCCTGCTTAACTGTTTTAGTTTCTTTTACAGTTTTACTTTCTTTTCCTGTTACCTTGATTGTGGAAGTTACCGGTTTGGAATTGTCTGCAGATATTGATGTCTGCGACGTTAACGACAAGCTTTGTTCTGCTTCCGGTTTTACCTCTTGTATATTAGTTTCTGTTTTCTGATCTGCTGCTGAAACATTCTCCTGAACCGCTACCTCAGTTGCAGGTTTTACAACCTCTGCCTGCTTGATCTCTGTTTTATCAGGGTTCAGCATCAGCAGCAGGAGATAGCTGATTCCCACCAAAGCTGCAACTGAAAGTACAGGGACATACCAATGCCTGCCTAACCAATGGAAAAGTCCTCCGGGTGGTTTGGTCACATGCCGGAAAACCTTGTCGACATCTGCTTCCGAGTACGATTGATCCAAGCCTTCCAGTTTTTGCCGGATGGCTTCGTCAAAATCTTCATTCTTCATTGCGTGTAGAGTTTTTCAGTTCATAAGCAGCGTAGAGGGTTGGGTTCAATTTTAATATCATGGATTGCAGTTTCTTCCTGGCATCATTGAGGTTTGATTTCGAGGTTCCTTCGCTGATTCCCAGTTGTTCTGCAATTTCCCTGTGAGTATAGCCATCCATCACGAACATGGAAAAAACCATCCTGTACATGGGTGAAAGTTTCCTGACCATTGAGAGAATTTCTTCAGCAGACATCTTACTAATAATATCCTCCTGAATATCGACAATCTGAAGATCATCAAATGATTCCTTGTCCGGTACCCTTAACCGTTTCCGGTAGTGATCAATGGCAGTATTCACGGTAATGGACCGAAGCCAGGCCTTAAATGGCTGATCATCACGATAGGTCTTCAGGTGCTGAAAGACCTTCATGAAGCTGTCGTTCAGGATTTCTTCGGCATCATCATTATCGGAGGAGTATCGGAGGCAGATACTTTTAACATAACCGTAGAACCTTTGAATAAGCATACGCTGTCCCCTGGGGTCATTGCGCAGACATGCAGCAATCACCTCAATGATTTCAGAATTATTACCTATTTCTCGGTTTCCGGCTTCCGTCATTCGACTCCTCCTCATATCTCATTACGCATGAATAGCTTAAATGGTTGGGTGAGAAAATGTTTTTATTTCTACCCAACCCTTTTGCTGGAATATGCGTATGGATAAACGTTATGTAAATCTACTAAAAAACCAAAACACATGAAAAACCTGATTTTTCTTATGCTTGTAAGCACGCTATTTATGGTTTCATGCTCCAAAGAGGAAAGTACCTCCTCCACCGCTTCGGAAGAGATTTCTGTTTCTGCCGCTCCTACTGCTATAGTTACCTATATCAACGAAAACTACCCCGATGCAGCTATTACCAGCATTCTGAAGTCGACTTCAGGAAGCACCGGTTATACTGTGACTCTTGACACCTATGAACAAATCAGTTTCGACAGCTATGGCAATGCTGAACTAAAGGGAGAATCAGCCTTGTATTGCGATTCAGTTTCCGGCTCACATCATGGAGGACATCACGGAAACGGGCATCATGGCGGACATGGTGGCGGACATCATGGTGGTAACAGCATCAGTCTCGACTCCATCCCATCGGCCATTAGCGAATATGTGACCGCAAATTTCCCCGGATACAGTATTCACAATGCACAATATGACACACTCTGCCAGTTTGGAGTTGTTCTCAATGTAATGATCGACAGCTCAAGGGCTGATCACCATAAGCTCATTTTTGATGCTTCAGGACTCTACCTGGCGCTGGCTCACAGGGTTGACTCACTGGAAGTACCGACTGCAGTATTCACAGCTGTTGCCACCTCCTATCCAACCTATGAAATCCGCAAGAAAGTTGAAATGCTGACTCTTGAATCAGGAGTAATTGAATACCGTGTTTTCCTGCATCAGGAAACCGGACGTCTGAGCGTGATCTTCCTCGCCGACGGAACTGTGGTTTGTGAACAATAAACCCAAAACCTGAATCATCCCTCGCATAGCTCAAACTTGCTCGTATACTAAGGAACTCTGGTTCCGACACTAATAAGAAACGCACAGCCCATTGGTTGTGCGTTTTTATTTTATCTCATCTCTCCGGAAATTGCCCTTAATAAGTTTATTCCGATATGAAATCAGAAAAAACATGCCACACAGCCACAAATTCCTCCGGACTCAGATCCCCATCCATCGTAAACAGCACATCGCTGCTGTAGCTTGAACTAACCCTGTAAACCCGCCTGTCTCTTATCGTAGCCAGAATATCGCTGCTGTAGGTTGAGGTCCCAGAGTAAATCTTCCCGTCCCTGATGGTCCAGATAATATCGCTGCTATAGCTGGAAGTTCCATTGAAAACCCTGCTCTGACTGATGGTGTAAAGAACATCGCTTGAGTAGCCACTTGTTCCTTTGTAAATCTTTTCACCGGCTACATGACAAATAATGTCAGATGAATACCTTGAAGTTCCTCTATAAATATTTCCATTATCTACCGTGCAAATAATATCACTGCTATACCCTGATGTACCCCTGAAAACCCTGACCTGCCCGTATACCGTTGCAGAGAAGCATATAATCACCAGGAAACTAAAAAGGAATCTTTTACTCATTGGAGGCATGAATGAATGTCAAGAAAGGAAGCTATTCTGATTCAATAAATATACCATTTCCTTCAGGACTCAACTCTGCTCCTGAAGAAGTTTCCCGATACATATGATTGCATATTAATGATCAGCCTATACTCCGCCGGAAATGGAATCAGCCGCCTCAGAACTGGCACAGGATTCAAGGGGAGTTACCGGAATGACATTCTTGTTGAATTTCATGAACAACTCCTGCACTCCCTTAAATTGGTATTCATTGATGTAATGATGAATCACGTTCTTCGTCCGGGGTTCTATGGTTTCTCCAATCACATTCATCCAATACCTTAAATAGGGAGCCAGCTCCTTTTCGGTAATAAGTCCGGCTTCAATAAAATGATGGAATTTCTCCAGATGATCAAAGAAGTGATCAAAGGTATCCCTGATGGCAACCTCCTCTTTTTTGAAGACATTCTTAAGTCTGTGCGACATCAGTGCCGACCTCAGCTTCTCCCTGTCAACCATGAAGAACCTTTCATTGTAATCCTCCTTCTCAGGAAAGAGCTCAATATTTCTCTTATCCCAGTCCAGCATCAGCTTGGCATTCTTCACCATCCTGTCCTGATTAAACTCCTTCATCTCATTGGCAACAAATTCGTTCATCTTCCAGTACTGACTCTTTGAGTACCTGCCAAATCCAATAATGAACAGGGATAAACCTCCAATTCCTCCTATCACGCGCAGGAAGAATTCAAGTGTACTAAGAAAATCACTGCTCGAGGGGTCCAGACTAAACATGGTTCATCGTTTTAATTAAACAAAAAATACACGAGGAATAATTCAATACAATCCATTGAGCCTGCAGAAAAACCTCTGTTAGCTGAATTCATTTACTACAACAGATAAAAACCAATTTTGACTAAAGAGCTGTGAAAGAAATCCCCTAATAGTAAAACATAAATTCTCTGAAACCTGAAACTCACAATCCGAAATCCGCAACCCGAAATCACAAATCTCCCCTATGATTAGAAGCATAAGAGGCTTGAGTACAACTCACCCCGGCCCTCCCTTTTGCCAAAGGGAGGGAGTGAATTTGAGGCATGCTAACAATGGTGCTGCTTTCTAGGATTATCAAGAAAATTATACTCTGAAACCAATATTTGCTTACATCAACTTCTGTACATCCCATATCCGAAACCCGCAACCCGAAATCTCCCTGTCCCCCGGGCACAAACTACCAATGGAGCCCAGAAATTCTCAACCCAAAACCCGAAACCCGCAACCCGCAACCACAAATCTCCCCGTCCCCCCGTCTCATTGTCTCCCCGTCCTCAGGGCACGAATTACCAACAAAAACCCGCAATCACAAATCCCCCGGGCACGAATTACCAACAAAAACCCACAATTCGAAACCCGCAATCATAAATCCGAAACCCGCAACCCGAAACCCGAAATCAGAAATCTCTCGTAAGACTAACCGCCCAGGAATACTGAGGAGTCAACTGCTTTCCTTGATAATTCTTGTAGACAGGAATATCATACAATAAAGAAACATTCCACTTACCAAGGATTGAATATGAAAGCTGTGGCGTTAAAACCATAAGGTGATAGCCGGTATTGACCTCTTCTTCACCTTTTTGCACATCCTTGCCGTGAATTTCATTACGAAGCTGCACTATTCCGAAAAAACGGGGGATAATCCGCTTTGAAACAAACAGTGAATTGATCAGCAACTGTCCGCTCTGATACTCATTTACATTTGCAAAATTGTATTCATAGCGGTTCTGAATGAATGCTCTGAGGTAAAAATCCGAAAACTCCTTGCTTCCCATTAGGGTTGCTACTATTCCAAAAGCATTGGTCGAGGGACGGGCATCCAGTTGAAGGAGCGTTCCATTGGGGGCTTTCATCGGTTCCCTGCTGAAGGGAAATTTGAGTCCCAGTCCTGCTGTAACCTCAACCCTCTTTGCCGTATTCACATATAATCCATACTTGGCGAGGACAGTTGCATTGGAGAGGCCTTTACCATTATGGTCGGTGAGGACAGGATTGCGGAAGTCCACAACCTTGCTGAAGAAATAGCCCATATCAAACTGGGCTGTGAGTTTATGCGAAACGCCATACTCAAGTGATAAGCCTGAGAAGCTGTAGTGGGCATTATTGGCCATATCCTGAGTATCATCCGAAGGTTTGGCACCTTCAAAATAAGTCTCTGAATAACTATGCCTGAAAAAAGTTGTGGCCCGGATTGTATTCTTATTCAAAACGCCTACATAGGTTGAGGCTCCCACAGGACTTCCCGTTGAACAACACTGAGCCATGGACGAATGGCCCTGCAACAGTAAAATAAATAGTCCTGAGAGTATTAGTGTCGCCCTATTCAATTGTGGTGACATAGGCATCCTTGATTACCTGGTTATTGCTGGCATCCTTTACCGTACAGGTAATTTTGAATTGACCGGCATGGCATATCGTGAAGAGAATCTCCGATCCTGTTCCTTCAATGATACCAAGTTCATTGTCGCAAGCCCATGAATAAGTGAGATTAGCCCCTTTAACAGTTGCTGTAACCTTTGTAACATCCTGTACTACTATTGTATCCTTCTCGACGACTAGGCTGACAAATTCCAGATTGTCGCCTGTGTTGTTGTCAGGAGTATTCTCTTTCTTACAGGAAGAAACTGCCAGTACCATTCCCAGCAAAATAACCAGCCAGATGGAAGTTGAACGAAGTTGTCTATTCATAATCAAGTATTTTGGTAGGCATTTGCAAATATAAGTATTACTTGAGTGGATTTAGAAAAAAAACTATTGCACAAAATGAAGTGCACTCTATTCTGTTTCCTATTTAAGGGTGTACCTGAATCCAGCATAAATGGTGGTTCCAACAATTGGTCCCCATACCATGGAGGTATCAAAATGGGTATGATAAGGCCTCCAGTACTCTGTTATAGGATTGTTTTGAGTGAAATTGCCAAGGTTTTCACCTCCCAGATACACATCAAATTTCTTGAAATGACGGGTTATCTGAGCAAGGAGTTGCATATATGATGGTGAATACCCCGGACGCTGCAAGGCGGCAGGCATTTTCTGTGTGTCAGGAATACGTGCCTTCCCATTGAACTGTGCCGTAACATCAACTTTCCACTTTCCGTATTTCGTTGCGTAGGAAGCAGTCAGCAGTCCCTTGTAGGCATTTACCATTGCTTTCTCCCTGAGCTTGCCGTTTTCTGTGACATGCACATCATTCAGTCGGAAGGCAGCCAGCAGTGTAAATCGCTTGATCGGCTCAAGGGTTAACTGCACCTGAAAGATATTGGAATAGGATTTTCCGTCGAGGTTATAGATGAACACATCCGCCGGCATGCTGTCGAGGTCAACAATCACCTGGTTTACAAACCAGGTCCTGTAGGCTTCAATATCCAGCTGCGCATCCCGGGTAAAAAGACTGAAATCATGGGTAAGGTTCACTCCCATATTCCATGCTTCCTCCTGCTTTGGCGTGTTTACAAAATGAATGACTCTCTGGCTTGCCATAATCGAATAATTCTCCGCAAAGATGTTGGCGGTCCTGTATCCCTTGCCAATAGACGCCCTCAGAATGGTCTCCGGCCTTATTTTATAGCGTAGATGCATCCTTGGTGTATAGAAAGTCCCATAGGTATTATGATGGTCAACCCTCAAACCGGCTATCAGGGTGAACTTATCCTTCAGGTTGAGCGTGTACTCAAGAAAAGCCCCCGGAACTATCTCCCTGCGGTCCATGGAAAACAAGGTATCCTTGTAGCTGTAAATGGTGAAAAGGGAATCTGAGATATTGTCCAGATCGCCTCCAGCCACCTGGTATAGATAGGTAAAATCAGTCCTGTTGTAGGATTCCTTGTAATTATCATACATAAAGCTCATTCCTGTGGTGAACTTATGATTCGGATTGCCAATAATATCCTGATAAAGCAGGTTGGCATAGAAACTCTTCTGGATTCCATTGTAGCTATTCAATCCGAAGAATCCTTCCTGATCATGGTAAATGCCCGAAACTATCAGGGCAACACTTCGATCGGGCTTGTTCTCAAACATAAGTCCATTCTTCCAGAAACTCTCCAGCCTCTGGGTTTTAACCTTTAATCCATAGGTTTTTAGTCCTTCATCAATCCCAATCGTATCCTGCCTGAAGGTATCCGGATCAAAATCCATGAAACCGCTGATGCGCTGCTCATTCAAATACTTAATTCCCAGTCGGGAGACATACTTGTTGGGCACCATATAATCCCAGCGGTTCATCAGGTTCACGGTAGAAACCTTTGGCTGATCCATAAAAAGGTCGTTATTGGCATCAGCGGGATTATTGAAGCGGCTCAGATGAATGAAGCTCATCGTACTTAGCTTATCCCCTAGTTTTGAAGCCACATCAGCATTGAGTTCTGCCCTTCCCCTGTGATTGAGGTATGCATTGACAAAGAAACGGTCGGCTGTTGAGGGCTTCTTGAATTCCACATTGATCTGACCGGTTGTCGACTCAAAACCATTCACTACCGAGGAGGCTCCTTTCGACAATTGTATGGATTCCATCCAGCTTCCGGGAATATAACCCATGCCAAATGAACTTCCCAGCCCCCTTACCAGCGGTACATTTTCAGTAATCACCTGACTGTACACCCCCGACAATCCCAATAACTGGATTTGCCTTGCACCGGTAATGGCATCTGCATAATTTACATCCACCGATGAATTGGTTTCAAAGCTTTCTGCGAGATTGCAGCATGCTGCCCTTCTCAGCTCCTTCGACGTAACAACCTGCACCTTGCGTGGATCCATTCCCGAAATAAATGAACTATTGGTGGTTCCGCTCACCTCCACAGTTGAAAGTTGCTTGTTGGTGGGACGAAGCCGGTAATCCAGGCGACTGAGCCCCCTTACCGGAAGGGTATCGGTTTTATAACCCATAAAACTGACTATCAGCCTCTGATCCTTGATCCCTTGGCTTGACAGCCGGAATTCACCCTTCGAATCGGTGGTTGTTCCGCTTTGAGTATTTATCCAGTAGATATTCACTCCGGGCATGGACTGCTCATGCATGTTTGCATCCAGCTCATAAATTCTGCCTGAAACAGACTGTGAGTATGCTTTGGTATTCCAGCCAAGGCATAGCATCAGTATTGCCGCTGAAAATATTATTTTCTTCATGTTGTTTGAATTGGTGACTGGTTTCTGATTCAGCCCGAAAAAGGGCTATAACACAAATCCCTGCAGATTTGCAGGGTAGAAACTGAACTTGCTCAAAAGGAAAGATTCCTTTTAGCAATCACCAATAGAAGAAGGAATTCGTGGCTGATGCAGGAGGTACACCAGCTTTTTGCCCGAGGGTGGGGCAGGATCGTCACTTTGCTGTAAAACAGTTCTGACAGGTATCACCGGCATCTCAACTCCGGGAACCAATTGAGGTATAGTAATTTCGGCAGTCAATACATTACCTGACGAAAGAATCCTTTCAAATGAAGGGGTATTTACTTTCTGGTAATAATGGAAATTGTTGCAGCAACTCTTTTTCGAAATACCTGTTTTCAGTTCCTTGACAACCCTGAATGCAGTCTGTTCTCCTTTTTCACAGCCACAGGATGCAAAATTCCTGGTGATTTCGGGGTAAAATGAAAAGCCGGAGCGGGACTGATGACAGAAATGAATATTAAGCGTTAAACCTGACACAGCAAGAATAAGGTACCCCGAAAATATCAGGTACATCAATCTGCTGATTCTGCTTTTAACCTTATATCTATGCATGGATTTCGACTGCAAGCATCAAAGATACATGCAAAAATCAAAATGTGTTAGAAAAGCTTGTTAATAAGATGTTAATCCAGCTTGCTTTGCAGGAAATTGGAGTTGCCGGTAATAATCCTCAGACTCTTCGGAATTATGGTAAACTCAAATGGAGTATGACCCAGAGATTCTCCGTCAACCTCTATATAAATCGGGGTAATGGAGCTGATTTTTATCTGGCTTGAGGTGTAGGTACTTACTTCCGGAAGCGCAGTGAAAGAGCCATCAAATAATTTTACCACATTCCTTATTACCTTGAATTTACCAATGGGCCTAATGATAGTGAGATCAAACAATCCGTCATCGGGCTTAGCATTGGGGGCTTGCTTCATACCTCCACCATTAAACTGGCAAATTCCAACCGACATGCTGAAAACTTCCTGTAATAGGGTTTGGTCATCAAGAGCGATGGAAGTCTTAGTGAACTTGTAATAGAAAAGGCTGGAAAAAATATTGATGAAGTAGGAGAACGGATTCCCCTTCCCTTTTTCCTTCTGACGGTTTGTTTTCTTGGCAACCAGTGCATCGAAACCCATCCCGGCCATATTTATGAAATACCTGGTTTTCTCCTGTCCGAGTGAGGTAAAATACTTCAGCATACCCGCATCCTGAACAAATTCATTTCCCTTTGCAATGGTATCAATTGCCTCTTTGTAATCATTCGAGATATTGTACATCCTGCACCAGTCGTTACCTGTCCCAACAGGGATCATGGCAAGGGTAATTTCCGCAGGAGGAATGTGGTTCTGGGTGAAAATACCATTCACTACCTCATTCAGGGTTCCATCCCCTCCGACAACAATGATATTCCGGAATCCTTTCTCAATGTACTTTCTTGCAAGCTGCATTGCATGGTCGCGGTGTTCCGTAAAAATATTGATGTAATTGATTCCGGCTTCTCCAAGCAACCGGGCTATAGTGAGCCAGTCGTGCTGACCTTTACGTTTACCTGCATTGGGATTTACTATAACAAACCATTCAGTAGCCATGCGATGAGTTTTTTAAGCAACGGAAAGTAAAGATACAATTTCAACCTTACCCTGCCATTTTACACAAATAAATTTGGCTGTCAGGACTTATCCCGGCATTTCTCTAACTCCCTGTTCCCCTACCCTGACCTTGTATTCATATATAGTTGCCTCAGTTTTGCATACTTCAGAAAGGTTGCGTGAGCAGAAACTACACTAATCGTGAATCCATAAAATCCATCCAGAAATCCTGACTTTATAAAATACATCTTCAAAAACATCAGGCTCGGGTTTACAAGTAATCTCCAAATGGGAGCTTTTACACCTGAATCAAACATCTTCTTCGCAGAATAATCAGTAAACTTATCCATCTTCAGAATATGCCCACTGATTGAATGATAGGAATAATGCAGCAAATCCCCATTCAGATGCTGAATACGGTTGCTTTCAACTATAAACTTCTCATGAATGACAGCATCATCCCACCTCGACTTCCTTCTGTCCGTCAGCCTTATCTTACGGTCGGGATACCATCCGCAATGCCTGATCCATTTGCCGCAGTAATTATTCAAGCGGTTCATGGTATATCCGTCGTATTGCGGATTTTCCTTGACGCCTGCAATGGATCTCCTCAGTTCTTCTGAGAGGGCTTCATCAGCATCCAGCGACAGCACCAAATCATTGCTGGCAAGGTCAAGAGCCATATTCTTCTGTGCACCATAACCCTTGAAGGCTTCCTTATGGACAATGGCTCCCATCTTCCTGCTAATAGCCTCAGTTTGATCGGTACTGAAAGAATCCAGCACAACAACCTCATCAGCTATGCCCTGAACGGATTCAATACACCTGCCAATGTGCGCTTCCTCGTTATAAGTAATGATCACTACTGATAGCTTCGCCATATTCCAACTTCTGTCAGGAACAAATGTAAGGAGTTTTAAATTGCAGCGAAAAAAAAGTCCCTGTGGATGTGTGGAGCATTCTGCATAATAAACAGAATAATTCCCTAAGTTTGACAGGATAAATCAACGCTTTCTTCTCCACACTTCCAATTAAAATATCATGTTACTTTCAGCTTGCGGACTAATTTGCGATGAGTGCGAATTCTTCGGTAAAGAATGCAACGGATGCCATGCCGTTAAAGGTCAGACCTTCTGGGCAAAGGAAATGATGCCCAATAAAACATGCCCTCTCTACAATTGCTCAGTGAATGAAAAAGGAATTAAAGACTGTGGAGCCTGCCATGAACTTCCTTGCAAGACTTTCCGTGAAATGAAAGATCCAAACAGCACCGAGGAAGAGCATCAGCAATCATTGATTGTCAGGGTTGAAAGACTGAAAGCCTAAATAGAGAAAGGAATTCTTAGCCTCTTTTCTTTTTCACTTCTTTTGGGTTAAGAACCGGCATAGAGTCTTGTTTATCATCAAGGAATCAGCATAACTCACCGCTTCTTGCATGTGAGAAATCTCTTATTAAGATGAGCTTAGGACTTCGATTCAGAAGCAGGGATCAGATAACCTTTTCCCGCCATTTTCCCTTTTTAAGATAGAGAAATGAAAGTATTCCAAGGAATAAGGCATAAATCCATTCACTGGTCCAAACCAGTTCAACAGGCTTCTTCAGGGATATTGCAATAAACCAGGTATAAACGACATAAATAACGAGCGTAATTATCTCGATTATCAGGGTTATGCGAGTATTGCCTGTCCCCAGGACAGCATTGAACAGTATACTCGAAAGCGAAAACATCAGTAAAGCTCCGAGTATGATATAAAATGTAGGAATCGTAGCCAGAATAAGACTTTGGTCGTTTGTAAAAATTCCAATTATGGAATGAGGAAATAATGCCGCAAGCGAAACAACTCCAATCAGCAGTAATGAGCTGAAACCAATTATCCGTATCGTGACAGGCAATACCTGCTCCTTCTTACCTTCTCCAATCACATTGCTGACCATCGAATTGGTTACCGATGCCAAAGCCCAGCCCGGAATCATCAGGAACATATAGATTGATCTGGCTATATTACTCACTGCCAAAGGCCTTTCCCCCATCTTCTCAATAATCAGGAAGAACACAAACCAAACACTGAGTGAAAGCACATACTGAATCATTACAAAAACAGAAACTTCCAGTGTACTCTTTATTTCTTTCCATTCAGGCCTGACCCATTTGAATAGCTGGTATTGCTTTAGCCGTGGATTCCTGAAAGTGATGACAAACAGGAATGTCAATGCCACAACTTCTGAAATGGCTGATGCAATGGCAGCACCGGCAATTCCCATCTCAGGAAATCCAAATTTTCCGAAAATCAGGCCATAATCCAGAAACACATTCACACCTGCCATAATCGCTGAACTGGCACTCAAATAGCGGGTAAAATTGATTCCTGTATAGAATGAGCGAAACAAGAGGGTTCCGGTTGCAAAAAATAAACCGAAGATTCTGTACTTCAGGTAGACGACTGAAGTATTATATATTGCCTCTGATGCCACAATAACCTTGAGCAAGGGAGGGGCCAGAAACATAATTAAAAGGGTCACTACAAAGGAAGTAATGGCAAGAAAATAGAAACTGTTGTCGAAAATATTCCCAATCCTGCTGTAGTCTTTCTCCCCATAACGCCTTGCCACGAGAATCTGAACCCCGGTGGTAAAACCAAACCCAACCATGAAAAGGATAATATAGAATAGTCCACCAATGGCCGACCCTCCAAGTTCTGCTTCTCCAACCCTCCCAAGAAAGGCAGTATCAGTCACACCCACAATATTCTGAGCAAGCATGCTGATAATGATAGGCCAGGCTATCTCCCAAATCATCTTTAAGGAAGGAATCTCTTTATTCAAAACTTTAATAATTAACGTTTATATAACCTGATCTCAGGCGATTTTGTTTCCCATAATGACATGAATCACTATGAATGTCTTTCTATATTGTTTGATTGTATACGGCTGTATTAAGCAATTGTAAACCTGTCCCAGTCCATTCCGAATGCGAAGCTCTTTCTGAATTTACTCAACTCCTCATAATCCAGAGTTTGAGAAATAATCTCCGACTGGTTCAATGCTGCTGAATTCAAATGTTCTCCTTTGAAATCAATAACAGCCGAATCGCCCTGATATTTAACACCCTTGCCATCTTCTCCAATTCTGTTCACTCCAATCAGGTAACTCTGGTTCTCAATTGCACGGGCTATCAATAACTGCCTAAAAGCATAGCTCCTGCTTGCAGGCCAGTTTGCCATGTAAATAAGCAAATCATATTCATACTGCCCATCCTCGAAGGTATTCTTGCTCCAAACCGGGAAACGCAGATCGTAGCATACCAGCGGACAAATCTTCCAGCCTTTCAGTTCCACAATCAACTTTGAATTCCCTGCCGAAAACTGAAGATGCTCATTCCCCAGCCTGAATAAATGACGCTTATTGTAATGCTCATGGCTGCCATTAGGACGCATCCAGACCAATCGGTTGAAATACTCTCCGTTTTCAGTAATTACCAGACTACCGCTGATAACACATCCAAGGCGGGCAGACTGCTCTGCCAGCCACTGCATTCCCATTCCGTCGGGAGTTTCAGCAATGGCCTGAGGCTCCACCACAAAACCAGTGTTGAACATCTCAGGCAGTACGATAAGGTCAGGAATTTGTTCAAACTTGCTGAACTGCTCCTCAAAGTTCCGGAGGTTTCTTTCTTTGTCCTGCCAAACGAGGTCAGCCTGTATCAATGAAACTGATAGCGCTTCCATTATGGGTATAGATTCAGAATTGTACTATTTATGGCTTTTTATTGAACTAAATCCTGCAAAGTATTTCGGCTGCCTGCTCCAGGGTTTCAGTGGTCTTGGCAAAACAAAACCTCAGTACCTGATGATCTTCCTTATCATGATAGAAAGGAGATACCGGAACCGATGCCACACCAAATTCACGGGTCAGACGAATCGCGAAATCCGTCTCTGCCTCATCAGAAATCCTGCTGTAATCCAGTAGCTGGAAATAGGTTCCATAAGAAGGAATAATTGTAAACCTCGATCCTGAAACCAATTCTGCAAATAAATCCCGCTTTTGCTGATAAAAGGATGGCAAATTGAGGTAGTTCTCCCTATCCGCGAGGTAATCGGCCATTGCATACTGCATGGGAGTATTTCCGGCAAACACAATGAACTGATGAGCCTTCCTGAATTCAGCCATCAGATTGGCCGGAGCAAGTACGAACCCGGTCTTCCAGCCTGTGGTATGAAATGTCTTTCCAAAGGATCCGATTACAAAACTCCGCTCAGCCAGCGATGGATACCAGCAAATGCTTTCATGGCGCTTGCCATCAAAAATCAAATGCTCATATACTTCATCACTTAAAATCGTAATGTCACTTCCCTTTGTAATCTTATCGAGTTCCTCAAGATCAGCAGCTGTAAGCACCGAACCTGTTGGATTATGGGGTGTATTGATAATGATCATGCGGGTTCTGGAACTGAGCATGCTCCTGATCTCCGGCCAGTTTACAGTGTATCCCGGGACTTCCAGTGATGAATACCTTACGATGCCACCATTCAATTCAACGGCGGGAGCATAGCTGTCGTAAGCGGGTTCAATCACCACGACCTCATCTCCGGGCCTGATCATAGCTGCAACAACAGTATAAATGGCCTGGGTGGCTCCGGCAGTGATATTGATTTCGTGTTGCGGATCATACGTAAATCCATAGGTATCCTTAACCTTGGCAGCTATGGCTTCACGCAATGCAAGTACACCCTGCATGGGTGCATACTGGTTCATGCCCTTGTGCATGTAGTGATTAACCAGCTCAATCAACTTCTCTGAAACCGGGAAATTGGGGAATCCCTGTGACAGGTTAATGGCACCTACCTCATTTGCAAGTCCTGACATAATTGCAAATATGGAGGTGCCGGTATTGGGTAATTTTGACACGAGATTTCCCTTGAAAGTAACCATAATCCAGCTATTTAAATAGTTGTCAAAGGTACAGCTATTTTGCTTCCTCAGCCCGCTTGCCAAACTTCCTTCCCGAATGTGAATTTAAGGTTAAAACCCTTGGTTTCCTTGATTTTTAACGTTATTTACATGTCAATTTAATCGATGTTTTTATTACCTTCGCACAAAATTTCAGAAAAACCATTTGATATGAAAACAGTTGATAATTACGACTTTACATCCAAGCGCGCCATTGTCCGCGTGGATTTTAATGTTCCATTGGATGAAAATTTCAAAATCACCGATACAACCCGCATAGATGCAGCCATCCCGACCATTGAGAAGATTCTTTCTTCAGGTGGCTCCGTCATCCTCATGTCACATCTCGGCAGACCAAAAGGTCCGTCAGCAAAGCTTTCCCTTAAGCATATCCTCCCCTATCTTTCTGAGAAACTGGGTAAAGATGTAAAGTTCGCTGATGACTGCATCGGACAGTCAGCTGTTGACCTTTCAGCAGCCCTCAAACCGGGTGATGTTATGCTTCTCGAAAATCTTCGTTTCTATGAAGAAGAAGAAGGCAAGCCTCGTCTGCCGGAAACCGTAACTGACGAAGAAAAGAAAGAAGCCAAAGCCAGGGTTAAGGAATCACAGAAGGAATTCACAAAGAAACTTGCCGGACTAGCTGATTGCTATGTAAACGATGCATTCGGGACAGCCCACCGCGCACATGCTTCAACAGCACTTATTGCAAAGTATTTCCCGAATGATAAAATGTTCGGTTACCTGATGCGCGACGAGGTTGCAGCCATTAAGAAAGTCCTGGAGGACAACAAGCGTCCTTTCACCGCAGTATTGGGTGGAGCAAAGGTTTCCAGCAAGATTGAAATCATCAACCATCTGCTCAGCAAGGTAGATAACCTGGTTATTGGTGGCGGTATGATGTTCACATTCATCAAGGCTCAGGGCGGCAATATTGGCGGTTCACTGGTTGAGCCGGAATTTGTAGCTCTTGCTCAGAATATTCTTCAGGGCGCAAAGGAACTGGGTGTTAATATCCTGATTCCTGTGGATGCAATTGCAGCCAATGCCTTTGCTGATGATGCTGAGAAGAAACTCTGCAAATCAAACGAAATTCCTGACGGCTGGATGGGCCTTGATATCGGACCGGAAAGCGTTGAAATGATTACCAAAGTTCTGAATGAATCCAAAACTATTCTCTGGAATGGTCCTATGGGTGTATTCGAACTCTGCAGCTTCCAGAAAGGAACCAAGGATGTAGCACTTGCAGTTGCTGCAGCTACCGCCAATGGTGCCTTCTCACTGGTAGGTGGTGGCGACTCCGTTGCTGCCATCAATAAGTTTAAACTTGCCGATAAGGTAAGCTACGTTTCCACAGGCGGAGGCGCTATGCTTGAATCCATCGAAGGCAAGGAACTCCCTGGTGTAAAGGCTATACTCGAGGATTAAAAAAATCCAACCTCACCTTGAAAGGTTGCCCGAAAGTCTGACCCGGCTTTCACGGCAACCTTTCTTCTTTTGTCAGGGAATGGTCAGGCGATGGTCAGACAATGGTCATTCAATAGTTAGGCGATGGTCAGGCAATGGTCAGGCGATGGTCAGACAATGGTCATTCAATAGTTAGGCGATGGTCAGACAATAGTCAAGTGATGGTCAGGCGATGGTCAGACAATGGTCAGGCGATGGTCAGACAATGGTCAGACAATAGTCAGGCGATGGTCAGACAATAGTTAGACAATGGTCAGGCTTAGGACAGGCAAACGGATGGAAGATTGATTGTGTGGCTTATGCTTTTAATCAGCGAAAATCCAATTATTTAATCAGCGCTGATCTGCGAGAACCCCTCCCGGACAATAGCACCATTCCTCTCATTTCAATAATAATCCTATATCCGCAAACCATCCGCCGGCTGGCGGACAAGCCGAAATCCGAAATCCGCAACAATCAAAAGGTCTTAATATTCAGAACATCGAGAGGAAAACATTCGTAACTTTGCTGCCCTTTTTAAAATTATGGAAGCAAGCAGTAAACAAGGCAGATACGGCAGAGTTTATGACCAATTGAAAGAACTGGTTGTAAAATCAAACAATCCCATTGCCCGTATGGCAACCATTGCTGCTGTGCTTAGCCATAAATTCGACTATTTCTTCTGGTGTGGTTTCTATAGGCTCGAAGGTGAAGAACTGATAGTAGGCCCCTATCAGGGACCTGTTGCCTGCCAGATCCTGAAAGGTGGTGGCGTTTGCTGGGCCAGCGTAAATGAAAAGCGTTCAATAGTTGTACCTGATGTACACCAGTTCCCCGGACATATAGCCTGCGACTCCCGCTCCAATTCTGAGATTGTAGTCCCGGTTTTTGATGCGGAAGGAATCATAAAGGCTGTTCTCGATGTTGACAGTTCCCAATTCAACTCCTTCGACGAAATTGACAGGATTAACCTGGAAAAAATCGCCGCCTTGGTATATACAGTTCAGGCTTCAGCATAGCACCCGAAAAGAAACAGCCCTATGAACAGCATACAGCTTATAATCCTCAGTATCGGTATTGCCCTTGGCAGTCTGATTGTTTTTATAACGGATGGCTTCGTACTCAAAAATGAAAACTGGATTAAGAAAAGCCGACTGATCCTGATAATGTTCCTGTTCCTCTCTTTTATGTGCGGCATAGGACTCTGGCTCGGAATCCGGATCGGATTAATGTCAGGCGCCTCAAATTACTATGCAGCTGTGGCGATCCTGCTTATTATGGGAATTAAGGTGATCTTTGATTCTATCAGAACCCGTCCCGAAGAAAAAGCCTACGACCTTCTTGATATGAGAACAGTCCTTATGCACAGTCTGGCAGAAGGCATAACCCCATTCATAATTGCAACTGCAATTGGATTAACCCTTGAAATATGGTTGCTTCCCTGGTTGCTGATGTCCGTCATTCTACTCCTTGCCATTATTGGAGGAGTAATGGCCGGTACCTATTCGGGTTCCAGCATCCTCAAGCTCCGCACCGGACCAATTGGAGGATTGATACTGCTGGCGGCTGCAATTAAATTACTTATCGATATCATCGGATACTAAAAACCCAATACTGAATAATACCAGACCCACTCCATGAAATTTCTTTCCGTTTTACTTCTGTTCCTTCTTCTCAGGATAAGCATCTCAGCCCAGATTCCACAAGGGTACTACGATGCAGCTGCCGGACTCTATGGCCCATCACTTCAGCAGGCATTGCATGATATCATCGACAATCATACTGTCATATCCTACGATAATCTTTACGACGCCTTTGAAACTACCGACAGAAAACCTAATGGCAAAGTATGGGATATGTACTCGGATGTTCCGGGAGGAACCCCTGCTTATGAGTATAGCTACGGAAGCAATGATGAATGCGGAAGCTACAACAGTGAAGGTGACTGCTTCAACCGTGAACATTCCTGGCCGAAAAGCTGGTTCAGCGATAAAACGCCCATGTATTCCGATTTGTTTCACCTCTATCCCACGGATGGATATGTAAATAACAGAAGGTCAAATTATCCTTTTGGCAAAGTTGGCAATTCAGAATTCACATCCACTAACGGATCGAAAGTTGGGAACTGTGTTACCCCCGGATATTCAGGTACAGTTTTCGAACCGATTGATGAATATAAGGGCGATTTTGCCAGAACCTATTTCTACATGTCTACCAGATATTATAATGAAGATAATGGATGGGCAGGATCAGGCATGACCAATGGATCACAACTCAAACCCTGGGCAGTAACAATGCTTCTCCAATGGAGCGCGGCTGACCCTGTTTCTCAGAAGGAAATTGACAGGAATAATGCTGTCTATTCATGGCAACACAACAGGAATCCATACATCGATCATCCGGAATATTCTGTTAGTATCTGGGCTCCCAACGCAGGCATTCAGGATTATGCATCCACTGTTACCCTTTCCTGCACTCCAAATCCTTGCTCCACAACTCTAAAACTCGATATTCCTGCCCAAAATCTGAAACTTTATCCTGAAGTTCTTGTTTATAGCTCCACAGGATCGTTGATAAAAGTACAGTCAGAATGGGAAAACAGCTCGGTAAATATGAATGTATCATCCTTACCCGCTGGCATTTACATCATCAGGATAAATAGTACTGAGCTTCAGCATTCCTATCAAAGCCGATTTATTAAACTCTAAAATCCCCCGATTTGTCAACCATTAGGCTTACCAAAGAGTTCAAGTTTGAAATGGCCCATGCCCTCAAGGGTTATGATGGCCCATGCCGTCATATTCATGGACATTCCTACGAATTGTGGGTGACTGTTATAGGTACACCCCTTCAGAATGACTCCTCTCCAAAAAACGGAATGCTGGTTGATTTCGGTGACCTGAAGAAGATTGTCAGGAATACCATTGTCGATTCATTCGACCATGCACTGGTGTTGAACAGGGAATCTGCTGATGAATTCCTGCCCCTAAAATCGGAGGTCTTTGGCAAAACTATCCTGGTGGATTATCAGCCAACCAGTGAAAACCTGCTCATCGACTTCGCTTCCAGACTTCAGCCACTCATGCCTGCCAATGTCAAGCTGCATAATCTTCGCCTTCGCGAAACGGTAACATCCTATGCCGAATGGTTTGCCTCGGATAATTTGTAGCATTACGCTTTCTTTCTGCTAGTAAATAACAATTAACTTCCTTTTCTGAGAATTATCTCAGAAATATGAGGCATTTGTGCTTAGGCGAAATGCTTTACAGCCGGTCGTCAAAAAAAAATCCCGGCCCGGGATATAAATCTCCTCGGACCGGGTATCACAGAACCGAAACTTGCCAGTTCGAATATTCCTTATGCAATTGCGATTTCACGAACCGGCTTTGCCTTTGCTTCTTCCTTTTTAGGAATCACAATGTTCAACACACCATTCTTGTAGGATGCATTGATCTTTTCAGTATCTACCGAAACAGGCAGACTGAAAGAGCGGCTGAACTGCAGGTAACTGAATTCCCTGCGCATGAACCTGTCATTTTCTTCTTCCTTCTTCTCTTCCTTGTCTGAAGAAACGGTAAGAACATTGTTATTCAGGTTGATGCGGAAATCATCCTTCTCAAGACCCGGAGCGGCTACATCGATTTTGAAATCTTCCTTGCTCTCCGAAATATTTACCGAAGGTTTGGTGAATCCGTACTCTGCATTGAAAAGGGTTGGTAATTCCTTTCCGAAAAATTCATCAACAAATGATGGGAAAAACTGGTTGCGCCTGATAATTGGTAACATGGCTAAATCCTCCTTTATTTTAAGTTAGTTATTTGAAATTGATTAATGATTTCCCTCCATTTCTCAATTTCTGTTCCACTCCTAAAATATTGGAAATTATGCGTCATTATGTCATGTTGTGAAATATTTTCATGTCAATATGGCTGCTTTTGTTAAATTACAGTGTCAAAATGAGCACATTCGGGCAAATTCTAGCTTATTCCCTAAGCAATATTCAGATATTCCCTGGTCAGATGATTGCCATTTGGCTCCCTCATTTCTCAAGCTCTGCTTTAATCCTGGTCTTGAAGGCAAGCCAGTCGTAATCGGATGAAGCACAGTATTTCCGGACAAGCGGATCCACCTGCCTTTCAAATTCCCTGAATTCTGATTCAGTATATAAAGCCCAGCCCACAAAGGAAATCCATTGATTCAGAGGAAAATCATACTCCTTCGCTTTAGTGAATCTCATAAACTCACAGGGATGCTTTTTCAGATACTTCAATTTCCTGTTATTAAAATTTTAGAGATTTGAAAAACAATAGTAGAATACCAGTAAATCCATGACACAAAAATGTCTGGAAATCAGTAAGAAAGATAAATAAGAAAAACGGAAAATGGACGCTGTTATTCTCCGGAACCGAGCTTCATTTGAATGCGGGAAGCCAGGACCTGGACAGCCACCTTGTTTTCACCTCCCTGCGGCACAATGATATCTGCATAGCGCTTGGTGGGCTCAATGAACTGAAGATGCATTGGCTTCACCCACTTGCTGTAATGATCGAGAACCTGCTTGAAATCACGTCCACGCTCAACAGTATCTCTCTTGATAATCCGACCCAGACGATCATCCCCTTCAGCATCAACATAAACCTTGATATCAAGTCGCTTCACCAGTTCAGGATCGGTGAAAATGAGAATACCTTCCACGATAATTACCTGTTTGGGCTCTACACGCGTGGTTTCTTCACTTCTGGCACAACTGACATAAGAGTATTGAGGCATCTCGATAGCTTCACCCTTCTTTAGCTTATCCAATTGCTTTACCAGAAGGCTCCATTCAATGGAATTCGGATGGTCGAAGTTTATCTCAAGTTTTTCCTCAGGTGTAAGATGCCCGTTATCCCAGTAATAAGCATCCTGGGGAATAACTGTCACGGAATTCTTGGGCAAGCGCCTGATAATTTCCTTTACAACGGTGGTTTTCCCGCATCCTGATCCACCAGCAATTCCGATAATCAGCATATTACAATTAGTGTTTTTATTGTTTATGGAAGAAGCTCACTTAACTTACCGGTTTCTCGCCGGTAAGTTCTGAAACTCCTTTTCTTTTCTTTCTGCTTTTGTCGGGCCAAATCAATGATGCCAGGATACTTACTGTAAGGATTCCAACAACAACCAATAATGAATGTACGGTAGTGAAACCCCAGCCTTCGAGTTGAACATGCAACAGCATTTTAAATCCGATGAATGCCAGAAGAACTGCCAGTCCATGTTTTAAGAAACGAAGCATGCTGATTATATGGGCAACTACAAAGAAGAGTGATCGAAGTCCGAGGATTGCAAAAATATTGGAGAAGAAAACAATGAAAGGATCTCTTGTCACTGAAAAAATAGCAGGAACGGAATCCACTGCAAAAACCACATCAGTAAATTCTATTACCAGCAACACCAAAAACATTGGAGTAAAGTAAAGCCGGCCTCCTTCATTCTTATTCCGAAACCAGAAATGCCCCCTGAAATAATGCGGGTAAATTGGGAACCACTTCGAAGCTAACTTAACTACCGGATGCTTGGAGGTCTCTATCTTATCCTCCTTATTCCGTTCAAGGAACATTTTTATACCAGTGAACACCAGAAATACTCCGAAAACATAGAGTATCCAATCGAAGCGCTGAATGAGTGCAGAACTAAGAAAAATAAAGATGAAACGCATCAGTATTGCGCCGAGAATTCCCCAGAACAATACTCGTTTGTAGTACATCTTTTGAACCCCGAACGACAGGAAA
This sequence comes from Bacteroidales bacterium, assembly GCA_016707705.1. Classification (GTDB taxonomy): domain Bacteria; phylum Bacteroidota; class Bacteroidia; order Bacteroidales; family UBA4417; genus UBA4417. The sequence continues at coordinate 136,284 of JADJHD010000016.1, forward strand.
ATCAGGATGATAACAAACACATTATCAACTGAAAGCATGTACTCAATCAGGTAACCGGTAAGGAATTCAAGCGCCAGATTCTGCCGGTAAACTGATAATGCTCCCTCAAAATCAAGAACTCCGATATCCACAGGATGCCTGTACTTCTCTACTACATGCTTAATATCTTCAACAGTACTCAGTCCATGAATCATTTCCCCCTTGAACATCAGGAGAAAATAAAAACCTGCTGCCAGAGAAATCCAAACGATTGTCCAGATAAGTGCTTCCCGGAATTTCAGCTCATGGCTGTGTTTGTCGAACACCCCCAAATCCAAAGCCAGCATACCGGCAATAAAGGCCAGAAAAAGTGAAAAGAACAGGGTTTCAACAGGCATACGATTGGGAATAACATAGATCAGGATTGCATTTCCTAATCTATTATTTGCTCAGCTAAATTACAAAAACATCTCTATAATTTCTTGCTCTCATTCTACTGGCTAAATAAAAAGAAAACAGTCCCGGGAGCCTGAAAACATCACCCGGGACTGCCTTTACAAAGAGATTAGTCGATAAGTGCCTGCCTTAGTATAGAAAGCTAAGCAATACCCCCGCAGCAACAGCACTTCCAATTACACCTGCCACATTGGGCCCCATGGCATGCATAAGCAGATGATTCGTTTTATCATACTCAAGCCCGACAACTTGTGAAACTCGCGCACTGTCAGGGACAGCCGAAACACCGGCATTCCCGATTAAAGGATTCATTTTGTTGCCTTCTTTCAGGAAGAGATTGATGATCTTAACAAACATTACACCTCCAAATGTTGCTACAGCAAATGAGAATGCACCCAGTGCGAAAATACCAACACTCTTGGCGGTCAGGAAGGTTGTAGCCTGAGTTGAAGCTCCTACGGTTAGTCCGATAAGAATGGTTACAATATCAATCAAAGGGCCCTTTGCAGTATCTGCTAAGCGCTTAGTTACAGTACTTTCCTTGAGCAGGTTGCCAAAGAAAAGCATGCCCAGCAATGGCAATCCAGCCGGTACAATAAAACAGGTGAGCATAATTCCAATGATAGGAAACAGAATCTTTTCAAGCTTGGATACAACTCTCGGCGGCTTCATCCTGATAACTCTTTCCTTCTTGGTTGTTAGCAATCGCATAATCGGAGGCTGAATCACAGGGACCAGAGCCATATAGGAATAGGCAGAAACCGCTATGGCACCCACCAATTCAGGAGCAAGTTTTGATGATAGGAAAATAGCTGTGGGACCATCAGCACCGCCAATGATTCCGATAGCACCGGCCTCAGCAGGACTGTATCCTAAAGCGAGAGCAGCGGCATAGGCTCCAAAAATCCCCAGCTGGGCAGCTGCACCAACCAGAATGAGCTTAGGATTTGAAATCAGGGCAGAAAAATCGGTCATGGCGCCAATACCTAAAAAGATTAAAGGCGGGTAGATCCCCTGACGTACTCCGTAATAAAGGTAGTTCAGTACGGATCCGCTTTGATAAAGACCTATCTGAAGGTTTTGCGGGTCTTTGTTCAGAACATGTTCAGCACCCCAGAATGGAATATTGCCAATAAGGATTCCAAAACCTATCGGAACCAACAGCATCGGCTCATATTCCTTGGCAATGGCAAGATATATAAATGCCAGTCCAACAATAATCATGATGAGATGCCCGAAGGTAAAATTCCCGAAGGAGGTGTACTCCATGAATTTATTTAGGTGGTCGACCAGGAAGGTCCACATGCTTGCAGAGGAGTCCATATCTTATTCCCCGATTACTAGTAAAACATCCCCTTCCATAACGCTGTCACCTTTGCCAACTTTCAGGGAGGTAACCCTTCCTTCCTTATCGGCATTGATGTTGTTCTCCATCTTCATAGCCTCAAGGGTAATCAGCTTCTGTCCGATTTTAACAGTATCTCCTTCCCTAACATGAAGTTCAAGAATAACACCTGGTAACGGCGATTTGATTGTGCCTGTTCCCTTTGGAGCACCCGGACTATGGGTCTTTGAGAGTGAAGGATGAGCATCTGTTGAAGGAACAGCCATGGTTCTTACCAGGGTAGGTGTCTTGGTGAGCGGAATACTTCTGTCAACTTCAACCGTATATAGTGTTCCATTCACTGAAACTTCGGCAATGGTATCGTCAATGCTGACAATCTCAGCCTCATACTGGTTTCCACTTATGGTAAACTTGAACTTCTTCATATTATCTGGGGGTTCTTCTAAGTCCGTAAATTTTTGAACTCCATGGAGAATACGCTTTAGCCACCTTCTTGATGGTAATCACCGTATCTTCCATATCATGCAATTGGTTGCGATAGAGGTGCAAGGTCAGGGCTATTGCTGCATACACTTCTCCTGATACCTCCTCACTGGAGCTGGGTTTTGTCTCTTCAGCAGTTTCCTTTTTCTTGGATTTCTTGAAATCAACATTGTAGAGTTTGGCAACATACTTAAAGGTGAGGTAAAGCAGTATGAGAGCAATGAATACCACAGTCATGGCAATAAATGCCATAACAACACCCAAGGGATCCATCTTCCCAAACTCCTCAGCAGATTTACTGATCAGCTTACCTCCGCTCTGTGTTTGTAATAGTATAGTGGCTATCATAACGGCAGATTCGAGTGTTTCTTGGCAGGATTTGAATCCTTCTTTGTTGAAAGTGCCTGCAATGCACGAATGACCCTGAAACGTGTATTCCTGGGTTCAATAACATCGTCAATGAAACCGTAGCGAGCAGCATTATAAGGATTGGCAAATTTTGCCTTGTAATCGTCTTCTCCCTTCTTTACAAATTCTTCTCTCTCTGCCGGATCCTCAATTTCAGCAATTTTCTTGCTGTTCAATACCTCAATGGCTCCTTTGGGACCCATAACTGCGATTTCAGCAGATGGCCATGCATAATTAATATCTCCCCTGAGATGCTTGGAACTCATTACATCATAGGCTCCGCCATAAGCCTTGCGAAGAATAACCGTGACCTTTGGTACTGTGGCTTCTCCATAGGCAAACAAAAGCTTTGCTCCATGAATGATGATTCCGCCATATTCCTGTGCTGTTCCGGGCAAGAAGCCGGGCACATCCACAAGGGTTAGAATCGGAATATTGAAAGCATCGCAATAGCGAACAAAACGAGCTGCCTTGCGGGATGCATTGATGTCAAGAACTCCTGCCAGATAGTTTGGCTGATTGGCAACTATTCCCACCGACATACCGTTCATCCTTGCATAGCCGGTAACAATATTGGGTGCAAAGTGACGGGCTACTTCCATGAATTCTCCATAATCAACTATGGTGTGAATCACGTCCTTAATATCATAAGGCTTATTCGGATTGTCGGGAATAATATAGTTGAGAGTATCCTCAAGCCTGTCGATGGGGTCATCGCAGGGTGCCATAGGAGGATCCTCAAGGTTGTTCTGTGGCATGTAACTCAACAGCTTCCTGATAAGCGAAATACCTTCATGCTCATCTTCGGCAACAAATTGTGCAACCCCGGATTTTGAACCATGAACCATCGCTCCTCCCAGTTCTGCATCAGTTACAATTTCTCCTGTAACCGTCTTTACCACCTTCGGACCGGTAACAAACATATAGCTGTTCTCCTTCGACATAATGATAAAATCGGTAAGTGCCGGACTATAAACTGCACCTCCTGCACAAGGACCGAAAATGGCAGATATCTGGGGAATTACACCTGATGCCAGGATATTCCTCTCAAAAATCTCGGCATAACCGGCCAGACTCTGAACACCTTCCTGAATGCGGGCTCCACCTGAATCATTAATTCCAATAACAGGGGCGCCAACTTTCATGGCCTGATCCATCACCTTGCAGATCTTCTTGGCATACATCTCACTCAGTGAGCCACCAAACACGGTGAAATCCTGCGAGAAAATGTAAACCAACCGTCCGTCAATGGTACCATAACCAGTTATTACACCATCGGTAAGGTATTGTTCCTTCTCGAGTCCAAAATCCACACAACGGTGGGATACAAACATATCGAACTCTTCAAAGCTACCCTCATCCAGCACCATCTCAATCCTTTCACGGGCAGTGAATTTCCCTTTTTTATGCTGGGAATCAATACGTTTCTGGCCGCCTCCAAGTTTGGCCTCTTCACGTTTCTCAAGCAAAAGCTTGATTTTGTCTTCTATTGCCATGGCAAAATTTATTTGTCGTTCTTGTTCTCACAGAGTTCTGTCAGCACTCCAAATGTTGATTTGGGATGGAGGAATGCGATATCCAATCCTTCAGCGCCTCTCCTTGGCTTTTGATCAATGAGCTGAACACCCTTTGAGGCTACATCCTCAAGCGATTGTTCTATTCCCTTAACAGCAAAGGCAAGATGATGAACACCCTCTCCCTTCTTCTCAATGAATTTTCCTATTGGTCCTTCCGGATCAGTACTTTCAAGGAGTTCAATCTTGGTTCCGCCTACCATGAAGAAAGCCGTCCGAACCCTCTGGTCCTTAACCTCTTCCACGGCATAACACTTTAATCCCATCACATTTTCCCAGTACTGAATGCTCTCTTCCAGGTTCTTTACGGCAATGCCGATATGTTCAATATGACTGATATTCATAGCTCTTAATTTTTATGCAAAATTATTTTGTTTTGTTATTGAAAAAACAATAAGCAGAAGAAATATTCAAATATTTTTTTGATGGAATATTTTAACTCACATTACTGATAATCACACATGTATGCTAATTTCAATATATATAAATTCGTGATTCTGTAGAGGAATTTAGCACATAGTTTAGTATATTTTTTTGAAAGATGACAGCTATTGAAAAGTCAACTCTCAGCAAGGGGCTTCTGTTGGAGCAAGCAGACTGGCAAGAACAGTAATCAAAGCTGATAATTCATAAAATAATTGTGAATACATCAGATGACACAAATCATATTTTCTCTGGAGATTGAACTCATGGCAACATATAATAAACAAATCTCCTTTCCGGACATACCTGAATGAAGATTTGTATAAATATTATAAAAGGTAGTAAATCTGTTTTTTACTCCACCGTCACCGACTTTGCAAGATTCCTGGGCTGGTCAACATTGCAGCCGCGAATCAATGCCATATGGTAGGATAGTAGCTGAAGAGGAATGGTAGCGAGCAATGGCACCAGCATCTCATCCGTTTCCGGAATCTCTATGCTGTAATCCGCCATGGATTCTACATTGTCATCTCCCTCCGAAACAATGGCGATAATCACTCCCTTGCGGGCTTTTACCTCCTGAATATTGCTCACCATCTTATCATAATGGCCCTTGCGGGTTGCAATAACCAGAACAGGCATCTCTGCATCAATAAGCGCGATAGGACCATGCTTCATCTCTGCTGCAGGATAACCCTCGGCATGTATGTAGGAAATCTCCTTGAGCTTTAAAGCACCTTCCAGGGCAACCGGGAAATTGATTCCACGGCCCAGATACAAGGCATTGCTGGTCTTACTGAAGATCTCAGCAATCTTCTTTATATCTTCATTGGCCTTAAGGGCTTTTTCAATCTTCTCGGGAATGGAATTCAGTTCATGCAGCAGTCTGTAATACCTTGAGGCTGCCAGACTACCCTTCTTCTCTGCAAGCATCAAGGCAAGCAGAGTAAGTATGGTCACCTGTGAGGTGAATGCCTTGGTAGAAGCTACTCCAATTTCTGGTCCCGCATGGGTATATGATCCCGCATGCGAGGCACGTGCAATCGATGAACCTACAACATTGCAGATTCCAAGAATTGTGGCGCCCTTGGCCTTTGCCATTTCTATGGCTGCAAGGGTATCTGCAGTTTCTCCTGATTGAGAAATAGCAATTACAATATCATCTTCAAAAATGATTGGATTCCTGTACCTGAACTCAGAAGCATATTCAACTTCAACCGGAATTCTCGCCAGTTCCTCAATCAGGTATTCTCCAACGAGTCCGGCATGCCAGGAAGTTCCACAACCAACAATAATAATCCTTCTCGCATTCAGCAGCTTCCGGGTGTAATCCTGAATTCCACCAAGCACTACAAGTCCCTGCTCCATATTAAGCCTTCCCCTCATACTGTCGCGGACGGTTCTGGGTTGTTCATAGATCTCCTTTAGCATGAAATGCGGGAAACCACCTTTTTCCAAAGCGGTAAGATTCAGCTCAAGTGTCTGTATATAAGGTGTCTTTTCAGTCTTGGCAATGGTCATGATCTTGAGTCCATCTTTCAGACTAACCACAACAATTTCTTCCTCTCCGGGATAAACCACCTGACGGGTATACTCAACAATAGGAGCGGCATCGGAGGCCATAAAATATTCGCCTTCACCTATTCCAACTACCAGCGGACTGCCTTTGCGGGCTGCAACCAGCATATCGGGGTTCTCCTGCGAAAGCACAACTATCGCATATGCTCCTGTTACCTGACTTAAGGCAAGGCGCACAGTTTCAGCGAAATCTGTCTTTTCATGTTCATAAATATCCTGAATCAGATAAACCAGCACTTCAGTATCGGTATCTGAGGTGAACACATACCCTCTTTGCTTCAGCTCTTCCTTCAGGATTGCATAGTTTTCAATAATCCCATTATGGATAAGGGAAATTTTACCATTGGGAGAAGTATGGGGATGTGCATTTATGTCATTGGGTTCTCCATGCGTTGCCCATCGTGTATGAGCAATACCGGTAGTCCCGGATAAATCTTTATCTTCAATCAGACCCTCAAGATCAGAAACCTTCCCGCGGGTTTTGTACACATGCATCCCCCCGTTCAACAGGGCAATTCCGGCACTGTCGTAACCACGATATTCCAAACGCTTGAGTCCATTTATCAAAATAGGGCTTGCTTCTTTAGCTCCCAGATATGCTACAATTCCACACATAATATCGGTTTAATAATCCTGACTTTCTAAAACTTTTTTCAAACTTATTTTTCGTTCTGCTCAAATACTATGACAAATGTACAAAATCTTCATCCCTTACTTTGGATTAGTTTTTAAAATAAAAGTGTACATTTTTCTGAATCCTATGGAATTTCAACTCAGGAATATCAATTTGAGCACAAAAGTTAATCAGTAAAATGCCAGGAAGTAATAATTTTTCGGACAAAGAAATCCGAAAAAATGCCAATTATTGACAGAAAAAGGAAAGAAGCGCTGGAAGGCCTGCGATTACTGCACTACAGTGTACTTTATGTACATCTTGATGGCACTGCCGGCATTTTTAGGTCCACCTAACACAATTCTGCTGGAATTAACAGATGCAGCGGGTATGACAAGGAACAAACCATAGTCAGTCTGCTGGCCGTTCAACACCTGTTGAACATAATGCGACAACCTGAACCGGTAGGTCCCGTTGGTGGAATTATATGTACCGTCAAAATATGAAGAACCTTCATCTGCATCTGGCAATTGATAAGGGTACAGAGTGCCGTCAGATGCAACCGGATAAAGGAATAATGATGCTGGTGGCGTAAATACGGAAGAAGGAAGTGCATCCTTTACAATCAGCTGGGCATCATTGATAAGAATCTTCTGACTGTTCGACCATTGCTTCAGGCCGGGGAATTTCAGCTTGACCCTGATACCTCCCATGGTCTGAACAAAAAGGAACTGCTCCCCTATCGCACTGTCACCCTGGATCTGCTGGGTCAGTATTGGCGAAGCCCCCGAATAGCTCATATGATCAAAATGATTGAAGCGGCTGCAATCGCTGTTTATGCCAAAGGTATAGCTTGTTGTATCCGTTGAATTGTGATAATACATTAAAATCTTACTGCTGCCTGCACTAACTGTGAGCTTCAGCATTGCTCCCTTTCCAACACCACCCGGTTGCTCAGCAACCATTGCCAGTCCCTTGTAAAATTCGATAAAATCATCATTTGTGGCAAGGTAGGAAGTATCCGCAGACAAGATTTTCTGTCCGAAAGCCTGATTAAGAGGTATCCTCAAAGCCGGAGCATGGGTCGCACCACTGTAATATGAGCTGTCGTGTGCCCTGGGTGTAAAGGTGAGTTCACCAATCGGTGTATTCACGTCATAGGTCACACTATGGTTTGAATAGATATGCACTGAATCAATGATATCTTCAGTCAGGCTGTATACCTTCACGGTCATGTTGCTCAATGTATCACCGTAGGCGTCGCTGAAAGGCATGATCAGAAAGGCGGAATCAAATACAGGGTTTGTCCCGAATTCTGTTGGCTCCTCAGCAAGACGAATCTGCGAATACCATTCGGCATCAGTCCTCCCAAATACAGGATCATTCATACTGCCAACAACTGCGTACGAAAGGTTCAGTGTACGAACTGAATCCTCTCCAACGGAGAACGCCTCAATGCTGAGGGTGTCTGAATAACCCAGACTAATCAGGTCACCGGGACTAACCAGGTCAAGACCGATGGTTTCAAGATCTTTCTTGCATGCCACGGCAGCAAGTATAATGAATAAGAAGAGGGTAATGCGTTGTGGAATTCTGAATGCTTTCAAGGAAGAAGTGTTAAAAGTTGAGCGGCTGAACTGTTTCAGTAAAAATTAAGCAACTGGTTGCGCCTGCAACACTTCTTCATAGAATTCATTGTAGGCATCAATATAGGAATCAGGTGACTGGTAAGCCAACACAGGTTTACCAACCTGAGTGAGATACTCAGTAAGTTCAGGATTGATTTCAGGACTGCCGATCACAACGCCGTCAGCAAAATCAATAGCTGCCTTCATCATACTAACGAAGGTTGGCTTCTTATAGTGTTTCAAATCCTTTACAGCGATATTCTCGTACTTGATTTTATTTGCAAAGTTCTGATCCAGACCTTCTGAAAAATCATCATCGTACAATGAAAGAATGATTTTGGTTGAGCTGAATAATGGGTTTTCATTATACGCCCTCTTGAGGTAAAGCGGAACAAGACTGGTCATCCAGCCATGGCAATGAACGATATCAGGTGCCCAGCCCAGTTTTTTCACGGTCTCAATTACTCCTCTTGAAAAGAAGATAGAGCGCTCATCATTGTCAGTAAAGAAAGCATTGTTCTTATCCCTGAAGACATATTTGCGGTGGAAATAGTCCTCATTGTCAATGAAATATATCTGCATACGTGCAGACTGAATGGAAGCTACCTTTATGATCAGGGAATGGTCCGTATCATCAATGATCAGGTTCATTCCTGAAAGCCTGATTACTTCATGCAATTGATTCCGCCGCTCATTGATGCTTCCAAACCGCGGCATAAAAGTACGGATTTCCCGGCCCCTTTCTTGAATTCCTTGAGGCAGATGCCTGGATATCAGTCCCATAGGACTATCCTTTAGGAAAGGGGTGATATCTTGTGAAACGAATAAAACCTTGGTTTTCTCCATGGGTGTTCCCAGTCTATTTAGGGAGGGCAAATTTAAGAAAAATAATGAAAGGTTTTTGATTAACCTGTTTTAAGTGAATGATTTAAATTAGGTATCGATTTTATTTAAATCCCCTCATTTGCTATAAGATAACCCTTCTAATACCAACAGATTATGAAAACCTAAGGTATTTAGATTAACAATTTTTATGAAAGCATGATGGCTTATTACCTGGGAAACTGACTGGAAAGGCATTTCTCAGCCTAAAGAAAGTATTAATCCAGAAGAAGGCTGGCCATTTTTATGAGCAGATCTTTCCTGCTTATTGGTTTAGCCAGATAATCATCAGCCCCGGACCTCAGGCACTTTTCCTTCTCTTCCGCCAGTGCATGTGCTGTTTGTGCAATAATAGGCAGATTGGGCTTTTGTTCCTTGATCTTTGCTGTAGCAGTATATCCATCCATCACAGGAATCTGGATATCCATCAGCACAAGGTCAACATGCTCACCCATGCAGATATCCACTGCCTGCTTACCGGTAAGCGCCCTTAAAGCCCGGGCTTTGGTTTTGTGAATTACTATTTCCAGGAACCTGTAGTTGATCTCATCATCTTCAACTACCAGAATGGTCTTGCCGCTGAAATTGTATTCTCCTGAAGATACAGGCTTAACACCTATAGCATGCGATTGTAGTTTAACCGGTATGTATGGGATGGTAAAATAGAACCGGGAACCTTTGCCAAGCTGTGATTCAAGGCCAATTTCTCCCTGCATCAGCTCTACCAGGCCTTTTGAAATGGCAAGCCCCAAACCTGTTCCACTATACTCTCTGGCATAGCTCCCGTCCAATTGCCTGAATCGCTCAAACACTTCTGTATGATTCTCTTCCGGAATTCCAATTCCTGTATCCTCAACAAAGAAATGAAGTTTGTTGTCCGGTTCAAGGGAATAGCCAAAAGTTATCAATCCATGCTGAGTGAATTTCAATGCATTGGACAATAAATTTGAAACAATCTGCTGCAGACGAAGAGGATCTGTCTTGATACTCTCTGCAACCGGAATTCTGGGCTTAACTATCCTGAAATCAATCTTATGCTTTCCAATAGTCTTTAACTGCTCATTGAAATTTATCTGAATCCCCTCAATGAACTTCGACATGTCAAGTTCAAGTTCACTAATGGTAAGCTGTCCTGATTCAAGCTTGGCAATATCAATGATATCATCAATCAATTTCAAAAGCAGGTTTCCACTGCTCTTGACAATCGACATGAAGTCATACTTCTCCGTATCCGAAAGATTGGGATCTTTCAACAGTTCAATAAATCCAAGAATATGATTCATTGGAGTCCTGATCTCATGCGACATGCTAGAGAGGAATGCTGTTTTGAGTTTGTCTGACTCAACTGCCTTTTCCTTTGCACTCCTTAATTCAACTTCAGTCTTCTTTCTCTCAATGGCGTTTGCAATCAACTGATTGGTCAGTTTAATCGGAGTAAGAAGATCATCTGTCCACTCACTACTGCATTTAGCAGAGAAATATGCTGAGAGTCCGATGATTTTGCCCCCTACTGATAAGGGAACGATAACGAAAGATTTATACTGATTCAGATCCAAAACTTCAGCCAGCAGCGATTCTTCAGTACTTGTAACTACATCAGGAACTTCCCGTACAAGGGTTTTGCCTTCTGAAATTGACGAGAATATTCCCGGTAAATCAGAAATCAAGACCTGATCAAGAATGGAAAGGGATGAAACATTCTCCTTATCCCAAACGTGGGACAGATGAAATTGTATTCCCTCCGAATTCAATTGATATACTACAGCTCTCGAGCAGCTTGTATAGTTGGCCGAATATGCAAGCACTTCCCTGATTGGAATATCAATGCTGTCAATTCCAGGATTAATCATCTCCGCTGAAATCCTGCTGATAAAGGCAATAAATTCGAATCTTTGCTTCAGCAGTTCTTCAGTTTGCTTACGGCGGGAAATATCCCTTACAATAGCCTGTGTATAGCTTTCACCTTTCCAGTCAAAGACATTTATACTCACCTCCGCCATAAACTGGCTTCCATCAGGCCGTCTGTGAGTCCATTCGAAAGTCTGCTGCTCATGACCCATGGCAGCACGAAAATACTTCACAGCCTTGCTTATCGACAAGTTCCCATTCGCCTGCCTCTTCGGACTTAATTCAAGTGCCGACTTGCCAATAATTTCTTCGGAAGTACAACGGAAAACCTCAAGGGTTCTGGGATTACACTCAATAACAATGCCTTCCCTCAATAGAAAAATCGCATCATTGGCCGATTCAAACAATAGCCTGAATCTGGCTTGACTCTCCTTGAGCCTCTCCTGAGCTAAAACCCTTTCCGTGATATCATGGTAAATGCTGTAAATCAATGGTTCTTTTGCAGGAGGTGTTGCCCTCACTGCTATAATAGAAACATAAACAGCTGTTCCATCCTTTCTGTATCTGATACCTTCCTGCGAGATCCTTTCTCCTTCCAGTATTCTGCTGGTAAGCTTCTGGGCAGCTACTCTTTCTTCACTGCCAGGTAATATATCATCAATATTTTTCCCGGCTATTTCTTCGGAATCATAGAGGAAAAGTCTGGAAAATTCCTTGTTTATACGTTCAACCCTGCCATCCTGACTCATAACAACAATAGCAGCAGGGGAATTATTAAACAAGGCTTCGTAATAGCTATTTCCATCAGCAGCCGCAGCCAAATTTGCAGGCTTGCTGATTGTTTCTCCAAGCAGGATTGTAAACTGTCGGATAAGTTCCTGATCAAATTCTGAAACCTGCTGCCTCGTATTGAAATACTCCAGACTCAGAAATCCCCACATATTACCTGCAGTAATAACAGGAAACACAAGTACTGTGGATATTCCTGCTTCCCTAAAAAACCAGGGCCATTGCGACTTTCCGGAAGCATCTATCTTAACGGGCTCAACGCCCAATTTGCCCGAAAGAACTGAATTACCGGAAAAGGCTGGAATCGCCTGTACATCTCCGGGGAAACCCGGACCAGTAACCCACCAGGAACTTGCAAAGCCCATTCCATGGAACGACTGCTCCTGCGCCGGCAAGGCCTTGGATAAACAAATCCTGCCGCTGCCAACATATGCATTCAGACCCGCGAGCAAACCGAGGATACCATCCTGCCAGGGAGTCGGCCCATTCAGGTAGCGCTGAGCTGTGGTAAGGAATTCAGTTAACAGCGAGGCAGTCTCTTTTGGTTTCAATGACATTTCAGAATATGTGATGATTTAATCAGGACAATATAGATTTTGCCCGGGATAACCCAATCATGCTATCTATGGGACGAATCTTCAATATTCTTTAAAAAGATGCGGCACCATCCTATACACAAACAGCTCTCAAATTTCGTGATTTACTACAACATATTACAGTAAATCAAATAAATTTAATAATAGCCTAATCGGTATTTAATTGCTAAATTACTAATTATCACTAAATATCAAATTTTTGAGATGAAAACCCATTGGAAAAAATAAACCCCGCCAGGGTTTTACATCCGACGGGGTTTACTCAGAAAACGAAATATGCTTTATGCGCTCAACGCCTTTCTTGCTATTCTGTTCGACTTTCTGCGCGCTATTCTGATCTTCATTACATAGGTTATATAATACATTGCCGGAACAAAAATCAGGGTCAGGAAGGTTGCAAAGCTTAATCCGAAAATGATTGTCCACGACAAAGGTCCCCAGAACATCGCATTGTCACCTCCAACATGAATATGCGGATTGAATTCGGTTAGAAGCGTCACAAAGTTCAGATTGAGTCCTATTGCCAATGGCACCAGTCCAAGAATGGTAGCTGACGCAGTCAGGATTACAGGGGTAATACGGATCTTGCCTGCTGATATAATGGCATCCCTGGTCTTGTATCCTCTTTCTTTCAAGGTATCTATGAATTCCACAATCAGGATTCCATTTCTTACCACAATACCTCCAAGGGCAACAATTCCCAGTCCGGTCATAATGATTGAAATGGTCATGTTAAATATGACAACACCTAGCAATACCCCAATAACACTGAAGAATACCTCACTAAGAATAAGTACTGCCTTACCGAGTGAATTGAACTGACTGATAAGGATAAAGAAAATCAAACCAATCGCAATCAACATGGCCATGGAAAGGAAGCTTGCAGCCTCCTGCTGGTCAACCTGCTCACCGGTCAAACTTATGTTTACACCTTCATGTTTCGGAAAATCTTCTGCAATCTTCTCGATTTGAGGTACTATCTCATTAGCAGTATACCCGGATAGCACTTCACTTGATATGGTGATAATCCTTTTCAGGTTCTGGCGCTTGATTCCTCCATAGGTATCAGTATATCCAATAGAAGCTACTGAGGACAAAGGAATGGAACGCAGCTGTCCGGAATTCATATCTCGATAGGTAATCTTCAGGTTCAGAAGGTTATTGATGTTATCACGGGTTTGTTTGGAATATTTCAATTGAATCGGGAATTCATCCTCCCCATCCTTGAATTTCGAAATTTCCTTACCCAATACGGCTGTCCTGATTTCAGTGGCTATCTGACCAGTTGATATTCCTTCAATATTGGCACGCGTACGATCAACATTAAGGACAATCTCCGGCTTGATTGCGGTAAAGTCAGTCTTGAGCTCCTCAACCCCTGGGATCTGCAATGAATCCAGATAATTCTGGAAAGCTTCAGCATCTGAAATCAAATCTTCCAGATTTTCACCGGTAACTTCTATATTGATAGGCTTTCCTGTAGGAGGTCCCATCTTGTTTTTCTCAACAATTATTTCAGCTCCGGGAATGCCCTTAACGGCTTTTCTGAACTCATCCATGTAGCCAGAAGTGCTTATTCCAGCCTGCCTGTTCTTGTATTCAACAAAATTTATAGTCACTTTCCCCTTTTCTGAAGATGCAGAACGATCGAACATTCCTTCTCCGGCTCCAAGGGCTACATTTGTGATGATGGACTCTACATTGGGGTTATTCTCACCGAGGACTGATTTTATTCTGTTTTCAACAATCCTGGTGACTGAATCGGTCACAATCTGATCGGTCCCAACCGGAAGCTTGATAAAAACATCGATAGTGTTGGGCATATTGTCGGGGAAAAACACAACCTTAGGCTGCCTTAACCCTACCAGGAAAAAGGTAAAAAAGAATAACAACGTAATCGTCAACAAAAGGTAATATGGATTGCGCCCTTTTAGGAAGAACACCAATTGTTTATGGTAGATTTCCATCAAAGAAGGCCATGCCTTTTCCTGCCACCACATAATATATCTCTTCAGGGCAGCATGATAGAATATTACAAGCAGGGCTGCCAATACAAGCAGGTTCCCGATTGCAAAAAATGTGGAAGAATGACTGACACCAAAAATGGCATAGAATATTACAGAAACACCAATCAGGGCGATGACAGTTTTCCACATATTTCTCCTGCTCTTTTTTGCATCAGGAGCATCATACTCATGCTGCATAAAGGATGTTGCAAAAACAGGATTAAAGATATAAGCCACAAAAAGGGAGGCAAACAAGGTCAGAATTAGCGTTACCGGCATGTAGTACATGAACTTCCCGACAATACCGGGCCAGAATGCCAATGGAAAGAATGGTGCCAATGTTGTGAGCGTCCCCGACAGAATCGGCAGGAACACCTCCCCGGCCGCCTGCTTCGCCGCCAGTATTATATTGGGCTGCTTCTTATGTATTCGGTGAGTATTTTCGATAACCACAATCGCATCATCCACCACAATCCCCAGTGCGAAAATAAATCCGAACATTACAATCATATTCATTGTAAAGCCGAGTCCGGGCATAACCATATACGCAACAAACATTGAAAGGGGCACCGACAATCCAACAAAGAATGCATTGGTGAATCCCATGAAGAACATGAGAATGATGGTAACCAGGATAAATCCAAGAATGATGGTATTGTTTAGCTCTTCAAGAGTGTTGCGGGTATAGCGCGACATATCACCTGAAAGGGTAACATTCACATCCTTCGGATACACTTTCCCCACAAGCTCCTTATAGATTATATCCTTAATCTTATCTGATGCATTGATCAGATTCTGTCCGCTCTTCTTGATAATATTCAGTGTGATTACATTCTGTCCGTTAAGACGTGAAAAGCTTTCCTGTTCCTTGAAACCATCGTTGATGGTCGCAATGTCCTTTAAATATACCAATGCACCGCTTGACGATTTGAATGCCAGGTTCCTGATAACATCAAGATCCTTGAACTGTCCAACAACGCGAATTGAACGCTTCATCCCGTAACTGCTGATATTACCAGCAGAAATGGTCAGATTCTCAGAAGCAACAGCCCTTTCAATATCAGAAAAGGTCACACTTGCAGCCTGCATCTTGAAGATATCAGCATCAATCTGTATTTCCCTTTCCAGGGCACCAACAATATCGACGCGGGTGATTTCCTTCAATCCTTCAATTTTATCCTGAGCCTGCTCTGCATAGCTTTTCAGCTTCTCCAGATCATAATTGCCCGAAAGCTGAATATACAGGATGGGAATCTCAGAGAAGTCAATCTCCATTACATCAGGATTCTTTGGCAGGTTATTAGGAAGATCGGAGGAAGATTTATCCACCGCATCCTTCACTCGCTGCTTGGCTTCTGCCACATCCACATCGGTATTGAATTCTATAACAACAGTTGAGAAATCCTGCAATGAACTGCTGGTGATTTTTTTAACTCCGGCAACACCTTTCAATTGTTTTTCAATCGGACGGGTAACCAGGTTTTCCATGTCAGTTGGAGAAGTCCCGGGATAAACCGTGTTCACAAGGATGGTTGGGATCACGATTTCAGGAAACTGCTCCTTTGGAATATTCATATAGCTCTGAATCCCGAGCAGGGTGATGAATATTGCCAGCACATATACGCTGGTCTTATTGTCGATCGCCCAGCTGGCGGCAAAAAATTCCTTGAATTTATTCTTTTCCATAAGGTGTGTTTTTACGCTTATCCTGCTTTTCAACAGGATGGCACATATTTGTATTTTAATTCAAGGTCTGTTAAAACTTAATCAACTGCCCTTCAACCAATGAGTTGAAACCTGTAGTGATGAGTTGGTCTCCTTCTGCAAGTCCGGTCTTGATCTCAGCCAGTCCGTTGTAGGTCTGTCCGACTTCCACCTTCTGCTTCATGGCAACACAGTTGTTGCCCTGGTCTTTTACAACCCAGACAAACTTACCAGCCTGTGAATCCTTCACAATGTTAACAGGGATAACAACAGCCTTGGGATTATTGTAGTCGTTGATTTTCACGACTGCCATCATATTAGCCCTGAAATCCACCTTATTGCTGGCTCCCAGTCTCATTTCCACCTGGAATGAACGGTTTGTAGGATTGATATACTTGCTGCTGAATTGAATCTTGGTGTCAAATTCTGAATTGAAATCAGGGAAGAACACCTTTACATTATTTCCCGGTTTTACTTTAGGGGCATATACTTCTGCGATATCAGCCATAATCTTGACTGAGTTGAAGTTTACAACCCTGAATGAAGGCAATGGACTCTGAGGTGAAGCATATTGCCCAACCTTAATGTTAACCTCTTCAATAGAACCATTAATTGGTGATTTGACCTTGTAAAGATCCAGCTGCTCAGTTAAGGCAAGAAGATTCCTCTCCGCTGTTTCCTTGTTTGATTTAGCCTGAAGATACTGGACCTCTGATCCAATCTTCTGATCCCACAATGCCTTATACTTAGTGTAAAAAGTATTGGCAAGGTCTGCATTAACCTTTGCAGTTTCTATATTCTTGGCAAGAACGGAATTGTCGAGTTGAGCCAGAACCTGTCCCTTCTTTACCATCTCCCCTTCCTTAACATACACTGCTGTTACAGTTCCCATATTTGCAGGAAATACTGAGGTATTCTCCTCTCCGTCTACTTTGCCCTGTACTTCGATATAATGATTGAACTCTGAGATTGCTACCTTGGTTACCATAACATCAGTATACTTGGCTGTGGTTGAATCTGTCAGTTTCAACTCAGTTTCAAGTTTCTTGATCTGATTGGCTAATTCATCATGCTGTTTTATCAGCTTGTCGAGTTCAGCCTTTTTATCCATTTTGCCACCACATGATGCCAGGAAAACAACGATGCCTAAGCCCATGATGAATTTGAAAGAATGATTGTTGCTTTTCATTTTAGTCAGTTTTATCTTGATATGCTGTTATCGGATTGGAATTTATTTACAGATGCTTATTGAAGGTTTAGAAGCTTTTCGAGCTTGTTCTTTGCAGTTAGCAGTGAATATAGGGAGGTAAAATAGTTCTTTTCAGCAGTCAAATACTGATTCTGTGCAGTAGTGAGATCCATACTTGTTGAAATCCCCTCCTTGAATTTAGTCAGTGTCTTCTCATAAATCCTGCTGGTTAGCTCTATATTTCTCTGATCGTTGAGAAACTGGTCATAGGCTGAATTAAGTGCATTTCTTGAATTGATAAAATCAAGCTGAAGTCCCTGAGCTACATTATCCTTGGTATTCCGGATTTTCTGAAGTTCCATAACTCTTTGTGAAAGCTGTGAATTACGCTGTCCACTGGAGAAAATCGGAACATTCAGCGATAACCCTGCAATGTCTTTCATTGTAAAATCAAAATCAGCCTTCTTTGCATTTTCAGTATGCTTATAGAATGCCGCAAGCGTCGGCAGATAGGCACTTTTCTGACGTTTAAGATTAAGAACACCTACTGCTTCCTGATTCTCCATAATCTTATATCCGATCTGGTTCTGAACCTGAAATTGTTTTGAAACGATTGAAGCTATGTCGGATACCTTAACAATTTCATCTATGCTCTCGGTTAACTTAACCGGGGTTTCAAATGGCACGCCAATCTGAAACTTCAGCAAGTCCTGCGATGCCAATACCTGGTTATCAATGGTCCTGATGGCATTTTCAAGTGTATGAACGGTTAGTTCTATCTGGTCAACATCGGTCTCTTCAATAAATCCCTGCTTGTTCATCTCCCTCATGTCCGACAAGGTCTTGTTGAGGTTGGTCAGAGATTGGGAAACAATCTCCTTGTTGCGCTGCATCACCAACACCAGATAATAGGAGTTGGCAACTGCTTCCTTAAGGTCACTAACCGAAGAAGCATAGCTGTTTTGAGAAATCTGGAAAAACACCTTTGTTGCCTGCAGACCAACAAGGTATTCACCACTGAAGATAATCTGCGATACATTCAGGCTCACGGAAGCATTGTCCTTAACCCCAAGTTTAATAGGATCACCCGGGAAATAATTAAGGAAGATGGAGTCGTTGTTTAAACCGGTAGGTACACCTGATAATGTGATTCCTTCACGGTGTGTCGAAAGCAGTGATGCCCCGCCAAAACTCATTTCCGGAACCTTGAAGATATGCTGGTAGCTGCCGGAAACACTAACCTGTGGAAGTCCAATAGCTGTTGTTTCCCATATCTTCTTCTTAGCCATCTCTATATCCAGCTTGGCATTCTTCATTCCGGTATTATGTTCCAATGCATAATCCTGTGCCTGCTTTAAACTCAGACTGATCTCTGCACTCTGCTGCGAAAATGACTGCAGGGAAAGCGCACAGGCTATAAGGGTTGTCAGTAAATAAGTGTAGTGTTTCATTTGATCAGAAAAATTTATGATTTCAAACTATTGTAGGCTAATTGATTCCTCCCTTAACATGCTGTGAAGGCTGCAGCTGCTTTTCGTAGTATTCAAGTCCTTGTGGATTTGAAATACCACGTATATGATTATCGAACATCACCTGAAACAGATTGGTGAATGAGAAATCCTCCGACTGAAGGAAATCCGGATCATTTATATATTCAAGTTTCTGAACATACAGGCGTGCCACCAGTTCTACAGGCAGATCATCCCTGTATAAACCTTCTGCTATCCCTCTCCTCATATTTTCAACAATCTGATTGAAAATAATTTCCTTCTTGGAATGGTTGAACTTCCTGAAGATCTCTGGATAATACTTCTGAAGATCAAAGGTTATGGAAGGATTGAAATGCTGCATTTCAGTACAAACCTTACGACTAACCCTAAGTAATTGGTCAATCGCATTGCATCCTTCTTCTGTTGCGGTGTTAACTGCAAAGACTGCATCCTGAACTACAAAATCCAGTGTCCGCTCAATCAGATCAGTTTTGTTTTCAACATACTGATACATGGTTTTCTTGGAAATCCCCATTTCACGGCACAAATCATCCATCGACAGACTCCTTAGTCCATACTTGATGAACAGATGGGAACTTTCCCTTAAAATCATTTTTAGCTTATCATCCATACGATTCAATTCATTGGGCTGCAAAATTAATCTTTTTGGAAACAGTGGAAACGTTTTTGATGCTAAAATGTTTCCTTCGTTTCTTTTGTGCACAATGTAACTAACAGAACGAACTTTATTTTGTTCTGCAAAACTCAAAAAAAAGCAGAGGGTGCAATAGTAAGATTCGGTGAATGCCGGAAAGATTGCGGTAAACAGGGGAATTGGCTCATTCAATGCTAAACTGAATGAGTGCGGATTGAAACAGCTACGAAGGAGAAGTGGATATGCGCAGCCTATTCCTTTACTGCATTTTTACTGATAACAGTATTCCCATGCCTGAACGAAAGGCTAACTGTTAACAGGAACATTAAGGCTGCTACCAGGAGAAAAATCCTCCCTATGTAATCGCCATACTGCACATAAAAGGTAATCTTGTCATTGGTATTGATCACTGACCTGATGGTTGCAGGAACCCAGTATTCGGTGGCCTGACTGATATCACCCCTTTGATTGATGAAACATGAGATACCGGTATTGGCAGATCTTGCAACACTTCTTCTGGTTTCAATTGCCCTGAGCCTTGAAAACAGCAGATGCTGCCTGTGCCCTGCAGTATTGCCCCACCAGCCGTCATTTGTTATCACGAAGATTACATTGGCTCCATTATTAATGAATCTGTTGACGAACTCTCCGTAAACGGACTCATAGCATATTACCGATGCAACCTTTCCGTCGCCAGCAAACAGGAATGGTTTCTGATTGGGATCTTTCGCCAGACTGCCAATCGTACCTCCAAGATCAAGTGCAAACTTTTCCAAAAATTTGAAAACTTTCGGATAAGGCATTTGCTCCACTCCCGGAGTGAGCTTTGATTTATGATACACTCCAAGTTCTCCTTTATTGCTTACATAAAGTGCAGTATTGTATGCATCATAATACCTTTCGGCATCCCTGAACTTGCGGGCTGTCAAACTCAAAGGCTCGCCTTCTGCAAAGATTTTTCTGGTCGACATGCCAACTATAGCCGACATACGAGGGTATTTAGCAACAAAGTCTTTCAGAATCTGTACACTGGGCACATTTTCCAACTGATCCTCCCAGGCATGCTCCTGGACTGCACTCTCAGGAAATACGATGCAGTCTGTCAGGCTATCGGACTTTGTGGCGGCTTGTGCCAGCATCCTGCGCGTGACTGAAACCGGATCAAGGTCATACTGCTCATTGTATGGGTCAAGATTGGGCTGGACAACAACCACATCCAATGGATGCTTTTCTTCCTTATAGGTACTGTACATTATCTGTGATATCACAACCGGCACAATAAGCAGGAAAAGCGAAGAACCCATCAGAACAGCAACATCCCTGCTGCATATCTTCCGGATGATTCTGAGTTGAATGAATCTCATTAATAGTATGTTCACCACCAGAACCCACAATGAACCTCCAAAACTCCCGGTAAACTCATACCATTGTATCCATCTCGGAAAGGAAGCAAATCCATTGCCCAGATTAAGCCATGGCCAGTTGAGGTCCCAGCGGAGATGCATGTATTCATAGGAGAGCCAATAGGCAATAAGTGCAATGTAACCTGCACTCTCAGCACGCATCTTCCTGTGTGTTACATGGAAAAGGAAAAATGCCCCTGACATCAGGATGGTATTGATGATAACTGCAGCAATCACACCAACCAGCGTGGCATTGTATATCCAATAGGTAGTAAGTGAGTTGAAAATGATAAATGTTATGGCTACATATCCAAGGAATGAGGTGGACTTGTTGTTGAGCCGGTTACTCCAGTAATCACTTTCTATTAGCAACAAAGGTATGAATGCAATAAAAAGCAATGGGGCAAAACCGTCCTGCGGCCAGGCAAAGGCCAGCAGCAATCCTGAAAGGACAGACAGGCCTAACTTATGAAGCTTTTTCATGAGATTCTTGTGTGGGACACAAAGATATCAATTTGCAGAATGCCAATCAGGACATATAATCTGCATGGAATTGCAAGGAATTCGGTTTTGTTCAGGAATGACCCATTGCGGATTGCTCCTCAAAGGAGGACCACTGATAATTGTAGAGGCCATCAATAAGTCGCTTTTCCTTCTCTTCCGGACTCAAACTGTCATAGAGCCGCTTCTCCTCTTCGAATTTCTTTTGCTTTTCCTCTTCTACCTTATATATTTCAGCAAGGTAACTGTCTTCAACCCTTTTCTTCAAAAAGTCATTTGCAACAGAAGGGAATAATTCAAGCAGCAGTTCTTCCTTCTCATCCTTTGCAAGCTTAACTCCTCCATATTCCTCAAATACCGGATTCTCCTGCCTGCGATAATAGCGGGTATCGTAAGGGGTATCTTCCCTGACTCCTGCTATTTTGTAACGGAATTCAGGATCTATCGGAACAGGTGTCTTTCCATAAACACCTTTCACAAGATTTACAAACTGAATCGACTTGGTAGTGTACATTGGGTCTCCCTTGGATTCGTCAATGGCGCAATTTACTGCCTGCACACCAACAATCTGACTTGTTGGAGTAACCAATGGAGGGCATCCGGATACCAGCCTTACCATAGGAATCAACTCCATGGCACGTGGAAGAAGTTTTTCAAGTTTAAGCTGTTTCAACTGAGCAAGCATATTCGAATACATCCCACCTGGAATCTCAGCTTCCCTGATTTTATCATCAGCTTCAGGAAATCCAAACCAGCTTTCCAGCCTGTGACATACCTCCAGAAGATCATCTTCCTTATCGGATTTTGCATAGGCAATGGCTAGTTCAAACAACTGCTCTATATCATTCGGAAGCTTGTCGGTGAGAATATTGAAGTCACGAGGGAAAGTCCTGGTTGAATCAAATTCTGCAAGCTCATGTCTGATCTCCCTCAGTTCCTTTTCAAGAGCAACAATAGCCTCAAGATTAACACCGGTTTCGATATCCATGCGGTCGCAAAACATTTGTACCAGTTCAAATGCAGGTGCAGCTGTGCCTCCCGCGAAACTCATGATGGAGGTGTCAACAATGTCAACTCCGTTCACAATTGCCATAAGGGTCGAAGCAAGTCCATACCCGGGAGTACAATGAGTATGAAAATCTATGGGGACTGAAATATTCTGCTTCAGCATCCTGACTAATCGTCCGGCCTTCCCGGGAGTGATCAGTCCGGCCATATCCTTTATCGTGATAATATCAGCACCAAGTGCTTCACATTCCTTCGCAACCTTGAGAAAGTACTCCTTGGAAAAAATATGGTTGGGCAATAGCCTGGCATGTAATAGAGCCCTGATCTTTTCACGGGTTGAATAATGTGGATCCACTGTGTAAACCACTGTACAGTCGGCAATTCCACCATTCTCCTTTACAAATTTGATGGTAGACTGGATGTTCGTTGTATCATTAAGAGCATCGAAAATGCGCATGATCGAAATCCCTGATCGGATTGCATTACGATTGAATCCTTCAATTACATCATCAGGATAAGGGTTGTAACCAAAAAGATTTCGCCCCCTCGATAATGCCGTTAGCAGGGTGCTGCTTCCCATTGCCTGATGTATCATCTCCAGCCGTTCCCAGGGATTTTCGTGCAAATACCTCATCACTGAATCAGGTACTGCTCCACCCCATACTTCCATTGCATAAAAACCAGCATCCCTGAAATAGGGCAAAGTACGCTCTACCTGGTTTCTGTTCATCCTGGTGGCAAATAGTGACTGCTGTCCATCACGCAGCGTAACATCACGAATCAATAACCTTTTTTTCATAGAATCAGCGGATTATTGCACCAAAAGCCTGATCACAGGAACAATTTGGCATCATATATCTTTATCTGTTATTTTATTAACAAGTCGCTCTGTTATTTAAATAACAGAACAAAATTATAAATTAAGATGAAAGCAATATGCCTTTTCACAAAATATTTTATTGAATTAGATGTTTGCTTTTTTGACTCCATAGTTATCTGTTTATCTGATGATTATATATACATATTGCTCAATATATTTCTTTGGATGATCTTCACCCGGACTGTTTTGTCGGTTATTAGAAGCAATTGACCCCCTGGAATGGAGTTTTCATCGAATAAACAAGCGGGCTTTATGGATTAACAATGGAAATTACGACCTTTGAGCTGGTATTTTCGGAACCTGAATCCCGGATTTCCCATTCAACTTCAGCCTGTTCAGATCTTGCAAGTACCAACGGCTTTCAGACTCTGCTAAATCACAGATCTATTTTGCAGGAAACAATCATAGCCCCTGATTAAACCAACCCATTTAAAACCAAAACCATGTTCAAGAAGCTAATCCCCCTGGTTATGTGTCTCGCACTTAGCCTTGCCTTTTCCACCTCATGTAAAAATGGGAATAACAAGGATTCAAATACAACTGACTCAACAGCCATGAACGAAATGCAATCCAGGGTGAATGAATATGCCACTGTCAAGCTAACAACCGACCTCAACCAGCTTACTGATTCTGAAAGGAAAATGATCCCAATTCTTCTGGAAGCTGCTGCAATCATGGACGACATCTTCTGGGAACAAACCCTGGGCAATAAATCCGCATTCCTCGACACTATTGCCGACCCGACTACAAGGAGATTTGCAGAAATCAACTATGGCCCCTGGGACAGGCTCGACGGCAACAAGCCCTTTGTTTCCGGTTTTGGCGAAAAACCCAAGGGTGCAAACTTCTACCCTGCCGATATGAGCAAGGAAGAATTTGAAGCATTCAAAGACCCGAATAAATCAAGTATGTACACTCTGCTCCGCAGGGATGCTTCCGGGAAACTAAGCTGCATCTGGTTCCATGATGCGTATAAGGAAAAAACCGCCAAAGCATCTGAACTTCTGTTACAGGCATCTGAACTGGCTGAAGATGCCGGACTGAAGAAATACCTGAAACTTCGTGCTAAGGCCCTGCTTACCGATGACTACTTCGAAAGTGATATGGCCTGGATGGATATGAAAACCAATACCCTCGACATCGTTGTTGGCCCTATTGAAAACTACGAAGATGAACTCTTTGGAACCAAAGCCGCTCATGAATCAAGTGTGCTTGTAAAAGACAAGGAATGGAGCAAAAAACTTGAGAAATACAGCGCCATGCTCCCTGCCCTTCAGAAAGACCTGCCATGTGAGCCTCAGTATAAGAAGGAAGTACCCGGATCCTCATCCGACCTCAATGCCTATGATATCCTTTATTATGCAGGAAACAGCAATTCAGGTGGAAAAACCATTGCTATCAACCTTCCAAATGATGAAAAGGTGCAGCTGGCAAAAGGCAGTCGCCGACTACAACTCAAGAATGCCATGAGAGCAAAGTTCGACAAGATCCTGCTTCCAATTTCCACTATCCTCATTGATCCGGCCCAAAGACAGAATATCAAATTCGATGCATTCTTCAGCAATGTTATGTTCCACGAGGTTGCTCACGGACTCGGCATCAAGAATACAATTACAGGCAAGGGAACGGTCAGGGAAGCCCTAAAGGAACAGTATTCCGGCTGGGAAGAAGCCAAGGCTGACATTCTCGGTCTATACCTGGTGACCAAACTAATTGAAAAAGGTGAACTTACCAGTATCACTGCCGAAGATGCCTATGTTACCTATATGGCCGGTCTCATCCGCTCCGTCCGCTTCGGTGCTGCAGAAGCCCATGGCAAAGCCAATATGATGTGCTTTAATTTCTTTGAGGACAAGGGTGCTTTCTCAGTTAATGCAGATGGCACTTTCAAGGTTGACTTCGAGAAGACCAGACTTGCCATGAACGAATGGAGCGCATTCATTCTTAAAATAGAAGGTGACGGTGATTATGCCAAAGCCGTGGAATACATCGCAGCCAACGGACTCGTCAGGGATGAATTGAAAAAAGGCATTGAAAAACTGCAAACAGCAAACATTCCTAAGGATGTTGTGTTTGAACAGGGTAAAACTGCACTTGGACTCTAAACAGCAATAAATACTAATCTCTAAACTAATCTCAATCAAACAATAACAAAATGAAAAAACTGATCTTTACCTTACTAACCGCCATCAGTTTAGGTTTTTCTTCCTATGCATCAGAAACTCCTGATGAAGGCATGTGGTTACCTATGTTCGTTGAAAGGTTAAACTATGTCGATATGCAAAAAATGGGGCTTCATCTTACACCCCAGGAATTATACAGCATCAACAGTTCCAGCCTTAAGGACGCTATCGTTAGCCTTGGTGGATTCTGCACAGCAGAAGTAGTTTCTCCCGAAGGACTTCTTTTCACCAATCACCACTGTGGATATGATGCCATTCAGAAACACAGCTCCGTTGACCATGACTACCTCACCGATGGCTTCTGGGCTATGCGCAAGGAAGAGGAACTCATGAATGAAGGTCTTACCGTTTCATTCCTGGTCCGCATGGATGATGTAACTGCTGATGTGCTTGCCGATGTTACTGCCGAAATGGATGAGAAGGAAAGGTCCGCAGCTATTACAAAGAAAATTGAAAGCCTCAAAAAGGAAGCTAACGAAGATGGAAAATACCAGGTTGAGCTGAAAAGCTTCTTCAACGGAAAACGAATACTATCGTTTTATCTATCAGGTATACAAGGATGTCAGGCTCGTAGGAGCTCCTCCTTCAAGCATTGGTAAATTCGGCGGAGATACCGACAACTGGATGTGGCCTCGCCATACCGGTGATTTCAGTGTATTCAGGATCTATACTGCTCCTGATGGCACACCAGCCGAATATGCCAAGGAAAATGTTCCCTTCAAGTCAACC
Organism: Bacteroidales bacterium; assembly: GCA_016707705.1. Taxonomy (GTDB): domain Bacteria; phylum Bacteroidota; class Bacteroidia; order Bacteroidales; family UBA4417; genus UBA4417. The sequence continues at coordinate 162,634 of JADJHD010000016.1, forward strand.
CGCTACCTTCCTGTTTCACTTAAAGGATACAAAAAGAATGATTTTGCCATGATCTGGGGATATCCCGGACAAACCGACCGCTACCGCAGCAGCTGGGGCGTTGATGCTACCCTGAATGATATCAACCCTTCCATTATAAAGGTTCTGGGCAAAACCCTGGAAATCCAGAAAGAAGGAATGGATGCCGATAATGCTGTAAGGATTGCCTACGCCTCCACTTATGCCGGAATTGCTAACTTCTGGAAGAACAAGCTTGGTGAAAGCCGCGACCTTAAACGACTGGATGTTATTGAGCTGAAGCAGAAAATTGAAGCTGATTTCGCCACCTGGGTTAATGCTGAACCTTCCAGAAAAGAGAAATACGGTGAAGTGCTGAGCACCCTTGCTGATGTTTATGGCCAGTACAAACAGCAGAACCTCTACCCAATGATCTGGAGAACACAGCTCTGTTTCTTTGGCTCCAAGGCATTTGCTTTCCCCGGACAGGCTGACGGAATTGAAACCATCCTTAAGAGCGGAGCAAAGGGCGAAGACTTGAAGAAGCAGATGGAAAAATATGCTGAAATCTCGAATGATAACTTCAAGGATTACAACAACCAGATTGAGCAGAATGTATACACTGCCATGCTGGAGATGTTCAGGGCCGATATTCCTGCCAGCCAGCATCCTGAAATTTACAGCCTCATCGACAAGAAATTCAAGGGAGATTGTAAAGCTTTTGTTGCTGAGATGTTTGAAAATTCAATCTTCTGCACCGAAGCTGCCTTCAATGCATTCATTGCAAAGCCTTCCCTCAAGAAATTGCAGAATGACCTTGCACTCAAGACCTACTCTGCATTTATGGAGAATTTCCAGAAAGCTCAGGCTACCAATCAGCAGCTCTCAGCAAGAAATAAGAAAGCTCAAAGACTTTTCATTGCCGGACTTCGCGAAATGAATCCTGACAAGAGCTACTATCCTGATGCCAACAGTACCATGCGCATGACCTACGGCAAGGTCCTGGATTATTATCCTGCAGATGCCGTTCATTATAACTTTTACACCACACTCGACGGTGTAATGATGAAGGAAGATCCTACAAACGAAGAATTCATCGTTCCTGCCAAACTCAAGGAGCTTTACAAGAGCCTTGATTATGGACAGTATGGTGAAGATGGTAAAATGGTTACCTGCTTCCTTACTGATAACGACATCACCGGTGGTAACTCAGGTAGTCCTGTTATCAATGGTGACGGAGAACTTATTGGAATCGCATTCGATGGCAACTGGGAAGCAATGAGCGGCAATATTGCCTTTGAGCCCGAACTTCAGAGAACCATCAACGTGGATATCCGTTACGTTCTTTTCGTAATCGACAAATATGCCGGTGCAAAGAACCTTATCGACGAACTTACTATTGTCAAGTAGAAAATCCTTGTTTTATAGTGTTGAAAGGGCTTCCAATTGGGAGCCCTTTTATTTTGCCTGCGGCTTTTTGACCTAAAAGCCTCAAAAAAGCTATTTTCTTCCTACATTTGACAATTACAAATAAGTGTAGATTTTGGAAGAAAAACAGAAATCATCGGTATATATCCCTCAATTTGATATTATCCGGTTCTTTGCAGCCTTCATGATTGTTATTTACCATGCATATATCGCATGGAAAGGCTGGTTCGGACTTCCCGGCATACTCTCAGCCGGTGATTACAAAACGTTTACCTACACCGGCCAGCATATCGACCAGTTTATGAGAAACCTTCCCTTCGGTGTGGATATTTTCTTCTTTATAAGCGGTTATCTGCTCACATACCTGCTGGTGGTTGAAAAGGAAAAGTATGGTAAGGTAAATATTCCCAATTTCTACATTCGTCGTGGATTGCGTATTTGGCCGCTTTACTTCTTTCTGGTGGCAGTTGCTCCCTTTCTTGTAAGCTGGCTTGGAGAAAAACAGCCGGTATACTGGCCAACCATTGCCCTCATCAACAATTTCCATACAATCTGGACTCAGGAATGGGCATATCCTTTCGCTCACTTCTGGTCAATTTGCATTGAAGAACATTTCTATATCTTCTGGCCAATAATCATAGCCTTTATCCCGGTAAAGAAGCTGCCGTTAGCAATAACCCTTTTGATAGGATTCAGCTGGCTCTATAAAATCTATACCTATATCTGGCTGCCGGCTAACTGGTATCAGTTATACCTCCACACCTTCAGCCGAATGGATGTAATACTTCTCGGAGGATTGCTTGCTGTTTTCTCCCTCCGCAAGCCCTTTAAATTTAAGCTTCACTGGAGTGCAATACTCACAATATCCGTGATTTTGGTCTTCCTGCTTGCTTTCGATGACCTCAGCAACTTTGAGAATATGCTGAACGGAGTAACCAGAAGGTTTGTTTATATTAGTCTGGTTGGACTGATCATGCTTGACCTGCTTTTCAACCCTGAACGGAAATTTACCTCGGTACTGTTTAAACCGTTTATGTATCTGGGTAAGGTGTCGTACGGAATCTATATGTATGGAAATATTCTGGTGCTGGTAGTAATCAAGAAGGTTGTTCTGCTTTACAATATCAACAACATATATATCTATTTCGCTGCCATAATACTCCTCAGCCTGGTGATTCCCGTGATGAGCTATGAACTTCTGGAAAAACCCTTCCTGAAACTCAAGCAGAGGTTTTCACTTATTAAAACAAGATTCTAGGGCATATCCAGTTTCTAAGCAGAAGAATTCGATTCTTCTCCCATATTATTGATACCAACACTGATTGCAAACAATTGCTTTGCAGAGTTTGTTATTATATCTCGACTTCGTGCTTCATCCAACCTGAATTTGGAACAATGAAGATGAGTATTGAAGGTCCTTTCAACTCAAACTCATTCAGTCCACAGCAAGTTCAGCCTGATAGAAATCAAAAAGATTAGGAAATCCATATTACCATTTGTCGAACTTCGTTATTAAGTGTTCTATTCAAGTATTTTACCCTCAAATAATTTTGCCATGAACTCTTTCCCATCCATTAAAGTGCAATTATTCGTGCTTCTGTCTGCGATAGCCGTTTCCTTTATTTCCTGTGTAAAGGAAGAAGATACAAAACTGGCAATTGATGTGGCTGCAGCAACTGCTATCAATTTTGATGATGCCTCAGGGGTGCTTGATGCAATAAGAAATGTTAGCTATGTAAATACAGCAGGCTTTGAAGTACCGATTGAAACCAATTCAGCTGTTGCGGCATTTACCGCCACTCCCGGATCTTCAACCCTTCTGGATGCGGGAACTGTAAAACTGAACGAAAAAGCACTGACTAAATATGATAACAACTCCTACGTATATCAGGATTTGCTTTCTCCCCTCGATTTGAGCACTGTAACCTGGCAGGTTGATGGCAATGGAAGCATTCCGGTATTTACCAAAACCGTCAGCAAATCAGTCCCCTCCTTCTCAGGATACAATCTGCTTCCGACTTCAATCACAAAGAGTTCCGGAGTAACCATCAATCTCAGCGGACAGGTTTCATCAGCCGATTCTGTTTATGTAGTCATTGCTGACTACCAGAGTAAATGGATAATTAAACGAATCGGAGGGACAGCCGGCAGCGCTAGCTTTACAGCTTCTGAACTTGAGGGGCTTGCCGTTGGAAACGGACTCATTCAGATTTCTGCTTTCAACCTGACCGCAGAAACGATAAGCAATAAGAAATTCTATTTTGTGAATCAGGCTGTATATAGCCGGGGAGATGTGACTATTGAATAGTCAATTGCAATTATCTGAATTTTAAAAGGATCTAATAAAAGAGGGCTGATTCTGTTGAATCAGCCCTCTTTTTATATGTATCCTGTGAGAATATCTTACTTAACCTTAACGCCGGTTTTCTTTTCCTGAGTAACTGTAGTTGTTTTCTTTGTGGTTTGAGCAGCTGGTTTGCCGGATGTAGTCGTTTGAGTGGTAGTTGCAGGCTTACCCTTTGGCTGGGTGGCTGGCTTGGCTTCAGGCTTTGCTGGCTGAGTGGTCGCGGGAGTTGTTTTAGCATGACCGTTGGGATCCATCCAAACAGGCTTATTGTTACGTGGCTTGCTTACAGTTCCCTGCTTTTGCTGTTGAGTGGTCTTGCTGGTAGCGGCAGGAGCGGCAGGTTTGGTGGCAGGCTTGGTTGTGCCGGTATTGCCACCTGTCGGGGTTGTTTTTCCACCACCTTTTTTATATTCATTAGCCCGCTTTTTAGCTTCTTCAGCTTGCTGCGGAGTCATTCCATTATACTTTTTTTTCAGCTCTGCCTGACGCTTTTTATTTTTCTCCAGGTTTTCCTGCTTCTGCTTATCGGAAGCTGTGCCAACCTTCTGACTGAATCCAGGATTAACAATAAAAAAGAATCCGGTAAGGAAACTGATTGCAATTACGGTTTTCGCTTTCATGATATTTGTGTTTTATTTATTTCTAATCGGGCATTGTTTGCAAACTCCATGCCACGATTATTGAATATTGTCAAATTGAAGTCTCACCAAAAATATGGTAGGACTTGAAAGGCTTATTTCAATAATTTCTGCCAGGTCTCAGCACCGGCGGCATCAGTCTTGTTCAGAAAAATATAGCTTCCCCCTGTATTACTCATACCTGTGATGCTAAATCCCAGATCTTCATTCTGAATTAGTCCATAACCCTGCTCAACATTATCACCGCCATAGGTTTTGCTCCAGCTTGTTGCTCCATCCTTATCAAATTTAAACAACGCGACCTCCTGGTTTGTGCTTCCTGATTTGGTATAAATGCCACTGATGGCAAATCCCTGATCGGCAGTAGCAATCAATTTTGATCCATATTCAAATCCGGCTCCACCAATTGTCTTGGCCCAGACCTGAGTTCCGGCAGTGTCAGTTTTAAGAAGAAAGATATCCTGCCCGTTATTCACATCTACACCTGACATAACAACTCCTCCATCAGCAGCCCTTGCCAGACTGATTCCAGATGATGTTGTGAACTTCTTTGTCCAGGAACTATCCCCATTTGCATCAAGATGCATTAAAAAGGCCTTTCCACAGCAACTCTCATAGCCATCCATAGAACCTGCCACATAGAATCCATCGCCATCATCGGGAATAATGGAATATGCTTCATCGTAGGCAGCAAGATTCTGGAAGGTTTTAGTAACCCCATATCTCTTCTCCCACACAATCTCACCTCCGCTGTTAAGCTTTACCAGGTAAACATCGCGATCCTCAGAAGTGCTATTTCTGATTAATCCACATGCTACAAAGCCGTTGTCAGTGCTCTGGCAAATGCTGAAGCCCTGACTTATCTTATCAGTTCCAGCCTTGGTAAGCCATACCTGCTCACCGGCAGAATTGGTTTTTAAAACGATCAGATTGGTATGATAATCAGATAGAGAATAGAAGCCGGTGAAAACAAAACCATCAGAGGTGGCAATCACCTGATTGAAGCTATCCATGTATCCGTTTCCATAATACTTGCTCCAAAGTGGCTCACCGGCACTGCTTACTTTCTGGACAAAGCCGTCGTAATTCCCTGCACCTCCAACATTGTAGCCGGCAATGAGCATATTGCCATCGGAAGTAGGAATAATGCAGTTTCCACCACGCAGGAACGATTCCTGAGGTGTATCCTTTTCACAGCCAAGCATTAGAAAAAGAGAGGCAAAAAGGATAAGGGTAAAATAAAAGCGCATGGGAATAGGGTTATTAATCTGAAATCAGGCTGCAAAAATAAGCATAAGCGACTTAGCTTTAGTTATTCAAGGACTTAAGGAAAGTTAAAAGAATAAATTTAATCAGCAGATATATAGAAGATGCTGATGATTCTTGATATGAGCAAATGAAGACAAGTTGGGCAGGAGAATTATCGTGAGGTCTCTGGTAAGGATACTACGTGAAGGAACTTAGGAATGTATCAATGCCAAACTATATTGCCCTTGCCGGCGAGATTTGAACTTGCAAATTGCTTCGCTGGCTACATGAATATGCTTTAAGATAAAAATTACCTATATTATTCTTCCAGTCTTTTTCAAATAGAAAATCAATCCACCCAAAAGAATTCCAATGACTATTAATGAGTAACCACCATTCTTGTCCTTACTGCCACGTACAAAATACGGCTGTCCATCTTTATCGATGAATTGAATTAATCGATTGAGTCTGGCATCTGTTTCGTTTGAATTCTCCTCAAAATAAACAACAATATTATCTCCTGCTCTTAAATCATCTATTCTTTCAAATTGAGGTTTAAAATCGCCAAAATCCTTTCCAACAAATAGCTCAAAAGTTCTTGGATAGTTTTCTATAGCTAAATATCTGAATTTCCCATGATGTCGGTTTGGTAACTCCTGATATGTTTTCTCAAGGTAAGTGATTCTCCCAGTAATAGTCAGAAATTCGGTTTTCCCCTTTGTTCCACGAATCAGAATCACTGAACCTAAAACTATAATTGTAATGACTCCAACAAGAGATTTTGTAAAGATTGGATGTTGTTTCTTTATATTCATCAATCATTAATATTATAAAGCATAATGAGTTCACTTACTCCATAAATGATATGCAACTAAGTTATCAGCTGTCTATATAACGCTTTACCCAACAGGAAACTGCCAAACTTTGTGTTATCCCGAAATATATGGATGATCAGACAAGTAAGTATTATAGTATTCCTTCTCCCCGGTTACTTCACGACCCACCCAGGGAGGCATATCCAATGGCTCCTTAATATCATCAAGTTCAACCTCGGCAAGCCATAATCCCTGATGTCGTTCAAGAAATTCATCCACTTCCCAGAGTTTCTTTTTCCAGATGAGAAAGCGCCTTATCTTCGAGATTACACCCGAAGAAACCAGATTTTCAAACATGTATTCGGCATCTTCAACCGGAATTTCATATTCAAACTCAGCCCTTCTCCCATTTAAATCGGGCCCCTTGACGGTGAGATAGGCCTTATGCCCTGCAATCCTCACCCTTATTGATTTCTCAGCCGAAATATGCATGTAGGCCTGCCGTAAAAGCAAGCCATCCATATCCGGTGGAAACAGTTCCCTGATTACAAGAAATTTGCGTTCTGTCTCAATAGCCATGGGAGCAGTAAGTATTAACAATAAGAAAATGAAAGCTCTACTTAGCGATTACGAGTTCATCGATTATACGCGTGGCGCCGGCATACTTGTCAATTAAGAAAAGCACATACCGGATATCAACACAAATAGTGCGTTGCAACGCAGGCTCAAAGCAATAATTTCCGCTCATAGCTTCCCAGTTCCCATCAAAGGCAAGTCCAATCAGTTGTCCGTCAGCATTAAGCACCGGACTTCCTGAATTTCCTCCTGTAATATCATTGTTGGTGAGAAAAGCTACCGGCATAACTCCATTATCTGCATACCTTCCATAATCCTTCTTTGCATAGAGTTCCTTCAAGCGTGCCGGAACTGCAAACTCATAACTGCTTTGATCATCCTTCTGCATTACTCCTTCCAGGGTAGTGACATAATCGAAGTCGATGGCATCAGCCGGACTATAATCCTGAACCTTGCCATAGGTGAGGCGCATGGTACTGTTCGCATCCGGATAGAAATTCTGATCTTTCAGCATCTCCCTTAAACCGCGGACAAAATCCCTTCTACCCCTTGCCAGTTGTTCCTGTCCGGGCTTTACAAGACTATCAATAAGATCGGAATTTTTACCAAAAGCAAGCTGCAGAACCCAGGCGGGGTCTTTCTGAAGTACCTTCAGGCTGGGATTGGCCAGGAAACTGCTGACCTTCTCCTGCGATGCCATGAATGTCTTGCCAAATACCTTTGCTGAATAGGCGCTGAAATCACCCTTGTACTTATTGAAAATGACAGAAAGGTAAGCCGTCTGCTGCTCAGCAGGCACATCCTCGTAATAGAGCTGAAGCATGGCTGCCAGCATTTTCTGGTCTGTAGCGGCATTATAATTTTCAAAATATGCATCAGCAAACTGCTTTGTTTTCGACTTCAGATTTTCCAGTGATTTCGGATCGGGACTATCCTTCTTTAACTCATTGGCAAGAGCCGAAAACTGACGGGCAAAGGCAATGATTTCACATCCGCGGACAATGGCTTCTGAATTATACCTGACAGCTTTCTCGTAAGTGTTAATCAGTCGGTATGCCTCTTCAATATCGGTTAACGCCTTTCCATATTCAGCAAAACGTTCAGGACTGGACTTTGCCCATTCTCTGAATTCATCTTCCAAAGCCCTTTTCCTGTCTGCAACCCTCAGTCTCTTCAGTCCCTTATTCTGTCCGATAAAAAATTTCCAATAGTTAGCTGAACCTGCATATTTTGATGCATACTTAATCCTGATTGCTACATCTGCATCCATATCTTCCTTCAGGATATCCAGCTTTTTGGTCCTGATTTTCACCACTGCAGGATTATTATACTGCAAAGCCCAGTCGATGGTGTAGGAGGTTGCATATCTGTCGGTGGTTCCGGGATAGCCCATAATCATGGTAAAGTCTCCCTTTTTCACACCTTTCAGGCTTACGTCAAGGAATTTTCTGGGTTTGAAAGGAACATTGGAAGCAGAATAATCGGCTGGCTTATTTTCGGCATTTGCATAAACCCTGAATATTGAGAAATCCGCGGTATGTCTGGGCCACATCCAGTTATCGGTATCTGCACCGAATTTCCCGATGCTCGAAGGAGGGGCTCCAACAAGGCGAACATCCTTGAAAGTCTCGTAGATAAACAGGTAAAACTCATTGCCATTGAAGAAGGACCCTACCCTTGCATCATACCCTGTTCCCTTTGAGGATTCGGTTTCAATGCGCTTTATATTCTCCCTGAGCTTGCTCATCCTGACCTGCTCACTCATATCCCTTGTGACACCTTCAAGTGCCTTGTTTGTCACCTCTTCAATCCTGACAAGAAAACGCGCATTAAGATTCGGATTGGGCAGTTCCTCTTCAGGACGCATAGCCCAGAAACCATCCGTAAGATAATCGTGCTCTACTGTACTATGCGATTGAATTGCCCCATAGCCGCAATGGTGGTTGGTAAAAATCAAACCCTGTGAAGAAACGATTTCCCCGGTGCAGCCTCCACCAAACATGATAATGGCATCCTTCAGGCTTCCGTTGTTAATGCTGTAGATTTCATCAGCTGTAAGGTGCAATCCTTCCTTCTGCATATCTACATAATTGAGTCGCTCAATAAACATGGGCAGCCACATTCCTTCATCGGCCCAGCCCGACAAGCCCAGCATCAACACCGGGACTAGCAAGATTAGTCTTTTTCTCATAGTATGAACTGATAGAAAGTCCTCAGGTGAATCACCCGGGATTATTAAACATATTTATCACCTTTTTTCTCCCTCACTGCATCCACATAATCGCGAATATTCTGTTCATCGCTGCGGCGACAGATCAGCAAAACATCCTGATCATCCACAACAATGTAATTATCGAGGCCCTGGATAAGAGCAACCTTACCATTTGGCATGGTAACAATGCAATTCCTTGTATCGAAAGCTACAACGCTGTCTCCAACTATGGCATTCATTTCATCATTCTTGTTGCGGGCTTCGTAAAGGGAGCCCCAGGTACCCAGATCAGACCAACCAAAATCGGAAGGAATAACATATACATTATCTGCCTTTTCCATGACGCCATAGTCGATGGAAATACTCTTGCAGATGGTATAGGCTTGCTGGATGTATTCATTTTCACCTGCGGTAAAATAGGAACTGGCACCATCCCTGAATATGCTGTTCACTTCTGCCAAATGTTCCTCGAAGGCTTTGAGAATATTTTTCACTGACCAGATAAATATCCCTGAATTCCATAGGAAGTCACCACTTTGAAGGAAGGAAACGGCAAGGTCGTAATGCGGTTTTTCGGTAAAGGTTTTGACTTTTCTAACTTGTCCATTTGGGCCATATGTCTTGGAATCATCAAATTGAATATATCCGTAACCGGTATCTGGCCTGCTGGGCATAATTCCAAGGGTGATCAGCCATGAATTTTCAGAAGCAGCAGCAAGTGCAGTCTTGATAGTATTGGTAAATACCTCTTCCTTCAGAATAATATGATCGGAAGGCGCTACAACAATATTTGCATTTGGGTTCAATTTTGCGATTTTATGGCTCGCATAGGCAATGCAAGGGGCAGTATTTCGCCTTACAGGCTCGCATAAAACATGATCAGGAAGAATGGCAGGAAGCTGCTCAAGCACCTGTTCACGATAATTTTCATGGGTAACTACAAAAATATTTTCAGGCGGGCAAACTACTGAAAACCTTCTGAAGGTTTGCTGTATCAGCGTTTCGCCGGTACCGAGAATATCGATGAACTGCTTTGGACGCATGGTCCGGCTCATCGGCCAGAAACGGGCACCAACGCCACCGGCCATAATTACGCAATAGTTGTCTTTATTCATTTGTAGTCAATTAGTAACGATAACTTGAATCAGAAAAACAGACCCTCATTACAAAAATAAGAAAACCCGCTTCAGTTGGACGGATCAGGGCATAAAAATTTGAACGGAAGCGGGAACAAGATAATATCGCTTATTCGCTGGGTAATAACATTTGTACCTTGTTCTGAGTTTTTGATGCCGGATCATAATTCGTCCGTCCTGCAGGCGAAAACTATCCTGATCATTAATGTCGGCAAGTGTGAGCATTTCACCCTTTCCTTCAAGCAAATTCAATGCTGAAAGCAAGGGCTTGCAAGACTGAAAGGTAGCGGAAGTCTTACGTAGATAAGCGAGTAATCCAGCTTCCAGTGATTCAGGCAGCATATGCTGTTCAAGAAGTGGTATCAGCAAATCCGCATAAACGGCTTTCCATTCCTTTCCATGAGGGGATACCTTGCGGCCATAATGCTTCCACACAAGATGGTGCGCAAGTTCATGAAGCAGCACCAACAGAAAGGAATAAGGCCCCAGATCATTGTTGATGGTTATCTGTGGAACACCTCCGCGTGGAGCAGCCCTGAAACTTCCAAGCCTTACCCTGCGGGGATTGGTAATCTTAAGTAAAAACAGCTGATTTTGAAGGCAGGATGCCGTATAGGCTCTTGCCGAATCAGGAAGACGATCCAGAACCAGTGCAAACCGGTCAGGCCCGATTGATTTCACCATATTGGAAATGAGTTACCTGGTAGTGTTTCTGAATCAGGCAACCACATCGGTTCCGGCCTGTTGATGGTGGAGTTCTGTGCCAATTCTGGTTGTTGTAGTTGGTCATGCAGCTATTGCATAAAACGATCAGCATTCCGGCAAGTATCACCAAAAGCAAACGGGAACGAACAGCGGAAGATAAGTGGCTCATAGAGTATTGTTTCTAATGCAAAAGAAATAAAAGTTTCGGCAGGATAGAAAATAGCAATCATCTTTTTAAGTTATTACTACAGTTGGATGATTCAAACGACTCTTTTGGTAAATATCTTCTAATGAGCCTGTCCTGAAAAGTCAAACCATAATTGTTGCGACTATCCTACCGCAGCAGTAAAATTTACGCTAATTTAGCACTAATTATTGTGTACAATGAAGATTTTATACCATTTTGGACGTTACCTGAGTTTGCTGCTCAAAGTTTTCAGGCAACCGGAGAAAATGGCGGTGTACAGGAGGCAATTCGCTCTCGAAATTGAGAATCTTGGATTGGCATCCGCCGGCATCGTCGCTATTATTTCCGTGTTCATGGGAGCTGTTCTCACTATCCAGATGGCTTTCAATATTGACTCACCATTGGTTCCACTCTATACCATAGGCTTTGCAACACGACAGAGTATGGTTCTTGAGTTTGCCCCTACCATTATCAGTCTTATTCTTTGCGGAAAAGTAGGTTCCCGGATCGCTTCGGAAATTGGAACCATGCGAGTGACCGAACAGGTTGACGCCCTGGAGGTAATGGGGATTAATTCTGCCTCTTACCTCATTCTGCCTAAAATCATGGCAGCCATGTTCATCTTCCCCTTCCTGATTATGATGAGTATGATACTGGGTGTTTTCGGGGGATGGGTAGCCGGCACAACTTCGGGACTGATTACGTCCTATGGTTATATTTACGGAATCCAGTCCTTCTTCAGAATGTATGATGTTTGGTATGCATTGTCAAAAACAGTGGTTTTTGCCTTTATTATCACTTCTGTTTCAGCCTATCATGGCTATTACACCGAAGGTGGAGCCCTCGAAGTCGGGAATGCCAGCACTTCAGGTGTAGTTTACAGCAGCATAGCCGTCATCTTTACCAACCTGATTCTGACTCAACTTCTGCTGGCATGATCACAGGCAATAACATTACGAAACGATTCGGCGAAAAGCTTGTGCTTGACAATGTCAACGTCAGCTTTGAACAGGGAAAAACCAATCTCATCATTGGCCAGAGTGGAATGGGTAAGACTGTCCTGCTCAAGTGTCTGGTTGGCCTGCTTGATTTCGAGGAAGGCACAGTTTTCTATAACGACCGCCCCTTCTCAAAAATGAATTTCAATGAGAAGAAGCTCGTTCGTCAGGAAATTGGAATGCTCTTTCAGGGAGGTGCCCTTTTTGATTCAATGACAGCAGAACAGAATGTCATGTTCCCGCTTACCATGTTCACGACCATGTCTCCTGCCGAGAAACTGGAAAGGGCTAACTTCTGCCTCTCAAGGGTGAATCTCGAAAATGTCAATAAACTGTTTCCTTCTGAACTTAGTGGAGGAATGAAGAAAAGGGTTGCCATTGCCCGGGCTATCGCACTCAATCCACGTTATTTATTTTGCGATGAGCCTAATTCCGGCCTTGACCCTCAAACTGCAAACCTGATTGATGAGCTTATCAGTGAAATCACTGAAGAATATAATATGACAACAGTTGTTGTTACTCATGATATGAATTCCGTACTTGAAATTGGGGAGAAAATCTATTTTCTATACAAAGGCAAGCTGTGGTGGGAAGGAAACCGGGATAATATTCTGTCAACCGACAATCCCGAATTGCAGGATTTCGTTTTCACCTCCGAACTTACCCGCCGCCTTAAACCCGTAAAAGCGAAATAACCCTTGTCCCAATTATAGGCATGAATACCCTCGACATAATCCTGCTGGTCCCGCTGGCCTATTTTGCCTGGAAAGGCTTCTCAAAGGGGTTTATAATTACCCTTGCAATGCTGATTGGTATCCTTCTGGGAATTTACGCAGCCATCCATTTTTCGGAATTTACTGCCAGCTACCTTCATGAAAATATGAAACTGGATGGTGGCAACATCCGAATGGTTGCTTACCTCCTTACATTCATACTTGTACTGGTGCTTGTCTACCTGCTTGGACACCTTCTGACTTCGGTCGTGAATACTACAGGAATGGGTGTTTTCAATCGCATCGCAGGATTATTTCTGGGTGTAGTTAAAGGACTTCTGATTATTGGTGCACTCCTTGTTTTTCTAAACAAAATAGATCCTAAATCCTATCTGGTTTCAACAAAACTAAAAACCGGCTCTCTCCTCTACAATCCGGTTTCTGATTCTTTTGAAAAAGTCTTTCCTTTGGTTGAAACCTATACCGGGAAAGCTAAAGAGCTCATCAATGGGAAGGAATAAACTCTGCTGTTAGTCTTATTGATCAAAAGACAAGTCATTCCGAAACGAAATAAATAAAGATGTCCGGTAGCTGAATTCAGTTGCCGGACATCTTTTTATGCTAAAACTGTATACTGACAGTTTTCCCTAGTATCTTATTCCCCAGAAGGGTGGTTCCTCTGAATCTTTTCGTTCTTTCATATGCTTTTGCAGCACAGCAAAATAATCATGCTCATGTACATGCTTTCCTTTCATTTTCTTTGGAAGGTCCATTTCTGTGGTAATAGGCTTTAATTCGATTTTATCAGCAGTAATCACCATGGCACCATCATTTATATCCACTTCAAGAATGAGACCGGGAAGGCCGCAAAATCTTTCCGGACCGCCACTGATAGGCATATCCATGGCAAACCAGGCAATTACGCTTTGCTGTTTAAGACTATCATACCAGCTTGCATTCATGCAGATATGGCCTGCAACTTCCTTGATATCATTCAGAATCTTCCAGTTCTGAGGTTTCAGTGTATCTTCGATTATATATACTTTTCCCAGCAACTGAATCATATCGATGATTCTGCCATCATTGAAATTCCTCCATATCGAATACTCATCCCTTCTCCAGGAATAGCCATCATCATCGGCTTCAGCCTGTTCTTCTGAATCTTTATAGAAAGTATTGCCCGGCTTGAGGTACATCTCAGTATATTGCTTCCACTCCGACCTGCTTCCCCACATATAGGTTACCCTTTCCCTTTGCTGCTTGCTCAGATAGTCGACAGCAGAAATCATTTTAGTCCAGTTGCTGGTTTTAAGATACCTGATCCTCCCTTCAACCGGCTGGGCTTTACCAGTATTGGCAAGAGCAGCGATAAGCATCATAAGGATGAGAGAGATTTTTATGGATTGATTTTTCATAATTTGAGGGTTGGCATGGTTTCAATAACAGGTTTTCAGATCAGGTAAACTATCTGCTACCAGAAATTATTCTTCTTCAGTTTATCTTCAAAGCCCTTGATATTATAGGTGAGACTCAGCATATAGTAACGGGCCAGAGTCGGAGCATTGGTGTGCATGATGTAATTACTTGATCCGTATTGGCTAATATATACCCTCTTGTTCAATAAATCGAAGGCCGCAAGTCTTACTTCAATTTTATTGTTCTTTCCAAAAATCCTTCTCACTGAACCATTCCAGATCGGCATATCCTGATCGAAGCCAAACTTTTCGTTCTTGTAAATAGTGTAGTTGAAGTTGCTCTCGAAAAATGATTTCTTGGCAAACTGCCACTTTATTGAAGCATAGGATTCATAGCTGCGAATCTGCTGATTCTGCTCTTCCCTGATGGAATAGGTTATATTGTTGATGCTCATGTTCTGACTGATGCTCACAATAAGCTTGGGTGTTGGAGTCAGGTTTATACCAAAATCAATATTGAAGCCCTTGCTCTTGGTTTCATTCAACACATCATTAACATAAGCAGGTGATGCACTGGTGAATATTGATCCGTTAATATCAATTGTGAATTTGGTCTTGATAACTGGAAAACTGGACCAGAAGTAGGAGTTGAGGCGTGATCCTCCGTCAACGTTGCCCGGCTTGGTAATAGTAAGGATTCCCAATGTATCAATCACTTCAATCCACTGATTGTAGACAATATTCCTGTCATAGGCACCATAGTTGCCTCCAATACCAACACTTGCAAACGATGAAGGATTCCAGTAATTGAAATTCATATTGACTGAATGAATTCGCTCCGGCTGCAAGTCAAGATTTCCTTCACTTCTGTATAAGGGGTTATCAGTATTTGGGACAGTCTGCAGATCTGAAATATCCGGTTCGTTTACTTCATAACTGTAATTCATGCTCAACCACATATTTCTGGGCAACTGATAGGATGCGGAAACATTAGGAGTCCAGTTATTATAGGTTCTAACTATCGTATCATAGAAGGAATGTTCCTTATCAATCGCATATTTCCCATCAAGCCTAAGTTGCTGGGCTGCAGCTCCTGCCGCAACATTCAGTCCCTTGTTTGAATACCTGATACTGGAGCCAAGCCTGTTGTATAGAACATCACTGGTATAATAGGTACTCAATCCTTCAATTGGAACAGAATTTTCATCTTTTCTGACCTGTCTGTCCCTTCCATTATTGCTCATGCTGAAGTTATAGAAGGATTCCCAATACCATATTTTGCTCAAAGGTTCAGTAAACAGCATGCTCGACTTCAACTGAGAGGCATCATTAACCCTTGAATTCAACTTCCTGATCTGATCAGTAAAGGTTTGGGCTTTAAAAAACTCGTTCCAAGAGAGAAGCTTATCCGTTCCATCTGACTGACTGATATTATATCCTGCACTGATGGCAAAAGATCTCCCTTTCTTTTTGAACCTGTGCCTGAAAATGGAGGCTGATGTGACAGTCCAGGAATTCAAATCGCTGCTGTTGTTCATTGAAAGCCTATTATAAGGCAGCTGCTCCCCTCCTGAAAACAACTGAGTCTTCATATCTCCGGTTGACGAAGTGCTGAACCTCACATTGGCTTTTACAATGAGGATATTATTCGAATCCAGCTCTTTTTCATAACGTGACGCAATGGTATGGTTTCCTCTGAAATCATCTTGTGAGAGTGTATCATCATTATAGAATGAGCTGTCTCCCATAAAGGTCTGCTTGAAAGTATACTGATCAAGGTTTAGCTTGGTCTGATTATAGAAGTAGCTGGCATTGAACTTGGTTTTCTTGTTGTTGAAATTATAGTTTGTACCGGCACCGAAGTTCTTTGTGAATCCCCTGCCGTCAAAACGATTTGTAGGTCCATCATCATCACTGTAGAAATACATGCCACCGCGACTGGAATTAAAACCAAAATCGCCGTTATCATAGTCATTGAAAGCATTCTGGCCTTTGAACTCCCCATAGTCCTCCCAGTTTACACCGGTCTGGTTTATATTATTGGCGTAACCAATAAATGACAACTGATTCTTTTCGTTGAAACGGTTATAATTTGCCCTGCTGGCCCAACGTTCATCTGTGCCTCCGGCGATTGTTGCCTTTCCAAAGGAGCCTTTCTTGAATTCTTCCTTAAGTTCAAGATTCATTGCCTTTTCCTTAGTGCCGTCATCAACACCGGTCAACTTGCTCTGTTCCGATTTCTCATCGTACACCTGAACTTTGGAAATAGCTTCAGCTCCAAGGTTCTTGGTGACACTCTTGGGATCATCACCAAAGAAGGTTTTGCCATCAACAAATATTCTCTTTACATCCTTTCCCTGGGTTTTGATATTGCCTTCAGCGTCAACCTCTATTCCCGGAAGGCGCCTTAAAAGGTCCTCAACAGTGGATCCGGGTGGGACCTTGAATGTGGTTGCATCATATTCTACAGTATCCCCCCTTATTCGCAAAGGCGCCTTAGCCGCTTTAACAACTACTTCCATCAATGCCATTGAAATGGGCTTAACCTTAACAACTCCAAGGTCATTTATAGGAGTAGGACTGGCTGTAATCATCAGCTGATGCGGGAGATAGCTGACATGGCTTATTTTCAACAGGTATGGGATATTCCTTACATTGTTGAAACTGAATAAGCCATTCCCGTCACTGGTTGTAAAATTCACAAGGGTACTGTCCTTGGGATTAAGCAGCATAACAGTTGCAAAAGGGACTTCTGCATTGGAAGTATCCTTGATTGCACTCTTAATGGTAACTTTCGACGGAGACTGGGCTATGCTGAACAGGGAGCAAAACGTCAACGTCAAAATAAGGATAATCGAGATTTTTCGCATGTATAGGAGGGGGATTTTCTTGTGTGAATTTTATAATTGAACGAAGAAAACAGCAGAAAGAGCAGAAACAATAGCAGTAATAAGTATAAATCAATTACAATAACTCTGTTTTTCTTCATTCATTGTTAAACAACAAACATTTCGTCAATAAGATTGAACAAGAAACAAAATGACTTCAAAAGAGAATGAACTTCCAAAATCAAGACAAGGAGTTTTTGTTAGCAATATTTAGCCGAAAAGTTTGGAGACACAAATATCCACAGGATTTCCACAGTCGGAAATTCCTTTAACTTCATTTATGTTTTTTTAACAATGACGCGGCTTCCCTGCAGGAATGCAAGGAGAATCATAACGAATGAAACTGGGTATTATTGAGCCATCAAGGCAACAGGAACTGATCTTTTCATCTGCACTGTGAAGTGTCTTAATATGGGGGCTTCACGCTCTATCTCCATTCCCGAAGTTATACTGGCACGCCTGTTAAAGACATTTGCCATTGCAGCAGCCACATATTCCATGTGATTGTTGGTGTATACTCTCCTTGGGATCGCCAAACGAACAAGTTCCAATGCAGGATAACGATTTTCACGGGTGTCAGGATCACGGTCAGCCATAATGGCTCCTATTTCAACACCTCTCACTCCACCTTCAATGTAAAGTTCCACAGCCAGCGTCTGTGCCCTGAAATGTTCCTTTGGAAGATGCGACAGCACCCTGTTTGCATCAATAAATATCGCATGCCCGCCATAAGGCTTCTGTACAGGAATTCCATATGAAGTAAGTAACTGACCCAAATAGGCAACCTGCCCGATTCTGGCATTGAGGTAATCATACTCGCATACTTCATTCAGTCCCTGAGCAAGTGCAGCCATATCACGGCCTGCCATACCACCGTAAGTTATAAAGCCTTCGAACATGATATTGAAAACCGAAGCCTTCTGAAGCAGTTCTTCATCCTTCAAAGCGATGAATCCGCCAATATTCACAATACCATCCTTCTTGCTGCTCATGGTCATTCCATCAGCCAATGCATACATGTCGGCAACTATCTCACGGATGCTGCGGTTCTGCTGTCCGGCTTCCCGTTTCTTGATGAAATATGCATTCTCAGCAAATCGGGCGGAATCATAAAGCAGGAGTGCTCCATATTTTTTCGCCATTGCACTCACTTGTTTCAGATTCTCAAGTGATACCGGCTGACCGCCTGATGAATTGCAGGTAAGGGTGACAATTACGAAGGATATTTTCTCCTTTGGATAAGTCTTGAATACTTTTTCAAGTTTCCCAAGGTCAACATTCCCCTTGAAAGGATGATCGATTTCTGTATCAAAAGCCTCGTCGATTGTGCAGTCAATTGCATGAGCCTTACGGAATTCAATATGTCCCTTGGTGGTATCAAAATGAGAATTCCCCGGAACAACATCACCTTCCTTCACCAGCACGCTGAAAAGCACATTCTCTGCCGCTCTTCCTTGATGGGTAGGCAGAAAATGATCGAATCCAAATATTTCTTTTATAGCAGATTTCAGCTTGTAATAGGATGCAGATCCGGCATAACTCTCGTCGCCTGTCATAATCTCAGCCCACTGCCTGTCGCTCATGGCTCCTGTACCTGAATCGGTGAGAAGGTCAATAAAAACCTGATCCGATTTGAGGTTGAATAAATTAAAACCCGCCTGTTCTATCCAGGCCTGTCTTTCTTCCCGCGTACTCATGCGGATAGTTTCAATCATCTTTATTTTGTAAGGCTCAGCAAATGGTAGTTCCATAGTATTTCTTTATTGAACTGTTGTGAATGAGAAAAAAAATTGTGAATAATGAAATCAGGATATTCGAAGGAAACAATCACGTTCCTTAATATTAAGGAATATTAATTTTCGTGAGCCCATATTAAGAATCCGTGTCATGGAAACAGATTGAAACGCGTCAAATATACATTATTTTGATAAAAAACAAAAAATACCCACATTTGCATAAAGTCCCGCCAAATAGGGCTTTGAGCTCTGTTCAAATCCAAATTTCCAAAAGATGCAACTCAAAAAAGTCATAATTATATGCGTTTTTCTCCATCTGTTCACCCTTCTCGCATGCGAATCAGGAAAAATCAACTCATTGAATCTGAAAAATGACTTCAAACCGGGATCAGTTATTTCTTCTGTTGCCTGTGAGTCTGATTCACTTAACAAGTATGCTTTATTCCTCCCTCCGACTTTTGACCCTGCGAAGAAATGGCCGTTAATCCTATGCTTCGATCCTCATTCGGAAGGTCTGCTGCCTGTGAACCTATTCAAGGATGAAGCTGCAAAAGCAGGTTTTATCGTAGCAGGGTCCAATGTCTCAAAAAATGGGATGTCGATGGATGAAACTACTGAAATCTGCCGGAAATTGATTGATGATCTGAAAGCTCGATTCTCAGTGGATGAAAAATCAATTTACCTCTGCGGTTTTTCAGGAGGGTCTAGAGTAGCAGGAGCATCAGCCATCACCCTTGGGACAGCAGCCGGTGTCATAGGTTGCGGTGCCGGTTTGCCAAACCTGAACAAACAGCCGGTTTCCCCCTTCAGCTATCTGGCAGTTGGCGGTACTGAGGATTTCAATTTCAATGAACTGAAACGACTTGACTCAATGCTTGATGAGGCAGGATATACGCACCACCTGCTAACCTTCGACGGACCCCATGAATGGCCACCCAAAGAATTGGTGCCGGATATTTTTACCTGGATGCAATTCGACAGGATGCGAAAAGGAAATCTCCCTGCCGATCGCAGCAAAATCAATGATTTCATCGATGTGAATTATAAGCTAAGTGAGAATGAGGCGACCCTCAATAACATTGCAGGGCAACTGAACAGACTTGTCTTTATGTGTCACTACCTTAAAGGCTTAACAGATATTGCTCCCCTGGAATCTGAAATTGAGCAGTTGGAGAAAAGCCCTCAATATATCAGCAGTCAGCAGCAGATGCAAAAAATCCTCGATATGGAAAGCAGCCTTCAGGCTGAATATGGGAATGCAATACGTGAAAAAGCTGCAGACTGGTGGAAAAAAGAATCAGATAATCTCAAAACAAAATCATCAGTTACTCCTTTAACTGAAGAAGGCAGAATGTACAAGAGGGTTCTTGGATACCTCAGCCTGAATGCATACATGCTTTCCAGTTCAGCATTGAAGCAGGATCAGCTAAGTGAAGCAGAATCATACATCGATATCTACCGTTCGGTTGATCCAACAAATGCCGAACACCGGTATATGGCAGCTCAGCTCAATATGAAAAAGGGTAAAAATACAGAAGCAATTGCTGAGCTGAAGACCGCCATAGATCTTGGATTCAAGGATTTTGGAAGACTAAGGAATGACCCTGTTTTCAACCCACTTCAACAAAATCCCGAAATGATGAAATTGCTGGAATCTAACAAATAAGCTCCACCAAATAATAAACAAGTTTGTTCTCCAAATCCTGCTGATATGAAAACATACGTTTCTGTTCTATCGCTTATTTTGCTTGCAATGGTATCATTTTCCTGCAAAAAAAAACCCTTATCTGGAGATAAACTTATTCCCTTTGCTGATAATATTGATTTCCCGGTAACCATAACACATGCCGGCGACAGCAGGCTTTTCGTTGTTGGACAGGAAGGATACATCTGGATTATAGACACTGCAGGAAATAAAGTATCAGATGCTTTTCTGGATATACACGAGAGGGTTGTTTACGGAGGGGAAAGAGGATTGCTCGGATTGGCTTTCCATCCGAATTTTAAGCAAAATGGCTTCTTCTACATAAATTATATAGGTGCCGGAGATTCAACCCATATTTCAAGATTCACCCTGAGTCCTTCTGATCGCAATCTTGCTGACCCCGCCTCCGAATACAAGTTGATCACTATGAAGCAGCCCTATGAAAACCATAATGGAGGTAATCTCTGCTTCGGTCCTGACGGGTATCTGTATATTGGAATGGGAGATGGTGGTTCAGGCGGAGATCCTGAAAACCGCTCACAGAATCCCTCGCTTCTGCTGGGGAAAATGCTGAGAATAGATGTGAATGGAGGACAGCCCTATGCAATTCCAACAACTAATCCTTTTGTCGACAGCACCGGATTCAGGCCTGAAATCTGGGCAACAGGATTGAGAAATCCCTGGAGATTCAGTTTCGATAAACTTACTGGTGACATTTGGATTGCGGATGTAGGACAGGATGCAATTGAAGAAATCGATTTCCAGAAAGCTGACAGCAAGGGTGGTGAGAATTACGGCTGGCGCTGCTATGAGGGAAATAACACTTACAACACTGACAGTTGTGATCAAACCAAAAACTTTGTTTTTCCCGTACATACCTACCCTCATGGACCGGAATGTTCAGTTACAGGAGGATATGTATTCAGGGGTGACGTATCATCACCCTATTATGGCCATTATTTCTTCGCAGATTATTGCTCTGACAAGATCTGGACTCTTCATCCGGAAGGGCAGAAATGGGTGGCAGCAGAATTCGGTATGTTCAAGGGTAATAACTTCTGCACTTTCGGTGAAGATTATCAGGGCAGAATATATGTTGCCGGAATAAAAAGCGGTACCATCTATAAAATCAATACTTCTCCGGCCCCAGTAAGTAAACAGAATTAGAAATTTGCAAATCCTGGCGGATTTAATTGTCCGGTTCAGTTTCGTGCTTAAAGAAATTTCTCCCATCTGTAACTTTTTTAGAAGTTGTTCGTCTCAGGCACTGTATCCCCTGACCATCTCCCATCATGAAAATTTCCATTCCCTTTATTCTTGCTCTGAATCTGATGATTCTGGGTTCGTTCCTGATCGTTTCTTCCTGCAACGATATCACCTGTTTGAATGGCAATAATCAACTTGGCAGAAACAGCCAGCCAATCACGAAAGAAGTAACGGGAATCTCCGTTTTAGGCGATTTTACAGTTTTCCTCGTTCAAAATGGCGGCGACAGTATCTCAATTGAAGCTGAGACCAATTTAATAAAGGAGATCACAGCAGAAGTGGTGGGAAAAACATTGCAAATCGGGACCAGGAACAATGTATGTATGAATCCGTCAAAACCCATTATTATAAGGGTTTACTCAAAAGCGATTCAAAGCATTGCACTTTCTGGTTCAGGAATAATTGAATCGGATACCCTGAACCAGGATGCCATTGATTTGACCTTATCAGGTTCAGGTAACATAAAGGCTCCCGTGAAATCGAAAAGCTTATCTGTCAGTCTGGCCGGCTCCGGCAACATGGAATTATGGGGAAAAACATCCAGAAGTCAGCTTTCAATCTCGGGTTCAGGTAATATTGAAACCTATGGACTTGATCAGGACTCCTGTGTTATTGATATCTCCGGATCGGGCAATACTTATAGTTATGTAAGGCAAAAACTGGATGCATCCATTTCAGGAAGTGGTTCCATCTTTTATAAAGGAAACCCCGAAACCTCAACAAATGTAACAGGCTCAGGTAAAGTCCAGAAAGAAAACTCTGGAGGAAAGCATGCCTATTTCCCCGGAGGCAGCCTTCCATCATCACCTTCCCGCACCCTTTTTATGATCTACTAGGACTATTCATCGTAGACTGTCGGATCATACATCTCTCTGATATCCATACATATACTCGCAAAAAAGTTTAGTTTTTGCATTTGTGGCATGCTGATACCTTTTCAGGTTTCAATGTTTTGTATTTTCGTAACGTAAATATTAGACACTCAAGCCTGTGAAGACATTCCTCCTGCTTATTTCAGTATTAACAGTCCTGTCGTCCAGGGCGGCATTTGACGACTGGTTCTTCCCCACAACACTTCGCGTGGATTATTATCATAGTGGTGATGCCAGCTCCGAAAGCTATTCCATCGATGAAGTTCTTCAGGAACCTTTTTGGGGAGGTTCTAGGACAAATCTCGTGGATAAGTTTGAAATGGGTGAATATTTATTCAAAGCCTTTGATGAAGCGACAAACACCCTGATTTACAGCAGGGGATATTCGAGTCTGTTTGCTGAATGGCAGTTCACCGAAGAAGCTAAATTTACGAAGAGGAGTTTCTCCGAATCAGTAGTCATGCCTTTTCCTAAAAACAATATCAGGATTGAATTTTACAGTCGCGACAAGAAAGGGAAGTATGACAAGGTTTTCGAATATAAGGTAGATGTGAAAAGTTATTTCATCAATGATCAGTTGAGGATGGTCTATCCTTCCTATAACAGTTTAATCGGAGGTGATGCTTTCAATCATGTGGATATTGTAATTCTTCCTGAAGGATACACCCTTGAAGAAATGGACAAATTCA
>JADJHD010000017.1 GCA_016707705.1 Bacteroidales bacterium
CCGGAAACTCTGCAACATGCAACACCTCTTTCACTGTTACCGATAATACAAATCCGACAATAGTGACCTGCGCTCCGGCTCAGTCCGCTTTTGCGAATGCTTCTTGCCAGGCTGCAGTTCCAGACTTTACTGCAAATGTGACGGCAACTGATAACTGCACAGCTTCAAATGCTTTAGTAATCACACAATCACCAACTGCCGGAACCCTGGTTTCAACAGGAGTAACTTCAGTGACGATTACAGTAGCTGATGGAGCTGGAAACTCTGCAACTTGTAACACCTCATTTACAGTTACTGATAACACTAATCCGGTGATTGTGACCTGTGCTCCGGCTCAGTCTGCTTTTGCGAATGCATCCTGTCAGGCTTCCGTTCCAGACTTCACAGCTAATGTTACCGCTAATGATAATTGTACTTCATCTGCTAATCTCACCATTACTCAGTCACCAACCGCCGGAACTCTGGTTTCAACAGGTGTTAACGCTGTGACTATTACCGTAACTGATGCAGCTGGAAATTCTGCAACATGCAATACCTCATTCACTGTTACCGATAATACGAATCCGACAATAGTAACTTGCGCTCCGGCTCAATCCGCTTTTGCGAATGCATCCTGTCAGGCTTCAGTGCCAGACTTTACGGCTAATGTGACTGCTACCGATAATTGCACTGCCTCAAATGCTTTGGTAATCACACAGTCTCCAACAGCCGGAACTCTGGTTTCAACAGGAGTAACTACAGTGACTATTACCGTAACTGATGCAGCAGGTAACTCTGCAACATGCAACACCTCTTTCACTGTTACCGATAATACTGATCCGGTAATTGTGACCTGCGCTCCGGCTCAGTCCGCTTTTGCGAATGCTTCTTGCCAGGCATCAGTTCCAGACTTTACAGCTAATGTAACGGCTACGGATAATTGCACTTCAGCTGCTAATCTCACAATCACTCAGTCACCAGCAGCCGGGACGCTCGTTTCGACCGGAGTAACTTCAGTGACGATTACAGTAACTGATGGAGCTGGTAACTCTGCAACATGCAACACCTCTTTCACTGTTACCGATAATACTGATCCGGTAATAGTAACCTGTGCTCCGGCTCAGTCTGCCTTTGCGAATGCTTCTTGCCAGGCTGCTGTTCCGAATTTCACAGCAAATGTGACCGCTACCGATAATTGTACTGCTTCAAATGCTTTGGTAATCACACAATCTCCAACAGTTGGAACTCTGGTTTCAACAGGAGTAACTTCAGTGACTATTACCGTAACTGATGCTGCAGGTAACTCTGCAACCTGCAATACCTCATTTACCGTTACTGATAACACTAATCCGGTAATTGTCACCTGCGCTCCGGCTCAGTCAGCTTTTGCGAATGCTTCTTGCCAGGCTGCAGTTCCGAATTTCACAGCAAATGTGACTGCTACCGATAATTGTACTGTTTCAAATGCTTTGGTAATCACTCAGTCACCAACTGCCGGAACCCTGGTTTCAATAGGTGTTACCGCTGTGACTATAACTGTTACTGATGCTGCAGGCAACTCTGCAACATGTAACACTTCATTTACCGTTACCGACAATACTAACCCGGTAATTGTGACCTGTGCTCCGGCTCAGTCAGCGTTTGCTAATGCATCATGCCAGGCTGCAGTTCCTAACTTCACAGCAAATGTGACCGCTACCGATAATTGCACTGCTTCAAATGCTTTGGTAATCACACAATCTCCAACTGCCGGAACCCTGGTTTCAACAGGTGTAACTGCAGTGACTATTACTGTAACTGACGCTGCTGGAAACTCAGCAACTTGCAATACTTCATTTACTGTTACCGATAACACGAATCCTGTTATTGTAACCTGCGCTCCGGCTCAATCCGCCTTTGCGAATGCATCCTGTCAGGCTTCAGTGCCAGACTTTACGGCTAATGTGACTGCTACCGATAATTGCACTGCCTCAAATGCTTTGGTAATCACACAATCTCCAACAGCTGGAACTCTGGTTTCAACAGGAGTAACTTCAGTGACGATTACAGTAGCTGATGGAGCTGGTAACTCTGCAACATGCAACACCTCTTTCACTGTTACCGATAACACTGATCCGGTAATTGTGACCTGCGCTCCGGCTCAGTCAGCTTTTGCGAATGCTTCTTGCCAGGCATCAGTTCCAGACTTTACAGCTAATGTAACGGCTACGGATAATTGCACTTCAGCTGCTAATCTCACAATCACTCAGTCACCAGCAGCCGGGACGCTCGTTTCGACCGGAGTAACTTCAGTGACGATTACAGTAACTGATGGAGCTGGTAATTCTGCAACTTGCAATACTTCATTTACTGTTACCGATAATACTAATCCGGTAATTGTAACCTGTGCTCCTGCTCAATCTGCTTTTGCAAATGCTTCTTGCCAGGCTGCAGTTCCGAATTTCACAGCAAATGTGACCGCTACCGATAATTGTACTGTTTCAAATGCTTTGGTAATCACACAATCTCCAACAGCTGGTACTCTGGTTTCAACAGGAGTAACTTCAGTGACCATTACCGTAACTGATGCAGCTGGTAACTCAGCAACCTGCAATACCTCATTCACTGTTACCGATAATACAAATCCGACAATAGTAACCTGCGCTCCGGCTCAGTCAGCTTTTGCGAATGCATCCTGTCAAGCAGCTGTTCCAGACTTTACTGCAAATGTGACAGCTACGGATAATTGCACTTCTGCTGCCAATCTTACCATAACTCAGTCTCCTGCAGCGGGAACACCTGTCACGACAGGTGTAACTACAGTGACTATCACAGTTACTGATGGAGCTGGTAATTCTGCAACTTGCAATACTTCATTTACCGTTACCGATAATACTAATCCGGTAATTGTAACCTGTGCTCCTGTTCAATCTGCTTTTGCGAATGCTTCTTGCCAGGCTGCAGTTCCGAATTTCACAGCAAATGTGACCGCTACCGATAATTGCACTGCCTCAAATGCTTTGGTAATCACACAATCTCCAACAGTTGGAACTCTGGTTTCAACAGGAGTAACTTCAGTGACTATTACTGTAACTGATGCTGCAGGTAACTCTGCAACCTGCAATACCTCATTTACCGTTACTGATAACACTAATCCGGTAATTGTAACCTGTGCTCCGGCTCAGTCCGCTTTTGCGAATGCATCCTGTCAGGCTTCAGTGCCAGACTTTACGGGAAATGTGACAGCTACTGATAATTGTACTTCGGTTGCCAATCTAACGATAACTCAGTCTCCTGCAGCGGGAACACCTGTCACGACAGGTGTGACTACAGTGACTATTACCGTAACTGATGCAGCAGGTAACTCTGCAACTTGCAATACGTCATTTACAGTTACCGATAATACAAATCCGACAATAGTAACCTGCGCTCCGGCTCAGTCAGCTTTTGCGAATGCTACATGCCAAGCTTCCGTTCCAGACTTTACTGCAAATGTGACTGCTACCGATAATTGTACTGTTTCAAATGCTTTGGTAATCACACAATCTCCAACAGCTGGAACTCTGGTTTCAACAGGAGTAACTGCAGTGACTATTACCGTAACTGATGCTGCTGGTAACTCTGCAACATGCAATACCTCATTCACTGTTACCGATAATACAAATCCGACAATAGTAACCTGTGCTCCGGCTCAGTCTGCCTTTGCGAATGCTTCTTGCCAGGCTGCTGTTCCAGACTTTACAGCTAATGTGACGGCAACTGATAATTGCACTTCAGTTGCTAATCTTACCATAACTCAATCTCCTGCCGAAGGGACACTTGTCTCGACAGGTGTGACTACTGTGACTATTACCGTGACTGACGCAGCTGGTAATTCTGCAACATGCAATACCTCTTTCACTGTTATTGATAATTCCATTCCTACGATTTCTGGACCAGGAAATGTGACTGTAAATTCAGACCCGGGCTTATGCACTGCTTCAAATGTTAACCTCGGCACTCCAGTAACCAATGATAATTGCGGGATTGCGACAATAACCAATAACGCTGGATCAACCTTCCCTGTAGGAAACACAACCGTAATTTGGACAGTAACTGACTTATCAGGCCAGACTGCAACCTCAAGTCAGACAATTACCGTAATTGATAATCAACCACCTTCAATTACTTGTCCTCCTTCAGTAACTGTAAATACTGACCCCGGACAATCCTACGCATCCAATGTTTTACTCGGAAACGCAATTACAGGTGACAATTGTGGAGTTGATACCGTATATAACAATGCTCCAACACAGTTCCCGTTAGGTACAACTGTTGTCTCCTGGACAGTCATTGACATAAATGGATTATCCACTACCTGCACTCAAACTGTTACCGTTACCGACAATCAATTCCCAACCATCAATTGTCCTCCGACAATTCAGGTAAATTGTATAGGTGAAGTTCCGGCAGTATACCCTGATTATGCAGCTTTTGTGCTGGCGGGTGGATCTGCAAGTGATAATGATGGAATCAACACTGGTTCTTTTACTTTGGTAAGTGAAACTTCTGACGGACAAAGTTGTCCGGAGACAATAAGCAGGGTATACAAAATCGCTGACCTTAATAATAATTTCAGCAGCTGTACTCAATTAGTTATCGTTGATGATCAGGTTGTTCCTGTAATCACGGTTCCTGCAAATGTTACCGTTGAATGCTCAGCTGTTCCTGCCGTGGGAACTGCAACTGCTACCGATAACTGTGATACCGAGGTGACCGTAACCTATGAAGGTGAAACTCGTACAAACGGAGCTTGCGCTGATTCCTATACTTTAACTCGTACCTGGAAGGCAACCGACAACTGTGGAAACTTTGCTACCGGATCTCAGGTAATCACTGTTCAGGATAATACAATTCCAGTAATTACGGTTCCAGAAAATGTTACCGTTGAGTGCTCTGCGGTTCCTGCTGTGGGCACTGCAACTGCAACCGATAACTGTGATTCTGATGTGATCGTAACCTATGAAGGTGAAACTCGCACGAATGGAACTTGCGCTGATTCATACACACTAACCAGAACCTGGAAAGCAACCGATAACTGCGGAAACTTCGCAACCGGATCTCAGGTAATAACCGTTCAGGATAATACCATTCCTGTAATCACGGTTCCTGCGAATGTGACCGTTGAATGTTCAGCGGTTCCTGCTGTCGGTACTGCTACTGCTACCGATAACTGCGATACCGAGGTGACTGTAACCTATGAAGGTGAAACTCGCACAAACGGAACATGTGCTGATTCTTACACTCTGACCAGAACATGGAAAGCAACCGATAACTGCGGAAACTTCGCTACCGGTTCTCAGGTAATAACCGTTCAGGATAATACTATTCCAGTAATTACTGTTCCAGAAAATGTAACCGTTGAATGTTCAGCTGTTCCTGCTGTCGGTACTGCTACTGCTACCGATAATTGTGATACCGAGGTGACCGTAACCTATGAAGGTGAAACTCGCACAAACGGAACTTGCGCTGATTCATATACTCTGACCAGAACATGGAAAGCAACCGATAACTGCGGAAACTTCGCAACCGGATCTCAGGTAATCACCGTTCAGGATAATACAATTCCTGTAATTACGGTTCCAGAAAATGTAACCGTTGAGTGTTCTGCTGTTCCTGCTGTCGGCACTGCAACTGCTACCGATAACTGCGATACTGATGTGACCGTAACCTATGAAGGCGAAAGTCGCACGAACGGAACTTGCGCTGATTCATACACACTTACCAGAACCTGGAAAGCAACCGATAACTGTGGAAACTTCGCTACCGGTTCTCAGGTAATAACCGTTCAGGACAATACAATTCCAGTAATAACGGTTCCTGCAAATGTTACCGTTGAATGTTCCGCGGTTCCTGCTGTGGGTACTGCTACTGCTACCGATAACTGTGATTCAGATGTGACCGTAACCTATGAAGGTGAAACTCGCACAAACGGAACATGTGCTGATTCTTACACTTTGACCAGAACATGGAAAGCAACCGATAACTGCGGAAACTTTGCAACAGGATCTCAGGTGATTACTGTTCAGGATAATACTGTTCCTGTAATTACTGTTCCTGCTAATGTTACCGTTGAGTGTTCAGCTGTTCCTGCCGTTGGTACCGCCACTGCTACCGACAACTGCGATACAGATGTGACTGTAACCTATGAAGGCGAAACTCGTACAAACGGAACTTGCGCTGATTCCTATACCTTAACACGTACCTGGAAAGCAACCGATAACTGTGGAAACTTTGCTACCGGATCTCAGGTAATCACCGTTCAGGATAATACAATTCCTGTAATTACGGTTCCCGCAAATGTTACCGTTGAGTGCTCAGCTGTTCCTGCCATTGGTACTGCTACTGCAACCGATAATTGTGATTCAGATGTGACTGTAACCTATGAAGGTGAAACTCGCACAAACGGAACTTGCGCTGATTCATACACACTGACCAGAACCTGGAAAGCAACCGATAACTGTGGAAACTTCGCAACCGGTTCTCAGGTAATCACCGTTCAGGATAATACTATTCCTGTGATTACCGTACCAGCCAATGTTACCGTTGAGTGTTCCGTCGTTCCTGCCGTGGGTACCGCAACTGCTACCGATAATTGTGATACCGATGTGACTGTAACCTATGAAGGCGAAAGTCGTACGAATGGAACTTGCGCTGATTCATACACCCTTACCAGAACATGGAAAGCAACCGACAACTGCGGAAACTTCGCAACCGGATCTCAGGTAATAACCGTTCAGGATAATACCATTCCTGTAATTACTGTTCCAGAAAATGTTACCGTTGAATGTTCTGCTGTTCCTGCTGTCGGTACTGCTACTGCAACCGATAATTGTGATAACGATGTGACCGTAACCTATGAAGGGGAAGCTCGCACGAACGGAAGCTGCGCTGACTCATACACCCTTACCAGAACATGGAAAGCCACCGACAACTGCGGAAACTTTGCAACAGGATCTCAGGTAATAACTGTTCAGGATAATACAATTCCAGTAATCACGGTTCCAGAAAATGTAACCGTTGAATGTTCAGCTGTTCCTGCTGTCGGTACTGCTACTGCAACCGATAACTGTGATTCAGATGTGACTGTAACCTATGAAGGTGAAACTCGCATGAATGGAACTTGCGCTGACTCCTATACTTTAACACGTACATGGAAAGCAACCGATAACTGTGGAAACTTTGCTACCGGATCTCAGGTAATAACCGTTCAGGATAATACCATTCCAGTAATTACGGTTCCAGAAAATGTTACCGTTGAATGCTCCGCAGTTCCTGCCGTGGGTACTGCTACTGCAACCGATAACTGTGATTCAGATGTGACCGTAACCTATGAAGGAGAAAGTCGCACGAATGGAACTTGCACTGATTCCTACACTCTGACCAGGACATGGAAGGCCACAGATAACTGCGGAAACTTCGCTACCGGTTCTCAGGTAATCACCGTTCAGGATAATACAATTCCAGTAATCACGGTTCCAGAAAATGTTACCGTTGAATGCTCTGCTGTTCCTGCTGTCGGCACTGCAACTGCTACCGATAATTGTGATAACGAGGTGACCGTAACCTATGAAGGTGAAACTCGCACAAACGGAACTTGCACTGATTCTTACACTCTGACCAGAACATGGAAAGCAACCGATAACTGCGGAAACTTCGCAACAGGATCTCAGGTAATAACCGTTCAGGATAATACAATTCCTGTTATCACGGTTCCTGCAAATGTAACCGTTGAATGTTCTGCGGTTCCTGCTGTGGGCAATGCTACTGCTACCGATAACTGTGATTCAGATGTGACTGTAACCTATGAAGGTGAAAGTCGCACAAACGGAACTTGCGCTGATTCCTATACTTTAACCAGAACCTGGAAAGCAACCGATAACTGCGGAAACTTCGCAACCGGATCTCAGGTAATAACCGTTCAGGATAATACAATTCCAGAAATAACGGTTCCAGCCAACGTTACCGTTGAATGTTCAGCTGTTCCTACTGTGGGCAATACCACTGCTACCGATAACTGCGATACCGAGGTGACCGTAACCTATGAAGGGGAAAGCCGCACAAATGGAACATGTGCTGATTCTTACACTCTGACCAGAACATGGAAGGCAACCGATAACTGCGGAAACTTTGCTACCGGATCTCAGGTAATCACTGTTCAGGATAATACCATTCCAGAAATAACGGTTCCAGCCAACGTTACCGTTGAATGCTCAGCTGTTCCTGCTGTCGGTACTGCTACTGCTACCGATAACTGCGATAACGATGTGACTTTAACCTATGAAGGTGAAAGTCGCACGAACGGAAGCTGCGCTGATTCTTACACTCTGACCAGAACATGGAAAGCAACCGATAACTGCGGAAACTTCGCAACCGGATCTCAGGTAATCACCGTTCAGGATAATACAATTCCTGTAATCACGGTTCCTGCCAATGTTACCGTTGAGTGTTCTGCAGTTCCTGCTGTTGGCACTGCAACTGCAACCGACAACTGTGATTCAGATGTGACCGTAACCTATGAAGGTGAAACTCGCACTAACGGAACTTGCGCTGACTCATACACACTTACCAGAACATGGAAAGCAACCGACAACTGCGGAAACTTCGCAACCGGATCTCAGGTAATCACCGTTCAGGATAATACAATTCCAGTAATTACTGTTCCTGCGAATGTGACTGTGGAATGCTCAGCTGTTCCTGCTGTCGGTACTGCTACTGCTACCGATAACTGCGATACTGATGTGACCGTAACCTATGAAGGTGAAACTCGCACAAACGGAACTTGTACTGATTCTTACACTCTGACCAGAACCTGGAAAGCAACCGATAACTGCGGAAACTTCGCAACCGGATCTCAGGTAATCACCGTTCAGGATAATACCATTCCAGTAATTACTGTTCCTGCAAATGTTACCGTTGAATGTTCAACTGTTCCTGCTGTCGGCACTGCAACTGCAACTGATAACTGTGATTCAGATGTGACCGTAACCTATGAAGGTGAAACTCGCACGAACGGAACCTGCGCTGATTCCTATACTTTAACCCGTACATGGAAAGCAACCGACAACTGCGGAAACTTCGCTACAGGTTCACAGGTGATCACCGTTCAGGATAATACAATTCCTGTAATTACGGTTCCTGCGAACGTTACTGTTGAATGTTCCGCTGTTCCTGCTGTGGGTACTGCAACTGCAACCGATAACTGCGATACCGAGGTGACCGTAACCTATGAAGGAGAAAGTCGCACAAACGGAACCTGCGCTGATTCCTATACTTTAACCCGTACATGGAAAGCAACCGACAACTGCGGAAACTTCGCTACAGGTTCACAGGTGATCACCGTTCAGGATAATACAATTCCTGTTATCACGGTTCCAGAAAATGTTACTGTTGAATGTTCCGCTGTTCCTGCTGTGGGTACTGCAACTGCAACCGATAACTGCGATACCGAGGTGACCGTAACCTATGAAGGAGAAAGTCGCACGAACGGAACCTGCGCTGATGCCTATACGTTGACTCGTACATGGAAAGCAATTGATAACTGTGGAAACTTTGCAACAGGTTCACAGGTAATAACCGTTCAGGATAATACAATTCCTGTAATTACGGTTCCAGCCAACGTTACCGTTGAATGCTCCGCTGTTCCTGCCGTGGGTACTGCAACTGCTACCGATAACTGTGATTCAGATGTGACCGTAACCTATGAAGGTGAAAGTCGCACTAACGGAACCTGCGCTGATTCCTATACTTTAACCAGAACCTGGAAAGCAACCGACAACTGCGGAAACTTCGCAACCGGCTCACAGGTAATAACCGTTCAGGATATTACCATTCCAGAAATCACGGTTCCAGAAAATGTAACCGTTGAGTGTTCTGCTGTTCCTGCTGTCGGCACTGCAACTGCTACCGATAACTGCGATACTGATGTGACTGTAACCTATGAAGGCGAAAGTCGTACGAACGGAACTTGCGCTGATTCATACACTCTAACCAGAACCTGGAAAGCAACCGACAACTGTGGAAACTTTGCTACCGGATCTCAGGTAATAACCGTTCAGGATAATACCATTCCAGTAATTACTGTTCCTGCAAATGTTACCGTTGAATGCTCTGCTGTTCCTGCTGTGGGCAATGCCACTGCTACCGATAACTGTGATTCCGATGTGACCGTAACCTATGAAGGTGAAAGCCGCACAAACGGAACTTGCGCTGATGCCTATACCTTAACACGTACATGGAAAGCAACCGACAACTGTGGAAACTTCGCAACAGGATCTCAGGTAATAACTGTTCAGGATAACACAATTCCTGTTATCACAGTTCCAGAAAATGTGACTGTGGAATGCTCAGCTGTTCCTGCTGTTGGCACTGCTACTGCTACTGATAATTGTGATACCGATGTAACCGTAACCTATGAAGGCGAAAGTCGTACAAATGGAACTTGCGCTGACTCCTATACTTTAACACGTACCTGGAAAGCAACCGACAACTGTGGAAACTTTGCAACAGGATCTCAGGTAATAACTGTTCAGGATAATACAATTCCAGTAATTACTGTTCCAGAAAATGTAACTGTGGAATGTTCAACTGTTCCTGCTGTCGGCACTGCAACTGCAACCGATAACTGTGATTCAGATGTGACCGTAACCTATGAAGGCGAAAGTCGTACGAACGGAAGCTGCACTGATTCTTACACTCTGACCAGAACCTGGAAAGCAACCGATAACTGCGGA
Source organism: Bacteroidales bacterium (assembly GCA_016707705.1). Classification (GTDB taxonomy): domain Bacteria; phylum Bacteroidota; class Bacteroidia; order Bacteroidales; family UBA4417; genus UBA4417. The sequence goes on from JADJHD010000017.1 coordinate 10,731, forward strand.
AACTTCGCAACCGGATCTCAGGTAATAACTGTTCAGGATAATACAATTCCAGTAATTACTGTTCCAGAAAATGTAACCGTTGAATGCTCTGCTGTTCCTGCTGTGGGTACTGCAACTGCAACCGATAACTGCGATACCGAGGTGACCGTAACCTATGAAGGTGAAAGTCGCACGAACGGAACTTGCGCTGATTCCTATACTTTAACCCGTACATGGAAAGCAACCGATAACTGTGGAAACTTTGCAACCGGTTCTCAGGTAATCACCGTTCAGGATAATACTGTTCCTGTAATTACTGTTCCTGCGAACGTTACTGTTGAATGTTCAGCGGTTCCTGCTGTCGGTACTGCAACTGCTACCGATAACTGTGATTCAGATGTGACTGTAACCTATGAAGGTGAAAGTCGCACGAACGGAACTTGCGCTGATTCCTATACCTTAACACGTACCTGGAAAGCAACCGACAACTGTGGAAACTTTGCTACCGGATCTCAGGTAATAACCGTTCAGGATAATACAATTCCTGTAATTACTGTTCCAGAAAATGTAACCGTTGAATGTTCAGCTGTTCCCGCTGTTGGTACTGCAACTGCAACCGATAACTGCGATACCGAGGTGACCGTAACCTATGAAGGTGAAAGTCGTACGAACGGAACTTGCGCTGATTCCTATACCTTAACACGTACCTGGAAAGCTACCGATAACTGCGGAAACTTTGCTACCGGATCTCAGGTAATCACCGTTCAGGATAATACAATTCCTGTAATTACGGTTCCCGCAAATGTTACCGTTGAGTGCTCAGCTGTTCCTGCCATTGGTACTGCTACTGCAACCGATAACTGTGATACCGAGGTGACCGTAACCTATGAAGGTGAAAGTCGTACAAACGGAACATGTGCTGATTCTTATACCCTTACCAGAACCTGGAAAGCAATTGATAACTGCGGAAACTTTGCTACCGGTTCTCAGGTAATAACCGTTCAGGATAATACTGTTCCTGTAATTACTGTTCCTGCGAACGTTACTCTTGAATGTTCAGCTGTTCCTGCTGTCGGTACTGCTACTGCAACCGATAATTGTGATAACGATGTGACCGTAACCTATGAAGGTGAAAGCCGCACAAATGGAACTTGTGCTGATTCCTATACTCTGACCAGAACATGGAAGGCCACCGACAACTGTGGAAACTTCGCAACAGGATCTCAGGTAATCACTGTTCAGGATAATACAATTCCAGTAATTACAGTTCCAGAAAATGTGACCGTTGAGTGTTCCGCTGTTCCTGCTGTGGGTATTGCAACTGCAACCGATAACTGCGATTCAGATGTGACCGTAACCTATGAAGGTGAAAGTCGCACGAACGGTACTTGCGCTGATTCCTATACTTTAACACGTACCTGGAAAGCTACCGACAACTGTGGAAACTTCGCAACAGGATCTCAGGTAATAACCGTTCAGGATAATACAATTCCTGTTATCACGGTTCCTGCAAATGTAACCGTCGAGTGCTCCGCAGTTCCTGCCGTGGGTACTGCTACTGCAACCGATAACTGTGATTCAGATGTGACCGTAACCTATGAAGGCGAAAGTCGCACAAATGGAACTTGCGCTGATTCCTATACTTTAACACGTACCTGGAAGGCTACCGACAACTGTGGAAACTTTGCAACAGGATCTCAGGTAATAACCGTTCAGGATAACACAATTCCTGTAATTACTGTTCCAGAAAATGTTACCGTTGAGTGTTCTGCTGTTCCTGCTGTGGGCAATGCCACTGCTACCGATAACTGTGATTCCGATGTGACTGTAACCTATGAAGGTGAAACTCGTACAAACGGAACATGTGCTGATTCATACACTCTGACCAGAACTTGGAAAGCAATTGATAACTGTGGAAACTTTGCTACCGGTTCACAGGTGATCACCGTTCAGGATAATACAATTCCTGTAATCACGGTTCCTGCAAATGTTACCGTTGAATGTTCAGCTGTTCCTGCTGTCGGCACTGCAACTGCAACTGATAACTGTGATTCAGATGTGACCGTAACCTATGAAGGTGAAACTCGCACGAATGGAACATGTGCTGATTCATACACTCTGACCAGAACATGGAAAGCAACCGATAACTGTGGAAACTTTGCTACCGGATCTCAGGTAATCACCGTTCAGGATAATACCATTCCAGTAATTACGGTTCCAGAAAATGTTACCGTTGAATGCTCTGCTGTTCCTGCCGTGGGTACCGCAACTGCTACCGATAACTGCGATAACGATGTGACTGTAACCTATGAAGGTGAAACTCGCATGAATGGAACTTGCGCTGACTCCTATACTTTAACACGTACCTGGAAAGCAACCGATAACTGCGGAAACTTCGCTACCGGTTCTCAGGTAATCACTGTTCAGGATAATACAATTCCTGTTATCACAGTTCCAGAAAATGTGACTGTGGAATGCTCAGCTGTTCCTGCTGTGGGTACTGCTACTGCAACCGATAACTGCGATAACGATGTGACCGTAACTTATGAAGGGGAAACTCGTACAAATGGAACTTGCGCTGATTCTTACACTCTGACCAGAACATGGAAAGCAACCGACAACTGCGGAAACTTTGCTACCGGCTCACAGGTAATAACCGTTCAGGATAACACAATTCCTGTAATTACTGTTCCTGCAAATGTGACCGTTGAATGTTCTGCTGTTCCTGCCGTGGGAACTGCAACTGCTACCGATAACTGTGATTCAGATGTGACCGTGACATACGATGGTGAATTCAGAACCAATGGAACCTGTGCTGATTCTTATACTCTGACCAGAACATGGAAAGCAATTGATAATTGTGGAAACTTTACTACCGGATCACAGCTTATTACTGTTCAGGATAATACCGCTCCGGTTATTGGTATTCTTCCGGATCCTACTACCATCAATTGTCCGGCTCTTCCTGAATTCACTACTCCTGTAGCTACTGATGCCTGCGGAGGAAGTGTTAATCTCACCTCCAACGATGTAACAACAGCCGGAAGTTGTGAAGGTTCTTATTCAGTTACCAGAACATGGACAGCAACCGATGCCTGCAACAACTCTTCAACAGCAACTCAAACCATCAATGTTCAGGATGTTACCGCACCAGTTGTGATTTGTCCTGCATCTATTACTGTTGCCAGCGACCCGGGAATTTGCGGAGCCAATGTCACAGTCCCTGCACCTCAGGTTACTGAAGGTTGCAGTGAAGTTACCCTTGTCAATAGCTTCAACAATACCGGAAATGCAAGCGGACTTTATCCAACCGGAACAACTCAAGTAAACTGGACAATCACTGATGCATGCGGCAACACCAGCACTTGCTCAATGAGTGTAACCATTACTGATAGTCAGGCTCCAGTTATTGTTTGTCCTCCGGATGTGATTGCATGCACAAATGAAACAGTGGTTCTTGGAACGGCAACCGCCACCGATAACTGCGGAGTTGCCAATGTATATTATAATGGTCCTTCCTCATTCGGAACAGGAACTACTATAGTCACATGGATTGCAACTGATTTGAACGGAAATTCAAGCAGCTGCCAGCAGAATGTAACCGTTGTAGCTGAAGTCACAGTAAATGCTGGTCCTGATGCAAGTATTTGCGAAACGGCTGAATCTTATACTCTGACCGGTGCCAGTGCAGAAAACTATGCTTCTGTCATATGGACGGCTAACGGACAGGGTACGCTATCAAATGCCAATACTCTGAATCCAACCTACACACCAGCTCCGGGAGAAACAGGAATTATCCTCTTCACACTTACCGGTATAGGACAGGCTCCATGCGGCAATGCTACAGACCAGATGGCTCTCACTATTGTTCCAAAACCGGCAGGTTCTGCAGGAAATGACAACACAATTTGTGAAGGGGCTTATTACCAGACTTTATCAGCTTCGGCAAGCAATTATTCAAGCCTGCTCTGGACCAGCAGCGGAAGTGGTATGTTCAATAATCCCGGACTACTCAATACCGTTTATACTCCAAGTCAGGCGGATATTGATGCAGGATCAGTTCAGCTGAGCTTGACAATTACTGGCAATATGCCTTGTAATCCGATCACTGACTTCATGATTCTGCATATCGAAAAGTCGGCTCAGGCATATGCCGGACCAGACGCTTCTGTTTGTAACGGTTCATCTTACACTGTTTCCGCTGCAACTGTCACCAATGCAAATACCATAAACTGGACTCATACCGGTAACGGAATTCTGGAGAATCCGGGAACCCTGAAGCCAACCTATATTCCTGCAAATGGTGAAACTGGCGTTATTACCCTTCGACTCGAAGTAACCGGAACCGGCAATTGCGGTAACGCAACAGATGAAATGTTGCTGAATCTGGCAGTTAGTCCAACGGTTAATGCCGGCAGTGATTTGTCTTCCTGCGGAGTTGAAGTTGTTGCCATCAATGGTGCTACAGCCTCAAATTACAGTTCAATCCTTTGGACAACAAACGGAACCGGGACTTTCAGCAATTCAAACCTGCTGAATCCCGAATACACTCCAAGCCAGGCTGATGTAGCTTCCGGCTCGGTTGTTCTGCAGCTTAAGGCTATTGGTATTGCTCCTTGCGGCGACCTTTCCGATCAGTTAACCCTGACATTTGGCGGATATCCAATGGTTGAAGCCGGATCCGATGGAAACATCTGCGAAGGTGAAAGCTTTACTCTTACCGGAGTTAATGCAACAAACTACAGCATTCTGAACTGGATGATTAGTCCGGAAACAGCCGGAACCATTTCAGGATCCTCTCTTCTGAACCCAACATTTAATGCCAGTCCTGGATTCAATGGAATCGTAACACTGACTTTATATGCACAGGGAATATCAGGATGTGCTGACTCAACGGTTTCCGATTTTGTTAAACTAATTGTAAATGCCCGTCCGATAGTTGATGCAGGTTCCGATCAGCAAATTGCCGAAGGAGCAAGTACACAATTGTCTGGTTCAGCCAACAGTGGCTCCGGTTTATATGCAATTAAATGGGAACCCGCTGGCTTGCTTGTTGATTCTGAAATACTGAATCCGATTACGAAACCGATACAATCGACCAGTACCTTCACCCTGACGGTGATGGATCTTGCAACATCATGTTCAAGTAGTGATCTGATGACGGTTGAGATTCAAGGTGGAGTAAACAACCTGATTGCAATTGCCGATTATGATACCACCAGAGTAAAAGTACCGGTAACCATTAATGTTATTACCAATGATATCAATCCGGAAAACAAGCAATTGTCAGTGACACTTTGCGAAAACCCGGAACATGGTATTGCCCTTATTAATGATGACCTAACCATTACCTACACGCCTAACTTTAAATTCTATGGAGATGATGTTTTCTGTTACAGAATTTGTGAAGTTGGCAATCCGTCGAATTGTTCCGATACCCTTGTTTACATCCATGTAGTTCCTTCAGGAATGAATGATTTTGATTTCTTCTCAGGAATAACACCAAATGAGGATGAGGTAAATGATGACTGGATTATCAGAGGAATTGAAGACTTCCCGGAAAATACAGTAATCATCTTCAACAGATGGGGTGACAAGATCAGGGAGTTTGAGGGATACGATAACGAGAATAACGTATGGGATGGCAAGAATGAACATGGAAAACCTGTTCCTGACGGCACATACTTCTATATCCTTGAAATCAATGGTCTTGGTAAGGTATCAGGATGGATTTATGTCAGAGGCAATCATCAGGAATAAACTCTGTTGAAACAGCAAAGAGAATCCTAAATAATCAATTAAGAAAAGACTCACAATTATGTGGGTCTTTTTTTTATTTCCGGATACCACAATTCCAATTTCCCTTTCCTTGAATCCATGTCGAGCAAAACCCATGATACAAGAGACAAGCATATTCCTCTTTTAATTCCCGGATTTAGCCCGAAATAGCTAAAACTTTTACGTTTGATGTAAAATTTATTTCCACTTTAAGCATGAAAGAGATTTTACTTGAAAAAAAACAAAAATAATTATTGTCTGTATTTATCTGTTTATTAACAACTTACGCAGTGATAAGATAAGCATATCAGCTGGGAATTTTTTAAAATTCGTGTTTGGCACAACTTTGGAACAAGGGATATCACAAGCAAAGCAAATCTCTGTCTACAATGACTACACCTACTACAAACAACGCCTCAAACATGAATAACAGATATATCTTCATCCTCAGTCTTCTTGGTTTATTCTTCATCAATACCCTTAAGGTTTCTGCACAGCAGGATCCCCTTTTCAGTCAGTACATGTTCAACAAGCTTGCTGTTAACCCAGGTTATGCAGGCAGCCGTGATGTTCTGACCCTTGATGCATTGTACAGGTACCAGTGGGTTAATATCCAGGGTGCACCACAGACTGTTTCAGCTTCTGTTCATTCACCACTGAATAACCCACATCTTGGTGTTGGTTTAAATGTATATCACGATGCTATCGGACCATCCATCAATCAGGGTGCAATGGCAACTTTCTCATACAAGATTCTTTTCCCTAATTCAAAACTTTCATTTGGAATTCAGGCAGGTTACAAGTACACTGACGTTCTTTGGTCAAGGATAGTAACCGGTGAATCAAACGATCCACTTCTCACAGCTCCAATGCAGAACAAGGCAGTTCCCGATGCAGCCTTTGGAATCTATTATTATTCAAACAAGTATTATGTTGGATTCTCATCAAAGCAGCTGCTTCAGAATCAGATGGGAATTGTTTCAGTAAACGGTAAGGAAGAATTCACCAAGTTGCTCCGTCATTTCTACGGTATGGCCGGTGCAGCCTTCAAGGTTTCCGATCAGGTTGTATTTCGTCCTTCAGTTCTCGTAAAGTTTGTTCAGAATGCACCTCCACAAATGGATTTGAATGCAAGCTTCCAGTTTGCAGGTACTTTCTGGGTTGGCGCATCATACCGCACCGAAAAAGCTCTTTCTCTTATGACCGAATTCAATGTTTCCGATAATCTGAGAGTTGGTTACTCATACGACATTTGGTTCAACGAATTATTATCCTCAAATAGTGGTTCACATGAAATCCGCCTTGGATTTGATTTCGACATCTTCAAAAGGCGCATGGTTTCCCCAAGATATTTCTAATTTCTTTCATGTTTAGGTGATTTAAGTACTGCTTGTACTAAAATGAAAAGTCCTTCGGGACTTTTTTTTATTTTTTTATTCCAAGGCTTAATAGGTCTGCGAATAATTAACCATCTGCTGTTCATAAGTAATAGCGTCTTGTCTCGATTGAAGGCCTTATTCAATCTTAATTTGCTTCTTAAATGAGTGATCCTTTCCAGGAGAAAAGTAGTATGATTTAAGAGTGCTTTACAAAAGACGGAGGGAGAAAAGTGTGTGTGATAAAATTAAAGCCATCTTGATGCTTGATAGTGGTTACACATATGAGCATATTGCTGAAGTACTTATACTTGATTATTCTTCTATCTGCCGCTGGTATACTTTATTCGAAGAAAAGTGGACTAAAGGTCTTTTGTCTGATAGTTTTATTGGTGGGATAAGTTCCCCTACCAAAAAGCAACAAGAAGCACTTATTGAACAACCTAATACTACTGTAAATCTGACAGTAAAAGAAATCTTTGCATTCATATTCAATAAGTTCAAAGGGGATCTCACTCTCAAAGGGATGTCCAATTTTTTGCAAAGACAGGAGTTTCGTTATGAAAAGCCAAAACGCTTTCCTTTTAAAGAGTACATAGAAGCATCGTTAGAATTCATAGATGCCTGCAATAAACTCAAAAAGAAAAAGAAGCAAGATTGCAGGATATGCTTCATGGATATTGAGCATCCTTTGCATAATTCTCCTCCGGCAACAAGATGGATCAGGAAAGTTAAGGACTTGATTATGCATATGACAGATAATTCCCAATTAATTCAGGCATGAGCTTTCGCAAACTTGTCTTCTTTGAGTACAAATGTCATTTGGGGTGCGATATCCACACAGTATCAATCACATGGAAATAATTTGAATAATTTCCATAATGAAATAGCAGATTTTTTTTGGGACAAGTGTATTACTTTTAAACTTAAGGTCAATAAACAATTAAATATGGACAAATAGAGGACCTGACCAGTCCCGAAAAGCAAGGAAAAAATCAGAAAATTTTGCTTGGTTTTGTCCAGATAGATAAACAAAAAACTAATTAACTCATTGTCTATCTGCAGTTTATTTACTCTGTCATGAATTTCAAAACTGCTCAATCCTCAATTATGCGGGAATTCTCCCCGTCACTTCCATTTTCCAGAGGCATTGATACCACTTATTACAGAGCGCTGCAAATATTCAGGGACACACTTTCTCTTCTATCTATTTTATTTCCACTCCACTCTTCTTCCTTCCAAATTCTTACTACAAAGACTCGGTTTTACTTTTCTCTTCCCCCTACTAAAGGTGTCTACCCGATTTGAATTGAGTCTTTATCCTGAAATCAATTGATTTCAGGGGATGATCATTAAAAGGTCATCAAAGCATAATTATAAGAATAAACCACCAGCGTCATGAGAAATCTTTTCGTTAACCGCGAAGGAAACAATTTCCGCACAGGCAATCGTATGCCTGTTTTGTTTTTAATGGGTTTTGTCTGCATTACCTTAAGTATCAATCAAGTGCAGGCCCAGGCTGTGATTCACAGCGTCGGTCCCACTACAATCTGTGAGGGGGGCAGCACTACAATTGCTGTAACCATAGATGGGGGGGATCCTCCATTCACAGTGATTTATACCGACGGTACAAGTCAGTTTACAGTGACACCCTATACGGATGATAGTCCCATTACGGTATCGCCCATTATAACAACAACTTACACGCTGGTTAGTATAGCGTTTAGCAGTAACCCGGTTCAGTATCTCGGTGACCTGAGCGGATCGGTAACAATTACTGTTAATCCGCTGCCAATTAACCTCAGCATTTCAACCAATCCCGCAGCGCCGGTTTGTCCGGGGGTGAATTTTACACTCTCCGCATCAGCTACCTATGGCAGCACCTATGAGTTGTGGAATCAGGCGAATAATGCCAAGTTAGGAGATATCCCCTATACAACCTCCATTGCTGCGACTACATCCTACAATGTGCATGCGATTAGTGCCAATGGATGTACAAAGTCGCAAGCTTATACGGTACAGGTTGACAATGTGGTACCGACAATCAGTTGTCCGGCAAGTCAAAACCTGAACATGACGGCAGGGACTTGCACTGCGACGCTCCCTGATTACAGGGCAGGAGCTACGGCAAGTGATAATTGCACCGCTGCAGGCTCCATAGTCAAAACACAAAATCCTGCTCCCGGCACTGTACTTGCCGGCGGTGACGGCTCCACACAATTGGTTACAATTACTGCCACTGATGCCAGTGGCAATTTTAGTTCTTGCTCCTTTACAGTTACCGTTCAGGATGTGGAAAATCCGGCAATCAGCGGAACATCTGTTACAGGAAACAAAAATACCGACGCTGGTCAATGTTACTATACTGTATCCGGAACTGAGTTCAATCCAACTGTAACCACCGATAACTGCGGAGTTCAATCGGTGGCCTATGCAGTAAGCGGAGCTACCACAGCATCAGGAACCAACAGCATGGCTAATGTACAGCTTTCAAAAGGCGCCAATGTTATTCTCTGGACAATCACCGATATCAATGGCAATACAAATACCTGGACCTTCACAATTACAGTTGTTGACAACCAGGATCCTCAGATTACAAATTGCCCCGCCAACCGTGACCTGAATATGAATGCAGGAACATGCACGGCGACTCTTCCAAATTATATCACCACCCTTGGAATCACCGCAACCGATAATTGCGGAGCCGGAGGGGTAGTACTGACTCAATCACCTGTTGCTGCAACTGCCCTCAATGGCGGAGACGGATCAACCCAGTTGGTAACCATCACAGCAACTGATGCAAGTGGCAGAACCAGCACCTGTACATTTACTGTGACAGTGCAGGATAACCAGAACCCTGAAATCAGTTGTCCGGCAAACATCTCCACAAACGTGGATGCCGGTTCCTGTGGTGCAGTTGTTACCTATACTGCTCCCGTTGGAACTGACAACTGCGCAGGAGTGTCAACCTCGCAGACTGCCGGTTTAGCTTCAGGTGTACTTTATCCGGTTGGTGTCACCACAAATACTTTTACCAGTACAGATGCTGCAGGCAACACCTCTAACTGCAGTTTCACTGTTACTGTGACCGACAACGAAAATCCAGTTATCAGCTGTCCGGAGAATATTACCGTAACAGCTACAGCCGGAAGTTGTGGCAAGGTAGTAACCTACACTACTCCGGTTGGCACTGATTTTTGTGCCGGAGCGTCAACTCAGCAGACGACTGGTCTTGCATCAGGCTCAACCTTCCCGGTTGGCGTGACCACAAATACCTTCGTGGTAACTGATGCCTCCAATAATACTGCTACCTGCAGCTTCACAGTGACGGTAACTGATACTGAAGAACCAGTGATCAGCGATTGTCCGGCAAATATTACAGCCTCAAATACTGCCAACCAGTGTTCTGCTGTAGTAACCTGGACCGAACCTACCGCAACTGATAACTGCACTGCATCAGGAAGCCTAGTGTGGACAAAATCACATACTCCCGGTTCAACCTTCCCGGTAGGAACAACAACTGTTACCTATTCGGTTAAGGATGGATCCAATAATGTGAGTGATACTTGTACCTTCACAGTAACCGTAAATGATACCCAGAAACCGGTTATCAGCGGCTGCCCGGCAAATATTACCAAATCAAGTGATCCCGGAGTTTGTACTGCAGTTGTTTCCTGGACTGAACCATCGGCAACCGATAACTGTACAAGTTCAGGTAACCTTGTCTGGACAAAATCACACACCCCGGGAACTTTGTTTACTGCCGGAACCACAGCAGTGACCTATACAGCAACCGATGCTGCAGGAAACATCAGCAATGTATGCAGTTTCAATGTTACAGTGGTGGATAATCAGAAACCGGTAATCAGCGGTTGTCCGACAACGGTAGTTGTTGCCAATACAGCCGGACTTTGCACCGGAACTGCAAGTTGGACGGAACCTACTGCAACTGACAACTGTACTACAGCAGGAAGCCTTGTATGGACCAAGTCACATGTACCGGGAGCCACTTTCCCAATTGGAAACACAACAGTGACCTATACTGTGAAGGATGCTTCAAACAATACCAGCAATCCATGTAGTTTTACTGTAACAGTAACTGAATCAGAAGCTCCTGTAGCCCGTTGCAAGGCAGCTACTATCTACCTTAATGCATCCGGAATTGCTACCCTTGTTGTAGGAGATGTAAACGACGGATCAACCGATAACTGTACTGCACAAGGTAGTTTGATTATTACTTTGAGCAAGACTTCCTTCAACTGTTCGAATAAGGGTGCCAATACAGTTGTTATGACTGTTAAGGATGCAGCAGGAAATACAAGTACCTGCAATGCATCTGTAACCGTTGCTGATAACCTCGCACCAACTGTTACTGCAACTGCACTGACGGTCACTTCTTCCATCAATGCTGACCCGAATCTATGCTATTACGTGATAAAAGGATCTGAATTTGATCCAACCGCCACTGACAATTGCACAGGTACAGTGCTTTCATATTCCATAAGCGGAGCAACTACACTTAGCGGAACAGGATCTTTGGCTGGCAAGCAACTTCTGAAAGGTGCCAATGTCATTACCTGGAATGCAACTGATGCAGCAGGAAATGTGAGTACGGTACCGCTTGAATTCACCAAGACAGTAGTGGACAACCAATCGCCTATCATTTCAAGTATTGGTAACCAGAACCGCAACACCAACACAGGTTGCGGTTATACTGTTTCAGGAACTGAATTCGATGCAACATATTCTGATAACTGCTCGGTAACTTCTGTTACCTATACCATAAATTCCAATGCTCCTGTTTCAGCAACCACCCTTGCAGGTGTTGTACTGCCAACAGGTTTGAACAATATTGTCTGGACTGTAAGCGACGGAACCAATACCCGTACCAGTTCATTCAGGGTAACCGTTGCTGATGATGATGCACCGGTAATCAACCCAATGCCAAATATCAATGAAAGCATCTCAACCGGATGCGGAATTGTTGTAACCTGGGCAACACCAACCTACAGCGACAACTGTGCCGTTACAATTTTCGGACAGGTAGCAGGACTTCCAAGCGGAAGCACCTTCCCTGTCGGTACTACCCTGATTCGCTACTGGGCTAAGGATGCAGCAGGAAATACCACTTACATGAGCTTTAATGTAATTGTTACTGACCTCACCCCTCCAAATCTTACCTGTCCTGCAGGAAGCACCCCACTCAGTCCATTTGTAAGAGAAGCCGGTACGGGCGTTTGTTTCTATACAGTTGTTGGAACGGAATTTGACCCAACTACTGACGATGGATGTGCAGTATCAGCTATCAATTCATTTGACGGAAGCAATACCCTGGCTGGAAAGCAGATACCTGTTGGTTCAGATACCATTGTGTGGACTGCAACTGACGGATCAAACAACTCATCAACCTGTACAATTTATGTAAGGGTAGATGATAATCAGGATCCGATTTTCGATCAGCCAACAGGATCACCTGCAGGCAGTTATGCATATGCAAAATTCACTGATCCGGGCGTTTGCTATTATACAGTTCCAGGAACTGATTTTGACCTTCGCAATGTTGGTGATAACTGTTCTACCCAGAATCCAACCTATGTAATTACCAAGAATGGAAGTACAATATTTACCGGCAGCAGTTCATTGTCCGGTTTGCAGCTTGCCAAAGATCCGACTCATAGTTATTCCATCGTATGGACGCTTTCTGATGTTAACGGCAATACAGTAGTATCGACTCCATTCACCATCAGTGTTACTGATAATCAGGCCCCGGTATATGTATGCCATGGAAATTTAGTTCGCCAGGTACCTGCCGGACAGTGTAATTATGTTGTTTCAGGAACTGAGTTTGATCCAAGTTCAATAACTGATAACTGCGATGCAACTTTTACCATCAGCTACACCCTTGACGCAGTGCCGGGTGTTGGAACAAGCCTTGCAGGAGTGGAACTCAGTGGCGGAACCCACACTATTGTATGGACCATAACTGACCAGTCAGGTAACTCAAAAGATTGCGGATTCAATGTAAAGGTCATTGACAATACCAATCCTGTAATCACCCCGATAGCCGATCAGGACAGAAATGCTCCCGGCGATGTTTGCTATTATATCGCTGTAAACGGAGAATTTAATCCATCAGTTTCCGACAACTGTAACGTAACATTGGTAAACAACCAGAATAATTCAAACACACTCGACGGATTTCAGTTCCCGGTTGGAATCACAGTAGTAGTTTGGACTGCTACCGACCCAAGCGGGAATGCAACAACGATGCAGTTTGAAGTAAATGTGCATGATGTAACAGCTCCAACTTATGAGCTTCCTGCAACAGCCACACGTTCAACTTCATCAACAAGTTGCTATTACACTACCGTTGGAACAGAATTTGACCCTGCAAGTGTTGTAGATAATTGTACTCCCGGAAACTTCAATATCCTTAATAATTATAACCTCTACAGATCACTTGAGTATGTAAACTTCCCGGTTGGAACAACAAATGTTGAATGGACCGTCAAGGACTTTTACGGCAATTCAAGGAAAAAGACAATTGCCATTACCGTTGTAGATGATGTGGATCCAGTAATCTCCTGCCCTGCAGAAGCTTACACCCGCGTTATTGACATAGGACACACCTATTACACTGTAGGTGTTAATGAATTTAAGCCGATTGCTACCGACAATTGCAGTCTGTCATCCTACACCAATAGCTTTAACGGAACATCCAGCCTGAATGGCGCTCATCTTGACGCCGGTACTCATACCATTACTTGGACAGCAGTTGACCCATCAGGTAATATTACCACCTGTGACGTTGTTGTTAATGTACTTACCGACCTCTATCCTCCAATCACTTGCGTAGGGGATAAACTTAAGAATACAAATACCGGAGTGTGCAGTTACACAGTTGTGGGCACTGAATTCAATGCTACCTCCACTTCACCTGCTGCAACACTTACCAACGACTATAATAGTTCCTCCACATTGGCAGGAGCTGTTTTCCCTGTAGGCACATACATTGTTACCTGGACAGCCACTCAGACCATTAACGGAACTGTTTACACCAATACCTGTGCTTTCTATGTATTTGTTGAAGATCATGAGAACCCTGTTATTACCCCGGCAGCCAATATCAATACCACAACCAACAGCGGCTGCTATGCCTTTGGTCTTGATCTTGGTACTCCTGTAAGAAGTGACAACTGCGGAATCAACTACTACACCAGCAATGCCCCTGTATACTTCCCTATTGGAACCACCAATGTTACCTGGTGGGTACAGGATATTCACGGAAATATTGGAACTGCGGTTCAAACTGTTACAGTTGTGGATGATGATGACCCAATCCTCAGCTGTCCGCCGCCATTCTGTCGTGAAGCAGATGATCCACTGGGAACATATTATACCGTTAACGGATATGAATTTGGCCCATTTGGTGTATATGATTGTTCATCCATTTCAACCTATACCAACAACTTCAACGGTTTAAGCTATCTCGGTGGCGAACAGTTGCCTGTTGGAACCCATAATATTGTCTGGACAGCCACAGATGCAGCAGGAAACACATCCTCCTGCACCGTTCAGATTGTAGTAAGCAATACTGCAAATCCACCTGTAACTTGCCGTGCAAACATCCTTGTTGGAACTGATGCAGGAGTGTGCAGTTATACCGTAGTAGGTTCAGAGTTTGACATTACTTCTACTGCAACACCTCCACCAACACTCACCTATTCAAACAGTTTCAACGGAAATTCCACCCTTGCCGGTGCAGTTCTTCCAGAAGGAAGCACAATCATTACCTGGACTGTTAGTGACGGAACCAATACCAATGTATGCTGTACATACACTATCACAGTTTATGATGATGAGAACCCTGTTGTAACCTGGCCTGCAAATGTTACCGTTAATGTTGATGCCGGATCATGCACAGCAACCAACGTTGATCTGGGAACTCCCACTGCTACTGATAACTGCGGCGCTCCAGGAACAATTACCTATTCCCATTATCCATCCGGAGACGATTTCGACAGAGGAACTACCAATGTTTACTGGACAGCAACCGATGCCAATGGCAGGGAAGTATACCATACACAAACCGTAACTGTTGTTGATAACATTCCTCCGGTAATTAATTGTCCATTAACCACTTACTATCGTGAATTTGACAATCTGTATGTTGACTATTATACCGTAAAGGGAAGTGAATTCCGTCCTTCATACAGCGATAACTGCAGCGTTTCCTCCTATGTGAATGATTTCAATAATTCCAATTATCTGAATGGCGTTCATCTCAGCATTGGCGACCATGCCATTACCTGGGTAGTAACTGATGGAAGCGGCAATACTGATACCTGTGTTGTAAATGTTACAATTGTAGATTCGTTCAAACCAAGAATCAGTTGTGTTGACAATGCAAACAGGAATAACAATTCCGGATGCAATTATGTAGTTAGCGGCACTGAACTTGATGCAAGCTTTATTTCCCTTTCGATTATTGCCGGCAGAACGCTTACTCACAATTTTGCTTCAGCTCCTTTGACTACAACTCTTGACGGAGCATCATTCCCAGCCGGAACCACTACAGTTATTTGGACTGCAAAGCAGACTATTGATGGAACAGAATACACAAGTACATGCACTCACACTATTACTGTGATTGACAATGTTGCTCCGGTATTCTCACCAGATCCACCAATGGTGACCGTTAATGTTGACCCCGGTACCTGTACTAAAACCATGACACTGGCTACCCCAACTGCAACCGATAATTGCGGAGTGGTAGTTCTTGCAAGCAATGCACCTGCAACCTTCCTGCTGGATACAACCAATGTTCGCTGGACAGCAACTGACCCAAGCGGAAATGTAGCAGTTTATTACCAGAAGGTTGTTGTAAACGATAATGAAGGACCAGTAATTACCGGCTGTCCTTCAACCATAACTGTCCTTTCATCAGGAAACGGATGTACTGCAATGGCTTCATGGCCTCCGCTTCAGGCAACCGACGCATGTAGTGGTGTGGCTTCATTTGTTACCAACCATGATCCCGGAAGCCTGTTTACAGTAGGCACAACATCTGTAACCTATACAGCTACAGATAACCGTGGCAATGTAAGCACCTGCCAGTTTAATGTAGTAGTCCAGGATACTCCTCCAAGTATTAGTTGCGTAACCAATAAAGTCAGAAATACCAATTCGGGCCTTTGCTCCTATCAGGTTATGGGTAATGAATTTGACCCGACTGATTATACTGACAATTGCGCTCTTCCAACCATTACCTACAAGTTTGTTGATGCTGTAAGCGGTGATACCATCACTGGCAGCAATACAATGTCAGGTGTTGCTATTCCAAGAGGACATGGAATTGGAGCTACCGGACAGACCAGAATTACCTGGACAGCCACCGATATGAACGGCAATATCGATACCTGTAATTTCATGGTTACCATTGAAGACCATGAAGCACCGGTAATTGTTGTGCCTGGCAACCAAACAAGACATACTGACCTGAATCAGAACTATTATACTGTGCAGGGTGATGAATTTGATGACGTTACTGCAACCGATAACTGCGGTATTGTAGTAAAACTTGTAAATGAATACGGACTTTCAACCCTTGCCGGATTGCATCTGCATCTTGGTGAAAATACCGTTACCTGGCATGCTGAAGATGATAAGGGCAACCGTAGTGAAGCCGTCTTTTATGCCTATGTAATTGATGACGAACCTCCCCGACTTTTAACTGCACCTGCAAGTACAACAGCTTATGCTACCAATAGCTGTGGTGCCATTGTTTCCTATGTACCTCCTGTATTCATTGATAACGTAACTCCGGAAGATAGCCTGATTATCACTGTATTGCCAAATTATGCAGATCCGGGTTATACCTTCCCTGTTGGAGTAACTGAGGTTACCTATACCGTTGTTGATTCAACCGGTAATTCCCTGATTTATTCATTTGATATAACAGTCCTGGATACAGTTTCCCCAACAATTACCTGTCATGCAGGATCACCATTCTACAGAAATACAGATGTTGATGAAGCATTCTATACCACTGACGGAACTGAATTTGATCCTACCTACCTTGATAATTGCTACGTTGAATTAACCAATAGCTACAACCATACAGAAAGCCTGGCAGATGCCACCTTCCCTGTAGGGATAACCAATGTAACCTGGACAGCAGTTGATTCAAGCAATAATGCCTCTTCCTGCATCATTCAGGTAATAGTGGAGGATCATCAGCTACCATTGATTGATCATTGTCCGGATGCAACCGTTGCCAAGAATGCAGAGTCCGGCGTATGCTACTATCTCATTCCAGGATCAGAATATGACCCATACGGATTCTCAGATAATGACGAGCTCTCAAAACTCACCTATTCAATCAACGGAGGACCGGAAATCGGCACCAATCTAAGCACTACCCTTGTTGGACAGCAAATACCGGTTGGTACTGTTGCGCAGCCAACAACAACAGTGGTTTGGAGGCTCTATGATGTAAGCGGAAATTCCAGTGCAACCTGTACCACTGTCTTTACAGTTACAGATATTGAAGATCCACTAGTAAATACCGTTGAAAACCAGTACAGAAGCATTGACGCAGGTGTGAATCATTACACTTCAAAGTCTCCTGCTGATGACGACTGGGATCCAATAGTATCCGACAACTGCGAGGTTGCAACAATAACCTACACGATCGATGGAGGAACCTCTGTTGGAACTGACACAACAACTACAATTATTGGAGTTCAGTTTGCAATTGGAGAACATACCGTTATCTGGACAGTTACCGATATTCATGGCAATTCAAGCACAGGAAGCTACAAGGTTATCATTACTGATGACCAGAATCCGGGTGTTGTTTGCAATCCATTAACTGTCTACCTGGATGCTAGCGGTAATTACACACTCGACAGTACTGATATTGCTGCAATTGCACTTGGTTCAAATGACCCGGGCGGAATTGCCAGCATGACAGTTACCCCGGATGTGTTTGACTGCTCCTATTCCGGAGATAATAACGTACTCCTTACAGTAACTGACTCAACAGGAAACGCTGCAACCTGCACCGCTGTAGTAACTGTTGAAGATACGATCCATCCGACTGCTGTTTGCAAGGATATTACCGTATACCTGGATGTACTTGGATCAGCAACCATACTTGCATCCGATATTGACAACGGATCTTCCGATGCATGCGGAATCATGGACCTCTCAGCCAGTCAGACAGAATTTGACTGCGGCGATGTTGGAACCAATAGTGTTACACTTACTGTTACCGACTATAATGGCAATATATCTACGTGTACATCAACAGTTACCGTTGTTGACGACATCAATCCCGTTGCCGTTTGCAAAAATATAACGATTAACCTGGCAGCCAATGGAACAAAGACCATCACAGGTCTTGATATTGACAATGGCTCATACGACAACTGCGCCAGCGTTCTTGTAAGAACTGCTACACCCAACACATTTGACTGTACCGATATTGGAACAAACAATGTTGTTCTGCGTGTAACTGACCCAGCCGGAAACTTTGATGAATGCACCGCTGTTGTGACGGTGGTCGACAATACAGCACCAACTGCTGTTTGCCAGAATATCACTGTACAATTGGATGGAACCGGACATGCAAACATAACAGCCAATCTGGTTAACAATGGCTCAAGTGATGCCTGCGGAATTGCAAGCCTCGCTATAGACAAATCAACCTTTGATTGCACAAATCTTGGTTCAAATCCTGCCACCAACACAGTAACCCTTACCGTTACCGATAATAATGGCAACAGTTCAACCTGCACTTCCCTTGTAACCGTAGCTGACCAGGTAGCGCCTGTCATCACATGCGGGGTAAGCGGAAATCAGGCAGTAAATACTGACAATAACCTTTGTACCTATACTCATCCCAACAATAACTGGAATACTTCAGCAACTGACGGTTGCACAACGGTAAGCTCAATTACCTATGAACTGACAGGAGCAACAACCGGCACAGGTACTACTCTTAACGGAGTGGTATTCAATACCGGCGTTACTACAGTTACCTGGACCGCAACTGACCCTTCGGCCAATAGCTCAACCTGTTCATTTACTGTAACTGTAACGGATGCCCAGCTTCCAACTGCAGTTTGCAAGGTAAAAACAGTACAGCTCAATGCCGGCGGAACTGCCAGTATCACAGCAGGCGACATCGACAACGGATCAACCGATAATTGTGGAATCCAGAGCCTTGCAGTGAGTCCAAACAGTTTTGATTGCGACAATCTGGGTGCAAATACTGTAACCCTGACTGTAACTGATGTCAATGGCAATGTAGCAACTTGTACATCTACTGTAACTGTTCAGGATCTTATCGCTCCAGTGGCAGCCTGCAAGGACATTACTGTTCAGCTGGCAGCCAACGGCACTGCAACCATTGCTGGAATTGATGTAGACAATGGATCAACTGACAATTGCAGCATCAGCGCCCGCACTGTAAGCCCGAATACATTTAACTGCACAAATATCGGCACACCTGTAACTGTTACACTTATCGTTTCAGATCCAGCCAGTAATTCCGATACTTGTACTGCTACTGTTACAGTTGTGGACAATGTTCCTCCAACTGCAGTTTGCAAGAATATTACTGTTCAGTTAAACGGAGCCGGCACTGTTACCATAGTAGCCGGTGATATCAATAACGGATCAAGTGATGCGTGTGGAATAGCAAGCCTCGCTGCTTCAAAGACCACATTCACCTGTGCTAATCTTGGTGCAAACAATGATACTTTAACTGTAACCGATAACCACGGCAATGTGTCAACCTGCGTTGCAGTTGTGACAGTCCAGGATCAGGTTGATCCTGAGATTACCTGTGCAGTAAGCGGAAATCAGGCAGTAACCACCGACAACGGTGTTTGTACCTATACACATCCTAACGTAAGCTGGGATGCTTCTGCAACTGATAACTGTACATCAATAGCTTCACTTACCTATACCCTCACCGGTGTTACAACCGGAACAGGCACAAGTCTGAGCGGTGTAGTATTCAACAAGGGTGTTACAACCGTTACATGGACAGCAGTTGACGGATCCACCAACAGCTCAAGCTGCAGCTTTACAGTAACAGTAACTGATGATGAAAACCCAGTTGCTCTATGCAAGGCATATACTGCAGAACTGAGAAGAAACGGAAGTGCAGCGGTTAATCCAACCATGATTAACAATACATCAACCGATAACTGCGGAATCGTCACTTATCTGGTATCAAAGAACAATGTTGCATTCAGTGATTCTGTAATTTATCATTGCTCAGATGTTGGTGCAAATACCATCTACCTGAAGGTAATTGATGCAGCCGGCAATTTCCATGTCTGCTCAAATACCGTAACTGTTGAGGACACTCTGGCTCCAACACTGGATGACCTTTCCGACAGGAATGAAGTAACTGATACCGATGTTTGTACCTATACCCATAGTGATAATCTCTGGGATGTTACTGACAATTGTGATCCTTATCCAACAAAAACATATACAGTAAGCGGTGCAACCACAGTTGTAACACTTCCTGATACCACCCTCAACGGACAGGTATTCGAGAAGGGAACAACAGTGGTAACTTGGACAGCTACTGATGGTTATGGAAACACTACCACCACATCCTTCAATGTTGTGGTAACCGATGACCAGAATCCAGCCATAACTTGTCCGGGCAACATCACTCAAAGTGTTGCATTAGCCGGAAACACATCTGCGGTAGTAGATCCAATTGCTGCTCCAACCCGTTCAGATAACTGCGCTGTTACCAAACTCACCTATGCCCTTTCAGGAGCAACGGTTGCAGCCGCACAGGCCAACGGAATCAATGAACTGCTAAGCGGTACATTCAATCTGGGAACCACGACGGTAACTTATGTAGCATACGATGCAGCAGGCAACAGTCAAACCTGCAGCTTTACAGTGACCATAAATGCTTTGCCTCCTGATGCTGTAACTGTTAGCCCTACTTCCATCATCACCTATGAAAACATCAATCCTAAGCCTACCTTCTCAGTAGTACTGCCGGTAGCACCATCAGGAAATGTTGTTTTCGACCTTTCAAGCTCCGACCTTACCGAAGGAACATTATCAACCAGCCGCTTAACCTTTACCACAGCCAACTGGAGCACTCCTCAGGTTGTAACTGTAACAGGTGTAAACGATGATGTTGATGATGGAGATATTAACTATACAGTAGTCATAGTAACCAACCAGCTTCTTACAGATGTTGGTTCCGGATATTACTTTGCTGAACCTGCTGATGTTGCAGCTGTCAATATTGACAATGATGCAGCCGGAATTACAGTTAATCCTACTAACATTACCACAACTGAAGCTGGTGGAACAGGTTCCTTTACTGTTAAGCTGAATTCAGAACCTACAGCCAATGTAACCATAACTCTCAGCAGCGATGACCTTACTGAAGGTGATGTAACAACCCCTGCCGGAAAATCGCTCACATTTACCCCGGTTAACTGGAATACAACACAAACCGTAATCGTTACAGGAATTGATGACCTGATTGTTGATGGCACTGTTGTCTATCATATTATAACCAGCAACGCCTCATCCACTGATACTACCTACGACAACAGGGTAGCAGCCGACGTGAATGTGAACAGTACTGACAATGATGCGGCAGGCTTTGTTGTATCCCCACTCTCCCTTTCTACTTCAGAGGCAGGAACAACAGCAACCTTCACAGTGGTATTAACCAGCAAACCCGCTACTGATACTGAGAATTACAATGTAGTAGTTGATGTAACCAGCAGCGACACAACCGAAGGTACGGTATCACCTGCTCTGCTAACCTTTACTGCTGCAGATTGGAATGTTCCTCAAACAGTAACCGTAACAGGTGTAGATGATATAGTTGTTGACGGCAATGTCACCTATACTGTTGTAAATGCAGTCAATGCTTTCGGAACCACAGATCCAAATTACGATCCTCTTAATCCAAATGATGTTACTGTCAACAACCTTGACAATGATGCAGCTACATTGGCAATTGACAATGTAATCCATCTTGAAGGCAATGCCGGTACAACCACTTATTTATTCACTGTTACACATTCAGGAGCTCAGGTAATTGGAGGTTATTCAGTTACCTATTATTCCCAGAATGTAACCACCAAATTCCCTTCAGACTACACATCGGTATCCGGTGCTTTGACTTTTGACGGAACAGTTGGAGAAACCAAGACCGTAACCGTCCTTGTAAATGGTGATGTAATGGTTGAAGGAAATGAAACTTTCAGGGTGGTTCTGAATGCAGTTACTGCTCCGGGAAGAAATGTAACCATCCCAGAAATTGGCAAGAGAGGTACAGGAACAATTACCAATGATGATAATGCTACCCTTGCCATCAATGATGTTTCAACAACTGAAGGAAACAGCGGCACAAAGACCCTGACCTTTAATGTTACCCTGAGCATGGACGTAGAAGATGGTCTTACATTAAGCTATGCTTCTGCTGACAATACAGCCACAACAGCTGATGCAGACTATGTATTGAAATCAGGCACACTGACCTTTGCAGGAACCATGAATGAAGTCCAGACAATTGGAGTAACCATCAATGGCGACCAAAAGGTAGAGCTTGATGAAACCTTCCTGATGGGCCTCAGCAATATCGTTCCTGTTAGTGCACCAGCCGGAACCATCACATTCTCTGATAATTCCGGAACCGGAACAATCCAGAATGACGATGCAGCAGTGCTTACAGTTACGGGATTCACAGTAAGTGAAACAGCCGGAACCGCTGACTTCACCATTACTATGGATAAATCCGTCCAGACAGCCTTCACTGTTGATTTCGCAACAGCTGACCATACAGCTCTGGATGGCCTGGATTATACAGCAGTACCCACAACAACACTGAATTTCGGTGGAGCCAATTTAAATACTCAGACTGTAACAGTCACCATTGCCAATGACAATCTGGTTGAACCTACTGAAGATCTCTATGGAAGGTTGAGCAACCTGCAGGCAGGCGGACAAAGTGTTACACTTTCAGGTGGTGGTGCTACCACACAGGCTCAGGGCTATATTACTGACAATGAAACAGCCGGTGTAAGTATCAGCGACATGTTAGTTGCCGAAGATGCCGGAACTGCAGTATTCACTGTTACATTATCAGGAAACATACAGGATGCATTATCAGTAAACTATGCCACATCCAATGGAACAGCTCTGCAACCCAGTGACTATACAAGCACTTCAGGTACATTGACCTTTAGTGCAGGTTCAGCAAGCCTAAGCACATTGACCATCACCGTGCCAATTATTGATGACACCAGAGCTGAGCCAACTGAAAACTATACTGTTACTCTTAGTGGATTAAGCACTACCGGTAACGGATCAATTACAGATGCTACAGGTGCCGGAACCATCACTGATGATGACCCCATTACGCTCACACTGAATGAATTCACAACCACTGAGACGGATGGAACCCAGACTGTAAATGCTTCCATTACAAGCGATATTACAGCACAGAATAATATCATTCTACGATTCTCAACAACAGCAGGAACTGCAACAGCAGCTTCTGACTATACAACACAAACCAATGTACAGTACACACTGCTGGCTGGTAATACAAGTGTTACAGTTCCGATTTCCATACTTGGTGATGTTATAGCTGAACCAACTGAAACCTTTACAGGAACAATTACAACTTTCAACGACAATGGCCAGACGGTAGTTTTGGGAACCCCAACTGCTACCTATACAATTCAGGATAATGATGTTATCACCATTAACCTTTCGGTTGCAGCTATTACAGAAACCAATGTTACCCAAACAAGGAACTTCGTCGCTTCGATGAACCTTGCTGCACAGGCTAATATCGTAATGAGCTTCTCAACTGCTGACGGTACTGCCGTTGACGGAAACGACTATACAGCACAATCCGGTACTACCGTGACCATGACTGCAGGCAGCACAAGTGTAAATATTCCAGTTGATATTCTTGGCGACCTAATTGTTGAGCCAACTGAATCCTTCACAGGAACAATTACCCTGACCAATGCCAACGGACAACAGGCTTCGGTAGGTACTGCCACAGCAACAGAAACCATAACTGATGATGATGCTGCAACACTTGCCATTACTGGATTTACAGTAAATGAGAACGCTGGTACCGCTGATTATACCATTACCCTCAGCAAGGCCGTCCAGAATGCATTTACAGTCGACTTCGCAACTTCAAACATAACAGCACTGGCTGGGTCAGACTA
This sequence comes from Bacteroidales bacterium, assembly GCA_016707705.1. Taxonomy (GTDB): domain Bacteria; phylum Bacteroidota; class Bacteroidia; order Bacteroidales; family UBA4417; genus UBA4417. Next base: position 35,122 of record JADJHD010000017.1, read on the forward strand.
TACAGCTGTAGGAACAACAACCCTTACTTATGGTGCCGCCAATGCACTCACTCAAACAGTTACAGTTCCTATTACTGATGACGACCTTGTTGAACCAACTGAAACCCTTAGGGGTACTATCAGCAATCTGGTTGCCAACAGCCAGGCTGTCACAATAGCTACTGCAACTGCAACCGGTACCATTACCGATAATGATGCGGCCAGTGTTGTAATCACTGATGAAACCGTTATTGAAAATGTGGTAAGTGGAACAGAAGTATTTACAGTTACCCTGACCGGACATATCCAGGATGCATTGACAGTAGACTATGCAACTTCTGATGTTACTGCTCTCTCACCAAGTGACTATACTGCAAAAACGGGAACCGTTACTTTCGCCGCAGGTTCAACAACCGGAGATACTCAAACCATCACAATTACAATCATTGACAATACCATCTCTGAACCTACAGAAACCTACACAGTAACACTAAGCAATATTGTAAGTACAGGATCAGCTACCATCAATGATGCTACCGGAACAGGAACCATACTTGATGATGACCCTGTAACTGCTATTAACCTCACTGGATTTACTGTTACAGAAACCAATGCAAATGTTGCCCATAATTTTGTGGCAAGCATGGATATTCCTGCTCAGGAACCCATTATTATCAGCTATTCCACTACTGCAGGCACAGCTCTTGCCGGAAGTGACTTTACTGCACAAACAACCGTTCAGTATACCATTCTTCCTGGTGATACAAGTGTCAATATCCCAGTTGTGGTTGTAGGCAATACAGTAACCGAACCAACAGAAGCATTTACAGGTACCATTACATTGGTAAATGCCAACGGACAGCAGGTTACTATCGGAACAGCAACAGCTACCGGTACCATTAATGATGATGATGCTTCTTCATTCTCAATCGATGGGTTCACGGTAAGTGAAGCAGCTGGCACCGCAAACTTCACCATCACACTGAATAACGCAGTGCAAAATGCAATCACCATTGATTTTGCAACTTCAAATATCACAGCTCTTGCAGCTGCAGATTATACAGCAATTCCTACCACAACCTATAACTTCGGAGCAGCAAACGCCCTCATTCAGACCGTTTCAGTTCCTATTCTTGAGGATAACCTGGTAGAGCCAACAGAAACATTGCTGGGAACCTTAAGCAGTCTGGTTAACAACAGCCAGAATGTTACGATTGCCCTTGCATCCGACACAGCCTTTATTACTGACAATGATGCAGCAACCATCAGCATCAATAATGTAACCCTTCAGGAACCAGATCTTGGAACAACTGTTGAGTACACATTTACTATCAGCTATAGTGGCAAAAATACCGATGGACCGTTCACGGTAGCTTATACTACTACCAACGGAACAGCTTCTTCAGGCAGCGACTATGACGCCCTCTCAGGAGTTGTTACATTCACAGGAACAAATGGTGAAACCCATACTGTAACTGTAATTGTCAATGGCGATAATGTTGTTGAGCCCAATGAAACCTTCACTCTCGATTTGAGTGAGGATGATTTCGGCGGACGCGGAATCACCTTTGCCGATAATTCAGGACTTGGAAACATTACCGACAATGATATCACAACCGTGAGCATCGTTGCCAATGATCCAACTGCTTCTGAACCTAACAACAACGGACAGTATACAGTTAGCATGGGCCTCACCTCTTCAACCAACACTGTTGTAAGCTACACAGTTTCAGGTGATGCCACTTCAGGCAGCGATTATACTGCCCTCTCAGGAACCGTAACAATTCCTGCAGGAAGCACATCTGCAACCATCAGCATGCCAGTTCTTGATGATCTCATCCTTGAAGATGATGAAACAGTAGTCGTAACTCTGGCCAGTCTCACCGGTAATACCAATATCTCAATTGGAGCACCATACATTGCAACCGTTACAATCACTGATAATGATGTTGCAACTGTAGGTATTGCCGCCAATGATGCAGCTGCTGCAGAACCAGCCAATAACGGACAGTTCACCGTAACCATTACACATCCTTCAGATGTAGCAACCGTTCTGGCATATGCCGTAACTGGTACCGCTGTTGCAGGAACAGATTACACAAGTCTTTCAGGCACTGTAACCATTCCTGCAGGAAGCACAACTGCTACAATTGATGTAAGTGTTATCGATGATCTGATTGTTGAATCAACAGAAACTGTTATTGCTACCCTTACTTCAGTTACTTCAGGAGATGCCGATGTCACGATTGGAACACCTGTCGCTGCAACCGTAAATATTACAGACAACGACGCTTCAGTAATCAGCATTACAGCAAATGATGCAAATGCCGGTGAACCATCCAATAATGGTCAGTTCACAGTTAGCATGACAAAGGCATCGGATGCTGCAACTGTTATTAGCTATAACGTAACAGGAACAGCAACTGCAGGCGACGATTACAATACTTTATCAGGTACTGTAACCATTCCTGCTGGCAGTACAAGTGCAACAATTGATGTCCCTGTGATCAATGACCTGATTCTGGAACCAACTGAAACTGTTATTGCAACACTTTCAAGCATTTCCTCAGGCAATTCCGGAGTCTCAATTGGAGCTTCAAATACTGCAACCGTAAATATCACTGATGATGATGCAGCTTCACTTGCCATAGGAGACATAACAGTAAGCGAATCAGCAGGTACTGCAACATTTACTGTAACTCTTACAGGCAATGTTCAGGGTGGACTTACCATCGACTATGAAACAGCCGATGGAACAGCCACTCAACCAGGTGACTACACAAGTGCTTCAGGAACACTGACATTTGTTGGAACCACTACTGAAACACAAACATTCACTGTACCCATTATCAATGATAACATTGTTGAAGTAACAGAGACTTATGTAGTTGATCTTTCCGGAATATCCAATGCCCTGGTAACTTATGATAGTCAGGCAACTGGAACCATTACCGATGATGATGTTGCTACTGTTTCCATCAACGATGTTTCCCACGATGAAGGGAATGCAGGAACAACCAATTATACCTTCACTGTAACTCTGAGTCATGCTTCAGATGCAGCTGTTACCGTTGACTATGCAACTGCCAATGGCACTGCAACAGTAGCTGATGGCGACTATACTGCAAAAACAGGCACTCTGACCTTTGCAGCAGGTGAAACCAGCAAGACTTTCACAGTTCTTGTTTCAGGTGATACCAAGATTGAAAATGACGAAACCTTCTCTGTAAGTTTGAGCAACCTGGTTGTAAATAGCCGTCCAATAACGCTCGGCACTTCAACCGGGACCGGAACACTTGTAAATGACGATGCATCAGTCCTGAACATTGGAAATGCATCAGTTGCTGAAGGAAATACCGGTACAACCAATTTCAGCTTTACAGTTTCACTCACCGAAGCGTCTGCAACTACTGTAACCGTAGACTATGCAACCGCTAACGGAACAGCTACCATTGTTGATGGTGACTACATCTCAACTTCCGGAACAGTTGTATTCAGTGCCGGACAAACCAGCAAGACCATTGTGGTTCCAATTAACGGAGACACCAAGGTTGAAGCCAATGAAACCTTTACAGTTGAACTGAGCAATCTTTCAAGCGGTGGCATGGCTGTAACCCTTGGAACATCTACAGGTACCGGCACCATTGTTAACGATGACAATGCCACCCTTACCATTGACGATGTTACCAATAATGAAGGAAACAGCGGAACCACCAACTTCTCTTTCACTGTCACTCTTTCAAATGCTTCTGATGTAGCAACAACCATTGATTATGTTACTGCAAATGGAACAGCAACAACTGCCGATTCCGATTATACCGGAATCACAAGTACAACCCTGACTTTTGCAGCAGGTGAAACCAGCAAGACTGTTACTGTAGTTATAAATGGTGATACCAAAGTTGAAACCAATGAAACCTTCACAGTTAGCCTGAGCAACCTGGTAACCAATGGACGTTCTGTAACTCTTACTGATGCAAGCGGACTTGGAACAATTACCAATGATGATGCTGCAACAATTGGTGTTGCTGATATTTCAATTGCTGAAGGAAACAGCGGAACTACCAATTTCACCTTCACAGTTAGTCTGTCCGCTGCCTCAAGCGCTGCTGTAACTGTTGATTATGCTACAGCAAACGGAACAGCAACTGTTGCTGATGGTGATTACACTGCAAAGAGTGGCTCGCTGTCATTTGCAGCCGGTGAAACTTCAAAAACCGTTACAGTCCTTGTAAATGGTGACAAGAAGACAGAAACTGACGAAACCTTCACATTTTCCCTGAGCAACCTTGCTGTAAATGGCAATGCCGTTACCATGGGAACTTCAACAGCAACCGGTACCATCCAGAATGATGATCATTCACCGGTAATTGCTGATGTAGTGAAGAGTGGAAATGAAGACAACGATATTCTTTTCGCTGCTGTTGACTTTACCGCTGTATTTACCGATGCCGATGGTGATGCTCTCAACAGTATTGAAGTACTTTCTTTACCTTCAAATGGAACGCTTAAGCTAAGTGGAACTGATGTAACCCTTAACCAGGTGATTACTCAGGCTCAGATTGCAAATCTCACTTTCACTCCAACTTCAAACTGGAATGGAAGCACAAGCTTCGACTACAATGCATCTGATGGAACCAACTGGGCTGTCCAGTATGAGCAGGTTCTGATTACTATACTTGCTGTCAATGATAATCCTGTAGCTGTTGATGATATTGTTTCAACACCGGAGGATACTCCAGTAACCGGTTCTGTTACTACCAATGATACTGATACTGAAGGAAACGGCCTTACCGTAACCCAGTATGTAGTCAATGGCGTGACTTACGCAGCTGGTATTTCTGTTGATATTACCAATGTTGGAACCCTGCTGATCAACACCAACGGATCCTTCTCATTCAGTCCCGTAGCCAATTATAACGGAACAGTTCCAACTGCAACCTATACCATCAGTGATGGCAACGGAGGAACAGCTTCTGCTGACCTTATCATCACTGTTACCCCGGTTAACGATGCTCCTGTTACCTACAGCAAGGCATTCTATACTTGCAGCAGCTCTGTCCTGACTGGCAATGTGCTGAGCAATGGCGATTTCGACCCAGATGGCACAGCCCTGAGTGTAAATACCACTCCGATTGTTGATGCCGAACATGGAACCTTCAGCATCCTTGCTACAGGTGCATTCACATTTACTCCTGATAATGGATATAATGGCGCTGACACCGTTGTAGTTTCAGTTTGTGATGCCGGCACACCTCTGCCTTCAGCTTGCACCAATGACACCGTATTCATTACCGTTTATGGTTCACCAACTGCCAACGCAGGTGCTGCACAGAACCTCTGCAACGTTACCAATACAACTCTCGCAGGTAATGATCCTACTCCGGGTACAGGTCTCTGGACGCTTGTCTCAGGTCCCAACACCCCGGCCATCACTACCCCGACAGCATACAACTCTACCGTTACCTCAATGGTTCCTGGTGTATACGTATTCAAGTGGACCATCTCCAACGGTGTCTGCACTCCTTCAGAAAGCACGGTTACAATCACCAATTACGCTACACCAACAACTGCTGTTGCAGGTGCTGACCAGAACCTTTGCGGTACCCTCGTATCTGCAGGTCTGGGTGCAAACACTCCTGCCAACGGAACAGGTGCATGGTCAATCGTATCCGGTGGTACAGGTACTTTCTCTTCGGCTGCTGCTGCAAATGCAACCTTCACTGCTGATGCTTACGGTGTATACGTTCTTCGCTGGACGATCTCAAACGGTGTTTGCGCTGCTTCTACCGATAACGTAACCGTTACCTATTACGAAAGTCCTACCACTGCTACCGTGGGTGCTAACCAGAATGTCTGCGCTGCACTCGTATCTGCCGGTCTTGGTGCAAATACCCCAACCGTGGGTACAGGTGCATGGTCAGTCGTTTCAGGTGGTACAGGTACTTTCAGCGACAATACCGATCCTGATGCTACTTTCACTGCTGATGCCTACGGAACTTATGTACTGCGCTGGTCAGTATCCAACGGTACATGCACAGCTTCCACAGCTGATGTTACCGTGAACTACTACCAGGCTCCTACCACCGCTTCTGTAGGTGCTGACCAGAGCCATTGTGCTACCCTTACCTCTACTTCCCTTGGTGGCAACACCCCGGTTATTGGTACAGGTGCATGGTCAATCGTTTCTGGTGGTACAGGTACATTCACTGCTCCGACTTCAGGAAATTCAAACTTCGTTGCAAACGGTTATGCTACCTATGTGCTGAGATGGACGATCTCCAATGGCACGTGTGCCGCTTCTACCGATGATATCACCGTTACCTTCTACCAGGCTCCTACCACCGCTACAGTCGGTGCTGATCAGAGTCTCTGCGGTACTCTTGAATCTGCAGGTCTTGGTGGAAACACTCCGGTTGTAGGAACAGGTGCATGGTCAATCGTATCAGGTGGCACAGGTGCTTTCTCTTCGGCTGCTGCTGCGAATGCAACATTCACTGCTGATGCTTATGGTGTATATGTTCTTCGCTGGTCAATCTCCAACGGTGTTTGCACCGCATCTACAGCTGATGTGACCGTTACATTCTTTGAAAGTCCTGTCGTTTCAAACGCAGGTGCTGCTCAGAACCTCTGCAACGTTACCAATACAACTCTCGCAGGTAATGATCCTACTCCGGGTACAGGTCTCTGGACGCTTGTCTCAGGTCCCAACACCCCGGCCATCACTACCCCGACAGCATACAACTCCACCGTTACCTCAATGGTTCCTGGTGTATATGTATTCAAGTGGACCATCTCAAACGGTGTCTGCACTCCTTCAGAAAGCACGGTTACAATCACCAACTACGCTACACCAACAACTGCTGTTGCAGGTGCTGACCAGAACCTTTGCGGTACCCTCGTATCTGCAGGTCTGGGTGCAAACACACCAGCCAACGGAACAGGTGCATGGTCTATCGTATCCGGTGGTACTGGTACTTTCTCTTCGGCTGCTGCTGCAAATGCAACCTTCACTGCTGATGCTTACGGTGTATACGTTCTTCGCTGGACGATCTCAAACGGTGTTTGCGCTGCTTCTACCGATAACGTAACTGTTACCTATTACGAAAGTCCTACCACTGCTACCGTGGGTGCTAACCAGAATGTCTGCGCTGCACTCGTATCTGCCGGTCTTGGTGCCAATACCCCAACCGTGGGTACCGGTGCATGGACAGTCGTTTCAGGTGGTACAGGTACTTTCAGCGACAATACCGATCCTGATGCTACCTTCACTGCTGATGCTTATGGAACTTATGTACTGCGCTGGTCAATCAGCAACGGTACATGCACAGCGTCCACAGCTGATGTTACCGTGAACTACTACCAGGCTCCTACCACCGCTTCAGTAGGTGCTGACCAGAGCCATTGTGCTACCCTTACCTCTACTTCCCTTGGTGGCAACACCCCGGTTATTGGTACAGGTGCATGGTCAATCGTATCAGGTGGAACAGGTACTTTCACTGCTCCGACTTCAGGAAATTCAAACTTCGTTGCAAACGGTTATGCTACCTATGTGCTGAGATGGACGATCTCCAATGGCACGTGTGCCGCTTCTACCGATGATATCACCGTTACTTTCTACCAGGCTCCTACCACCGCAACAGTCGGTGCAGATCAGAGCCTCTGCGGTACCCTTGAATCTGCAGGTCTTGGTGGAAACACCCCGGTTGTAGGAACAGGTGCATGGTCAATCGTATCAGGTGGCACAGGTGCTTTCTCAAGCACTGCTGCTGCAAATGCAACATTCACTGCTGATGACTACGGTGTATATGTTCTTCGCTGGACAATCTCCAACGGCGTTTGCACCGCATCAACGGCTGATGTGACCGTTACATTCTTTGAAAGTCCTGTCGTTTCAAACGCAGGTGCTGCTCAGAACCTCTGCAACGTTACCAATACAACTCTCGCAGGTAATGATCCTACTCCGGGAACAGGTCTCTGGACGCTTGTCTCAGGTCCCAACACCCCGGCAATCACTACCCCGACAGCATACAACTCCACCGTTACCTCAATGGTGCCCGGTGTATATGTATTCAAGTGGACAATCTCAAACGGGGTCTGCACTCCTTCAGAAAGCACGGTTACAATCACCAATTACGCTACACCAACAACTGCTGTTGCAGGTGCTGACCAGAACCTTTGCGGTACCCTCGTATCTGCAGGTCTGGGTGCAAACACACCAGCTAACGGAACAGGTGCATGGTCTATCGTATCCGGTGGTACAGGTACTTTCTCTTCGGCTGCTGCTGCAAATGCAACCTTCACCGCTGATGCATACGGTGTATACGTTCTTCGCTGGACGATCTCAAACGGTGTTTGCGCTGCTTCTACCGATAACGTAACCGTTACCTATTACGAAAGTCCTACCACTGCTACCGTGGGTGCAAATCAGAATGTCTGCGCTTCACTCGTATCTGCCGGTCTTGGTGCCAATACCCCAACCGTGGGTACTGGTGCATGGTCAGTCGTTTCAGGTGGAACAGGTACTTTCAGCGACAATACCGATCCTGATGCTACTTTCACTGCTGATGCCTACGGAACATATGTACTGCGCTGGTCTGTTTCCAACGGTACATGCACAGCGTCCACAGCTGATGTTACCGTGAACTACTACCAGGCTCCTACCACCGCTTCAGTTGGTGCTGATCAGAGCCATTGTGCTACCCTTACCTCTACTTCACTCGGTGGCAACACCCCGGTTATTGGTACAGGTGCATGGTCAATCGTTTCTGGTGGAACAGGTACTTTCACTGCTCCGACTTCAGGAAATTCAAACTTCGTTGCAAACGGTTATGCTACCTATGTGCTGAGATGGACGATCTCCAATGGCACGTGTGCCGCTTCTACCGATGATATCACTGTTACCTTCTACCAGGCTCCTACCACCGCAACAGTCGGTGCTGATCAGAGCCTCTGCGGTACCCTTGAATCTGCAGGTCTTGGTGGAAACACCCCGGTTGTAGGAACAGGTGCATGGTCGATCGTATCAGGTGGTACCGGTGCTTTCTCAAGCACTGCTGCTGCAAATGCAACATTCACTGCTGATGACTACGGTGTATTTGTTCTTCGCTGGACAATCTCCAACGGCGTTTGCACCGCATCAACGGCTGATGTTACCGTTACATTCTTTGAAAGTCCTGTCGTTTCAAACGCAGGTGCTGCACAGAACCTCTGCAACGTTACCAATACAACTCTCGCAGGTAATGATCCTACTCCGGGTACAGGTCTCTGGACGCTTGTCTCAGGTCCCAACACCCCGGCCATCACTACCCCGACAGCATACAACTCCACCGTTACCTCAATGGTGCCCGGTGTATATGTATTCAAGTGGACCATCTCAAACGGTGTCTGCACTCCTTCAGAAAGCACGGTTACCATCACCAATTACGCTACACCAACAACTGCTGTTGCAGGTGCTGACCAGAACCTTTGCGGTACCCTCGTATCTGCAGGTCTGGGTGCAAACACACCAGCCAACGGAACAGGTGCATGGTCTATCGTATCCGGTGGTACAGGTACTTTCTCTTCGGCTGCTGCTGCAAATGCAACCTTCACTGCTGATGCTTACGGTGTATACGTGCTTCGCTGGACAATCTCCAACGGTGTATGCGCCTCTTCAACCGATAACGTAACCGTTACCTATTACGAAAGTCCTACCACTGCTACCGTAGGTGCCAACCAGAATGTCTGCGCTTCACTCGTATCTGCCGGTCTTGGTGCCAACACCCCAACCGTGGGTACTGGTGCATGGTCAGTCGTTTCAGGTGGAACAGGTACTTTCAGTGACAATACCGATCCTGATGCTACCTTCACTGCTGATGCTTATGGAACTTATGTACTGCGCTGGTCAATTTCCAACGGTACATGCACAGCTTCCACAGCTGATGTTACCGTGAACTACTACCAGGCTCCTACCACCGCTTCTGTAGGTGCTGATCAGAGCCATTGTGCTACCCTTACCTCTACTTCCCTTGGTGGCAACACCCCGGCTATTGGTACTGGTGCATGGTCAATCGTATCAGGAGGAACAGGTACATTCACCGCTCCGACCTCAGGAAATTCCAAACTTCGTTGCAAACGGTTATGCAACCTATGTGCTGAGATGGACGATCTCCAATGGCACGTGTGCCGCTTCTACCGATGATATCACCGTTACCTTCTACCAGGCTCCTACCACGGCTACAGTCGGTGCTGATCAGAGCCTCTGCGGTACCCTTGAATCTGCAGGTCTTGGTGGCAACACTCCGGTTGTGGGAACAGGTGCATGGTCAATCGTATCCGGTGGCACAGGTGCTTTCTCAAGCACTGCTGCTGCAAATGCAACCTTCACTGCTGATGACTACGGTGTATATGTTCTTCGCTGGACAATCTCCAACGGCGTATGTACCGCTTCAACGGCTGATGTGACCGTTACATTCTTTGAAAGTCCTGTCGTTTCAAACGCAGGTGCTGCTCAGAACCTCTGCAACGTTACCAATACAACTCTCGCAGGTAATGATCCAACCCCGGGTACAGGTCTCTGGACTCTTGTCTCAGGTCCCAACACCCCGGCTATCACTACCCCGACAGCATACAACTCTACCGTTACCTCAATGGTGCCCGGTGTATACGTATTCAAGTGGACCATCTCCAACGGTGTCTGCACTCCTTCAGAAAGCACGGTTACCATCACCAACTACGCTACACCAACAACTGCTGTTGCAGGTGCTGACCAGAACCTTTGCGGTACCCTCGTATCTGCGGTCTGGGTGCAAACACACCAGCCAACGGAACAGGTGCATGGTCTATCGTATCCGGTGGTACCGGTACTTTCTCTTCGGCTGCTGCTGCAAATGCAACCTTCACTGCTGATGCATACGGTGTATACGTTCTTCGCTGGTCGATTTCAAACGGCACATGTGCCGTTTCTACCGATAACGTAACCGTTACCTATTACGAAAGTCCTACTACTGCTACCGTAGGTGCAAACCAGAATGTCTGCGCTTCACTCGTATCTGCAGGTCTTGGTGCCAACACCCCAACCGTGGGTACTGGTGCATGGTCAGTCGTTTCAGGTGGAACTGGAACATTCAGTGACAATACCGATCCTGATGCTACTTTCACTGCTGATGCTTATGGAACATATGTACTGCGCTGGTCGATTTCAAACGGTACATGCACAGCTTCCACAGCTGATGTTACTGTGAACTACTACCAGGCTCCTACCACCGCTTCAGTTGGTGCTGATCAGAGCCATTGTGCTACCCTTACCTCTACTTCACTCGGTGGCAACACCTGGTTATTGGTACTGGTGCATGGTCAATCGTTTCTGGTGGTACAGGTACATTCACTGCTCCGACTTCAGGAAATTCAAACTTCGTTGCAAACGGTTATGCTACCTATGTGCTGAGATGGACGATCTCCAATGGCACGTGTGCCGTTTCTACGGATGATATCACCGTTACTTTCTACCAGGCTCCTACCACTGCTACAGTCGGTGCTGCCCAGAACCTCTGCGGTACCCTGAATCTGCAGGTCTTGGTGGCAACACCCCGGTTGTGGGAACAGGTGCATGGTCAATCGTATCAGGTGGCACAGGTGCTTTCTCAAGCACTGCTGCTGCAAATGCAACATTCACTGCTGATGCTTATGGTGTATTTGTTCTTCGCTGGACAATCTCAAACGGCGTTTGCACCGCATCAACTGCCGACGTGACCGTTACATTCTTTGAAAGTCCTGTCGTTTCAAACGCAGGTGCTGCACAGAACCTCTGCAACGTTACCAATACAACTCTCGCAGGTAATGATCCAACTCCGGGTACAGGTCTCTGGACGCTTGTCTCAGGTCCCAACACCCCGGCCATCACTACCCCGACAGCATACAACTCTACCGTTACCTCAATGGTGCCCGGTGTATACGTATTCAAGTGGACCATCTCCAACGGTGTCTGCACTCCTTCAGAAAGCACGGTTACCATCACCAACTACGCTACACCAACAACTGCTGTTGCAGGTGCTGACCAGAACCTTTGCGGTACCCTCGTATCTGCAGGTCTGGTGCAAACACACCAGCCAACGGAACAGGTGCATGGTCAATCGTTTCAGGTGGAACAGGTACTTTCTCCAGCACTGCTGCTGCAAATGCAACCTTCACCGCTGATAACTATGGTGTATATGTTCTGCGCTGGTCGATCTCAAATGGTGTATGCGCCTCTTCAACCGATGATGTTACCGTTACCTATTACGAAAGTCCTACCACTGCTACCGTAGGTGCAAATCAGAATGTTTGCGCTTCACTCGTATCTGCCGGTCTTGGTGCAAATACCCCAACCGTGGGTACCGGTGCATGGTCAGTCGTTTCAGGTGGTACAGGTACTTTCAGCGACAATACCGATCCTGATGCTACCTTCACTGCTGACGCTTACGGAACTTATGTACTGCGCTGGTCAGTTTCCAACGGTACATGCACAGCTTCCACAGCTGATGTTACCGTGAACTACTACCAGGCTCCTACCACCGCTTCAGTCGGTGCTGATCAGAACCATTGCGCTACACTTACCTCTACAAGTTTAGGTGGAAACACCCCGGCTATTGGTACTGGTGCATGGTCAATCGTATCAGGAGGAACAGGTACATTCACAGCTCCGACTTCAGGAAATTCAAACTTCGTTGCAAACGGTTATGCTACCTATGTGCTGAGATGGACGATCTCCAATGGCACGTGTGCCGCTTCTACCGATGATATCACCGTTACCTTCTACCAGGCTCCTACCACGGCTACAGTCGGTGCTGATCAGAGCCTCTGCGGTACCCTTGAATCTGCAGGTCTTGGTGGCAACACCCCGGTTGTGGGAACAGGCGCATGGTCTATCGTATCCGGTGGCACAGGTGCTTTCTCAAGCACTGCAAGTGGCAATGCTACATTCACTGCTGATGCTTATGGTGTATATGTTCTTCGCTGGTCAATCTCAAACGGTGTTTGCACCGCATCTACAGCTGATGTGACCGTTACATTCTTTGAAAGTCCTGTCGTTTCAAACGCAGGTGCTGCACAGAACCTCTGCAACGTCACCAATACAACTCTCGCAGGTAATGATCCTACTCCGGGTACAGGTCTCTGGACGCTTGTCTCAGGTCCCAACACCCCGGCAATCACTACCCCGACAGCATACAACTCCACCGTTACCTCAATGGTGCCCGGTGTATACGTATTCAAGTGGACCATCTCCAACGGTGTCTGCACTCCTTCAGAAAGCACGGTTACCATCACCAATTACGCTACACCAACAACTGCTCTTGCCGGTGCTGACCAGAACCTTTGCGGTACCCTCGTATCTGCAGGTCTGGGTGCAAACACACCAGCTAACGGAACAGGTGCATGGTCAATCGTATCAGGTGGTACTGGTACATTCTCTTCGGCTGCTGCTGCAAATGCAACCTTCACTGCTGATGCTTACGGTGTATACGTTCTTCGCTGGACGATCTCAAACGGTGTTTGCGCTGCTTCTACCGATAACGTAACTGTTACCTATTACGAAAGTCCTACCACTGCTACCGTGGGTGCTAACCAGAATGTCTGCGCTTCACTCGTATCTGCCGGTCTTGGTGCCAATACCCCAACCGTGGGTACTGGTGCATGGTCAGTCGTTTCAGGTGGTACAGGTACTTTCAGTGACAATACCGATCCTGATGCTACCTTCACTGCTGATGCTTATGGAACATATGTACTGCGCTGGTCGATTTCAAACGGTACATGTACCGTTTCTACAGCTGATGTTACCGTGAACTACTACCAGGCTCCTACCACTGCTTCTGTGGGTGCTGATCAGAGCCATTGCGCTACCCTTACCTCTACTTCCCTTGGTGGCAACACCCCGGCTATTGGTACTGGTGCATGGTCAATCGTATCAGGTGGAACAGGTACATTCACTGCTCCGACTTCAGGAAATTCAAACTTCGTTGCAAACGGTTATGCTACCTATGTGCTGAGATGGACTATCTCCAACGGTACATGTACTGCTTCAACTGATGATATCACTGTTACCTTCTACCAGGCTCCTACCACCGCTACCGTCGGTGCTGCCCAGAGTCTCTGCGGTACCCTCACCTCGGCTGCGCTCGGTGGAAACACCCCGGTTGTTGGAACAGGTGCATGGTCTATCGTATCAGGTGGCACAGGTGCTTTCTCAACACTGCTACTGCAAATGCTACTTTCACTGCTGATGATTACGGTGTATATGTTCTTCGCTGGACAATCTCCAACGGCGTTTGCACCGCTTCAACCGCTGATGTGACCGTTACATTCTTTGAAAGTCCTGTCGTTTCAAACGCAGGTGCTGCTCAGAACCTCTGCAACGTTACCAATACAACTCTCGCAGGTAATGATCCAACCCCGGGTACAGGTCTCTGGACGCTTGTCTCAGGTCCCAACACCCCGGCTATCACTACCCCGACAGCATACAACTCTACCGTTACCTCAATGGTGCCCGGTGTATATGTATTCAAGTGGACCATCTCAAACGGTGTCTGCACTCCTTCAGAAAGCACGGTTACCATCACCAACTACGCTACACCAACAACTGCTGTTGCCGGTGCTGACCAGAACCTTTGCGGTACCCTCGTATCTGCAGGTCTGGGTGCAAACACACCAGCTAACGGAACAGGTGCATGGTCTATCGTATCAGGTGGTACAGGTACTTTCTCTTCGGCTGCTGCTGCAAATGCAACATTCACAGCTGATGCATACGGTGTATATGTTCTTCGCTGGACGATCTCCAACGGCGTCTGCGCTGCTTCAACCGATAACGTAACTGTTACCTATTACGAAAGTCCTACAACTGCCACAGTGGGTGCCAATCAGAATGTCTGCGCTTCACTCGTATCTGCCGGTCTTGGTGCCAATACCCCAACCGTGGGTACTGGTGCATGGTCAGTCGTTTCAGGTGGTACAGGTACTTTCAGTGACAATACCGATCCTGATGCTACCTTCACTGCTGATGCTTATGGAACTTATGTACTGCGCTGGTCAATCAGCAACGGTACATGCACAGCTTCCACAGCTGATGTTACTGTTGCATTCTTTGAAGCAATTACATCGAATGCAGGCTCAGATCAGAATCTATGCAATGCATCCTTCACCTTCCTGGTTGGAAATACACCAGCGAGCGGATCCGGAGCCTGGTCATTTATCTCAGGTCCAAATACGCCGACCTTATTCCCACCAGTTGGTGCAACTGCAATCGCAAATGGCTTGATAGCCAGCTCTACTCCATATGTGTTCAGGTATACTGTTACAAATGGCGTGTGTACCAGCACAGATGATGTTACAGTTACAAACTTCAACACACCAACTCCTGCATGGGCAGGCGCTGACCAGTCAATTTGTGGTGCAACACCAGCAACTGCAACTATGGCCGCCAATACCCCGGTTTACGGAACAGGTACATGGACACAGGAAAGTGGAGTAGCTGCTACCATCACAACACCTGGCAGTCCAACAACAACCATTACTGGTCTGCTCACCGGAACCTATGTATTCCGCTGGACAATTGCCAATGGTCCATGCCAGTCATCCTCTGATTTGGTTCAGATTTCAGTTGGTTCACCTGCTACAGCAAATGCAGGAGTTGACCAGACTATTTGTGAAGGTTCAACTGCAACCATGAATGCTTCCGCCAGCGGCTATACCAGTCTGCATTGGACTACCACAGGCACAGGTACATTCAATAACAGCAGTGTCCTCAATCCTGTTTACACTCCAAGTTTAAGTGATATCGCCAATGGTTCAGTAATTCTGACAATCACAGCTTCATCAGGTGCAATTTGTCCGGATGTAACCGACCAGATGACCATCACAATAAACAAAGCCCCAATCGCAGATGCTGGTCCAGATGCAACTATTTGCCAGGGAAGCACCTATACAGTAAGCGGAGCATCTGCTTCATATTACTCAAGCATCCTCTGGACAAGTACAGGAACAGGTGTTCTTTCAGATGAAACAACCCTCACACCGACCTATACCCCGGCATTGGGAGAAACAGGAACAATTACCTTAACACTGACTGCAAATCCAAACGCAGGTTGCGCTACTGCTACAACTTCAACGATGACCATCACTATTAATCCTGCCGCTACAGTTTCTGCAGGTGCTGATGCCACCATCTGTGAAACAGGTTCATATACATTGGCTGGAAGTTCAGTTGCAAACGCTGCTTCAGTGCTCTGGTCAACATCAGGTACAGGTACTTTCAATAACATCTCTGCTCTGCATCCGATTTATACTCCTTCGGCTGCAGATATCACTGCCGGAACTGTACACTCACCATTACTGCTACTCCAGCTGCTCCTTGCACTGCTGTCAGTGATGCAATGGTTCTCAACATCAACCGTCAGGCTACCGTTAATGCCGGCGCTGATGCAACCATCTGCGAGACTGCAGGTTCCTATACTATCTAGGTGGTGCTGCCGCTCGATGCACCGCTTACCTCTGGGCAGCCTCAGGGACAGGTACGTTCGATGATGCGACCACCCTCACCCCGGTGTATACGCCAAGTGTAGCCGATATCACTGCAGGTGCTGTTACCCTGACCATCACAGCTTCATCCGCTGCTCCTTGTTCAGATGCTACCGATGCAATGGTACTCAACATCAACCGCCAGGCTACAGTTAACGCCGGCGCTGATGCCACCATCTGCGAGACTGCTGGTTCATACACCCTGGCTGGTGCTGTTGCTACTCATGCTACCGCTTACCTCTGGACTACCTCAGGTACAGGTAACTTCAACAATGCAACCACACTCAACCCGGTTTACACTCCAAGTGCTGCTGATATTGCCGCCGGTACCGTTACCCTTACCATCACAGCTTCATCTGCTGCTCCTTGCGTAAGTGCTTCCGATGCTATGGTTCTCGATATCTCCCGCCAGGCTGTGGTTAATGCTGGTGCTGACGCATCAATCTGTGAAGGTTCTGCCTATACAGTATCAGGTGCAACTGCTTCATATTACTCAAGCATCCTCTGGACAAGTTCAGGAACAGGTGTTCTTTCAGATGAAACAACCCTTACCCCGACCTATACTCCAGCTGTTGGTGAAACAGGTGTGATCACTCTCACCCTCACTGCTACTTCCGATGCTCCTTGTACTGATGCCACCGATCAGATGACTATCACCATCACTCCTGCCGCTACAGTTTCTGCAGGTGCCGATGCTACCATCTGTGAAACAGGTTCATATACCCTTGCCTGGTTCAGCCGTTGCAAACGCAACTTCCCTGCTTTGGTCAACTTCAGGTACAGGTACTTTCAATAACATATCTGCTCTGCATCCGATCTATACACCTTAGGCTGCCGATATCACTGCCGGTGCTGTTACTCTCACCATTACTGCTACTCCAGCTGCTCCTTGCACTGCTGTCAGTGATGCTATGGTGCTCAACATCAACCGTCAGGCTACCGTTAATGCAGGTGCTGATGCAACCATCTGTGAAACTGCAGGTACCTATACTTTAAGTGGTGCTGTTGCTTCATATGCTACCGCTTACCTCTGGGCAACCTCAGGTACAGGTACTTTCGATGATGCTACAACCCTCAACCCGGTTTATACCCCAAGTGTAGCCGATATCACTGCAGGTACTGTTACCCTGACCATCACAGCCTCATCCGCTGCTCCTTGTTCAGATGCTACCGATGCAATGGTGCTCAACATCAACCGTCAGGCTACAGTTAACGCCGGCGCTGATGCTACCATCTGCGAGACTGCTGGTTCATACACCCTGGCTGGTGCTGTTGCATCACATGCTACTGCTTACCTCTGGACTACCTCAGGTACCGGTAACTTCAACAATGCAACCACACTCAACCCGGTTTACACTCCAAGTGCTGCTGATATTGCCGCCGGTACCGTGACCCTTACCATCACAGCTTCTTCTGCTGCTCCTTGCGTAAGTGCTTCCGATGCTATGGTTCTCGATATCTCACGCCAGGCTGTGGTTAATGCTGGTGCTGACGCATCAATCTGTGAAGGTTCTGCCTATACAGTATCAGGTGCTACTGCTACATATTACTCAAGTATCCTCTGGACTAGTTCAGGAACAGGTGTTCTTTCAGATGAAACAACCCTTACCCCAACCTATACTCCGGCTGTCGGTGAAACAGGTGTGATAACCCTCACCCTCACTGCCACTTCCGATGCTCCTTGTACTGATGCCACCGATCAGATGACTATTACCATCACTCCTGCCGCTACAGTTTCTGCAGGTGCCGATGCCACCATCTGTGAAACAGGTTCATATACGCTTGCCGGAAGTTCAGTTGCAAACGCGGCTTCAGTGCTCTGGTCTACTTCAGGTACAGGTACTTTCAATAACATATCTGCTCTGCATCCGATTTATACTCCTTCGGCTGCCGATATCACTGCCGGTGCTGTTACTCTCACCATTACTGCTACTCCAGCTGCTCCTTGCACTGCTGTCAGTGATGCCATGGTTCTCAACATCAACCGTCAGGCTACCGTTAATGCAGGTGCTGATGCCACCATCTGTGAAACTGCAGGTACCTATACTATCTCAGGTGCTACCGCAGCTCATGCTACCGCTTACCTCTGGGCAACCTCAGGTACCGGTACATTCGATGATGCCACAACCCTCAACCCGGTTTATACTCCAAGTGTTGCCGATATCACTGCAGGTGCTGTTACCCTGACCATCACAGCCTCATCCGCTGCTCCTTGTTCAGATGCTTCAGATAGTCTGGTACTCAACATCAACCGTCAGGCTACAGTTAACGCCGGCGCTGATGCCACCATCTGCGAGACTGCTGGTTCTTACACACTGGCTGGTGCTGTTGCATCACATGCTACCGCTTACCTCTGGACTACCTCAGGTACAGGTAACTTCAACAATGCAACCACACTCAACCCGGTTTACACTCCAAGTGCTGCTGATATTGCCGCCGGTACCGTAACCCTTACCATCACAGCTTCATCTGCTGCTCCTTGCGTAAGTGCTTCCGATGCAATGGTTCTCGATATCTCACGCCAGGCTGTGGTTAATGCTGGTGCTGACGCATCAATCTGTGAAGGTTCTGCCTATACAGTATCAGGTGCTACTGCTTCATATTACTCAAGTATCCTCTGGACAAGTTCAGGAACAGGTGTTCTTTCAGATGAAACAACCCTTACCCCGACCTATACTCCTGCAGCCGGTGAAACAGGTGTAATCACCCTCACCCTCACTGCCACTTCCGATGCTCCTTGTACTGATGCCACCGATCAGATGACTATCACCATCACTCCTGCCGCTACAGTTTCTGCAGGTGCCGATGCCACCATCTGTGAAACAGGTTCATATACATTGGCTGGAAGTTCAGTTGCAAACGCTGCTTCAGTGCTCTGGTCTACTTCAGGTACTGGTACTTTCAATAACATATCTGCTCTGCATCCGATCTATACTCCTTCGGCTGCCGATATCACTGCCGGTGCTGTTACACTCACCATTACTGCTACTCCAGCTGCTCCTTGCACTGCTGTCAGTGATGCCATGGTTCTCAACATCAACCGTCAGGCTACCGTTAATGCAGGTGCTGATGCCACCATCTGTGAAACTGCAGGTACCTATACTATCTCTGGTGCTACCGCAGCTCATGCTACCGCTTACCTCTGGGCAACCTCAGGTACAGGTACTTTCGATGATGCTACAACCCTCAACCCGGTTTATACTCCAAGTGTGGCCGATATCACTGCAGGTGCTGTTACACTGACCATCACAGCCTCATCCGCTGCTCCTTGTTCAGATGCTTCAGATAGTCTGGTGCTCAACATCAACCGTCAGGCTACAGTTAACGCCGGCGCTGATGCCACCATCTGCGAGACTGCTGGTTCATACACCCTGGCTGGTGTTGTTTTCCCCCCTCCCCCCTTTACCTCTGGACTACCTCAGGTACAGGTAACTTCAACAATGCAACCACACTCAACCCGGTTTACACTCCAAGTGCTGCTGATATTGCCGCCGGTACCGTGACCCTTACCATCACAGCTTCATCCGCTGCTCCTTGCGTAAGTGCTTCCGATGCCATGGTTCTCGATATCTCCCGCCAGGCTGTGGTTAATGCCGGTGCTGACGCATCAATCTGTGAAGGTTCTGCCTATACAGTTTCAGGTGCTTCTTCAACCTATGCTACCGCTTACCTCTGGGCAACCTCTGGTACAGGTACTTTCGATGATGCAACAACCCTCAACCCGGTTTATTCTCCAAGTGTAGCCGATATCACTGCAGGTGCTGTTACCCTGACCATCACAGCTTCGCGCCCTTGTTCAGATGCTACCGATGCATGGTCTCAACATCAACCGAGGGGGGGGGTGCCCATCTGCGAGACTGCTGGTTCATACACCCTGGCCGGTGCTGTTGCACGCGAGGTTCGCCTACCTGCACCAGTTTACCCCAAGTGCAGCTGATATTGCCGCCGGCACCGTTACCCTTACCATCACAGCTTCATCCGCTCCTGGGCAAGGTTTCCGATGCTATGGTTCTCAATATCTCTCGTCAGGTGTTGGCTAATGCAGATGAAACAACCCCTGACCCCGACCTATACTCCTGCTGCTGGTGAAACAGGTGTGATCACCCTTACACTGACTGCCACATCAACAGGTCCATGTGTAGACGCCACCGATCAGATGACAATTACCATCACTCCTGCTGCTACAGTATCTGCAGGTGCTGATGCCACCATCTGTGAAACAGGTTCATACAATCTGACTGGAAGTTCAGTTACCAATGCAGTATCACTGATGTGGTCAACCTCAGGAACCGGTTCATTCAACAATATCACTGCACTTCACCCAATTTATACTCCAAGTGCTGCCGATATCGCTGCAGGTTCCGTCACCCTGACTATTACAGCCACACCAGCTGCTCCATGCACATCAGTAAGCGATGCAATGGTACTCAATATCAACCGTCAGGCTGTGGTTAATGCTGGCATAGATGCTACCATCTGTGAAAATGCTTCCTACACCGTTAGCACTGCCACATCAAGCTATGCAGCTTCGATTCTGTGGACACACAACGGACTTGGAACAATTTCGGGAGCCGGCACAATGACTCCGACCTATACTCCTGCTGCTGGTGAAACCGGTGTGATTACCCTCACCGTAATTGCAACCTCAGCCAGTCCATGTGTTGATGTAACAGATCAGATGACCATCACCATCACTCCTGCCGCTACAGTATCTGCAGGACCTGATGCCACCATCTGCGAAACTGGCACCTATACCATCAGCAGCAGTGCAGCAAGCAATGCTATCTCACTGCTCTGGTCAACTTCGGGTACAGGTTCATTCAACAATGCCGCCGCACTCCATGCAATCTATATCCCAAGTGCAGCTGACATTCTGAACGGATCGGTTACCTTAACCCTGACAGCATATCCATCAGCTCCATGTCCTGTTATCAGTGATGAAATGGTACTCACCATCAGCCGTCAGGCTATAGTGAATTCCGGAACTGATGCTTCCATCTGCGAAGGCGCTACCTATACCGTCAACAGTGCAACAGCCAGCTATGCAACCCTGATTACCTGGACTCATAACGGCCTTGGAACACTGACCGGTGGTAACACCCTCACCCCGACCTACACTCCGGCTGCTGCTGAAACAGGTGTAATCACCCTCACCCTAACTGCTACTTCCGCCGGTCCATGCGTTGATGCTACTGACCAGATGACTATTTCCATCACTCCTGCCGCTACAGTATCTGCAGGACCTGATGCCACCATCTGCGAAACAGGCAACTACACTCTCGCCGGAAGTTCAGCAACCAATGCCATCTCACTGCTCTGGTCAACCTCAGGAACCGGATCCTTCAACAATGCTGCCGCACTCAATCCAATCTACATCCCGAGTGCTGCCGATATCCTGAACGGATCAGTTACCCTCACCCTATCTGTAACACCTGCTGCACCATGCGCTATTGTTACCGATGCAATGGTTCTGACTATCAGTCACCAGGCAATTGTTAATGCAGGCACAGATGCTTCAATCTGTGAAGGTGCAACCTACACTCTGAACTCAGCAACTGCAATAAATGCAACTTCCATCACCTGGACCCACAACGGACTTGGTACATTAAGCGGTGCAGGCACCCTTACTCCGACCTATACCCCAGCTGCAGGTGAAACAGGTATAATCACCCTGACCCTCACAGCCACTTCAACTGCTCCTTGTGTTGATGCTACTGACCAGATGACCATTTCCATCACTCCTGCCGCTACAGTATCTGCAGGACCTGATGCCACCATCTGCGAAACAGGAACATACACATTGAGCGGAAGCAGTGCAACCAATGCGCTCTCACTGCTGTGGTCCTCATCAGGTACAGGCTCCTTCAACAATGCTGCTGCACTCAATCCAATCTACATCCCGAGTGCTGCCGACATCCTGAACGGAACTGTAACCCTGACCCTGACTGCAACACCTGCATCTCCTTGCGCTACAGCAAGCGATGCAATGGTACTGACAATCAACCGTCAGGCAGTTGTGAACGCCGGTACCGATGCTACCATCTGTGAAACTTCAGGAACATACACCCTCAGCAATTCATCAGCACAGTTTGCTACTGCATACCTATGGAGCAGCAGCGGAACAGGCAGCTTCAATGACGCCAGTCTGTTGCATCCTATTTACACACCAAGCGCTGCTGATATTCTTGCCGGAAATGTTACAATCACAGTTACTGCAAGTTCAACTGCTCCATGTGTTGATGCAACTGATGCAATGGTTCTTACCATCAACCGTCAGGCAGTCGTGAATGCAGGAGTAGATGCTACCATCTGTGAAACAGGTACCTACTCATTAACTACAGCTACGGCACAATATGCTACTTCCTTCCTTTGGACAACCACAGGAACAGGAACCTTCAATAATCCTACCGCCCTTAACCCGGTTTACAACCCGAGTCCGAATGACGTACTCGACGGATTTGTAATCCTCACACTGACTGCATCATCAGCAGCTCCATGTGTTAGTGCTTCGGATGTTATGGTACTGCATATTACCCGCCAGGCTATTGTTGATGCCGGTGCCGACGCTACTATCTGCGAAGGGTCATCATTCACAGTAAGTCTTGCAACTTCACAGTACACTACAGGAATAAGCTGGACACACAACGGAACCGGTACCCTCACGGGAGCCGCTACCCTCACTCCAACCTATACTCCTGCCGTTGGTGAAACTGGAACAGTAACCTTAACCCTTAGCGGAACCTCCGCTTCACCATGCAGCGATGTAACCGATCAGATGCTGCTTCATATTGTTCCGGGTGTCACAGCCAATGCAGGAACAGATGCTACCATCTGCGAAACAGGCACCTACACCCTGAGCAGTTCAACAGCTACCAATTACAGCTCACTGCTTTGGACCACCTCAGGTGAGGGTATGTTCAACAATCCAACCGGATTGCACCCAACATACATCCCAAGTGCAAGTGATATTCTGAATGGCTCAGTAGTTCTTACCCTTACCGCAACCGGCAATGCTCCTTGTGGAATCATCAGCGACAACATGACGCTGACCATTTCGCACCAGGCAATTGCCAGCGCCGGTCCGGATGCCTCACTCTGCGAAGGATCAACCTTCACGGTAACAGGTGCTGCTGCTTCATACTACACTTCCATAAGCTGGACTCACAATGGCGCTGGCACACTTACTGCAGCCAATACATTGTCACCAGTCTATACCCCTGCAGCCAACGAAACCGGCGATGTAACCCTCACCCTGACCGTAACATCCAATGCACCTTGCAGCAATGCCACAGATCAGATGATTCTTCACATCTACGCAATGCCAACAGCATTTGCAGGAAACAATGACACCATCTGCGAAGGTTCATCCTACACTCTCCTCGGATCTGCTGCAACCAATTACAGCAGCCTGATCTGGAGCACATCAGGAACAGGAACCTTCAACAATGCCGGTGCGCTGCATCCAGTATACGTTCCTTCACCAAGTGACGTCGTGAATGGTTTCGTTTACCTGGTTGTTACTGCCTTCGGCAATGGTCCATGTCCGGTTGCCATCGACAGCATGCAGCTTGAGATCTACCGTGCTGTTGCTGCCACTGCAGGTCCTGACGCTACTATCTGTCAGGGAACCTCAGGCTATACAGTAACAGGTGCATCTGCACAGTACAACACATCCATACTCTGGACAACCAACGGTCTCGGATTGCTGAACAATGCAAATACACTAAGCCCGACCTATGTTCCACAGACCAATGAAACAGGAACCATTACCCTTACCATGACAGCCTATGGTGTTGCACCATGCGGCAATCTGGTAGATGCTATGGATCTCCTTATCATTCCTGCACCAGTTGCTTCTGCCGGTAGTGATGATTCAATCTGCGAAAGCCAGGTATTCATACCAAACACAGCAACTGCAGGATACTACACCAACCTGTTGTGGACAACCTCAGGAACAGGTTATTTCAGCAACCCCGGAGCATTGCATCCAACCTATACTCCAAGTGCAAGTGATATCCTGAACGGCAGTGTGGTTCTTACCATCACAGCCTCCGGATCAGCACCATGCGGAAGTGTATCGGACGATATGATGCTTGTTATCAGGAAAGCTCCTGTAGCCTATGCAGGTGAGGATGCGGAAATTTGCGAAGGTTCTGTCTATACAGTTACTGCGGCAACAGCATCCAATTACACTACACTCTTATGGAGCCATGACGGTGCAGGTGTGCTTGCCAACGCTTCTACCCTGAGCCCAACTTATACCCCGGCTCCTGGTGAAACAGGTATTGTTACCCTCACAATTACTCTATCAGGTACTCCTGTTTGCGGAAATGTCAGCGATGCAATGTCACTCAGCATCTACCCGATGCCAGAGGCAGAAGCCGGCAATGACCTTTCAAGCTGCGGAATGAACCCTGTTGCCCTGAATACTTCATCAGCCAGCGGTGTAGCTACCCTGCAGTGGACCACCTCAGGAACAGGTACCTTCAACAACCCTGCACTGCTGCATCCTTTGTACACACCAAGTACTGTGGATGTTACCAATGGAAGCGTATTCCTCAAGTTAACAGTAACAGGAATTGCACCATGTGGAAATACAGCCGACAGCCTGCTTCTGACTCTCTACTCAGAACCAGCAGTTAATGCAGGAACCGATGCTACCACTTGCAACACCATGCCTTTCACCGTTACCAGCGCCACTGCTTCAGGAGGTACATCCATCAACTGGACACACAACGGCTCAGGTACACTGAATGGTGCGGCTACCCTTACACCTACCTACGTACCGGCTAATGGAGAATCTGGAAATATTACTCTTACCTTAACCGTGACAGGAACAGCTCCTTGCGGAAATGTAAGCGACCAGATGATCCTTACCGTTAATCCAGCTGCAACGGTGAATGCCGGCAGCGACCTTGCAACCTGCGAACTCACACCTATCCAGGTATCCGGTGCCTCCGCACAGAATTACAGCGGAATCCTCTGGACCACCAACGGAACCGGTACGTTCAATGATGCAAGCGTCCTGAACCCGATATACACACCAAGCGCTTCGGATGCTACCAACGGCATGGTAGTCCTGACTCTCAACATCACTGGTATTGCACCTTGTGAAGATGTCAGCGATCCTCTCATGCTCACCATTATCAGGAGTCCTCTGGCCGATGCCGGTCTGGATGCTGCAACCTGCGAAGGAACTGCCTATACGGTAACCGGAGCATCAGCTTCCTACTTCAACAATATCCTCTGGACATTGTCACCAGCAGATGCCGGAATCCTGAGCGGTGCAGCTTCTCTCAACCCAACCTTCACTCCTGCAACAGGATTCAACGGAGTTGCAACATTAACTCTTACTGTTCAGGGCAACTCAGCTTGCGCTAACATGACAGCCTCCGATCAGATGCTCATCACTGTAAACAGGACTGTTATTGCTCAGGCTGGAAGTGACCAGCAGATCCCAACCGGTGGCACAACCGTGCTTCAGGGATCAGCAACCGAAGGTTCAGGATTCTACGCATGGAGCTGGCAGCCAGCAGAAATGCTTGAGAATTCAACTGTAATGACCCCGACAACACTGCCGCTGACCGAGCCTGTAACATTCACACTCACCGTCCTCGACCTCTCAACAGGCTGTTCCAACAGTGATGAGGTAATGATTACCCTGGGTGAAATGAACAACGCTCCTGTGGCTATCGCCGACCACGACACCACCATCATCGGTGTACCAGTTACCATTGACGTTCTCGCCAATGACCTCAACCCGGATGGCGATCCGCTCACCATTAGCTTCTGCAGTTATCCGGAACACGGAACTGTTATACTGAACTCTGACAACACCATTACCTACACACCGTACAGTGAGTATGAAGGTGATGACCAGTTCTGCTACAGAATATGTGACAATGCTTCACCTGCCAACTGCAGCGACACTACTGTGACACTGCACATCAAGCAGCCTAACATGAAGGATCTTACCATCTACAACGGTATAACTCCTAATCAGGATGGCAACAATGATGTATGGTTCATCAAGGGTATTGAAAACTATCCTGACAACACCGTACTCATCTTCAACCGCTGGGGTGACAAGATTCGCGAATTCACCGGGTACAATAATACCTCCCGTGCCTGGGATGGCACCAACGACCAGGATAAGCTGGTTCCCGACGGAACATACTTCTACATCCTTGAAGTAAAGAACGTTGGAACACGCACCGGCTGGATCTTCGTCCGCGGAAATTCAAAATAACCGATTAACCTGGAGAGCCGGAAAAATGACACCGGCTCTCCCGGAAAACGGTTAAAACCGGAATTTTAAAATAAAGTAGCCTGCCAGGTAATAACAATTGACAATAATTTAAATAAATATCAAGATGAAAAAGTTAATGACTGTACTGCTGATAATCATGGCAACCGGAGCGTTCGCCCAGCAGGATCCTCTGTTCAGTCAATACATGTTCAACAAGCTTGCACTGAATCCAGCCTATGCCGGAAGCCGTGACATATTCACCGTTGATGCGCTTTATCGCTATCAATGGGTCAATATCGACGGAGCTCCGCAAACTTTCAGCGCATCCATTCATACTCCCCTGAAAAACGAGCACATCGGACTGGGGTTGAATGTATACAGTGATGCGATAGGCCCTACCATCAACCAGGGAGCTTTAGCCACTTTTGCCTACCGGATTTTGTTCCCGGATGCAAGGCTTTCCTTTGGACTGCAGGCAGGTGTCAAATACATGGATATCTTCTGGACAAAGTTGAATCCATATGATGTTGAAGATCCTCTCTTCAGGACTCAACTAAAAAATAAGGCAGTCCCCGATGCCAATTTCGGGATCTATTACTATTCAAAGAAATACTATGTCGGACTTTCATCAAAACAGCTGCTTCAAAACCAGATGAGTGTTGTGAAAGTCAACGGGAAGGACGAGTTCACCAAGCTTCTTCGCCATTTCTATGGTATGGCTGGTGCCGCTTTCAGCCTTTCCGACCAGGTAGTCTTCAGACCCAGCATCCTGGTGAAATTCGTTCAGAACTCACCTCCACAGATGGACCTGAATGCCAGCTTTATGTTTGCCCAGACCTTCTGGATCGGAGCATCCTACAGGACTGAAAAAGCTCTTTCCCTAATGACGGAATTCAATCTTACCGACAAACTCCGCCTCGGTTATTCATACGACCTCTGGTTTAATGAGCTTCAGGCTTACAACAAGGGTTCCCATGAAATCAGGCTTGGTTTCGACTTCGATATCTTCCAGCGAAGAATGGTAACACCAAGATACTTCTGATAAGGGTTCAGGGCTTTCCCTCCGGATGACAGAGCCGCAGGCAGGGCCCTCCACCCTTGCAGAAGAACAATGATTTAAAGTAAGTACCAAGGAAACACAATAATATTCAATACCTTGAAAGGTTTAAAACTGAGATTATGAAAAAGGCCTGTTTAAGCATCTTCGCCATATTGTTGCTTTCAGTCAGCGTACTGGCCCAGCCTGTGCAGAAAGCTGAAAAGAAAATGAAGCTGTACAACTATTCAAAAGCTATCAAAATCCTTAGCAAGTCGATGGATAAGCCCGAAAAAAGGGCCGAAGTCATTCCACTGCTGGCTGAATGCTACCGCATGCAACAGGATGTATTCAATGCCAAGGTTTGGTATGCTCAGGCTGTTGCATTGCCTGAGGCGAAACCTGAATGGTATTATTATTATGCCCAGGCCCTGCGCTCAACCGGCGAATATGAACTTGCCGGAAAAATGTTCCTGAAGTATGCTGAAATGCAGCCTGATGACCCAAAGGGAAAGCTGTATGCCGGCTTCTGCGACAGCGTGAGCAAGAGCTGGAAATATAAAGCTCCTCAGTTTGAAATCAGGCCTGTGGCAAATATCAATTCCCCGCAAAGCGATTTCGGCCCTGCGTTCTTCAAAGGACAACTGGTTTTTGCTTCAGACCGAAATATGGAACTGGATGAATCAGGATATGGCTGGACCGGAAGAGGCTATCTGGATATTCTATCATCAAACCCTGCTGCTCCCAATGAATTCTGGGGTGACATGAAAGCTCCGGCTTCCTTTAAGGGGAAATTCAACCAGACTTATCACGATGGACCAGCTACTTTTGGCAAGGACAACTCAGTGTATTTCACACGTACCATCCTCCAGGATGCTAAAAATGTAAATAAGATCAGGACCAATCTGCTCAAGATTTTCTATTCCTCTGAAACCAATGGCAGCTGGAGCAAGCTTGAACCTTTCTTCCTTAACAGCCCCGATTATTCTGTTGGACATCCTGCCCTATCAGCAGATGGAACCACTCTTTGCTTCGTATCTGATATGAGTGGCGGAGCTGGTGGCACTGACCTCTGGATTTGCAGGAAACAGTCCGGATCATGGGGCAAGCCTGAAAATCTCAGCAATCTTAATACTCAGGGAAATGAGATGTTCCCATCATTCACTGAAGATGGCTCGCTTATCTATTCATCGGATTACCTCCCTGGCTATGGCGGACTCGATCTCTTCATTGCCAAAGTCAACAAGGAAAATTGGTCAGCTCCTGAAAATATGGGAGCTCCACTCAACAGTTCCTTTGATGATTTTGCCCTGAATTATGCTCCAGGGAGCAGAAATGGATTTTTCTCTTCAAACAGGCCTGGCGGAAATGGAAGTGATGATATCTACGCCTTTAATCAACTTGATATTCCTGCACCGGTAATTCCTGCACCTGTGGAAGTTCCCAAGCCATATTATATTTCTGGTGTAGTAAAGGATAAAATCAGCCAGAAACCAATTGAAGGAGCCACCGTCTTCGTCCTGAATCCAAATACCGGCAAGGTAAGCGTCCTTAAAACCGATGCCGATGGAGTTTATACCCTCCTTGTCGACAGGGCCGCCGAACTCACTATAAAGGCCATGAAACCTCGACATATAGCTGATTGCATGCCTTTCCAGATAACCGAAATTAAACCCGGAACAACAGCTCAGGCACCACGCGATCTCTTCCTGGACAAGCTGGAAGTTAACAAGACCTTCAAAATTGATAATATCTACTACGACTTCGATAAGTTCAATATCCGCGAAGATGCCAAGCCTGAACTCGACAAACTGGTTCGTATCATGAACGAAAATCCGATCAATGTCGAGCTGGGTTCACATACTGACAGCCGCGGATCTTTTGCCTATAACGATAAACTCTCGCAGAACAGGGCAGAGTCAGCTGTGAATTACATAGTTTCAACAGGAATCAGTCCCTCAAGAATTACTGCAAAGGGTTATGGTGAACATCAGCTGGTAAACAAATGCTCCGATGGTGTAAAATGCTCTGATGAGGAACACCAGGCCAACAGGCGCACAGAATTCAAGGTTATTGGCTATTCACAGCCGAATGCTGTTGATCAGTTTGATCCTGATAAATTCTATAAGGGTGAGGAACTTGATATCCGACTGATGCCGGGAGGATTCTTTAATCCCTGCAAATAGAAACAAGGCCTAAAGAAAAGGATTATTAAGCCTCTCAAACCCAATGGTGGTTTGAGGGCCATGACCAGGGTACACTGTACAATCGGGGGGAAGCATAAACAGTTTTTCTGTTATGCTTTCCCTCAACAGGTCATAGTCTCCCGTTGGAAGGTCGGTTCTTCCGATACTGCCCTGGAAAAGTACATCACCGGTAATTACAAAATTCTGCGGATCATTTACAAGACTGATGCTGCCGGCGGCATGACCGGGGGTATAAACCACCCTAAGCTGAACATCTGAAGCAATCAGCATATCCCCTTCCTTCACAAAAATTCCGGGTTTTCGTACTTCCTTAAGATCAAGTCCGAACACCGATCCAAACTCACGGGCTGTTTCCCAGAATAGCTTTCCGTCGGCATGAGCTATCGGTTTCAAATTATATTTATCAGCCACAAATACATTCCCAAGGATATGATCTACATGGTAATGCGTATTCACCAACATCATCGGCGTAAGCTGATTTTCATGTATATAGGATGACAACTCCTGCTCTTCCCTGGGGTTGGAACAGGCAGGATCCACTATGATGCACTCACGGCTTTTCCCGGAGATAACATAGGTATTCACGCCGAAAGCATTAAAAACAAAGCGCTGAACAACAATCATATCGTTATTGTATACTATTTTTGTAGTGGTAAAGTTATCAATAATACTCAGTATTTCCTCCATAGGAACAAATCCTGACCTTAATTGTTAACATCTTCCAATCCAGCAGGAATACTCATGATGCTTCCCAATATTAAAGCTTCTTCCAGGCTCCAGGGATTTCTTATCCTGCTGATTATCCTATTGTTTGGGAGTTTCCGGGCATACCCGCAGTTTTATAACGGCTCACAGCTCACCTTCGGTAAAAACAGGGTTCAGTACGCTGATTTCCAGTGGACTTATTTCCGCTTTAACAACATCGACGTATATTACTACCTGAACGGTAAGGAACTTGCCCTGCATACTGCAGAATATGCCCGTTTGTACCTTCCCGAAATAGAAAGAAAACTAGAAACCTCGCTTGATCACAAGGTTCAGTTTATCGTTTACAATACTTATACCGACCTCAGGCAGAGCAACCTGGGACTAATGAATAACCTGCAGTACAATACCGGAGGGATTACTCATATTATCGGTCATAAGATTTTCCTCTACTTCGATGGCAACATGAATAATTTCGACCGTCAAATCAGGGCCGGGATTGCACGAATGCTGCTGGAAGGGATAATTTACGGACAGTCGATAGGTTCCCAGATCAAGAACAATACCCTCATCAATTTACCCGCCTGGTTCAGCGATGGACTGGTTTCGTATTACAGCAGGAACTGGGATACTGAACTTGACAATATCCTGAAGGATGGAATCATGTCGGGCAGATACCATAAATTCAACCATCTGAATGGGATGGATGCTGTTTATGCAGGACATTCCATCTGGCGGTTTATAGCTGAAAAGTACGGACCCGACAATATCTCCAACATCGTTTACATGACGAGGGTGAATCGCAGTGTTGAAAGCGGATTCCTTTATGTGCTGGGCGTTTCGTACAAGAATATCATGAAGGAATGGGAAGCATGGTACAAGAACATCTATGAAACCCAGGCTAAACAATCCTTCACTGATTATGGTCAGAAATTAAAGATCAGGACCAAAAACGAAAAGGTATTCGACAGGGTGAAAGTCAGTCCCGACGGGGAAAATGTTGCCTACACTACCAATGAATATGGCCTTTACAAGGTCATGCTCTATAAAACTGCAAACGGAAAGCAAAAAAGGATCTTCAGAAAGGGATTCAGGCTCGACGATAAGGTCGACTACTCCTATCCACTTCTTGCATGGCATCCCACAGGAAAAATCCTCGCAATGATAATTGAGTTCAAGGGACTCAACTATCTCTACTTTTATGATGTGGATGAACGAAAATGGACAAAGCAAAATATATACGGATTCCAGAAAGTTCTTGATTTTTCCTATTCGCCGGATGGAAGAAGTTTTGTGTTTTCTGCAGTAATAAAAGGGCAGTCCGACATCTTCCTTTACAATATTGCCGCCAATTCTACTGAACAGATTACCCGGGATATCTACAACGACCTAAATCCAAGGTATTTATTCAAATCAAGCAAGCTTATCTTCAGTTCAAACCGTCCCGATGACACCCTTCGTATTGTGAAGGATGAGATGGTATCCTATGATGGACTTGAGAACCACGATCTGTTCATGTATGACCTTGCCAACAGGTCCAAAACCCTTACCAGAATAACCCATACACCACTGGCAAACGAAATTCAGCCGATGTCGTATGAACCCGGGTCCTTCGCCTACCTTTCTGATGCCAACGGGGTGTTCAACCGTTACATAGCCCGCTTCGACAGTGCCATCGCCTATGTTGATACAACGGTACACTACAGGTATTTTGCCAGTTCACAGCCCATAACCAATCTTTCCAGGAGTATACTAACCCAGGATATCAGTCCGATTGCGGGTAAGTCGGCAGAAATATACTTTGAAAAAAACAGGTATCATCTGTATCTGAATGAGCTTTCTTCAAAGCCTGCTTCTTCACTGGAACTGAGTTCATCCGACTGGATGAAAGCCCGTGAAATAAAGGCTAAGCAAGAAGCAGAGATCAGGCAGAAACAAAAAGCCGAGCCACAGAAGAAGGTCAACCGGAAACGATTCTATAATGTTTATTATGAAGATATCCCTCAGAAAAAACCTGACAGCTTAAATATTGACCTGAACAATTATCAGCTCTCCAGCGGAATACTTCAGGGTAAACCATCACAGGGTTTGCTTCGGGAAGATAAATTTGGCAGGATGGTGCCCTTCGGAGAAAAGCCAAAACCGCCAAAGTCAAGGAATTACAACGTTGAGTATTCCATCAATCAGCTGATCAGTCAGCTTGATTTTTCATACCTCAACATGAGCTATCAGCCCTTCATTGGCTATGCCGGACCCATATTCCAGAATCCTCCCACCAATGCACTCTTTACAGTGGGTGCTACTGACCTGATGGAAGATTACCGGATTATCGGCGGAGTAAGGCTGAATTCAGACCTCACCAACAATGAATACCTGCTTGGATTTGCAAACCTGAAACACCGCACCGACAGGGAAGTGTATTTCCACCGTTCCTCCTTCGATGTTTCTTACCTGAATGCCTATGTTCGCCACAGGGTGCATGAGTTGCACTATGTGATGCGCTATCCCTTCACCGAAGTGCTTGCCCTCAAGGGAACAGCATCCATGCAGTCAGATAAATTGATAGTGCTTGCGCTGGATCAGGCAACAGCAAAAATGAAGGGAGAAAATAATTTCTGGGGAATTATTAAAGGAGAACTTGTATTTGACAATACCCGCGATTTAGGGACAAACCTCTATCAGGGTATGCGGTTCAAGGTATTCGGAGAGTTTTACAGGCTTATAGCCACCGACTGGACAAACCTGTCGGTAGTAGGCTTTGATTTCCGCCATTATACAAGGATTCACCGCTCCTTTATCTGGGCTAACCGTTTGGCAGGAAGCACCTCCTTTGGAAAGAGCAAGCTTCTGTATTATCTCGGTGGTATCGACAATTGGCTGATTCCCGGATTTGACACTACCAATCAGATCGACTACTCACAAAATTATGCTTTCCAGACACTGGCAACCAATATGCGAGGTTTCAAGCAGAATGTGCGCTCCGGTAATTCATTTGCGGTGCTGAATTCAGAGCTCAGGTTCCCGGTGTTTAAATACTTCTTTAACCGTCCGCTGAAATCTGATTTCCTCAATAATTTCCAGATTGTTGGCTTCGGAGATCTTGGCGCAGCATGGAAAGGATTGGATCCTCTTTCGGAAGAAAACACCTTTTTCACAAGAACCATCTACAATCCACCGGTGTATGTTACCGTGAAGGTACAAAAGAGCCCCCTGGTTGCAGGATATGGCTTCGGACTGCGCTCTACCCTGCTTGGGTACTTCCTTCGTGCTGACTGGTCCTGGGGCATCGAGGACAACGTGGTTCAACCCAGACAGTTTTATCTTTCCCTAAGCCTGGATTTCTAAGCGGGTCTTGATTTTGAAACTGATTAAAAATATAATTCTGAGGTAAAAAAAGAATTCAGTAGTCAGTAGTCATCAGCCGGCTGGCGGACAGAATAGAAAGAATTGAACCTACAGTTAAAAAATTGTTCTGTCTACCCTGACGGAGGGATTCTTGTTCCAGTTTCTGTCTTCTGGATTCTGACTTCTGTCCGCCGGCTGGCGGATGACTTCCTTTGGTAATAGCATTTCCATACAATCTCTTAAAATCATCGGTATTCACCCAAAAACAAACCCTATCATGAGCATGCAGGAGATAATCATTTTATTATTGATCGGTCTTGCCGCCGGGATTTTCGGCGGAATGGTAGGCCTTGGTGGTGGAGTAATCATGATTCCCGCCATGATCTATTTCCTTGGTTCCACACAATTGCAGGCGCAGGGAACAAGTCTGGCTGTTATGCTGCCTCCTGTAGGAGTTTTTGCAGTCATGAACTATTACAAGGCAGGAAACCTCAATTTCAAGTATGCCCTGATCATTGCTATTGCTTTTACCATTGGCGGTTATTTCGGATCCAAGATTGCGCTGAATATTCCGGTCTCGGTCGTGAAGAAAATTTTCGGATTTGCTTTGATAGCCATTGCATTGAAAATGATTATCAAGAGCTGATTTCAGTTTCACAAAAACTTACCTCCCTTAAAAATCCCGAATGCAAGAGATCGATAAGCGCATAACCCGCTTCATACGGAAGCATCATATATTTACCCTGGCAACATCTGCCGACAACAAGCCTTATGTCTGCACCTGCTTTTATGTATATCTTGAAGACAGAAACTGGTTTGTATTTACTTCGGATCATGAAACCCGCCATATCCGCGAATTAACAGCCCAACCCAGCGTTGCAGGAGCAATTGCCCTTGAAACACTTGCTGTAGGAAAAATCCAGGGAATTCAGCTAACGGGAATATCCAGGGAACTGGAAGGCGAAGAGTATGAGGTAGCACTAAAGGCTTATCTGACAAGGTTTCCTATTGCCCTGCTAAAAAAACTCAATCTTTGGGTTTTGGAGCCGGATTTGCTAAAAATGACCCATAATCAGCTGGGTTTCGGGACAAAACTGATTTGGAAAAAGGAAGACTGAAATCCGGAGAAAAAGAGAGCTCTATAAATATTTTCAAAAGTCGATTTCCTCTTTAAACAAACCCCCTCAATTGCTTGTTTTCATATCAAATTGCGAAAGCCACTATTTGCAGGGTTTCTGAAGCCCTCTGTTATCAAGGGATGCAATAGTTATTAAGATTTTTATTGTCTGTTTATCAATGGATTAATACTTTCTAAATTCATTATTGTTAATAAAACGTTTTGTTCTTTGGGAGAAGCTTGTTGTAACTTGGTCAAAAGGTTTGGCGGGCCTCCCGTTGAATAGATTCCTCTGATTTTCAGGTTTTTGACTATCTCTTGTAAAAGAACTCACAGCGAATGGATAAACTTCTTGATGCAAATCTATTTTCATTGATCGATTCCACACTGGAAGAAGATGCGAAAAATGGTTTTTACAACAAAGTATTGGAGAACAGGCAGCGTCCTGAGTTTCTCGAAGAGCCGGAAATCAAACCAATTGAAATTCATCAAGAAAAGATAGAATTACAACCTAAAATGCAAAATACACAAGATACAGTCAAAGTAGAAAAGACCACGCTAAAGGCTTACTCACATGAGGAAGTTTTAGCGGCAGCAACGGAGTACTTCAAGGGTGACACCCTGGCAGCAAGTGTCTGGATGAATAAGTACGCCCTGAAGGATAGCGACGGTAATGTTTATGAATTGACCCCTGATGATATGCACCGTCGTCTGGCAAGAGAAGTAGCACGCATCGAACGCAAATATGTTAATCCGCTATCTGAAGACGAGATTTTTGAACTCTTCAGGGATTTCCGCTATATCATTCCCCAGGGTAGTCCAATGGCCGGCATCGGCAATGATTTCCAGGTTTCCTCCCTTTCGAATTGCTTCGTAATCGGTGGAGATTCAAATCAGGATTCATACGGCGCCATCATGAAAGTTGATGAAGAACAGGTACAGCTGATGAAACGCCGTGGTGGTGTTGGTCACGACCTTTCACACATCCGTCCATCAGGCTCTCCGGTAAAGAACTCAGCTCTCACCTCCACCGGTATCGTTCCTTTCATGGAAAGATACAGCAACTCCACCCGTGAGGTTGCCCAGGATGGTCGCAGGGGAGCCCTGATGCTTTCCATCTCCATCAAGCATCCTGATTCCGAAAACTTCATTGATGCCAAGATGGTGCAGGGTAAAGTTACCGGCGCCAATGTTTCTGTGAAGATCGATGATGAATTCATGATGGCAATAAAGGAAAACAAACCTTATCGCCAGCAATATCCAATTGATTCAAAGAACCCGGTGAAAGTGCAGGATATTGATCCACGCAAACTCTGGGATAAAATCATTCATAATGCATGGCAGTCTGCCGAGCCGGGTGTTCTCTTCTGGGATACCATTATCCGCGAAGCTGTTCCTGATTGCTATGCTGATCTGGGCTTCAAAACCCAATCCACAAACCCTTGCGGTGAAATTCCACTCTGTCCTTACGACAGCTGCCGCCTCCTTGCTCTGAACCTCTACAGCTACGTAGAAAATCCATTTACTCCACGCGCTTCCTTCAATGCTGAACTTTTTTCAAAGCATTCAAGGTATGCACTGCGTATCATGGACGATATCATCGATCTCGAAATGGAAAAACTTGAGGGTATACTCTCCAAGGTAAATTCAGATCCGGAAGAATCAGAAATCAAACGCACTGAACAGCAACTCTGGGAAAAAATCAAGGAAAAAACCCTGCAGGGTCGTCGTACCGGTATTGGTATTACCGCTGAAGGTGATATGCTTGCCGCTCTTGGCCTTCGCTATGGCACTCCTGATGCTACCAATTTCAGCGTTAATGTTCACAGAAACCTGGCAATCGACGCATACGGTTCCTCTGTTGACCTTGCAGCTGAACGCGGAGCTTTCCCGATTTTCGATATCGAAAGGGAAAGAAACAATCCGTTCATCAACCGCATTCGTGAAGCTGCTCCTGAAGTTTATGAGAAAATGGAACAGTACGGCCGCAGGAATATCAGCATGCTTACTATCGCCCCAACTGGCAGTGTAAGTATCTGTACTCAAACATCCTCCGGAATTGAGCCTGTTTTCATGGTTAGCTACAAGCGCCGCAGGAAAGTGAATCCCAACGACAGGAATGTAAACGTTACCTTCGTTGATGAAGTTAATGATTCATGGGAAGAATATAATGTTTTCCACCCAAAATTCTTCGACTGGATGAGAGTTAACGGCTATGATGTTGATGCAGCCAACTCCTATTCCGATGAGGAACTGAACGCCATTATCGAAAAATCACCTTACTTCAAGGCTACTTCCAACGATATCGACTGGGTTGCCAAAGTAAGCATGCAGGGCGCAATCCAGAAATGGGTTGACCATAGTATCAGCGTTACCGTAAACCTTCCCTCAGATGTAAATGAAGAGCTTGTTAGCGATGTTTACCGAACTGCATGGGAAAGTGGCTGCAAGGGTATGACCATTTACCGCGATGGTTCCCGTTCAGGTGTACTCGTTAGCAACGAGCCAAAAGTTACCACTGAAGAAGCTACCGAATTCAAGGAAACCAAAGCTCCTCCGCGCCCTGATGTACTTGAAGCCGATGTTGTTCGTTTCACAAACGAAAGTGAAAAATGGATTGCCGTTATCGGATTGCTCAATAACAAGCCTTATGAAATCTTTACCGGAAAAAGTGAGGATTTCTTCCTGCCCGAATGGGTGGAAAAAGGATGGGTTATCCGCCAGAAACGTGATGGAGACCGCACACTATATAATTTCCGCTACCAGGATCGTCAGGGCTACAAGGTGACATACGAAGGTTTGTCACGCACTTTTGAAAAAGAATACTGGAACTACGCCAAGCTGATCTCAGGAATCCTTCGTCATGGCATGCCTTTGCCATACGTAGTAAGCCTGATTGAAAACCTCACCTTCGACAGGGACTATATCACTACCTGGAAGAACGGTGTAATCCGCACACTTTCACGCTATATCAAGGAAGAACAGGAAACCGGCGAAAGTTGCCCGAAATGCAGTACAATTAATTCTCTTTACCGTAAGGAAGGTTGTATCTATTGCAAGAATTGCGATTATTCCAAATGTGGTTAAGATATCAGGACAAGCATTCCTGGTGATTATCTGAGAACATGCTTACTTCTGCCTAAAACCCCATGATCGGTAACGATTGTGGGGTTGTTCATTTAAAGACAAAAGTAAAAAGACAAAAGATAAAAAATGTGGAGATGTGAGGATGCGCAGCGAAGCGAAGTCCCGTCACGTAGAGTTTAGCTAAAGGGCTAATGTTTGAAGTGACGGGATGAGGATGTGGAGATGCGCAGCGAAGCGAAGTCCCGTCACGTAGAGTTTAGCTAAAGGGCTAATGTTTGAAGTGACGGGATGAGGATGTGATAATTTGAAAATTTGAAAATGATAATTGTGGAAATGTGTCCGATGGTGGGAAGATGGGAATGAAAGGGAATTTTACAATTACTTAATCAGTGATAATCTGTTTCATCTGTCCGCCGGCTGGCGGATCTGTGTTCTAATAATTGCTACTTGCTAAATTATTGAACCACTAAGGCACTTATCTACTGAGTCAGGCACAAAGAGATACTGCACACCCCGAACTTCGAACCCCGAACCCCAAACATTTTCAAAAATGCAGCTTGTGGTAGTCAAAAGTCTTGTTTTCACGGTAGCTATGGACCTTGGCAGCAATGACCAGGAAAATTTTCAGGTCGTTTTTCTCGAACCAGTTGATGGCCTCAGGCTTGCGATTGCAGGCATCAGAAAGTAAAGCCAGAATTTTGAAATCATTAGCCACCAGCCAGTTGTAGGCTTCCACCTTGCCATCAATCGCCTGGTCCAAGGCTGCATATTGTGGGTAACCATTCCGCATCAGCCAAACGAACGCCTGCTCACTGCCACAGATTGCACTCGACAAAGCTGCAAGCTCAGGGTAGCCGTTGGCCAGCAACCAATTAAGAATCTCGGTATTTCCGGAAAGCGTTTCAGCAAACGCGATTAAAATTTTCGGTGGATAGTCAAGCATGATGAACGGAAAGGGTATACTAAAGATACAACGAAACTTCCACTGGAATCAATATTCCAACATCAAAAAAGCGGGTTCTATTAAAAAACCTGTGCCGGAATCCCTAGTGCAATCACCTGATCAGCAATACTCTGCAACTCTTCCTGACTCACCTTTTCAAGAGTGGCGTAAGGAGTTAACCTGTCAATAGGATAAAGCATTACGTTCTTCGGCTTAATCCTGACAAGGAGCTTAAGCCAGGCAGCTACCTCCTCCGGAACGGTGTTGTCAACAGCTTTTTCTGCAATCATTCCTCTCAGGAAGAGTGTCTGGATAATCAGATTGCCCTCGAATTCAACGAGACGATCTACAACTTCCTCCAGACTGATATGGTTCACCGGACGATTTATAGCCTGGAAAGTCTCATTGGTGCCTGCATCCAGCTTCAGGACGTTATTATCGGCTTTAAGAAGGGCATCCTTCACCTTTGCTCGGTTCAAAAGGGTGGCATTGGAAAGGACAGTAATCTGGGCATTGGGAAAATACTTATCCCTGAGGACAATCACTCCGTCAATAATGCTTTCAAAATCAGGATGCATGGTAGGTTCACCATTGCCGGCAAAAGTGATGGCATCAGGAATAACGTTATTGGATTTTAAGCCCTGGAGACGGCTTTCAAGCGCAGTAAGTATCTGTTCCAGTTTATAAAGCCCGGGCTTGCTCCCCTTTTCATGACCTGTAAGTCCGCATTCACAGTAAATGCAGTCAAAAGAACAGAGTTTCGAGGTCAGTGGCAGTAGATTGATTCCCAAGGAAATGCCAAACCTGCGGCTCTTTACCGGGCCGAAAATAATCTCATCAAACAGACTTCCTGACATATTAGCAATTTTGCTGCAAAGGTAATTCTTTCTGAGCCCCAACTCAGTTGAAAACTGCTTCGAGGTTAATCTGTCTCAGATGAAAGGAAATCTTCATTAATCCTAAAAATGTTTATTTTTGAAATGTAAAATCCTTTGAATGATTACCCTTGATCAGATAAAAGCCCCGATAGCCCCCCATATCGAAGAATTTGAGAAGCATTTCCGGAGTTCGATGAAAAGCCCGGTACCCTTGCTCGATACCATCACACGCTATATCATCAAACGGAAAGGAAAGCAAATGCGGCCTATGTTCGTATTCCTTTCTGCCAAGGTGTGCGGTGAAGTCAGCGAAAGCACCTTCAGGGCTGCTTCGCTTATTGAACTGCTTCATACGGCAACCCTCATCCATGATGATGTAGTTGATGATTCCAACGAGCGCAGAGGTTTCTTCTCCCTGAATGCCCTCTGGAAAAACAAGATTGCTGTCCTGGTTGGAGATTTCCTCCTCTCCAAGGGCTTGCTTCTCGCACTCGAACATGATGAATTCCAGCTTCTTAAGATTGTTTCCAATGCCACCCGTGAAATGAGCGAAGGAGAGCTGCTCCAGATAGAAAAAGCCCGCAAACTGGATATTGAAGAATCCATCTATTTCGAGATTATCAGAAAAAAGACTGCTTCCCTTATCGCTTCCTGCTGCGCCAGTGGAGCCAAATCAGTGAATGCATCAGAAGAGATGATACAGAAAATGCATCAGTTTGGAGAATATGTGGGCATTGCATTCCAGATCAAGGATGACCTATTCGATTATGAGAAGAACCTTGACACCGGCAAGCCCAATGGCATAGATATCAAGGAGAAAAAGATGACCCTTCCGCTCATCTATATGCTGAATAATTCTACCTGGATTGAGAAACGCCGGGCAATGAATATTGTCAAGAACCACAATAACGAGCCTGAAAAGGTTGCCGAACTGATACAAAAGGTAAACGAAAGCAAGGGAATTGAATATGCTGTCCAAAAAATGAAGGAATATCAGTCCAAGGCATTCGATCTGCTCAACACCTTCCCCGAAAGTCCTTCCCGCTGCTCACTGGAACAGCTTGTAATTTTTACCACTGAACGCAAACATTAATTTCTGTTTCCTTTCTCTTGAATGGGATAATGAGTTTCCCGGAAAAATTTTCCTGTCCATCGATTTCTTAAATACCAGATACGAATTCCTGAAAAATTCCGTTTGAAGGTTGCTGTTCAAATGACAAAGCCTGCCAATTTTTGGCTATAGCAACCTGAGAACCACCTCAAACGCAAACATCTCCCAATATGAATCACGCCCCGCGAACGGCTTTCATTTTCTTCATCCTTCTCTTTGTCCTTTCACAGCCTGTGTTTTCGCAAACTACCACCGAATACTATGCTAATGGCAGGAAAAAAGCCCAGGGTATGCTGGTAAACGGGACTAAGGAAGGCTTGTGGTATGCATTCGATACTGCAGGAATCAAGAATGAGGAGCACACCTATGTCAAGGGTGTCCTTGAAGGAAAGGTTACCCGCTGGCATAAAAATGGGAAAAAGGAGTTTGAAGGAACTTTTGTCCATGGGAAACTCAACGGACTGGGTTACTGGTGGACTCCTGATGGTAAACCCGATATGAACGGCAAACTGATTGAAGATCTTCAGGATAGCATCTGGTGCTTTTATCATCCTACCGGCAAACCCGGAAGCATAGGAAGTTTTGTCTCGGGAAAACAGAACGGAAGCTGGACTTACTTCTATGATACCGGAGAGAAGTGGAAAACAGGATCATTTACCGATGGAAAGAAAAGCGGAAAATGGGTTTTTTACTATACTGACGGGAAAATCCATCATATCGGGGAATACAGGAATGAAAAGGAAGAAGGCTGCTGGGTGAGCTGGTTTCAGAACGGACAGGTCAAGGACTCAGGCAACTACGACAGCGGCCGCATGGTAAACACCTGGAAAGGCTGGTTTGAGAGTGGAATGAGGCAATACATTGCCAACTATCTTCTCGGCAAGAAGGAAGGGCTCTATCAGTCCTGGTATGAAAATGGGAACCGGAAATCGGAAGGAAGCTATGCTGCTGATCTCAAGAACGGCAAATGGACGGAATGGTATGAATCAGGAAAGATGAGTGAAACTGGTTCCTGGATCAATGGCAGCAGGGATGGATACTGGGTTTATTTTGACCCGGACGGACAAAAAATAAGGGAGGAAGCTTTTAAGATGGGCAGGCAAAATGGCAAATGGGTCTCCTACTATGCCAATGGAAGTGAACAGGGCGAAGGATTCTATATCGACCAGGCCAAAGATGGAATATGGCAGTACTGGGATGAACAGGGCAAACTGGTGTACAGGGCTGAATTCAAGCTTGGACAAAAAATCAAGGAAAAACGATACGGCGACGCTAAGGAATAATCTCTACTCTTCTACTTACGTTTAATATTCCGGACATAGTTTGCCCGGCTTGTCTAACTTTTCAAAACTCCGAAAATGAAGAGTACGTCCCTGTTTATTATTGCCGTTATATTAATGTTTTATCCCCGGGCTGCCAAAGCTCAACAGGCCCCTGATCCTAAAAGCACATCAGGCTTTTGTCTGGATGAAACCGAAAGGCTTCTTGCAAAACTTATTAATGAATATCGTGCCAGTAAAGGATTGCCGGCAGTTCCCCTATCTGCATCCCTTAGCAAGGTAGCCCAAATTCACAGCAAGGACCTAAATGGCCATCATGAATATGAAGGCAGAT
This sequence comes from Bacteroidales bacterium, assembly GCA_016707705.1. GTDB lineage: Bacteria > Bacteroidota > Bacteroidia > Bacteroidales > UBA4417 > UBA4417. The sequence continues at coordinate 77,923 of JADJHD010000017.1, forward strand.
GCAACCTGCACAGCTGGTCGGCAGATGGAAGCTGGACTTCCTGCTGCTACACTCCTGACCACAGGCGGGCTTCCTGCATGTGGGACAAGCCCCGGGAATTGACTGCCTACCCTGGTGATGGATTTGAGATTGCCTATTACAACAGTCGGCCTCCCGAAGATCCAATGGCTTATGCAAAGGATATCATAAATGGATGGAAGGGCAGTCATGGCCATAATGAGGTTATGGTGAACCTGGGGACCTGGAATGATGTAAGCTGGAAGGCAATGGGAATAGGCATTTACAAGGGATATGCAACAGTTTGGTTCGGAGAAGTTCCGGATCCCACGGGGAATCCCGATATTTGCGAATAAATCAGAGCTTTTTGAAAATGAAAAACATAGTAATCACTCTACTTGTTACCCTATCCCTCTTCGCCTGGAACAGCAGCAGAGCACAACTTTTTACAGGCGGATTCTCAGCCGGACTTTCAGCTACTCAGGTTGACGGTGATAGCCACAAAGGCTACAATAAGGCAGGAATCGTTGCAGGTGGATGGGTTAGCCTTAATTACAACGACCGCTCCTCCATTCACATGGGCATGAACTATATCATGAAAGGCAGCAAGCATAATCCGGATCCTGAAAATGGAGATTACACCTATCTGCTGATCCGTCTGGGCTATGTCGAAATGCCCATTCTCTATCAGTACAGGATGAAAAGTGGCTTCTTTGTGGAAGTTGGCCCTTCACTTGGGGTGCTTCTTCATAGCTATACGGAAGCCTCTGATGGCACTACCATAGGCCCGGCAAACAATTCCTTCAGACTCATTGACGTTTCTTTGCAGGCTGGTGTTGGCTATCGTTTCTCGGACAAAATCCGCCTGGCACTTTGCAATGGAAATTCCCTTGCTTCCATCAGGAAAGACCGTATTACCGGCGACCAGAGAAGGATCTTCGGCTACGGACAATACAACAATGTGATGGCACTCGAATTAAGCTACGCTCTCTAAGCTTCGGAACCTTTTAAGATTATGCTTGTTTAATACAGGAGATACTTCGTATAATGAATCAGAAACACAGGATAGTAGTTGCAGTCACGGGAGCCAGCGGTTCCATCTATGCCAGGGTGCTTTTCGATAAATTAAAGCAACTTGATGCACAGATTGATGAGTGCGGAATCCTGTTTTCCGACAATGCCAAATTGGTGTGGCAGCATGAGCTGGGGAATCGGGATTATGAAAATCTCCCCTTCAGCAGCTATAAATCCGATGATTTCTTTGCACCCTTTGCTTCCGGATCGGCGGGATACGACAGCATGATTGTTTGTCCGTGCAGCATGGGAACCCTGGGCCGCATTGCTTCCGGCATCTCCAATGACCTGCTTACCCGGGCTGCAGATGTGATGTTGAAGGAACGGCAGAAATTAGTGCTGGTTATTCGTGAAACCCCTTATAACCTGGTGCATATCAATAATATGAAAACAGTCACCGAAGCCGGAGGGATACTTTGTCCAGCTACCCCTTCCTTTTACAGCAAGCCTTCTACTTTTGAGGAACTTGCTGCCACCGTAGTCGACAGGGCACTTAGCCTTGCTGGATTCAGTATTAAGGGATATGAATGGGGGAAACAGGGTTCAGCAGACTGAACTTCAAATCTTACGGAAATCATTTAAATTGAAGGATGCATCTTCGACAGGTCAAGCTTGTCGGAAGGAAGAAGATCGTTATTGAGAATATAGGAAGGAAGCTGTCTGAATTTCAGGATCATATCCGGGTGAAGATTAGTCATTTCTGAGAAAACTGTTATTTTCTCCTCCCCTGTTTTTCTGATCCATATCCGGTAAACATTCACCCGTTTGATGCGACGGCCGGTCCTGTGAACTTCAAGGTTTTCCTCAATTGCCATTTCTTCAATGTCACTGAAAGGAACAAAGACCTCCATTTTGTCAGGATCTTTCTGAAGTGGAAAATAGGTTCCGACACCTCTGGGATATACCCTTACCCCCATTATATAATCCTTACCATACTTGAATACAAAGCGTGATGTGGCAATAAACAATGCTACCGGAAGGCAAAGAATCAGGGCCGTCCATAATCCGATAACATTCTCGAGGGAAGCCCATATTATGAAAATAGCCAGTGCAACTGCGAAAACCGCCGAAATGAGCCCTAATCCATTTTGAGAATTTTTTTCCCGGGCCGAGGGACATATTTCAAACATAATAGTTTCTTTTGGCTTTTCGGACATCATTGTAATACTATGAACATCCGAAAAATATATATTGTAAAGCGTGAATTTCCCGATGTCGGGTTATTAAAATATAAAGATACGACAGATCACAATCTTTTGATTGAACAGAGGTTACCAGTCAACTGCCTTTCTTCTAACCGGCATTGTCATACAACGACATCCTCCACCTCCTCTTGAAAGTTCGGAGCCGTCGATGGTAACAACATATTTAGAATAATCGTTAATATTTGTCTTCCCGTGGATAACATCATTAGCCTTTATCACTGCATACCCATGCTGATTTAATTCATCAAGGGTGTGAATATTTCTTCCATATCCAACAACTTTTCCAGGACCTACAGCAAAGAAATTTGCTCCGCTGTGCCATTGTTCCCTTTCCTGGTTGATAACGTCTTTCTTCCCGCCACAGTATAGCAGTTCAAGATCCATTCCCAGCTCTTTAAGGACGGAAGGAATATTGTCGACTTCGCGGATGGATTTTACTTTCCCGTTATCAATATTGATATGGATGGTAAGGTATCTTGAAGGATGCAGAACCAAAGGCTCATAAATCATGCACTGATTTTTGTCGAGGAAGGTAAACACCATATCCAGATGTATAAAGGATTCCGGATTGCTTGGAAGTTCCTGAACTATGATATGACGGTTAACTTTCTTTTTCCTATAGTATTCAATGATAAAATCTATTCCCCTTGAAGTAGTCCTGGGGCCTGTCCCAATCAACAGTATATCCTCCCTTGCTACAAGGAAATCTCCTCCTTCGAAGCTGAACTCCTTGCAGAAATGACGGCTCTCCTCCGGATGTATGGTATGCGTTTTCAGAAGCGGGTGATGTGAAAAAATTGCATCCATAATCAGGGATTCCCTGTCACGGATCCTGCTTGCCATCCTGCTGATAAGCACCTTGTCGAGAATTGCAACGGAAGCATCCCTCGTAAAAAAGAAATTATGCAGTGGCTCCACTGAATAGCGGTCCTTGCTCAGAAATCGGGTCAGGTTGTCCTTTCGCATTTCAACACCCTCGATCAGGGCGGTAGCAAGTCTTTCCGGCCTAAGCTGATGAAGGTCTTCAACGAGGAAATTCCCCTGTTTCTCCTGTTCGCATATCCTTGCAAGAATAGCATTCCTGGTATCAGCATCATTGAGTACATCTACCAAAAGATCCTTTACCTGAAATGTTTTGGTCACTTTTGAAAGAAAACCCTTGAATTGATTGTATTCCTTCAGGGCAACAGAAAGATTCAGAATATCGCTGTAGAGTGCCTTTTGAGCACTCGCCGGAGTCATATTCTCAACTTCAGGGCCGGGAGTATGAAGAATTACTGCATCCAATTCACCGATCTCAGAACGGATGTCGACAGTCAAACTGGTCTGCTTTGGGGTCATAGTATGAGCTGTTGAACAAAGAGGTTTTGAAACCCGCTTATTAAAATAAAATGAAAATCAAATATTTAGACTTCCATCCTGCAGAAAGCGGATATTCCTTTTCAGGCCTGCAAATTTAGCTCTTTTTACCGGAGATTTCCGGAACAATTTCCTGAATTGCTCTTCTTCAAGCTTTTCCCAGTCCTCCGGCAGCATTGAAATCAATTCCTGCGAAGGCTGAAACGCGGGGTCGGTGTTGGGAAAGGCATATCGGTTCCATGGACAAACCTGCTGGCAGACATCACAACCAAAAATCCACTGGGAATAGCTGTTTCTGAAGGATTCTGGAATTTCAGATTTGTTTTCAATAGTCAAATAGGAGATACATTTATTGGCGTCCACTATCCTTGCATCAGTAATTGCTCCGGTCGGACAGGCATCCATGCAACGGCTGCAGTCACCGCAATAATCACCTCCGAAAGGCTTGTCGTATTCCAGTTCCAGATCCGTTATCAACTCAGCAATGAAGAAAAATGAACCTTTCTTTCTGGAAATAAGCATGCTGTTTTTCCCTATCCAACCTAACCCGGCACGACTTGCCCAGGCTCTTTCCAGTACAGGTGCCGAATCGACAAAGCCCCTGATTTGAGTCCCGGGGAATTTTTCAGTGATTTCCGCAGAGAACTGGTTCAGTTTCGCCCTTATGACATCATGATAATCATGTCCGTAAGCATAGGCTGAAATCCTGTATTCTGCATCTCTGTCGAAAACTTCAGCAGGGGAATAGTTGTAAAGCATGACTATAACCGAACGGGCACCTTCCATAAGTTCCCTTGGATCAAGTCGTTTTTCCCTGTGGTTTACCATGTATTCCATACCTGCATTATATCCCATTTTCAACCACAAATCAAACCGTGGAGCTTCCTCTTCCAGATAATCTGCCGGCGCAATCCCACAGGCAAAGAATCCCATCTCGAGGGCTCTTTGCTTAACGAACTCTGTGTTGATGGAGATTTGAGACATGGGTGATTGCGGATTGCGGGTTGCGGATTACGGATTGGGGATTTAGACTGGGGGACTTTGAGACAAGGGGACTGGGGGACTAGGGGACAAGGGGACTGGGGGACTAGGGGACTAGGGGACAAGGAGAATTGGGGACAAGGAGAATTGGGGACTAGGGGACTGAGGGACAAGGAGATTTATAACAGTTAATTCCATAGCTGCAGAAACAAGGAACACCGAATCCCAAACCCCGAACACTAGCAACTAACAACTAAACTACTAACAACTCAAAAAGGCACAATCTAGCCCACCGCAATCAGCTAAAAAAGCGACCCATTAATACTGGCTCTTGTTTTGCCAAGGTGGCGGTAGGCCTGATCGGTAGCTTCACGTCCGCGGGGAGTACGCATAAGGTATCCCTCCTGAATAAGGAAAGGTTCATAAACCTCCTCAATGGTGCCTGAATCCTCACCAACAGCAGTTGCGATGGTGGTTAATCCCACTGGGCCGCCCTTGAATTTCTCAACGATAGTCATCAGGATTCGGATATCCATTTCATCCAGTCCGTTCATATCTACCTGTAAAGCCGAAAGTGCATACTGGGCTATTGCAAGGTCAATGGTGCCATTACCCTTGATTTGGGCGAAATCACGGACACGGCGCAGCAACAGGTTTGCGATGCGTGGCGTTCCACGGCTTCGGCGGGCTATTTCAAATGCGGCATCCTCATGAATAGGCACCTTGAGAATATCAGCTGACCGGATTATAATTTTCTTGAGAGTTTCTGCATCGTAGTATTGCAGCCTTGAATTGATCCCGAAACGTGAACGCAGCGGCGCTGTAAGCAGTCCGGAACGCGTGGTAGCTCCCACAAGTGTAAAGGGATTCAGTGCAATCTGAACACTCCTTGCATTGGGTCCGGTTTCAATCATAATATCAATCCGGAAATCCTCCATGGCAGAATAAAGATATTCCTCAACCACAGGACTCAAGCGGTGAATCTCATCAATGAAAAGAACATCATTCTTTTCAAGATTGGTAAGGAGTCCGGCAAGATCCCCCGGTTTATCCAGCACAGGTCCTGAAGTGACTTTTACATTCACTCCAAGTTCATTGGCGATAATATACGACAAGGTTGTTTTTCCGAGTCCCGGAGGGCCATGAAGCAGCACATGATCAAGTGCCTCTCCCCTTTGACGGGCAGCAGCAACAAAAACCCTCAGGTTGCTGAGTACGGCTGGTTGTCCGGCAAAACTTCCGAAATCAAGGGGGCGCAAGGCCTTTTCGATTTCCTTTTCGGCAGGACTTAGTTGATCGCCGGAGGCATCCAGATTTTTATTCAGCGACATGGGATTGAACTTCTGATTTACAACAAAGGTAAGAATTCCTGTTGAATCTGACTTTTACTGTTCCGCCCTTGAATTAAGGGGTGAATGATGGATGCCGTTCTAAAGAATTTTATAATTTAGCCTCATATTTCTAACCCTTCCAGCCATGAAAGACATCCTTGTAGCCATTGATTTTTCGAAAGGATCTGCTCACGCTCTTGAATATGCAATAGATCTGGCGAATGTGGCGCAAAGCAATGTTATCATGATCTGGGTTGATAACCTTCTCCCGATTGATTCTCAATTGGCAGCAGAAGCAGCAGAAGGCCGTGAAGAAGCTAAGAAAAACCTTGATGAGCTGGTTCAACATTACAAAGGTTCACTTAAACCAGGGAAACTCAGTTTCAAGATCAGGAAAGGGAAGGTATATCAGGAACTGGCTGCTCAGGCTAAAGCATCCGATTGCAGTATGCTGGTCACCGGAACCCATGGTGTAACAGGTTTTGAAGAATACTGGATAGGCAGCAATGCAGCCAGAGTTGTTAGTTATTCACCCTGCCCGGTTGCCACTGTGAAATTCAATTACGAAATCAACCGTGGTATCAGGAAGATCATTCTCCCTATTGACCATACAACTCAAACTGTTCAGAAAGCACACTTCACTGCAGCGCTGGCTAAAAGTCATGGTGCCGATATAAACATTCTGGCCCTTCACACTTCCCGCCTGAAAACAATGCAGCGGGTTGTCGACAATAACGTGGCCAAACTAGAGAAATTCCTCACATCCCAGGGAATCAATTATATCATTGATACCATTATGACTGACAATCTGGCCAATACCATTATTGACCATGCCCGGCTCGTTGATGCTGATCTGATTGCAATTATGACGGACTGGCAAAATGAAGCGTCAGTGACAATACTTGGACAATTCGCCCAGCAATTGGTAAATTATTCACCAGTTCCTGTTTTGAGTATCCCTCCAAAAGATCAGTTTATCCTTTAAACAGTTCTGAAATCTTATGAATCTCCGCCTGTGGTTGCTTGTTTGCTTTATTCTGTTCGGGATATCATGTCTTTGGGCACAGGAAGGCAATACCTCAGATGGCAAGGTAGAATATATCCAGGATGAGCGGATCGTAAAGATTGAGGAGCAATACAAGAAGATGAACCAGCGTAGCCAATCCGTAGATGGATACAGGGTTCAGATATTCTTCGATTCAGGAAGCAACAGCAAGAAAAGAGCTTCCGATTCTATGGAAGAATTCATTTCGAAATATCCCGGCAGCAGGGTATTTCTTTCATTTAAAGCTCCATATTACAGGGTCAGAGTTGGGAATTTCCGTACGCTTGCTGAAGCGGTAGGCTATCAAAAGAAAATTTTAGGCGACTATCCGAATGCATTTCCTGTAAAGGAGAAAATCAGCTTTAAAGAATTGGATTAAAAGAGTTTGAAAAAATATTTATCCCATTTTACACAATTATTTAATTATAAATCTGTTTTATTTACTGAATATCTTTTTACAAGGCGATAAGAAATTTCTTGCTTTTACAGTTCTTTTTCGTTACCTTAGCGAATAATTATAGTATTTTTAACCTGGAAGCCACACCCGAACTATGAGTAATATAATTGCTGCCATCGATTTTTCAGACTGTTCGATCAATGCACTCGAGCATGCTGTTTCAATTGCAAACAAAGGAATTCTTGATTTGCATTTGGTATGGGTTAATAATCCAAGTATTACTAAAACTACTATTTACTCTGATAATGCTTCGGAACTGATTGAAGAGATCAAGAAGCAGTTTGCCAAACTGATTGAAAAGTACAAACCGCTGCTACCCGAGAGCAACATTGACTATGTGATCAGGGAAGGAAAGGTTTACAGGGAGATTCTGGATGAAGCCAGGGAGATGGAAAGCCTTTGCATTATAATGGGCACGCATGGTTCTTCAGGATTTGAGCAGTTCTGGATTGGAAGCAATGCCAACCGACTGATTTCAGTGGCGCATTGTCCTGTGATTTCGTTACGCGCCGGTATCAGCGCCAAGCATCAGCTGGAAAGAATTGTAATGCCTATCGACAGCACCATTGATACCCGCCAGAAAGTTCCATTCACAGCATATCTTGCCCGACTATTCGATGCCGAGATCTATGTGGTTTCCGTTTATGCATCCAAATACAAGGCTATTCAGCGCAGGGTTGATGAATATACCGATCAGGTAATTGAATACCTCGAAGAAGAAGGAATTCCCTATAAAAGGGATACTTTGGTAGTTGACAATCTCACAACTTCAACCATCGAATATGCAAAGAAGGTTCGCGCCAATCTGATCAGCATTATGACAGAGCAGGAAACCAGTCCCTTTAACCTATTGATTGGCCCCTATGCCCAGCAAATGGTTAACAATTCGCCTTTCCCGGTACTTAGTATTAATGCCAAGGAGACTTTGATTATGGCGTCGAGGTAAAAAAAAGATAAAAGTTAGGTCAAGATAAAAGACAAAAGGATAAAGACAAAAGTTGGGTCAACATAAAAGACAAAAGGATAAAGACAAAAGTTGGGTCAAGATAAAAGACAAAAGGCTAAAGACAAAAGTTGGGTCAAGATAAAAGACAAAAGGACAAAGACAAAAGTTGGGTCAAGATAAAAGACAAAAGGATAAAGACAAAAGTTGGGTTAAGATAAAAGACAAAAGGACAAAGACAAAAGTTGGGTCAAGATAAAAGACAAAAGGACAAAGACATAAGTTAGGTCAGGATAAAAGATAAAAGAACATTCGCCAGTTGGCGGAATAGTTAGACTCAGGATAAATGAAAACTGCCTGCTCCCTTGAAAGAGAGCAGGCAGTTTTTTATGTGATCTTGTTAGTTAAATTCGTGTTCAACCTTTACAACTTTGCACTCCGAACCCAGAACCCCGAACCTAAAACACTAACAACTAAAATACTAACAACTAGAAACTAATAACTAATTCCTGCCAACGCAGTTGAGGTCCTCGAAGGCTACCTTAAGACGTGTAACCATTGATTTCTGAGCTTCATTGAGCCATTTGCGGGGATCGTAGTATTTTTTATTGGGTTTATCTTCACCTTCAGGATTGCCAATCTGGCCCTGCAGATAACCTTCATTCTTCTTGTAGAAGTCAAGGATACCCTTCCAGGTAGCCCACTGAGTATCGGTATCGATATTCATCTTGATAACACCGTAGCTGATGGCTTCACGGATTTCCTCACGGCTTGAACCTGATCCGCCATGGAATACAAAGTTCACTGGTTTGGAAGCAGTTCCGAATTTCTGTTCGATATACTTCTGTGAATTGTTCAGAATAACCGGCTCAAGTTTCACATTACCTGGCTTGTAAACACCATGAACATTACCAAAGGAAGCAGCAATGGTGAATTTATCGCTGATCTTCATGAGTTCCTCATAAGCATAGGCAACATCCTCTGGCTGTGTATACAATTTTGAACTGTCAACACCGCTATTGTCAACGCCATCTTCTTCACCACCGGTAACGCCCAATTCAATTTCAAGGGTCATTCCGATTTTGCTCATGCGGGTAAGGTAGTTCTTGCAGATTTCAATATTCTCAACCAATGATTCTTCGGAAAGGTCAAGCATATGTGAACTGAACAGGGGCTTGCCGAATTCCTTGAAATTCTTTTCACCGGCATCCAGAAGTCCGTCAATCCAGGGGAGAAGCTTCTTTGCAGCATGGTCAGTATGAACGATAACAGGAACACCATACATTTCGGCCATCATATGAATATGTCGGGCTCCGGAAACAGCACCGGCAATGGCAGCTTTCTCGCCATCGTTGCTAAGGAACTTGCCTGCATAGAAATGGGCTCCGCCATTGGAGAACTGGATGATAACAGGTGAGCCAACTTCTTTGGCAGCCTGTAAAACTGAATTCACTGAATCGGTACCCACAACATTAACTGCGGGAAGGGCAAAATGATTAGCTTTAGCTAACTGGAAGATTTTTTGAACATCATCACCGGTGACAACACCAGGAGCAACGTTATCCAACACCTTGTCTGACATAGTATTATGTTTTAGAATTAGAATTTTTCAAATGCGCCGCAAAGGTACGGATTTCATAGATAATTTGGACAGACAGATAACGTAGAATCAGTCAAAAAAGAGCAACGACAAGGAATTGCCCTATGAATGGTTTTGAACTTCGCTTGTGTTGTTTGCCTATTTTCCATTACTTTTGCAGCACTAAATTCAACCCTGGTATACAATATTTCCCATTAGTTGAAATAAAACAATCACAGATTCTCAAACATCATAAATCAACAACCCGCAATCATCAATCCGCAATTTATACTGGCCCCGTACCCGCCTGACTGACATCAGTCGGACAGGGTTCAGCTGAATAGAACGTCATCCGTCAGCTGACGGACGGTTCTGAAAGTAATGAAAACAGTTAACAGAAAAGAATAAAACCTTGAATATGACCTGGCCCCGTACCCGCCTGACTGACATCAGTCGGACAAGGTTCAGCTGAATAGAACGTCATCCGTCAGCTGACGGACGGTTCTGAAAGTATTGAAAACAGTTAACAGAAAAGAATAACGCCTTAAATATGACCTGGCCCCGTAGTTCAGCTGAATAGAACGTCAGATTCCGGTTCTGAAAGTCGGGGGTTTGAATCCCTCCGGGGTCACATTTATCAATAAAAGCTGCCTTAGGGCAGCTTTTTCGTTGTTGCGCGTCTCCCGACGCGCCCCATTTCATTTCTCATAACCCCACAATCTAACATTCCCCCCCCCCTTACAATCCCAAACCCAACTTAGCGTATTCTTCCCAAATTTCAAATCTATTGCACATCGCAATTCACAATATCTTGTCAGTAGTTTATAGTCATTTTAGGCTCTTTCAAATGTCAATAAACTGTTCTTAATTTTTTAAATATAGTCTGTTTGAAGAGTTTCTTTTCTCAACAACTTCTCTAAATTTATGCCATCATCTGGCCACTTCTTCTCTTCTGTTTTATTACTAACAAATTATCTTACCGGTAACTTAATCTTAATAGATTGAAACTAGGTTTGCATTCGATTATAGCTTCAAAAATCTCTTTTTCATAACATATTATTAACCAAATCAGTCAGACGAATGAAAATCAGAATTCTACACCTAATCATTCTTCTCTTAATAGGAGGAATGCTTCAAGCCCAGGTTACCACATCGGGGATCAATGGGAAAGTAACATCAAAAGCCAGTGAATCCTTACCTGGTGCTACCGTGATTGTTGAGCATATTCAATCCGGAACTCAATATGGCTGTATTACCGATGTTAACGGATACTACCATATTTCCAACATGAGAGTCGGGGGACCCTATACCCTTAAGGTTTCATTTGTTGGGTATAAAACAACTTCCATTGAGAATATCATGCTGAACCTTGGGCAAACAATGGGAGTTAATGTAATCATGGAGGATGCCTCCTCACAATTGTCAGGGGTTGAGGTAATAGCCGTGAAAAATGCCCTGATGGATGGCAATCGCACCGGTGCATCAACCAATGTGAATAGCCAGATGCTGCAGGTTCTTCCTTCAATCAATCGCAGTATCACCGACTTCTCCAAGCTTACTCCACAATCAAATGGAAGCAGTTTTGCCGGACGTGATGGCAGATACAATAATATCACCATCGACGGCGCAAACTTCAACAACAACTTCGGTCTTAGCACGAAATCACTCCCCGGTGGAGATGCACAGCCAATCAGTCTGGATGCTATTGAAGAAGTTAGCATTAACATTGCACCCTTTGATGTGAGACAATCAAATTTCACAGGAGCTAATATCAATGCCGTAACACGTTCAGGTGACAATGTTTGGAAAGGTTCAGTCTATGGTTTCTATCGCGATAAATCATTCAACGGCAAAAAAGTTGAAGATCAAACCCTCACTCTGACTGATCAGTCTACGTCGAGCTATGGGGTCAGACTTGGGGGACCCATTATCAAGAACAAGCTCTTCATTTTCCTCAATGCAGAAAAGGAAAAATCTTCCTACCCGGGAATTACATGGCAGCCAAGCACTGATGGTGAGGGTAGCGCGGAAAACAGTATTTCCAGAACCTCCATTGCAGACCTTCAGACCATGAGTCAGTATCTGAAAGACACTTATAACTATGATGCTGGATCATTTCAGGACTTTGGGAATTTTGCAAGTGAAAACTACAAGCTGCTCGCCAGGCTTGACTGGAACATCAACAAGAATAATAAGTTTACTGTAAGGTACAACTATGTTAAATCTACCAATGATCAGCAAGTAAATGCAACAAGTGCTCCCGGAACCCGATCAACCTTTGGAAGGATTGGAGAAAAATCCATGGCATTTTCCAATGCAAACTATGGATTGTTAAACACCGTAGGTTCGGTAAGTGCTGAATTGAATAGTCTGTTCAATAAAACCGCCAACAAGCTGTTGTTCACCTTCACCAAAATCCAAGATACCAGGAACAGCAACAGCTCCCTGTTCCCGTTCGTTGATATTTACAAGGATGGCGATCCTTACATGAGCTTTGGATATGAATTGTTTTCAAAGGATAATGATGTAATTAACAATGTGTTGACCTTTACCGACAACCTTAACTTCTATTTTGGAAAACACACTGTTACTGTAGGGGCTTCCTTCGATAAGCTCTATTTTGCAAACAGCTACAAGCGCTATGCAACAAGCTACTATAGGTTTGCCTCAATGGAAGACTTCATGAATAATGCAGCTCCTACAACCTTTGGCATCACTTATCCTTTTAGCGGTGATGGTTACGCCAAACTCGATTTTGGTTATGCTAGCGTCTACGCTCAGGATGAATTCCAGATGTCGGATAAGCTGAAACTGACTGCCGGTCTCCGCTATGAACTTCCTGTTTACTTAAAGTCACCAACAGCTAATGCAGCAATAGAAGCCTTAACTTTCAAAGATCTTGATGGCAATGACCTTAGCATTGATGTGGGAAGCTGGCCAAAAGCCAAAGGAACGATTTCACCAAGGCTTGGATTCAATTATGATGCTAAGGGAGATAAATCCCTGCAGTTAAGAGGCGGTACAGGTGTTTTCACCGGAAGACTTCCTTTCGTTTGGTTTACCAATCAGCCTACCAATTCAGGCGTTCTGCAAAATACCGTGGAAATCACCAAATCCTACCAGTTAAGCGCCCTTCAATTTAACGCAGATCCTTTCTACTATACAACTGGTGAACATCAGATTGACTCCTTGTTCTCTTCAACTCCAAGCAGCAAAGCACCGGGTTCTATCGCAGTTGTAGATAAGAACTTCAAAATGCCTCAGGTATGGAGAACCAATGTAGCTGCCGACATCGTACTTCCCTGGTATGGCATGATTCTTACCCTTGAGGCCATCTACTCCAAGGATATCAATGCTGTTGTTCAGTACAATGCCAATTTGAAATCCACCGATACAACCTTTATTGGCAATGACAACCGTCCGAGATATTTATCCAATAAGATCAATTCAGCTGTAAGTTCTGCAATGGTACTTACCAATGCAAAGAGCGACGGATATGTCTATTCACTTACTGCTCAGTTATCGAAACCATATTCTAACGGATTCTTTGGATTTATAGCTTACACCTACACTGTTGCTAAGGATTTAACTGCAAATCCTGGATCAGCAGCTCAATCAGCCTGGGCAAGCAATCCAGCAGTTATGAACCAGAATGATCCCGGACTTAGCTACTCACAGTTTGCTGTTCCGAGCAGAATCGTAGGTTCACTATCCTATCATAAGGAATACCTGAAACATCTTGGAACTACAGTTTCCGTTTTCTATCAGGGAAGCAGCATGGGCAGGCTAGACTATATCTACTCGAATGACATGAACGGTGATGGAAATGCAGCCGACCTTATGTATATTCCTAAGGATGAAACAGATATTGTTTTTGCAGACATCAAAAATACTGATGGAACCGTTAAATTCTCAGCTGCAGATCAGATGACCGCCTTCTGGAAATACGTTGAGCAGGATGAGTATTTGAAGAATCACAAGGGAGAATATGCAGAAAGGTATGGTGTTGTAATGCCCTGGCTAAACCGTTTTGATATCAAGATTCTTCAGGATGTATATGTAACAAAGGGTAAAACCCGTCACACTCTTCAGATCAGCGCCGATTTGCTAAATGTTGGAAACCTGATCAGCTCCAATTGGGGAATAATGAAGAAACAGACTCTGGGTTCCTATGATATCACTCTCCTGAAATACAGCAAGGCCGGTTCCGATGGAAAGCCCATTTATACCATGAACTATTCCGGTTCAGCCTTGCCAACATCAACCTATGTCCCTGTTCTCTCCACCAGCAGTACATGGGGAGCTCAGTTAGGCCTCAGGTATACATTCTAAACAATAAAAGCGTATTTCATAAACAGTATCTGTTGAAAGACTGCCCTAACAGGCAGTCTTTCTTGTTTTGTTGCGCGTTTAGGTTGCGCGTCTCCCGACGCGTAACAAAATATCCCTTGCACAATTCTGCTACATTGCGCGTCTCCCGACGCGTAATAACACATCCCTTGCACAATTCTTCCACATTGCGCGTCTCCCGACGCGTAATAACATATCCCTTGCACAATTCTGCTACATTGCGCGTCTCCCGACGCGTAATAACAAATCCCCAGCACAATTCTGCTACATTGCGCGTCTCCCGACGCGTAATAACATATCCCTTGCACAATTCTGCCACCAACCAAACAACCAATTCATCCCAAAAACTCCCCTCTCTATCTGTAAAAACCAACCATAAACAGAATTTGCTTTTATCATTATTCCTCCCATTATAACTTTGAGAGTTTGACAATCAATTTAAATCAGAATTAATCTTTCAACTCCTGCTGATGTCAAATCCTTTTTAGTTGACAATCAACATGAATAGAGGATAGATTTCGAAATGTATTTTCAGATGTTGTACCTTTGTTAGTTCGGCCTTCAGCGTTCTGAAACTGAAAACCTACATACCCTCAATGCAACGGTTTCTACTCGATAAACTCCACTCTGCAAAATCTGGTAACCAGCTCCTGTTTACCAGCTTGATTCTGCTTGTGTTTCTTGTAACAACTCCTTTTATATCAGTAAGATCTGAGGGCACAAAACAATTTGAACCTACCAACCCGGCTTCTACTCCCAATCGAAGAACAAGGATAGTTTTTGAAGAAGATGCAGGAACACACCGCATTCCCTTTGCGTTTGTTGGATGTGACCAGAAATACAGGCTGAATGTGTATATCAGCAATCCTGCCACTGAAAAGATATATTTTGGTTTCAACGATGATAATCAGAGCATTTATTACCAGCTAAAAGATCCCGATGGGAATGTTGTTGCAGGATATTCACTCGCTGCAGTGCCCTCAACCGGAAACGGATATATTGCATCGTGGACTGAAGCTTACAACGGACCAAAAATCGGAACATCCAATCCCTCCGGTTATGATCCCCTTATTGTGACACCCAATAAAATTGGTAATTACTATTTTGAATTTGCATCCACAGCGGGTGGAGGACACTTCTACAACAGTAAGGACCTGCTTTATTTTGATATTACCGTGGCGAATGGAACCACTCCAATAGACGGTCGTCTCTGGGCAAAAGCCTGGCAGCTTACAGATGGGACCGGTACCGACAATACCCTGTCATATCCCTGCAATATATATGTTTATACTGATGATGGCATCGTTGATAAGCTGAACATAAATGAGTGGAATGGGGGAACCTATAGTGTGTATTGCAATCCCTGGGGGGTGAGTAATACAAATAACTGGGGAGTCGATAGGAAATCTCTCGACAGCTGGCCAAGTGGGGGTGACCTTCCGCAATACAAGATTTTCCTGAACAATCCTGATCCGTCTATATTTGCGACAGGAGAACTTGGAGAGATTTGCGAAGTAACAAATCAAGCCTACTGTGATGGAACCATTGATATTCTGGTAAAGGTTAATAAACCCGGAACAGTCACTATTGAAATTGATTGTCCACCAACAGGTGCCGGACCTGAGGATGTGACCCTTTTCAGCGCTGTAACCGGATCAACAAACTGTTCAACCTGGGACACCATTACCTGGAATGGTTATAACGGACAGGGTGTAATCGTCGAAATCGGTGCCAATGTAAATATGACCATTGACTATATAAATGGTCTGACCAACTTACCCCTCTGGGATATCGAAAATGCCTCGAAGGGGATAAAGGTTGATATTGTTAGACCGGTTCCGACAAGTGGAAGTACAATTCTCCCTATATACTGGGATGATTCAAATCTCGGTGGTGGCTCAAACATTACCACCGGG
Source organism: Bacteroidales bacterium (assembly GCA_016707705.1). GTDB lineage: Bacteria > Bacteroidota > Bacteroidia > Bacteroidales > UBA4417 > UBA4417. Next base: position 94,160 of record JADJHD010000017.1, read on the forward strand.
TGCATATACCCAACCAGTGCCACTGTTACCGGATGCCACAGTTTTCCACCCAATGCACCCCAGCATGACCAGATGGTAAACTCCTGGTGGAATTACCTTGACCCAGGCAACAATCAATCAGAACCTGATGATCAAGCGCACTCCGCCAACACCGGCAATACCATCAGGACCAACGCCTGTTTGTCCGGGACAAACAAATGTGACCTATACCGTTCCTTCGCAAATATCCACCACAACCTACCATTGGACTCTTCCGGATGGAACAACCCAAACTACCAATACTCCAAGCATTACCATTTCTTTTAGTGCATCAGCTACAAGTGGAAATCTCTATGTAAGAGGCTGGAACGCAGAATGTGGATTTGGACTGAATTCTCCGGTTTTATTCATTGTTGTTGGTTCAAGTTCTGCGGCCACTATTACCGGTCCGATAACAGCCTGCCTTGGTTCAACTTCTACTTTCTCAACCGGTACCGGACCATCAACCTATAACTGGTCGGCGTATGGTGGAACGGTTCAGGGTTCTGCAACAAATCCCACTGCTAATATTCTCTGGACACAAGCCGGAAATGACACCGTCACACTGGTGACCACTTCCACTCTTTGTCCTTCATCCACTACAAAGAAAATTGTTACGGTCACACCCCTGCCATCAGCCTTATTCACCTATGCTGACACCTGCAAGGGCACACCGGTGATTTTTACGGATCATTCCACAATAAGTTCAGGGACAATCACAGGCTGGAGCTGGACTTTTGGCGATGGATCACTGCCAAATACAAGTCAGAATCCAACCCACACCTATGCCCTGGCAGGAACATATACAGTAGTTCTGACTGTTACTTCCTCACCAGGCTGCAGCAGTTCTTATTCCCGTCAGATCCACATTGTAGCCTCCGCATCAGCTTTCGCCGGAAACAACGGAGTTACCTGTCAAAGCACAGCCTATACGGTTTCAGGTGCAACAGCTACCAACTACAGTTCACTGCTCTGGACACACAACGGATTTGGTACATTAACAGGAGTGAACACCCTTACACCAACCTACTCACCAGGGGTTACTGAAAATGGAACCGTCATACTCACTCTTACTGCTTACGGAAATCCTCCCTGCGGTTCTGTGAGCAGCACAATGACACTCACAATCAACCCTTCAGCTGCTGCTTTTGCAGGAAACAATGCAACAATCTGCGAAGGAAGCACTTACACACTTAGCGGCTCAAACGCTTCGAACTATACCTCCCTTTCGTGGACAACCATGGGAAGCGGAAGTTTCAACAACGCCACCACTCTTCATCCTGTTTATACTCCAAGCGCTGCTGATATCGCCGCAGGTTCAGTGACTCTGAAACTCACAGCCATTTCACTCACAGCATGTGCCAATGCAATATCACAGATGACACTTGGTATTTCAAGGCAGGTTGTTGTCGATGCAGGTCCAGCGGCAACCATGTGCCAGTCATCAACCTACACACTCAACGGTTCGTCAGCACAATACTATACTTCACTTACCTGGACAACCACCGGAACCGGGACAATCAGCAATCCCAATATCCTTCACCCGGTTTATGCTCCGGGTCCCAATGAAACCGGAACGATCACCTTTACATTGCAAGCTAACTCAGCTGCGCCCTGCAATAATCTGAGCGATAACATGCAACTCACCATTGAACCTTCAGCAACGGCTTCGGCGGGTAATGATGGACTGATTTGTGAAGGAAGTACATTTAGCTTAAGCACTTCAGCAGCAACCAATTACACATCTCTTTCATGGAGTACAAGCGGAACCGGGACTTTCAGCAGTACATCGACATTGCATCCTGTTTATACTCCAAGCGCCGGCGATATTTCACTTGGACAGGTAATTCTCACGCTGCAGGCGAACGGAATTGCACCTTGTCCGAACCCCACTTCTGCAATCACACTTCACATTTCACGGCAACCTGTTGCGGATGCTGGTCCCAATGGAGTTTTCTGCCAAAATACAACCTATACAATTTCAGGTTCTTCTGCATCCAATTATACCGGTTTGACATGGAGTCATGATGGGACCGGAAACTTCAATAATTCAACCTTCCTTCACCCGGTTTACACTCCAGGTCCTGGTGAAAGTGGAACTGTAAATTGCACACTCACCGTAAATGCTGCTCCTCCCTGTACTGATGTTATTGACTTTCTTCAATTCACAATAGATCCAACGCCTCAGGCTGATGCCGGTCCGAATGGTTTCATCTGTGAAGGTTCTGACTATACGATAACAGGTGCAACTGCTGCGAATACCACAGCCACTGGAATTCACTGGACTGAAACAGGGACCGGAAGTTTTACTGGCGCCAATACAATAAGTCCGACCTATCATCCGGGCCCCGGCGAAACCGGACAGGTTTTCATAACCCTGGTGGTTGACGGTGCGCTGAGCTGTTCAGGTTCTACAGATTCCGACGGACAAATACTTACAATTTCACCATTCCCTTCAGTTGCTGCTGGTAGCGATGCAACCATCTGCGCCGCAAACACTTATTCATTGTCGGGAAATCAGGAGAACTGCAGTCCTTATCAATGGACAAGCACAGGCGATGGTAGTTTCAGCAATCCTAACCAGTTAAATGCCATTTACACTCCAGGTGCTTCAGATATTCTTGCGGGTGTTGTTAAGCTATACCTGACTGGTATTGGCACCGGAGCATGTTCTGCTGAAACTGTAACCGACACACTCACCCTTCACATTGACCCGATGCCGCAAGTATATGCCGGACCGGATGATGCTTTCTGTGTACTTAATCCAATCCCTGTTACAGGAGCTACAGCCGCCAACTATACCACATTAACATGGTCAGGTGGAAGTGGCTCATATGACGACCCAACATTTCTTGCTCCGGTTTATACACCAAGTGCTGCCGACCTTGCTGCCGGTTTTGTAAATCTAACGCTGAAGGCCAAGGGAGGACTGAGTTGCAGTTCCCAGATTGTGAGTGACACCAGATACTTTTCGTTAACTCCCTATCCAACAGTTAATGCAGGTCCTGATGATTTTATCTGCAGCACCCAAACCTTCTACCAGTTTAGCGGACATGGTACCGATATCCTGCCCGGTAGTATTCATTGGACATTTTCAGGAGGAGATGGAGTATTAAACTCCGATACAATCCTTAACCCAATTTATTCCCCAGGCCCCATTGACCTTGCTACTATTGACAGGGTTATCATTTTTACCCTTACCATCGAAGGTCGTGGGAATTGTATAGGCACGGTGATTTCGGATGACATGACCTTTCGGATCGACCCAACTCCTGTAAGTGACGCAGGTGCTGACGGAGAAATCTGCGGACAGCGACCATATCAGTTAAATGCAGTTGCCTTATACCAAAATACTATTAACTGGATTACTACCGGTGATGGAACTTTTAGCAACACTCATATTCTGAATCCAACCTATACTCCCGGCCCTAATGACGTTGGGCATTTCGTGAGACTTACCCTGGATTTGTCAGGTTGCCGCAACCTTACCGGTAATGATTATATGATGCTGAATGTGCATCCGGATCCTACGGCTGTCATCAGTGGAAGCACAAGCATCTGTGAAGGAGTTGTAACACCAATTTCAATTGCACTCACAGGCACTCCGCCCTGGAATGTTACTATTACAAACGGAACTCAGCCAATAACAGAAACCGGTATTCTTGTATCTCCATATGTCTTTAGTGTAAGCCCAATTATTACCAGCACCTACTGGATTCAGGCAGCAAATGACGCCTTTTGCAATGTGCCTGGTGATTCACTGCATGGACAGGCATATGTGGTAGTTTTTCCGCTACCCAATCCATTCCACATGAACGTAACAAATGGAGGCGTTTATTGTGAAGGAGATTCCGGGGTGGTTATAGGTCTTAACGGTTCTGAATCCGGGATGGAATATCAGCTATACCATAATGGCAATGCTGTAGGAAGTCCGTTCTCCGGATCAGGTCATCCATTGGTATTTGGACTGTTCACAGCTCCCGGACAATATTCGGTGATCGGGAATAATCCACTTGGAAACTGCATGAGATCCATGAGTGATTCCGTAATCGTAATCATGAGTCCAACACCAGTTACTGATTTTCAGGCAACCACTGCTTGTAATCAGGATACAACCTACTTCACGGTCAGCGGGAACTTTATAGATAAAATCAGTCACTGGCTGTGGGATTTTGGCGATGGCACCTACGAAACCTATAATACTCCTTACGAACCTTCCCATGTTTACCCAACCCATGGAACTTTCATAGTCACGCTTACTGTTGAAGACACTAATAACTGTCAGTATACCATCAGTCACCCTATTGAAGTCCGACCAGATCCTACTGCATTCTTCAGTTCCGTAACTCCCAATTGTGAAGGAGGAAATACTCAGTTTATTGAAATGAGTACCAATCCACCTAATCAGGGCTATATTCAGCGATGGGTATGGGATTTTGGAGATGGAACTCCCTTTGATACTATTAATTTCCCCAACAATACCAATCCTGTGCATTTGTATGCAGGTCCCGGGACATATTCGGTTACGCTATCCATTGAAACCAGCCATGGTTGCCGAAACAGCTATACCGGATCTGTGGTTGTTTCTACACATCCCCAGGGATGGTTCAGCGCATGGAATAACTGCCAAAATGAAATCGCCATCTTCCAGGATCAGACCAACCTGAACGGGGGCGGACAGGTAGCCTCATGGCTCTGGACCTTTGGTGATCCCACCTCAGGAGCATTGAACACTTCCACTCTGCAGAACCCAACGCATATCTATTCCGCTGCAGGAACCTACAACGTCCTTCTCTGGGTAACCAACTTCAACGGATGCACCGATTCAATAAGCCGTGATGTAGTTGTGAAGGGAGCCCCCGATGCTGAGTTCATCAATGCCCCGGGATGTCTTACCTCTCCAACACTCTTCTGGGCCGATTCACTGTTGATTAACGTCCCGGCCACTGCAACCTACGCATGGAACTTCGGGGATGGTGCTACTGCCTACAGCCGCAACACCCAGCATACCTACCTCGCTGCAGGAACCTATACCGTTACCCTTACCATTACCGATACTGCCGGTTGTGAAGGTTCTGTAAGCCACGATATCACCGTTACCCCTCCGCCTGCAGCTCATTTCACCGCTTCACTCAATAACTGCCAGGGACAGGCCGTGGCCTTCACCAACCTGAGCTCTACAACGGCAGGTTACCTCAACAGCTGGAAGTGGGATTTCGGGGATGGATCGCCTGTTGTCACCATCGCTTTCCCCAATACCCCCGATGTAACCCATACCTATGCCGTTACCGGTATTTTCAATGTCACCCTCACCGTGACCAACTCTTTAGGCTGCTCGCATTCCGAGACTATCACCCTGAACGTGTTTGGGGCACCGACCTCTGATTTCTACTCCTCTGGCCATTGCCTTGGTGATGCCGTTCATTTCACCGATATCTCCACCACCACCGCCAACCAGTCCATATCTTCATGGTCATGGACTTTTGGAGACCCCACCTCGGGAGTTTTCAACACCTCTGACCTGCAGAACCCAACCCATACCTATGCCGCTGCAGGTAACTACACGGTTAGTCTTAAAACCTATACCGCCAACGGTTGTCATGACTCTGTAGCTTACCAGCTGACCATTCTTCCTTTGCCTGTTGCCGATTTCGTGTTTGAAGCTGCCTGCCAGGGTAATCCTGCTCAGTTCAACCCTTCGGGAATGGCCCTCGGCACCATCGCCTCCTGGTTCTGGAATTTTGGGGATGGCAACACCTCAACCCTGCAGGCCCCCTCACATATCTACACCTTTGCAGGAACTTATTCAGTCACCCTTTCGGTAACCGATACTTCCGGATGCTCCCGCTCGGTTACTCATCCCCTGACTATAGTCACCCCCCCGGTAGTGAACTTTGACTTTAACTCTCCCAACTGCGATGATATGGCCGTGCAGTTCAACGACCTGTCTACCGCCCCTGCCGGGTATATCGTGCGATGGACATGGGACTTTGGGGATGGAAACACACAAAGCATTACTTTCCCCTCTACTGCTTCTGTAAGTCATACCTACACTCAGGGTGGAACTTTTAATGTCTCCCTCTGGGTTAAAACCTCTGATTCCTGCTCCAGCCTGCTGAGTAAAACTCTCACCGTGCTTCCAAAACCTTCCGCAGACTTCAACCACGGATCTGCTTGCCTTGGTGCTTCCGTTTCCTTCACCGATGCCTCCCTTAGCAATACCACCGGAGGTATCACCACCTGGAACTGGAATTTTGGGGATCCCACCTCGGGAACCTTTAACTCCAGCACCCTGCAGAACCCCACCCATATCTTTAATACCGCCGGAACTTATTCAGTAAAACTGAAAGTCTTTATTGCAGGCGGATGCTACGACTCCATTATCATGCCCGTAGTCGTCACGCCTCCTCCCACCGTGGACTTTTCAGCTGTAGCAGGATGCGGAGGGGATACTACTTCCTTCACTTCCTCAGCCCTTGTGAATGTACCTGCCACTCAGAGCTGGTACTGGAGTTTTGGAGACGGTCTGTATTCTACCCTTGTGGATCCTGTGCATATCTATGCCATGGCAGGCACCTATACCGTATCGCTCACCATCACCGATACTGCTGGATGCATCAATACAAAGACCAATTCCATCACCGTTACCGCAGGACCTACCGCCAACTTCAGCTTCTCAACACCTGCCTGCTCCTCCACAGTTGTCACTTTCACCGATCTGGGCAATGCCAACGGCACCACCCTGAACCTCTGGCACTGGACTTTTGGAGACGGTTCTGATACCACCTTTACAACCTACCATCCAACGCTGACCCATACCTATTCCCAGCCCGGTACCTTTATTGTATCCCTCTCCCTGTCCACGCAGGAAGGATGCACCGCCACCGTGCAGATACCACTAAGCATATCTCCTGCTCCGCTTGCAGATTTTGACTTCACCAATACCTGCCAGGCACTGCCCACGCAGTTCACCGATCTTACCTCCCTCAACGGAGGTACCATCCTGATCAGCCATGCATGGAATTTTGGAGATCCATCCTCAGGAAGTGCAAATACCAGCACTGCTGCCAGTCCTGTTCATACCTTTACTGCCCCGGGAACCTATACCGTCACCCTGATCACTCAGAATGCTTCGGGTTGTGCCGATACACTGGATAAGCTGGTGACCGTTGTTCCAAAGCCCGGAGTGGAGTTCTTTACCGATTCGCTCACCTGTCTGGGAAGCATGACGACCTTCTTCACCGATACCATCATCACTCCCGTGGGAGCTGTTCAGGCTTTTAACTGGAATTTTGGTGACGGAACAGTTTCTTCTAATTTGCAGAACCCTACACATACCTATACTGTGGCCGGTACTTTCAATGTCACCCTTACCATTGCCGATACCTCCGGATGCCAGAACATCATCTCCCATCCGGTGACCATTCACAATGCCCCCTCCTCCTCCTTCACCTTCCTTTCCGCCTGCGCCGAAGCTGCGACACAGTTCACCGATCTGAGTCTGGCACCGGCAGGAGATACCCTGGTGAGCTGGTACTGGGATTTTAACCTTGCCAGTCCGGGAACAGACACCTCTGCACTGCAGAACCCGACCCATACTTATTCTGTAGCAGGAACCTACACCGTATCACTCACCACAAAAACCGAGCACGGTTGTTCCGACACCAAAACAATGCCACTACAGGTATGGAACAAGCCCACGGCTCCATTTAAATACACCGCTTCCCCTGTGCCAACGGCTGGTGCAGTTCCAGGACTCTTCATGGAGCTACCAGGCTACCGTCACCTCCTGGAACTGGGAGTTTGAACCCTACCAGTACGGTACAGGTCAGAACCCAACCCATTCCTACTATGCTGTGGACTCCTGTTACGATGTGAAGCTTATGATCACCGACTTGAGAGGATGCGTGGATACCCTTATTAAACCAGTCTGTGTGCCCCCTCAGCTCACTGCCACCTTCACCTACCAGCAGGCATGCTTCTCCCAGCCCATGACCTTCTCTCCCCAGCTGCTCACACCACCGCCTGCTCAGGACTCCCTGATCACCTTCAGCTGGAATTTTGGAGATCCCGCTTCAGGAAATCAGAACAACAGCACCCAGAAACATCCTTCGCATATTTATTCCGCTCCCGGATTCTATACCATCAACTTCACCACCACCGACATGTTCGGCTGCCAGGCAACGGATTACCAGTCCGTGCAGGTGCATGCTCTGCCTGTGGCTGCTTTCTCCTATGACCCGGGAAGCTGCGACAGCACACTTACCTTCACCTCGGCATCCATAGATACCGCTGCTGCCATCACCACCCTCTACTGGGACTTTGGAGATGGTACGCTGGATACCCTTTATGCTCCTGCCGTATCTGTAACCCATAAGTACTCCACCCCCGGAACCTATACCGCCACCCTTACCGTGGAGGATGCCAACGGATGCACTTCCACCGTTACCGATTCGGTGCGCAGGGCTCCATGCATTGTGGCAGCCTACATCGCTTCCGATACCCTGCTGTGCCAGAACTACAGTCTTAACTTCTCCGACCTTTCCACCTGCAACGGTACCATCAGTCAGTGGTATGGACATGGGGAGATACCTCCCAGCCTGTATCCTACAATGTGTACCAGGCCCTAACGCCTCATACCTTCACCCAGCCCGGTACTTTCCTTGTCAAACTGAAAGTCACCACCCTGGTGGGGGGAACACCCGTTTCAGACTCCGCTTCGCGTGTGGTCACCGTGGTATCCACTCCGCTGGCAGGCTTCACCACAGAAAATCTCTGCCTGAACCAGCCTGCCCAGTTCACCGATACCTCGCAGTCCAACGGTGCCACCCTGCTTACCTACCGCTGGCTCTTTGACGATCCGCTCTCCGGTATACGACACTGCCGTGGTGCGTAATCCATCTATACCTATCCTGCTCCGGAACCTACAATCCGCAGCTGGTGCTCAACCAGGCAGGATGCCGCGATACAGCAACTACAGCAATCACCGTCTATGGTCTGCCGGCTGCTTCGTTCAACCATTCCCTCTCCTGCGTGGGACAGCCCACCCTGTTCTTTGACCATTCCGATCCGTATCTCGCCCGCTCTGTTTATGGGGATGGAGGGTATCGGACAGCCTGGACCGCTTTATCGGCACCATGCAGGAGACAGGCCTGAGTTCACCTTTGACTCGGCAGGGACCTATTACATCCGACTTACCGCTTCCAGATACCAACCAGTGTGCCGATACCCTTTCGGCTATTGTGCATACCCGTCCTTCGCCGCTCACCGCTTTCTCCTACACCGAGAACGTGGATAATGTGCAGGGACAGCTGCAGTTCTCCGATGGTTCCATCGGGGCGGCAGAATACCACTGGGATTTTGGTAACGGGGAGATATCTCCAGCTCAATCGCCCACCATCACCTATGCTGAGGACGGCAACTACACCATTACCCTTGTGACTCTCAATGAGGACGGCTGCTCCGATACTGCAACCATGCAGTACAACATGCTCTTCAAGGGATTATGGGTGCCCAATGCCTTTGCACCGGGTGGAACATGGCAGCAGACAAGGCTCTGGAAGCCTGTGGGTGTTAACCTCGCATCCTACTCCTGCCAGGTGTACAACTCTCATGGTATGCTCATCTGGGAATCAAAGCTGCTGGATGACAAGGGCGCTCCTTCCGAATACTGGGACGGTACCTTCCAAGGATCATCCGTGCAGCAGTATGTGTGGAAGATACAGGCCATCTTCCGCGATGGTACCATCTGGGATAATAAAGATGTGGGCGAACATGAAGGTATGCATGGGGAGAAATATGGAACAATAGTACTAATCAGATGATTAATTCTCTGCTTAAATTCTTCGAGACTTTAATATTTATTTTAAAAAGAGGGCTTAACTAACGGAGTCCTCTTTCTTTTTCTTAGCATTGATACATAGAATTTTATATTTTTAGACCCTAAAAAACCCGTATCTACTTTCTTCCCTCCAACAAACTACTTTACTCAACCGATTTCATACCATGAAAAGCAAGATATCTACCCCTCTCAGGAACAGTTCATTAATTGTTTTTCTAATTTTCCTACTGTTCGGTCCTGTCAAAATTGTACAGGCAGAAGGTACCAAGCAATTGGACCCAAACACTGCATCTGTATCATTTCCAACACTATGTGGAAGAATCCACCTTAGTCAGGATGCCGGGCAATCAAGGATACCTTTTGCTTTGGTTGGATGTGCACAAGTTTACCGATTGAATATTTATGTTGCAGACCCTGCAAATGAAAATATCTACATGGGCTTTGGAGCAATTACCGATTATGGTGGAGGCACTCCTCTCTATGACGTCAGTTTTCAGGTAAAAGACCCAAATGATAATGTAGTTACCGGATTCGCTATGACTGCATTACCAACAACGGGAGCCGGATTTATACCAACAGGTGTTGCTGGTTACAATCAAGCTCTTGCAGGACCTAACATTGGAGGAACTGTACCCGCTGGATATGAGCCATTGATGTTGGATCCAGCTATGGCTGGCAACTACTACATAGAATTTCAGATTCCCGGTGGCTCTGCTGGCCGACAATTTGAAACTTTTGATATTACCGTTGCAAATGGTGCAAATCCAATACCCGGAAGGCTATGGAGTAAGGCATGGCAATTAAGTTCAAATACTACTTCTGCCGGAACAAACGGTAAAACCTTCTCAAGATTTTTTGTCTATTCAACAGATAGTATTGTAACCAGTTTTGACTGTAACGGATTAGCCGGTGGAGTATTCTCTGTTTATTGCAACCCTTATGGTACTGCAAATACAGGCGACTGGGATCATGACAGGCAGTCTAAAAATGGTAACGGAAGTGTAATCCCCTTATACAAGCTATTTTTAAATGATCCGGACCCTGCAGTTTTTGGGACAGGGACGTTTGGGCAAGTCTGTGAGTTATCCAGCAGTTCTCATTGCGATGGTACTGTTGATATTCTGGTCAAGGTGAATAAGCCCGGAACTATACAATTTGTTATTGACGTTGATCCAATTGGTGCAGGACCTGAAGATGTTACCATTAATTCACCAGTAACCGGAAGCCCGGGGTGTGCTGACTGGGATACAATTCCATGGAATGGACTGGATGGTTTTGGCCAACCAGTTTTGAATGGCGCGACTATTAAGTTCAACATTGCCTATCTGAATGGCTTGACAAATCTGCCATTATACGATATTGAGGACAATAAATTTGGGATTAAGGTTGACATAGTTCGACCCTCACCTCCTTCTGGAAATAAACTTCCATTATATTGGGATGACTCCGAATTAACCCCTGCAGGTACAACTAATATTGTAACCGGCTGTACATATCCTTCCGGTGGCATTGTAACAGGTTGTCATAACTGGACGTATAGTGGATTTCAGGATCAGGTTACCCATAATTCCTGGTGGTACTATTTGTCGGAGGATGCTCAAAATCTAACAATTAACATTATCAGAGCTCCGGCGGCAGCTGGTCCAATTTCAGGATCCGCAACTGTTTGTCAGGGTGGGACCTACACTTATTCCGTTCCTGTAATTCAAAGTGCTGCCAAGTATGTCTGGACATTATTGGATGCTGCAAATACAGTTGTTCAGCATGATTCGATTAATAGTCCGGATAATACGTTCACCTATAACTTTGGCGCAACACAAACGCCTGGCCCTTACACTTTGAAGGTTAAAGGCTGGAATGCAAGTTGTGGCGACAGCACAGAGTCAGTTTACGCATTGGTTCTTAATGCTTATTCAATACCTCCTGTTTCCGGCCCCGCCAATGCCTGTATCAACACAATTAGTGCTTTTTCAACTATTGGAACTCTATCCACTTATTCCTGGAGTGCAACCAATGGAACAGTTCAAGGGTCCTCCACAAACCCAAGCTGCAATATACTTTGGAATGCAGCAGGTAATCAAACAGTTACCTTAGTGTCATCTACAGCCGCCTGCCCCGCTGTTAACAGCACCTTCGATATTTTCATCCAAGCTTTACCAGTGCCAGATGCAGGATTAAACGGAATAACTTGTCAAGGCCAGGCTTACACAATAAGTGGTGCATCCATCACAAATCAGAACTCCTATTCCTGGTCGGTTACTTCCGGTGCAGGCACCTTGACAAATGCACTGACACTAACTCCAACCTATACTCCAACCCCGGGAGAAACAGGAAATATCTTACTAACCTTAACCGGAACCGGATTGTCAAACTGTCCAAGCATCAATGACCAGATGCAGTTACAGATTGTACCTTATCCATCAGCTAATGCAGGATTGGATGCCGTTATCTGTCAGGGACAAACCTATACATTCCCGGCTGGCTATGCTATTGCGAGCAATTACAGTACAGTTGGCTGGACAGCCTCCGGAAGTGGAGCCATCACAAATGGCAACACTCTTACTCCAACCTATACTCCAGGCGCAGGTGAAACAGGACCAGTAACTTTGACATTAACCGCCAATCCTAATACTCCATGTTCCGGCATTACGGACCAGATGACCCTGCAAATCAATCCTGCTGCATTATCCTTTGCAGGAGGCAATGATATTATCTGCGAAGGCAGCACTTACACACTATCAGCTGCAACAACCTCAAATTATTCTTCCCTGGCATGGACAAGCAGTGGTAGTGGAAGCTTCAACGATGCAACAATTTTAACTCCTATCTATACTCCATCTGCGGCTGATATTACTGCCGGTGGGGTGAACCTGACTCTTACGGCTTCCGGATTAACAAGCTGTTCAGCTGTTCCAGCTACCATGCATCTTGCAATTTCACGTCAGGTTGTTGTAAATGCGGGCAATTTCGCTTCTGTTTGCCAAAATTCCAGCTTTACAGTATCTACTGCTAATGCTCAGTACTTTAACACCATTATTTGGACCCAGGATGGATTAGGATCACTATCAGGAGCAAATACCCTGACTCCAACCTACACCCCTGATATCAGTGAAACCGGAATAGTAACCCTTACCTTATCCGCTACTCCAATAGCACCTTGCATTGCTGTATCTGACACTGTACATCTAACAGTTAATCCAGCTGCTCAGGCATTTGCCGGAGGGACCACCGATATTTGTGAAGGAAGCACTTATACTCTGAACGTTTCAACCGCAAGTGGCTATTCCAGCTTATTATGGACTACCAGCGGAACCGGGACATTTGATGATGCTACAATTTTACATCCCACCTATACACCTTCAGCTGCAGATATAGTTGCAGGAGGTGTCACTCTTACGCTGGCAGCAAATCCTTTTTCAGCATGTACTCCTTCCACATCACAATTTATCCTGCACATCATCCGACAAGTAATTGTTGATGCAGGTCCAGGAGGAACTATTTGTCAGACTTCAACATTTACACCATCAGCAGCAACCTCGCAATATCAGGCTAATCTTCTGTGGACTTCCACTGGTACCGGTACCCTTACAAATGCAAATACATTGACCCCGATATATACACCGGGCCTGGGTGAAACCGGAAACATCACCCTCACCCTTCATGGAAATGCCATATTGCCCTGCGCCAATGTTACTGATGATTTAACTATAACAATCAATCAGGCTGCTTCAGCAAATGCTGGAACAAATGCAACAATTTGTGAAGGAAGCACCCATACCCTAACAGGTTCTTCAGCTGCAGGATATGCTAGTTTGAGCTGGGGAACAAGCGGTACCGGGATCTTCAACAATACTGCGATTCTTAACCCTGATTACACACCAAGCCTGGCAGATATTATCGCTGGATCTGTTACATTAACACTTACTGCCAATTCACTGCCCTCCTGTACCAATGCAAGTTGGGGGAAAACTTTAAATATAACAAGACAAGTGGTAGCAGATGCCGGAATTAACACTACGATTTGTCAGAACTCGACTTTCACTCCTGTTACAGCCACTGCGAATTATTACAGCGCTGTTTCCTGGTCATCAACTGGAACAGGTTCTTTAACAGGCGGCAACACCATGACACCTGTTTACACTCCAGGGGCAGGAGAAACAGGGACTATCTTCATTACTTTATCTGCAACAGCCCTCTCTCCCTGCTCAAACACATCAGACCAGATGGAGCTTACCATAAACGAAGCAGCTCATTCATTTGCAGGAATAAATGCAACCATTTGTGAAGGAAGCACCTATACTCTCGCAGATGCTACTGCCAACGGATATGCCAGTCTGTTATGGGCAAGCTCAGGAACAGGTTCATTTAGCAGCAATACCGCTCTAAACCCTGTTTATACCCCAAGTGCAGCAGATATTCTGGCAGGAAATGTCACCCTTTCCCTAACTGCGGTTGGTAATATTGCATGCGCAGATTTCAACTCAAGCATGCAACTGAACATTACCAGACAAATACAAGCCGATGCAGGTGCCAATGCAACAATTTGCCAAACTTCAACATTCACTCCTGTAACGGCAACAGCTCAATACTACAGCAGTGTTCTATGGACTTCCACAGGCGCCGGGACTCTGACTGCAGCAAATACAATGACACCTGTTTACACTCCTGCTGTCGGGGAAACAGGGACTATCAACCTAATTCTAAATGTTACCGCCAATCCCCCATGCTCCAATTTCACTGATCAGATGCAGCTCACCATCAATCAGGCTGCTTCAGCTAATTCAGGGGCAAATGCCTTAATCTGTGAAGGAAGTACTCTTAACTTATCCACTGCAACTGCCTCAGGATATATCAGCCTACTCTGGACTACCAGCGGTAGCGGTTCTTTCGATAATAATGGAATATTAAATCCTATTTATACTCCTAGTGCAGCAGATGTTACATCCGGACTTGTAACTCTTACATTACTTGCCAACGGAAATGCTTCTTGTGCTAATTCAACATCTAGCCTGCAATTGAGTATAACAAGACAAGTAACTGTTGATGCCGGACTTGCAGCTACAATATGCCAGACTTCAACTTTCACCCCTACAACAGCTACTTCACAGTATAACCACCATCTACTCTGGACACATACAGGAATAGGGAATATTATAAATGCCAATACACTTAATCCTACCTATTCGCCAGGGGTGGGTGAAACTGGAACTATTCAGCTGATATTAACAGCCTATGCTAACAATCCCTGTGCTGATGTAGTTGATCAGATGAATCTGACCATTAATCAGCAAGCTCTTGCCTATGCCGGAAATGATGCAACAATCTGTGAAGGAAGCACTTATACCCTTTCTGCTGCAACTGCATCTGGATATACTGCCCTCCAATGGACCAGTTCCGGAACAGGGACCTTCAGCAATAATAGCATTCTGAGTCCCACTTATACTCCCAGCATTGCCGACATTGCAGCCGGCATCGTCACACTTTCGCTCAAGAGTGTTGCTAATCTCTCCTGTACAGATGCTATTTCCAGCATGACCCTGCACATAACAAGGCAGGTAACTGCAAATGCAGGACTCAACGGACAAGTTTGCCAGAATGCACCATATACCATTTCAGGAGCTAATTCACTTTATTATAATACGATTAACTGGACAAGCACCGGGCTTGGACTATTAAATAACATCAACACTCTTACTCCTACCTATACCCCAGCAGCAGGCGAAAGCGGAACCATCACCCTTACACTGCATGCAATTGCTAATAGTCCGTGTGCAGATGTGTCTGATGATATGACATTGACCATTCATCCACTTCCTACTGTGAATGCCGGTCCCGATGCATCAACCTGCCAAGGTTTCAGTTACAACATAACCGCAGCAACAGCTAATAATAATGCTGCAATCAGCTGGACAGAGAATGGCACCGGATCCCTACTTAATGCCAATACCCTCACTCCTACCTACGTTCCTGGCCCTGGTGAAACAGGAAATGTGACTATTACTATTGTTGTACAGGGAACCAATTCCTGTTCTGCTGAAACAGCCACCGATAATCTGACACTTAGCATTACCCCATTGCCAGATGTGACAGTTGGAGCCGATGCTACAATCTGTGCTGCCAATACTTTCAATGTTTCCGGACTCCAATCATTCTGTGCTTCTACATTGTGGACTACTTCAGGAGATGGAGTTTTCTCAAATCCGGCTGCATTGAATACAACCTATACACCCGGAACAGGTGATATTGCAACTGGAACGGTTACACTGACCATGACCGGTATTGGAACCGGTAGTTGCTCAGCTTTGAATGATGCAGATCAACTAGTCCTCACCATCGATCCAATGCCAGCAATCAATGCAGGACCTGATGCTTCCTATTGTGTTACAACTCCTATAGTTTTACCTGGTACTTCAGCAGCAAACTACTCTTCACTTATCTGGCTCACCGCAGGTGACGGGACTTTCAATAATCAGGTAATCGTCAACCCTACTTATATGCCAGGTAATGTTGACTTTAACAATACAACAGTCGTCCTTACCCTTCAGGCACAAGGAAGATTGTCCTGTGCTTCTCAAACAGTAACTGATATTGTCACCCTTACTGTAGCCCCATACCCTGTTGTTAATGCAGGTAATGACGATTACATCTGCAGCAATGTAAGTCAGTTCCAGCTTCACGGACTTGGGAATAACTACAATGGTGCAAATATTCAATGGTCATTTGTTGGAGGAGACGGCACCCTTAACAATGCAAATATCCTCAACCCTGTCTATACAGCAGGACCTATCGACCTCTCCACACAAAACAGGTCAATTATCTTTACCCTTACCCTCCAGGGAAATGGAAGCTGCAGTGCAGAATTCGTTCATGACGATGTTGAACTGAAAATTGACCCAACTCCTACCAGCAACGCTGGGCCAGATGACCAGATTTGTGGACAAAGACAATACCAGTTACAGGCTACCGGACAGTATCAGTCATCAATGGGCTGGACAACTTCAGGTGATGGCGTTTTCAGCAATACAAATACTTTTACTCCCACCTACACTCCCGGCCCTAATGATGTCGGAAATGTAGTGGTTTTGACCCTAAATGTTCAGGGATGCCAGAGCCTTACAGGAGGCGACTTCATGTGGCTTACCGTTCATGAGGATCCATCAGCTGCTATCAGTGGTACCACCAGCATTTGTGAAGGTGTGAATACTCCAATCACCATAGCCCTGACAGGAACACCCCCCTGGAATCTCACTTATACCAATGGAGTTACACCGGTATCAGTGAACAACATTCCTTCTACCCCTTACATTTTCACAGTTTCACCTCCTGTCACCTCCAGCTACTGGGTACTCTCAGCCAGCGATGCTTTCTGCAATGCACCTGCTGATTCCATTCACGGACTGGCTTCAATCACAGTGATCCCACTTCCGGATCCATTTACAACTTCAGCCACCAACAATGGTGTTTTCTGCGAAGGGGATACAGGTGTTGTTATCAGTCTGAGCAGCTCCCAGACCGGCATGATTTACAGCCTTCTTTTCAACGGACTTCTGGAAGGAACCGTTGTGAATGGCACCGGATCGCCCATCAGTTTTGGAGTGAAGAACACCCCGGGACAGTATTCCATCCGTGGCGTGAACCCGCTGGGTAATTGCATTGCTATGATGAATGATACGGTAACAGTGATCATGAACCCTATTCCTGTTACTGATTTCACCACTACCACCGTCTGCAACAGCGATACAACCTTCTTCACGGTGAGTGGCAACTTCACAGCCAAGACCAGCCAGTGGCATTGGGATTTCGGGGATGGCACCTTTGCCATTTTCAATGCTCCCACCGACCCATGGCATGTGTATCCAACCTACGGAACCTATACCGTTACGCTCAGTGTGGAAGACACCAACAACTGCACCTATTCCATCAGTCATCCTGTGGAAGTGCGTCCTCATCCTACAGCTTTCTTTACCTATTCAACGCCCAACTGTCTGGGTGATGCCAGCCATTTCACCGAACTGAGCACCAACCCGCTCAATCAGGGCTATATCCAGCAGTGGGTATGGAACTACGGCGACGGTTCACCCAACGACACCGTCACCTTCCCCAGTACTGCCAACCCCACGCATACCTATGCCAATGCCGGTACTTACCTTGTGACGCTGAGCATTATGAACAGCCGTTTGTGCACGGATACCTACAGCACCACCATCACCATATCCAGGCGTGCCCTGCCGGATTTCTCCTTCTGGAGCAACTGTCAGGACCAGACCGCCATCTTCCAGGATCAGACCAACCTGAACGGGGGCGGACAGGTAGCCTCATGGCTCTGGACCTTTGGTGATCCCACTTCGGGAGCACTGAACACTTCCACCCTGCAGAACCCTACGCATATCTATTCCGCTGCAGGAACCTACAACGTCCTTCTCTGGGTCACCAACTTCAACGGCTGCGCCGATTCTATCAGCCGTGATGTAGTTGTGAAGGGAGCCCCTGATGCTGAGTTCATCAATGCCCCGGGATGTCTTACCTCTCCAACACTCTTCTGGGCCGATTCACTCTTGATTAACGTCCCGGCCACTGCAACCTACGCATGGAACTTCGGGGATGGCGCTACTGCCTACAGCCGCAACACCCAGCATACCTACCTCGCTGCTGGAACCTATACCGTTACCCT
The DNA here is from genome assembly GCA_016707705.1 of Bacteroidales bacterium. Lineage (GTDB taxonomy): Bacteria > Bacteroidota > Bacteroidia > Bacteroidales > UBA4417 > UBA4417. The sequence continues at coordinate 112,690 of JADJHD010000017.1, forward strand.
TACCATTACCGATACTGCCGGTTGTGAAGGTTCTGTAAGCCACGATATCACCGTTACCCCTCCGCCTGCAGCTCATTTCACCGCCTCGCTCAATAACTGTCAGGGACAGGCCGTGGCCTTCACCAACCTGAGCTCTACAACGGCAGGTTACCTCAACAGCTGGAAGTGGGATTTCGGGGATGGATCGCCCATTGTCACCATCGCTTTCCCCAATACCCCCGATGTAACCCATACCTATGCCGTTACCGGTATTTTCAATGTCACCCTCACCGTGACCAACTCTTTAGCTGCTGCTCGCATTCCGAGACTATCACCATGAACGTGTTTGGTGCTCCCACCTCTGATTTCTACTCCTCTGGCCATTGCCTTGGCGATGCCGTTCATTTCACCGATATCTCCACCACCACCGCCAACCAGTCCATATCTTCATGGTCATGGACTTTTGGAGACCCCACCTCGGGAATATTCAACACCTCTGACCTGCAGAACCCAACCCATACCTATGCCGCTGCCGGTAACTACACGGTTAGTCTTAAAACCTATACCGCCAACGGTTGTCATGACTCTGTTGCCTACCAGCTTACCATTCTTCCTTTGCCTGTTGCCGATTTCGTGTTTGAAGCTGCCTGCCAGGGTAATCCTGCTCAGTTCAACCCTTCGGGAATGGCCCTCGGCACCATCGCCTCCTGGTTCTGGAATTTTGGGGATGGCAACACCTCAACCCTGCAAGCCCCCTCGCATATCTACACCTTTGCAGGAACTTATTCAGTCACCCTTTCGGTAACCGATACTTCCGGATGCTCCCGCTCGGTTACTCATCCCCTGACTATAGTCACCCCCCCGGTAGTGAATTTTGACTTTAACTCTCCCAACTGCGATGATATGGCCGTGCAGTTCAACGACCTGTCTACCGCCCCTGCCGGGTATATCGTGCGCTGGACATGGGACTTTGGGGATGGAAACACACAAAGCATTACTTTCCCCTCAACAGCTTCTGTCAGTCATACCTACACTCAGGGTGGAACTTTTAATGTCTCCCTCTGGGTTAAAACCTCTGATTCCTGCTCCAGCCTGCTGAGTAAAACTCTCACCGTGCTGCCAAAACCTTCGGCAGATTTCAACCACGGCTCTGCTTGCCTTGGTGCTTCCGTTTCCTTTACCGATGCTTCCCTTAGCAATACCACCGGAGGTATCACCACCTGGAACTGGAATTTTGGCGATCCCACCTCGGGAACCTTCAACAGCAGCACCCTGCAGAACCCCACCCATATCTTTAATACTGCAGGTACCTATTCAGTAAAACTGAAAGTCTTTATTGCAGGCGGATGCTACGACTCCATTATCATGCCAGTAGTAGTCACTCCTCCTCCAACCGTGGACTTTTCCGCTGTAGCAGGATGCGGAGGGGATACTACTTCCTTCACTTCCTCAGCCCTTGTGAATGTACCCGCCACTCAGAGCTGGTACTGGAGTTTTGGAGACGGTCTGTATTCTACCCTTGTGGATCCTGTGCATATCTATGCCATGGCAGGCACCTATACCGTATCGCTCACCATCACCGATACTGCAGGATGCATCAATACAAAGACCAATTCCATCACCGTTACCGCAGGACCTACTGCCAACTTCAGCTTCTCAACACCTGCCTGCTCCTCCACCGCCGTTACCTTCACCGATCTGGGCAATGCCAACGGCACCACCCTAAACCTATGGCACTGGACTTTTGGAGACGGCTCCGATACCACCTTTACCACCTACCATCCAACCCTTACTCATACCTATTCCCAGCCCGGTACTTTTATCGTATCCCTCTCCCTGTCCACGCAGGAAGGATGCACCGCCACCGTGCAGATACCACTGAGCATATCTCCCGCTCCGCTTACTGATTTTGACTTCACCAATACCTGCCAGGCACTGCCCACGCAGTTCACCGATCTTACCTCCCTCAACGGAGGTACCATCCTGATCAGCCATGCATGGGACTTTGGAGATCCTTCCTCAGGAAGTGCAAATACAAGCACTGCTGCCAGTCCTGTTCACACATTTACTGCCCCGGGAACCTATACCGTCACCCTGATAACCCAGAATGCTTCGGGTTGTGCCGATACACTGGATAAACCGGTGACCGTTGTTCCAAAGCCCGGAGTGGAGTTCTTTACCGATTCGCTCACCTGTCTGGGAAGCATGACGACCTTCTTCACCGATACCATCATCACTCCCGTGGGAGCTGTTCAGGCTTTTAACTGGAATTTTGGTGACGGAACCGCGAGTTCAAATCTGCAGAACCCCACACATACCTATACTGTGGCCGGTACTTTCAACGTCACTCTTTCCATTGCCGATACCTCCGGATGCCAGAACATCATCTCCCATCCGGTGACCATTCACAATGCCCCATCCTCCTCCTTCACCTTCCTTTCCGCCTGCGCCGAAGCTGCGACACAGTTCACCGATCTGAGTCTCGCCCCTGCAGGAGATACCCTGGTGAGCTGGTACTGGGATTTTAACCTTGCCAGTCCGGGAACAGACACCTCTGCACTGCAGAACCCAACCCACACCTACATACTTCCTGGTACCTACACCGTATCACTCACCACAAAAACCGAGCACGGTTGTTCCGACACCAAAACAATGCCACTACAGGTATGGAACAAGCCCACGGCCCATTTTAAATACACCGCTTCCCCCTGTGCCAACGGGCTGGTGCAGTTCCAGGACTCTTCATGGAGCTACCAGGCTACCGTCACCTCCTGGAACTGGGAGTTTGAACCCTACCAGTACGGTACAGGTCAGAACCCCACCCATTCCTACTATGCTGTGGACTCCTGCTACGATGTGAAGCTTATGATCACCGACTTGAGAGGATGCGTGGATACCCTTATTAAACCTGTCTGTGTTCCTCCCCAGCTCACCGCTACCTTCACCTACCAGCAGGCATGCTTCTCCCAGCCCATGACCTTCTCTCCCCAGCTGCTCACACCACCGCCTGCTCAGGACTCCCTGATCACCTTCAGCTGGAATTTTGGAGATCCCGCTTCGGGGAATCAGAACAACAGCACCCAGAAACATCCTTCGCATATTTATTCCGCTCCCGGATTCTATACCATCAACTTCACCACCACCGACATGTTCGGCTGCCAGGCAACGGATTACCAGTCCGTGCAGGTGCATGCTCTGCCTGTGGCTGTGTTCTCCTATGACCCGGGAAGCTGCGACAGCACACTCACCTTCACCTCGGCATCCATAGATACCGCTGCGGCCATCACCACCCTGTACTGGGACTTTGGGGATGGTACGCTGGATACCCTTTATGCTCCTGCCGTTTCGGTGACCCATAAGTACTCCACTCCGGGAACCTATACCGCCACCCTTACCGTGGAGGATGCCAACGGGTGCACTTCCACCGTTACTGATTCGGTGCGCAGGGCTCCATGCATCGTGGCTGCTTACATCGCTTCCGATACCCTGCTCTGCCAGAACTACAGTCTTAATTTCTCCGACCTTTCCACCTGCGACGGAACCATCAGTCAGTGGGTATGGACATGGGGAGATACCTCACAGCCGGTATCCTACAATGTGTATCAGGCACTAACGCCTCATACCTTCACCCAGCCCGGTACTTTCCTTGTCAAACTGAAAGTCACCACCCTGGTGGGGGGAACACCTGTTTCAGACTCCGCTTCGCGTGTGGTCACCGTGGTATCCACTCCGCTGGCAGGCTTCACCACAGAAAATCTCTGCCTGAACCAGCCTGCACAGTTCACCGATACCTCGCAGTCCAACGGTGCCACTTTGCTTACCTACCGCTGGCTCTTTGACGATCCGCTCTCGGTATACGACACCGCCGTGGTTCGCAATCCATCCTATACCTATCCTGCTCCCGGAACCTACAATCCGCAGCTGGTGCTCACCAACCAGGCAGGATGCCGCGATACGGCAACTACAGCAATCACCGTCTATGGTCTGCCGGCGGCTTCGTTCAACCATTCCCTCTCCTGCGTGGGACAACCCACCCTGTTCTTTGATCATTCCGATCCGTATCTCGCCCCGCTCTATTTATGGGGATGGAGGGTATCGGACAGCCTGGACCGCTTTATCGGCACCATGCAGGGAGACAGACCCGAGTTCACCTTTGACTCGGCAGGTACCTATTACATCCGACTCACCGCTTCAGATACCAACCAGTGTGCCGATACCCTTTCGGCTATTGTGCATACGCGTCCTTCGCCGCTCACCGCTTTCTCCTACACCGAGAACGTGGATAATGTGCAGGGACAGCTGCAGTTCTCCGATGGTTCCATCGGGGCGGCAGAATACCACTGGGATTTTGGTAACGGGGAGATATCTCCGGCTCAATCCCCCACCATCACCTATGCTGAGGACGGCAACTACACCATTACCCTTGTGACTCTCAATGAGGACGGATGTTCCGATACTGCAACCATGCAGTACAACATGCTCTTCAAAGGGCTATGGGTGCCCAATGCCTTTGCACCGGGTGGAACATGGCAGCAGACAAGACTCTGGAAGCCTGTGGGTGTTAACCTCGCTTCCTACTCCTGTCAGGTGTACAACTCTCATGGTATGCTCATCTGGGAGTCAAAACTGCTGGATGACAAGGGTGCTCCTTCCGAATACTGGGACGGTACCTTCAAGGACCATCCCGTGCAGCAGGATGTATACGTGTGGAAGATACAGGCCATCTTCCGCGATGGTACCATCTGGGATAATAAAGATGTAGGCGAGCATGAAGGTATGCATGGGGAAGTCTATGGAAATATCGTGCTGATACGCTAGGAAATAGTAGTTTTGCGGCATGGGAATGGACTTCATTGTTGGGATCGACGATACTGATAACCTTGAAAGCCGGGGAACCGGCCATAGGGCAAGAATGCTTGGACTCGGACTGATGGAATCTTCCATCGCCGAGTTAACGAGCATTACCCGCCATCAGCTGTTTGTAAGTCCGCTGATTCCCTACACCTCACACAACAGCTCAGCCAGCCTTGTGTTTAAAGGGGTTAAGGACAAAAACCTACTTATTGATTATTGCAGGAATTTCCTGCTCAGGGAAAGTGCCGAAGGCTCGGATGCAGGTTTGTGCATTGCAGAAACTGAAGTCATTGGTAAAGCTGTTCAGGAATGGGGAAGAAAAGCAAAGAGCATTGTTCTGAAAATGGATGATGCAAAAGACCTTGCCAATAAGTCAGGTATCTTCCTGGAAGGACTAACCGGTGAAAAATGCGGAATAATCGGAGCTCTGGCAGCAGTTGGGCTCAGAAAAGAAGGCAATGACGGAAGACTTCTATGGCTCCGGCACCTCCGGGAAACATCGGGATTGTTTACGGTTGCAGAAATAAAGCAGCGTCTGTTACTTGACCAGGTTCTGGATATGGATCTGAATCCCGTTGCCTCAAACGAAACAGTCCTGATTGGTGACTGGTCAAGGCCGGTTATGATGAATAATTCAATTACACTCCTTTTACAAAAGAATCATACTAATGAAGAACCAGCCTACACAAGCGCTCCAAAAGAGTTTATCAAAAGTATTTCCGGATAACAGGGTCCAGTTGCTTGCAGAGATTCTGTTCCTGATGATTTCAGGAATCATTGGTATAGTGCTTCATGCCAAGCTCAAAGTCCCGCTGCACCTGCCAGGGAAGCAGGGACTTCTCTTTATGTTCATCATTATCGGAATGTCGCAGTTATCGAGATTCCGCTTCTCAACTCTATTGGCTACTTCAGGATCAGCGCTGCTGCTTCTGACAGGTTATGGCGGATTTGAAGATCCTTTCATGCCTCTTCATTATCTGTTACTGGGATTGATCATGGACCTGCTGATGAGTCCGGATTCTGTTAAAACCAAGGCTCCCTGGTATCTCGGAGTTGCCGGAGGTCTTGCCTACGCAGTGATTCCTTTCGACAGGGCAATCATTACCCTTGTTACCGGACTTCCATTCCATTCCTTAATGAACGGAATAATATTCCCGGTATTTACACATTTTTTGTTTGGTTTCTTTGGAAGCTTCCTTGCCGGAATGGCAGTAAAAACACTATCAGAAAAGTAATAGCTGCCGGATGCCATCCTTACTTCCATTTCTACCAAAGCCTTTGTGCATATGAGAGCATCTATCCTTTTGCTGCTGTCCATTGCAACAGAACTTCTTCTGTTTTCCGGGTGCAGGGAGGAACAGCGAACCGATGAATCCCCCTTTATCCGACAACTTCCGGTGAATGGTGTAATTACCTATGATACAGCCTTGCCCCCGGGAGGTTCCCTGATGGTTTCCATTGAGGCTTTAGGCGGAGGAAGCAATATCACTTATTTTGGAATCAGCATGTTCGACGGGCAGCAGCATTTTGTGCTTGATTCGGGCATGAATCATCCTAATCTGAGCTTTGTGCAGCCTATTTTCAAGGGGAACAGTGTTGAAGAAATCTGGACCTTCAGCATTATGAACAGGAAACGCGAGAAAGCCTCCATACAAATTCACCTCACTAAAGCCGCAGTTATCAGCTGGGGAAAAATAAACACCTTTGATCCCGTTATTCTGAGTGCTCAGGGTAGTAATTCTCCCGGAAGTTTTTTCTCCTTTTCCGATGGGACAGTATTCGATTATCCCTATGCTGAAGCCCATCAGTCAGCAACTGACCTGATTTATTACGCGGGATTATATGAATCAACATTCTCATCACCTTCCGAAAGTGAAGCACCTGATCATTTCCCTGGAATTTTGAACTGGACTTTAAAGAACGAAACCCGCTACGATACCACAGCCTTAACTTCCAATGATTTTTTTCTCAGTTCAAACGACAGTCTTGCACTCGTTTCCTATGAGCCAGTTAACGGCAAGCGAAAGGCTAAAAATCTGGAGAAGGGAATGGTGATAGTATTCAGGAATCAAGCAGGTAAAGCCGGACTTATCTATGTGAAAGATATATTGCCGGGATCTGAAGGAAAAATAGAATGTGCAATAAAAATCCAGGAATGATGCGTACTAAGTCACTGTGGATTATTGCAAGCCTCATCTGTTTATTCGGCATACTGAAGTCCGAAGCACAAATTACCCTTTCGGGAACGATACTGGATTCAATTACCCGAAAACCCTTACCGAACACCAATATCGTTGTTGAGCAGGAATCAAGGGGAGCTGTGACCGATGAATCGGGTAACTTTAAAATCAACAATCTTAAAACGGGACACATCTCTTTAAGAATCTCTCATCTTTCGCATGAAGAGATCAAATTGAGCCTCAATCTGGAGACCTCCACAGTTTTGCCTGTTATCCTGCTGAAGCCAAGAGCCATTCAGCTTGAACATGTGTTTATCACTGCCGACCGCCTCAGGAAAAGATCGGATGAAGTCCCGGCAGCCTTGTACTCCATTGATGGCAGGAAAGCACAGGTGTATTCCGTTCATAATGCTGACGAGCTTTTCATGACGATTCCCGGTATCAGGATTGATCGCGACAGGGGCATATTCTCAAAGAATTCCAGCATCAGCATGAGAGGGCTGAATGGCAGCGCAAGAACACTGGTACTTCTCGATGGTGCTCCCATTAATAAAGCAGATGGTGCAGGAATTAACTGGAACCGCATAGATCCCGACAATATTGAACGCATCGAAGTGATGAAAGGTCCCAATTCAACCATTTATGGCAGCAATGCAATGGCTGGAGTTGTAAATATCATAACCGCTAAAGATGTTTCGCCATTCCGCATGAGGGTAAAGACTTTCTATGGAACCTATGAAACCTGTGGGGGAAGCATTGCAGGAAGCGGTTCCAGAATAAGGGATGGTAAAGGTTGGTATTGGTCAGCCAACAACTTCTACAGGAGAGGAAATGGCTATATCCCCATTGCAGATTCCCTTCGGGATACACTGGATGCAAAAACCTATTTGTCGGAAGTGGGAAGTGGCCTTCGTCTGGGATATCAATTCAGCAAGAATCAGAGTCTGGAGGTAGAATACAACTATTACTGGGATAAACGTGGTGACGGTACTTTCATATTTGAACCGGGGGGCAGCTACAATCAATATCCTTCACATTTCACCCGATTGAACTACAAATCAGTGAAGGGCAAGTGGCAAACCAATGCCAATGCCTTCTTTCAGCTTGAACATTATAAACGGCAAAACGAAACCATTAAAAAGCAAACCGGGAAATACACTCTCTATCAAACAGACTCGAAAAGAGTGGATGCCGGACTCTGGATGACAGCAGCCAGAATACTTAAGCATGATCGCAGGTTGATAGCGGGACTCGATTTCAAGAAAGGGAGTGTGAATGCTAGCGACATCTACTATTCTTCCACTGATATCCTTACCAATAAAGGCCAGATGGACCTTGGCGCTGTCTTCCTTCAACTCGAATCACCGCTCCCTGTTAAACATTTGAGTGTGGAAGCCGGCATCAGAATGGATGCAGCCCGATTCCATGGTGGAAGTTTCACCATCGAAGATCCTACAGCCCTCACTGAATTCATGTCCTACTACCCTACGAATTTCAAGGACTCTGTTTGGATAGCTGCTAGTCCACGCGTAGCCCTGCTTTACAGGCCACATTCCTGGCTGAAAACCTATCTGAGTTTTGCCCATGGATTCCGCCCTCCAACTCTTGACGATATGTGCCGGAATGGCAATATCACCAAGGGATTCAAAATGGCAAACCCCGCTCTTGCACCGGAACATCTGGATAATTTTGAAGCCGGTTACTCTTTTCGCTTAGGAAGCAAGCTTGAGATCAGTCAAAGTATCTTCTTTTCAGCCGGAAAGGATTTTCAGTATTTTGTAGCAAATGGTGATTCTGTTTATACCGGAGGCAACAACCTGAAACCTGTTCTTCAGAGGCAAAATATCAGCAAGGCTCATTGCCTGGGCACAGAAATCAGCGCTATAGTCACACTGAATCAATACTTCTACGGTTTTGTAAATTATGCCTATAGCCATTCAGTGATTGCATCATCAGAAAACAGCGCAGGCAAAAGCCTTGAAGGCAAAAGGTTGATGGAAGTCCCGGAAAACCAGGCATCGGCAGGTGTTGAATACCGGTATAAATGGTTTATGGCTGGAATCAACTATGCTTATACAGGAAAAATATTTGCCGATGACGACAATCTCGTTGTAAACCCAGCCAGAAATGAAACCGGACTTCGGATCTCATTCAATTACCATGAAAAAACCTACCTCGGAATCAGCGTCAATGATTTATTCAACCACCGGTACATCGATAGCAAAGGCAATATCTCACCCGGCAGATTCATAATGTGCAGTTTGGTTTGGAAATTTGAGTCCGGATTATAATTCAATCCAGCCAAAAACAAAGCATAATCATTCGGTTAAATAACATTCCTCAACACTTCAACTTATCAGTACTCCTAAAAATAAAGTTCCCCGCATCCTTTCGGGTACGGGGAACTGAGTTACGGTAATGAGCCGTTGAGAACACGAGCAATTTAGCTTACAAGTAGGTTTGGCTGAAGTAGTTGATTACGAGTTTGGGCAGCAGATTATTGAGTTTCCGGGATTATTGGCCGGACGAGAGTTACTTAAGCCAATTCGAATATTTTAGTTCAGTTTGTCCATCGGGACAGTTACGTCAATCTGAATAGATTCAGCAATATTTTTCACAACAGCCTTGGGAATGCTGATGTTATAATCCTTAAGAAGAACTGTGAATGTTGATTTACCGATAACCTTGCCATTCTTTACTTCAAAAGTTCCATTGACTTTGATCTTATTGGTAACACCATGCATGGTGAGATCTCCTTCTACAACGGCCTTGTAGGTTCCATCCTTGGCAAAATTGATTTCCTTGATATTGGTTACCTTGCCATTGAAGGTTGAATTGGGATAGATATCCGACTGCATGTAATTCTCATTGAAATGCTCCTGCATAAGGGCTTTTTCAAATTCGAAGGACTTGATAAGCAGCTTGAAGACGAAATTACCGGTGCTGATGTCCAATGCACTGTTTACCTGATGATTGTAGGCTTCTATTTTTTCCATCTGACCATCGGAGTAAAAGCGGATTGTTCCGTTCTTGGTCATATACTTCTGTGCAAATGTGAAAGAAGAAATCAGCATCAAAATAGCTGAAACAATAATCAATTTTTTCATTTTATCGTGTTCTATTGGTTTAGGCTTAGTTTCTTAACGCGGCAAAGTAACAACCAACCTTTAGGGATTGTAAACAAATTAAGACGAACAAGCATTTGGAGTTGCTGAACAGGTAAATTCGGGGACGAATAATTCAATCTTGGTCTCAATTTGTCTGTTCACTTCAGGAAGTACAACAGTTAATAGCTTATTTCCAAAAAGGTATAGAACAATTTCATAAAAATGCAGAATGTAAATAGTTTGTCCACGAAAAGAAGGAAAACTCTAATTTTGAGTCAGAAAAAAAGCTGAAATGATCAAACATAAATTATACTCTTTACTGGTAGTTCTATTTACCCTTGTATCCTTCAATAGCCTGAAAGCCCAAAACACTGACCTTGCCAAGCCGGGGCCAAATGGGATCTATCTCTTCTTCGGAAAAGCAATTCCGTCAGGGAAAACTATCTCAGCCTATATCATTGAGAGGAAACAGGAAAATGAGGATTGGAAAAAGATAGCTGAAGTAAAGGCCCCAGTTTCATTTATCGAATTTCAAAACCGAATCAAGGAGGCTAAGGCATTGCTGCCAGCACAACCTTTGCCAGGTGAATCCCGTTTGAAACAAATATATGAGAAAGCTATTCTGACCGGATCTGTTGATTCACTCAAGGGGTGGGTACTCCAATACCCTCTCCGCCTTGCACTTGGATTGATGTATCATGATGCTACAGCCAAAACGGGTAAAGGGTTTCAGTATCGAATCACCAATGTCAATGCCAATGGTGAACCTGGAACCGTAAGCACCTCTGGTACTATTGATATGCCTTTTACAATCACCTTTGATGATATTCAATTGGCTGAGAGCTCCAAAACCGACTACGGTGTTATTATCAAATGGCGCTCAGCCGGCAATAAACCCAGTCCATTATTCATGGTAATGAAGCTTGAAGGACAAATTGCAGTAAATGCCGAGGGCCGGGTAAGCCATTACTCAAGGAACGATACTACATACTACACATTTCTGGATTCACTGAATGCCGGGCAACTCTCTCAGGATCTGAAGTACTTCCTCTCCCCTTATGATCTGCTTGGAAATTCAGGAAAATCGTCTCAGGTAGTGCAAATCGGACAGGATAACTTCAATAAGGCCTATTTCATGAAAACCCGGGCTACAGTAATTCCTGATGATTTTTTGGTAAGAATATCCTGGCATTTCAGCGATCCCCTGACTGTGAAAAGTATGGATTTATATCGAAGCAATGAACTTGAAAAGGGATATGTCAGGATCGCTTCATTTACTAAGGAAGACACTGTTTATGTTGATGAAAGGGTTTTGCCTGCACGCAACTACTATTATTTCCTGCAAGCCAATTCAAGAAACGGCAACCGATACAAACAAAGTGAAAAGCTTACAGCGGTGCTTGGACTGCCGGCTAAACCTCTTGCTCCAACTTTGTTATCAGCTCAGAAGGAAGCCGATGGCATTCATTTATCGATCGAAATTACTGACCCCAAAACAACTGGTATCAGGATTTTCAGGAAAACCGGAAGTGCCGGGGAATTAATTGCTGTATCTGAACTTCTCGAAAGGCCCCAAGGTTCAAACATGGTATTTACGGATCCTCTGAATTTCTTGTCGATGGACGAGACCTATTCCTATGCCATTAGAGCTGAAAGTAAGTTCAGAATGATAAGCGATCTTTCCAATATAATCACAGTGAAACCTCTTTCAGGAAACGGACCGCTACCTCCCGCCTTTTTGAAAGCGACTATCGAAGAATCAAAAGTGCAGTTATCCTGGGAAAACAGAATTGCCTCAGATCCTGAAACCAGGGGATACCTTTTAACCCGTAAGGATGCAGCCTCAGAAAACTCCATCATTCTGGCAGGAGAAACGAGCGCTTATGTTCCAAATTACTTTACCGACAGCAGTCTTAAATTGGATAGGGTGTATACCTATTCAGTTCAATGCATGGATGCCGGAAATCATGCTGGTTCCGGAAAGGCGATTCTGGCTGTAACACTCCAGCCGGGAACTCCAATTACCCCTTCGGGACTTACGCTGAAAAATGAAATCAGGGGAGTCAAGCTTTCATGGGGAGCAGTAGTCTATCCAGCAATGCAGTTATACAGGATTTATCGCTCTGCTGAAGGACAGAAGCCTTCGGTACTCATTACACTTCCGTCTTCAATTCAGGATTATGTTGATTCAACTGCGGAAAAAGGGATCAGCTATCAGTATTTCATTACAAGCCTGAATGCTGAAGGGAAAGAAAGTGAAACATCCGGGACAGAATCTATTACACCTTAGTTTCACATTAAGTTTCGGATTGATATTTTCCCTGAATCTCACAATAAAAAAATGCGCTGCAGTTTCCTGCCGCGCATTGGTCGTATATGAGAGCCCGGTTTTAAAGCCGGTGGAGTATTAGTAGTGGGTTTTCAGTTGTGGATACGTTATTTCCCGAAACGCAGGGTTTCATTTGAAAGCACATTATCATCGCGAAGCCAGATTTCGGTAGCTGTTACCTTTTCAGCCAGCCATTTCTTGCTTACCTTGTTCATAAGCTTATCACCGGCAACATCAATTGTGAATTTGTGGAATTTGTCATCAGTAGAGGGATCATCGGAGCCTGTTTGACTGGCGAGTGACCATGTGCCGGTAAAGCTTGCTGTGGTGCTGTTGGCAACAATAGTACCGTCAGTGTTGAAGCTGAAGCTTAAGCCAGAGAAATCTGAGGTTTCGTCAACTCCGGAATCAAGATACTGGGTAACTTTCCAGTCACCGGTAGAAACCATATTGTTTTGAGTGGTAAGGTCAGTTGCCGGATCGGTGGTTTCGCTTTTTGAACACGATACTGCCAGAAGAACTAAAGTGAGAAGCGGAAGATAGATGAGCTTTTTCATAGTGATGAGGGTTTTTAGTTTGTTGTTTGAATAAGTTTGATGAAGCAAAGTAACAGCAGACTGATTTCCTGCCGAAACTTAGTTTTCCGAAATGGTAAGAATGATGGATGAACAGGAATAAAACAGCCCTTTTCAGGAATTTCGAATAGAAATATTCTAAATAATTTAGCTAATAAAATATTTATCAGATACTTATAATACTATTCGGAGATAGACAATGATTTCCCGGGTACACTATAATGCATCTGCACCAGTCCACTGGGGTAAGATTTGCAGGAGATCAGATGCATGGTTTGCAGTACATTACCACTTCTGAAAAGGGGGATTCCATCTCCCAGAATAACAGGAATTATAGAAAGTATCAGATCATCAACTTCTCCTGCCTTAAAGAGCTGATTTACTATCTCCGAACCTCCATCACAGTAAATGTTTTTACCGGGCTTGCCTTTCAGCTCTCTTGCCAAATCAGCGGGATTTCCCTGATAATAGTGCATCGAACCCTTATCCTGCCTGAGATTGCGACTTATTACATATACTTCCCGATCCTGCAGCGGGTATTCATATCCCATTGATTCTACCTTCTCAATGGTTTTCCTGCCTATGATAACAGCATCAATGGTTTTGACAAACTCTGAATATCCATAATCCTCCCCGGCTACCTCAACCTGCGACAGAAACCCAAGATCCCCTTCGGGGCCTGCTATAAAGCCATCGATACTCATGGAAATGTAAACAATGAGTTTTCGCATCTGAAAAAATAAAGTAGTTGAATTACTTACCGGCCAGCCACTCCTTGAAATCGCCTGAACGCTCGGTACTGGAAATAACTTCAAGCTCACTAAGGGGTTCCAGTGTTATCTTGACTCTGGATTTGCTGTAGGAAATCATCTTCTGAATTGAGCCATAGCTGATCAGGAACTTGCGGTTAATCCTGAAAAAGCGCTCCGGGTCAACCTTCTTTTCAAGCTGATCAAGGGTGAAATCAACAGGATAGGATTTGCCATCCGACATGGTAGCAAATACTATCTTCTCATCAGTATAGAAGTAGGCTACATCCTTAACCTCCACAGCCTTAATCACATCACCATAACGAATCACCATTCTCTTAAGTGATTCTGTTTTCCTGACTCCCAGCATCTGGGCGATCATGGAATAATCCAGAACCGGAGGCTTGGCAGCAGCCTGCAATCGCTTGAATTTCTTCAGACTCTCAGCCAGATCTTCCTTGTTAACCGGCTTAAGCAGATAATCAATGCTGTTCACCTTGAAGGCCTGAATTGCATACTGGTCATATGCGGTGGCGAAAATTACCGGACAATTAACCTGTATCTCCTCAAATATTTCGAAACTGGAGCCATCGGCAAGATGAATATCCATCATGATCAACTCCGGCTCGGTATGCGATTTCAACCAGGCTACAGATGATTCAATGCTTCCCAGGATATCAACCACAACAATCTCCGGGTCAATCTCCTGCAATAGCTTCTGCATTCTCCGGGCAATGGCCGCTTCATCTTCAATAATCAGGATGTTCATAGTCAGGGCTTTAATAAGGGTAATTCAATGATGAACTGATCAATAGTCTCTACAAGGCTAATACCTTCCTGTCCAAGCAGTCGGTAACGGTTTCGGATATTCTCAAGGCCAATGCCGGTAGAGGATTCAACGAGCTTCTTACGCTGAAGGTTATTGCAGACAATAAGTTTATTCTCTTCTGTATAGATGCGCACCAGCAAAGGTTTATCAGGGGAGACCACATTATGCTTGATGGCATTTTCCACTAGCATTTGAAGGGTCATCGGAGGTATCAGCGAACTCATCTCTTCCGGTTTAACCAAGATTTCCATCTGGAAATTCTCGCCGTACCTCTGCTGTTGCAAATATCTGTAAGTATCAATAAGCTTTAACTCTTCCTGAAGGGAAATCAGGTCTTTATCCCTGTATTCCAATATATTGCGAAAGAACTGTGAAAGTTTTTGTACATATTCTATCGCCATTTCCTTATCCTCATCAATAACTGACATCAGGGTACTGAAGCTGTTAAACAGGAAGTGTGGATTTACCTGAGAGCGTAAGGTTTGAAACTGAAATAGCAGCTTCTCCCTTTCCTGAGCCTCCTTCTGACGGTAACGCACTTCCCTCTGCCTGATTATCATCAAGATAACTGAACCAGCAAATAATATTACCAGGATAATGAACCAGATTTCCTTCCAAAGAGGTTTGTGAATTTCAAACTGGTAGGAAATTATAACTGAGTCCTTATAGTTATTCTTCAGGCCGGCTCTGATCAAAAAAGTGTAATTCCCTGGTGGCAGATTTGAATAGGTTGCCATGTTGTCGCGGGTATTGATCCATTCCAGGTCATAGCCTTCAAGCTTGATCTGATAGGTTACCATATCCGGTGCACTAAACCAGGCGGCATTAAAGAAAAAGGAAAGATAATTCTGATTCCAGCTAAAGGAATGGACATCGATGTAGTTCTCATTCCCAAGAAATACAGCAACTTTATTTAGTTTCAATGAAGGCCTTCGCGGACGGCCGTCCCTGGGGATTTCCAGACGAACCATTCCGTTTTGAGTTCCCAGCCAAAAGGTATGGGTACCATCACCGGAGATAACGTTAAGGTCAGGGTTTATATCGTCAAGTCCAAGTTCTGAGCCGTAATAAATGAATGATCCTGTGCGGGTATCCAAAATATCAATCCCATGATCATTGGCGAACAGAATATGGTTTTTTCTGTCGGATGCAATGCAACTGATCTGCATTTCGCTCAATCCGTCCATCAGACTGATATTCTTGAAAGATTTCCCGTCATAACAGTATACTCCTGCATTGGCAGTGGTGAACCATATTCTTCCCTTCTCATCTTCTGTAATTGAATATACCACCTTGCTCTTCAGACCATTGGTTTCCGAAAATGTTGTAAACCGCCCATGGTCGTATACCGAAATTCCTTTCCCATCGGTTCCGAACCATACTCTTCTTTTGCTGTCGATATAAACAGAGTAGATGTAATTATTCCCCGGACCATTTTCCTGATCAAAATTGGTAAACTCCAGACTGGCGTCATCCCGGTCAGGATTCTCCTTTAGCAGGCAACGATAAGCCCCACCAAGTGTAGCCAGCCAAATCTCATTTCCCTTTCCGGCAATGGAAAGAATATTGCCGTTCGATAGTCCGTCCTTCTCTCTGATCCAGCGGGTGCGCCCAGAAACAGGGTTAATCCTTAACAAACCGTTTCCAAAGGTTCCTGCCCAAATATATCCACAGCTGTCTTCATAAAGGCTGATAATATGCGTATGAACTGAAAATGGCAAATGTATTTCCTTCTGTATCATGCCTTCCTTACCAGGCTGAATCATGTGAAGATGCCCTTCATTGCTAAACCATACACGACCATATCGATCCTTGAGAATACTCTGAACCTTCCCTATTTCCCGGCCATTCCATACCTTCAGTGTTTTGAGTCCGGGCCCGGTTGAAAAAATCAGTTCACTATTGGTGGTTATCCAGCAATTCCCCTGATTATCAGCCATGAGACCACTTACCCGCGGAAAACTCATATTTGATCCTGTCAGAAAACTCTTTGGAAACGACTGCCTTACCGGGTCAATTTCAAGTACTCCATTCTGATCGGTGGTTATCCATAAAATATCATTGAAAACAAGTATATCCCTGACTGGTCCGTAAACCCAATTCTGGGCAACATCCGGGATATTCACCTTTAGATTGTAGCTATTCACTGAACAGATGCCGCCATCCTGCATCCCAATCCACATATGTCCATTCATTCCGGGTGAAATGGAGAGCACAATATTATCAGGAAGGCCCTGAAGAACAGTAACCTTATCCACCTTCTTCATTTTTCCACTTGCTAAACAAATAGAAATGCCTTCATCAGTAGCGGCCCAGATACGCCCATACATATCGGGGACAATACCATAACAGAAATTATCGCTAAGTCCGTCGTCGGTATTCAAATTGTAAAGATGTCTTTCATTAAAATAATACAAGCCTTCCCCATAGGTGGAAAACCACAGATTACCCTTTTGGTCTGTGGCAAAACCGGTGATAGCCTTGGTTGGCAGACCTTCTTCCGGCTGAAATTCAACCAGACTGTCGTTGACCAGATGATAGATTTCCCCCTTTCTGGTTCCAACCCATAACCTGGAAGTGCTATCCATAAAAAGTGCGGTAACCTGTATTTCGGCATTCCCTTTAGCAAGAGGAATTGTATAAAAATCCTTCCCGTTGTATCTCAGCAATCCCTTTCCACTTCCCAGCCATATAAAACCGGATCCATCCTGATATATACAGTTCAGGGTAGTTGCATTTATAATCTCAGGAAGCCTGACTTGCCGGAAAAAGGGATCCTGTGCTTTCAGAACAGGAGTATTCAGAACGCAGATAACAAATACCAGCAACCGAAAAAGCAAGGCTTGTAAAGATTTCATCCTCATTTTCTTACCATTTCCAGGTTGACTTTTACAAAGATCTCCTCGGCAATTTTCTGATATACTACCCTTGGAATATTAATATTATGTTCCTGAAGCATCACACTGAAATCAGAAGTAGCAGTGAGAACTCCATTCTTCATTTTCAGCTTTACCTTCAGGATACGCTCCTGCTCCACACCATGTATAAACAACATTCCCTTAGCCCTTATGGTATATTCTCCATCAGCAGTGAAATCAATTTGCTCAATGATCTTCCCATTGAACCTGGATTCAGGATATTTCTGGGCCTCAATATAGTTTTCATAGAAATGAACCTGCTGCAAAGGGCTATTGAAACCTTTGAATGAGGTACTTGGAATCACAAAACTGAATGATCGCTTACCAGGATCCAATTGACCCTGCAATTGAGTTGATTCAGCACTGATTACTTCAAGTGGCGCATCGGATTGAAACTTCACCAGACTTTTCCTGACAATGAAACTACCTTTCTGAGCATACAGATTTGCAGTTGCAATACAAAGACTGATTACCAGCAGGATTCGAATCCTCATTCTTTATTGAATTTTTTAAAAGATATAAGCCTGATATACAAAACACAAACCTATGCAGTTTGTTTAAATAGCTGCCTAATCCGTGCCTGCTTACCTAAACGAAAATACAAAAAACGTAGAATCTGACTACTTTTGCAGTCAAATCACCAATAGATGAACCCACAAAACCAGCCGATCTGGACTCGCAGTTTTCTTTCAATTTTTATGGCCAGTCTGTTGGTTTTCACTGCCTTCTATCTGCTTTTGCCTACTTTGCCCCTGTATCTGATTAACGGACTGCATATCAGTGCCGGATATACCGGGATTGTGCTGGCAGTGTATACTGTTGCAGCCCTTATTATTCGTCCGTTTACCGGGTTTATGCTTGATCTTTATGGACGAAAATGGATATACCTTTCGGGATTGATTCTCTTTTCGCTTCTTTTCAGCGGATACATTTTTGTAGCTACTCTGGCCGGAATGCTTATCATTCGCTTTGTTCACGGACTCTTCTGGGGTATTACCACTACCTCTGGTAGCACCATAGCCGTTGACCTCGTTCCTGCAAAGCGCAGGGGAGAAGGGCTGGGGTATTTCGGACTTGCCAGCACCATTCCCATGGCAATCGGGCCAATGCTTGGACTACAGTTGGTATCAGGAGGGAACTACAATCAAATGTTCCTCGTATCGATCATACTGGCAGTTGTGGGTGTGGCATTTGCTTTTGGTATCAAATACCCGGAACTTCCTGTTCATACTGCAAAGTTTTCCATTCGTAGCATGTTTGAAGTCTCAGCATTACCTGTTGCAGCCATCCTGTTTATTAACATGATCACCTACGGAGGAGTTGTGTCCTTTGTTTCCCTTTATGTTAAGGAAACAGGAGTAGGAAATGCAGGTATGTTTTTCATGAATTATGCTATTGGCATTGCCCTTTCCAGAATTGTGAGCGGCAAGATTTTCGACAGGCGCGGACCTGGAATCATAACAACTCTGGCCTTTATTTCAATCATAATAGGGTTTCTTATACTTGCCCTCTATCATAACAATGTAAGTTTCCTCTTTGCAGCCTTTATGATGGGACTGGGAGGAGGAGTACTTTTCCCGATATGTCAGGCGATGGTAAATAACATGGTACTTCCTCATCGCAGGGGTGCTGCAAACTCTACCCTTTTCACCGTGCTTGATCTCGGAATCGGCTGTGGTATGATGCTCACGGGATATCTGGCCGAGCATACAGGACTGGTTAATGCCTTCATTGCATGCAGCGTAATCAATGTGGTTGCCCTTATCCTGTTTATGACCTACTCGAACCGCCACTACATGAAGCATAAGCTCAACCATGCTTCTTAACTGACAATTATTATCCCAGAACACGCACTGTCATTAAAAAGTCCACAAGCTGTGGAAATCTGCCCGGCACTGCACTCACAACTCGTTTAACCAGTCTGAAATCCACTGAATTATGCATGGGAAGCAAGGCCTATGTACATATGTATGAATGTATATCTGAAAAATATGTATCTTTGCCGCCGCCCAAGTCTGCCCCTCTGAATTATCATAGTTTGGGGCTTTAACCGAGATAAAACTGAATATGAGTCAACGGAAAATCAAGAAGGTTCTTATTGCCAACCGTGGAGAGATTGCAGTCCGCATTATCCGCTCCTGTCGTGAAATGGGTATTCATACCGTAGCCGTCTTTTCAGATGCCGACCGCACTGCAATGCATGTACGTTATGCCGGAGAAGCGTATTACATAGGCCCATCCCCATCAAATGAGAGCTACCTCAGCATCGATAAAATCATTGAGGTTGCCAAACTCAGCAGGGCAGATGCCATTCATCCCGGATATGGTTTCCTTTCAGAAAATGCAACATTTTCACGCCGTTGCAGGGAAGAGGGCATCAAGTTCATTGGTCCTTCACCCGAGGCTATTGAAGGTATGGGTGATAAGATTACAGCCCGCAAGACTATGATTGCCGCAGGAGTTCCTGTTGTTCCCGGCACTACCGAAAAGGTAACCGATGAAGATGAAGCTTTGAAGGTTATTGGTGAAATCGGTCTTCCTGTTATGATCAAGGCATCAGCAGGCGGTGGCGGAAAGGGTATGCGCCTCGTAAAGGAGCAGTCCCAGATCGTTAGTTCCCTCAGGGGTGCCCGTTCAGAGGCAAAATCTGCCTTCGGCGACGATTCCGTTTATATTGAAAAGTATATTGAATCACCTCACCATATAGAATTCCAGATCCTGGCCGACCAGCACGGAAACACCGTTCACCTTTTCGAAAGGGAATGTTCCGTACAAAGGCGTCACCAGAAAGTTGTTGAAGAAACGCCATCACCTGTAATGAATCCTGAAGTCAGGGCTAAAATGGGCGAATATGCCGTTGCCGCTGCACAGGCTGTAAATTATGAAGGAGCCGGTACCATTGAGTTTATCATGGACGATAACCTCAACTTCTACTTCCTCGAAATGAATACCCGCCTCCAGGTTGAGCATCCTATCACCGAACGTGTTGTAGGTGTTGACCTTGTTAAGGAACAGATCAGGGTTGCAGAAGGCAATCCTCTTCCTTTCCGCCAGGAGGACCTGAAGCAGACCGGTCATGCTATTGAGTGCCGCATCTATGCTGAAGATACTGATAACAACTTCATGCCAAACCCGGGCAAGATCTCACACATCACCGAGCCTCTTGGCCTAGGTGTTCGCTGCGACGGTTATGTGTATACCGGTTATACCATTCCTATTTACTACGACCCGATGATCAGCAAGTTGATTGTATGGGCTCAGACCCGTGAAGAAGCCATACAGCGTATGCGCAGGGCTCTTTATGAATATAAGATTACCGGTGTCAAGACTTCCATTAAGTTCCTTGAAAGGATTATGGAATCAGAAGATTTCAGGAATGGAAAGTACAATACTCATTTCATCGAAAAGAACCTCAAGTTCCTGCTTGCCGAAACCGAATGCGATCTTTATTGCGAAGACCTTGCCCTGATTGCTACCTATGTTGACTACATGGAAAAACTGGAAAAGGTTCGCATGACCATCGACCATGCTACAGTTCGCCACGGCTCCGACTGGAAACAATTCGGACGCAGGCATGCTGCATACAGGCTCTAAGCCAACTCGTTATCCCGGCCAACTCCTTCCGCTTCACCAAACTGATTTAACTTCTGAGACTGTAATTGACAGCCCTCAGGACTGCTTTTGAAAAACAGAACACAACATTAACAACATCAGCATACTATCCATGGAATTAGAACTTACTGTAAACGACCGGCATGCAAAAGTCAGAGAGCTGAAACGCGAAGGAAATATCGCAACCATAGCTGTTGATGACGACATTTATGAAGTAGATCTCGTGAAAGTAGGGAATGGGGAATATTCCATTCTTTACAAGGGAAAATCCTACAACATAGAGGTTATTGAATCTACTGATCCCAAGCATTATTCGGTGAACACCTTCTATTTCTCCTATAATATTGAGGTGATAGATGCTGAAACCCGCTATATGCAGAGCCGCGAAGAGGCAGGCGGAAATCATGGGGAGAATATCATCCGCAGCCCGATGCCTGGTAAGGTGGTAAAGATACCTGTGAACGTAGGCGATCAGGTTGAAAAGGGCCAGACCGTTATTATTGTAGCTGCCATGAAGATGGAAAGCGAATTCAAGGCCGGCAAGGATGGTGTTGTTGTCGAAATTCCCGTGAAGGAAGGTGATACCATTGATGGTAACCAGATAATGGTTGTTATTGAATAGGCTTCAATTTAACATACTACTGTCAGGCTGAGCCTGTCGAAGACTCATCACAATTAACAAATTAATACCCGGATTCAATTTAACATACTACTGTCAGGCTGAGCCTGTCGAAGCCTCATCACAATTAACAAATTAATACCGGGTGCTTCGGGGGGCCTGTCGAAGCCTCATCACAATTAACAAATTAATACCCGGATTCAATTTAACATACTACTGTCAGGCTGAGCCTGTCGAAGCCTCATCACAATTAACAAATTAATACCCGGCTTCAATTTAACATACTACTGTCAGGCTGAGCCTGTCGAAGCCTCATCACAATTAACAAATTAATACCCGGCTACAATTAACATACTACTGTCAGGCTGAGCTTGTCGAAGCCTCATCACAATTAACAAATTAATATCCGGCTACAATTAACATACTACTGTCAGGCTGAGCCTGTCGAAGCCTCATCACAAAAAAGTACAATTTAGAACCACAAACAAATACGATTTCATGTCAACATTAAACGACAAATTCCACAAGCTCGAAGAAAAAAGCCGCCAGGCAGAACTGGGTGGCGGACAGGACAGAATTGACCGTCAGCATGCAGCAGGCAGGAAAACTGCAAGGGAAAGACTTATCGACCTGGTTGATCCCGGAACATTTGTTGAACTTGACAAATTTGTGGTTCACCGTTCCAGGGATTTTGGAATGGAGAAGAACCTTATCCCCGGTGATGGCGTGGTTTCCGGTTACGGAAAAATAGACGGCAGACTGGTGTACGTTTTTGCACAGGATTTCACCGTTTTCGGCGGAACCATGAGCCGTGCAAATGCCGATAAGATCGTAAAGATCATGGATATGGCTGTAAAAATGGGTGCTCCGGTTATCGGACTCAATGACTCAGGTGGTGCACGCATCCAGGAAGGCGTAGAAAGTCTTGCCGGTTATGCCGATATCTTCTACAGAAATGTAATGAGTTCAGGTGTGGTTCCACAGATCTCAGCAATCCTCGGACCCTGTGCCGGTGGCGCTGTTTATTCTCCTGCCATTACCGACTTTATCATCATGGTAAAGGACTCCAGCTATATGTTTGTTACCGGTCCTGAGGTTATTAAGACCGTTACCCATGAAGAGGTTACCAAGGAAGAACTGGGTGGAGCCATGGCTCACAACAGCAAGAGCGGCGTTGCCCATCTTACTGCTGAAAATGACGAGCATGCAATGATGATGCTCAGGGAATTGGTTGGTTATCTGCCATCCAATAACCTTGAAGATGCACCTCTTCTGCCTTGCACTGATGACCTGAACCGTGAGGATGAAAAGCTTCAGAGCCTTATTCCTGATGATCCCAACAAACCATATGATATGAAGGAGCTCATCAAGACTGTTGTTGACAACCACAACTTCTTTGAGATTCAGCCATATTATGCCCAGAATATCATTATAGGTTTTGCAAGGCTTGCCGGTCGCAGTGTTGGTATTGTGGCCAATCAGCCTTCAATGCTTGCCGGTGTTCTGGATATCAACTCCTCCATCAAGGCAGCCCGTTTTGTCCGCTTCTGCGATGCTTTCAATATTCCAATCATCACACTTGTTGATGTACCTGGATTCCTTCCTGGAACCACTCAGGAGTTCGGTGGTATTATCAAGCATGGTGCTAAACTTTTGTATGCCTTTGCTGAGGCAACCGTTCCCAAGATTACCCTGATCACCCGCAAAGCCTATGGCGGAGCTTACGACGTAATGAGCAGCAAGCATATTGGTGCCGACATCAACTATGCATATCCAACTGCAGAAATCGCTGTTATGGGTGCTGAAGGTGCCGTAAATATCATCTTCCGTGAAAAGATGACCGATGAGCAGCGCACTGCTGTTGTTGACGATTATCGCGAGACCTTCGCGAATCCATACAAGGCTGCTGAACTGGGTTATATTGATGAAATCATCCATCCAAGGCAGACCCGTTTCAAACTCATTCAGGCTCTTGAAATGACTCAGAACAAGCGCAAGAGCAACCCTCCCAAGAAGCACGGAAATATTCCATTGTAATTCGGATTTTTCAGTTGTCCTCAACTATTAATCCCGATGCTAATTCCCCGGGATTCTTAAGCTATGGGATATCAAAAAAACCTTGACAGACCAGCATTTGAAGCTTTTCTTTATGCTTGGTCATGGCCGGAAATACAGGGAAGTAAAAGCCGCAATTTTCTGCCTGTTACGGAGCGATGAAAAACAAGTGTGGACAAAGTGTAGCCGCACAGCCTCAAGGTATTGCTTTTAAGATTTCTTGACTTATTTTCGCTTCCTATTCATGAGGTGAGTAGATAATATCGCTCATCGCATTTGGTTTGGAGAATTACCGGCCCACCCGGTAGTTCATATTGGAGGAGTGGATACTTGGTCAGAAGTGGCAGCTGGAAGACTGCCACTTTATTTTTTTTATACCCTCCCTTCCACCCAATCATTCTGAATCAGTAAGCAAACCTCTACTCTTGCTAAAATTTAACTCAAACCGCTCTTCACTAGTCATAGGGGAGATGTCCGCCGGCTGGTGGACGGACGGGGTTAACATCTCCCAAGAAATCATCAATTTTCCTCTTTCTATCCTCCCATAGCCATATAGCAGGCATCCGCCTCTTTTGGAAATGGGTAGCGGTTCCCCAAAGCGTAAACCCACCTCCACCACATCCTTAAAACCTCAAGGAAAGCGTAAAAAATACGGACTGTATTGTATTGTATATCTGATATTTATAGATATACATAAAACATCTTGCGCTATATCTCCATATTACTTAGCGTATATTTTACGTTATGTTTGCTTTCAGCTTCCGATTGCTGTAATTTTCGCTCTCAAAAGAACGTCAATGCACTCAGCTGTTAACCCTTCCATTTCTGTTGACTGTGTTATTTTCGGCTTCGATGGAAAAGACCTGATGGTTCTTCTCATTGATCTGAACAGGAAAAACGCAGCCAATCCATCTTGCAGGGAACATAAGCTCCCCGGAAGTCTTATCCTTGAAAATGAAGAGATTGACGCAGCAGCAAACCGCACACTTCTGGAACTGACGGGACTGTCAGATGTCTACCTCCGTCAGTTTGGAGTGTTCTCCGATCCTGAACGCATCAGAAAGCCCGAAGACCTGCAATGGATTGCCGATACCTACGGAGTTAAAGTCTCACGAATTGTTACCATCACCTACTACGCTCTTGTAAAAATCGACAAGAGCATCCTTCAGCCAACTGTTGAGGGAGAAGTAGGATGGCACAGGGTTCAGGACATAAGAAACCTAGCCTTCGACCATAAGCGAATCCTTGTGAATGCCCTGGAATTGCTCACGCGACAGCTGCTTAATGAACCTATTGCCTTTGAACTGCTCCAAAAACGCTTCTCGGTCAGGCAACTCCAGAATCTGTATGAAGCAATCCTTGGTTTTGAGATCGACAACCGCAACTTCCGCAAAAAAGTACTCAAATTTCCATTCCTAAAATTGCTTGATGAAAAGGAAAAGCTGGTTTCCCATAAACCTGCCCGCCTTTACAAATTCGATAAGGTAGCTTACGAAAAGGAGATAAAGAAAAGCAAACTTCAGCTGAACTTCATCAGATTTTTCTGATAGATGATTTAATTGATAATCAATAAATGCAGCGCTATGATGACACTTGGGATTGATATAGGCAGTTCTTCCATTAAAGTAGCCCTGTTGGAAGTAGAAAGCGGCAAATGCAGTGCCAGCGTTCAACTTCCGCAAACCGAGATGGAAATTCTTGCCCTTCAGTCGGGCTGGGCAGAACAGGATCCCATGATGTGGTGGAATTATTTCCTGCAGGCTATTCCCCAACTACTTCAACAGGCTCAGGCCTCAAATGATGATATTAAGGCCATTGGAATCTCCTACCAGATGCACGGACTGGTTTGCGTCGATAATAACATGCAACCTATCCGCAATTCAATCATTTGGTGCGATAGCCGCGCAGTCCCATATGGCAATAAGGCTTTTGAATCCATTGGCTCAGAAACCTGCCTTTCACACCTGCTTAATTCTCCCGGGAACTTTACAGCATCAAAACTCGCATGGGTAAAGGAAAACGAGCCTGAGAACTTCAAAAAAATCAAACATTTCATGCTTCCGGGTGATTTTATTGCCCTGATGCTCACCGGAGAAGCTACTACTACACTGTCTGGCTTGTCGGAAGGGATGCTCTGGGATTTTAAGGAGCAATCTCCAGCCTGGTTCCTGATGGAAGAGTTTGGCTTCAGCCGTGCTCTTCTCGCTAATCATGCTCCTACTTTCGGAATTCAGGGAAAACTCACGGATAAGGCTGCTCAGGAAACCGGCCTCTGTGCAGGCACACCCGTTACTTATCGTGCCGGCGACCAACCCAATAATGCCTTCTCCCTGAATGTTCTTAATCCCGGTGAAATTGCAGCTACCGCAGGCACCTCCGGAGTTGTATACGGGGTAACTGATCAGGTAAAATTTGATCCGGAATCCCGGGTGAACAGCTTTGCCCATGTAACCTATACACCTGAAAATCCAAAACTGGGTGTCCTGCTTTGCATCAATGGCACCGGAATCCTGAATTCATGGGTGCGCAGACAAACAGCTCCGGATCTTTCCTATGACGAGATTAACAGGCTTGCAGCTTCAGTCCCGGCAGGTTCCGAAGGTGTAACCGTTCTCCCATTTGGCAATGGTGCCGAGCGCATGCTCCGTAATCAGGAGCCGGGCTGTGTTGTATCCGGACTGAATTTCAATATCCACTCCCGCAATCATCTTTTCAGGGCAGCACAGGAAGGAATTGCTTTTTTCATTCCTCTATGGAATGGAAATCATGAAGGAAGTGGGAATCAACTCCTCCAGAATCAGGGCCGGGAAGGCAAATATGTTCCTCAGTCCGGTTTTCAGGCAAACGCTGGCCAACCTTTCGGGCAGCACCATCCAATTGTACGATACTGACGGTGCACTGGGAGCGGCGAGAGGTGCTGCCTATGGTGCCGGACTCTATACCAGCTTCGAGGAAACCTTCAGAAGCCTGCAGGCTCTTGAAACCATTGCACCGGCAAGCCCTGCTGAAAGTTTGAATGAATCTTACAGTCTCTGGAGAGCCAATCTTGAAAAATCATTGAAGAATCAATAAATTAACAATCACTATATGAGCACAACATCCACTAAAGAGTTCTTCCCGGGGATTGGGAAGATTAAGTTTGAAGGCCGGGAGTCAAAAAATCCTCTCTCTTTCAAATGGTACGACGAAAACAGCATGGTTGCCGGGAAAAGCATGAAGGATCATTTCCGCTTTTCAATGGCTTACTGGCATACGCTTCTTGGAACCGGTGGCGATCCTTTTGGCCCCGGAACCAAGTCATTCCCCTGGGAAGAGGCTGATACACTTATGCAGCGCAACTACGACCGCATGGATGCCGCCTTTGAGTTCATGAGCAAGATCGGAATTCCTTTCTGGTGCTTCCATGATACTGATATCGCCGGTGATGGTGGTGTGTTTGAAATTGAAGAAAGGCTTGAGAAAATGGTGAAGTATGCCAAGGAAAAGCAGAAAGAGACCGGTATCAAGCTATTATGGGGCACAGCAAATGTGTTCTCGAATCCCCGCTATATGAATGGCGCTTCCACCAATCCTGATTTTCTGGCGGTAGCACATGCAGGTACTCAGGTCAAGAATGCCTTGGATGCTACCATCGCTCTTGGTGGAGAAAATTACGTTTTCTGGGGTGGACGCGAAGGCTATATGAGTCTGCTGAATACTGATACCAAACGTGAAAAGGAACATCTTGCACGCTTCCTCACCATGGCCCGCGACTATGCCCGCGACAGAGGCTTCAAGGGGACTTTCCTCATCGAGCCCAAACCCATGGAACCCACCAAGCATCAGTATGATTTCGATACTGAAACCGTTATTGGATTCCTTCGTCAGCACGGACTGGATAAGGATTTCAAACTGAATATCGAAGTAAATCACGCCACCCTTGCCGGACACACCTTCCAGCATGAGTTGCAGATGGCTGCCGATGCCGGATTACTGGGAAGCATAGATGCCAATCGCGGTGATTACCAGAATGGATGGGATACCGATCAGTTCCCGATCAATCTGTACGAAACGGTGGAATCACTTCTGGTTATACTTTCAGCAGGCGGATTCACAACAGGAGGTATCAATTTCGATGCAAAGACCCGTCGCAATTCAACGGATCTGGAGGATATCTTCATTGCTCATATCGCTGCCATGGACACCTTCGCCCGCTCACTCAAGATTGCAGATGCCGTGCTGAAGGAATCAAACTACCTTGAACTCCGCCGCCAGCGCTATGCAAGCTTCGATTCAGGCATGGGCAAGGGCTTTGAAAGCGGTCTCCTCAGTCTCGAAGACCTCCGCAATATTGCCAGAGCTTCCGGCGAACCTCAAATGACCAGCGGCAAGCAGGAGCTCTATGAACAGATTATCAATAACTTTATATAGTTTAGATGTTGCTAGTCAGGGGTAAGTAGTTGGAAACTCATAGGTATAAAAACTTATGGGTTTCCTATTTAGTCCTTCATTGTTGCACCTTGTCACCTCTGCCCCGGCTTGTTTTCTATGCCATGGTTTAATGAAGCGTTTATTCGATTTCCCTGGCCAAAAGCAAAGCAATATTCTACAAATTAACCCTCATACTTTTAGATTGCCTAATTTTCAAGTAACCACGCGTCAGAAATCATACTTACCATGAACAAAACAGGCATCAACACAACCTATCTCTGGAGTTTAACGTTGGTAGCAACCCTCGGAGGACTCCTCTTCGGGTATGATACCGCTGTAATCTCCGGTACTGTCAGCTCCCTGAAGATCAACTTTATCGATCCCAGAAATCTGGCGGAAATGAGTGCAAACTCCCTTCTGGGATTCACCGTTTCTTCAGCCCTCATCGGCTGCATACTCGGTGGACTCATCGGTGGTTGGATGGCATTGAAATTTGGCAGGAAAAACAGTATGATTGCTGCCGCTATATTGCTGATTATTTCGGCTATCGGCTCAGGCTTTCCTGAACTGCTGCTGGCACCCGTTGGAACTGATGTCTCAGGATTCCTTACTGCATTTATAGTGTACCGCATTATTGGTGGAGTTGGGGTTGGACTGGCTTCCATGCTGTCACCAATGTATATTGCCGAAATATCGCCAGCCTCTAAGCGAGGAAATCTGGTATCCTGGAACCAGTTTGCCATCATTTTTGGTATGCTGGTTGTCTATTTTGTGAATTTTACGATT
Source organism: Bacteroidales bacterium (assembly GCA_016707705.1). Taxonomy (GTDB): domain Bacteria; phylum Bacteroidota; class Bacteroidia; order Bacteroidales; family UBA4417; genus UBA4417. The sequence continues at coordinate 141,692 of JADJHD010000017.1, forward strand.
GCACGGCAGGGAAATGAAGAATGGCTTCATTCCTTTGGCTGGAGATGGATGTTCTTCTCAGAAACCATTCCGGGATTCCTGTTCCTTTTCCTGCTGTTCTTTGTGCCGGAAAGTCCACGCTGGCTGGTAATGCAGAAGAAGGAAGAAAAAGCGTCAAGCATCCTTCAGAAGATCAATGGCAATGAAACCGCAAAACTGGTGCTGTCGGAAATCCGCGAATCTGTTAACGCAACAGGTTCTTCAAAGCTGTTTGCCTTTGGTTCACTGGTGGTAATCATTGGTGTTCTTCTCTCCATTTTCCAGCAGTTCGTAGGTATAAATGTGGTCCTTTATTATGCCCCTGAAATCTTCAAGAATATGGGTAACGGGACGGATGCTTCTCTTTTGCAGACTATCATCGTGGGTATTATTAACCTAACCTTTACCGTAGTTGCAATCTATACCGTCGACAGGTACGGCCGCAAGCCTTTGCAGATAATTGGTGCCCTGGGAATGGCTTTGAGCATGATTGCCCTGGGATTTTTCTTCTACCTTGAGAAAGTCGGAATTGCTGCACTTGTATTCATGTTGACTTATGTTGCCAGTTTCGCAGTAAGCTGGGGTCCGGTTACCTGGGTCCTTTTATCGGAAATTTTCCCCAATCGTATCCGTGGAAGGGCAATGGCTGTTGCTGTTGCGGCTCAATGGATTTCCAATTACCTCGTTTCCTGGACTTTCCCCATGATGGATAAAAGCTCATCGCTGAATGCTATCTTCCACCATGGTTTTTCCTATTGGATCTACGGACTCATGGGACTCCTTGCTGCCTGGTTCATGTGGAAGCTCGTCCCCGAAACCCGCAACAAGACTCTTGAGCAAATGGAAGCCCTCTGGAAGAAGTAGTTGTTAGTTGTTAGTAGTTTAGTTGTTAGTGTTCGGGGTTCAAGGTTGCTCAATCTTCATCAGCCGCGGCGGATTAGTGCTTTAGTGGTTCTATATTTTGGATAGTTTGATTTCATTTTCATCTGCTAACCGGCGGACACATCCCCATCCGCCAGCCGGCGGATTGTCCTTTGTCTTTTTCCTTTTGTCTTTTGTCTTTTTCCTTTTGTCCTTCCCCTTTTGTCTTTTTCCTTTTGTCTTTTTCCTTTTGTCTTTTGTCTTTTCCCTTCCTCTTCCCCTTTCATTTTTTCTATCACATTTATCAGTACCTTTGCCGGCCTTTTCGGAGGAGAGTAACTCAATAATTATTAGCAAGATAAAGAATCAAAATGATCATAGTCTCTGATTTGGCGGTACAATTTGGGAAACGCGTATTGTTTCAGGATGTCAATA
>JADJHD010000018.1 GCA_016707705.1 Bacteroidales bacterium
TAAAGCACTATGCCCATATGCAGTGTCTCTGTTACCTGTTTGGTTGTAGACTGCTTACAAACCCCTCCGCTAGTGTTGTAGCTTCCTGACGTATTGAAGACATTGATTGAACACCAATGGCAGCATTATTCCGCCGTATGTGTTGGAATACAACATGGGCCCCTAAAGCTGTGTGTATTGGTTCTACCATAGGTGTTATGTTCCAGGGACTGTATGCCATAGGCCGTCAGGTCAAATCCGGTAGTATTGTTCATTAGGAATTATAACCCATAGCTGTGTTACCCGTTCCTGAAACATTCGAAAAAGAGACCGGTATCCAACGGCAACATTACTATATCCTGTAGTGTTATTAAACAAGGATTTCAGCCAACAGTTGTATTTCCGGAAGCAAAAGTGCTTTGAATACAGAGCATTAAAACCTATTGCCGTGTTCTCTCTTCCGCAATATTGGAGTATAGTGCATGCGAGCCAGAAGCTGTATTGTGTATACCTGTGGTATTGGAATTCAGGGAATTTACACCGTTGGCTGTGTTATCATGCCCATTTGTATTAGAATAAAGACTTCGGAAACCACTTGCAGTATTAAAATATCCTGTTGAGTTAGTAAAGAGGGAATACAAGCCATTTGCTGTATTGTATGTACCAGTGGTATTGGAAAACAGTGACTGGGTACCGAAGGCAGTGTTGAAAGAACCGTTTGTATTTGTATAGAGTGACTGATATCCGCGCGGTATTGAAATCACCAAATGCATTTGCGTTAAGGGCATTGACACCAATAGAGGTATTTGTTGTAACATTTCCGCTTCCCCTGCCAATTGTGACACCATTTATACGTGCATCACCATTAACATCAAGTAATGCTGCCGGAGCATTGGTACCAATCCCTACATTGCCACCCGTATTGTAGTAAATACTGTTGCCATTGCTTGTCCACTGTCCGCTGCCGGATCCAACCTTTATCCATTCGGGTGCTTCGCAGGTGTCCCGGCATTATAGTATAGCCCAGTGGAGCCACCGTCTGATAGATAATCAGTCCGGTTGCTGATTTGCAATAGATGTTTTCTGACCATTTGTCATTCTGGGCACAAGAAACTCTTGGTTGTGCTTTTCACATCCATCATGGCAGAGTTTTCCGGGGCTGAGCCATCAGTATTAATCGCCACCTGTGCATTAACCCGGCCAATTGTTAGAAAGAACAGTAGTAAAATCCCGGTAGTTAGTTTCATGGAATCTGAGTTATTTGGAGTTTTGGATTAGTTCAAGTACCATTTGCTTAAGCTCATCTATCTGGGCTTGCTGGTTTTCGATAGTTTTTTGCTGTGCTTCTATCTTTAATTTCTGTGAATTATTATCCGTATTCAGTTCCTGCACTGCCTTCACCAAAGGCACAACAAAATCAGAGTACCTTAAGGCATAAACATCCTTATCATTCTTCGGAGCATCCACTCCTGAAAAATCATATCCCAACTGCTGAGCTGCCTTTTCCACTTCCTGGGCTACAAAACCTGAGGTGATTCCGCTCATGGATTCACCCTTAAAGGCTGCATCAACTCCAATATAGGCATTGATGGCATTGCGGTTCAGGCGGTAGGTTACCGGACGGAGCTGGGTAATGAAGGAAAGCCCCGGCACATTTTCACTCAGATTTTCCTGAAACGCCCATCGGAGATATTGCTCCAGTTGACATAGCCGCCGATAGAATTAACAAAAACATTGCCGATGCGAACCTGGTCGGTAGCGGTGGCAGAAGCATCGATACCAAGGGTGGTTGTATTGGACAGGTTCGATGTATTTGGGCCAGTATTATAGCCAATTGCTGTATTATACGAGCCATTTACATTTTGTGTTAAAGAACTGGCTCCGACGGCAGTGTTCTGAAATCCACTTGAGGTGTTATATCCTGCAGTATAACCTACTGCCACATTTGAAGAGCCTGAGGATATTCTTTCTAATGACTCTGAACCCACAGCTGTATTCTGAATACCGGTGATGTTGCCTCCAATGGATGATGGCCCTAACATAGAGCAATAACCTATCGCAATATTGTCAGCGTTATAGGGAGTTAACAGGTTATTTGATTTATACAATGCATTTGCACCAATTGCGACTGACCGGAACCTGCCTTATTCAAGAGGAGTGCAGAAATTCCTATAGCAGTGTTATTATCCCCTGTCACATTACTGGATAAGAAGCATAACTCCAGTTGCGGTGTTATTTAAAATATTCCCACCACCTCTTCCAATTGTATGCCCGTTAAATTTAGCATCCCCATTAACCTCCAGCAATGCTGAAGGAGCATTCGTGCCAATCCCGACATTTCCCGCACTATAGTATAGGTTACTGCCATTGCTTGTCCATTGCCCGCTGCCTGAACCAACCTTAATCCAGTCGGGTACTGCAGCTGTCCCGGCATTATAGTAGAGCCCTGTGGAGCCATCGGTTTGATAGATTATCAGTCCGGTTGCAGGATTTGAAATAGCCGTTTTCTGATCCTGAGTCATCCTGGGAACGAGAAAACCCTTATCTGTGGCTTTAACATCCAGCATGGCAGAATTATCAGGGCTTGTACCATCGGTATTAATCGCTACCTGCGATTTTATTGACAGAGTTAAGAGTATGAGTACTCCAAGTGTAAGTATTAGCTTTTTCATGAAATGTGTATTAATAAATATCAATTCGCCCTCTTGTTTGGAGGGGATTTAGAAATCAGAATTGTTACGGCTGTTCTCTTTTATACCAGATTGGGCTTTTGGTAATAAAGCGAAAACATATGCACAAAAATAAATATAAACTTTTGATTTACTAATACAAAGAAGTCCGACTTCAGAAAATCGGACTTCTTCACAACTTCTTTTTTAAAATAATTCTATTTGCTTATACCGGCTTGTTGCACCTGTGCTTTAAGAACTTCCAATTCTGCCCGCAGCTCTTCAATCATTTTTCTCTGTTCCTGATTGGTATCATTCAGCTCCTGCACTGCTTTTACAAGGGGAACCACAAACTCCGAATATCTTAATCCATAAAGATCCTTTTCGTTCTTAGGAGCATCCACCCCACTGAAGTTATATCCGGTTTCCTGCGCAGCTTTTTCTACTTCCTGGGCAATGAAGCCACTATAGTAAATCTGTTCCTTCTCCTTAATGCCAGAATCATCGCCAGCTTCCTGCAGGTTGCTTGTCATTTCCGGTTTCAGATATGCATTTATTCCTTCGAGATCCAGGGTATAGGTTACAGGTTTTAACTTGCTGATAAATGATAATCCGGCAACATTTTCATGCACATTCTTCTTGAAACGTCCATCTGAAAGATTGGTCCAGCCGATGTATCCGCCAATGCTGGTAACTGCCACATTCCCAATGCGGATCTGACTGGAGGCTGTCACAACAGCACTATATCCCAGGGCTGTGCTATTTGCAGTCCCGGTAAAATTTGTTCCACTGCTTGCACCAATAAAAGTTGAATTTGAACTTGAGTATGCTCCTCCTGCTGAAGTTCCCAGGCCTGTGTTATTCGACTGTACAGTCACTCCGTAAAGGGCATTGAATCCTACAGCAGTATTATAGTGCCCTGACTGATTGGCCGGTAATGTAATGACACCTAAGGCAGTATTCCCTACACCTGAGTAATTGTTGGTAAGGCTTTTGTCTCCTATTGCTGTGTTGTGTGATCCAGTGGTATTATTTTTTAGTGCTCTGTTACCAATTGCTGTGAGAAACTTCTCAGAGTTCACATCATTCAGCAGGAAGAGTGCGGAGTCTCCTATTGCAATGCTCCCGCTGTTTGTAGAGGTATTATACATTGCATAGGACCCTATGGCAATGTTATGACCTCCACTGCTAAGCATGGTAAGAGCCTGAGGTCCGACGGCTATATTATTGTCGCCGGACAGGTTATACTGAAGAGCATTGTACCCGGCAGCAATATTGCTGCTTCCGGTAGTGTTGGCACCCAGGGCGGAGGTTCCGACTGCAATATTTTTTCCTCCGCTTGAGGTAGCCGTTAATGAATTGGACCCTATAGCAACATTATAGTTGCCTGTATTTGATGCCGGATTATCTGAACCTTTTAGCGCATTATATCCTACAGCCACGTTTGAATTATTGAAAGCTACAGTTGAATTGCTGGCATTGGACATGGCATAGGCTCCAACAGCTGTTGCCTGTGATCCGGCAACATTCCAAAAAAGGGAATTTATTCCGATTGATACATTCTGACCCCCGGTACCATTTTGACTCATTGCATTATTCCCAATCGCAACATTACCAATGCCGGAAGTATTCAAACCAAGTGAATAGCCACCGAAAGCATTATTGTCGGTACCCGTTGTATTGCTTCCAAGGCTCTGATAGCCAAAAGCCTGATTGTATGAACCTGTTGTGATATTTGACATACTCACATGTCCAAAGGCGGAGTTCATATTCCCGGTGGTAATGGTCCTCATCGACCTGTATCCTGAGGCTGTATTTCCGCCGCCTGTATTGGCAGATGCCGTTACTGATCCCCTTAAAGCTTCATAACCTAATGCTGTATTATAATTGTTATAGGATGAGGTTGTATTATTCGCATACTGCATTGCATTTGTTCCGACGGCTGTGGCATAGCTCCCTGTTACACATGAATAAAGTGCATTTTGCCCGATAGCCAGGTTACTTGATCCGGTTGTATTGGAGTAAAGCGCTGCCTGTCCAAAAGCAGTATTGCTTGCTCCAATTGTGTTGGAGGCCAGACTGTAGGAACCCACTGAACTATTATTACTGCCTTGTGTATTGGCAAATTGCGAGTTATATCCTACTGAAGAATTCTGACTTCCCAGTTGGTTACTAAATAGTGTGGATGTTCCAAGCCCTACGTTGTTTGAACCAATTGTATTATTGAGCATGGATTGGAAGCCGATGGCTGTATTGTTGTTGCCTGTGTTGGATGCAGGAGCAGTGGAACCGCGTAGCGCTTCAAATCCGACAGCAACATTTGCAACTGTGCCTAAGCCCGCATTGCTGTTCGCATAATACATTGCCCTGGAGCCGATAGCTGTTGCACCTAGTCCGCTGGTTGCACTGTTAAGGGCTTCGTTTCCAATAGCTGTATTATGGTTGCCCGTTATGTCCGATTTGAGTGCAAGATTACCAAAGGCTGAATTATTACCTCCGCTGTTGTTGGCAAAACCAGACTGGTATCCAAAAAAGGTGTTCACTGTACCGATTGTATTGGAGTTTCCAGATTGATATCCCAGAAAGGTATTCATCAATCCATTGTCAATCCTGCCGGCTTTCTGATTAAACACCCTGAAATTCAAAGGCTTGTTATCCGTAGTTCCAATAAAATTTGTCGCATCAACGGTGCCGGAATTTCCGGTGGTAAGCCATCCTGAAGAAGAAACCAGCAGTGAAATCCAGCCTGTGGCTCCGGTATATACCTGAAACTGATTCAAATCAGTGTCAAAAACCAGAAGTCCGGTTGCAGGAGAAGCAATGGCAAGTTTCTGGGCAGTGGTCATTCTTGGGGAGAGAAAACCCTGGGTGGTGGATTTCACATCCAGCATTGCTGAATTGTCGGGGGTGGAACCATCGGTGTTAATGGCAACCTGCGAGCTTACTGTTAATCCAAGGGATAGGAGAACTAAAAGTAATAGATTTTTCATGGGTCTTACTTGTTTACAGGACTTATTTGGATTCAAGTTTTTCGAGTCTTTGCATTAGCTTTTCATTCTGAGCCTTCATCTCTTCAATAGAGGCGCTCATAGAAACAATGGTTTGCTTAAGCTCATCATTCTGAACTTTCTGAGCTTCGTTAACGGCATTCAACTCCTGCACAGCCTTAACCAATGGCATGACAAACTCGCTATACCTGAGCCCATACAATCCATCAGCAGTTTCCGGTTTATCCACCCCATTGAAATCATAGCCAATATCGGCTGATGCCTTTGCTACTTCCTGAGCAATAAAACCGGTCATCCTGATCTTTTCGATATCGTATTTACCAGTCCAGTCTTCGGTATTCTTCTGACCTTCATATAAAAGCTCGTTCTGTTTATGAATATTCAGGTTGTAGGTCACAGGTCGTAGTTTCAGGATGAAATCCAAACCTGGTACATTTTCAAGTACATTTTCCTTAATGCGTCCATCGCTGTATATCGACATCAGGACCTGTCCCTGTATCCTTGTGACGGAAGTATTTCCCAGGTCAATGGAATTATTGATGCTTGAAGCACTGCCTGCACCGTATCCAAAGCCTGACCAGTTAGACAGATTTAGAGTTGAAGGTCCTGAAAAATTACCAACTGAGGTACAGTAACTTCCCAATGTGGCATAAGTGAGTGAATATTCACCAATTGCAACATTACTGTTACCGATTGTATTGGCTCTTAAAGCAGATGCACCAATAGCTGTATTGGAGGAACCAGTAGTATTTTGCTCCATTGACCAATTTCCGATTGCAGTATTATTATAGCCTCCTGTATTGGTCACCATGGAATTTCCGCCATAAGCAACGTTATTTGATCCTGTAGTATTTGCAGACATGCAACTGGATCCAGTTGCCACATTTCCGTTCCCGGTAGTGTTATTCATCAGCGATTGGTAGCCAATGGCAGTATTCCATTGGCCCGTATTGGCAGATGGAGTATTACTACCCATTAAAGCCCGAACGCCTATTGCTGTATTACTGGTAATTCTTCCTGAGGTTCTGTTATCGGCATAATACATTGCATAATATCCAAACGCAGTGCTCAGGTAATTTGATTTATTGGAATACAAGGCACTATGTCCAGATGCAGTATTCCCATATCCATCTGTATTCGAATGCAATGCATTAACGCCTGTGCCGGAATTTGCAAAGCCTGTCAAGTTTTCTGCCAAAGCATTCAGACCAATAGCTGTGTTTTCTACTCCTGATAAATTGTTATATAACGCTCCTGCACCTACAGCTGTATTGTTATTTCCAGAAATGTTATTCTCTAAAGCAGCTTGACCAACAGCAGTATTGGCTGTTCCACTGGTGTTACTATACAAGGCATAATAGCCATTGGCAGTATTACTTGAGGCTGTTGTGACTGAATAGAGGCTAAATGCACCTGTTGCTGTATTCAATGAACCTGAAGAAATGGAATAGAGCGACTTGAATCCAAGAGAAGTGTTATACAACTGATGATCAATTGCTCCGGCAGGCTGGTTATTCACCTTAATTTTCAGGGCAACATTATCAGTTGTTCCAATAAAATTAGAAGTTGCAGAAGTTCCGCTGTTTCCACTCAATCCCCAGCCTGCTCCATTGCCGGAAATAATCCATGCAGGACTGGCAGGGGTTCCTGAGTTATAGTAGAAACCAGGGGTATTGTCTGTTTGATAGATCATCAGTCCGGTTGCAGGACTTGCAATCGCGTTGCGCTGGGCAAGTGTCATTCTGGGAGCCAGGAAACCCTTATTGGTGGATTTCACATCCAGAATTGCTGAATTGTCGGGGGCGGAGCCATCGGTGTTAACAGCAACCTGTGCACTAACAGTAATTCCAAGGGAAAGGGAAATAAGAAATAAAAGTTTTTTCATGGACGAGAGTTTAGCTTATTATCTGGATTCAAGTGATTCTATACGTTTTTTTAAAAGTTCATTTTGTTCCTTCAGCAATTCAATTGATTGACTCATGGCATCAATAGTGCTTTGCATCATTTTTTCTTTCTCCTGCAGATCTTCATTCTTTAAATTTTGAGACTCATTAACGGCATTCAATTCCTGCACAGCCTTAACCAGCGGCATAACAAACTCTGTATATCTGAGACTATACAATCCATCAGCCGTTTCCGGTTTATCCACCCCATTGAAATCATAGCCAATATCGGCTGATGCCTTTGCAACTTCCTGGGCAATAAATCCTGTCATCCGGATTTTTTCGATATCGTACTTCCCGGGCCAGTCTTCGGTATTCTTCTGGCCTTTGTACAGAATTTCATTTTGCCTGTGGATGTTCAGATTATAGGTAACCGGGCGAAGTTTAAGGATGAAATCCAGTCCGGGTACATTGGCAACAATATTATCCTTGATACGCTCATCGCTGTATAGTGACATTGGTACCTGGCCCTGGATACGCATCACAGATGTGTTGCCAATTTCTACCGAATTGCTGATGCTTAGCGAACTGCCTGCGTTGGACCCTATCCCTGTCCAATTACTCAGAGATGTTGAATTAGGATAAGCATGGTCCCCAACACCGGTATTGTAACTGCCTGTCAAATTAGTATACAATGCATTATGACCGAATCCGCTATTATAAAATCCAGTTGTATTGGATCTCAGTGCCCATGATCCATTTGCAGTATTATAATTACCCGTTTCATTAAGTTCCATCGCCCAGTTTCCATAGGCAGCATTTTCCTGGCCGGTAGTATTGGTTGCCAATGTATTGCCCCCATAAACCGCATTATTTGAGCCTGTAGTGTTTGCTAATAATGAAGATACACCGGTTGCGGTATTCCCGCTACCGGAAGTGTTATTCAACATTGATTGATAGCCTGTCGCTGTATTCCATTGTCCGGTATTGTTTGAAGAAACATTACTGCCAAGAAGTGCTTGATATCCAATAGCGGTATTATAGGTTGCTCTGCCGGTTATCCGGCTATCTGCATGCCCCATCGCCCAGGTTCCAATAGCTACACTATAGCTATTTGCTTTGTTATCACTTAAGGCATTTGCTCCAATTGCTACGTTGTTATTTCCTACGGTATTGTAATACATAGCATTATATCCAATTGCCGTATTATCTTCACCTGTTGTATTTAGGTAAAGAGATGATTCACCAATTCCAGTATTGTAATATGCTGTGGTACTAGAATGTAGTGCATAATTACCCACAGCAGTGTTGACACCACCAGTTGTATTACTGGCAAGAGCACCATATCCGTCTGCCGTGTTTGAACTTCCATAAGTATTCTGACCTAGTGCAAAAGTTCCTGTAGCGCAGTTAAATGATCCGTAGGTATTGAGTTGAAGAGCCGACCTGCCAATAGCAATATTACTATTCCCGGTAGTATTCGTATTTAAAGCCTGATATCCAAGTGAAGTATTTGTTAAATTGTGGTCTATCCCACCTGCTTTCTGGTTGTTAACCCTGAATAAGAGTGCTACATTGTCAGTTGTTCCAATGAAATTGGAAGTACTTGATGTTCCGCTATTACCAGTCAAGCTCCATCCTGAACCTGTACCTGTCAATACCCATACCGGGGTGGAACTGTTTCCTGAGTTATAGTAAAACCCGGGGACGTTATCAGTTTGAAAGATCATCAGGCCTGTTGCAGGACTTAGGATCGCATTACGCTGAGCCAGTGTCATTCGGGGAATAAGCAACCCCTGGGTGGTGGATTTCACATCCAGCATGGCAGAATTGTCGGGTAAACTTCCATCGGAATTTATTGCAACCTGGGAAAGGGAGATTTTGCTGCATAGCAAAACCAGACTGATCAAAAGTAACAGTCGAATCATATATTGGGGGTTTGGGGTTTTGGCAGTGCACTTTCAATCCAAATCAGGAATGAATCAGCTTATTTAAGTCCTTCAAGTCTATCTCCCCGCCGATAATAATCAAATTTGAATATCTGTATATCCTTTACCTCTATCTTATTACTCTCCTAATAAGTCAGAAATTGAAATACAGAAGTAAATATATAGATATAATCATTAGTGTCTACAAAAAGAAGGTATTTTATTGTATTGTCTACATTTTGTCTACGGATTGTCTACATTGATATTACGAATATCACCGAGGGCTGCCAGAAAATACTGCTTTGACCTAATAGAATATACAATGAAGCTACTGGGGAAGTGAATTGGAATTTAGGCAATAATTTTAGCTATGCCATTGATAGCAGAATACAGTGTAATTAAATAATGTCCGATAAATCAAGAAACGGTTTTCAGATCAGGGATGAATAACACCCGCAAATCCAGTGACATTGTTGTCCACCAGAATCATATCTTCAGCATCCACAAGTCCATCACCATTGGCATCTTCAGGCAAGTATCCAGTTGCGAAGACTGATGCTGCATTGTCGATATCTATCATATCTCCTGAATCCACAAGTCCATCCGCATTTACATCGCCTCCATAAATCAACCAGACAGAACCTGAAGGAACCAGATTATTGCCATATGCTTTTGATGGGGCATCAGTAAAATCATAATTTACCTGCTCCGCGCCAAGGTTCACCGGGACAGAACTCCAGGTCGAAATGCTGTTTCTTTGTTTGACAATCAGATAATAGGATGAGTTTGCCGAAGGAGGGAGATTCATTGTCATCATTCCATTGGTCTGCAGTTCCACATTTGGAATTGAAAACAAAATATTGAATGGTGCTGCACTGTTGGCAAGTTCGATGGTAACATGATCCGCAATATTTCCCGGAAACTGGGGCGCATCCCCATTACTTGCCTGAGCCATCAAACCGGTGCCAGGCAAATACAATCCCTGAAGAAATGCCTTCATTCCAAGAAGGTGGCTTTTAACATAAACACTCCATGAAACGGAATTCGCTGCCGGACAAGCCCAGTTCTGAACTACAGCCCTGTACTCCCAACTGCCAGTATCAGAAGGCATATCTATACAATTGACGGTAGTGCAGGTAATATCTGTCCAGGTTCCGGAATTCAATCGCTTTTGCCACTTCAGGACTGCACCAAGGTTACCGGACAGTGTCAAACTTGCACTCTCTCCTATCACAATACTATCGGGACCGCTAACCGTTCCCGGTATGGTGGGCTGATCTTCCACAATCACAGCAGGACCGTTCATGGTAACTTGAAATACAGGAAGTGTTCCACAACTGCGCGAACCAATAATATCATAGATACCGGGCGTTTGCAAACCAAATGAAAGGGGTGCCCCTGTTCCGAGAACAACGGCAGGCATTGGTATCCCATTCTTATACACTGTATAGATAACATTCAGATCAGACCCTGAAAGTCCAAGCACTGCACCATACCCAGCACCTGTGCAATAATGCCCTCCTCCTGTTACTGTATAAACCTGCGGAACTGACGGATAGATCAACAGCAGATTGTCAGAATCGTTAAAGCAGTTTGAAGCATTCACTCCTGGCTGAAACTGTATGCAGGATGCATCATATTCTGAAATCTTTGTAGCATAAGGCGTTGCAGAAAAGTTAAACATAAGGTCAGCTGTTGTACAACCTACCCAGGGGGTGGTACTTGTAAATCTAACCCTGCAAACCCGTGTTGGACTTGCTGGATTTTGAGAGATAATCGTCCCGCTACCGCACCCTGGAGGAGCCCTGGGGGCAATCTTGATACAATATGCAGATTGGGTATATGTGATATTGCTTGGTGCCTGAGAAGGTAGCAAGTCTGAAGCTCCGGCAACAATGGCAGGGGTAATGATCCCGCCACTAAAAATTCCGGGATTCACCAGAATCCCGGTTTGAATAGTCGTTAATTGAAAAGGATAGGTGTTATCAAGATTTAAAAGAAGCAAATCAAATTCAAACCAGTCTGTAGAATTGGTCTGATTGGCGATGGTATACTGAAAACTTGTTGAAACCTGCGCTTCAGCGGAACCGAAAAAGCACACTGCCAGTAAGAAAGGAATAGTCTTACAGAACTTCTTTAGAATAGCATTCATATTCAGAAATATTAAAATATCAAAAGTCCGTTTCAGTCGTATTCTGGCAGTAAACTATGTGAGAATTAGTATCATAAAGTTAAGAAAACAAAAGCCGGTTTTCACCCTGCCTCAGATAATTGAGGCAAGAAAGCAGATATAAATGTGATGGGAAATAATGCCACCACATTTATATCGCTGCTAAATCAGTATTATCGTATAATCAAAATGGTTCCGTAAACAGTCCCGGAAAGATCAGCATCTTCACCTGCATTTACACCCTGCCAAATGCTGCCATCCTTAAAGACAGCACTCACCTTCCAGATATAAACTCCAACTTCAACAAACTCGCCATTAAACTTTCCATCCCATCCCGGTCCCGGATGTGAGTATTCCTCTCCTACTCCGATATCACCCATTCCATTCCTCAAGTCATAACTTTCCCATAAGAGGTTACCCCAGCGGTCAAACACTTCTATATGATACTCTTTCAAACCCTTACCCTTAGGCTGAAATACCCTCAGATCGGAATTGAAGCTTTCAGGTGCAATAGCCGTTGGCACAAATAATCCCTTGTATAAATAATCCCTGGTCAGGGTATCCATACAACCGAATTTATTGGTGGTAATGAGTCGCAATGAATAATACTCATCATTATCGTAGTAGTCGGTCACATCTACCGGGTAATCAGGCAGACGGAAAACAGGATTCTCAGCCTCGGATTGGTACTCATACTGACTGTAATTGGTATTTGTCAGATCCCAATGATAGCTCAGGGTGTCGAATTGCGCTCCCCTGGATTCATTCACCATGTTGAGATAAACTTCCAGATCCTTCATGGACTCGGTGTATGAGAATACACTTCTCGGACCGGGATAAATTTCCATGGTTGAATCTATTGTAGCTTCGCAACCATTCACATCCTTTACATACAGATGTACCTGGTAAGTTCCCTTTTCACTGAAGACCAGGTCGGGGTTTGAAATCAGGGATTCTACGAGACTGTTCCCATTGTCAAATACCCATCTTACTGTATCCAATGCTGCATAATCCACAGGTGTCAGATTCTCGAAATGAGCCAGCTTATTCAAGCAGGCATTATTGATCCTGAAATCCGGTTCCGGAATTTGATGCGCACTAACAGGATAGGTTGCAGTATCAGAACATCCAAGATTATTCCCAACGATTAGATTCACATTGAAAGTTCCGGGCTCCAGATAAAGATGCTGCGAGTGATAGGATGTTTCCGCCGGACTACCATCTCCGTACAACCACGAATAGGAGGTTATCTGGGTATTGTTGTCTACCGATGAATTCAGAAACTCGATGGGAACCCCAAAACACTCACTCTGAGCGGTAAATTCTGCAGTTGGAACCGCATTGACAAGCACCGTAAAATCGACTGAATCCTGAACCATCACATCGGCTATCTGGGTTGAAACCAAAAGCCTGACCGTGAATAATCCGGAAGAATCATACTGATGTGTTATCGGATTCTGGAAAGTGGAATAGGTAAGAGTATCGCCATCGCCAAAAGTCCATCGCCAGGTACTGATTCCTATTCCGCTCGTGCTTTGATCGTAGAACAGATTGGACTGGTTCTGGCAAATGGTATCGCCATCACAGCTTAAATGTGCCTGCAGACAAGGTTTAACGAACACCGGATTTTCAACAATTCCTGAACAGCCATTGGTGTTGGTCACCGTAAGCTGAACCGTAAATGCTCCTATGTCAGGATACTTATGCTGAATGGTATCCGGATGGATTCCCAGCAACTCGCGGCTTGTCCCATCTCCAAAATCCCAATGCCACTTATTGATATTGCTGTTGCCCGTTGGTTTCTTAAAGGTGATAATGCTGTCGCAGATGCCTTCAATATGCGTAAATGCTGCAACTGGCAACGGTTTAACATCAACAAAAAGGATTTTCTGGGCCTCACAATTGAATTTATCCCTGGTTTGCAGGATTACAGTATAGGTCCCGGCTTCACTATACTTATGTTTCGGGTATCCGAGTGTTGAGGTATTATTGCTTCCCGAACCGGGTTCCCCGAAATTCCAGCTGAAGGACACCAATGAGTCGCCTGCCGGACTTAACAATACCGGACTGAAATAGGTTGTATCGAGCTCGCAGGTTGGGGTATAGTTGAAGGTTGCTGAAAGAACAGTGGGTGTGCAAACCTGTTTAACCAGGGTGTCAATGCATCCCCGCATATCAGTTACAACCAGCGTAACAATATGACAGGTATCCGGTGAATTGAAATGATAAATCGGATCCTGAAGCGTGGAGTATTGTCCGGGTTCAAACACCCAATACCAGCTGATTATCGTACCCTGCTGACTATAGGAGGAATCCTGGAAATATACTGTTCCGTTGTTGCATGGAGCTGCTGTATAAAGGAATGCAGCCGTTGGTATTCCAAACACCTGCACAATTGAAACAATGGTATCCTTGCAACCGCCCTGAGTAGAAACAACAAGGCTTACATTATAGGAACCCGCTGAAGTATAGATCCATGTTGGATTCTGAAGATTCGAAGTGTCATTTGCCGATGTAGTACCAAAATCCCAGTGCCATCCGGTAATCGGTTCCCCATTGGAAGTGAAGGATTCGTCCACAAACTCAACTGCCGTATTCAAGCATCCGCTGTTATAGCTGAACAATGCATTTGGCTTCTGAGTGATAGTTACAGGATAGGTTTTGGAATTGATGCAGCCTGCAGTATCAGTAATTGTGAGGACTACAGTATAGGTAGTTGCTGCAGTATAGGTATGCACCGGATCCTGATCATTGGAATAGGCTCCATCTCCAAAATCCCAGTTGAAGCTTGCAACAGCCGGGATATTGGTAGTAGTGGTATTTATCAGGAATTGCGTTTCTGTGCCCAGACAAGTGCTGCTCCATGAATAATCAACATTCGGCTTCACATGAATGATTACAGGCTGGGTAATACTGTCAGAGCATCCGTCAGTATTCGTTTCAATGAGGGTTACCTGATAGGTTCCCGGATTGATGTAAATATGATATGGATTCTGAAGATTCGAGGTATTGCTGACTCCGGAAGCAGGATCACCGAAATCCCAGGTATAACCAACTATGGCTGAACCTCCGTTTGTACCGGGTATTCCATTGAAATGCACTGCTGTGTCTTCACAGGAATTGGTGAAGGTAAACAGTGAAAGTGGAGCCGGCGAAATGCTGAGGGATTGCTGTGTATCATCCTCGCATCCCGTTAGGGAATGAACTCTCAAAGTTACCGTGAAACTGCCTGGTGCAGCATAAACATGCTCAACATCAGGACTGGCAGGTGCATTTACAAGTTGAGTGTTCCCATCTCCGAAATCCCAGTACCATGAGGTTATTGAACCTCCCATCGGATTGCTCAGATCATCGAACAACACAGCCGTTCCAGCACAATGCTGTGATGAAGGCTGGAACATGGCTACCGGAGGAGCAGTAACAGTAAGAGTATGTGATTTCGTATTCTGGCAGCCATTATTATCAGTGATGGTCAGCGTTACAGTATAGGTTCCCGTTGCAGGATACACATGCACAGGATCTATTTCTGCAGAGGTGCTTCCATCTCCGAAATCCCAGAGCCAGGTATCAGTGTTTGCAACATTTACCAGCGTGGAACTAACGAACAGTGTGGTATCATTCGAACAGCCCGCAGTATAGGTGAAATCAACTCCCGGCACAGGCGTAGTATTCACAACATGTGTTTGGGAATCGGTACAACCAGAGCTGTTGGTCACTACCAGCGTGACTGTAAATGAGCTGCTGGCTGTTGAGAAGGTATGTGTCGGATTTTGCTGACTCGAATAATTGGCCATTCCGGTTGTCGGATCACCAAAATCCCAGCTCCATGAAGAGAGGCTTCCTGCACCACTTTGCGACAGGTCACTGAAGGAAACCGGGAGGTTCACACATCCGGCCGAGAAAGAGAAATTGGCCAAAGGTGCCGGAGATACCACAACTGGTTTTACTATCGTACTTGTGCAACTGTCGTTGGTTTTGATAGTCAGGGATACATTGAATGTCCCATAATTGGCATAGGTATGCGAAACATTGGGATTGCCTATGTTGTTGACAGTTACAATATTGCCATCATCAAAATTCCAGACCCATCGTACTATATAGCCTGTTGGGGTGGTTGCCAGACTGGTAAAATCGATGGCTGAACCATTGCAGCTGGGCTGGGATGATGTAAAATCAGCATAGGGCTGTGGTGCAATATTCACCGTTTTGATGATTGTATTTGAACAGCCTGATGTATCCTGAACAGTAAGTGTAACGGTATAGGCAGCTGCAGTCAGGTAGGTGTGTCCGGGTGATTGCAGGGTTGATACACCACCATCTCCGAAAGTCCAGTTCCAGAAAGCAATTGCATTTACATTCATCACCAGTGGATTCGGATGGAACTGAACCTCTTCATTCTGGCAGTTGCTGTCGTAGGTGAAATCAACAGCTGGTTTTGCCTTGATGGTTACAGTATCAGAATAGGAATCATAACATCCGTTGGAGGTTGTTGCAACAAGGGTTACAATAAACTGACCTACTGTTGTGAATTGATGTAAAGGATTCTGCAAAGGCGAAACATTCAGAACTCCTGATGCGGGATCTCCGAAATTCCAGGCCCATTGTACAACATTCCCTCCTCCATTGCTTTGTGAGAGATCAAGGAAGCTAACCGAGGTGTTTTCGCAGGCAGGATCAACATAATCAAAGTTGGATACCGGCTTTGGATGGATTACCAGAGTTTGCGTTTCTTCATTTGAACAACTGTCAGATTCTATTACCCTTAAAGTCACTGAGTAGGAACCGGATTGAGCATAGGTATGATTAACATTCGGGTCATTTGGATGGATAACAGTTGCTGTGGTTCCATCACCGAATTCCCACTCCCATCGCACAATATAACCGGCAGAGGTTGAGGAAAGCTCATTGAAATGAACCGCCATTCCTTCACAATTGGTGGTGCCTGCTTCAAAATGCGCAATTGGCAATGGATTAATAATCACTTCATGAGTGATTGAATTACTGCAGCCCGCGGTATCGGTTACCAATAGTGACACCTGATAAATGCCCGGCGACAGGAATACATGAACGGCATTCTCATTTTGGGATGTAATTCCATCCCCGAAATCCCATGCCCAGGTTGCAATTGTATTCACTTGCATGATATTGGTATCCGGATCAAAATAAACCGGTTCATTCATGCAGGTAATATCGTAGGTATACTCAACAGGAGGTGCAGGTTTCACATGAACTTTCTTGATAATCGTATCAAGGCAGTTATTGTAATTGAGTACAATCAGCCTGACATAATAGGTTCCTGTGTCAGAGAAAAGGTGAGTAGGATCCTCAAGATTGGAAACATTGCTGACACCGGTGGTTGGATCGTCAAAATTCCAGGAGAAAGGCTGCATTCCTACAGAACCATTAAGTTGCGATGCATTCGTAAACTGAACCGGCTCGTTCTCGCAACTGATTTCCGAGAAATAGAAGTTTGCAACAGGCGCCTGCAAGGTGGTTACAACCTGCTGGAATGTATCACTGCATCCCTGTGAAGTGATAACCTTAAGAGTGACCATGAACGAAGGTCCGGGATTGGCAAATACATGCTGAATGTTCGGACTATTCGGGAAATGAATGGTGTCGGAAGTGCCATCACCGAAATCCCAGATCCATGTTTTGATATATCCGCTGCTAACACTCGACTGATCCATAAACTGAATTGGATAATTATTGCAGGTTGGAGTGCTGTAAGAGAAGAAGGATACCGGAAGTTGTCCCAGCGTCAGGGTCATATCGTCGGAAACAACATTACCGCATATATCCTCGATGGTTAAGGTGAGAACCACGCTTCCTGCAGCCATATCCGCAGGTGTGGGGAAATAGGTTGCATGCAGGTTGTATTGTCCGCTGAATGAGCCTGTACCTGAAGTTGTCCAGGTATAACTCACAGCATGATTTGCAGTCGAATACGACAATGCATAAGGTAGCATTCCGCAAAGTGTATCATTGGGACCTGCATAGGCTGTCGGGATACGAACATCGATGATAACCGAATTGGTTGTGAGATTGCCGCAGCTACTTCCCGATATCTGAATCTGACGGTACATCGTTGTTTGTGTCAACGCTCCGGGCTGAAAATCCAGACCTGTTCCATTCGGCGTGACATTGTACCAGTTCAGGCCATTGTCGATCGAATACTGCCACTGATACGAATATGGCGGATTCCCTCCGGTTGGAGGTGTTCCTTCCAGCAAAGCAGGAATAGCATTGTAGCAGATACTTTGGTCATTTTGAATCGATCCAACAACAAATATTGGATAAACGGTGATGCTGAATGTTTGTGCAGGACCGTCACAGGTAATTCCTCCATTGGTAAAATGTGGAGTAACAGTAATAACAGCCACTGAAATGCTTCCTCCGGGATTCACCGGAGTAAATGAGGAAATATTGCCCGTGCCACTGGCCGGAAGGCCGATTCCCGGATTGGTGTTGGTCCAGCTATAGGTCGTTGTACCTCCGGTATTCACCGTAGTAAATACAACAGGATCTGTTAATTGTCCGTGGCACTTATTCTGATCTGCAGGATCGTTCACCTGTGCAGTAGGATTCACTGTGATGGTGAAAGTTTGAGATCCACCCTGACAATCTACTCCAATATTCTGATAAACCGGCGTAACTGTTATTGTTGCCATAACAGGAGAACTTGAAGCATTCACTGCAACAAAAGCAGGAATATCTCCGGTTCCACTGGCAGCCAGACCAATACTTGCCAGGCTATTCGTCCAGTTATAGGTTGTGTTTCCGCCACTGTTATTGGTGGTAAACTGCACAAATGTGGTCAGGTCTCCGTTGCAAACAACCTGGTCAGCTGGATCGTTTACCTGACCGGATGGATTTACTGTAATCGTAAAGGATTGTGGATTACCTGTGCAGCTGACTCCTCCATTGCTGAATAATGGCGTAACAGTTATCGTTGCGATAATCGGGACAGTACTGATGTTGATGGCATTAAACACAGGCACATCTCCGTTTCCGCTTGCCGGCAATCCAATTGAAGGCTGATCATTTGTCCAGCTGAATGTTGTGACTCCACCCGAATTATTGGTTGAAAGAATCACAGCATTGGTAAGGGTGCCATTGCAAACAACCTGATCAACCGGATCATTGACATGCCCAGCAGGATTTACCGTAATTGTAAATACCTGGGGATTTCCATTGCAGCTTACGGATCCGAATGTAAAAACAGGTGTTACGGTAATGGTTGCCACAACTGGCGACAAACCATTATTGATACCAGTGAAAGGATTGATATTGCCCGTTCCTGAAGAAGGTAATCCTATTCCCGGCTGGTCGTTCGTCCAGTTATAGCTTACAGTTCCTCCAATATTATTGCTGGTGAAAATAACTGCATTGGACTGACTACCCTGGCAAATCACCTGATCGGCAGGATCATTAAGCTGACCAGCGGGATTCACTGTGATGGTGAAGGATTGGGATGGTCCAACGCAACTCACGCCTCCATTTGTGAAGGTTGGAGTAACCGTAATAGTGGCAACAACTGGTTGCAAACCGGTATTGATAGCTGTAAACGAAGCAATATTGCCGGTTCCGCTAGCTGCAAGCCCGATTCCGGGATCAGTGTTAATCCAGTTGTATGTGGTAGTTCCCCCGGTATTGAGGGTTCCAAAGTTTATCGCATTTGTTGAGCTACCATTGCATACAATCTGATCAGCAGGATCAATAACCTGTGCTGTTGGATTTACAGTGATGGTAAAAGTCTGTGGCGTTCCCTGACAATCAATTCCGGCATTTGAGAACACAGGAGTTAACGTGATGATTGCGACCAATGGGGCAGTACCTGTATTTACAGCTAAAAAGACCGGTAAATTGCCCGTTCCGCTGGCAGGCAGTCCAATGGCTGGCTGGTTATTGGTCCAGTTAAAGGTTGTAGTACCGCCGGTATTATTGGTTGAAAGAACCACTGCATTGGTAAGGCTTCCATTGCATACCACATAGTTGGACGGGAGATTAACCTGTCCGAGTGGGTTGACAGTAATGGTGAAGGTTTGCGGGGTTCCGGGACAATTGAAACTTCCGGCTGAAAAAGTAGGTATTACCGTGATGGTGGCAACCACCGGTGATGTCCCATTATTTATGGCTGTGAAAGAAGGAATATTTCCGGTTCCTGAGGATGGAAGTCCGATTCCCGGCTCATTGTTGGTCCAGGTGTAGGTAGTGGTTCCGCCCGTATTATTCGTGGCAAAAACAACGGCAGTGGTAAGGCTTCCGTTGCAGACAACCTGATTTACCAGATTGGTAATAAATCCGGCGGGATTTACAAGAATGGTAAAGGTTTGTGGTGTACCGATGCAATCAACTCCTCCATTGGTAAAAGTTGGAGTTACAGTAATGGTGGCCAAAACCGGAGCTGTTCCGGCATTCGTTGCTGTAAATGCAGAAATATTGCCGGTTCCGCTGGCTGCGAGGCCGATGGATGGCAGGTCATTGGTCCAGTTGTAGGTAGTCGTGCCGACTGTATTATTCGTAGTGAAGAGCACGGCAGTAGTGAGATCGCCACTGCAAACAACCTGATCGGCAGGATCATTCAGCTGACCGTTCGGGTTGACCGAAATAGTGAAAGTTTGAGTTGGACCCACACAGCTCACACCTCCATTAGTGAAAGAAGGTGTAATGGTAATGTTGGCAACTATTGGTGCTGTTCCGGTATTCACTGCAGTAAAGGCAGCAATGTTGCCTGTCCCGCTGGCTGCAAGACCAATGGCTGTAAGGTCGTTGGTCCAGTTGTAAGTGGTTGTCCCGACTGTATTATTGGTAGTGAAAACAACAGGATTGGTCAGGTCTCCATTGCAGGCAACCAGATCAGCAGGATCATTAAGCTGTCCGGTTGGATTCACTGTTATCGTGAAGGTTTGGGCTGGTCCATTGCAATCTGAACCCCCGTTTGAGAAGGTTGGTGTCACTGTTATGGTAGCCACTGCAGGTGCTGTCCCTGTGTTTGAAGTTATAAATGCAGGGATATCACCTGTTCCGCTTGCTGCAAGGCCAATGGAAGTCAGGTCATTGGTCCAGTTGTAGGTGGTAGTTCCCACAGTATTATTAGTAGTGAAAACAACAGGATTGGTCAGGTTGCCATTGCATGCAAACTGGTCATCGGGATCATTCATCTGTCCGCCCGGATTCACAGTTATAGTAAAGGTTTGCGCCGGTCCATTGCAATTCACTCCTAAATAAGTAAAGGTTGGAATTACTGTGATGGTGGCTGCAACAGGATTGGTTCCTGCATTCACAGCTGCAAATGCTGCAATATCGCCAGTTCCACTTGCTGCAAGTCCAATAGCTGGCAGGTTATTGGTCCAGTTGTAGGTGGTAGTTCCCACAGTATTATTGGTGGTGAAAGCAATGGCGTTCGTAAGATCTCCATTGCAAACAATCTGGTCAGCAGGATCATTGAGCTGCCCTGTTGGATTTACCGTTATGGTAAAGCTCTGGGCTGGTCCGACACAATTCACCCCACCGTTAGTAAAGGTTGGTGTAATCGTGATTGTAGCAACAACAGGCGATGTACCTGAATTTACTGCTGTAAATGCGGCGATATTCCCGGTTCCGTTGGCTGCAAGACCAATGGAAGCCTGGTCGTTGGTCCAGTTGTAGGTGGTTGTTCCAATTGTATTATTTGTAGAAAAAACAACGGCATTGGTCTGGTCTCCGTTGCAAACTACCTGATCGGCAGGGTCATTCATCTGTCCGGTCGGATTTACCGTTATGGTAAAGCTCTGGGCTGGTCCTATGCAATTCACACCTCCGTTGGCGAAGGTTGGGGTTACGGTAATGGTTGCCACAACAGGAGCTGTTCCTGTATTTACCCCGGCAAATGAGGCAATATCTCCTGTTCCGCCAGCAGCAAGACCGATGGAAGTCAGGTCATTGGTCCAGCTATAGGTTGTTGTCCCTACAGTATTATTGGTAGTGAAGACAACAGCAGTTGTCAGGTCTCCATTGCAAACCACCTGATCGGTTGGATCATTCACCTGTCCGGTCGGATTCACTGTGATGGTGAAACTCTGGGATGGTCCGGTACAGCTTACACCTCCGTTGGTGAAAGATGGTACTATCGTGATCGTAGCAACAACCGGTAATGTACCGGTATTCACTGCCGTAAAAGCAGCAATATCTCCTGTACCGCTGGCTGCAAGACCTATTGAAGTTTGGTCATTAGTCCAGTTGTAGGTGGTTGTTCCAACAAGATTATTTGTTGTGAAAACAACAGCGCTGGTCGAACTGGCATTACAAACGATCTGATCGGCAGGATCATTAAGTTGTGCTGTTGGATTAACCGTGATGGTGAATGTTTGAGAACTTCCGGTACATCCAACGCCTCCGAATGTGAAGGATGGAGTAACGGTTATGGTGGCAACTACAGGACTAATGCCATTATTCACTGCCGTGAAGGATGGGATATCACCGGTACCGCTGGCTGCAAGCCCGATGGTAGTCAGTGAATTCGTCCAGCTGAAAACAGTACCAACCACTGAACTGCTGAATATGACCGGAAGCGATGCTGAGCCATTGCAAAGCACCTGATCGGCAGGGTCAGCAACAACAGGAATCGGATTAATGGTGACAATCAGATCATCTGTAATATCCGGACAAGGAGTGGCATTGGTAGTAGTCAGGGTTAATGTGACTGTTCCGGCAGCAATATCTGAAGCACCTGGATTATAGGTGGCATCAATTGTTGCGGGATCCGGTGAAAATGTACCATCTCCGCTGCTGGACCATAATCCGGTAGTGGTTCCACCATAGATTGTTCCGTCCAGAGTAACGGACTGACCTTCACAGATAATCTGATCAGCGCCTGCATCTACAAAGGGAGATTGGATGTGAATTGTAATGTTATCAGTGACCTGAACACCATTGCAACCTCCGCTTCCGTATGCAGTAAGTGTGAGAACAACCATCTGGGAACTGATATCTTCAGGAGCCAGAATGTAGGTCGTATTCAGGCTATTCGGGGCTGAGAAAACACCCGTTGAAGAGCTTGTCCATACTACTGTTGAATAGTTGGTGGCATTACCGGTGAGTGGTACAGAGAATGGCGGTGTATTGCAGATAGTCAGGTCTGCGGGACCGGCATCAACTGTTGGTCCGTTCTCAATTGCAACGATACCGTTCATCAGGGTATCACAACCAAAGCTATTGGTAGCCCTTACCGTATAATTTCCGACAGGCTGGGGATTGACAAACCAGAAGGCTCCGGCAACTACAGGTACAAATATCTCAGGAGGAGTCAGGCTCGTACCGTCGGCATGAATAAGCTCATAGGTTGTATTTAATTCTGAACCGCTAAGTCCAATGGTGCTCGAAATACAATTTATCCCCTGGTGCATTACATCAAATATGCCCGGATTGGGATGAATGATTACCGAACCATCCATTGCAGTTGGACAAGTGGGAATTGCATTCAGTGTGGCTTCAATATGATAGGTTCCGGGAGTATGATGGTATCCCCAGTTCAGAGTGAATCCTGTTCCCGGAAGAGGAATTGGTCCCCCGGGAGTGAAAAGGGTATAGATCACGTCAGTTTGTGAACCGCTGAGCCATATTTCTTCATCACCCGGACAAATTTCATTGGTGGGGTGCATGGTAAATACCAGTGGACGAAGATGCAGGGTTACGCTGCCCAGCATATCATTCGCACAGCTGGTGGTTGTATTGATAGCAGTAATCGTATAGGTTCCCGGCTGGTTCTGGAAGCCAAAGTTTATCTGGTTTCCAGTTCCCGGAAGAGCGATTAAAACAGAGCCGCCATTGCTCAAGGTATACATAACTCCCAATTCCGAATCCTCAAGGAATATTTCTGTTCCAATATTCTGATCGACACAATAGATATCATCGGTTGGATAAATCGAGTATTGAGTCGGCTCAGCCAGAATTGTCACGCTTCCATACATCTGTGTTGAACAGATGTGGTTCTGATCGAAAGCTATGATTACATAGGTGCCGGGAGCATTGGAGGTCCCAAAAACCAAAGCCGCACCAGTTCCGATCTGGGTTGTAAAGTTGGGAGAGGGTGTTGGAAATGGAATCCCATTTATATCCAGAAGATGAACCTCATAGGTGAACCCGAGCTCTGAATCATCAAGTCCTATTGTAGTTGGACCGCATACATCTGGACCCTGAGGTGAAATATTGTAAGGCTCTGGATTAGGCCATACAACCTTGGTATCGGCAAAATAGATATCGCAGCCGGTAAATATATTGATTGCATGAATGAAGTACGTCCCGGGCACAGTCTGAACACCAAAAGGTATTGCAGAGCCTGTTCCGGCGAAAGTGGCAATATATATGGGACTACCGGTAGCAAGAGGTGTGCACCAAAGTTCATAGGAAACTCCGGTTTCAGAATCTATGAGTCCGAAAGCATCTCCCGCACATTGTGGCCCGGAAGGATCGAAGGTAAATTCCAGAGGATTTGCATTAATAATCACGTTCCCATTGATCTGGGACTCGCAGGTGGAACCCGGGTAGGTTGCCGTTGCAATTATCGTATAAACTCCCGGATCAGTTACCGGACCAAAATTCAGTGGAGTTGGAGGAGTTGGACCAATTATCGGTGAACCAACAGGGATAATCCCATTCCTCCATAATTGGTAGCTTACATCCGACTCGCACCAGTTCAGGGTTATAATCGCTCCCGGACAATTAGTGGTTGAAGCAAGAATAAAATTGGAAATAGGATTGGGATAGAAGACGATGTTACAACTGTTATTCATCGGTACTGAAACTCCATTGCTCGTATTGGTTGCAATAACCATATAATTCCCCGTCTGGGTAATTCCTGACCATACAATCGGGCAATCACAACCGGGCTGGGGACTTCCGAAAGGTGTACCATCCTGATAAAGCTGGTAGGTAATGCCTATATCAGAATTTTCAAGTGTAACGGAAGTTGAACTGCCCTCGCATGCTGGTAAAGGACACTCAAGGTTATATTTAATTGGCTCCAGATTTACTGTATAGCAATAATAGAAAGGAGGCCCTTCACATGTGGTTCCATCCAAACGGGTCACGTAAGCAGTTGCCTCATAGCAGATTTCGCAAGAATTGGGACCGCCGGGTAAGATGTTGAAGGTTTGAACAGGCATTGTGGAGGTATTCCCGCCAGCCAGGTAAGGTCCAAAATATGCCGGACAATCAACACTGTAAAACTGCCAATGGAATCCGGCTCCCGCAACATCCGAAGTCAGGGTAACTGCTGAGGTTGGGAAACCTGAATTGACAGTTTGTGAATTCGGTGTTGTTGTTATGGAAGCAACAGGCATTACATCAACCACAAGGGTTTGAGAAGTTCCCGGACAAAAAGTGGGAGCCGGTCCTGTAGGTGTAATTGTGTAGCTGATGCTCTCAACGGTGCTGCAATTATTGGTAAGGGTGTTGCTGATGGAATTATTTCCGCTGTTTGCTCCGGGCAGTGCGGTTATGCAGGCATTTGTATTTCTGAACCAGGTGAAGCTGGCTCCGGTAACATTGGAAGTTGGAGTGTAGTTGACATTGTCGCCGGAGCATATTTGCATGCTCAATGGACTGGTAACAGTGGGATTTGCATTGACAGTAACTGAAATGTTTGCATTTGCAGTTGTGTAGGTATCGCCTACCTGCACTGAATAAGTGTTCAAACCAATGCTGGCTGGAATTATCTGCACTATCCATGGTTGAATGTAGGTAGCCCCGGCAGGTAATCCTGTCCAGGTATAGGAATAATTTGCAGGAACACCATTCCCTGCGCCACCGTTTGCAGTGGCTGTTAATGTTACAGAATTCCCGTCACAAATGGTCAGATCTGCATCGTTAGCAGTAATGCCAACCTGAAGAAGAACTCCACCTGTGGTAACCACTACATTCTGGGTAAAGGGACATCCTGCTGCATCGGTTACAGTGAGCGTATAGGTTTGATTCGCAAAGAGAATACTTGTTTGGGGATTGGGAAGAGACGCCTGCCCGGGCGCAGAAAGCATTGCCGCGGGTGTCCAGGAATAGGTATAGCCGGGTGTACCTCCGCTTAAAACTCCGGTAAGGGTAGTGCTGGTCCCAACAGTGATACTCTTATCGATATAGGTACTATGAAATTCAGGCCTAACTGTTACTGTAAGGGTGAAATCAGAACCTGCGCATTGGGTGGGTGCTGGTCCGATCGGAGTAATTGTATACTCGATAGTTTGAGGCAAGAGGGATGTATTGATCAGAACATCTGCTATTGTCGTGAGACTTCCTCCCGGATAATTGCTAAAACCGGTGACAGCACCCCCTGACAAATCAGTTACCGTCCATTGGAAGGTCGTTCCGGCAACAGTGCTGCCAATTGCATAGTTCAGGATGTCGCCAGAGCAGATGGCTGTAGTGGCCGGACTATTGATAGCAGGGATCTGATTTACAGTAATTTCTACTTCATTGCTGGTTGAACTGCATAATCCTGAAGTTACCACTCGCCGGAAGCGGGTTGTTTGTGATATGCCCAAAGGAATATATCCCAACTGGTCATTGGGAGCTGCTGCTGCTGCCCACACATCAAAAAGCGGAGCATTAGTGCTTTGTTCCCACACATAGGAATAAGTTCCGGTTCCCTGAGTTGGGTTACTGCCGGTTAGAGGTGAAACGGGATCGCCCAAGCAAACACTTTGGGGAGAGTTAATGGAATTATCCTGAATTCCGGGATACAGACTAAATACAATGATGTTGGACTCAAGCACGCAACTTCCAGAAGTAACAACTCGTTTAAAACTGGTGGGATTTGTGGTTAGCGCAAGGTTATAATCCAGCGATTGAGTTGTATAGGGAATAAGTGTCCATCCGGATGATTCCTCTATATACCAGGTATAGGTGTAAGTGCCATTCCCACCCGATGGTAAAGTTCCAATAATATCGTCCGTAAGGGTCATTCCACTGCATAGATTGGTATTACCGGCATAGGAGATATCATTATCATCAAGGCTTTGTGTAACGGTAATAGTTAAGGTAACTGGAGTGGAAGTCCCGCATTCATTGTCGGCAACGAGAGTAAGAGTGTATACCTGTGTTATATCGTTACTGATTGTGACCGTAGGGAAAGGATCTGTTGGCAGGGTAATGACCGGTCCGACTGGATTGATGGTCCAGAGGTAATCAGTGATAGTTCCGCCATTGGCATTATAAGTAACCGCAGCGGCAAGGTTCACAATTCCCGGACCGCATAAATCGATATTAGCCTGATTAACCGTTACCGTTGGCGGTCCAATAATCGTTACAACCTGCTGAAAGGTAGATGTGTTGCAGATTGTAGCTCCTGAATAAACATTTACTGCAAGCTGTACAGTATAAACCCCGGGAGTGGAAAAGCTGAACGTGGGCTCAAAGCTGTTGCTGTTGGAACCTGAGGTAAAGACAAATCCGGAATTTGGGGTTACCGTCCACACATACTCAGGCACAGAACATGCCGGTTCAAATGTGGAGTTGTTTTCCGGAGTGTACAAAGTGTTGGCACAGAATGGAGCAGGATTGGTGAAGGCAAAGTCTGCCACAGGTACCCCCTGGACACATACCTCGCGAACAACATCGCTGTCGCCACAATTGTTGGGAATCAGTTCACCGGTGATGGAGGTGAGTTTTACCTGATATAATCCCGGTGTTGGGAAAGTAAAAACAGGATCTGGATCAGTACTTTCTATAGTACCGTCATTGAAAAAATCCCAGTAATAGTTGGTGGTATTGTAAACGTTCCCTGCATAGATAATGCAGCCAAGAGTGGTATTGTTGGTGTAGGTCTTGGGAACACCGGCACACACATAAATCGGATCATCGGGGAATTCGTCCCGAAGGAAATCAGAATCTGAATTTTCGGAAATCTTTATTCCTCCCACATTGTTGGGCACGGTTGAACATGGATTTGCAATATAGTGGGTTAGGTTAAAGGCATTGCCGGGTGCTGCACATGAGGCGGTATCATAGGTATGCATTATGTGGTATTTCCCGTCAGGAAATAACGCCGGCATGGTTTCCTGGGTAAAGGTATACGGAGGAGTCCCATCCCCAAAATCGAAATAGTAGGCAGTAGTAGGTGCATTGTTCTGTGCATCTCCGCTCAAAAGGAAAGTAATGATATGAGGCTTACATCCTTGCAGAATCCCGGCATCATAGGTTATTCCACCGGTTGGTGTGGAGCCGTTAAAAACAGGAAAAATCCTGGTATCCGTGCAATTACTGGGGCCAGGTCCGGTAGCTGTAATGGTAAGATGAAAAGAACCTGTACTGGTATAAGTGTGAGTTCTTGTATCATCAAAGGGAAATTGAGCAGGAGTGAGGTTTAAATCTACCGGATCGTTAGGATCATCCCAGTCGATTACATAAGCAGTATTGGTACTGGCAGTTGTTGATTTATTAATGATGGTAAGGGTGAAAGTATTACTGTTGCTGCAATTATTCCAGAATGGAAGCGCTTCAAGGAGAGCATCCGGTCTTTGAGTTACAGAAACTGAGTTCGTATAGGTTCCCTCACAACCATTCTTGTCGATAACCTGCAGAAATACAGGAAAACTCTGCGTTCCGGTTCCGTATGCGGGAAATTGACTTGTTGGAGTTGTCTGGGTGGAGGTCATGGGGTTGCTTCCAACTCCAAAATTCCAGCTATAGGTGTAGGGCGCTCCTGATCCGGGAGGAGTATAGGAAATTACCGGTGTGAATTCGACAGAACCGCAATTAGCCGGTGCTGAAAGGTAGTTTGGAGTGAAGGAAACGTTTGGCAATGGAAAGACAGTGATTGTCTTGCTTCCATTCATATTTCTTTCACATCCATTCCTGTCGGCCCTTATAGTGTAAACACCCGGATCTGAAATCTGTCCAAACGAAAGTGCAGCGCCAGTTGCAGGTAACTGCATGGAGTTGTACCAGGAACCATCTTTATAAAGTTTATAAATCACTCCTGAAGATGCTACCTGGCTTCCACTCAAACCGATGGTTGGGAAACTTGTTGCACCGGAACAGAATCCTGCTCCTGCCGCAGTTGCAACACCTCCGGAAGCTACACTGAGTGTAATGTTGTATACCGTTTCAGGGAGGGGTGTCTGCGTTATGGTAAGTACCGTATGTGGAGGAATATTCAGCCTGTAATTCCCTGCAGAAAAAACACCGGTAAAGTAAATTGTACCTCCGGATGGTGAATTGATAGTAACAACATTCGACCATGTACCCGATTGTTTTTGCAGAGTATAGGAATTGCCAGTATTGGTATTAAGGATACCCAAAGTTACTCCCCCGGCTCCCTGGCAATAGGTTGAAGATGGATCTGCAAAAAGTGTGGGTTGAGCAATTAAAACTTTACTGGAGAATAGAAACAGGCTCAGCAGCAGGAAGAAGAGGATATTTTTCATAGCAAATGAAAATTACAACAAGGTAAGTTTACACTCAACTATAGAAAAAACTCCAACTGCTTGAAGGAAATGGGACCTAAAATGCTCAGATAACCAGAAAGATTTCCCTGGATTGACCCGGGAATCAGATACAATAGCGACTTAAAACGACTTAGTAATTGTAGAGATCTCTCAAATTATTTCTTTAGATTTTTGGTTATCCGATGACAGTTTGGGGTTTATCTATAATTTGGGTCTTGGTTCAGGAAAACAGTATAATTTATACACGATCGCATTAGACTAATAATCAATAGCTTACAAGTATTTTTGAGAGAAGGTCGCGCAATATGAATCAAATGTATGAAAACTATCATTTAAAGGTGCTCTAATTAAATAAAATATTCACTGCTACAGGCTTGCAGACAGTTATTGAGCAATTTTAGACTTATTGCATCACTGCCGAAAAGTGAGGGGCAACATTTGAAGATTTATCGATAGAAAAGTTGTGCTCTTAAGACTTTACTCTTATTGGTGTCGACATCAAAAAGAACCCCTCTCAAAAAGATATGTTGAGAAGGGCTTAATGGAATAAGCTGGATTGGCTGCTAAGGTGTCACAGACCCAATAAATGTTGAGGCATTATTATCCACCACAATCATATCGCCTGAGTCTATCAGTCCATCACCATTGGCATCAATCACGATGTATCCGGTGAGGAAGTTTGAAGATCCGTTATCCACGCCCATCATATCTCCGGAATCTACAATGCCATCCTGATTCAGATCTCCGGCATAAATCAAATACTTACCTCCGATAAGCTTCTGATTGGAACCAAATGCCTGACCTGCTGCAGTACTGAAATCATAAGTGATATTGCTTCCGGCAAAGGAAACCGGGATTGCAGTTGTGGTTTCAATGCTGTTCCTATGCCACCGTGATATAATACGATCCGCCATGCACAACAGGTACCGTTGCCTGAAGTGTGCCGTTGGTATTTAAAGCAACATTGTCGGCTGAATAAATGACCGAACTGTAATTTGCAGCATCATGAAGTTCAACCCTTACTTCATCGGCTACTGTTCCCGTGAAATGATCCCCGGATTCATCCTGTGCTTTCCTCATACTCCCTGAACCATTGTAAAGCCCTTCAAGTAACAGGGTAAGATTCAGACTGCGGTCTGCCGAAATGGTAAGCGAACAGGGTACCAGCACTGTTGGCTGGTCAGGGTCGTTGCTTGCAATTCGGATATTTGCGGCATAGGTTCCTGCACTCAGACTTCCGGCTTCAAAGCTTAGCGGAATCTGTTGTGTATTTCCTGCTGTTACTGTTCCCGAAGCTGAGCCACTGCCATTCAGCTTAAGCCAGGTATAGGCCGGGGTGTAGGTATAATCCACAACCAGGTATGGCTTATTGGTTTGGTTCCATCCGTCAAAGCCGATGTAGTAAGTCGAGCTTCCATCACGGTCCATAATGCCAATGGCAAACCAATCCTGGGTAAGCGCCGACTGAAGGTTGCTGTTTACACTGCCGCCCAGGGCATGAACCTTCCAGCCTGCAGCATAGGTGCTGGCTTCAGAACGGTATAGATAATAACCAGTACTTGATTCAGCCATGATGTCATTGTACAAAACGGATGGAGTCGCCGTAAGCGGATCATTCGTAACAGGATTGATATTCCAGTATGGATAATTGGCAGCATTCACATAGCCATGAAACTCCACTGAATTAATCACAGACCCATCAGGAATGCTGCTTACATCAAATTTCATCCAGCCGGCCTGTGTGGTGGGGTAGCCTTTTACCAGACTGGTCTCCGAGAATGCAGAAGCAGTGGTGGTTCCTGTATTGTAGTTGGCATTAATGGGATACACTGTTGCCAATGATTTGCCTGATGAAGCTGCATACTCAACGCTTGCCGTATAGGTAAGGTCCATATCACCGGTATTGGTAATACTGAGAATATCACTGACAGTTCCGTTCAATCCTATGGTTTTTGTGAATTGCAGCGGATTGACCGTAATATTCGCAGGATCGGGGATTGGTGCAAAAGGTGGGAACAATATATTGTCAACCCAGGCACAATCAGATCCACCAACAGCACTGGCATCCTTTGAATAAACCCATTTAAATGTGTGCAGTCCTGATGCAACTGAATAGCTAACTTGACTCCAGTCAACAGTCCCCGACCATTGTGCCTGCTGAACATTATCAATGTAGAATTTCAGGAAATCATATCCGCTTTCTGAAGAGACTTTCCTGAAGAAAGAAACTGTTCCTGCGGAAGTCAGATATAGTTCCAGACTCATTTCTGAGCTTTGACTATGGGAAATAACTCCAGATTTGGAACAATACAATCCATCAGCCGGATTTTCGGTGGAGACTGTCCATGGTGCAGCACCTGCAAAAGTCCACTGGGGTTCGAAAACGCCGGTCTCGAAACTCCATGCAGCACTTTCCTGAAGCTGGAAATTAAATACATGGCTGGCGGCAGAAACTGCCAGACTTTGAATAATAGTTGCATAGCTGGCTTTACTTATCCGGAAGCTATAATTCCCTTCCGGCAGACTTCCAATACTGTAGGCTCCGCTGGCATTGGAGGTAACTGCAGCTACCGGCGTTCCTACCAACTCGATGGTTGCTCCCTGAATTGGCAAAGCAGTGGCTAAATCACTCACAATTCCGCTTACACTTACTGTTTGAGCAGGAACCAGATTTACATTCAAAAGAGTCTGTGCCAGATTATTAATGTTGACATTATTGAATGTTTGCGGGATATAACCAAACAAGGAGAAAGTGACTGTATAGTTTCCGTCAGGAAGCATCCGGTAATACCTTCCAAATCCGGCATCTGAGGTATAGGGCTTGCGGAATGCTCCGGTATTGTCAACTCCTTCTACATATACTTCTGCTGCAAGAGGTGAAAGCGTATTTGCATCCTTCACCAAACCGGTAAGTGTCGATTTATCTACCCTGTGAAGCAGGATTAAAGCAGCCTGAAGGTTGTCGGAGCAAATCCCCGGAATCTGGCTGGCTGAAGGAATGAATGTGGTCCCTAACTCTATGGTATAACTGAAAACGCCTTTTTGTCCGTATGCATAATCATCAGTAATACCTGAAGCAGGGTATAGCCCGGAAGCTTTATCCGGTGTATAGTAACCACCCCCTGATGCTGGAATGGTATTTGCCATGCTGACAGCGAGAGCCTGCATACTCGCATGATCTGGAGCGAAGGCACCGGTTGAATATCCATAAGGGAAAAGCACAAGTTCACTATAGCTGTGATAGGAAATTCCTGTAACAAAATGGTGCTGATCAATTATGTTTTTCATAGCCATGGTTTCCGGTTCCGAGAACCCTGAAGGCCCACAATACGTAATATCGGATGATGATGTGGAAGTTCCTTCTCCTCCCCATTCCCATCCATAGTTCCTGTTCAGGTCAACACCATCAGTTGTGCCTGAATCTATAAGACCGTTTGAATTATTATCACGGATGTTTTTCCTCCACCAAAGGTCCACTTCATCAGTAACTATTTTATGGCCATTTGGGTTTACCAATGGCATAAACCAGATTTGCTTGTTATTCACATCATTGGTGATGGTCGGGTCGATGCCATAGTTGGAAACGATATAATTCAGGACATACATGGCAACCTCAAGACTGATTGGTTCCCGGGCATGATGCTCTCCCATATAGTAGATACAGGGTTCATCTTCCTCAGTGGCTACATTATCTGATATCTTCATAGCCCAAATTTCATGCTTGTAGTTATTGTAGCCTGCAGCTGAATATTCCTTGCCTTTACTATCTCCAACATCATACAGTTTACAGATGTCAGGATGGGCAGTCTGCAGACTGAGCAACTCATTATATAAATCGGAATAGGTCCTGTAGCCGGCTAATGCCTTTCCTACCACGAGATTTTCCTTCATCTGGCTTTCAGTAAGGACAATCTTCAGTTCAAAACCCTGATTTTCCAGTTCCAGCTTTTGTTCTTTCGTTAGGACCAGATCAATATATTTATCCGGATTAAACGCTGCAATATCATAACCGGCTTTTAGAAACTGGCTTAGGTCTGCAACTTTAAAACTTGAGATTCGGGCGACAAATTTTTCCTGTGCCTGAAGTGAAATAACGAGTATCAGGCCGAAAATGGCCAGGAGAATCCTTTTCATTATGTGGGTTTTTGGTAGTGGTTAACAAATATAGCAAAACCAGTCTTGTTAGCAATCAATTGATGATGAAGCCGTTTACCTCGTAAAGGGAATCTACCGTGAATGAATGAATAACCGGATCCTTCTGAATGAATCAAATCAGAACCCGGTTATATCCTGCATCTTTATGTAACTAAATAATAACAGAACAATCCCTTTCATGCCGGCTATTAAACCTTGCTCATCAGGGTGTCACAGCCCCTACAAATGTTGAGGCATTATTATCCACCACAATCATATCGCCTGAGTCTATCAGTCCGTCACCATTGGCATCAATCACGATGTATCCGGTGAGGAAGTTCGACGATCCATTATCCACGCCCATCATATCTCCCGAATCTACTATGCCATCCTGATTCAGATCTCCGGCATAAATCAGATATTTACCTCCGATAAGCTTCTGATTGGAACCAAATGCCTGACCTGCTGCTGTACTGAAGTCATAGGTGATATTGCTCCCTGCAAAGGAAACCGGGACTGCCGTTGTGGTTTCAATGCTGTTCCTGTGCTTCACCGTGATATAATACGATCCTCCATGCACAGCAGGTACCGTTGCCTGAAGTGTGCCGTTGGTATTTAAAGCAACATTGTCGGCTGAATAAATGATCGAACTGTAATTTGCAGCATTACGAAGTTCAACCCTAACTTCATCGGCTACTGTTCCCGTGAAATGATCCCCGGATTCATCCTGTGCTTTCCTCATACTCCCTGAACCATTGTACAGTCCTTCAAGTAACAGGGTAAGATTCAGACTGCGGTCTGCCGAAATGGTAAGCGAACAGGGTACCAGCACTGTTGGCTGGTCAGGGTCGTTGCTTGCAATTCGGATATTTGCGGCATAGGTTCCTGCACTCAGACTTCCGGCTTCAAAGCTTACCGGAATCTGTTGGGTATTTCCTGCTGTTACTGTTCCCGAAGCTGAGCCACTGCCATTCAGCTTAAGCCAGGTATAGGCTGGAGTGTATGTATAATCGACAACCAGGTATGGCTTATTGGTTTGGTTCCATCCGTCAAAGCCGATGTAGTAAGTGGAGCTTCCATCACGGTCCATAATGCCAATGGTAAACCAATCCTGGGTAAGCGCCGACTGAAGGTTGCTGTTTACACTGCCGCCCAGGGCATGAACCTTCCAGCCTGCAGCATAGGTGCTGGCTTCCGAACGATAGAGGTAATAGCCGGTGCTGGATTCAGCCATGATGTCATTGTACAAAACGGATGGAGTCGCCGTAAGCGGATCATTCGTAACAGGATTGATATTCCAGTATGGATAGTTGGCAGCATTCACATATCCATGAAACTCCACAGAATTAATCACAGACCCATCGGGAATACTGCTTACATCAAATTTCATCCAGCCGGCCTGAGTGGTAGGATAGCCTTTCACCAGACTGGTTTCCGAGAATGCAGAAGCAGTGGTGGTTCCGGTATTATAGTTGGCATTAATGGGATACACAGATGTCAATGATTTACCTGATGAAGATGCATACTCAACGCTCGCCGTATAGGTAAGGTCCATATCACCGGTATTGCTGATACTGAGAATATCACTCACCGTTCCGTTCAATCCTATGGCTTTTGTGAATTGAAGCGGATTGACAGTAATATTTGCAGGGTCTGGGATTGGTCCATAGGGTGGGAAAATAATAAAATCTACCCAGGCACAATCTGAGCCTGCAACGGCACTTCCATCCTTTGAATATGTCCATTTGAAGGTATGGAGTCCGGCAGTGACCGTATAGTTCACCTCACCCCAGGCTACTGTCCCCGACCATTGAGCCTGCTGAACATTATCGATATAGAACTTCAGATAATCATATCCGCTTTCGGAGGAAACCTTGCGGAAGAAAGAGATGGTTCCCGGACTGGTTATATTAAGCTGAACACTCATCTCCGTTGACTGAGAATGTCCTATAGTTCCTGATTTTGAACAATAGAGGCCATCATAGGGAGTTTCGGTACTGATTGTCCAGGGGGCATTCCCGCTGAAAGTCCAGGATGCTTCATAGCTACCTGTTTCAAAACTCCATGCAGGAGATTCCTGCAACTGGAAATTGTATATTGTATCTTCAGCAGTGACATCAATAGACTGAAGCACTGTTGCATAGCCTGCCTTGCTTGCCCTAAGGGACTGGAAGCCGGTTTCAACTCCAGCAAGGGAGTAAAAACCTGCCGCATTCGTTGTTGCTGAAGGAATAGCCATACTCGGCATTTGAATTGTTGCCCCCTGAATGGGAAGTCCCGTACTGAAATCGGTAACGGTACCCGTGAGAGTAACCGTTTGGGGCGGCTCCATTTCTGCAAGGCTGATAGTTGTTGCCAGAATAGCCTTGGTAAAAACTCCCACTTGCTCCATGTTATTCACGCTCGTGCCCATAACATCATTGGCAGAGTGAATATACGGGCTGTAATTCTGACTGTCTTCAAAGGGGAAAATCCCCATAAATCCGTGGTTATTGAAACTGGTATGATCGCTGTCACCTCCGCTGAGGGAACCGGGTGCCACCACGAAGGTGGGCAGGTAGAGGTTGACAACATTGGTATAGTAATCAACCAGCCATTGGGCGGAGGAAGGAGCGATGACATCGGTATGGATTACATCCCCTGCCTGAAGATACCCGATCATATCCATATTGAGATAGCCCAGGATATTCATTCCCTGTGTCTGGCACCAGGCTGCATAAGCCGCACTCCCATAAAGTCCGTATTCCTCTCCTGAAAAGGCGCAGAAAATGATGGTTCTGTCGAAGGAATATGGAGCCAGAATACGTGCTACCTCCATTACTCCGGATGTTCCGCTGGCATTGTCATCAGCTCCTGGCGCGGTGGTTGATCCGGTGTAGGAATCATAATGTCCCCCGATAATCACATATTCATTTGGGTAAAGGGTACCGGTTTTGGTAGCGATAACATTGTCGCTGGCTGCACCGGAAGGCATTGTAAAATCGAAAAGAGTGGTGGTAAGTCCCATACCTTCAAACTGAGCCTTGATCCAGTTTTGAGCCACTACACCCTGAGTAGAATAGGCATTGCGGGTACCGTAATCCTGCAGATGCTGAATATTGGACTGTATAAGGGTTGTGTTAACTTCAGCCATGCGGGCAACAATGAACGGATCGGCTGCTTTGGTAGCGGTTGCATAGGCAGGGACCGTTCCGGGAAGGCTGACAGTTTGATTCCAGATTCTGGCCATGCTGCCATCCTCAGGAGGAAGAATTTGACCAATCTCAACTTCACTGATTTTCAAAACCAGCATCTCCGGATTCTGATACAACACCTCTGATTTTCTGCCGAGATCTTCCCTGTAAGCCCTGTTCCTGCTTTCATTGGAATAGACAACAAAATAGGCAAAGCCTTTTTCCCATGCCTTTGATTCCATGACAATGAAATCGGAGGTAAGCTGTCCGTGCCTGGTTGCAAGAACGAACCCATTTCCAAGGTAGTTAATGCTTAATTGTGGATTCTTTGATAGTTCCCTTACCGACTGGTAGCCGGGAGTTTTAATCAGGATAAATTCATCGGCAAGCAGGCTAAGACCTGAAGATACCAATAGCAGGAAAAGGATGAACTTTTTCATCGTGGAGGGGGTTTTGGCGGGGTTAAATCTTTAATAATTCAAGCTGATTCGGGCAGTAATCCAAGGCATTTGCTAACGGGGCTAAATCACTAATCTCTCCGTTTAAGCCCCTGAATTGTATATTGAGTTTTTCATTTTTTGGAGAAATGGATCTTTCGATTTATAACCATTTCTTAATCAATAACTTATAAACTCAATAACAAAATTATGAAATTCATCAGAAAAGCAAAGGAAATCAGCTGATTATTTCAGGATTGGCAGCTAATTCAGAATCATTCCAAGATGTTCTGGAATAAAAAAAGCCGGGCAAAAACCCGGCTCACCTCAACTCCAAATAAAGAACAGTTAATTCTGGAGTTTTAAAGATTGTGATTGGCTGGCGGACTGAAGCCATCCGTCTAGTAGAACATAGTTATTTTCAAATAATGCTTCCATTTTTTCTATTCTGGCTACTGACTTCTGTATTCTGGATTCTTTTATAACTTCTTATTATGCTTTTCAGCCTGTTTCTTAATTTACATCCACAACATTCCCAACGCCACTGATATTTCTTTCTATTTGTGGTTTCCCCTTGTAATAAACATTTCCTGTTCCTGAGATAGATATTTCCAATCGTTCAGTGACATTAAGTTTAATATTTCCAGTTCCTGACAGACTGATATTGGTTCTTTTAGATGTCATCCCCAAAAGGTTTATTATACCGGAACCAGACATATTCACATAGGAAACATCGGTTTTCCCGGTACATGAAATATTACCTGATCCAGTCAGGAAAATGCGTTGAATAGGGCAATCGGATTCAACTATTCCGGAGCCTGACACCAGGAGTTCATCAATGGAGGGAAGATATATATCAAAATGAATTGCAGAATCAGCCTGAAGGGTAAAATCTCCGGAAGTAATAATGAGTTTACCATTAATCACATTTGTATGCAAATAAGGCAGCAGGTTCGAGTTGGCTGTTATTTCAATACTTCTGCTATTGCTCTTAATGAAGTTGATATTACAACCTATTCTATTCTCAACTGAGGTAAACACCGGCGTCATGCGCATCTCAGTCTTGATAGGGCCTGTCCCTTTAATTATAACATTTTCGGAAACTGTTTTTTCACAACCAAGGCTAAGAAAAGTTGCAAGGAAGAAACTGAAGAGTAGGATATTTTTCATTTGGACTGGTATTGATAATTGGTAAGGACAGGATTTTTTGAACGGAGTTACATTTTCAGTCTTTCATTTATCCTATGGCTTACCGACTGCTGATATTCTGCTATAGGATTTACGCTTTTCCCCCCGGTTTTATTGTACTGCCGGGGGGAGAAATATTTGATTTTCAGATTAGAACCTTCCAAATTTTAGTCCGAAGGTTGCTGAGAAGTTATTCATCATATCTGAGGAAGTTTTCATCAGGTCGAGTCCGCTAACATAACGATAGCTTACCCCGGCATTTACCCTCATGAAACGGAACACATTTACCTCTGCCCTTACACCTGGTTCAAAGGTGAAGAATGCATCCGAATCAAGCACTTTATGATGATCATCCCAGTCATTGTCTTCCCAGTCATAGTATTCCTTGTCGGTAACATAGCTTGCACCTCCGGCTCCAATCATAATAGGGAAGGTAACATGCAAAGGAGATTTGGCAAAAGGTGTGTACTCAAACAATAGTCGTCCAAATCCACCTTCAAGGTAAGCTCCTGCAGTATCGGCTATGCGATCGTAGAACATTGAATTGCGGTTTGTCCAGCCCGAACCGGAAAACCCAACAGAGAAATTGTGATTGATAATAATCCCGGCATTCAATCCGCTCAAACTTACATCGCGTGAACCGAATTGAGTATAGCCATTATCGAGTCCGACAAACCAACCAACATGAGTATCCTTGTTTTTGCCGAAGAGCGTGCTGATCTGATCCTTGTTTGAAGAATTGTCCTGAGCGAATGTAACTGCTGAGATCAAGAGGACGAAAGTTAAGATTGCTACTTTTTTCATGATGTTTTGTTTTTGAATTTTTGGCAAAACTACATGAGGTGAATACCCTGTGAAATTGTTTTTCCCTGAATGACGGATTCGGCTGGTTAAATGGATAATTATTTAGGTTAAATGGATTTTGTCAATTTAATTAAACTATTATTCATTTATTCTATTCCATACAAATATCAGTTTTAACTATTAATTATCAGTTACATAAAACTTAATAATTTATCAATATATCAATTTACCTGTTAATTTAACAAGTATTTATTGATTTATTAATATGATGATTACATTTTCTGTGAAAGACTGCCGGAAAGTGGCAGAAACGGGCAATAAGACGATTTTAAGCAGCTAAAAGTTACCCGGGAAATAAAATATTTAAGCAGGTTCAAACTTCTGCTTAACATCACTCTTCTAAACTCAGGCTTTGTATATAATTCTGCTGAATCCGGTATAAGGATGCAGTTCCATTAATTCAAAACGAATGAAGCCTGCCTTCACCAGTGGAAGGGTGGCCAGCACCTGCTCGGCATTCTCCTTTGATTCACATTCCAGAACGATAACGGCATTTTCAAGTTCAGTGAAATACAACTCGCGAAAGATACCCTGCTGAAACAGTTCATAGGCACGATAAGCCTCGTTGATCAATACTTCATTTTCTTCATTCCAGTTCACCTGGATGGTTTCCTTTTCGATAGCGAGCAGTTTCATAGATTCGAATTGTTTGAGATGGGAAGGCTTGGTTTATCAGCGGTTAATTCATTGTTATATTGTGCAATTCAGTTTATTTAACATTTCTGCCCCAAGACCTTTAGGTTAGGCAAAAGTAGACTGAAGTGAGGGCAGGGGAAATAGAAAATCGGCAAACTGCCGGATTTTGGGTGTGAATAGCCCAAATTTGAATATGAAGTGAAACAGTCGAAAATGACTGAGGAGTTCAGATCTAATGTTTAATTCAGATTTGGCGGCACCAAATTCGGAAATCAGGCTGCAATTTACTTATTTATTGTCGAGCCAGTTCTTGAAGGCTGTTACCTTATCAATGCTTACAAACACCTCTTCTTTTGGCAAGGGATTCAGCTCCAGTTTCAGTCTGCTTTTTGGATAGATGTGCACATTCTGGATGGACTCAATCTTAACCAGGTATTTTCTGTTGATCCTGAAGAATTCCTTCGGGTCAAGTTGCTGCATCAAAATCTCCAGACTATCATCAACCGGATATTCAGATTTGTTTTTCAGCACCATAAAAGAAATGCCTTCCATAGAATAGAAATAGGCAATTTCAGAAACCGTGAAAGTCTTGATTTTTTGTCCGACAGTGATCGAAAAGCGTTCCTTGTAGGAAACATTCCTGGAACTGATCAGGCTGTAAAGCGACGATAAGTCGACTGCAGTTTTTGATGGTGCCAGCAGGTCGTTGTACTTCCGGATTGCATTATTCAGTTCCTCCTGCACAATGGGTTTAAGCAGATAATCGATGCTCTTCAGCTTGAAGGCCCTGATGGCATATTCGTCGAAGGCGGTGGTAAAAATAATGGGGCTATTCACTTTTACCTTGTCGAAGATGGCGAAACTCAAATCGTCCTCAAGGTGAATATCAAGGAAGATAAGGTCAGGATGCGCGTGCGACTTAAACCATTCAACAGATTCCTCAACGGATTCAAGCTTCGCTACAACCTCGATGGAGGGATCATAGGAAAGAACCATATTCTCCAGCCTGCGGGCGGCCAGTTGTTCATCTTCAATTATTGCGACTTTCATAGGGGGAAGATTTGGAGGTGTTCATAATATCCTTAAACAATGATGCATCCATATGCTTGAATGCCGGGGAAGGTATGTTACGGTACTTCTCAATCATGGCAACGAGTTCCTTCTGGATAATCGGTTTTAGCAGACAATCAATCTTTTCCCTGGCAAATGCCTGTGTGGATGCGGGATCGGTGGCTGTTGTGAAAATGACCGGACAGCTGATGTCAACCTTGCTGAAAATTGCAAAGCTTATGGTGTCCTCGAGGTGTATATCCTGTAGAATAAGATCGGGCATTGGATTGGTGTTGAACCATTCAACTGATTCCGCAACGGATTCCAGTTTGGCAACTACTTCTATCTCCGGATCATATTCCTTAATCATATTCTCCAGTCTTCTTGCTGCAAGTTGCTCGTCTTCAATTATTACTATTTTCATTTGGGCAGTGGGAAATTAGTTGTTAGTTGCTAGTTTTTAGTTGTTAGTAGTGGTTGTTCAGGGTTAAAGGTTCGGGGTTTAAGGTTGGGGGTTCAAGATTCGGAGGGGTGATTGTGCAAGTAGCAAGGAATAGAACACTGATGACACAGATCCGCCAGCTGGCGGACGGATTTGACGGATTAGACACTTGTAAATCTTCACATCTCTCCCCCTCAATCCGAAATCCGAAACCAGAAATCCGCAATCAAAAATCCCCTTGTCTCCCCGTCTCATTGTCTCCCACTCTCTCCCCAGCAATCCGCAATCAGAAATCCGCAATCAAAAATCCCCTTGTCTCCCCATCTCTCTCCCCCGATACCAGAAATCAATCACAAATAAGAGGGATTCTCGCAATGAACTGATCAGAGGTTTTTTCAAACTCAGGCAATGTATTATTCAACAGGAGGTAGCGGTTTTGTATGTTCCTTAATCCGACACCCGTGGAGGTCATATGAGCTTCCCTCTCCTGAAGGTTATTGATTATATTCAGGTAGCACTTCTCATCCACAAAAATCTGAATGAACAATGGAGATTTCTTTGACATTGAATTATGCTTGATGGCATTTTCGATCAGCAACTGCATGGCAAGCGGAATAACCAGAAACTCCTTTTGTTCTTCAGAAATGTTAACGCTCACAGATATCTTACCCATGAACCTGATGTTAAGCAGGAATAGGTAAGCATCCAGAAAATCCAGTTCAGTGCTCAGTTTCACAAGTTCATTGTCCTTATTTTCAAGCACATATCTGTAAACCTTCGAGAGATGCTCAGTGAATTTCTCAGCCAGATCAGGTTCAAGGCGGATAAGAGAAGTCAGCACGTTGAGGCTGTTGAAAAGGAAATGGGGATTTACCTGTTGTTTCAGTACATCAAACTGCGACTGCAGATTTTCCTTTTGCACTTTCAGTAGCTGGGTATTGGCCTCTGTAAGCTCCTGGGTCCTTTCGGCAATGGTTTCCTCAAGACGATGATTGACTTCTTCAAGCCTTTTGTGTGCAAGCTTGAGTTCCTGCTCAGCCTTGATACGTTCAGTGATATCCTTGGCCGTACCAACCACCGCCATTTTACCGTCAATTTCGGTGAGATTGGTGGAAAGAATAACAGGAATTCTCGTGACCTGATCCTTATGCAGCAGGGTATATTCATAGCTCCATGAACCCTTTTCACCAGCTTTTCTGTGCTGGTGCATCTCTTCGATCCAGCCCTTGTTCTCAATTGGAATTACCTTGTAAAAATCCTGTCCGAGCATTTCTTCAACCGTGTATCCAAGAATATTCACAATAGCTTCATTCACGAAGACGAATTTCTCATCCTGAATCACGAAAAGTCCTTCCTGCAAGCTCTGAATAAGCCGGCGATATCTTTCTTCACTGGCTTTCAGGGCTTCTTCAATTCCTTTTCGTTCGGATATGTCGATGATTAATCCGCGGGAACCAACGACCTTCCCGTCTTCAATCATACTGGTGCCATAAATTATAGCAGGGAATGTTGTCCCGTCCACTCGCAGGGCAGTATATTCATCTCCCATGCTGGGCTTATTGTCCATCACTGCCCTTTGAATATTCTGTCGTAGTCGTTCACGATCCTCTGGTATTACTCCACCAAGGGCAGGAATGCCGACAGTAAATTCAGGAAAACGATAAACTTCTATGCCGGCCTGATTCATATAGGTCAGGTTGCCTTCTGTATTCAGCTCAAAAATGGGCTGGGGAAGGAAATCGGTAAGTTCCCTGAAGCGACGTTCACTCCTTTCAAGGGCCTGCTGAATCTTTATCCTTTCTGTAATATCACGGACTGTAACGATATGAACCTTTGCCTCATCCAGTTCGGTCATACCGGCGGTGATCTCCACTGCAAACACAGTCCCGTCCTTTCTTTTATGATACCTTACCGGAACGAATATTGAATCATGATGTGTCGCATCTTTTGTAAGTTCTGGCTCGGCAGACATATCCGTATTCCTGAGCTTCAGGAATTCCTCATGTGAGTAGCCATAGATCTTGGTAGCAGCAGGATTGGCATCCAGGATTTTCCCACTTTCCTTTTCAATCAGGAATATGGCATCAGATTCAGCTTCAAAGAGTTTTCTGTATTTCTTTTCACTGTTTCTGACAGTCTCCTCCATTTTCTTGCGCTCTGTCTGGTCGCGAAGAATGATAAAGGTGGCAGGTTTGTCGTTGAAATCGATGTAGGTGGTATTGATTTCAAAATCGATGGGCCTTCCGGTTTTTGAGATACCCCGGGCTTCATAGATCATATGATGCCGGCTGCCACCCATACGCAGGACATGATATTCCTTCAGTCTCTCCCTGTCGGAGGGGTCAACCAGTTGAAGGAAACTCATTCCCATCAGCTCTTCCTGTGTGTATTCAACGGTCTCGCAGAATACCTTGTTCACCAGCTTGAACTCCCCATCCTGGGTTATTATGATTCCGTCCTGGGCATTTTCAATCAGGTTGCGGTATTTCTGCTCACTTTTTTCCAGAGCTTCCTGCATTTTATTGCGCTCCGTGATATCGCGTGCAGAGATGAATGATGCCCAGGCGCCTTCCCATTCAATGGCATTGGCACTCATTTCGATATCGATGTATGAACCGTCCTTTCGGATCATTGTAATGGAATCGATGCTT
Organism: Bacteroidales bacterium; assembly: GCA_016707705.1. Classification (GTDB taxonomy): domain Bacteria; phylum Bacteroidota; class Bacteroidia; order Bacteroidales; family UBA4417; genus UBA4417. Next base: position 43,633 of record JADJHD010000018.1, read on the forward strand.
TTCCCCTGCTCCCCTTCCATGCGTTTGTAGTGCTGGGCAACAATTCTTTCCTTGTCCCAGTCGGCCAGTAAGTCAGGACCGGTTAGTTGAGTAAGTTCCTCAAGAGTATAACCCATCATATCGCAGAAAGCCTTGTTGGCGTAACGGAACATACTGTTCTGGGTAATGCAGATTCCATCGCGGGATTCCTCAATCATGCGACGGTACAGGTCAGAATTACCAGGCTGAAGCGGATTGGGAGGTGTATTGGCAGCTGAATCGTGGTTCATGCGGATGTTTTTTCGGGTCAGGACTGTAAGTCAGTTCAAAGGTACTTTTCAGCTATCAAATTTAAATGGGAAAAGGAGGTCAATGACTGAAAACGGGGATTGAATTTAGATAATTCGGGGTTGAACCTGAAAAAAGCTGCCATCAGAATTTCAGATCAACTCTTATTTTAAATCGCTTCTGCTGATTGAATAGGAAACATTAACCTTAACATTTCCCTTTATCATGGCCCAAACAGGACAAACACTTGTTTCGGATAGGTGAATTACCTTTTTCATATCATCAGGAGTTACATCCGGTGATTTCAGGCTGAAATCAATATTGATTTCTTCAAAGGAAGTAGGATGGGTAGATCTGCGTTGTCCTGAAACATTAACATCCAGACTTAAAACAGATTTCTGCATTTTTCGTAACAGCACCAATATAGATCCTGAGGCACAGGAGCCAAAACTGATCAGAAAAAGCTGAAGCGGCATATACCCCAGATTGTCACCATAGGGCGGAATGTAATCGGTGTGAATGGGTTCATTTTCACCTGCCCTGGCGAGGATATGCATTTTGTCGTTCAGCAGACTGAGACTGGCTTCCAGTAAATTTCCCTGCTGGCTGGCTGTGGATTGCGGTGATGCCTGATTTTCCATCTATTTGACTAATTATTAATGTTGATTTTTGAGGCGGTTGAAATTTTCGGCAAAGCAAGGAAGAAGAATTCCAATCTAAAATAATTTCCAAGTCAGAAGCCTATAATAAGGGGTGAATGACGAATAATTGTCCTTAAATCCGTGTGCAGGAGATTGTCATCTCTGACTCTGAGATAGCATCAAAAATGTTTCTAATTCGCAATTTGATTATAATACTGATATACAATTATTTATAGTCGGGAATAACATCAACCTTATGGAATATTTGTCCTGCGGGAAACGATGTTTCTTTGATTGCTTTTTATTATCTTTAGTCCCGTTTAATCCCCTGCCATCAACGATTTGAGTTCAATCCGCATTTACCTCCTGCTGATACTTTTTTGCTTGTTTTCAGTTGTGCAAACCCAGGCACAGGAATCAGCAAAGAAAATTGTTATTGGATTCTCCCAATGTACAACTGCTGATATATGGCGACAAACCATGGATCAGGAAATGCAGAATGAGCTACTGTATTATCCCAATCTTGAGATAAAAATCAGGGACGCAGAAAATAATAGTCAAAAGCAGGTTCAGGACATTAACGAACTTGCATCCAGCGGAATTGACCTGTTGATTGTATCTCCAAATGAATCCGAGCCCCTAACCAAGGTTGTGAGTGAAGTCTTCAGGAAAGGAATTCCTGTAATAGTGATTGACAGGAAAATTGAATCGGAGGATTATACGGCTTTTATTGGAGCCAATAACTACAAACTTGGCAGGGAAGCGGGGCGCTACGCTGTGAAACTCTTGAAAGGAAGGGGAAATATTGTTGAAATCTGGGGACTGAAAGGATCATCACCTGCAAGGGACCGGCATGATGGATTTATCGAAGAAATCTCAAAATATCCAGATATTCATATCATTAAATCATCATCTGGAGAATGGGATTTTTCGGGAGGAAGAAAAGTGATGGAGGATATTTTAAAGAGCGGTGAAACCTTCGATCTGGTTTTCGCCCATAACGATTTCATGGCATTGGGAGCTTACCAGGCTTATGTATCGGAGAAAAAGAAAAAGGATGTTTTTATACTTGGCGTTGATGGATTGCCCGGAAAAGATGGAGGTGGACAGGCAGTTATGGACCGGAAACTGGATGCCACCCTTCTGTATCCCACTGGTGGCCGCTTTGCCATTTCGCTGGCCTGGGACATACTGAACCACAAACCCTACAAGAAGGAAAACGAACTCAACACCCTGGTTATAGATTCAACCAATGTTCAGGCTCTGAAATCCCAGACGGACGAGATACTCGACCTGCATCACAGGATTGTTTCCTCTCGTCAGATTCTGGATGAACAGGTCAGGAAATTCTATAGTCAGCAGTTTTGGCTTATTATTGCCATCAGCTCGCTGGCTGTTGTTATTTTATTGGTATCACTTCTGTTCCGGGCTTTCAGGAACAAATCTTTTGCGAACCGTAAACTGGAATCTCAGAAGCAGGAGATATCCCTGAAAAATGATGAGCTGATCAGGATTTCGAATGAACTTGAAGAGGCTACCAAGGCCAAATTGATGTTCTTCACCAATATTTCTCATGAATTCAGAACACCGCTCACCCTTATTATAGGCCCTCTTGAAAATCTTCTTGCATCCACAAATCTGTCCATCGATCAGAGAAACCAGTTGGAAATGATGCTGCGCAATGCACACAGGTTGCTCAGACTTATCAACCAGCTCATGGATTTAAGGAAGATCGATGATGAAAAGATGAAGCTTCATGCGGGATATTTCGATATTATTTCGTTTACCAGGGATATAAAGTCTGCCTTTGATGAGATGGCAGGACAGAAAAGCATTGCTTTTTCATTACAGACAGATGTAAAGGAACAATTCCTGTTCTTCGATAAGGATAAAATGGACAAGATCCTTTTTAACCTCCTTTCGAATGCCTTTAAATTTACACCACATTCAGGAAAGATTGATATACTCATTCGTCCGCTTAGCCACAATTTTGCAGGAATAACAACGGATGCACTTGAAATTGAAATCAGGGACAGTGGCTCCGGCATTCCTTCAATTCATCTGGAAAGAATCTTCGAACGCTTTTACCAGGTTGAGCAGCAGGAAGGCAATGTTTATCAGGGAACCGGGATCGGGCTTCCCCTCAGCAAGGGTTTCATTGACCTTCATAAGGGAGATTTGAATGTTTCTAGTGAACCTGGCGTTGGAACGTCCTTCTTCATATACCTGCAATTAGGCAAGGAACATCTGAAGGAGGTTGATATCATTGCTTTTGATAATGAATATGATCGGGTGGATAAGTCAATTGTGACTGTTGAAGATGAAGAATCTGCCAGGAAGGAAGTTGAAGTGAGCAGTCCGGAAGAGATTTACCACGACAGGCCGCTGCTTCTGATAATTGAGGACAATGCAGATGTTGCTGCGTTCATAAGGTCGTGCCTTGCAGATGAGTACCGGGTTATGACAGCCTCAAACGGTAATGAGGGATTTGAAAAGATGTACCTTGATGAACCTGATCTCATTATTTGTGATGTGATGATGCCGGTTATGGATGGCCTTGAGTTTACCCATAAGCTGAAATCGGATATCAGAACCTGTCATATTCCAGTGATCTTGCTCACCGCCCGCTCCTCACATGAGCAGAAAATCGAGGGACTTGAAAGCGGGGCTGATTCCTATATCGCGAAACCCTTCAACAGCAAACATCTGCAGGTCAGGGTTAAGAGACTGATTGAAAGCAGGCAGAAAATCAGAAAGCATTATCAGCAGGATGTACTATCACAGTTTGTAAATGAGAGCAAGATCTCGCAACTGGATGCAAATTTTCTGAAGAAATGCAGCCAGATTATTGAAAAGCACATGATGGATGCGGAATACGGAGTAGAGCAGCTTGGTGCGGAAATCGGACTATCAAGAGTACATGTCTATCGTAAGGTCAAGCATCTTACAGGACTATCCGTCAGTGAATTCATCCGTAACATGAAATTGAAGAAGGCCGCTTCCCTGCTGTCGGAAAGCGGGAAAACAGTTGCCGAGATTTCCTATGAAACCGGGTTTTCGAGCCCCTCCTATTTCTCCAAATGCTTCAAGGATCTTTATAATCTATCTCCAAGCGAATACCAGCAAAATAACATTCCGCGCTAAACTCCTTCAGTCTAAAGTATTAATATAGCTTAACGCACTCTTTCCCTCTGTTTCGATATAGAGCAGTGAGATGTTACTTCGCCGGAAGCAGGGAGTACTCTAATCTGTTTTGGATGATTCCCAGAGAGCAGGTCTTTAATATCGATCCAAATAGAATTGCACATTCCTACCATTGAAGAAATTACTCCTCTCGGTATAACTCATTCTAAGCAGCTTTGCAATAGCAAATCTGCTAAGAATGAGTAAAATCAACCTTTGGCCTGCAAGCCCCTGAATGGAGCTTTGCAGGTAAAGGCTGACGTTCTAACCTCAATTCAAGCCAAGTACTTATGAAACAATAATATCTTTCTGATAATCATCCGGATAGTGGAAAACTACTTTTCCTTCAGTGAATTTAATTTATAGGCAACGCCTGATTTCAATGCCACTTTTCCATTTCTGGCATAAAATCCAAGAGTCTGATAGTATTCAGTTGGGAAGAATATTTCGGTCATTGTAACCAATCCGTCATTGGCAAACAGCTCCACGGAAGCAACATCGATTAATAGATGCATTTTGACTGTTCCCTTGATATCGCAGGTACCGGAAGTGTGCAATCCATTGAAATCCTTTGAAAATGTACTGATTCCTGAATTCTCCCTGCGGATATAGAATTGTTTGGTTTCCCGGTTATAACCGAGTTGAATATTTTCATCAAGCTGATTGCCCAGTTGAATCCCGAAATCAGTGGCTGCGCCTGAGGCAGGAAGTTCAAATTCCAGAAATAACTCCATCGGGAAATTCGAAGCATTCATGGCTGGGTTAGATTCCAGTGCTCCTTCGATATTCTGAGATTTCAGTTCCGTTTTACGTTCACGCAGCAGTTGGATTTCCTCAACAGGTTCAGATTTCAGGATGTAAGAGGAATTGTCCTCCATAAGACTGAGTTTTCTGGGGAAGGTCATTGCACTTCTCCACTTTACTGTGGGGACAACCTGAGCATATTGCCAGTTGCTCATCCATCCAATGCTGATATGTCTTCCGTCAGAATCAGGTATGTTTGAATAGCTTACTCCCGCATAATTATCCTTGCCATAATCTACCCATCGGGTTTCCTTGCTTTCATTCAGGAAACGATGTCCATCAAAGGAGCCAACGAAATACTGCGTAGCAGATCCGCCGTTTGGACCTCCGGGGTTAATGCTGACAAGCAATACCCATTTCTTTTCTCCGGTTTTGCGATCAACAGGCATTTCAAAGAGATCGGGGCATTCCCACACACCTCCATGGGCTCCAACGCCTTTCCCAAATTCACTTTCCAGAGTCCATTCCTTCAGGTTTGGCGAGGAGTAGAAGCAGATATGATCACCGGAAGCAAGGGTGAGGATCCATTTATTGGTTTGCTTATTCCATGAGACTTTGGGGTCGCGGAAATCCCTTTGTCCCGGATTTTTCAGAACCGGATTTCCGGGATATTTGGTCCAGCTTCTGCCCTTATCGGTGCTGTATGCAATTCCCTGCGACTGATACACTGACTTACCGGCTCTTTCAGCTTTCACATCATGATAGGTAAAGATGGCAACCATAGCAGGAGTGCCTTTCTTTCCAAAACCGGAGGTATTATCATTATCAACCACTGCACTGCCTGAGAAAATATATCCGAGGCTGTCTGGATAAAGAGCAATGGGCAGATGCTGCCAGTGAACCAGGTCAGTGGAAATTGCATGTCCCCAGTGCATGGGTCCCCAGACTGTTGAATCAGGATAATACTGGTAAAACAGATGATACTCCCCATCCAGATAAACCAGTCCATTAGGATCATTCATCCACATTGAATCCGGTGTGAAATGGAAAAGGGGGCGGTATTTATCAGAGATACTTTCTGTTCCAGTACCTGCCATACCTTTTGATGCACAACTCTGCCAAACAACCGCTGAAAGCACTGAAATAGCCAGCAGCAAGGTAATTAGCGTAATTTTATTTCTTAACATAATTTCTTTTTTTCTGTATCGATACCTGAACTTAAACCATTGTTAAATTCTTATTCAAGCCCTTTAAATCAAAGGATTTGCAATTTGTTAACCAGGCAGAATTTATTGCTCTTCAGTTTTAGAATATAATTTCCCTTTGCCAGTTTTTCCGGCAGATCAGCAATCTGAATTTCTGACACGTATGTCTGAGAAATACTTTGATTGTAAATTTTCCTTCCTGACAGGTCTGTCAGTTCCAAAATTCCATTATCCATCCACACAGGTTCAACAGTTCTGAATTCAAGTTTATCGCCTGTCCGCATTGGATTAGGATAGAGGTAACCTTCGGATTTATGTTCTTTTTCAATAATTACATTGGGAAGCTGGTCTGGAGTAATACCCCAAATGGAATTCATTTTCCAGGCTTCAAATCCCTGCATTTCAACCGGACCTCCTTCAGAGAAAACTGAGATTCCGGTTGTAGTTGGCTTGGTAAAGACAAGTGCTGTCATTACTGTTTGATAATCATTGGCAAAAACCTCCACCGAAGATTGATCCATGAAAATTTGCAAATCAAGGATGCTGTCAGCCGGCATTTTTACAGGAGCGTACATTTTAGTAGCGAAAGCCTGATTGAAATTAACAGTGCCGGCTTTACGGCGGTCGATGAACAGATTGGATGTTGCCGCATCATAACCAATGATTAATCTTTGGTTTGTAGAATCATTTTCTGCCAGGTTAATTCCAAATACCTGGTTGGTTGATTCAATTTTAAAAGAAGCCTTAAGCTCAAAAACATTCCATTGAGGGTTAAATCCATCGATCTTTTGTTTCCCATCAATAATGGTGCTTTCAAGTGAAAAATGGGAGTCTCTGATATTTTCGAGTTCAGCTATGGGGTGCTGTTTAAGTTGATACCCATTGCCCTGATTAATCAATTCAAGTGTTCTGGGAATAGATTCACTTCCCTGCCATGGGGTCGTAGGCACACTTCTGGCGTATGTCCAGTTCCCAGCCATGCTATCCAAACGGTACGATCGTTTGGATTCGGCGAATAATTGCGGTATGAGCGGGCTGCGTAAAAATCGGTACCCCAATCAGCCCAATTGGCATGTTCAATATGAGTATTATAAAGCACATCAGAAAAGGTAATCTGGTCGACAAGAATATGTCCCCAACCACCTGTCTCCTGATCTGTAATTTCAAGATGAGCCGTTTGTCCGAGATATTGTGATACATCCCATCCGTCCCACCTCAGGATTTCCTGATTGAACAGTGAGGTTGCGAAAGCAACAATCGAATTGTTTATAATCAGATTTAGTCGAAGCTTGCTGCTCATTCCACCTCCAATCATAAAATTGATAAAGCGGTGATTAATCTGGAATTCAGGAGAAGTAAGAGTACCAGTTGAAATATCTCCGTTAAGGTAAGTGTTGATGAAGGATTTTCCGGCAAAACCACTCACAGTCTGCTGGTTGGGAAGGGTGCCTGTTGAGGGAGCTGTCCCAAATGCTTCTCCTGTGGACTGCCAATTCCCATAATCATTGCCTTCAAAGGATTCGAATACTTCTCCGGGGACCTGACTGCAGGTATACAGATTATCTAAGGAATCCAGAACGAAATTTGCTCCATCGAAATCTCCAACCCAATACTGAATCCTGTTAGGACCCATTCCACAGGTTAGTACCCATTTCACGTTACCCGGGTCGCCATTAAGTGGAAGTTGAATAAGATCCGGAGTTTCCCACACCTGATCCCTGGCACCCCGATTGTTGAAACTGCTCAGGAATTGCCAGGATTTCATATCCTGTGAAGAATAAAATTCAATTTTCCTGTCGATTGCTTTGGCAATAACCATAATCCACCTTTGGGTCGGTTCATGCCAGAAGACTGAAGGGTCACGGAAATCCTTCTGATCTACATTTATTACCGGATTTCCTTCGTAATAGTCAAAACCGATATGGTTCAGACTACTCGAAATCCCAACCTTTTCGTAAGCTGTTCCATCGTAATGCATGGTATAAACAGCAACCAAAGCAGTATCCTGATCAGTGTTAAATCCCGCAGTGTTTTCAATGTCAGCTACCACAGAACCTGACCAGTAACCGAATCCACCGGGGCCTCCATGCATTGCAAAATTGGAATATTCAACCCAATGAACGAGGTCATCGGATAAGGCATGTCCCCACCACATCAGGTGGTACTTCCCGTCGAAATAGATCATCCCGTTGGGATCTCCCATTCCTCCCCATTGCGGACTAAGGTGATACTGCGGTCGATAGTATTCAGCATATTGAACCTGAGCCTCTGAAATCAGAGAGGCAAAGGAAAGCAAGACAGCAATCAGTAATTTTTGCATTCGATGGAATATTTGAAACAGGTGATATCTCCATTCAAGAGATACCACCTGTTTTCAGTACCTCGTATTAGAATTTATTTTTTTGCAAGAGCAAGGTCAACAAGGTAATTGAGTGAATTCCTGGTCAGGGTTTTAATATTGCGGTCACCAGCGGTAACGGGATCACCAACATACCAGTCATAGGTTCCACCGAGAGCAGCAATAACAGTTCCCTTGGTTCCAGTTGCTTCCCACATAACCATCTGACCTTCATTTTGTCCACCATTTTCGATAAGCATCTTAGCTCCGGTCATTGAAGCAAAGTTAGCTTTTCTGGTTGCGAGTGGGTCAGCATCTCCATTTGGTGCCCATGGACCAAAGTTAAGGCTGTATTGATTTGACCTGTTTTTCTTGAGGGCGCCTGATTCAACCATAATAAAGGCAGGTGCCTGAATTCCGGGATCGGTGCTGAGACTGATTCCTTCAAACAAAGGAGAAGTGGGATCACCTGCCCATCTTACCATCCATGCGCTGTTTGTTGCACCATCATCAACAGTTGGTCCACCCCATGCATTATTTGGAGCATATTCAGCTTTTGAAACTGCACCGATTTCATCAACGATTGAGCCGGCATAATTCCCTAAGAACAAGTTTCCACCAGCTTCATAATAAGTCTTGATTTTAGCAATAAAGCTATCAGCCAGATCTCCGCAGAGAGTATTGTTAACAGGCTGATCACCACGAAGCAGGCAATTATTGGCATTCTTTGGGAACTGGGCAACTTCGCCGCCCCACCAGCCACCATCGAACTGGATCCAGATTGCATGGTACTTGCTGAGGTCAGTTGCAGCAGCAGCCTGTTCGAATGACATATAGGTAACCTCTGTGGTACTTGAAGCCATTTCATTCACACACCAGTTGGCAGCAGTTTTGTCATCCATCAGGTCATAATCGGTTCCCGACAATGCAGTCCAGGATGCATCTGTATTCTGTGCAGCAGCGCCTATGAAGGCTATTTTGCGCAGCTCGGCAGATGATAATGTTACTGTATACTGCTTGGTTACGGTACCACTTTGATCAGTTACGGTGAAAGTAACCGGATTTGTGAAGTCGACAGTTGCTCCTGAAGCAGGTACAACAGTTGCTCCAGTTGAGATAACGATAACAGGCTGGAGCGCGTTCAATGCGGTGCCCGGAGCGAGGTCAGCGGTAATTGTCTTTGCAGTTTCGTCAATGGTTGCTGTAACGTCACCAATTTTAAAACTGATGATGGAAGCTTCTCCCGGGGAGACTTCATCTTTCTTGCATGAGCTGAATAATGAAACTGTCGCCAGTATCAAGATTACCCAAATCAGATTTTTTTTCATTTTGTTCATGGTTTTTAATTTTGGATTAGCTAATTAGGTTTGATTTTATTTGTTGTTGAGATTATTAATAGCCCTTGTTTTGCTTATACAATCCCTTGCTCAGAATGATTTGCTGTTGCGGGATTGGTAGAAATTCATTTTTACCCTTTACGAATGAAGCATCGACGAGGTAGGTACGTTTTGATTTTTCAGAGGCGAAATACTGATCGAGAGTTTCCTTTGCAATTCCCCATCTTACAAGATCAAAGAACCGGATACCTTCTTCAGCCAATTCTAGCCTGCGTTCCCAGCGAAGTGCCTTTCTTGCATATTCCTTATCAGGGAAGGAGGTATATAACCCTATCTTGTAGTTGGCCAGCTTTACCCCCAGACTATCATACAGCCTGTCGGTACTGTTTGCTGCCCTCTGACGCACCTGGTTAATGATATCCTTAGCCTGGTCAAGCTGATTCAATTCAATCAGGGCTTCTGCCTTCCAAAGCAGAACATCCGCATATCTGATCAATATGGTGTTTTTTGAACTGGACATAAAAGGCGCTATTCTTTCAAAGCATTCACAATCAGGAGAAACATTTTCCTTTAGTGATGAATAATTCCCATAAATATCAGGTCTGCGGGTCCAATCCTTAATTGTGTAAATAAGTTGCGGCTCATACTTCCAAGGATGGCCGGGAAGTGCAATCGTATGGCTTAGTCTTGAATCAACATTATTTGTGGATAGGTTCAGATCGCTTTGATTATAGCTGTCGAACAGTGGCAAGCCTGATGCATCAGTCTTAAAAGCATTGACCAAGTTCTGGCTAGGTATATGGAACCAGCAACAACCATATTCATTGCTCATTGGGCCACTTAACATGGCAGAAAAATCAAGGTTGCCGGTAAGGGTTCCATCCTGATGTGAACGTTGTATTGACCAAACAGATTCCTTTCCATTTTCGAATTCATACAGAAAGTTCTCAGCAAAATCAGGCATGAGTCCGTACTGTCCGGAAGCAGTAACCTCATTTACCAAGTCAACTACCTGCGATAGTTTTTCAGTATTGATGTTTATAACGTTGTAATTTTCATCCTGCTCATAAGCCTGATAAAGCATGACTTTTGCCAGATATGCCTTAGCTGTGAACATATTGGGCCGGCCAATTTCAAGTTGTGATTCAGGAAGGATTTCAGCTGCATATTTAAAGTCTTCAGCAATCTTATCCCAAAGCTCATTGCTCGTGTATTTCACATTTGAAATGGCTTCAATTTCGGAGGCTGATGCATCTTCATCGAACCAGGGTATACTGTTGTACAGAATTTTCAGGTCGAAGTAATAATGGCCGCGCAGGAACCGCATTTCAGCCATGCGCCTTGTTTTTAGAGGGTACTCAGCTTCCGTCATGCTTTTCAGCCTGGCGAGTGCAAGATTTGCCCTTGAAATTCCAACAAACTGACGTTCCCACTTTTTGTTATTGATATCTCCCAATACAGAAGGTGCATAAGCACTCATGTCAGGCTGAATGGTAGAAAACACTTCAAAGGCATGAAAAATGGAAATATCTGCCGGGCCGTCTCCTCCCTTGTAGGAATCTCCTGCTCTCAAATCGCCATATGGCCATAACAGATTTGGAATAGTGTAATGGTCATTGGCAAGTTGAGCATATGCTGAAATCACAAATCCATCTATATTTTGCGGAGTGCTGAGTTCAGCATCACCAACTATACCCTGAGGTTTTACATCGAGATAGTCTTTACAACTGAAGGAGATGGCCAACAGGACTATCAGAGACAATATAATTTGTATCTTTTTCATTTTTAACAACTTAGAATGTTAATTCCACACCTAGTGAATAAATTGCGGGTATTGGAAAAGCATAATTGGGATTTTCCGGATCAGTTCCTGTGAATGCTTTATTTTTAATGGTAAGCAGGTTCTGACCCTGGAAATAAACTCTGGCTTTTTGCATTTTCAGTCTGTCGGAAACAGCATCTGGTAGTTCATAACCTAGGGTGATATTCCTGAATTTCAGGTATGATCCGGGTTCAATAAAGTAGGTGGAAATTCTGCCTTCATTATTTCTGTCAATAATGGTAAGGCGAGGAATTGTTGATCCGGTATTTGTTGGACTCCATGCATCGAGGGTGCGGTCTCCCCAGTTTGTGCCGGGCCAGAGTGAAGCAAAATCAGTGTAGGTTTTATACCCATTGTACACTGAAATCCCAGATAGTCCCTGGATGAAGAGCGTCAGGTCAAATTGACCATATTCAACCACTACATTTAGTCCATAGGTCAATTTGGGATCTACAGTTCCAATAAACTGCTGGTCCTTTTCATTTATGATATTATCTCCATTCAGATCCTTGTATCTGATTCTGCCAATACCTTTTCCGGTTTGTTCGGCGTGGGTATTAACCTCTTCCTGGTTCTGGAAAAGACCATCTGCAACATATCCATAGATGGAATTCACTGAATGACCAATCATCATTGAACGGTCAAGCTCGGTTTTGGCCTCATTGGGGACAATAGGGCTTATCGGAGCGTTAATAAGCAATTCATCAGGAATATCAAGAACCTTATTCTTCAGGGTGGCAAGATTAGCTGTCACATCAACTGTCAATTCATTGAATGACTTATGATAGTTAAGAAGAAATTCCAGTCCGCTATTCTGAACATCCCCACCGTTTACCATTTGTTTATTGCCTTCACCAACGGCACTGAGCAAGGTTCTGTAATAAAGGATATCCTTTGTTTTCTTGATAAAGTAATCCACGGAACCGCTAAAAACTTCATAAAGGGTAAAATCGATTCCAAAATTCGCCTGTGACGTGGACTCCCATTTAAGGTTATCATTAGCCATTTGTGAATAGATATAGCCTGATGGTAACTGGCCCTGATCGATTCCTGCTATGTCGTAAGCAGTTCCAAGGCGTGGCATATAAGTTTGTGTCGGATTATCCCAGATCGGGTCTTCCTTTGAATAAACAGCCTGATAAATATTGTAAATGGCGAGGTCATTAATTTCCTGATTACCATTCATTCCCCATCCGGCCCTAAGTTTGAGATAAACCGGGACATTCACATTATCCTTAAAGAATTTTTCTTCTGATAACCTCCATCCGCCTGAAACAGCCGGGAAGTTTCCATACCGATTATTCTTTCCGAATCTGGATGAACCATCTCGGCGGATCGTGAGTGATAGCAGATATTTGTCTGCAAGGGAGTAATTTGCTTTACCAAAGAATGAGAGAAGTGTTGAAATACTCCCGCCCCCTGAATTCAACTGGTTTTTAGATCCTGAATTCAGATAGCCAAAATTCAGATTTTCCGTTACCAGGCCTTGCCTTGAAGCACTGAACCATTCCCTTTTAGTGTTGATCATTTCGGTACCAGCTAAAAGGTCGACATTGTGCTTTCCCTTAGTGATCTTATAATTGGCAGTATTTGACCAAATATAGTTACCCCCAACGTTTACATGGTTGCTGATAGTATTGTCATCCTCTACCAGAAATCCCGAAACATAACTTTTCTGAAGGGTGCGCTGATAAAACATGCTGTAATCCACACCAAAACTCGTCTTGAGACTTAGGTTCTTAACAGGATCAAGTTCCACATAAACATTACCGAACGGCCGTGAATACCTGTATTTGTTTTGCTTATTGTCCTCAATAAGTCGAACAGGATTCTGCCGGTCAGTCATTCCAGGTGCTGGTCCGCCCCAGCCACCATCAACAGTATGAACAGGGACAATTGGCTGTTGAACAAGAGAAGTAAACAGAACATCTCCGGCATTAATAAGAACCTCTTCCTGGTATGAAATGGTAAAATTCTCTCCAATCTTGAGCTTATTGTTCAATAGATCAAAACTGGAATTGACTCTCAGGTTAAATCTTGTAAAATTGGTTTCCTTTATAATTCCATTATTGTCGTACCAGCCCATAGAAATAAGACTTCTGCTCTTTTCACCACCTTTTGATACGGTAAGGTTGTAATTCTGCTGGACTGAAGGTCTTGAAATCTCATCATACCATCTGGTATCAGCTGGAGGCATAGTATTATCCGGGTCAATGAAATCAGGATATTCGATTCCTCCAAGAATTGGATTATTGAAATCTCCATTCCACACGTAGCTGTATATTGGATTTTGTGGCGATAAATGATCGTTCACACATGCTTGCCAATAGACTCTCCCCCTTTGTTCCGTATTCAGTGGAGACAATTTTGTTGTGTACCTCTGCATTGACCAGTTGGAAGTGAATTCTACCTTTGGCTTTTCGTTTTTGGCTGATTTTGTTGTTATGACAATGACCCCATTAGCAGCTCTTGAACCATAAATGCTTGCTGATGCAGCATCTTTCAGAATCTGGATTGATTCAATATCGTTTGAATTCAACTCATGCATTCCGGCCTTGGTTGGCACACCATCTATTATGTATAATGGGTCATTGTTGTTAAGTGTGCCACTTCCTCTGATTCTAATGCTAGCTCCTGACCCGGGTGAACCATCAGTTGTCACGAAAACTCCAGGAACTCTTCCCTGAATATTCTTAATCACATTTCCTGAAGGCAGGCGCTTAACCTGATCCATTGAGACCACAGAAACTGAGCCTGTCAAATCTTTTTTCTTCTCTGTTGTATAACCAACAACGACAAGGGCATCCAACTGACTTACTGCTGGTTCCAGAGCTATATTCAGAAGAGTGCTTTTGCTGATTTCTATTTCTCTTGTCTGATACCCGATAAATGAGAAAACCAAAACTGATTTTTTTGAAGGGATTTCAATTTGAAATTTCCCATCTGCATTTGTTACTGTCCCGGTATTAGTACCTTGCAGGAGAATACTTACTCCAGGAAGAGAAACCAGACTCGTTGCATCTGTTACGCTTCCTTTTACTATATATTGGGCCTCTACCCTTTCAGCAATTATTCCCAGTAAGAAAATCAGTACTAAAAACCTTAATACAGAAGGGAAGCTTATTGTTTCTTTCATTACAAAGGAGTTATTAAATGATTGTATGAATAAGGTTTTAACTGCAAAATATTAATTGGCAGAAAGCCTGGAATGGAAAGCATCAAAATCTTCTCCTTGATATTCAGGAGTTGCGCCTGATTTTGATGCAACAAAAGCGCCTATTGCGCATGCTTTATCAAGGGCAGTAGCCATATCGGTGCCTTCAAAGTATGCTGAAAGGAAACCTGCAAGAAAAGCATCACCGGCTCCAACTGTATCAGCAACCTTAACTTTATAGCCGGGATGACTGTACACTGAATCGCCGGCTACCAGCAATGCACCTTGTTCACCTCTTGTTACTACCAGAATCTTCAGCCCAAGCAGGGTGAAGAATTTCTTCGAAATCTCTTCCAGACTTCCCTCGAAACCATACCAGGCTCCGATCTTGAACATCTCGTCATCATTCAGTTTCAGAATATCAGCCTTTTTCATAAGTGGTTCAACGGACTCCCTTTTATCGAAAGGAGCACGCAGATTCACATCCATGATTTTCAGAACATCCTGTTCGAGTAGTTTCAATAGTGTATTGCGTGTAGATTCATTGCGGGATGCGAGAGATCCATAAACAAGTGCTTTTGCATCAATGCATTTGCCAAGTAACTGATCACTGAGATTTATATCATCCCATGCTACAGGTTCGCATATTTCGAAGGTAGCATTACCGGCGGAGTTCAGGTATACTTTAACCTCGCTTGTTGGCAGACTGTCATGTTTCTGGATGAGTTGCAAATCCATGGCTGCATGCTCCAGGAAATTAAGCAATCCTCTTCCTTTTTCATCATTTCCAATACTGCTGGCAATGAAGGAGCGGATACCCAGCTTTTCAAGATGAAGGGCAACGTTCATGGGTGCACCACCGGGAAGCGCTCCGGTTGGGAGATTATCCCAAAGCACTTCTCCAAAGCAAAGTATATATTCAAATCGTGTCATAGGTCTGTAAGTTTTCGGTGACTACTTTCTGCGTCCTGCCAGTTCAGTCTGAATATCCTCCAGTGATTTGCCCTTGGTTTCAGGAATTACCTTCCATGCGAAGAAGAAATGCAACAGCATCATCAGTGCGAAAAAAGCGAATGAGTATCCTCCTCCTATCGAAGGCATATTTGTTACTATCGGAAATGACCAGCTTACAATTGCTGCCATAACCCAATGGGTGAAACTCCCAAGCGCCTGTCCCTTTGCCCTTACATTATTAGGGAAAATCTCCGAAATAAATACCCATAGCACAGCTCCCTGCGAGAAGGCAAAAAATGCCACAAAACCTATCAGGTAAAGCATAACTGAATATCCATCAAAGGAGTTAAGGAAAAATGCCCGGGCAATCAGGCTTAGAAATACTACCATTCCAACTGAGCCAATCATAAGCAGGGTGCGCCTGCCGTAACGGTCGATCAGAAACAGAGCCACAAATGTAAAAAGCAGGTTGGTTCCACCAATAGAAATTGACTGAAGCAAAGCGGAATTTTGTCCAAGGCCCGTCATTTCAAAAATACGGGGAGCATAATAGATAATGGCATTGATTCCAGCCAGCTGGTTGAACATTGCAATAAGAATGGTTGAAATTACAGGGAAGTAATTTTCTTTTGAGAATAGTTTGGCATCACTTACCGATTCAGAAGCTTGCAGGGATTCAACAATTGAATTTACTTCTGATTCAGGCTTTTCAATTCCCAGCTTTTTGAATATTGCAATTGCTTCCTGAGTCTTTCCCTTGATAATCAACCAACGCGGACTTGGTTCAACCTTAAATAGAAGTAAAAAGAAAAGCAGAGCGGGAACAATTTCTACACCTATCATGATTCGCCATGCATTTTCAGTTGCCGACTGAGCAATCAGATAATTCACCAGATATGCTGAGAATATTGCGGTCACAACATTGAACTGGTTAAGCGCAACCAGTTGTCCACGCATTTTGGCCGGTGAAATTTCAGCTATATACATTGGAACAACAACCGATACTCCCCCAACTATCAATCCCTGGACAAAACGGAAGCAAAGCAGCATGTACCAGTTCATAGACATGGAACTTCCAAGGGCAGCAAGGGCAAAAATCAGTGCCATAACCTGCAGGACTTTCCTGCGGCCATAGGTATCAGCCGGCTTTCCAATGATAGTGGTACCGATAATGGTACCAATAAGAGCTATCGCAACAGTAAAACCCAATTCAAACTTGCTCAGAGAGAAAAGGGCTTCAAGCGCAGAAGTAGTCCCGGAGATTACGGCTATATCATAACCGAACAGAAAACCACCTAATGCAATAAAGATTGCCTGGAGAGTAACTTTGGAATTCTTCATGGATTTAATTAGGTTATTTGAGAAATAGAACATCGCAATATTAATACTGCAAATGCTTCAATATCTATCAAAGAGGTTACAATGAATATCGATTATGTTACAAATAGCAGCTATTCCTGGGACTGTTATCAATTATGTTACCTGAATGTCAATTTTGTTTCATGAAGCATCGCAAACGTTTGCGCAAACGTTACCGGAAAACTGAAGTATTTCACAAGGAATTATCTCTATCGAGGGAATTTTGTGAAACAGAGTATTCTGAAATTGAAGTGTTGAAGAGAGATTAATAGTTAGCAGCAGAAAGAAACCCATTTAACCCTTATAAAATTGAAACCAACCCCATCATCAAAATTGAGTAAGTTCGCAGACAAATTGAATTCATTTGTCCAGACAAATTCGAAATATTGCCATCCTTGCGCATGCTGATGCCGGTAAGACCAGCATTACAGAGCAAATGCTCTATTTGGGAGGTGTTGTAAAGAAGCCGGGAAGTGTGGATGAGGGAACAACCCAAACAGACTTTCTCCCGGTCGAAAAACAGAGGGGCATTTCAATCAGGTCCGCCCTTGTGGCCTTCAAATGGAAGGATATTTTCATCAATCTGGTGGATACTCCCGGACACGTGGATTTTTCGGCTGATGTTCAGAGAAGTCTGAGGGCTGTTGATGGCGCCATACTGGTTATTTCTGCAGTAGAAGGTGTTCAGGCACATACCGAATCGCTATGGAATGTACTGAAACAGGCGAAAATTCCCTGCTCTTGTCTTTATCAATAAGATTGACCGCATCGGAGCCGATATTCACCGGGTCATGAAGGAGATCAAGGATGAATTGCATCTCTCACCCCTGTGTTTGCAGCATTGTCATGATGAAGGGGAATCCAATGCCCGATTCGAAAGTTGCTGGTCTGCGGAAAACATGGATCCTTCGATAACAGAAACTCTTGCCGCAAGTGATGAGTCACTGCTTGAAAGATATTTTGAGGGCGAGCAGATTCCGTTCGATGATTTCAATCTTCAGTTAAAGAAACTTGTTGGTGAAAAAGCCGCAACTCCACTGTTGTTTGGGGCTGCCAAATACGGATTGGGAATTGAAGAGCTTCTGAATGCAGTTGTTGTTTACCTGCCCTCGCCTGCAGGAGATTCCCAGAAACCATTTTCAGCATTGGTTTATGGGATTGATCACGATAAAATTATGGGCAAGGTTGCGATGGTGAGGGTGCTGCAAGGAACTGTCAGGAACCGGGATACCGTTAAAATTCAGGGCAGGGAAATTGAGGAAAAAATCACTCAGGTACGAAGAATGCTGCCCGGGAAATTTGAAGATATTGGCTCGGCATCTGCCGGTGAACTTGCCGGACTCTGCGGTCTATCGGGAGCAAGAATAGGTGATATTCTGGGAAATCAGGATGAAACAGCAGCTGCAGAGGTGAGGATACAGCAACCCCTTTTATCGGTGCAGGTTCAGGCTGTTAACAGCAAGGATTACCCGGCTTTGGCAGCAGCATTGCTGGAATTGTCGGAGGAAGATCCGGCCCTTGAATTTGAATGGCTTCGGGAGGAAGCAGAGCTGCAATTGAAACTTATGGGCTGGATACAGATGGAGATCCTGGAACAGCTCCTCCTCGATCGCTTCAATCTGGCAGCGAAATTTGAAAACCCCACGGTCATCTATAAGGAAACACCCAGCACAACTGCTGAAGGTTTCGTCAGGTATTGGATGCCCAAACCGTGTTGGGCAATTCTTAAATTCCTCATTGAGCCGGGTGAGCGTGGCAGTGGCATTCAGTATAAAAGTGAGATTGGGGTAAATGATGTCTTGCAGAAATATCAGAATGAAGTGGAAAGGACCATTCCTGTAGCATTGAAGCAGGGAATCAAGGGTTGGGAGGTAACTGATCTCAAAATTACCCTCATTGAAGGCGAGGATCACGAGATGCATTCCCGTCCCGGGGATTTCGTGATTGCTACTCCCATGGGCATAATGGATGGGCTGGTCAACACCGGAACCACTTTGCTTGAGCCAATTGTCAGGTTCAGGATTCAGGCTACTGAGGATCTGCTGGGTGCCATTACCAGTGACATTACCCGTATGCGGGGCAGTTTTGAAAGTCCTGTTATGGATTCAGGGAGGTTTACTTTGCATGGCTTGCTGCCTGTTTCTACCTCACTGGATTATCCGGTTAAACTTAGTTCCCGTTCTGGTGGCAAGGCTCGCATCTCCACTCATTTCCATGGATATAGTGATTGCCCTGATGAACTTGGTGTTATCCGCCCTTTTAAAGGCATCAGTCCGCTTGATACCGCGAAGTATATCCTGAAAGCGAGAAAAGCCCTGAGTTGATTAGTTGTTGGTAGTTTAGTTGTTAGTAGATTAGTTGTTAGTAGTTTAGTTGTTCATAGTTTAGTTGTTCATAGTTATTGGTTGTTAGTGTTCGGAGTTCAAGGTTCGGAGTTCGTTGTTCGAATGCAAGTAGCAGAATTTTGAGTACGGACTGATCGTCCGCCCGCCGGCGGACCCTTCGCTGCGCAGTCACATCTTCATCCGCCAGCCAGCGGACACCTGATTTTCGCTCAAGCACGCGGACTCCATCCTTCGCATCTCCATCTTTTCCCGCGCCGGTCTTTCATCTTGCCTTTTGTCTTTATCACCCCCTCCATGCCCATATCCTCCTTTACCAGTTCCAAGTTCAGGTTTTGGTCCTTCGTTTCGATGGTACTGCTGGTGTTTGTGCATGGGTATAATCTGGATGTAAGGTATATGCAGCCCTGGACTGTTCCGGGAGAGCCCATGACCTTTACCGCATTTACCGAGTATTTCCTTGCCAATGGACTCTTTCGCTTCAGGATTCCCATGCTGTTCATTATTTCGGGATTCCTGTATGCCATACATGATCAGAAACCATACAAGGAACGCATCAACAAAAGACTGCGCACCCTCTTAATTCCATATGTTCTCTGGAGTACACTGGCATTGCTGTTTACCTTTCTGCTTGAGTCATTCCCGGCAGGACAAAAAATGGTAACTGATTCGCACATCATGCAGATTGATCAAACAAGGATGCTGCTTTCCCAGTATCATTGGTATGAAATTATTGCCCGATGGCTTTTTGTCCCGGTATCCTATCAGCTTTGGTTTATTAGGGTACTGCTGATATACAACCTGGCATATCCCTGGATAAAATGGTGTATAAGCCATCCTGTCTGGCGCTGGGTATTCTTTGGTATTACTCTTCTGATGTGGCTGGGTACGGTAGGATTGTATTTTGTAGAAGGTGAAGGACTGCTGTTTTTCTCTCTTGGAGTCTGGATGCAGAAAACCAAATTCTCAATTGACTCACCCTCAAAAAGACTCCAACCCCGCTATTGGGGAATTCTTTTCCTGGCCTTGGTTACAGTGAAAACCTATCTGGCTTTTAATGGACAACCCCTGCTGGGGAATGTCATATATCCGGTTTTGTCAATTTTGCATAAAGCGACAATCCTGAGTGGATTGATCTTCTGCTGGTATGGACTGGATAGTCTTGTGAAGTGGTTCATGGACAAGAAGTGGTTTGTCTGGACCAGCGCCTTTGCATTCATGATTTATGCCCTGCATGCTCCATTGGTTGCATACCTGATTGACCCGGCCCTATCGTTGCTGAGTCCACTGCCCGGATCACAAATGCTAACATTTATTCTTTTGCCGCTGAGCATAATTATTTCTGCAATAGGCATTGGGGCGTTAATCCGATGGCTACTACCGGGACTGTACAGTCTGATGACAGGAGGAAGAGGGCTTTAATCTGACAGCTTTTTCTGAAAGATCTGGTTTACTTATCCAGCAATTTCTCAAGCATAAGCTGAGTTTTCTCCTTTTCGCTGAGTTTATCCTGATAGTCGAACAGCGGTTTCTCCCAGGCGCCGTACATGGGATTGGGAAGAACAATATAGCGTTTTCCGAAGAGCTGCATTTTTTGCAACGGCAGCTTTCCATCATTTTCCTTACGGTTTTCGAATATTTCGGAGAAATCATTCAGATTGTCGCCTATCAGTAGAATGATATTATGTGTAGATGCCACTCTTGCCCTTCTGCCGGCTTTGGAACTTACATTACCGTTTGAAAAAGCAATATCCCCGCGGGTTAGAAGGTGATCTTCGGTCGCAAAGGGGAAACCTACTGATGCCAGATTTTTGAGTGTGGATTCACGTTCGCTGCTGTCGCGGTTGGTGATGTAAAAAATGGCAACACCTTTCCCTTCTGCGAATTTTGCAAACTCCAGGGCTCCTGGCAAAGCACGTGCTGAAGCCTTGTTAGTCCAGGAATGCCAGCCGTCCTCTGTTTCGCCTTCCTTCATCAGTTGGGTTTCGAACGGACTATTATCCAGCATGGTTTCGTCGATATCCACTACAACTGCAAGAGGCTTTTCTCCCTTTGGCTTTGTCAGTTCGGATTCAACTCTTTCCCTGGCGATATTGAATCCCTGATGATAAAGAGCCTTCATTTCGGCGGAATGCTGGTACCAGCTGGAGGCTGTTAGGAGTTTTTCAAAGTCCCGCCCTGGCTTGTTCCTGTTTCCTGAATTGCAGGAAATAAGCAGGCTTGTAGCCAGGATGACTGATAGCAGAAGGTATTTCATGGGATTGGTTTTGAGGATAATGTTAACTGTTTCAAAAGTAACAAGATTAACGCTCTTTTCTGTTAAGGAATTATGAACCTGCAGATGATTTATTGCCAGGATAGTTTTACTCGTATCGAGGTTATAAATCGCACATATAGCAATGAATAGAACACGGATGTCCGCTGCGGCGGACAGATATACACAGAATCGGTTACTACAAATTCTTGCGATTTTCATCCGCCAGCCTGCGGACAAATTCCCTCATTTTCACATTTTCACATCTCCACATCTCCACATCCTTATCCGCCAGCCGGCTGATTCACTTCGCCCCTCATCTTCACATTTCACTCTACTTCTCCCCGTGCCTTATCCCGCAGGCAGCGGTCAGACGTTCGGCACTTCGCTGAGGCAACTCCGACCGGGGCCATGGCGACTCCTGCTCCCCCGCGTACCACATCTCCACATCATTTTCAAATTCCCCCATTTCCTGATAGATAAAATCGGGCAGTCTATCGCCTGATTAAGGCTAAACGTATATTTCATTTTGGCAGGCGCCCATACCACAATTTGCAGCCACTCTCCGCAGAACAAGTTGAACCAAGCGCCTTGATTTCTCATTTTTACCCAATTACCGAATGAAACCCGGAATTTGATAAGCAGCAGGAAGAAAAAAGCAATGGGTGTTATCATGCACATCATCGCCTGGCTGGTGCTTTTTAGTTTTCCATTCCTGTTCTCAGGCGATGAGATTTTCCGGTTCAGTTTTGTCATGCAGGCATTCTGGCTTCCGCTGGGATGGTCATTCCTGCTGTTTTACATCAATTACTTCATCCTTACCCGTCTGCTGATTCAGAAAGGAAATATCCTTGCCTTTTTTGGAATCAACCTTCTATTGATGATTCTTTTTGCATCCCTCAGCAGCATGATCAGCGTTTTGCTTCCTCACCCGCCGCCTTTCACTCATGGTCCACCTCCCGGCAATGGAAACAGGACCCCAATGAGGGAACCCTTCCAAAAAGCAAAGGAAGGGATTCAGGGACTGGCTAAACTTATGCGCTACCTTCTGTATGAAACGAATGAACCAAAAGTTCCGGTGTCGAAGGAGATCAACTTCCTGCGTGAATACATTCAGATGATGCAACTCAGAACCAGGGAGGATGTAAAGATTGAATACACATTTCCATCAGATGACTCAGGACTCAAAATAGCCCCATTGCTTAAACTTTATGGAAAAACGCATTCAAACATGGAATTTCTATGGCTTCTCCATCCTTATTCATCTGGTGATGGAAATAGAAGGCAAACCGTATTGATGAGTGTTGAAAACTCATGTTATCCGAAACCGGCTACCGACAGGAGCGGATCAGGAATAGGTCTTGAAAACCTGAAGAAAAGACTTGCACAACTATACCCAAAAAAACACCAATTAGCTTTAGAAACCCTGAATTCCATCTACTGCGCAAGGTTGCAGATCAATTTATCCCCGAATGACAAATAAAAAGTACTATATCACCCTTCCCTGGATAAGCTCGTTTATACTGGCCTTCCTGTTTAGCCCCATATGGTGAAGGCTCAGGATTCCGGTGTAGTGAAGATTTCGAATACTATTGGAATACCCCCTCTTTGAAGGTACTGGGCGATTTCAAATTACAAGTACAAGGTGGATATTTCTACGATTCAGCAATGGTTAAAGGTTATACTCTAACTACCTGTTCACCAATACCTCCGGTTCCTGTTGCAATAGAAGGTGTCCAGAATAATCCTGAAAGTTGCATTTCATCGATGAAAAAGGTCATCGTGTAATATCCAGGGGCATCGGGCAACAAACTCACTGCTGCCAATCAAATATAAAAGAAGCCTACCAAATTCAACTTTGCGAAATCGGTATTGTCGAGGATAAGCTCAGTGGTGAACCCCTGCCTTTTGCATCCGTCCTGATTCAGGGTACTTCCAGGGGTTGTTCCTCCAATGTTGATGGCTATTTCACCCTTGCCAACATCCCTTCTGATACATCTGCAATCCTGGTTTATTACCTCGGTTATTACAAGCAGCTTTTTTATCTGAGTCCGCATGCTGATTTCCAGAACATTACCATTCTGATGGACCCAATGAGCACCCAGCTGAAGGCAGTTGAAGTGAAGGGACAGCGGGAAGACCTGCTCAAGGCACTCAGAGGGGCTAACCTTATCAAAATGGCGCCTGCAAAACTTGCCGAATTGCCCAGTCTGGGTGAGAAGGATATCTTCAGGACCTTCCAGCTTATGCCAGGAATCGGCGGAAGCAGCGGATCCTCAGCAGGATTGTATGTAAGAGGAGGAACACCGGATCAAAACCTCATTCTGTATGATGGCTTCACGGTTTATCATCAGGAACATCTCTTCGGAATGTTCAGCGCCTTCAATCCCAATGCGATCAAAGAAGTACAACTGGACAAGGGAGGATTTGAATCCAAATTCGGAGGCAGACTCTCCAGTGTTATGGAAATTATTGGCAAAAACAGGCAATGATCAGAAATTCAATGCCGGAGTAGATGCAGGCTTTATCGGAATCAATGCCTATACTGAAATCCCGCTAAAGGGAAAAGGCTCTCTCTTCCTTGCCGGGCGCCGTTCGTACAAGACATTTCTGTACGAGAAAATATTCAACTCCTTCAGTCAGGATAATACAACCGAAGGTCCCAAGCCTGTAGGAGAAATGCCGGGCGGAATGCAAAGGATGGTTGAGGAACAACAGCCTACCTCCTACTTCTACGACCTGAATGCCAAGCTTACCTATAAAATCACTTCCAAGGATATTTTATCCGCCAGCTTTTTCAGCGGGCAGGATTACTTCGATAACTCACGCGATATGAATCACTCCCGGGGTGGAATGAGTGTAAGCGGTGGAGTCACTGACCTAACCAAATGGGGAAACTGGGGCAGCAGCGTAAAATGGTCAAGGAAATGGAATGAAAAACTTTACACCAATAATCTGGTCTCCTTTTCGGATTATTCCAATTCAAAGGATCGCAGCGATGCTCGCACCATTATCAAGGAAGACGGCACCAGCAGCGAGTTCAACAATGGATCGGTAGAAGAAAATATTCTCAAGGATTTCTGCTTCAAAACCGATAATGAATGGAAATGGAATGAGAAAAACCAACTGGAATTCGGAGCACAGTACAATCATTACGGAATCAGTTACAACTTCCTCCAAAATGATACTCTTACCATTCTTGACATGAAGAACGACGGTAACCTGGTAGCCACTTATATCCAGGACCGCCTCACACCTTATGGCAAGAAGATCACACTGCTTCCCGGACTCAGGATTTCATACTATGATCAATCCGGTAAACCCTATGTGGAGCCGAGATTCCAGGCGTCAATCAATGCGACCTCACAATGGAAAATCAAGGCTTCCACCGGACTGTATTATCAATTTGCCAATCGAATCATAAGGGAGGATATTCAATCCAGGAAGCCGGGATATCTGGAGTGCTTTCGAATGGTGACAATATTCCTGTGAGCAGCTCGGTGCATTTTTATTGCCGGAACCAGTTATGAAACCAAGGATATTCTTATCGATGCTGAAGCTTACTACAAAAGGTTATCCGGACTCACTGAATACACCCTTCGATTCTCTCATCGTTTTGGTGAAAGCATCGATTATTCCAGCCTCTTTTATGAAGGCACAGGTTATACACGTGGAATCGATCTTCTGCTTCAGAAGAAATTCGGGAAATTCAACGGCTGGATAGCTTACACTTTCCGAAACCAGGTACAAATTCCGGTATATGGTGAAGGATATTTCGCTGCTTCGCAGGATGTAACCAATGAATTTAAGGTTGTAGCCATCTACAAGATCAAGAAATTCACCCTCTCAGGAACATGGGTTTATTCCACTGGCCTGCCCTACACACAACCCATTGGCGGATATGTCCTCACTCTGCCTGATGGCACCACTCAAAGCGTAATTATCCCGGGTTCAAAAAATGCTGCAAGGCTCCCTGACTTTCATCGACTGGACTTGTCGGTTAAATATGACTTTACCATGGGAGAAACCGGCAAAGGCAGCATAGGGTGTTCTCTCTTCAATGTGTATAACAGAAAGAATGTCTGGTACAAGGAATTCACAGTTGATGAAACCGGCCTTACCGAAACCAATGTAAATCTGCTGGGAATTACTCCCAATGTTTCACTCTCCCTGCAAATACGATAATCATGAAGAATATAATCTATATACTTACCCTGATAACCCTGCTGACTTCATGCAGCAAGGAACTGACCACTCCGCTGGATTCAGAAAAAATTGCCGTTGTGGAATCCTACCTGGTTGCCGGCGATAGCACCATCACCGTGAACGTTTCAAAACTACTGCCTTTCTCAACCGATACCAATGAAGTGAAGGAATACATCAGCGGACTGCAATTGCAAATCAATGGTTACGACCTGGAGGAAACATCTACCGGTATCTACCAGCTGAAACTGAAGAATGCCTGCATTGAACCGGGAATCACCTATGAGCTGAAGTTCAGGTATTATGATGACTCTGTTACTTCTTCGACAGTAATCCCTGAAAAGCCTGCAAATTTTGCCCTTTCCGAAACCATTCTTTACACTGACAGAATCACAAGTTCTTCAACAGGTTTTGGTGGTGGACCAATGGAAGATATTGAGGTTACCTGGGACAATGATGACGATAGCTACTATTACCTGATGGTGGAATATCTGGAAAGCACCCCCGATTATATCAATTACCTGATGGAAGATCTGGATATATCCCTCAATCAGAGTGAGGCACCTGTGCAATCAGCCGGAGCACGCATTGGCATGCGAAACCTGAACTTCTTCGGGCATTACAGGGTGGTGCTGTTCAAGGTAAACAAGGACTTTGCTGACTTATACCAGCACCTGACTAGTAATTCAAATAATCTGACCAACCCTGTTACGGCTATAACCAATGGTTACGGCGTGTTTACAGGAATGAGTTCTGATACAGCTTTTATAGAAGTAAGGGAAAACTAAGAATGAATACCCCGGCAATCTGTTGACGGATAATGACTATTCCACGATTGGCAATGTTAAATGTTTGACTTGAGGTTTGTCTCTGGTGGGAGAAAAAAAGGAACACGGGAAGTGTTGGGTTACCAGGCCCAGGCCGAAAATGGAGGGTTTCTTCGGCCCGCTTCCCGTCCCTTTTTCTGGAAACGAGGAGTTTGAGACAGGGGACAAGGTGACGAGGATTGGGGATTTCTGATTGCGGATTGCGGATTGCGGATTGCGGGTTATTGGACGGTGAGACAATGGGACGGGGAGACGGGGAGATAGGTTATTGGGAGTTTCTGATTGCGGATTGCGGGTTGCGGGTTGCGGATTATTGGGAGTTGCGGAATGCGGGGGGCGGATTGCAGGTTATTGGACGGGGAGACAATGGGACGGGGAGACAGGGAGATAGGTTATTGGGAATTTCTGATTGCGGATTGCGGGTTGCGGGTTGCGGATTATTGGGAGTTGCGGGGGGCAGATTGCTGATTGATGACAAGGGGACTGGGGGACTGGGAGATGTGTGATTCTTAAAGGAAAAGATCTGTGATAATCTGTTCGCCAGCTGGCGAATCCGTGTTCTATTCCATGCTACTCGCAGTATTTAGCAACATTCACAACACTATTTAGTCATAAGATTTTGCTCAATGAAATTCAAAACGATAAATATCTTGATACTGCTTGCACTCGGCACCATAATGTTGAGCTGCAAGTCAACACTGTACACTGCAGACAGGCCGGTTTTGCCGGTAACCATCGACGGGAAACCGGGGGAATGGAGTCTGCCATTGAGATACAGCGACAGCAAAACAGGACTTCAGTATACGATGGCGTCCGACAGTTCCAAGCTGTTTATTTGCATTCGGGCAACCGAACAAAACACCATGATGCAGATAATCAATGGTGGACTGGACCTTTGGATTGCACCTGATGGATCAGGCAATGAAACAATGGAGATTCAGTTCCCGCTTGCCATGCAACAGGAAAGAAAGCAAGCCCCGAATATGACCCGCCAGAAACCAGGAGCTGAAAAACCAGGGGAAATGATGATGAAAATGTTCAATGAATCCGAGCATTCAATTATTCTCAAAGGATTCGGCAAAGGCGTTGATGGCAACTTTGTGAATTCAGAATCGAAGCTTATTCAGGCATCTGCAGGCATGGATTCCAGATCAGGACTGTTCATTGAATATTCGATTCCCTTGCAGCTGATCAAGCAAAAACAATCTGCCAAAAATCCGGATGCCAATATCGTAGGCATTCAAATAGAAACTTATGATTTTGCATTACTGTCAGGAAGGCCGTCAGGTCAGCAGGGACCACCTTCAGGAGGACAAATGGGGGGTGCCGGAGGTGGCGGACAGATGGGAAGTGGAGGAGGTCAGATGGGCGATGGTGGTTCAATGGGACCGGGAGGCGGAAGTGGCCCAAGACCTGATGATGCAGGCAGCAGCGATAATGAGCTTAAAGGTGGCTCAATTAAGTTCAGGATTAAATATTAGAAGAATTTTGAGTTTGGACCCGCTCTGAACTCAAATCAAGGACTTTCACTGATTTCCTAATTCTTCAGCAGTACCAGATATTCATATGCTCCAAGGGTTACGCTGCTTCCCAGAGTAACAGTCCCACCATTTAGTTTGTCAGTCCAGCTGCTGTTTTGTAAAGCAGACGGAAACAGAAATTCCTTCTCTGTATTTCTTGTATTGACCAATATCAGAGCATTTTCTCCTGATAGCGTTCTTGTGAAAGCCACCACATCGTTATGCGGATAATAGCTGAGATTGCCGCTTCGAAGAGCATGAACCGACGCCCGGGCTCCCAGCAATTTCCTGTATTCATCGGTCATCCATGGATTGGTGGCCCAGCTGATGGGGGAACGGCTGAAAAAGGGCAGCTTAACCGGACATCCTACTTCCTGTCCGTTATATACAAGCGGCACCCCTCCCATTAAAGCGGTAACGGCAAATGCAGCCATGGAAGCTTCCTTCCCGCCATAAAGTCCGATGGGAGTATCATACCATGCACATTCATCATGATTGGAGGTAAACCGCAGCTTATGTGAGCCTTCAGGAATGGCGCTATATTCTGTTAACTGCGATTGGTAAAATCCGCTGGCCTGCTGTCCGTTGCTGAAAATACTCTTTCCGCTGGCAAAGAAATCCCATCCAAAGTTCAATTGAAATCCGGCGGTGAAATGATCTGCACGAGCGCCTTCAGCCAGCAAAATCAGTTTGCGCCCTGGTATTGCATTCAGACTATCGATGGCCTGTTTCCAGAATTCAAAAGGCACAAAATCGGCCGCATCGCAACGGTAACCATCAACATTGGCAGCAAGTACCCAATATTTCAAGGCCTTGATCAGTTGCCTTGCGCATTGTTGCATTGTCGAAGTTCAGGTCTGCAACATCCTGCCAATTGGTACCCGCCGGACTTATAATATTCCCGGTTGCATCCTGGGTGTACCATGAGCGGTTCTTTATCCATGGATTATCCCAGGAAGTATGATTTGCTGCCCAGTCGAGGATTACAGCCATATCCCGCTTATGTGCTTCCCTCACCAGAGTTCGGAGGTCGTTCAGGTTGCCGAACTCAGTGTTTACTTCAGTGTAGTTGCGGATGCAGTAGGGTGAGTTCACTGACTTGATAATCCCTATCGGGAAGATGGGCATAAGCCAGATGACGTTAACATGCAGTGATTTAATGGAATCAAGTCTTGGAATGATGCCTGAAAGTTTTCCCGAACTGCTGAAGGCTCTTTCATTAATCTCATACATGACAATATCCGCCGTATTCGGAACTCCCAAAAATGGTGTTTCATACTGAACCGGATCGGCTGAATCGGATACAACAACAGGCGGGTTTGTTGTTTCATCCTTCTTGCATGCCTGAAACAGCAACAAAGTAATTCCTGTCAATACTAGTACATTCAGGAATTGGCGAATCTGGAAGTTGAAAGGCATGTGATGGATTGTTGGAAGAAAAGACAAAAGACAAAAGTATAAAGATAAAAGAAGCGATGCGGAACGGAGTTCGCTAGCTGGCGGATGAAAATTCGGTAATTTGGGAATGAAACATGAAAGAAACTATCACATTGAGCTTGTCGAGTGTTTTTCAACAATGTTCCATTAAATCCGTGTAAATCTGTCTAATCAGTGTCATCAGTGTTCTATTCTATGCTACTTGCACATTCGCACTCCGAACTACTTGAACCCCGAACAATAACAACTAGATACTAAAAACTAATTCACCTCCATAACCCGAAGGGCGATATAGTCGTTCTTTGCTTTGGCTTTTTTAATGGATTCTTCTCCATCATAGTTTTTGTAGTATGCAAGCCATACCAGGCGATCCTTGATAAGGAGAATGTCCATGGTGCCGACGATAACCTGCTCATAGCCTTCCATCTGGTATTTGATAAGCATGATGAAAGTGCGGATGTTCTTGTGCGGACTGTAATTCTCAACCAAAACCGGTTGTCCGACGGAAATAAAATCAAGGCTCTTATTAAGCTTACCCTTTAATTCATCCCAGTTCTCCTGCAGGAAGTTTCCTTCCACATTTTGGTCATTTCATCCAGCTGTGCCGTGCCCGCTTTCTGACCAGTCATTGTCTTGGTGATATAGATCTTGAAATAATCGTCGTACGATTTTATCAAGACTATCCACTTTCTTGTAGGTTTCATTATTGATAAAAAGCCTTTACCTCATTTCCTTCATATTCGAATTTATCAGCGAGCGCCTTTACATTGGGCCGTTCATAACATTCGGTCATGCCATCAATCTCAGGCAGACAAATCTCAATATCTCCAAAAGGAACGGAATGCTTGCACTTCGCCTTTTCATCGGCAGTGTTTTTCTGTCCGGAGTTGGAGCAACCCATAAGAAGGGTCAGAAGGAGAAGAAGGGATATCTGAAGTTTCATTTGCAGAAATATTAGGGTTAATAATTCTCAAATATACTGAATGAGTGATAACTGATGATGCTCATAAACTGTCTTTCTTAAGGAAACTATTTTGTGGTCTTGCTTCCCATTTCTATCCCCATTTGTTCATAAACTTCATCATTGGGTTCCCAGAGTTCAATTTTGTTTCCCTCAATATCCATGATGTGAACGAACTTCCCATAATCAAAGGTTTCGATGCTGTCGGAAATGGTTACTCCCTCATTCCTGAGTTGAGCTACAAGTGCAACTAAATCATCAACCCTGAAGTTGATCATAAAATCCTTGGTGGAGGGTGCAAAATACTTAGTCGTTTCCGAGAACGGACTCCATTGTGTAAAGCCCTTTTTGGTGGTATCGGCACCTTGCCTCCATTCAAAGACAGCACCGTATTGGTTTGTATTTAATCCAAGATGCATTTGATACCATTCCCTTACCAACTTAGGGTTTTTGCATTTAAAGAAAATACCACCGATTCCAGTCACTCTTTTGAGTTGTCCCTGCTCACCGGATGGGTCTGAGATCATTGATTTGAAAGCGAAACCGAAGCAGAATGAAACCAGGACTGCCAGGATTATTAAAATGGTTTTTTTCATTTCGATGTGAGTTTTTAGTCTTTGGGGTTATCAATTCAAACCAATTCAGAGTTTCATTGCTTTTATTCCATTTTATTCAGTTGCTTTAATCCAGGCAGAAACAATTTCCATCAGCTCCGATTTTCTGCTTTCGATGTCTTGCTTATTTCTAAAAGTCGCAATAGCTCTGTCGTTCCCTCTCCATTCGAGGAGCCCAAAGTCCTTTGCGAGGAGCTTTTCCTTAGGTTGTTCCTTAACCTTTGCTCCCCGGTGAAAAATTAGTTGAATCAGTTTAGGTGGATTAATTTTCATTGTAATCCTGTCCTCTCCGGCAAAGCAGTAATTGGGACCGTTCCATTTAATGTTCTCTGTCAGATTTGCATTTGCCGTCAGAATGCATTCCCTCAGCAACTCAATTTCCTGATGTAAAGGGTGATTTTGTCCTTCAAGGAATTTTGTTACTTCCGGGTTTTTATTGGGGAGGGTCATTTTTGAAATTGTCTTTTGTAAAGTTATATGAGAAAATCCACGAAAGGCCGATTCCAGATTTTTTTAGATATAGGAATCAACAAAATCAGGCAGACACACTTATTTGATTGTTCATCATATTTTCCCCCAACCGGGCAATTCTCGGGCTTGTTCAAGCCAGGAGCGAATCAGCTTTTCGTCAAATTCTGACGCATCATGAATATCGATTCTTCGGGCTTTTACCTCTGTACCCTTATTCCAGGGACCAGCCATACTGGTAACAGGAGGCTCCGGGTTCAGCATTGTTCCGGCGATGAATCCCAATCCCAGTCTATCCTTGAAGGACCATATGGCAATAATCCAGCCCTTATCCTGAATCCCGTAAAACGGAACTCCAAGTGGCTGTGAGGGTTTATGCCATTTTGTTGTGCATTGAATATTTGGGATCACTTCCCTTATCAGACTATCAATACGAATAGCCATTGAACCATGCTCAGCTTTGACCCCATCAATCCAGAACTGAACACTCTTTTCTCCATCCATACTCTAATATTCGTTATTTATTCTCTTCCAATATGCTCCTTGCATTGGCGTTGTTTGGATTTAACTCCAATGATCTTTTATAGGCTTTAAGGCCTTCGTCTTTTCTGTTAAGCTTCATCAAACATTCGCCATAGCTGTCAAAAGTGTTGTATCCGTTTGGATACAGTTCAGTATTCAGTTTGAATATTTTTAATGCTTCCTGAGTTTTATTTGAGTTCATCAAGTCATAACCAAAACTATTAATTCCCTCTTCTGTAACATTGTATTCCGATTTAGGCCCCTTCTTCTTCTCAGTTTTGATAAACCGTATCGTTTTGTCGATTGAATTTGATTTTGGGTAGAATGTCGAAACCAAAATCAGGTTCATACGACGTTCCTTGATTTTCTGCTCAGCAAGTGATTCAACCCCATAATACTTTCTTTCAGAATCAGATATTTGGGTAGTGTCAATTTCATAGAGTTCCCACTTTGTATTTTCTCCCATTTTTACATACTGGGTTCCATATATCTGGGGTTTACCTCTTCTCATCAGGTCTCTGTCGATTGCAGCAGCTAGTAGCCATTTATTAATTGTGGAGTCAAGTTCAATAGCCATCTTCATATGCTTTACTGCCATTCCTGAAGCAATAGTATCATATCCATGCTGAAAAATCATCGCCGAACGATAATAGTCCTTTCCTGTCGTGATTTTACCTTCCGCTATCAATTCATTCACTCTGACTTCCCTTAAGCTGTCTTGTCTGGATAATACTTCCCAGTCAATATTTCCTGCCAATCTGGAACCCTGATCTTCGTTGTACATTTTTAAAAGTTCAGGATTATCAGCTATCTGAGAAAATGCTGAAATCGAAGAAAACAGCAAGCAAACTATCTGGCAAAACAAAAACTTTTTCATGCTTATGAATATTTTATGGTGATATACCCTGGCTACACGCTACCCGGCTTATTATTCACTCAACATCCCGAGTAGCACTGACTTTGAATTTAGTAATAGCTTTCCTGAGAAGCACAAGAGAAATCCTGGTACCAGAAAGGTGGTGTTACCTACGGTTAGTTCTAATCTACGAATGTTTCTTTTATAATATTTTTAACTGCAACTATCTCTTTATCAGTCAGTTTATCAAGTACTTTTAATATTCTAATTCTATCTATAGTTCTTATTTGATCTATTACTATCCAACCTGTTTTATCATTATGAATAACTTCAATTCTGGTTGGATACTTTTTAGACTGACTTGTCATCGGGGCAATTGTTATTGTCTTTAGATGACGGTTCATTTCATCAGGAGAAATAACAACACAAGGTCTGGTCTTTTTGATTTCACTTCCGACTGTAGGATCCAGATTAACTAAAACGATACAATATTGAATTAAATCCATTCCTCAAAATTTTCATCTTCAAAAACATCTGCCATCAACGGCTTATCATCATTGTTTTCATGCATTTTTTTGAATGCTTTTTCCCAGCCTTTTCTTGGTAAAGTTTTGGGACGAATAATGATATATCCTTTTTCTAATACTAATTCAACAGTATCCTTGATATTGTATTTTTCCAAAATGGTTTTACTCAATCTGATCCCTTTTGAATTCCCAATTTGAACTACAGAGAGGTCCATGACTTTTCTTATTTGTAGTTACAAAGTTATTACATTTTATTAATATTTCGACGCTTGCTGAAAATTTTCTCTAATCGTGGGTAACTCTCCGCCACCCCCAACTATTTGCCAGCTTAATCTCTCCAACCCAATCCTTATTTATACCTCCCAAAATACTTCTCAACCGCATCCAATAATTCAGGATAGCTGGTTTGCATTCCGGTGGCGGTGAGACTGATTGGAGAGCCATAATTGGTAAGTGAAAATTGCATGATCTTGCGGTGGAAACTGCTTTTCTGTGATTGAATAAACGCTTCCGGATTTTCAAGGTGAATCATAATCAGATGCTGTCCTTGCACCGTTACTTCCGAAAAACCAGATATCTGCCTCCACTCCAGAAGTCCCTTGAAACCGCCTCCCATGTTGATGGCTATGCCATTGGAATCGAATACTAGTCCGGGCTCGCGTCTGAAAAGGTTCTTTATCCCTATAATCAGAGCAAATCCAAAAAACAGCACTGATGCCGCTCCAATCACCTGAATCCAGAATTCACTCTGAATCCTCCATCCAATAAATTGTTCAGGATTAAGAAGGAAGAATAGTCCAAGCGCCACAAAACCAATGGAGCCCAGGAGGAGGATAATGGTTTTGCGCGGACTGATGAAGATTTCAAGTTTTTCCATGGTTATGATAAAAGTAAAACGAAAGATAAGAAATCCAGGGTTAAATATGTAAATTCTTTATGGTTTGTACCAGTAGCTTAAAGTTTCTCGCAGATGAACGCTGATTCGCTAGCGGCAGATGGATTTTCGCAGAGTATCAGCTAGCAAAAACTCAGAAGACACAGAAATCTGTCAAAGCGGTGATTTACACTGATAAACTCTGCGAAAATCAGCTCATTTATCCGCGAAAATCAGCGAGATCCCTTTTAGCAACCAGCACCTAAGCTCACCTTCTTCTTTCCCTCCCACTAACGGATCTCCTTTTGTCTTTTTCTCTTTTGTCTTTTGTCTTTTTCCTTTTGTCTTTTTCCTTTTATCTTTCCCAAACTATTAAACTACCAATGCAGCAGTACTATCATTTGAGTATGGTATATTTAGTTCCAACGTAACACTCAATAATCGGTTCAGAGAAGTTT
The DNA here is from genome assembly GCA_016707705.1 of Bacteroidales bacterium. GTDB lineage: Bacteria > Bacteroidota > Bacteroidia > Bacteroidales > UBA4417 > UBA4417. The sequence goes on from JADJHD010000018.1 coordinate 78,500, forward strand.
CGATCTTAATTTCATGAATGGTTTTTCTATAATTAGACGCAGAAGCAATGCCCCAATAATAGTAGTACCTATACAAAGGAGAATCATGAAATTGCTTTTTGGTTCTATGCTGAACCCTGACAGAAAGTTTTGAGTCATATGGACTATCCCTTTATGAATCAAATAAATACCATAAGAAAGAGTAGCAATAAATGAAGTAATTTTCGAGTCCCAGGAAGACAAAACAGTGTTTGGGCTTACAGCACCAATCAAAAGGAACCCAAAACCCACTGAAATCATGGGAAATCCGAAAATTGAAGCCTCAAAGGAACGTTCATCATAAAAGAGAATCGCTGCAGCCATCAAAATAGCTAAGCCCAAAATTGCTATAAGGTTTCCATATTGTGAAATCTTAGCCCAAACCTTAGGACGAAATTGGTAAATGGCAGCAATAGAAACCCCAATTAACAAACCATCCAATCGATTGTAGGTCGGATAATAGATGTATTTATACCATAGTCCGGTTGGATTATACAGACTATTCCAGCTATAATATCTGATCACAAAACCGAACAGGAATAATCCAATAAGCAGCCAAATTGACCATTTGAATTGCTTGATGCTCAGCATGAAGTATAAAGTTATTGGCAAAAGGAAATAAAAATGTTCTTCAACACAAAGCGACCAGGCATGTGAAAACGTCCCATACAAGTTGATGTTCATTCCAAAATTCTGTGTGAATGTCAGGAATTTCCATAGAGGAGGCAGCGCTTCCCTTTCATGAAAGTAGGTAAAGCAGAAATAGATCAAAACTACAGTCCAATATGCGGGAAGGATTCTGAAAAAACGTTTTATAAAAAAGTCCTTCAGCGAAATCTTCTGATTTGCCTTTATCTGTTCAAACAGTTGAGATGAAATAAGGAATCCACTTAAGACGAAGAATAAATCTACTCCGGTCCAGCCGAATTTAGCAACCTCCGGAAGCCAATCCGGATACCCAAAATAAGGCAGCTGATAATGGTACAGAAAGACCATAATAATGGCCAAAGCCCTCAAATGGTCTAAGCCATTGAACCTTCCAGATGATTTCGTCACCTTCCTTTTGTCAATTTGTAAAAACTTAATAAGAACGGTTTCGAAACCGGCACCTGCACGAAGATATAACTGCTTCCTGAAATAAACAGGATTTTTTACTCATCCCGCATAAGTCTACTTCACACCTCACTGAGTAAAAGAAAGATAGTTTGGAAATTTTTCAGGCGTATACATATTATTAAGCATTGAACCAGTAGCATAGAGTTTCTCGCAGATAAACGCTGATTCGCTGGCAACTGATGGATTTTCGCTGAGTATTTGAGAACATGAACTCAGACGACATTGATATCCGTCAAAGCGGAGATTTACACTGATAAACTCTGCGAAAATCAGCTCATTTATCCGCGAAAATCAGCGAGAACCCTTTTAGCAATCAGCACCTAAGCTCACCTTCTTCTTTCCCTCCCACTAACTGATATCCTTTTGTCTTTTTGTCTTTTGTCTTTTTCCTTTTATCTTTTGTCTTTATTTTGTCTTTATCCTTTTGTCTTTGTCCTTTTATCTTTTTCCTTTTGTCTTTTATCTTTTTCCTTTTGTCTTTTATCTTTCACAAACCATTAAACTACCAACGCAGCAGTACTTCTAAATCACCACCAATCGTTTCACTTATGCAGCAGAAAAGTCGCCACAACCGCAAATCGCTTATGCCAGGCAGTTTCGCTATGGTTTTCACCCGGGAAGTAGCGGGTTTCCCAGCTTTCTGGAGTGAAGCCTTTTTCCTCCATGATGGCATCAACCTCCCTTTGCAATGGCGGGTACATGGCATCCAGGGTCTGGTCACCATAATCGAAATAGATCCTGTGCGTTTTGGGATTCGGAAGGTTTTTCCTCAGGTACTCATAAAAGGCTTCGGGAATGGGGTTGTTATCCATTGAAAAAACTCCCGGCCAGTGGGTACTCAGACAAGCCGCTCCTCCAAAGACTTCAGGATACTCGCAAATGGCGTACATCGATATGAGTCCGCCCATGCTGCTTCCGGCAATGAAGGTATGCTTGCGATCAGTATAGGTTGAGAAACCACTGTCGATCTTTGGCTTTACCTCCTGCACAATAAATTTCAAATAATTATCCGATTGAATTTCATAGTTATTAAAAACCGAATATCCGTTGCTTCTTGCTGCAGCAAACACCTGTTCACGCTTATCCTTTGAGAGTGATTCAAATGGCTTCTGAGGGAAATAATCGGCATGCCTGGTTTTATCTCCGTTCCATATTCCCACCACAATCACATCCTTTATTTTCCCCTCCTTCATAAGCGCATCCAGCACATCATCCACATCCCAGGCAAGGTGATTCCAGGTTGTGGCTGAATCGTACAGCATTTGTCCGTCATGCATATACAGCACACTATACTTTTTTGAAGCAGTATAGCCTGTTGGAAGCCAAACATCGATATTCCTCGCTGTGACATACTTCGAAGGGAATGCATCTATTCGACTGATACTGCCGCAGGAATTAATTGAATGCCCCTGAGCCCAAACAAAAGTTGGAACGATTATCAGAAGGCCCAACAGAATAAGAATTGGATTATTTCGCATAGTTCTGGTTATGAATCAACTATCAATAAATATTTATGCCCGGAAATGAGTCTTTAAAGTACAAATTAAAGCAGAAACTGCTATGTACCTGCGAAATTCCTATTACAAAAACCATATTCCATCTGCATTTATCTGCAATCTTCCCGAATCTGCTTCGTCGATAAAATATGGGTCTTTGTCCGCAAACTTCCCATCATCTTATATATAGTTTCCTGCTGCTGCTGGAGCGGGATAATTTTGCCCCGAAATTAAAATTCATCAAATGAACACGGGGAAAATCATTATCACTATCTGCCTTCTTGCTTCCATCAGTTTTGCTTCGGCTCAGGAAGTGCAGAAAAACTGGACACTTCGCAACTGCATCGATTATGCCCTTGCAAATAATATCCAAATCAAGAAAATGCAGGTTGGAGTGAAAGTCAATGAAGCCGGGTATGAAGAGTCGAAAGCTGCATTATTCCCATCTCTCAATGCCTCCGCTGGCGAATCCTTTACTCACCAGAAAGCCAATGAAGGGGATCTGAACGGTCAGTCCTCTTACTTCAGCAATAATTATTCACTTCGCTCCGATGTGGTGCTTTATAATGGCTCAAGACTGAAAAACAATATCGTTCAGCAGGACCTGAGTGTGAAGTCTGCCAACCTGAGCGTGGATGAAGCCCGCAATTCCATTGAACTGTCTGTTACCACAGCCTACCTGCAGGTTCTCTATGCCAGGGAGGCGGTTATCAATGCTGAAAATACGCTTACAGGATCAGAAGCAACCCGAAACAGGGCAAAAATTCTCCTTGAATCGGGCTATATAGCCGAAAGCAATTATGCACAGGTGCAATCGCAGTACAGCAATGATGCCTATACTTTAGTTAATGCCAAAAACAACCTTGAGCTGCAGATGCTGAGTCTGAAGCAGCTTCTGGAACTGGATGGAAGTACAGACCTAAAGCTTGTATTCCCTGAAATAAACGATACTCAGGTACTCAAGGTTATTCCTGAAAAGCAGCAGGTTTACAACACCGCTCTGGGATTCATGCCGGAAGTGGAAAATGAAAAACTCAATATCCAATCGGCAGACCTTGCCATCAAAATTGCAAAGGCAGGCTACATGCCAAGCCTGAGTCTGGGTGCATCTGCATCAACCGGACAGAATTCTGCAGTCAGCGATGGTTATGCTACCCAGCTGGGAGATAACTTCTACCAGAATGTTGGACTCACCCTGAGCATCCCGATTTTCAACAACAGGCAGGCCAAGACAGCCGTGCAGAAAGCCACTCTGAATGCTCAAACCGCCCGCCTTTCCTATGCTGAAACAGAAAAGAACCTCAGGGTTCAGGTGGAATCAGCCTATCAGGATGCCATTGCTTCACAAAGCAGGTTCCAGGCTGCAAAGGAACAATTGTCGGCAACCGAAACAAGCTACAAACTGGTAGAAGATCAGTTCAATCTGGGAATGAAGAACACCGTGGATCTGCTCACTGAGAAGAACAAATTCCTTTCTGCCCAGCAGGAATTTCTGCAGGCTAAATATTCGGCAGTGCTTAACTATAAGCTGCTCGACTTCTACCAGCAAAAAAGGATAGAACTCTAAAGCACTCTGTTCAACAGTTTCAGACTCTATTCATCAGTCAAATCAAGAAATCGCATCAATAAAACATCACAAAATGACAAGGAAAAAAATCATCATCTATTCTGTAATCGCGCTGGTAATAGCAGGCACTTTGTTCTGGTACTTCAACAGAGGTGAAAAGGCCGCGACAACCATCTACCAAACAGCAGAGGCTAGCATCGGCAATATATCCAATTCGGTTACTGCTACCGGCACCATTGAACCTCTGAAACAGGTGCAGGTTGGTACTCAGGTGTCGGGTGTTATCAAGAAAATCTATGTGGACTATAACTCTGTTGTGAAAGCGGGACAACTGCTGGCTGAGATTGATAAGACACCTTTGCTTGCTCAGCTTGCATCGGTGGAGGCAGATCTTGAATCGGCTGAAAGCCAGCTGGTATTCCAGGAGGCTAACTATAACAGAATAAAGCAACTGCTTGATAAGAAAGCCGTCAGCAACACTGATTATGAAACTGCCCTTTACCAATTCAGCAGCGCCAAAGCTTCTGTTTCGAAAATGAAGTCGGAAGTAAGCCGCGCCCGTACCAATCTGGGCTACACCATGATCTATTCGCCTATTGATGGGGTAGTTTTGAGCCGGGCTGTGGATGAGGGACAAACTGTTGCCGCCAGTTTCAATACTCCTACCCTTTTCACCATTGCCCAGGACCTGACCAAGATGCAGGTTGTGGCCAATGTAGATGAGGCTGATATAGGCCAGGTAAAGGAAGGACAGGAAGTGAGCTTTACCGTGGATGCATATCCGGATGATAAGTTCATCGGAACAGTCAGCCAGGTCAGATTGCTGGCGGTCACTAATTCAAATGTGGTTACCTACAGTGTGGTGATTGCTGCACCAAATCCCGATCTTAAACTGAAACCAGGCCTTACTGCCAGCATTATCGCCTATACCGAGAAAGCTGACAGCGTGCTTACCATTCCTGCCAAGGCTTTGCGATTCAAACCGGATAGCATTGTTATGGCAAAATGGCCCAATATTGAAAATCCTTCTGTCTGGATTGAAGACTCAAAGGGTCTGCATCCTGTAAAAGTTGAAACCGGCCTCACTGATGAAACCAATATTGAAATCAAATCCGGAATAAAGCAAGGCGATAAGGTGGTTGTTTCTTCGGAAGTATCAACGGTAGCAGTAAAAGCCGCTGAATCCAAGACTTCATCGAGCCCTTTTATGCCTAAGCCACCGGGGAAGAAGTAGACGAGAGGGGGGAGTTGGTTTGTGTTGACGAGGAGACGGGGGGGGGGGACTTGGGGGGGGGACTTGGGGACGGGGGGACTTGGGGACTTGGGGACGGGGGGACTTGGGGACAAGGAGACAAGGAGATAAGGAGATAAGGAGATAAGGAGACGGGGGATTATGAGTTAAGGAGAAGATTGAGTTATTGCGGGTTGCGGATTGCGGGTTTGTGATTGTTGTGGGGTTGTGGAATTTGGGGGGAGACTTGGGGCTTGAGGACAAGGGGACCTTGGGACGGGGAGACAAGGAGAAGGGGAGATTTGAACTATTGTGGATTAATCAGTCCGCCGGGGTGGACACTAAGAAACACTAAGAACAAAGATTAACAACTCAAAACGCCGAACCCCGAACCCCGAACGAACGCCGAACGCCGAACTTTTGAAAGAACGAAGATTCGGAATAAAGGAAATTGAAAAGAGTACGAAACACTAGAAAAGAAGAAAATGTCTGAGATAATAAAAGCTTTGAACCTGAAAAGGGAATTCATGGTAGGCAACCAGAAAGTGCTGGCGCTTAAGGGGATATCCTTTGCCGTGCATGCAGGAGAGTTCGTCACCTTTATGGGTGCCAGCGGATCAGGGAAATCAACATTGCTCAATATACTGGGTTGCCTGGATACTCCTTCCGAAGGGGAATACCTCCTCGACGGGATTTCTGTAAAAAGCATGAGCAAGAACGAGAGGGCAAGACTCAGGAACCGGAAAATCGGGTTTGTCTTTCAAACCTATAACCTCCTCCCACGCACTACAGCTCTCGAAAATGTAGAACTCCCGCTGATGTACAACCCGGAAATCTCCTCCCACGACCGCAGGGAGAAAGCCAAAATGGTGCTGGAAGCTGTCGGTCTTGCAAACCGCATGGACCATACTCCGAACCAGATGTCCGGTGGACAGCAGCAAAGGGTTGCCATTGCACGCGCCCTGGTGAATGACCCGGTGATTATCCTCGCAGATGAGGCAACCGGAAACCTTGACACCCGAACTTCCTATGAAATCATGGCTTTGTTCCAGCAGCTCAATGCCAACGGAAAAACCATCGCATTCGTAACCCATGAACCGGATATTGCAGCATTCAGTCAGAGGAGCATCGTTCTTCGGGATGGAAGAATTACCCGTGACGAAGTAATCAGCAAACCTGCTTCTGCAGCCGATGCTCTTGCCGGATTGCCAAAGGAAGAAGAATAATCCTGCAGCTTAAACCATCTAGAAACTATAATCATGAACATAATAAATTTATTCCGGATATCGCTGAAAGCCCTTTACAGCAATAAGTTCAGGGCACTGCTGACCATGCTGGGAATTATCATCGGGGTGGCAGCAGTAATTGCCATGCTGGCCATCGGACAAGGTTCGAAGCAAAGCATTCAGGATGAGATCTCGAAAATGGGATCCAATATGCTGATGATCCAGCCTGGTGCAGATATGTTCCAGGGCGCAAGGATGTCGGCCTCCGCCACCCAAACCATGGTGCTGGAAGATTATGAAGCTATCAAGGCAAATTGTACCTATCTGGCAGCCGTTTCGCCCATGGTGAACGCCAATGGACAGGCAATTTACGGGTCAAACAATACTCCAGTTGGAATGCAGGGGGTGAACGAAGATTTCCTTCATATCCGAAAATTCACCATAAATAGCGGGAGAATGTTCTCGGAAAGGGAGATAGCTGTCTCGGCGAAAGTCTGTGTACTAGGACAAACCGTTGTTGAAGACCTATTCGGAGCCGGTGTGGATCCTGTTGGAAAATCCATCCGCTACAATAAAATACCTTTCGAGGTTATTGGTGTCCTCTCCGAAAAGGGTGAAAACGGAATGGGTCAGGATCAGGATAATGTGATTCTTGCCCCTTACACAACCGTGCAAAAGAGGATTATGGCAATCACCTATCTGCAAGGAATCTATACCTCCACAACCAATGAAGAGGTAACTCAGAAAGCCAAGGCAGAAGTGGAAGCTATCATGCGCTCACAGCATAATATCAAGGAAGGCGATTCGGATGATTTTAATGTACGTTCGCAACAGGAAATGCTGACTATGTTCAGCAGCACCTCAACAGTAATGACCATTCTTCTGGCTGTGATTGCCGGAATCTCCCTAATTGTTGGAGGAATCGGTATTATGAATATCATGTTCGTTTCCGTAACCGAGCGCACCCGTGAAATCGGATTGCGAATGGCAGTAGGAGCTCGGGGACGCGATATCCTTTCTCAGTTCCTGATTGAAGCGGTGCTGATTAGTGTACTTGGAGGTATTATTGGTGTGGCAATCGGTGTTGGAAGTGCTTCCATTATCCGAAACACCCTGCATTGGCCAGTGGTAATCACCAGCTTCTCAATTGTGCTGTCGTTTGCAGTTTGTACATTTACCGGTGTGTTCTTCGGATGGTACCCCGCCAAGAAGGCAGCGAATCTGGATCCTATTGATGCTATTCGCTATGAGTAGTATTTTGAGAAGACGAGTATTTTAAGGTGACGGGTGGACAATGAGACAGGGGGACTGGGAGACAAGGAGAAATTGCGGATTTGGGATTTGGGATTTGGGATTGTGGTGGATTTCTGGATTTTGGGGAGACTTGGGGATTGAGGACAATGGGACAGGGAGACAGGGAGATGGGGAGATATTTCGGGTTGCGGGTTGCGGATTTGGGATTTGGGATTGTGGCGGATTTCTGGATTTTAGGGAGACTCCGGGATTGAGGACAATGAGATAGGGAGACGGGGAGACAAGGGGGATATTGCAAAATGCGGATTGAGGCGGATTTCGTAAGTTGAGATGTGTAACTCCAGCCGGTGGATGAAGATGATATCAGTCCGCCGGCTGGCGGATCAGTGTCATCTGTGTCATCAGTGTTCTAATTTCTGCTACTTGCATAAACATACCTCGAACTGTGGGAAAATGCGATAAATTGGAAATCGGAGAAAAACTACCAAAGAAAAATTAACTTTGAATCAATGGAAACGAATCAGAAAAAAAGCTCCCTTCAATTCCTGATACACTTCCTGGTGTGGGGGATAATTACCACTTTCCCGCTGATCTTTTTGTACAGCGAGGGAGAAAGGAATCTGTTGAAGTATTTTGATTTTTCCCTGCCAATTATCTTCCTGATGATTGTATTCTATTCAAACTATCTTTTCCTGATTCCAAGATTCCTTTTCAATCGAAAGATCTGGCAATTCTTCCTGGTAAACGGACTAATCTTCATCATTTGCCTTATTGCAATCGATAGCATCAAGCAATTGTACTTCGAGTCATTGTTTGCCAAAATGGAAATGAAAAACCATTTGCCCCCCAAGGCAAAGATGAAGGAAATCCTGCGATACAGGGATTTTATTTCCATGTCGCTGACAGTCGGACTTGCCGTCGCTATCAAAATGACAACACAATGGTATCAATCGCAGGCAGAACAAAAGGAACTTGAAAAACTGCATCTTGCTTCAGAACTTAATAATCTCAAACATCAGTTGAGTCCGCATTTCCTGTTTAATACCCTGAATAATATTTATTCGCTTATCTCCATCAACCAGGACAATGCCCAGACTGCCGTCCACCAGCTGAGTAATCTGATCAGATATGTCCTTTACGAGAGTGAGCAGCCTAAAGTGTTCCTGAGCAAGGATCTCGATTTCACCAATAATTATATCAGATTGATGAGCCTGAGACTGGCATCCAATGTGAAGCTTCAAACCAATATTATGAAAGCGGAGGATGGAATGACGGTTGCCCCGCTTCTCTTTATGACCCTGGTTGAAAATGCATTCAAGCATGGAATCAGTCCCGATCAGCCTTCCAGTATTTCAATCAGTATTCAGAAAGCTGAGCCCGGACAACTTATCTGCAAGGTGGTTAACAGCAATTTCCCCAAGAAGGAAAATGACAAAAGCGGTTCAGGAATCGGGTTGAATAATTTGAATAAGCGTCTTGAACTGCTTTACCCTGATGCCCATCAAATGCAAACAGAAGTAAAGGATAATTTGTACAGTACAACTTTAACCCTGAATATATGAGCCTGCGTTGCCTATTGGTTGATGATGAGCCTTTGGCACTTGAACTGCTGGAAGGTTATGTGGCAAAAACGCCATCCCTTACTTTATCCGGGAAATGCAGCAGCGCATTCCAGGCTATGGAGTTTCTGGATAAAAATGAAGTAGACCTACTGTTTCTGGATATTCAGATGCCCGGACTATCAGGACTTGAATTCTCGAAAAGCCTGATGAACGGTCCGAGGGTGATATTCACGACTGCTTTTGAGCAATATGCACTGGATGGTTTCAGGGTGGATGCATTGGATTACCTGCTGAAACCAATAAGCTATCCTGAATTCCTGATCTCAGTGAATAAGGCAAGGCGATGGTTTGAACAGATGGATAAATCGGCTCATTCATCCGGCAGGAATTCAATCTTCGTAAAGACTGACTACAAGCTTGTCCAGATAGAATTCAGCAAGGTGATGTATATCGAAGGATTGAAGGATTATGTGAAAATATATCTTGAAGGCGCAGCAAAACCTGTTCTGTCGCTGATGAGCATGAAATCATTTGAAGATAATCTTCCTGAAGAACGCTTTATGAGGGTGCATCGTTCCTTCATAGTAAACCTCGACAAAATCACAACGATTGAACGAAACAGAATCGTTTTCGGGAAGGAATACATCCCTATTTCAGAGAATTATAAAGAGAAATTCCAGAAGTTCATTAACGAGAGATTTTTCTGAGAATCTCTCTCCTATTCATCTTTATTGTTTTCAGCATCAATCCCTATGATGGATTGCCAATACAATATTCAATTCCCCATGATAGGGAAAAAGCCGCTATTCAGCCGAAAAATCTGCAAGTCTATCTATTTAATTTTACTAAAATATTAAGTTACTGTTATTTTGTTCCTTCGCAATTTATACCGTTGCCGAACAGCCGTATTCTTTTGATTGTCTGGGACGAAAAACGGTTGCAGCGGTAAATCGGGCCGACTGTTCGCTGAGCATTGAAATGTTGCCAGAGAAAATGGTTTAATTTAAACCTGTTAAAACAAGATCAGTCCAATGAAAATGAGTTTGTTACAAAATCATCTCCTGAGTAGGACAGATAATGGCAACACTCCTGAAATCTCAAGGTCAATTCCTTTAATTAAGTAATTTAGGCCTCTGAAAACGCTGAAAATCTGCACGACAAAAGAAAAAACTCACAAAAAGCATTATTCTAACCCATCCTGAATGAGAAAAGCTGGATTTCTTCTAACCTTGATTCTGATCGTGCATACTGCAGTATCAGCGCAATCTTATGGCGATTATACACTCTACAGTCCCAAAAACAACAGTAAAGCCTACCTGGTCAATTTATCCGGTGCTACTTATCATACCTGGACTATGGCATCCAACAAGCCTACGGGTTATTCAACCTATCTGCTGCCCGGTGGTATCCTGCTGAGGACTGTGGCCCGTTCGGGAAATTACTTCACAGGTGGTCCTATTTGCGGAGAAGTGCAGAAAGTAGACTGGAATGGAACTGTAATCTGGGATTATGTGTATTCGACTACTGAATACTGCACACATCATGATATCTGTCCGATGCCAAATGGCAATGTATTGCTGATTGCCTACGAAACCCGCACTCCTTCACAGGTTTCTGCTGCGGGTTGTTCACAAAGTATTACCATGTGGCCTGATAAGATTGTGGAGATTGAGCCTGTAGGAACCAACGGTGGAAATGTGGTTTGGGAATGGCATTCCTGGGATCATCTTTCACAAAGCCTCTATCCGGCTAAAGCAAATTACGTCAGTTCTATCGTAATGCATCCTGAGTTGCTGAATATCAACTACAAAACCCAAAAAGACTGGCTTCATGTAAATGGATTGGATTATAATCCCATTCTTGATCAGATTACATTCTCTTCACATGCCATGAATGAGATCTATGTAATTGACCACAGTACTACAACAGCAGAAGCCGCATCGCATTCGGGCGGAAATTCCGGGAAAGGTGGTGATCTGCTGTATCGCTGGGGAAATCCGGAAGCATATCAGGCAGCAGGTTCTGCAAATTTCAATGTTGTACACGATGCCCATTGGATACCCCAGGGTTGCCCCAATGCAAACAATCTGGTGGGATTTAATAATATGGGAGGTGCTGGAGGTAAAACATGTGTTGACATTATCGCTCCACCTTATGATGGATACAATTACAGTGGAACTCCCGGACAAGCATATGCTCCTTCAACCTACAGCCAGCGGGTAACCTACAGCGGAACACCTACATCTAACGAAGGAAATTCACAACAACTGCCTAATGGAAATATGCTCATCAATATTTCCTTCTCAGGATATATGTATGAAATTGATCCAAACCAAAATGTGGTATGGTCAAAAACGATATCTGGTATTAATACCTCCGCTTTCAGGTATACAGACTGCTATGTGAACAGCATTGGTTATGCAGATGCCACAGCTAGTCCGGAATTTGTTTGCGAAGGTGGAAGCACTCAATTGAATGCTGAGGGTATTGGCGGCAGCAACTACATCTATTCATGGACCTCATCACCCGCCGGGTTTACTTCAAGTCTGAAAAACCCTTCTGTAAGCCCTTCTGCAACAACCACCCTATTATGTCACTATTACAAGTGGAACCTGTACTGCAACAGATTCTGTAAAGGTGGAAGTTGTTCCCTATCCTGCTGTCCCTAACATTACAGCCCATGCCGACTCGCTGATTTCAAGCTGGGCATCGGAAAATCAATGGTATCGCGAAGGAACACTGCTTGGAGGAGCGACTAACTGGTACTATATTCCCACACAACCTGGCAATTATCAGGTTGCTGCAACAAACGGAAATGGCTGCAACTCGGATTTATCGGCATCCTACTTCTTCACTTCACTTGAAGATGACATTCTGAATAAAAACATCAGCATCTATCCAAACCCTACTACTGGATTGGTAAATATTGAGGTTCCAGCCGGAATGGAAAACTACTCCCTTCACATTCTGAATCTGCAGGGGAAAATTCTTCTGAATGAACCCCTAAAAAAACAGACAACTGATCTGTCAAATCTTGAATCCGGAATCTATGTGTTGCAACTTTTTCAAGACCAGCAACTATTGAAAACCTCAAAAATAGTACTGATCAAATAAAACCCTCATATGACGAAATCACTGGCACTGCTTTTTTCTTTGTACCTCTTGATTACGGTTACTTCGTAAACGTATAAGTGATATTCCCTTGATAGCAAGAATCACGCTCAAAAAATAATCACCTGCCTATAATCCAGCTCATTATTGAAAAAAGAATAGAGTTTACTATTGTCAATACTATATCCAATGAAGTCAAAAGCCTTTTTACTTATACTCCTGACTCTCACAATTCTGAATTCGTTTTTAGGGGCACAGAGTTTTACAAACTATACTACTGACAACGGACTGCCCGACAACAATGTGAATGGGGTTGCCGTTGATGGGAACAATGTGAAATGGTTTGGAACTCAGTTAGGTGTGGCCCGTTTTGATGGCAGCAACTGGAGTATCTTTACAACCGCTAATGGCTTGATTGACAATTACATAAACTGCATTGCAGTCGATGCAAACAATCATATCTGGATTGGAACCGATATAGGGGTATCCGTTTATGATGGGTCCGCCTGGACAAGCTATACAACTGCCAATGGACTTATCGACAATATGATAAGCTATATTGCAGGTGCTGATGATGGTTCTGTTTGGATCGGGACGAATCTGGGATTGTCGAAATTCAATTCCGGAACCTTCACCAATTACAACTCTTCAAATGGCTTGAACTACGAAATGGTGAGCTATATCGCCACTCAGGGAACCAATGTATGGATAGGCACATGGCTTGGAGGAGTATTCAAATTTGACGGAACCACATTCACCAACTTCACCATGGCAAACGGATTGCCTGATAACAATATTTCCTGCATTGCTATTGATGATGCCGGAAACAAATTTATCGGAACCTTTGCAGGCATCGCAAAACTCAACAGTTCGGATGTTTATGTGACCACCTACACATCCACCGGAGGAATGTTCAACAATTATGTAAAGGATCTGGCAATTACTTCTGATCAGGACCTTTGGGCTGGTATTTATGCAGATTACCTTCAGGAAGGCGCCATCAGTTTCTTTAATCAGTCAAGCTGGGTGAATTACAAGGTTTCCGACGGCCTGGTGAACACCATGGTAAAAAGGGTAGCCATAGATGCAAATGATCATTTATGGGTTGCAACAGGAAGCGGGGTTTCAGAATTCAATCCACTGACAGGAATCGGAGAACAGACTGCTTCCGGCATTTCAGTTTATCCCAATCCAGCAACAGATGTACTTCATATCGATGGAATATCTGAATCAGCCAATGTTGCAGTATACAACAGCTGCGGGAAACTGGTTATGGCTCAGAACATGACAGGGCAGGACGGCAACGTCGATATCTCTGGAAATACACTCGGTTTCTATGTAGTGAAGGTAATGGATAAAAGCAGGTCGATAACCGCTAAAATAATGATCAAGTGAGGAAATTCCGGTTGATGATATTATTCCTGAGTATAACCGCTTGTGCTTTCGCGCAGCTCGGGAATGATTTCTATTCAACGGATAAAATTCAGGAGATCAGAATACATTTTGCTGATACAACCTGGAGTGCGACCCTTGACAGCCTGTATTTTCAATATGGAGATTCCTGCCGGTTACTTGGTGATGTAACCGTTAATGGCAAGCTCTTCAGGAATGCAGGTGTCAGATACAAAGGATTCAGCTCATGGCACGGCGACGAAATCAAGAATCCTTATAATATTGACCTTGATTATTCCATTCCAACACAAAACTATCAGGGACACACCAAAATAAAGCTTAGCAATGTTATCCATGATCCTTCCTTTATCAGGGAAGTCCTATCATATGAGATTGCCAGAAAATACATGCCTGCATCCCGGGCGAACTTTGCCAGGCTATATGTAAATGATAGTCTGATCGGGCTATACACCAATGTGGAATCCGTCGACAAGAAATTCGTTGCTTCGCACTATGGTTCACAATCCGGCAGCTTCTTCAAGGGAGAACCCGAAGAGCTGGAATTTCCTTTTGGAGAAAATGCCAATCTGGCCTATTCCCATGGGACCGATTCAACTGGATACATGCCTTTCTACAAGAATGAATCTGATTATGGCTGGAATGAATTGCTCCGGATGATCAGGATACTCAATACATCTGCTGATAGTGTGGAAACCGTCATGAACATTGACCGGACCCTTTGGATGCATGCCTTCAATTACAGTCTGCTCAACCTCGACAGCTATATTGGTTTTGCACAGAATTATTATCTGTATCAGGATCATAACGGGGTTTTCAATCCAATTATCTGGGATTTGAATATGTCTTTTGGAAGTTTCCGCGAAAGTGATGGCTCCTATAATTTCCTGGGTCTGTCGATTCCAAAAATCAAGATTCTGGATCCGCTGCAGCACACGAAGTTCAGCATTTCCCCAAGGCCTCTTCTGACAAATCTGCTCAATGATGATACCTTGAAGCGAATGTTTATATCCCATATCAGGACTATTACAGAGGAGAATTTTGCCACCCATTCCTATTATGAAAGAGCTGCCGAATTGCAGCAGGGAATAGATGCTGCCGTTCAGGAAGACCCGCACAAATTTTATACATATGATGATTTCATACAGAACATTGATACAACTGTGAGGGTATCAAGCACATCCATGCTTTATCCGGGAATCTGGGATTTGGTAGAGGCCAGAACAACCTACCTGAAATCGTTCCCGGGTTATACCGGCCAGCCTGAGATTTCAGCTCTCAGTTATGAACCGGCTTGTCCGGCAAGAGGTGAGCAGATTAACTTCAGGATTGTCGCCACCAATGCATTAAGGGTGTTCCTGTATTATCGCCAGAGCAGTTCCAGCCTGTTTAGCAGAATTGTGATGAAGGATGACGGAATATCCGGGGATGGAGAAGAGAATGATGGAATTTTCGGGGCATCAGTTGTTTGTTCCGGACAGCTTATTCAGTATTATTTGTATGCCGAGAATGATGTGGCTGGTGTGTTTGACCCGGCTAGGGCAGCCTATGAGTTTTATTCACTCCAGGCTGAAGTTGATCCCGGAAAACTGGTAATAAATGAAGTGAGGTTCGGAGGACAAAATACAACAGCAGGTGATGTTATTGGCAATGACTGGATCGAACTGCTGAACAGCTCAGCGGAGCCGGTTAATCTTGCTGGTTTCATTCTCAGGCAGGGAACAACCAGAGAGCTGGGTTTTATATTGCCGGACACCACCATTGAAGCAGGTGATTACTTTTTGATATACTCTCTTGGAAACGGCGGCTTCAGTTCAGTCTTTAGTCTGGAAGCCAGTGATGAAAATCCACTCAGCCTGTATAATCCAACAGGTACAAAAATTGAATCCGTTTATCTTGGAAATCCCGTGAGTGGAAAGACTCAAGGCCGCTATCCCAATGGGAATGGCCCTATCTGCTATATGCAATCTACACCCTCAGCCAATAATTATCCCGGAACAACTCCCGGTTCAGGAATACTTACTTACCCAAACCCAGCCTATGATCAGGCTATACTTGAATTTTCCTGTCCGGGATCAGCCTTTACCCTATCGGTTTATGATATTTCCGGGAAAGAAGTATTCAGAAAAGAATTCCCCTCCTGTGAAGCAACTTCCAATTCATTTGCACTCCCTTTGGATGTGTCGCAGTGGAGCGGAATGTACCTGCTCCGATTAACTGGTGGCGGAGAAGTGAAAACACAAAAGCTCATAGTTTACTAATCCATGAAGCTCAGAGAAATGAAAAAGCATCAATCAAGAATATTTTTTACAAGCCTGTTGCTATTATTTATTCCAGTCCTTTTCACTTCCTGCACCAAGGAACCGGGACCCGGGGGCAACTCCGCAATTTATGGCAAAGTGCTTGTAAAAGACTACAATACGGGCTTTACTATACTGAATGAGCAATACTATGGACAGGATGTAGATGTGTTCCTGATTTACGGTGACGACAGAAGTTATAGTGAACATGTGAGAACCAGTTATGATGGGAGTTTTGAATTTAAGTACCTTCGAACCGGCGATTATCATGTGTACTGCTATTCGGAAGATTCAAGCATGCAGACACAAGCTCTGATTCCGGTAATCAGGGATGTGACAATCAGCAAGAAAAATCAGGATGTGGAAGTAGAGGAAATTGTTGTTTTTAAGTAACGAATTTGATCCATGACCGATACATTGCCAGAAAACAAAAGAAGCATCAGCCTGATCCAGCTGGGAATACTGTGCACCTATACACTATTCCTTTTCATTTCCACGTTCTTTTCCTGCACAACACCCGACAACGACTTCCACGAATAATTAACGACCCTATTCATCCCTCAGAATCCAGCAATGAAAAAACTCCTGCTCCTTCTTCCCTTACTAATACTGGGCTATTATTCATTCAGCCAGTCTGACAAGGAGATTAAGCAAAATAAAATCAAAACCGTCACCACCTGGCAAAGTGAGAAGGACAATCCTTCGAGCACCTACAGGGAATCGGTAGAAACCTATGATAAGTTTGGACTGCTGATTCAAAGGATTAAATACAAGAAGGATGGCTCAGTCGACAGCAAGGAAACCTATAAGTATGACAAATCACAGAATAAAATTGAAGAATTTGAATACGATGGGAATAATGCAGTTGTAAAGCACAAGGTATATGTGTTCAACTCCTTCCAAAAGAAAACTGAAGAGCGGGAATATACCCCAACCGGTGAAATAAGCAGCAGAACTGTTATTACCTACAACCCAAACGGAGATAAGGAATCGGAAACCCTGATCGACAGCAAGGGCGCCATGGTGAAGCAGGTAGAATACAAGTACAACGCGAAAAAATTAAAGTCACAGCGGACTACCGCCAACAAGGCTAAGCAGCTTGAATCAATGAAAAAGTGGTCATACGAATACTATTGAGAAACCTACTTCCTTGACTGATTTCACCAACATACTGAACCAATTCACCCCCATCAGCCTTGAAGAGATGGATGCGGTCAAACTCCTCGACAGGATGGATCGCAAATATATCTTTCATACCGACAGGCTCGAGGCTATCCTTCTGAACTTGAAGGAGAATTATCGTATTCTTGAGGTAAAAGGATTGAAATGCAGCCGATATGAGACCAGGTACTATGACACTCCCGGCTTCGAAATGTATGTTCAGCATCATAATGGCAAACTAAACAGGCATAAGGTTCGCTTCAGGGAATACCTTGATTCGGGAACCCGTTTTTTTGAGGTTAAGTTTAAAAGCAATAAAGGCAGGACTATAAAGGACCGGGTTAAACTGAAAAACGACATCAGGAATATTGCTGGCGAACCGGAATTCCTTCTAAGAAAAAAGACCCGCTATGATGCCAGCATGCTTCAGGAAGCAATACAGGTAAACTACAGCAGAATTACATTAGTGCATAATGAGTTCAGGGAAAGGCTCACTCTTGACCTGGATCTTACCTATAATTTCAGGGGAAAGGTGGCCAGTTTCCCAACACTCGTAATTGCAGAAATAAAACAAGCCAGATCAGCAGGTTCACCTTTCTGCATTCTGATGCAGGATAACTTCATACCTGCCTTGTCGCTGAGTAAGTATTGCTTCGGAATTGCCAGTCTGAATCCCGATGTAAAGAAAAATAATTTAAAACCAAAGCTACACAATGTTCAGAAATTATGTTTCGGTAATGCATAGCAAACTGCTGGTATTACTGCTTTTCGGTTTACTCTCCTTATCCGGTGCTTCCCAAAATCTACCTTCTTCAGATAGCGAATCAGCTTTTACAGAAGAACTCGATTCTAAGGACTCAAAAACAGACAAAAAAAAGGATAAGGATGTGGTTGAAATTAATGCCCGCTTCTTTGAGACTCTGGGTATTGACATAGCTTTCGTCCTGCTGATCATCTTTGTTGTCTATTATCCGAACTACCGGAAAATGGATACCATCTTCACTTTCATCCTTTTCAACATTGTGATTTTCCTTCTCACCTTTGTACTTAACAAGGTCAAAATATCCATGGGGGCGGCGTTCGGACTGTTTGCCGTCTTCTCTATGCTGCGATACCGAACCGCAGGTATCGGGATGAAGGATATGACCTATCTCTTTATCTTCATTGCCATCGGTCTTATCAGTGGGATTCAGCTGGAGTTTTACAAGCTGAGCATAATTTGTGGAATTATTTTCCTGGTTACCCTGATACTTGATACCAAACTCCTTTTAAAACGTGAGCTAAGCAAGAATATTCAGTTTGAGAAGATTGAAATGGTAAAGCCTGAGATGCGCGAACAATTGATTGAAGAACTGAAGGCAAGAACAGGCCTGAAAATCCATCGCATCGTGATAAACCGCCTTGATTACCTGAAGGATATTGCATCCATCCGAATCTATTACTATGAATAAAGGGCTTGTTCTTCTATCCGCAGCAGTATTTGCTTGTTTCCTGACAGCGAAAAGCCAGATCAATGATGCCGGACTCTGGTTATCCGGCAACTTTGAAAAAAACCTTTCGCAGTCTTTTGGACTAAGTTTCACACAGGAACTGCGGTTGATGGAGAATATGTCGGTTGCAGATGTTGTTTTCAGTGATCTGGGAACAGAGTATCGCTTCAACAAGCATTTCAGATTTGCTGTACATTACCGGTGGATAAACAACCGCCGCAATGATGAAAGCTATGCTTCCCTTCATCGCTTTTATGCTGATTTAAGCTACAGGACCAAATTCAGTCCGGTCATCATCAGCGTGAGGGAGAGAATACAAAGTGAATTTGCACCTTTTAATTCCGGGAATACCTCCAACCCCGAATTGTTTTCCAGGACAAAAGCCACTGTGAAGCTGGACCTGGACAGGCGCATCAGTCCCTATTTCTATACCGAGTTGTTCAACCCGCTGAATGGCGGTAATGGACGAATCATAACCAAAGGCAGATACTGTCTGGGATTCGACTATGAATTGAACAGCAGGCATAAGCTGGATATCAGTTACATGATTCAGCACAAATGGGAAGATGTTCCTGAGAACGATTACATCGTGGGACTTGGATATACATTTTCGCTGTAAATCCCTGTTCTGCCTAATCATAACAGGAGGAACAACAATGAAGTACAAACTGAAGGAACATGTCGCAGTGAGTGATGCCGGCGTACTGTTCAATCCCTTTTCAGGAGAGTCCTATTCCATAAATGATCCCGGAATGGAGATTATTACCGAAATAAGAAAAAACCAGTCCAAGGAAGAAATCCTGACAAAACTCATGGAAAATTATGAGGTTGAGCCAGAGCTCATCACTTCTGATCTGGAGGACTTTATACTGTTCATGTTGCATCATCAGCTTATTGAGCTGCAAATGCATGAAAGCTAAAAACTATTGAAAATCAAAGATATGGCAGTCAATTCTGAAGGGAATCATTCCTTGTTCAAGGGAAGGAATCTGAGCATTATCCTGCATCTGGTAATCTGGCTGGTTGTATTTATATTGCCTACCTATCTGCTGTACATCGATTCGCGCAATGATACCACTTTCCTTTACAGTTCCCTGATTCAAACCCTTCTCTTTGCAATTGTATTCTATGCCAATTACCTCTGGCTGACACCCAGGCTCTTCCTCCGGAAAAAAATATTACTGTATTTCCTGGCTTCTTTCTTCATGGTAGCTGCCTCGACTTATATCAGCAATGCCAGTTTTACCAAATTGCATAGTGATTCACATAGGGGACCTGATGTAAAGGAATTCCGACCGGGCATCCAGCCTCCAATCATTCCATTCTCTCCCCCTGATACCAGGTTCGTGGAGAGGAAGCGCCCTTCGAAAAACTGGCCAATCTACAATTTCATCATTACCACCCTTTTCATCTCAGGATTTGGAATGGGCCTCTGCTACTCTGATAAATTCAGGGAACAGGAAAAGAGCCGGAAGGAAGCAGAAAAGGAAAAGCTGCAGACTGAACTTGCATTCCTGAAAAACCAGATTAACCCTCATTTCTTCTTCAATACACTGAATAACATCTATTCGCTGGTTCAAACCAGTGTGGGTGAAGGACAAAAAGCCATTCTTCAGCTATCGAAGCTGATGCGGTATTTGCTTTACGAAACGGAGAAAGGTGATAAGCTTCTGAGTCATGAAATTGAATTCATGAAGACCTATATTGAACTGATGAAGCTTAGGATATCGGAGAAGGTCACGATTACTGAGAATTTCCCGGAACAATTCCAGGATGTAAGCCTGCCCCCGCTCCTCTTTCTGCCATTCATAGAAAATGCCTTCAAGCACGGCATCAGTTACAGGCGGCCATCCTTTATCTTCATCGCCCTTGATTCAACCCGTGAGGGAATTGTCTTTACCTGCCGCAACAGCATAGGCAACAAGGCAGAAAATGTGCCAAGCTCTGACTCCGGAATCGGACTTGAGAATGTCAGGAAAAGGCTATTGCTCCTGTTTCCTGAAACTCATCAGCTTCTTGTCACAGAAACAGATGATTCCTACGAAATACAGTTAAAGATTGATTTCCCCAGCCATCAGCAGATATGATAAACACGATTGCCATTGATGATGAACCCCTGGCGCTGAAATTAGTGACCGGATACATTCGAAAAACTCCTTTCCTGCAACTCGTGGGGGAATTCGACAATCCTTTCAGCGCGATGGAATTTTGCGAGAAAAACCATGTTGATCTGGTGTTTCTTGATATTCAGATGCCTGACCTGATGGGCACTGACTTTGTAAGGATGCTTCAAAATGGTCCGAAAATAATATTTGCTACCGCTTTTGAAAAATTTGCCATTGAGGGTTACCGCCTTGATGCTGTGGATTATCTGCTAAAACCTTTTGGATATGAAGAATTCCTGGCTTCTGCCATGAAGGCAAGGAAGCTGATTGAACTGGAAAGCCATAAGGATAATAGTTTTGAAACCAATGAGGAATTCCTTTTCATTAAGAGTGAATACAAAATCAGGAGGATTAATTATACAGATATCCTTTATATCGAAGGAATGAAGGACTATGTAAAGATCTTTCTGAAGAATGATCCGCACCCCATTCTTTCCATCAATTCACTGAAAGTTCTGGAATCAAAACTACCGGATTCAAGATTTATGAGGGTTCACCGTTCATTTATCGTGAACCTCGACCGAATAGAAACCATTGAGCGTTTCCGCATTGTGTTTGGAAATGTCTATATCCCCGTCAGTGACCAGTATAAGGAAGTTTTTCAGAAGTTTCTGGATGAGAATTTTTTGTAGCTGGTAAATTGACTATTACTCCGGATTTGCGTTTGTTTTTCAAGATCTGCAATCATTTTTCATTTCTAACGCCAATCCATTTTCAATAATCATACAACATCTTATATGGTGATGCCTTCAGGATTTTGAAAACCGGCTGGTGGTTTCACCAGGTTATCTATGTTTAGGATTTTTATGTTCGAAATAACCCTTTATCCTTTCTCGACGATTCATCGCGGCTGATGTTGCTATAAAACTAGCTTCAAGGACAACTATTCAAAACAATGAAATATTTCTTATTATATCTCAACAAATGGGAAACAAATAAAAAAATAAAGCCCCACCGTTGAAATGGGGCCTTATAAACCAAATATGAGAAAACCACTACCTTATACGACTTTAAGCTGTTTTACCCTGCTCATCAATTCTTCCTGTTCCAAATTATCTTTCATGGCGAGCAAGCGGATAACCCTGTTGCGATGAACAAGCCTTTTCAATAGCTGGTAGTTACCCATGCCATTGAGGAATTTCATCATGATTTCTGTTGATTGTGATTCAGCGCTTTTCTTAGCTGATTCAATAATTTCGGCATTAACCCTAAAAGCATAATCACAAAGTCCAAGATCAATAATATCCTTGATCTGCTTTCTTAACTCTGAATTAACCTTGATTGCTTTCTGAAACAGTGAAAAGGAAATCTTCCTGGTCTTAACAATTGTGCAAACGTTCTGCTGATAATTGTCATCTGTGAGTAAGTTAACTTTGGTCATAGCGTTTGGGTTTGATTTTCTTATTTATTGCCCAAATTTTCAATTGTAATATCTAAACAGGTAAAAATATACCTGAATAATCTAAGAAATTTTACAATAGATTAATAACCAATATATTATACTGGGACAAAAAAACGGGAAAATTTAGAGACCGGCTATTGCGGTTTATTCTGAAGCCCTATAATCACCTTACCCTCAAGAGTTAATGGAGCCACGATGCCTTCCCTGGTAAGGACGAGCTGCTGGACTTCAATCTTCGATAATTGTCCGCTCAGATAGAAGCCTTCGGTAATATCATATTGTTTTAGGTTTCCCTGAATCAGGTCATAGGTTTCACGAATTGTTGACCCCAGCGGATATGACATTTTCTTTTCAATCATATTCTCAATCCCGCCATTGGCCAGCCAGGATGCTGATTTAAGCAGCAGATTCCTTGTTTTCAAGTGAAAATCCAGGTTATTGATCACTATGGATGAATCAGAAGCGCGGTAAACTGGAACGCCTGAGAAAAACAGCTTTCCCTTCAGGCTACCGGTTACGTCAGTTTCTACAATAAGCTTTTCCTCTCCTCCATATATATTAACGCCTGTTATGGTAATGCTGCGCTTTCCGAAATTGTAGCTGGTATTCACCAACGAAGCCTTCGAAATGGAATCTATATAAGGGTAGTCAACATAGGAGGTAACATTTACAAGGAAGTTATCTGCTGTTTTACCTGCCGGGACTATATCAGGCAGTTTGCTGTTCACAGTATATGAAGGCTCCTTTCCGGTAAAACATTCCGTTGTTGCCAATATGGATGAGTTATGCCTGATTATTCCCTTTCCTCCTGTAATTTGTCCGGCAGAAATTGAAACAGGCGTAACCCTAAGCCAAAGTTTATAATCCTCATCCATCAGCATAGGCTTCTGACAGTCAATCCAGGCTTGCTGAGCGTTTGTTTTCAGATCAAGACTGGTTTTCATTCCTTCATCAAGGGAGGTGCTGATGGTCTCCATATTGTACTTGATGATCAGATCAGCTATGAAGGTGATGGGCAAATCAATGGGACCGAGTTTCAAAACCGGTTTGCTTAACCATCGGTATCCGTCAGAAACCGTTTTTGTAGTAAGCGACCAATCCTTGTTCACAACCACAGAAGTATGGAAATCAAGGAGATCTCTGCATTCACTTCTCTGTAGTCGGACAAACTGATTCCGAATTTCTCGATTTTCCAACCAGCTTTGATCCAGAGCTTCAAGGGAACAGTATAAATAAATTGCCCCTTATCGAAATTCAACTTTATCAAATCCTTTTTCCAAGCTTTTACCATCAGGTTGTCACCACCATTGTCTTCAAGACTGTTATCCTCGTAAATGAGTCCGGTAAGCTGACGGTTAAGGAATGTCTCCAGTTCCGAAACCTTCATCTCCACGGGTACATTGATCAGCGAAGGCTTGGGTTTATATATATATGACTGGTAGGATTCAACAGGCTGCTCAGGAATAAAGGCAGTTTTGCAGGAACTCAGGGCGATAATCAGTCCTAAAATCAATAAACCCGGTATAAAACGCTTCTTCATTATCAGGATTTTGAGCAAAGTTATAATGCCTGTCTGAATCTGCCTTGATTTCAGCAAAATTTAACATCCTGAGCTGGATGTGAGAAGACAGAAAGCTAAAGCAATCAATAGAAACGCGAAATCTGGAATTGTATTTTCTGCCCGGGTTCCAATTTGGAAACAAATAATTAAAAACAAAAAGCCGGAAAATGATTTCCGGCTCTTGTCAGTATATGGGTTTCTGGTTATTGGGTCAGTTGGAAGTTCTGATTAACTGAGTTTTATAATTTCTTCTTACTTCTGCATCAACAAATTTTGGCTGTTCTGCTATCTTCTTCCACTCTCAGTTATGTAATCAGAGTCTATATGTAATCCAATATTGTGCCATGAATCGTACTGATTTAATTGTCATTCTTTTAACTTATTTTTCGCATTCAACCATCCCCCTATTTTGTCCCAAAAGCAGAAAACCAGTTCCTGTTTGAAAAAGAAAATTCAAAACAGGTCATTTTCAGACATATAGGAAACAGCCCTTAAAAAGACAGAAAAGAAAGCAGAAATTCCCGGAGATTAGAATTTAAAATATCTGATTCCACGATGGGTTTTGGTGTACAATCGCAGGATATGCTGAATATCGCGATTGTCAGGATAGGTCTTGATACAATCCCTGATGGAATGTGCATTTATGCCGGAATCTGTTTTATCGAACCAGCCGAAACCTATGTATTTCCCATTCTCGATAAGCACGGCTGAGCCCTCCTCGTCAGTTCTCCCTTTCTCAACCAGGAGCACATTCTTCCATTGATGGTTGAAGGTGGAGAGGGCCGCTGATACACGTTCATTATAGGTGGAAGGATTTTCAGCACCAATGCAGGCACCCTTGCACTGACCGATGGAATGATGAAAGCAAGCACCCTGACTTTGATAGAGTCCGGATAGTTTCTGGCATAGATTGTATTTATTCACCAGATTGTGAAGAATAGTTCCGGCTTCCTCAAATGTAGAGAACACGGTATGCGGGCTCCCAGATCCTGTCAGTTTCTGGATTTGCAGATTCATATATCCGGCCTGGTTGATGAAGGATTGCAATCCATATTTGTAGGTTGTCCTTCGCTGCTGCCGGTTAAAAACCGGAAGATGCTTCTTGATTTCATCTGATTCAAGAAGCAGGGCAATCAATTCACTGCCGGTTTCCTCGAAGGATATATCAGCTATCATGCTGCACATCTCCTGTGCCTTGAGGGTACTTCGGTTGCTGAAATGCGAGAGCACACGGGTTCGGATATCCTTGCTTTTACCAATATAAATGATTTTTCCCTCTTCGTTATGAAAGTAATAAACACCGGGAGCATTGGGCAGTCGGGCAAAGAGGGTTCTGTTAAGCAGGGGATTCAATCCCTTCATGTCGATACCATTCAGGGAGGGGTCTGCCTCCAGGAGACGCTCGAACAACTTGACAGTGGCAAGAGCATCACCGGCAGCCCTGTGGCGGTTTTCAATATTAATATCCAGGCTTTCACAGAGATTGCCCAGACTATAAGATTTGAAACCTGGAAGGAGCTTGCGTGATAGTTTTACTGTGCAGAGAGTTGGCCGGTTGAACTTATAGCCCAGCCTCAGGAATTCCTGGCGGATAAAACTGTAGTCGAAAAGGGCGTTATGGGCAACAAATATGCAGTCCTTGGTAATTTCCACTATTTCCCTGGCAACCTCATAAAACTTAGGGGCATTCTGAACCATCTCATCCGAGATCCCGGTAAGGCGGGTGATGAAAGGAGGTATCCTTTTCTCGGGGTTGATAAGGGTTGAGTACTCATGAGTGATGCCCTCGCCGTTATGCACATAAATAGCAACTTCAGTTACTTTCTCATGCATTGCACTTCCGCCGGTAGTTTCTATATCGATGATCGCAAACACTCTTCGCTGTAAAGATTAGGTCTCAAAAATACTCTTTACACTAATACAGTAGCTGCAAAGCGCAAATTTTTAGACTGGGAGGGATATTCTAATTTTTGAAGAATTTCCAATTGCTTTTATCAGCAATTTATCATGAGATAAGCTTGTAAATACCTGATTCCCTTGGAGGAGACAATGTATAGTCAGCTAATTAATAATTTCCAAATAACTGCAAATCACCACATAATCAGTTTGCCAACTGCAAAAAAGATTCTATCTTTGCACCCGAATCCTGATAAAAACCTCACCATGAACAAGCCTATAAAGATCTTTTCAGGCAGGGCTTCTACCTACCTGGCCGAGAAAATAGCCGATTCCTATGGGCAAACCCTTGGACAGGTGCAGGTAACTGTATTCAGTGATGGTGAGTTTACCACATCCTTTGAAGAGAACCTCCGCGGAAGTGATGTGTTTATTGTTCAGTCCACATTCCCACCTGCCGAGAACCTTCTTGAGCTTTTAATGCTGGTTGATGCAGCAAAGAGAGCTTCGGCAAGGCATATCATTGCAGTTATTCCTTATTTCGGGTTTGCAAGGCAGGACAGAAAAGATAAGCCACGTGTTCCAATTACAGCAAAGCTTATTGCCAACCTTATTTCCACGGCTGGTATAAACAGGATTATCACTGTTGACCTTCACGCAGATCAGATTCAGGGATTTTTCGATCTCCCTGTAGATCATTTATACGCATCTTCAATCTTCCTTCCATATATCAAGAGTCTGAATCTTCCAAACCTTGTAATGGCTTCACCTGATACTGGTGGTACCCGCAGAGCAGCTGCCTATGCAAAAGCTCTGGATACCGGTTTTGTCATTTGCTACAAGCAAAGGGCAAAGGCCAATCTGGTTGAAACCATGCAGCTTATCGGAGATGTTAAGGGCAAGGATGTCATTCTTCTGGATGATATTATTGATACCGGTGGAACCATTGTAAAAGCCGCCCAAATTATGGTAGATAACGGGGCAGCAAGTGTCAGAGGCTTCTGCACACATCCTATTCTCTCCGGAGATGCCATTGAAAAAATCGAACAATCTGCGTTCAATGAGGTTGTAGTAACCGATACAATTCCACTGAAGCGGGTTAGTCCAAAAATTACAGTGCTTTCCACTGCCGACCTGCTGGCTGATGTTATCAAGCGCCTGCAGAATTATGAATCCATTTCGTCATTGTTTCAATTCAAATAATAATTACCTAATCCAATCAACAAATGAAAGCAGTATCTATGAGCGGTTCTCTTCGCGAGAACGTAGGGAAAAAAGATGCTAAGAAAAACAGGGCTGAAGGCAAGATCCCATGCGTCCTTTATGGTGGCAAGGAAGAAGTGCATTTCGCAGTAACCGAAAAAGACTTCGGACCAGTTATCTTCACCCCTTATGCACATCTTATCAACCTCACCATTGCCGGTAAGGAATACAAGACCATCCTCCAGGATGTTCAGTATCATCCGGTAACTGACAAAATCCTTCACGTGGATTTCATGGAAGTTCTTCCTGGAAAACCAGTGATTGTTACCATTCCTATCCGCATCGAAGGAACCTCCGAAGGTGTTCTCCGTGGTGGTAAGCTGGTAAAGAAATTCCGTAAACTGAAAGTAAAAGCTGTTCCTGAAGCTCTTCCGGATGAAATCAAGGTTAGCATTACTGGCCTCGACATCAATGGAATCATCAAGGTTAGCGATATCGTTCTCGATAAGGTTACTTTCCTCGACACTCCAAGCAGCGTTGTGGTAACGGTTCTCCCAACCCGCGCCGTTGAAGCTGAAGTCCCCGGAAAGAAATAACAACCTCATTTCCGAATTTACTGAAAGGTACAAGATCTTTGATTTTGTACCTTTCTCTTTTAATAGGGTCTGAGCCTGTTAAAGATAAGCTGGTACCTTTTGGAGCAATAGGAGCCAAACATTTCGACAAGCTCAATGTGACAGAGTTATTCAAGATGTATGAGTTCAAACTGTTCACATGGTAAATGAATCTGCTGAATATCGTTCGAAGACCCTGTCAGTCTGAGCTTGTCGAAGACCCTGTCAGTCTGAGCTTGTCGAAGAATTGTCAGTCTGAGCTTGTCGAAGACCCTGTCAGTCTGAACTTGTCGAAGACACGATCAGGCACAATCAAATAAAAATACCGAACTTTGCAGCCTCGAGAAATCCCGTTTTATGAAGTATTTGATAGTAGGCCTGGGAAATATAGGTGATGAGTATGCCAACACTCGTCACAACATTGGTTTCATTGTAGTTGATGCGCTGGCACAGGCAACCTCAGCTAAATTCAGTATTGGCCGGCATGCCTCTGTTGCTGAAACACGCATCAAGAACAAGGAATTGATCCTGCTGAAGCCTACAACCTACATGAATCTCTCCGGAAAAGCCGTTAAATACTGGCTCGATAAGGAAAAAATCCCCCTTGAAAACCTGCTTGTCATTACCGATGATGTTGACCTGGATCTTGGGGTGCTTCGCATGCGCTCCAAAGGCAGCGGCGGCAGTCACAATGGCCTCAACCACATCATTGAAACCCTTATCACCACCGACTGGGCAAGACTGCGTTTCGGCATCGGAAAAGACTATGCAAAGGGATTCCAGGTTGATTACGTCCTGGGTCGCTGGTCCTCAAATGAAGAGAAAATCCTCCTTCCCAAAATCGATGCAGCCATAGAGATGATCAAGAGTTTCGTGCTGCAGGGGGTGGATAGGACGATGTCGTCGTACAACAATAAATAAATTGAAACTCTGGTGTTCGTTTGTTATTGTCACGACGAATCCCTCCCAAAGTGGTTGTTAATTTGTATTGGTAGCAAATAATAGAACACGGATGACACAGAAAAATGGAATTTACACTGATTAGTCAGCGAAAATCAGCAATTTATCTGCGAAAATCAGCGAGAACTCTATTAGCTTCCCGCACTATCTTGCCCTTGTTTTAGCCATTTATTGTGGTCTTGTTCCAAACTTTCTCTAAGGTTTGACTGAACCCACAAAATTCGCCGCATTATTATCCACAACAATCATATCCCCGGAATCAATGAGTCCGTCGCCATTGGCATCTTCCAGAAGGTAGCCGGTGCCGAAGGTGGAAGAGAGATTATCGATAGGAATCATATCGCCTGAATCCACAATTCCATCCAGATTGACGTCGCCCCCATAGATACAATACTTCGCTCCTTTCAGAATTAAATTGCTTCCATAGGCTTTTGCGGCTGCATCGGAGAAATTGTAACTGATAGTGCCGGAAGCAAAGGAAACCGGTAACGCTGACCAGGTTTCAATACTGTTCCTGCATAACAACAATATAGTATGATCCACTGAGCCCTGAACTAAAGGTTGCTGAACAACTTCCACTCTGATCCAGATTCACTTGCGTTGCTGTAGCAACAATTGCATGAGGTGCAGCAGAATTTGCCAATGCTATGCTAATCTGGTCTGCAATGGTTCCTGAAAAATGGTTCCCACTCTCATCCTGAGCTTTATTCATTTGTCCGCTTACCGGATTGTATAAGCCTTCAATCATCAAAGACAAATTCAATGTTTTAGCCGACTGCTGATTATTAATGCTGACCGTGTAATCCTCCGTTTCTCCCCAATCGACGGATCCGCATGAAACAATATTGCCGGTGTATAAAACTCTTGTGCGAAGGCGCGTGTTTCCGGAAGCAGCACCTGCAGGGACCGTGAAATTTATGGTATAAGGTCCTGAACCCGGACTACCACTTGCTGCAAGATATTCTCCGCTATCATCAAAGTCCTTGTCATTGTTCCAGTCAATCCATGCACCACATTGATCTTCGGGATAAACAGGATTCCCATTCGAAATGGTGAGGGTGTAGCTTTGTCCGGCGTTCAAAGTTGTTGAGATTGAAGTAAAATCAGTATAACCGCTTGTTCCGCAGGTTGAAGTGTTGTTGATCGTATTGAGTGAAACATTGGATATATACTCATCACAGGCGGCGTTTGCATTGCAGTAGGCAGGATCGGCAACTGTTATAAAGCCGGTCTTGATTTCAGTATCGGAGCCATTTGCATTGGTGACAAGCAAACTTACATTATAAACACCCGGTGTGGAGTAGGTCACCACCGGCGACTGCAAGGTCGAAGTTGCAGGTGTACCTCCGCTGAAAGTCCAGAGCCTTGAAGTTGGATTTCCAACCGAAACATCATTGAAACTTACTGTTTCGCCGGTAAGAATGGAGGTTGGTGTACCTGTAAAATTGGCTATTGGCAGGGCTGTTGCCGAATACAATTCAACAACGGTAACACCCCATTGATCCATCCCTGAATAATTTCCTCCCCAAACCATGGAGTGATCATTATAATCCCATGTATCGTGAAGATATACGGTTTGAGTGGCATCTTCATAGCCATATCCAAGCATGGTATGACCTGAAACCTGAATCAGTACCGGCCTTCCGTTATTGATCTCCGTTTTGTACTGATCGAATGTGAATCCCTGGGTATTTCCGTTCAATCCATAAATAAGCTGTGTATAATTCTGGACTACAGTATATCCTCTCGATTCATAGAACAACCTCAAGCCATGGCATCCATCCCGTCCAGCAGGTTCGGATCCTGAGTAGTCATACAGAGGAGTGCCGTCACCATAATAATAGAATGTAGTTGAACCATCAGAACTGCCAACTGCCGATTGATTGGTTCCCATAAAATCACCGGTGCAATCGCCATGCGTATGCTGAACCCATCCATTGGTAATATAGGGATCCGGATCTGTGCTGACTGAGCTGATCCAGTAATCATCAACATGTCCGCGGGTTGCTCTGCTATCAAGTCCTTGCCGGGTAGCACTAAGTGGACAAAGATCCCTGGTTTCACCATTGATTGAAGCACTTCCCCAACTGCTGTTATTCATGGGCATCACTCCCCCGTTGGTAGGACCTGCATACATATTCGGGTATCCCTGATTATCATAGAATCCAGCCGCCATTGCAGCTGCAGTAGCAGAACATCCGAATGACCAGCTAAACGCCGGTACTGAACTCATCATAACCGCCGATTTTGTTGGAGTAGCAATAGGAGCCCTGAATGTTGCGGGTGGTTTTCCCGGGACGATAATCTGAACAATCTCTTTCCCGTTGTTATCCTTGAACCTACTTTTAATATAAGGTTCAAGGGAAGATTTTGTGGTCTGGCCTAAACCAAGAACTGCAATACTCAGCAATACTGTGAGTGTGAATAGTTTTGCTTTCATCGAAAATCAATAATTAAGAGATTATCTAAAAATGCTATTCCCAGAAGAATCCAGAAGCCAGTCTCTTGGGCTGATAGAATACTTTTTCTAACAATGGTTCTGTTTTTCTATTCTGACTACTGAATTCTGACTACTGAATTCTGTCCGCCAACTGACGGATGAATTCAATTTTTACTTCAACTTATTAATTCTAGACAGCTTCTAAACGTTTATTTAAAAAGAGCGTATGGCTCTTACATGAATTATTGAAAATTTATCAATACAATCAACTGCTCCATTCGGAAGGAATTTAGCAAAAGCACCATTCTCGGGCATCCCGGTATTACACTCTGTAGATGACCAATAGAAATCATCAGCAAAACATCCGATTAAGTTTTTCTTAGAGTAAATTTGAGCCAATTCGTTCCAGGAAGGAAGATACCAATCAGAATACCCGTTTAGTGTGAGCTCATCACAAATTAGGGCTGCAATTCCAGCTTCAGTGCATCCATTAAGAATAAGCTGGGTGTTATTTTCACCTGCACCAATTGCTTGTGACGTCCCGGGAATATTGATTCCGTAACAACCCCAGGGAGCAGTACCAGCATCTATAGTGGATGCAATGAGACCATGTTGACCTGTATTATTAATGTAGAACACTATTCCACCCTGGTAACTCATTCCAAGATAAAAGGGGGCAGTAGTGTATAGTGTGGTGAAACTCACCTGCTCTCCATATGCCACACCAGAGGAGTTCGTTGCAAATGCCCTTGCGTAATAGGTATGACCTTGCAGAAGTCCTGTAATGTAAGCTGTAAATAATCCAGTGCCGGAACCGGAATAGCTGACTGAATCCCCTATTTCAGGCTCTGGGTTGACACTCCAGCAAACACCTTTGGCTGTAACTCCCGGTGTACAGGAATAGCCATAAACAGTTGCTGAAACAATGGCTGAAGTATAGGTAACATTGCTTAGAAGAAGAATTCTCAATTAAAGGAAGCAGCATGCTCTCACAAGTAGCGAATCCGAGACTCTGTCCGTAGGATACTCCTCCGGAATTAATAGCGTATGCCCTGTAATAATAAACCGTTCCCGGACTCAGGTCAGTCATTATGCTCGTAAAAGCTCCAGTGCCGGAACCATCTAATGTATGTGGACCAGAGATTTCCGGATTTGAGTTTGTGTCATAGCAAACACCGCGTTGAGTAACTGCAGAGCCGCCCGAAAAATCAACGTCTCCCCCGGCAATTACTGTTGTTATTCCCAAATCTGTAACCTGAGAAGTCGTCACATAGGCTAGACCCAGACTATCATCTTTCATGCATCTTACACTCAGGGCAGGGTTCAACTCCGCCGTCCAGTCATAAACATCATCAGAATTATAGTAGAGCATGATCAGTTTTTCCCTGGACCAGAAATTCGCTTCGTAGGGATTCATTCCAAAAGGTGTTCCATACCACCAGTCATGAGATGCTGACCAACTTCCACCGGGCAAGCCGGAGAAACCGCTTTCATTGGTGGCTCCGACATTTGGAGGCATCCAGTTACCGGTGCCGGATTCCTTCATTTTTCCTCCGGCTACACTATCTCCTCCCAGATATTCAATCAGAGTATTAAATTCATATTGTGATGGAACATGCCATCCTGCGGGACAAATTCCCTGAATATCCTGATTTGACTGATATTGCATGGCTTCGTTCCATTGATAGAGGCCACCATAGATTTCACAATTAAGTTCCAGATTATCATAGCAGAATTTTTCCAGAACGCTGTTGTCAGTCTGCTGTTGCTGACCATTTATCATTGTCCCAACATTTAGATTCTCCTTAAGCCAGCATTGGGTTCCTATCTGGACAGTTGGATAAGACTTCCCGAAATAGTGAACTGTATCTTCGCCCGGACAAGGAATTCCAAAATTGGCATTTGAAAAAAACCTCTCATCACTATATCCTGTTCCTGCACTATTAGTTGCATAGGCCCTGAGATAATAGGTTTGTCCGGCCTGCAATCCAGTAAT
Organism: Bacteroidales bacterium; assembly: GCA_016707705.1. Lineage (GTDB taxonomy): Bacteria > Bacteroidota > Bacteroidia > Bacteroidales > UBA4417 > UBA4417. Next base: position 111,679 of record JADJHD010000018.1, read on the forward strand.
AGATGAAACTGAAATACCAGTTACAGGATCGTC
>JADJHD010000019.1 GCA_016707705.1 Bacteroidales bacterium
AACGTATGCCGGTAACCAGGGAGGAAGTAATATCCGGGAAGCTTTCCTGGTAAACATAGCTAATGCATGGCTCGATCGCCAAAATATCCTGGATCCCCTTGAAGCTATGCTTCAGTTTAACGGCGTTAAGGATGTGCAGCTTCGCTTCGGAAATACCATTTTAACCACTCTTGATACCGGTGCCGGTACAAAAAAAACACTGTCATAAAATGTTTCTAAAAACTATTGATGAGATAAGGGAAGTGCTGAAAATCAGTTCTTCTGTAGACTTTGAAGTACTCAAACCGGTTCTTGAAACTGTGGATCGTGAGTTTCTACGTCCCGTCCTTGGTGCATCCATGCACGATAAACTTCAGTCGTTTTATGATTCCAGTCCGGATCAAATTTTTGTTCCTGAGTCTGATCAAGCGCCTTCACCATCTGCTGAAGAAATTGGGAAGGCAATGAGTAAATTGTTGAAGCTGGCTCAGTCCGCCGAAATTCACCTGGCGTATTGGTACGGCTTTGATTTGCTGAATGTTCAAATCATGAACGATGGTTTCAAACGCACCGAAACCGAAAAGGTAAAAGGCCTTTTCAAATACCAGGAAGATAACCTGAAAGAGTTCTTTAAACATGCCGGGTTCAACGGTATGGATGCCATGCTCGAATACATGGATGGGAATGATAAACTTTGCTTCCCTGAATTTCACGAAAGTGAAACCGGCAAACAGCTGAAAGAAATGTTTATCCCCCGAACAGATATCTTCGATCAGTATTATTATATCGGTAACAGTCGCCTTCTGTTTATGCGACTTAAACCTCATATAAAAGTAGTCGAGGATCTTCGGATCAGAATCGTTCTTGGTAATTCCAATTACAATTTTATAAAATCCGAAATGGTCAAGAAAGAACCGGACGTTAAGGTTATTGCAATTCTGCCTTATATCCGTCGTCCGATTTCGTATTTCAGCACTGCACTGCTGATGGAAGAAACCGGCTCGGATTTGAGTGATAAGGGTTTGGTATTTGAAAGTATAAAGAGCAATTATTCTGACCATTCCAGCAAAGGCCCATCCACTGAATCACGCATTATTGCAATGATCCAGCGCAACAAAAACCTTGGTGATAGTTATCTGAATGTATTGCGTAATTACCTTCTCGAAAATGCTGCAGATTGGAACGATTATACCCAGCCTCGCTGCGGAATAGTGAACAGGGACAACAAAGGAAAGAAAACATTCTGGGCATGAAATCGATAGAGCTTCAATATAAAACACTCGGTATTACCCGAAAGATTTCTGCCTTATTACCAGAACGATGGGACGAACTAACTACTAATCAGCTAGTGCTGATTTCCCGTAATTATATAACTACGGTGGATGAAACAGAAATACTTTGCGGAATACTTGGTATAAAGAAAAGCATTGCAGCTAGGCTGGACGATTTCCAACGCTTCTGTATCGCCTTAGAACTTGATTTTATGGATGATTTCAAACCGCATTTTGCTTTTGTAATCCGCAAATTGAACGGACTCAATGCTCCCCGGCCACGCCTGGAAGGAATGAGCTTTGGGCAATTTATGTTCGTTGATACTTACTATGAGGTTGCCATTACCTCTGAAGATCCCGAACAGTTAAATAAGTTTATTGCCTGCCTGTACCTTCCGGAAGGAAAACCGTTCAAAGAACAGTTGATTGAGGACCGGGCTGCTTATGTAAATCTATTTTTCAAACCGGAAGAAAAAACCGCCATCAGCCTCAATTATCGACTGGTGAAAGAATGGATATGTGAAAGGTACCCATTACTATTTCGGAAACCAATTGCTGAAGCGGTGGCTGAGCAAAGTCGAAGCCAGGGAAGCAATTGGGTAAAAGAATATGAATCCCTGGTTGGCGATGATATCGTGAATCAGGATAAATATTCAGCCTTGCCAGTACATACTGTATTCCGCTATTTAACTACAAAACTGAAAGAAAATGGAAAAAGGTAAACGGTTTTATGACCTGGTAATGTATTTCCAGCAACTGGTTGCTCAGCACAGAAAGCTCCGGCACTGTTACCGTTTTGAGTTGGATGAAGTGCTTACCAGTCTTAGGGATATAGAAACGCCTTGCCTGGTGCTGGAAGGCTATAAATTTTCGTTTACTGATAACAAAAGTGATAATATTCTGAAAACCCGAAGCGGGGCTTTTATTCTGCTTGATCATGTTAAAGATATCGGCAATTATGATCTGATTCATGGCACATGGGATATCCTGGAGGAGATTGGGGATGACATCCTGGCACGGATAAAAGCCGATAAAAATAATCCGGAATCACCGGTAAAGAATTTCCCTATTGAGAATGTGGAAGGCCATCTGTTAAGCACAGAATTAGGAAATTATTATGGAATCAGGTTTACGTTTGATATCGTTTGCAGGTTTAATTCAACTGTCGAACCTACACGCTGGAACCCTGTTGTTTAACCTCTAATTATTTTTTTTCTATGGAATCAAAAGACAATACCAACTGGGTTCAGGAGCAGAATACAGCTGTTAAAGGATGGGCTAATATGGTTACCCGCAAACTGAAATCTTCAGCATTGCAATTTAAACATGGCAAATCCGGAATGGTGCAAAGAGGTTCCGGAACAAAATATCAGCGTAATGAAGATAAACTCATAAACAGCATTGGCCGCAAAATATACATGGCTTCCGGACTGGCTGAAGGTATTGGTTTTAAAATTGAACGCCACGGTGTTTTTGTCCATAAAGGTGTCGGGCGAGGATATATAATGGAAGGTGGTGTCGTTATTCGTGGCTACAAAACAGACTCTGGTTTAAAAAAGCAAGCTAAAAAATCAAACCGTTCAGTTTCCTCAAAACAAAAAACAACCGGAACCATGAATCGGCACCCTGCTCCTTGGTTTAATCCGGTTATTGAAAATACCGTCCCGGAATTAGCTGATAAAATTGCTGTTATTAATGCGGATGCAGTTATAAATGAATTGCATGCTAAGATTAAGTAAGCTTTGAAGATTCTCTTCATATGTTCGTGCTTTCCTTATTGTGTTAAAACTCTATTATCGTGTTGTGCTAAATCTCTATTATCGTGCAAAAATGTTTTAATATATCATCTTTCTGAAGCATTACTGAAATTTAAAATGGCTGGACACTACGTTTTTCATTAGTCTGTCAAGCAAAATAAACGATTATTACCAGTTACGTATTTGTTGAATTTCCAAATCCTAATCATTCATATCTAAAAGCCAAGCACCCTTTTCATCTTGTCCTTTCGCCCCTCTCCCACTGCATGTAATTTTCGCCATTCAATACTTGAACTATGGCCAGCAATTACACCCGTCGCATCAACCTTTATATCAATGGCAAAGAGGTTGTAACTGAAATCCGTTCCGTTACTGCTGAAATGCAGAAGCTTGTCAACAAACAGAAAAATATGACCATAGGGTCAAAAGAATATGTTGCTGCAGGTGAACGAATCCGCTTATTAAAAGGCATTATTGCAGATCATAATAGCCAACTTAAAGCTACTGCAACAGGGTGGGAACGCATTGTACAGGTTTCCAACAAACTGCAGGGCATAATGCAGGCATTTGTTCTTGGAGCTGCCGCTTTTACAGGATTATTGCTGGCTGGCAAAAAAGCCGTTTCCATGTTTGCCGAATTTGACGATCAGGTGGCCAACGTTGCCCGTGTTACCGGGTTGACAAAGGAAGAAATTTATGCTATGAACGAATCACTTAAAAAAGTGAATACACGTACAGCACAAATTGAATTGATGGGTCTGGGTGTCATTGCAGGAAAACTCGGAATCGCAAAAGATGATATTGAAGGATTCATCCGTGCTGCCGATAAAATTAACGTTGCCCTTTCCGGAGCTTTAGGCGCGGATACGGAAGAATCTATTAACCAGATTGGAAAACTGGTCGATATTTTTAAACTGAAGGATAAATTCGGCATTGAGGAAAGTATGCTCAAAGTCGGATCGGCTCTTGTTACCCTTGGTAATGCAAGCACCGCCAACGAAGGGTATATCGTGGAATTTACTAAACGTGTCGGTGGTATTGCTCCAATTGTTGGCGTATCTATCCAGAATGTAATGGGCCTGGCTGCAACCCTCGACCAGTTAGGCCAAACGTCAGAAGTTTCCAGCACCGTTTACAGTGGAATGATTACCGGCATGTTTAAGAAAACTGCCGAATATGCCAATATCGCAGGCATGAGCATAACCCATTTCAAAAACCTTCTTAATAAAGATACCAATCAGGCTTTTATCAAAGTTCTCGAAGGTCTTAACGGCAACAATGCAGGTATGGACAGAATGGTTTCCCTGCTGGGTGATATGGGCCTGGAAGGAAAGCGCAGCGTTCAGGTTCTCGGTGTTCTGAGTAACAATACAAAACTGCTCCGCGAACAACAATCATTATCTAATGATGCCTTATTTAAAGGAACCCAGATTTACGATGCTTTCAATATCAAGAACGAATCTGCCCAGGCTGTGCTCGAAAAAGCACGGAAAAATATCACCAACTTATCCATTGAACTAGGCCAGAAGCTTTTGCCTGTGCTAAAAGTGAGTACTTCCGGATTCAGCTATTTTGTTAAAACGGTAAGTATTTCGATCGATTTCTTTTTGAGGCATTCAAAAGCCATTACTATAATTACTGCAACTTTAATAACGTATGGCCTTACCGTGAAGGCTATTTCTGTTTGGGAATCGCTCCGCCATGCAATACTCACAAAAGGAATTATTCTCTCCAACCTCGAAGTTCTTGGCATCCGCCTTCGCATTTTGCTTACCAATGAATCAACGTTTGCTCAAAAACGTGCCATCGTAACCAACAAAGCGCTCAATGCAACCATGGCTTCTTCCATTTGGGGTGCCGTTGCTGCCGGAATAGTAATGGCTTCCATGGCAATCTACGAGTGGATAAAGAATGCGTCGAAAGCTTCTGCTGCTCAGGAAGCGGTAAATAATGCCATGGATCGGTCCGTAGAAAAAATGGTAGAGCAAACATCAAAAATAGATTTACTCCTTCGCCTTATTAATTCCGAAAATGTTTCACTGGCTACAAAGAAAAAAGCCATCGAAGAATTAAAATCTATTTTGCCTGGCTACACGGCTATGCTTAACGATCAGGGTAAAGTGATATACCAAAATACTGAAGCAGTAAAAGGATACGTCAGTCAATTACGCAAACAGTATATACTGGAGGCTTTTAAAGAGGAATTCTCAAAGGCTTCGGTTGATTATGCAAAAGCCCAGGAATCGCATGATAAACTTGTTGGTGATTATGCAGCTATGAAAGGCTCAGACACCCAGCCCGGTATGACCTATGAAACCTCGGAAAATACAGCAAAAGGTGACTTGAAAGATAAAATTGCAGAATCTGCAAAAGCATTAAAAGAAAAACAATCCGTTGTGGATGCGCTGCAAAATAAAATTGAAGCTTCCCTGAATACTGCAAATGACTTAACCCCTAAAATTAATTTTGAAACCGCTGAAGTATTGAAATACAATGCGGCGCTCAAAATCACAAACCTCACACTCGAACAAAAAGCTCTTTTAGAGGCAGGTTTATCTAAACATATTGAACTCCGGAATAAATACATAAATGAATCAAAGGGGATCGGGACTGCAGGGATTATAACTCCTGATCTGCCTGGAACAAATCCTTCAGATCCATCTTCGACCGCGGGTAGTCCTGAAAGTAAGGATAACAAAGCAGCTAAAGCAGCCGAAGATGCTGCCAAAGCAGCCGAAGAAGCTTACAAACAGCAGCAGGAAATCCACAGGAAAGCTGTTGAAAGCAGTATTTCAATCATGGAAGAAGGGTATCAGAAAGAACTTTTTACACTTCATGCTGCTTACGCAACGCAGCGGGAAGCTATTGTTCATGAACTGGAAATTAATAAAAAACTCACCAATGAGGAAAAGGCAAATCTGAATACCGCTCTCTCCAATACAGATAAAAAATACGTTGCTGATTATAATAAGCTAACTGAAGAACAGAAATTAAAAACTCTGAAATTCAATAAGGAGATGATTGATCTTCAGCTTGAATCAGTGAAATCAGGCTCAGAAGAAGAATTCAAACTAAAAAAAGATCAGCTGGAATCTTCCCGTCTTCTTGAAATTGCTTCAATTACTGAAACAGGGGAACAGAAAGAACAGAAAATCAAATATCTGAATGAAAAGTTCGACAAATTACAGAAAGAGGAAGATGCCCGTTATAGCAGCAAAGTTGCTGATGATAACCTTTCTAAAGAAATCAGTGCATTAAATGAATCCGAAACACAAAAACTCGAAGCTTTAAAGTTAAAACGTGCTGCCGGGGAAATATCACAAAAGCAGTATAACAAACAACTCCTTGCACTTCAGAAGCAGTTTACCTTGGATAGCCTGCAAATTGCAATTAACCATGCTCAGGGTGAACTGGATATTCTGATAGCCTCCGGAACAGCATCCGTTGAAGAAACCACTCAGGCTCAGGAAGCTTTAACAGCACTAAAACTTAAAAAACAGGATGAGGATACCGGGAAAGAAGCTAATCCTGATAAAGATACATGGACAACAAATGATACTTTAAATGCCTCCGTGGATTCGGCTAAAATGATTGCCGATGCTGAATTTCAGATTTCGCGGGATAAGCATCAGCGTGAGCTGGATGATAAGCTCAGCCAACTTGCCAAACAACGGGATGCTGAACTGTCCAATAAAAGGCTTACTGAATCCCAGAAGGATGCTATCAATTTAAAATTTGATGCCAGGGAACGAAAACTTAAAGCTGCTGCATGGAAAAAACAGCATAAAGCGGATCTGGCTCAGGCATGGGTAAACCTTGCCCTCAGTGTTGGGAAAGCTGCCATAAATATATGGCCGTTACCAGCAATTCCTATGATGGCCATGGCTGCCTTAGAAGGCGGGCTTCAGGTTGCCGCAGTGGCTTCTCAAAAAATGCCTGAATTTTATGAAGGTGGTTATACCCAATCCGCAGGCAGCAACCGCAAACCTGCCGGGATTGTCCATGCCAACGAGTATGTAATTCCAGCCGAAGGCGTGAATAACCCACAACTCAGGCCATTCCTGGATACAATCGAAATGGCCAGACTAAGCGGTAACCTTCCCCGGCTTAATCCTGCCATTTTCAACTCAGGTTTTGTAGGTTTCCAGGAAGGTGGGTTCTCTTCAGTTCCGGCAAGAAAAGTGCAAAGTATTAAGGTTGAACAAACAACAGAAAATTTGCAGCTTTCTCCGGAAGTTTTGCAGGTAATGAAAGGTTTTACGGATGCCATGAACAACATTCAAAAAAACGGTGTCCACGGCAACTGGTCCCTCTTCGACCTGGAGAAAATCCAGAAAGGCAAATCCTCCATCCAATCCTCAACCGAGATGTAGGCTAGACATGCTCACCTACCCATTACCACAAATCAACCACCAATGTCAATTGAATGACCACGAATGACCATCGAATGACTATTTCATTTGTCCTTTCTCTCCCATCCCAAATTCCCCATTTTTGCCCCTAAATCCTAACCCCAAACATCTAACCCCTTCTATCCAGCATGGCTCTATCTTTGCTCAAACAACCTGCGGAACTGATTATGGCATATCAACCGGTAGTCTTTAGCTTGCAAAGCTCTGCTACCGGAACTCCCTTGCGGATTGCAGGAGGAGTTTACGGAATAGGTGGAGACAGTATGCAGGCAGGTGTATCAAAAAAAGCAAATTTTGAATTTAGCGATTACCTTCAGGGGCTGATAACCGAGCGCGGAAAAACAGCTGCAACACCAATGTTGTATGATGAAGTACCAAAAATCGTTACGTTTATTTTTCAGGAGCAAGTTGGCGATCCTATTGTCGCTATGCCTGAACTTGAAACTGATTTATATTTTCTGCTTGATGGTTGCATACCTAAATCGCGGCGCAAAGCCTTTTATGCTTTATACAATCATTTACTTGCTTTCCTGAAAAGTAGTAAATCATGCCTCAGCTGGTGGCCGGATAATGAGTCGAAAAAAGTACTTCCGTATCAAAAAGAGTTTATCAATTTCTTGCAGGTACATAATGAGTTCGCAATTCCTCTGAAGCAGAATCTGAGTCTTTCATTTTCGGATGGAACAAGTGTTGATTGCGGAGCCATTTGTACGGTAAATGCTGCTTACATGAAATTGGTGTACTTCCCAACCGGATATACACAGTTAGGCATTTCTCTCATAATGGCTCAGGCTTATCCGGATAAATCCATTGCTGGGTACTCCATCTGCATTAAAACAGGATCTTCACTTATAAGTAAAATATACAGTTACACACTAGATACTTCCTGGCATCAAAATCCCCGGTATCTGTATATTAAAAACCCTTTCGGATTATTAGAAGTATTGCTTTGCATCGGCATCAGTCAACAGGAAAATGCTATAAAACCTGAATCCGTTGCTACTGATGGGCAATCCTTGCCGGATAAAATAACCTGGAAAACCGTAAAAAGTGATGTGGTAAAAGTTAACACCGGCTTTCTCACAGCGGCACAAATGCAATGGCTTTCGGATTTGCTGGATTCTACTGAAGCGTATGAGCTAATCCATGACAATCTACATCCTATCGTTTTCCGGGATATTACATTGCCGGTAGTGCACGATGGAGAATTCCAGTATAGTGCTGATTTGGAATATGAATATGCGTATAATGAAGTTATCGAACAGGGATGAGAGAAATTTGGTTGTCGAACCAGGAGGGCAAAGTTCCAACTGTGAATCAATTGGAACTGGCAGCCGCAAATATGGGATACAACCGGGCAGATGGATTGTATTATGGTTTGAAAGTGAACGGGAATGTTAAGAAAGTGATTTGCCTTGGCGAATCCATTTCACCGGGAACAGTGCTACCTGATAAGTATTACCGCCACACCCAGAACCTGCCGGATACACTTTGGAACGTTTCACACAATTTGGATAAATACCCGTCTGTAACCGTAATTGACACATCAGGTACTGAGCATGAAGGGGAGGTGCAACATATTGATCAGAATAATTTAACAATAACCTTTTCAGCTGCCTTTGCCGGATATGCTGATTTAAATTAAAACAACCATGGCAAAAAAATCATTCTTAGTCGATATCGACTTAAACAAAAATCAGCTCCTGCAGGCAAGACTGGAAAACCTTGCTGCTGCACCATCCAGTCCGGTTGCAGGTATTGTGTATTATGACACTACCTTGAATAAAGCAAGGTACTATAATGGCACAATCTGGCTAACAATTATTGACGATCAGGATACGCGTCTAACCAATGCCCGCACTCCTACGCCTCACGTAATTGCAACAACTTCAGGACTTGGCGCTGAGCATACCGTAAGCGGCCTGACAGCTGGGCAGGTGCTAAAAGCAAAAAGTGCAACCACGGCCCAGTTTGAGCAAATGGCTCACTCTGAACTTTCAGGCATTGGTACAAATGCGCACACTGTTATTGACAGCCATATTGCTGATGCTACTATCCACCGTATTATCAATGATGCAGGAACATCTTTAACTGAGTTGTGGTCTGCCAGTAAGATCAGTGGGCTTATTGCCGGTATCAATTCTTCCATCGCTGGCGGTTTGGTCAACAAAGGAGGTTATGATGCAGCAACGAATACTCCTATGCTGGATGCAACTCCAATAGGAGGTATTAAAAATGGCTGGGCGTATGTAATTACAGCTGCCGGTACTTTTTTCTCTGAAGATGTTCAGATCGGCGACATGGTTATTGCTAAACAGGATTCTCCAACCTTGCTGACACATTGGACCCTGGTAAACAAGAATATTCCCGATATAGTTGCTGCTTCTGAAACCGCACAGGGCATTGCTGAAATTGCTACCCAGGCAGAAGTTACAGCCGGAACTGACGATGCAAGGTTTGTTACACCTCTCAAACTGAAAACCAATTTAGGTGCTGTAGCCAAAAAGTTTTCGCAAACTATTGGAAATGGAACCTTGACATCCTTGCCTGTTACGCATAACATGAACACACTGGACATCACCGCATTTGTAAGAAATGTAGCCACTGGCGATCTGGTAGAATGCGAAATTTATGCCACTTCTGTTAATGTCGCAACCTTTGGTTTTAACATCGCCCCTACTTCAAATCAGTATATGGCTATTATAATCGGATAATCATGGCATCAAAAAACTATTTAGCTCAGATTAATATCGCAATGGTTAGTGCACTTGATACAGTGCCAACCGGCTATGTTGGTTTAAGTGCGAAATCTGATGGATTGTATATGAAGAGACCAGGCTGGGGTGATATGAAGATTCTGGTTCATACGGATATTGGAGTAACAGTGGCTGCCTTCGACCATACACATTCTTATGATAATTATGTGTCGTGGGATGTTTCTTTCGAAGGTGGTTCAGCAAGCCAAATTTATAAAACCGGAAATGTATCTTCTTATAAAGGTGTAAATTTTATTGGACAAGGAGGATTAACAATTGCCGGAAGTTCTAATATTAACGGATTTCTGAATGTTGTTATTACTGCGCCCGAATCAGGCTATACACATCCTGTTTATACAGCCTATAATCCAACACTTAGTGGCGCACTTGTTTTAGCATCACTTACCACCAATACCATTGGCTCTGTTACAGCTATAACTACCCGAACACTCACATTAGCAAACCTTGGGTACACCGGAGCGACAAATGCAAATTATTATACACATCCGGCATACACAGCTCAAAACGATACGCTTTCCGGAGCTATCGTTCTCGCCACGCTGGTTACTGATGCAACTGGGCATGTAACAGATACTACTACACGAACATTAACCCTGGCAAATCTCGGCTACACTGGAAATACTAACGCCACTTACTTCACCGGACATACTGTTTATATCAATGGCGTATCACAATTTACTATCGGATCAGGAGGATATATAAATGTGATGCCCAATAACGCAGCGGGTGATCCGGTTGTAACGCTTACAACTATTCCGGCAGCATATAGATATGATATTTCAGTTTCAGGAATACCGAATTGCACCTTAACCGGCTATACTTCAGGCTCAACAGGTACTGTCGCTGCTACTGATACAATCAATGTGGCTTTCTCAAAGCTTCAATACCAGGTTTCAAATGTAAGTGGTAGCCTATCCGGAGGATCAGCAACAAAATTGATGATCTGGGCAAGTGCGACAACAGCTACATACAATTCCTACCTGTATTACACTTCTGCTACTCAAACATTATACAGCACCGTAGCAAACTTTAGCTCAATGGTAACTTCCGGGAGGATAAATGCATACGCTCCTGCTAACACAAGCGCTTCCGCTTTATACTTGTCAAGATCATTGGATACAGCAACCTATTATGACTTCATCTCATTTTCCGGCACATCAGCAGCTGATAAAACAAAGAATATTTCCACAATGGCAATAGGAAGTTTTACATACGCAGGCATGATACGAGTTGTAGTTGCCGGAACAACAAGGTGGATACCCTATTACACCTAATCTAATTTAATACTAAATAAAATCATGGCATTCAAAAAAGCAATTGATAAACCTAAAGAAGGTTTGACTTACGGCGAAATTCTCGATCGTTTCATTTTACTCGATACTATAAAATATCTGCCTGGAGATAAACTTTGCTTTGCCCGGCGTAAGAACCTTTTGCATTTGCGGAAATTTGAAAAAGCAAATTCTGCAACATCGCGCATCCCCGTAAATCCTGATTTTGAAGCCTACCAGCGTGAGCTTTCTGAATTACGAGGCAGCTTTCTGCTTACTGATAAAGAAGGTAAAACTGTTATGCAGCATAACGAAAAAGAAAGCGTTCCCTTGGTTGATGTGGCTAATTGTACCCTGATCAGTAAGCAAAATGAACTGAAAGTGAAATACCAGTCAGCTATAAAAGAAAGAGAAGATGATATAAAAGCATATACTGATTTTATGGACGATGTAGTTCCCGCTGACGAATTGCCGCCAGTTCATACTGTAAATATAACAGATGCATCCGGGCTCAATCAGGAACAGGTGGATGCGATATATTGGTTTATCAAAGAAGCCGAATAAAAACATCCCCTGCAATGCTTATTAAGATTGGTAATTCGAGCATACCGGTTGATCCGGGCATCAGCCTTCCACTGGTGCTCAGGTCACCGCTGTTCACCACTTCAGAGAGTAAAATCCCAGGGAGTTATATTTTCAATTCTTCATTCCCGGCCACAGAAGCATTGCGACATGAGTTTGGACAGGCTCACCGGGTGCAGCGCCATGGCCGTGCAACAGCAGAATTGCCTTACCTGATTTCATCAGGATCTCTCAGGTACCAGGGCAATTGTATAGTTTCTCAGGCTGATGCCATGCAATACGATATTGCTTTTAAAATTGACAATGGGGATCTGGCAGGAAAATTAAATGGTAAAACTCTGAAAGATTTGAATTTGGGAGCTGATCAGATAATTACTTCAATTTATTCAACAGCACATAGTGAAACATTCAATTTCCCACTATTTAATTTTATAAGTGCTAATGAATTAAGGTTTGCCATGTTTGGAAAAACTGATATTGATTTTACCGGTTCATTCAACTCGGGTACAGAAGCTGGTTCCATTTTTACAGCACCCATGGATGTATCGGTATCTCATACTATCATTTCAAAATGCACCATAAACTTGGGTTCTGTAAAAATAAAAATATACAAAAACAATGTTGTTATAAGTACAATCACAATGTCCGTAACAGGTACATATTCAAACACCTTCGCCTATGATCTTCAGGCTGGTGACACCATTAAGGTCTGGATGTGGATTTGTTCTACTACCGCCAGTCCTTTTCAGGCTGATATGGTAGTAAGCGAATTGAACCATCAGTTTTTTATAGCTACTACTATTTTTGATGAGGCTATTTCAAAATCTCAGTATGAATCAGATTTTGCAATTTTCCCAATAAATAATAAAAGCTTGCTGGATAATTTTCCGGATGATGCTTTTCAATTGGATAACCTAAGTCTGAAAACCCTTTACAGCGAATATTACACCACGCTGAACTACTTTCTGGATGGTCATTTCCCGATGATGTTAATTGGTGAAAAGGATGACGAAACAATCTATGCAGCTAACCTGTTCACTCCTTTTGTTTACATGCGGACATTGTTATGTAAAATAGCAAGTGAAGCAGGGTATAGCATTATCAACAATCCGTTTGATGGCGAATTTAACAGTGCAGTACTTTATAATGGCTTTGCTGAAAATACCTACTCCGGAACTACACCTTCATTAGTGCCTGTTAAACCTTCATTCAATCTTTCTGATCACGTTCCTGAAATTGCTCAGAATGATTTCCTGAAATGGATTTCAATCCTTACCGGATACATGCCGGTAATTGATAACAATGCCTTTACCATAACTTTTATTGATCTCAAGGACAAACATATCACAAGTACAAGCAATCCCGAGGTCACTTTCCCAGGAATCATTCTTCCTAACCCTAAAGTACAGGTTGATCCTGAATATGCTGGTATTAAGTTTGAACTTAAAAGGGCAAGCAATGACAATTACCTCGGAAGAATAAAGGAACTTTCAGATAAGTTTACTTACATAGGTGAAGTGGATGATCCCCGGGATTTACCTGCAACCGGCAAGGTAAATGATATGTATTATGTGAAATTAAATAATGCATATTACGTTTTTCAGTATAATCCGGAGACGTATACCTTAACCTATTACTTCTATACAGAGAAATTCCCGCTTATCTATTCTGAAGGCCTTGAGCCTTATTTATCCATAACAACAGAGCTTTGCCCAATACTCACAAAACGAATGCTTGATGAATCTCCATGCGCTCCCTTCGCACGCTTATGGAGAATACCTCGCACTGAACAGCCAGGAACATTTGAGGGTTTTCAGGATGGTTTTGCGGCTGAGTCTGGCTTTCAGATTTTGTATTACAAAGGCATGTCTCTCGATAGCCTGGGGCAGCCATATCCGCTTGGTACTTGCCGGCATGATGATTATTCTGGTAATCCGCTTTTGTTCACTGATATCAATGCTGAATCACTGTTTGCTATTCGCTACAAGGGATTCCTTCAGTGGCTGGCCTACGATTCCAAACCGGTTACCTTTAAAGTTATTCTAACTGCGGGTCAACTCAGGAAGTTAAAATTCGATCAGATTTATTCAGGCAACGGCTTCATGTTTCTAATAAAGGAAATAAGGATAAATATCCTGTGTGATGGGTTGAGTGTGGCCGAAATGGATGTTTACACTTGCTAGCTTTTGTCCTTTACTAAACCAGGATATCGGCATTGATTTGCAGAAAAAGAATCAAATGCCTCAACGTCTGATCACACTCATGAATTGGTCCTCCGACCATTACTGGAATTTTGTTACCGGAATATTTTTTGCTTTTATCAGCTACTTTGCCGAGCTGAAAGGGGCTTTCCATGTCATGTTTGTCGCATTTATCCTCGATCTGTGCCTGGGCATACTGGCTTCAAAAACAGCCAGAAAAGAAAGGTTCTCCATGCGGAAGCTATTCATTGCCTTTGAACGTATGGTGATAGCATATGCACTGGTAATGTTGCTGTATGCCATGGATAGGGAAATGAAGCAGGATACTTTTAGCCTTGGCTAATATTTCCGCATGGTTAGTTACCGGATTTCTGGCCTACAGCGCGGCAGAAAATGGATACGAAGTAACCGGCGGGAAACTATTTCTGACAATCAAATCACTTATTCGCAAAAAGGTTCAGGATAATACCGGAATCGATATGGATGAAACAAACCAACAACCCGATGCAAAAGCTTAAATATTTAGTAATTCATTGTACTGCCACACCAGAATTCTATGATGTATCTTCAGAGCAAATCCATCATTGGCATCTCGATCCTCCTCCGGCTGGAAGAGGATGGCGCCAGGTTGGCTACACAGAATTGTTTCACCTTAACGGTGTAATAGAACGCCTTGTTGCAAATAACGAGGATGCAAATGTGGATCCATGGGAAATTACCAACGGGGTAGTTGGCATCAACTCTGTTAGTCGTCACATCGTTTATGCAGGTGGATTATCTGCTGACTGTGAAACGCCAAAAGACACCAGAACTGTTGGTCAGAAAAAAGCCCTGGAAAATTATGTGAAATCCTTTATTAAAGTGCATCCTGATATTTTGATAGCAGGCCACAATCAATTTGCAGCTAAAGCATGTCCATCTTTTGATGTACCATCATGGCTGAAAATGCTGGGAGTTAATCCGAAAAACATTTATAAACCATGAAGACACGCTTTTTTTTACTGTGTATAATAGTTCTGTTATTTGCTTCTTGTCAAACTTCTGAGAAGTTCCGTGATCGTAAATGTGCGAAAGCACAACGAAACTATGAGCTCGCAACGTATAAGTATGGTTGCCCATGGCAGATCATGGACAGCATAATTGTACGGGAAACAACGGAAATTCTACGCGATACAACTATTTATGTACACATTCCCGGAGAAATTGTACACGACAGTGTTTTGGTTGCCGTTGCTGATAGCATTACAACACCTGTCTCAATTTTGCGGACAAAATATGCCATATCCAAAGCATGGATTGAAAACAGCCAGTTGAAGCACACCTTGGAGCAGGTGAAATCTGATATTCAACAGGTAATTCAAGGCATTAATAAAGAAACCTTTACTCGAGAACAAAAAACGATTCGGGTGCCTTACCCGGTTGAAAAACCTGTAAAACATTCGTTGAACACGTTTGAAAAGTTTCTGTTGTGGTCAGGTGGAATCGCTTGGATCTTGGCAATAGTTTTTGCTTTATCTAGATTGAGAAAGTTTCTAACTTTCCGGAGCTGGTTCGGCTAGTCTTTCTAATTTTTTCTAACAGTAAAAGCCTGCAGAAACCTACAGGCTTTTTGCCATTTACCTTTCAATCTTAAAATTTGCTAATCCCAACTCTTTATCATAAGGACTTCGTCTCTCTATCTAAAAGGAGTATGCAAGTAGTTAAACCAAATGATATTTTCTTAGAATTTCCGTGTATCATTCTTAATCCGCTCATTCCCCTGCATCATATCAGATGGGGTATAAATATTTGTAATTGAAAGATCGTGATGCCTGGCCTGATCACGGGCAATAATAGGATCATTGTATTTTCGGATCATATCCGTAATGCCTGTATCTTTCAAGCTATAGAATTTTAATGTCATAGGTAAATCCAAGGCTTTTCTTACTGTCCTGTCCCAATATTTGCTAAACAATGTTTCGCGAATATGGTCTTCGCCTGGCTTAAAACCATGCGAAAACAAATAGTAATCAGAAGGATAATCAGTTATTCCCATCTCACATATCAGTGCATTCAGCGTTTCCGGGATAGTAACCACTGCATCCTTGTAATTTTTAGCGGTTTCTCCTGGGATAAAAATAACGCTTCTCTCAAGGTCAATATGCGAAATACGTATATGTGTCATTTCCTTCGGCCTTACCATACAGAAATACAATATTTGTGAAGCAAGCAGGAAATTCTTATTATTCGCCTGCAGATATGCAGAAACTTTCTGCATCACATCAGGAGGTAGAACTGTCCGGTTTTTATTACCCCTTTTATTTTTACCAAGCACTGTAACACTATCTGCCGGAGAAACTTTAATAAATGCTCTCTCTACTAAGTAATTGGAAAATAAACGGAGAAACTTAAGGTAATTATCTCTTGTTCTACTAGAAAGGTTGAGCTCGTTATAAATGTAATCAAGGTACTTGATAACAAAATCTTTGTTAAAACTGTACACATAAAGTTCAGTATATTTATGCTTTAGAATATATTCAGTTAGTTTGTTAAAATAGCTTTCGTAACTCAGAATTGTAGCCTCCCGAATATCGCCTTCTGCGAATTTTTTACGATTCAGCTTCATAAAGTCATCCATTACTTTCGTAAGTAGTGCATAGCTTTTAGAATTTTCCTCAGCAATAAATGGATTCCAGCCTTTTTCAAGTTCAGCGTTAAGCCTACGGATCAGTCCATTGGCAAAAGAGCGCCTTTCGGAAACTTTATCAATATAATTTAGTTTGATTTTTTTTCGGCTCATTATTTTGAGCTCTGGGTTGTACACATAATATTCTACAAACCATTCTTTCCCCGTACAAAGTCTTGCTGGCCGGTAAATTTTAATCTCTTGTAAGTTTTCTGCTAAGTACATTTTTTTTTTACCCTTCAGATTTAAATCCTAGGTAAAAAAAGAATCGTGTCCCGTCCTTGTCCCGGCTTTTCAGCTTTATCGCTGCAACTAATTGATTATCAATTTTGTGCGTGGTACTGGATTCGAACCAGTGACCCCTACCCTGTCAAGGTAATGCTCTAAACCAACTGAGCTAACAACGCAATATTTATTTCCAGTGCCCCTACCCTGTCATCCGCCGGCTGGCGGACTAAACCAACTGAGCTAACAACGCATTGGGCTGCAAAAATAAAGATTTATTCGATTATTCAAGCCCTCAGCACAGATTTTCCAATGACGATACTTATGTTTGGAAAGCAGGTGAATGTGCATTATTGCCAGTTTTTTATATGAAATTGCCAGCTTCTTGGCCTAAAATTCTAAATTTGAAGTTAAAATAGAAACAATGAGCTCAATTTCATTCCGAAGCATCCTTATTATCCTCTCATTTGTAGCCTTTTACAAAGCTGAAGCTCAAACTGGCAGCAAATCCTTCGTCCTTGAAGATTTCACCGATAACTATACCTTCTACGCCAGGGGAGCACGCAGTCTGCGCTCCATGAAAAGTGGCGAGCAATATTCTGCCTCAGAAGGAAGGGGAACCAAGATTGTTGTCAGAAGCTATGAAACAGGAGATACCCTAAGAACAATACTTGACCTTAAGAAGATACCCAACTCTCCAATTAGTGCTTTCAGCGATTATACCTTCAGTCTGGACGAAAGCAGCATCCTGCTTACAACTGACCAGGAAGCTATTTACCGCCGTTCCTATACTGCAGCATACTATATCTATAACATTGCTTCGGGTTCATTGACTGCATTGTCAGAAAACGGGAAGCAGCAACTTGCAACTTTCTCTGCAGATGGGAAAAAGGTAGCATTTGTCAGGCAGAATAATCTCTTCTGGAAAGATCTGGTTACAGGTAAAGAAACTCAAATCACGGATGACGGAAAACAAAATTCAATCATCAATGGTGCTCCGGACTGGGTGTATGAAGAAGAGTTTGAATTCAATCAAGCCTTTGAATGGTCACCTGATAGCAAAACCATTGCATGGATTCGCTTCGATGAGACTGCAGTTCCTGAATTCAGCATGAGCATGTTTCAGGGAGCAGAACCCTCAATGGATGAAAATAAACTCTATCCGCATTGCACAACATTCAAATACCCCAAGGCAGGTGAGCCCAACTCCATCGTTAGTGTGCACACTTTTGATATTGCAAGCGGAAGCAGACAATTAATGGATATCGGAACTGAAACCAATATTTACATACCACGTATCCGCTGGACCAAAGACCCTTCAAAACTGGCTATTTTCAGACTCAATCGCCTGCAGAACCATTTTGAAATCCTCTATGCCAATCCGGTTAGCGGAAAGACAAGCGTAATCCTCACGGAAGACAATAGCTGCTACATTGACGAAAAGACCTTTGATGACATTCAGTTTCTTGATGACAATAAACACTTCATATTCAGGTCAGAAAGAGATGGTTGGGATCGCATCTACCTTTATACAATTGATGGAAAGCTGGAAAGCACTGCAACCAAAGGCGATTTCGATGTAAATGATTTTGTAGGCTGCGATGTAGCCAAAAAATTGATTTATTACGTTGCTTCTGAAGTAGTACCCTATCAGAGGGAGGTCTATGTTGTTAAATGGGATGGAACCGGCAAGAGAAAATTATCGGAAAAGGAAGGCATCAACAGTATTCGCTGCAGCGAAGGCTTTAAATATTATTCCATCAACTGGAGCAATTCTTCCACTCCTCCACAATCCACACTGTACAACGCTTCCGGCAAGATGGTCAGGGTGCTTGACGCAAGCAAGGCTGTCGCAGAAAAAATCAAGGATTACAAGTTCAACACCAAGGAATTCTTCAGTTTCAATACTTCTGAAAATGTGAAGCTTTACGGATATATGGTTAAGCCTCCCGACTTTGATGCAACCAAAAAGTATCCTGTACTGCTCACACAGTATAGCGGGCCGAATTCCCAAAGCGCCCTCGACCGCTGGGATTTAAGCTGGGACAATTATATGGCACAGCTGGGATATGTAATTGTATGCGTTGATGGAAGAGGAACAGGTGCAAGAGGTGAGAAATTCCGCAAGATGACTTACCTGCAACTTGGCAAGTATGAAACCATGGATCAGATTGAGACAGCCAAATATCTGGGAACCTTAGCCTATATCGATGCATCACGCATCGGAATCTGGGGATGGAGCTTTGGAGGCTATATTTCATCTTCCTGCATGGTAAAGGGTGCTGATGTTTTCAAGGCTGCTATTGCAGTTGCACCTGTGACCAACTGGAGGTATTATGACAATATCTACACGGAGCGTTTCATGCGCACTCCGCAGGAAAATTCTGAAGGTTATGATCAGAATTCACCTCTCAATTTTGCCGAGAATCTAAAGGGACAACTACTTTTATGCCATGGTCTGGCTGATGACAATGTGCATGTACAAAACACCATTGAATTCTCCGAGCGATTGGTGCAGGCTGACAGGCAATTTGATATGCAGCTTTACGCCAACAGGAATCACGGAATTTACGGTGGAAACACCCAGCATCATCTCTATACGAGAATGACTGAGTTCCTGCTGAAGAATCTGTAGGGAAACTTTAGTGAATTTTCTTGTTGACCCGGACTTTGGACCGTGTTGAGCTTATCTGGCAGATTCAACTAACTCGTTCAGATTCATGGGCTTTGCCAGGATTCTATTGCCTGAATCAAGAAGAATCATTACCGGCGTAGCATAGATATTATAATCCACAGCTGCTTGTGAATTCCATTTTTTATAGTCAACCAATACAGGCCAGGGAATCCTGAGATCTTCAATTGCCTTCTGAAGTGCAGACTTGTCCTCATCGAGGCTTATGGGTATTACCCTGATGCCTGCATACTGAGGTTGCTGGGACCAGCTTACAATTTGAGGTAATAATTGCTGGCAATGCGGACACCAACTAGCCCAGAACACAAGAAGTTTTTCCCCCTTTATCGAACTCAGCTTCAGGTTCCTGCCATTTATATCATTCATGCTGATTTCCGGTGCAATCTTACCTGGTGCCAGAAGCTTGTACTTCTCGAGCCTTGCAATGGTTTCAGACTGTTGCTCATTCTCACATTGCTCAGGGGCTGAATAGTTTGTAGCTATATGAAGAATAACATCATCAAACCCATATCGCTCAAAACCCCTGATAAGGTACTTTAAGGTAAAATTATACACATCAGGATTCTGCTTAGCCAGGGGAAGTATATGGTCAACTGCAATCATGAAGCCCTGGGATAGTTCAGCCTTGCCGATATTGGGATTGGAATATAGTCCGAGGTATGAGGTAATCTTAGAGGTCAGTACATCAGAGCTCATTATACTGTTATCCGACCAATCAACCTTATCAAACCAATGCTCCCTGAAGAAACTCTTCTGTGCAACTATATTCAAGCCCGGGGCAATTGCAGGCTTTTGATCAGCATTTATATAACGGGCAACGTATGAATCAGGATTCAGGCGATTCACAGAGTCAGTCCATTTTGCCAAACCCGATTGCACAAGGACGAATTCGGCTAAAGCGGTATGGTAGAATGAATCTGAAGGACTATAAACCGATAGCAATTGATTGAGTGTTTCCAGCTTCAGGTAGCTGTCATCCCTGAACTTCAAATAATTCTGATAAATAAGATTTTCTTTGGAACGAACCACCTTAAGGCTATCCTGGAGTTGCGGCCAGCAGGTTGTGAATTCAATTTCAGGTTCCTTAACAATAAACTGAAAGCTGTATTTGCTATCACCAATGGCATACATTCCCGGATGAAGGTCAGCCTTGGGATTATAAACCAGGCGTCCTGAAATAACCCGGGCACTGTCGATCTTTTGATATCCTGACAAGGAAAAGGACTGCAGGTAAAGCATGCGATTATTCGCACCCTTTACATTCACCGTTATCTGGGCAAAGGAAGGCAGGTAAACCAATAAAATAAGGCCTAACAGACCATTTCTAAGACTCGATTGCATATAATCAAAGATAATAATTTCAAATAAACCGCCGGTAACAGGGGGCGGGAAAAGAAAAAGCCGGAAAATACCGGCCTTTTCAAAAGATTTATTCTTTGTCAGTTTTCAATTACCTGGCATATTTGAAATCCTTGCCAAGGTATTTTGCTGAGCTGCCGAGAATCTCCTCAATACGGAGAAGCTGGTTGTACTTGCAGATACGGTCGGTGCGGCTTGCTGAACCGGTCTTGATAAGTCCGGTATTCAGTGCAACTGCCAGGTCAGCGATGGTTGTATCTTCAGTTTCACCTGAGCGGTGGCTCATAACTGCAGTGTATGAATTGCGATAGGCAAGGTTCACTGCCTCAATAGTTTCGGTAAGGGTACCAATCTGGTTAACCTTAACGAGGATTGAGTTGGCAACACCCTTGTCGATGCCCATCTGGAGGCGTTTTGAATTGGTAACGAAAAGATCGTCTCCAACGAGCTGAATCTTCTTGCCCATTGTATCGGTCATAAGTTTCCAACCATCCCAATCATCTTCTGCCATACCATCTTCGATAGAAATAATGGGGTATTTATTCACCCAGTTATTCCAGTAATCCACCATCTGAGCGGGTGTGAGCTTATCTCCAGTTGATTTGTGCAGGTGATATACTTTTTCTTCTGGGAGGAAATACTCACTTGAAGCGGGGTCAAGAGCCATGAATACGTCAACGCCAGGTTTGTAACCTGCTTTTTCAATAGCCTGAAGAATAACTGTAACAGCTTCTTCATTGCTCTTGAGGTTAGGAGCGAAACCACCTTCATCACCAACGTTGGTTGAATAACCAGCTTTCTTCAGAACTGACTTCAGGCTATGGAAAACTTCAGCACCCATGCGGAGAGCTTCAGCGAATGTGCTGGCTCCAACCGGCATAATCATGAATTCCTGGAAATCGATGCTGTTATCGGCATGTGATCCCCCATTGATGATGTTCATCATTGGAATTGGAAGAGTATTGGCATTAACACCACCAACATAGCGATAGAGGTATTGTCCGGATTCCTGAGCTGCAGCATTTGCAACTGCGAGGGAAACACCGAGGATAGCATTGGCACCGAGGTTGCTCTTATTGGGAGTACCATCAAGTTCAATCAATCTGCGGTCAATTTCATTCTGTTCTGAAACAAAAGCGCCCTTGAGCTCTTCTGCAATCGTCTTATTGACGTTCTGAACGGCTTTAAGGACACCTTTACCAAGATATACGCCCTTGTCATCATCACGCAGCTCGCAAGCCTCGTGGATACCTGTAGAGGCTCCTGAGGGAACGGCAGCACGACCCATGATACCATTGGAGGTATACACATCAACTTCAACTGTGGGGTTGCCCCTCGAATCAAGGATCTGGCGGGCAGTAACGTTTACAATCTGACTCATTTTAAATCGTTTTATAGTTTAACAAACTTGTGGTATAATGTGTTGCGCAAAGAGTAAAATATGCGCTAAGTTTTAGCAATCACCGACCAGAACATATGTAAAAAACTTCATTACATCCTGACATGACACGCGAAAAGGATAAAGCAAGATACCTGCTTTATCCTTTCTGAGTCATTATTGCATTATTAATTGTTTTCCTTGGTTTCTTCAGTTGATTCGGATGCAGGTTCTTCTGAACTTTCTGCTTCAACTTCGGGAGCTGCTTCGGCTACTGGTGTTTCAACAACCTCTTCAGCAACAGGAGCAGCTTCTTCAACTACTGCCTTTTCCTTAGCCTTGGCTTTTGGAGCTGCCTTTGGAGCTTCTGCTTCTGCGCCTTCAGCCTTCTTGGTTGTTGCACGTTTACGGCGGGTAGCTTTCTTTGGAGCGCTTTCCTTAGCTGTAAGAAGTGCCTGGTTGTAATCTACCAGTTCAATGATACACATGTCAGCGTTATCACCAAGACGGAAACCGGTTTTCAAAATCCTGGTATATCCACCCGGACGATCGGCAACCTTAACTGATACTTCGCGGAAGAGCTCGGTAACAGCAGCCTTATCCTGAAGGTAACTGAAAACTAAACGGCGAGATGCGGTTGAATCTTCTTTAGCTTTGGTGATAAGGGGTTCTACGTATGAACGGAGGGCTTTTGCTTTAGCCAGGGTTGTATTTATGCGCTTGTGCAGGATCAGCGAGCTGGCCATGTTGGCAAGCATTGCTTTACGATGTGTGCTGGTTCTACCCAGGTGGTTAACTGCTTTCTGATGTCTCATTTCACTTATTCCTTATCTAATTTATACTTGGCGGTATTCATGCCGAATTCGAGGTTCTTTGACTTCACCAGTTCCTCAAGTTCTGTGAGGGATTTCTTACCGAAGTTCCTGAATTTTAACAGGTCATTCTTGTTGAATGAAACAAGGTCACCCAGTGTTTCCACATCAGCTGCCTTGAGGCAATTGAGCGCACGGACAGAAAGATCCATGTCGACCAGCTTGGTTTTCAAAAGCTGACGGATATGCAGGGTATTTTCATCGAATTCTTCGGTAACAGCCTTTTCTTCTGTATCCAGGGTAATCTTCTCATCACTGAAAAGCATGAAATGGTGGATCAGAATGCGTGCTGCTTCCTTCAAAGCATCCTTTGGATGAATAGAACCGTCCGTTTTGATTTCGAGAACCAGCTTTTCATAGTCGGTCTTCTGTTCAACGCGGAAATTCTCAATGGTGTATTTTACGTTTTTAATAGGGGTGTGGATGGAATCGATAGCAACGGTACCAAGCAAAGCATTGGCAACCTTGTTCTCTTCAGCCGGAACATATCCCCTGCCTTTGTTAATGTTGACTTCCATATTCAACTTAACGGTTGGTTCCATATGACAGATAACCGTATCAGGATTTAACACCTGGAATATGGAGAGGTGCTTGGCAATGTCACCTGCAGTTACTACATCCTTACCGGTAACTGTGAAGTTAACCTTTTCGCTTTCCTCAGAATCAATCTGCCTGCGGAAACGAACTTTTTTAAGGTTAAGAACGATATCAGTTACATCTTCAACAACACCCTTGATAGAGGAAAATTCATGATCTACCCCGTCGATGCGGATTGAAGTGATGGCATAACCTTCCAGTGAGGAAAGTAATATTCTGCGCAGAGCATTACCGATGGTGATACCAAAACCGGGCTCGAGTGGACGGAATTCAAAGATACCGTCGAACTCGTCGGCTTGTATCATAATAACCTTATCAGGTTTCTGGAATGCTAAAATGGCCATAAATGTCCTTTGTTGGTTGATTGTTGCAAGATAAACAATTACTTTGAATACAATTCAACGATGAGCTGCTCCTTGATATTCTCAGGAATTTCGTCGCGTTCAGGAAAGTTCAGGAACTTTCCGCTCATGCTTGTTTCATCCCATTCTAGCCAGGAGAAGCGATGTGATCTGCCTGTAAGTGAATTTACGATAACTTCCAATGATTTGGAACGTTCCCTTACACCAACTACATCACCTTTCTTAACTTCATATGAAGGAACATTCACCACTTTACCGTTAACGGTAATATGACAATGGGATACCAGCTGCCTGGCTCCATCGCGGGTTGGGGAAATACCCAGGCGGAAGACAACATTGTCGAGCCTGGCTTCAATCAACTGCAGCAGGATAACACCAGTTACACCACTCTTGGCTGAAGCCCTGAGGAAGGTATTCTTGAACTGTTTTTCAAGAATTCCATAGGTGTACTTTGCTTTCTGCTTTTCATTCAGCTGAACACCGTATTCGGAGGTTTTGCGCCTGCGTTTGCTCTGTCCATGCTGTCCGGGAGGATAATTCTTCTTTTCAAATGAACGGTCGGGGCCGTAGATAGCTTCCTTGAACTTCCTTGCTATCCTGGACTTTGGACCAATGTATCTTGCCATAAAGCCTTGTGATTTTTGATTAAACTATATATGTGTGTTACCGAAGTTTCCTGAGGTATTAAACCCTTCTACGTTTTGGAGGCCTGCAGCCGTTGTGTGGAAGCGGAGTGATATCGAAAATCTCAGTCACTTCAATTCCAGCTGTATGCAGGGTACGGATAGCGGATTCACGTCCGGAACCTGGTCCCTTAACATACACTTTTACCTTCCTCAATCCTAGGTCATAAGCAACCTTGGCACAATCGGAAGCAGCCATCTGGGCGGCATATGGGGTATTCTTCTTCGAACCCCTGAATCCCATCTTTCCTGCAGATGCCCAGGAAATTACTTGCCCGGCACTGTTTGTAAGGGAGATGATGATGTTGTTGAAAGAAGCAAAAATATATGCCCTTCCGGAAGCCTCTACCTTAACAACTTTTTTCTTTGAAACTTTGGTGGTCTTTGCCATAGTGAAATTATTTCAACTTTGATTCTTTACTTTTTAACCTTTGGTTGCCTTCTTCTTGTTAGCAACAGTCTTTTTCCTTCCCTTACGGGTACGGGCATTGTTCTTGGTACTCTGTCCGCGAAGTGGAAGACCCAGACGATGACGGATACCACGGTAGCAACCAATGTCCATCAATCGCTTGATGTTAAGCTGATACTCAGAGCGCAGCGCACCTTCTACCTTGAACTGGTCGTTGATGACGGTACGAATCCTGTTCTGTTCGTCATCAGTCCATTCCTGGACTTTCTTGTTCAGGTCCACACCTGCTTCGGTGAGGATTTTCTTTGCAGATGTATGTCCGATTCCGTAGATGTAGGTTAAGCCAACCTCTCCACGCTTGTTTTTTGGTAAATCAATACCAGCAATACGTGCCATATATGTTTATTGCTTTTGAAAATTACACAATGATTAACCTTGTCTTTGCTTGTATTTGGGATTCTTCTTATTGATAATATAGATTCTCCCTTTCCTCCGCACGATTTTACAATCTGGCGTTCTTTTCTTAACGGATGCTCTGACTTTCATTGCTTGTCGTTATTATGATTTCGTTTAATTTTTCTTATTTATAGCGGAAGATTATTCTTCCTTTACTCAGGTCGTACGGCGACATTTCAATTTTCACTTTATCACCGGGCAGAATCTTAATATAATGCATTCGCATCTTACCGGAAATATGGGCGGTAATAGTGTGCCCGTTTTCAAGTTCTACCCTGAACATGGCATTGCCCAACGATTCCCGTACTACTCCATCCTGTTCAATTACCAATTGTTTGGCCATTCGTTACCTGATTATGTATATGTTTTCGTTCGTTACCTCTTCTATCTCAGAAAAACTCGATAAAATTTCCGCCTTTTCCTTTCCGATAGCTATTGCGTGTTCAAAATGAGCTGAGGGTTTGCGGTCGGCGGTGCGGATAGTCCAGCCATCCCTTTCCTGTACAACCATTCTGCTCCCCAGGTTAATCATCGGCTCAATGCAGATGACCATTCCTTCTTCAAGTTTCGAACCGCTTCCCCTTTTACCAAAATTTGGCACTTCAGGTTTTTCATGCAGTCCGGTACCCAATCCATGTCCTACGAGATCCCTTACCACTGAGTATCCATATCCTTCAACGTAAGATTGAACTTCAAAACCAATATCACCTATCCTTTTTCCTGAAAATGCAGCTGCAATTCCACGATAAAGAGATTCTCTGGTTCTTTCCATCAGCAGGCGAATATCCTCACTGATTTCTCCAATCCCAAACGAGAAGGCTGAATCCCCGTAATATCCATCGATAATGGTACCGCAATCTATCGAGACAAGGTCTCCATCCTTCAGTTCCTGCTTTCCGGGAATTCCGTGTACAACCACTTCATTCACCGATATACAGAGGGTCGCCGGATAACCGTGATAACCCTTGAAGGCTGGTTTTGCGCCATTGTCCCTGATAAAGGTTTCGGCAACCTTATCAAGTTCGATGGTAGAGATACCCGGCCTCATATGGCGGGCAACTTCAGCTATCGTTTTTCCAACAAGTAAAGAACTCCTGCGTATTTTTTCAATCTCGGTATCAGTCTTAATCTGGGCCATTTTTTCCCTCTTTCCGACTGAATTAATAGGTAGCTACTCCAGCTGAACGTCCCTTGATCCTGCCCGATTTGGTAAGACCTTCGTAATGACGCATCAGCAAGTGGCTTTCAATTTGTTGCAAAGTATCAAGAACAACACCCACAAGAATCAGAAGTGAAGTACCTCCATAAAACTGTGCAAACTGTGAACTAACACCGGTCATTCCTACGAGTGCTGGCATAATAGCCACCAAAGCAAGGAATAAAGAACCGGGGAAGGTAATTCTTGACATTACTGTATCTATGAAATCAGCAGTCTTCTTTCCGGGTTTAACTCCAGGAATAAAACCGTTGTTTTTCTTCATATCCTCAGCCATCTGATTTGGATTCACGGTAATTGCTGTGTAGAAGTATGTGAATACAATAATCAGAATTGCGTAAGTAAAGTTGTACCAGAAACCATTGATGTCAGTGAATGCTGCAGCAAAGCCACGAAGACTTTCGCTTTCGGCAAAACCGGCAATGGTAAGAGGGAGGAACATGATAGCCTGGGCAAAGATGATCGGCATTACGCCAGCAGCATTAACCTTTAGGGGAATATACTGACGAACACCACCGTATTGCTTGTTGCCAACAATCCTTTTTGCATACTGTACGGGAATTTTACGTGTTCCCTGTACAAGAAGAATACAAAGCAGGATTACCAGAACCAGAATCACAAGTTCTACAATAAAGAAGACAAGTCCACCACCCTTCATTTCCATACGTGAAGCAAATTCACTGAACAGAGCGAAAGGCAAACGAGCCATGATACCAACCATGATTATAAGGGAGATACCATTACCAAGACCTTTATCGGTAATTTTCTCACCAAGCCACATTACGAACATAGTTCCTGATACCAATATAACAACGGTAGAGAACCAGAAGAATGCTGACGGTGTAGCGATATTAGGATCAAATGGTGAAATAGCTTGAGGAGGAAGCTGTGAAATCAAATTGGCAATGTAAGCCGGAGCCTGCATGGCGGTAATAATCACAGTCAGGTAACGTGTAATCTGGTTAATTTTCTTCCTTCCGCTTTCACCTTCTTTCTGCAATTTCTGGAAGTAAGGAATAGCCATACCCAGCAACTGAACAACGATAGATGCAGAAATATAGGGCATGATACCCAGTGCAAAGATCGAAGCATTGCTGAAAGCACCACCTGAGAACATATTGAGAAGTCCCAAAAGTCCTGATGAACCCTGATTTTTCAAGGCTGCAAGCTGACTGGGGTCAACTCCTGGAAGAACTACATAGGAACCGAGCCTGTAAAGGGCAATAATCCCAATAGTATACAGAATCCTCCTGCGGAGTTCTTCTATTTTGTAAATGTTACGTAAAGTCTGTATGAAGCGTTTCATTAACGTTCGATTTTTGTTGCTGTTCCACCAACCGATTCAATTGCCTGAACTGCTTTCGCTGAGAAAGCATGTGCAGTGATGTCAAGTTTAGCCTTGAGTTCGCCACGGCCTAAGATCTTAAGAAGATCTCCCTTACCGAGCAAGCCATTTTCCTGAAGTACCAGTGGGGTAACTACAGTAATGCCTTTTGATTCAGCGAGTTTCGACAGGACGTCAATATTGATACCACTGTATTCAACCCTGTTGATATTCTTGAATCCTGATTTAGGAACACGGCGATATAAAGGCATCTGTCCACCTTCGAAACCGATTTTACGGCTATAACCTGAACGTGATTGGGCTCCTTTATGACCACGGGTAGAAGTACCTCCACGGCCTGACCCCTGTCCACGCCCTAGTCGTTTCGAAGTCTTTACAGAACCGGCAGCGGGTTTAAGATTACTGAGATCCATGATATATATTTTTCTGTAATAAGTTACTTAATTAGATTTCTTCAACTTTCAGCAGGTGACTTACGGCTTTGATCATGCCTTCAACCTGCGGGGTAGCTACAACATCAGTAGGACGTCCCATCTTGGTAATTCCTAGGGCTCTGAGCGTACGTTTCTGGCGCTCTGGTTGTTTGATACCACTTTTTGTCTGGGTAATTCTTAAAGTTTTCATCGAGTTGCAGTTTTTAGCGATTAACCGTTGAATACCTTATCCAGGGTTACTCCGCGGAGTTGGGCAATGGTATAAGGATCTCTCATTTGAACCAGGGCGTCAATGGTAGCTTTTACCACTGAGTGAGGGTTTGAGGAACCCTTGGACTTAGCAAGCACGTCCTTCACTCCAACACTCTCAAGTACAGCGCGCATAGCACCACCGGCGATAACACCAGTACCAGGAGCTGCAGGTTTGAGGAATACGAGGGCTCCGCCGTATTTACCATATTGTTCGTGAGGAATGGTAGCCTTCAGTACCGGAACCTTAATAAGGTTCTTCTTGGCATCTTCTATTCCTTTGGTAATAGCAGCCTGTACTTCCTTAGCTTTACCAAGACCATATCCGACAACCCCATTTTCATTTCCAACCACAACAATGGCAGAAAAGCTGAATGTACGGCCCCCTTTGGTAACCTTGGTAACACGCTGGATGGCGACGAGCCTGTCCTTGAACTCGATTTCGCTCGATTTTACTCTCTTGATATTAACGTTTGCCATGATCGTTCTTAGAATTTGATGCCACCTTCTCTGGCTGAATCGGCCAGGGCCTTGATCCTACCATGATATAAATAACCGTTGCGGTCGAAAATTACTGTTGCTATTCCTGCCTCGAGAGCACGTTCAGCTGCCAGTTTGCCAACAAGCTTAGCCTGTTCTATTTTCGTTACCTTGCTGTCTGCGATTCCTTTATCGCGTGACGTTGCAGAAACCAATGTTCTGCCAGTCAGGTCGTCGATCAGTTGCACATAAATTTCTTTATTGCTGCGGAAGACGGTCATACGCGGACGGTCAGCTGTTCCTGATATCCTTTTGCGTACCCTCTGCTTGATCTTCAGTCGCCTGTATTCTTTATCTACCTTAAAAGACATTGCTTGATGGTATTATGCGTTCTCAATTATTATTTATCAGATGCGGATTTTCCGGCTTTACGTTTCAGGATTTCACCTGCAAACTTGATACCCTTTCCTTTGTACGGTTCAGGCTTCCTGAGTGAACGGATTTTAGCCGCTACCTGTCCCAGGAGTTGTTTGTCATATGAAACCATGGTAATGGTAGGATTCTTACCTCTTTCAGTTACGGTTGTAACTTCTATTTCTTCCGGCATTTCCATCACAATATTGTGTGAATATCCGAGGGCAAGTTCCAATACCTTACCGGTAGCAACTGCTTTGTAACCGACACCTACAAGTTCCTGTACAACGGTGAATCCGTCACTTACTCCAGTAACCATATTGGCCAGCAAAGAGCGGTACAAACCATGCAAAGCACGATGACGTTGCTGTTCAGTAGGGCGTTCAACCAATAATTGAGCACCATCTACTCTAACAATGATATCCGGGTCAACCTGTTGTTTCAGTTCACCCCTTTTACCTTTAACGGTAACAAGATTCTTATCCGACACGGTAATCTGTACCCCTGACGGAATGGCAATCGGCCGTTTTCCTATTCTCGACATTCTTCAGCCCTCCTATTTAACTAACGTAACAAATTACTTCGCCACCAATACCCTGGGTACGAGCTTCCTTATCAGTCATCAGGCCTTTTGATGTGGATACAATTGCTATACCCAAGCCATTGAGAACACGTGGAAGTTCTTCTGTACCAACATATTTGCGCAGTCCGGGTTTGCTAACCCTTTCAATCTGCGTAATAGCGGATTGTTTGGTAACTGGATGATACTTAAGAGCTATCTTAATCAGCCCGGGTTTTGTCTCATCCTCAAATTTGAAGTTAAGAATGTACCCTTTGTCGAAAAGGATTTTGGTGATTTCCTTCTTGAGATTAGATGCAGGAATTTCAACAACCCTATGGTTGGCCATTACGGCATTCCTTATTCTAGTTAGATAATCTGCAATCGGATCTGTGAACATTGTATGTGTGTAGTATTAATTTTTCAATTTGATTCTTACCAGCTTGATTTTGTCACGCCGGGGATAAGGCCGTCAAGTGCCATAAAACGGAAATTGATACGGGAAATACCAAACTGCCTCATGTAACCTTTTGGTCTTCCGGTAATCTTGCAACGATTGTGCAGACGAACCGGTGATGCATTTTTTGGTAATTTCTGGAGACCAACATAATCGCCGGCAGCCTTTAATGCAGCTCTTTTAGCAGCATACTTGGCAACCAGTTTCTGCCTTTTGACTTCTCTAGCCTTGATGGATTCTTTTGCCATGATCTATGAGGTTATTTCTTAAATGGAATTCCAAATTCTTTCAACAATGCGCTGCATTCCTTGTCGGTACGTGCTGTAGTAACAAAGGTAATATCCAGTCCATTGATCTTAACAACTTTGTCGATCAGGATTTCAGGGAAAATGATCTGTTCAGTTACTCCCATGGTAAAGTTTCCCCTGCCATCGAATCCCTTTTCGTTAATACCGCGGAAGTCGCGAATACGTGGGATAGCTACTGAGATCAACCTGTCGAGGAATTCATACATCCTCTGTCCGCGAAGGGTAACCCTAACACCGATAGGCATGCCTTTACGGAGTTTGAAGTTGGAGATATCCTTCCTTGACTTTGTTGATACTGCTTTCTGTCCAGCTATTGAAGACATTTCAACAACTCCGGTTTCGATCAGCTTCTTGTCGGAGATAGCTGTTCCTAAACCCTGGTTGATACAAATCTTCACAAGCCTGGGGACTTGCATAGTGTTTTTATACTGGAATTGTTCCTTCAGGGCGGGAACAACTTCCGCATAATATTTTTCTCTGAGGCGTGCTGTATATTCCATTATTTAATTACCTCCCCGGTTTTTTTAGAAACACGTACACTTTTATTGGTTTTGCTGTCAATCTGACGACCTACACGGGTTGGTTTCCCTGTAGAATCCACAACCATAAGATTTGAGATGTGGATTGGCATTTCCTGCTTAACGAGACCACCCTTTGGGTTCTTGGCATTGGGTTTGGTATGTTTGGTAGCAAGGTTCACATTTTCAACGATCGCCCTGTACTTCTCAGTATCCACTTCCAGTACCTTACCGGATTTTCCCTTGGAGTCACCGGCAACTACCATCACGTTATCGCCTTTTCTGATATGGAGTTTCATAATCCTGATTCCTTATTGATTAAAGCACTTCGGGTGCAAGTGAAACAATCTTCATATACTGTTTTTCCCTCAGTTCCCTGGCTACGGGTCCGAAAATACGGGTACCGATCATTTCACCACCATTGTTCAGAAGAACAACTGCGTTGTCGTCGAAGCGAATGTATGAACCATCCACTCTCCGTATTTCTTTTTTAGTGCGGACAACTACTGCCTTGGCAACGGTCCCTTTTTTGATATTGCCGGAGGGAATGGCATTTTTCACCGAAACGATGATCCTGTCGCCCACGGAGGCATAACGCTTGCGTGTACCGCCTAGAACCCGGATGCAGAGTACTTCCTTTGCACCACTGTTATCGGCAACCGTAAGTCTTGATTCCTGCTGTATCATAATTATTTAGCTCTTTCAATGATTTCAACTAATCTCCAGCATTTGGTCTTGCTGAGAGGTCTTGTTTCAGCGATGCGTACTGTGTCGCCTATACCGCAGTCATTCTTTTCATCATGAGCGGCGAAGGTTGAGGTCTTCTTAACGTACTTTCCGTACTTTGGGTGCTTTACTCGCCTTTCAACCTGAACAACTATGGATTTCTCCATCTTGTTGCTGATGACCACACCAACTTTTTCTTTTCTAAGGTTTCTTTCTTCCATTGCTGAACAAATTACTTGTTATTGGACATATTTGCACCGGCGGCTTCATTCTGCCTTCTGGTAACTTCAGTTCTCAGACGGGCAACAGTCCTGCGATATGCTTTTATCTTGTTGGGGTTCTCTAGTGGAGAAATAGCGTGGTTCATTTTCAGCTTGCTAAGCTGGAGACGCTCTTCTTCGAGCCTTTCCATCAGCTCGGCAGTGGTGAGTTCACGGATAACTTCCTGTTTCATTTTGCGTTTATTGAACGTTAAGCAACTTACTTGATCTGATTAATCCCTTATGCCAGTTCTTCCAGGTAATCCCTGCGAACAACGAATTTTGTCATCACCGGCAACTTTTGGGCACCAAGCCTCAGAGCTTCTTTTGCTATCTCAGCGCTAACACCTTCTATCTCGAAAAGAAGACGACCAGGAGTTATACGTGCCACGAAATATTCAGGAGCACCCTTACCTTTACCCATACGGACTTCGGCAGGCTTCTTGGTTACAGGCTTGTCGGGGAAAACTCTGATCCATAACTGTCCTTCACGTTTCATGTGACGGGTGATGGCCTGACGAGCTGCTTCTATCTGCCTTCCGGTAAGCCACATTTCTTCAAGGGTCTTAATTCCGAAGGAGCCAAATGCCAACTCTGATCCACGTTTGGCATTGCCTTTCATTTTACCCTTCTGCTGCTTCCTGAATTTTGTTCTTTTAGGCTGTAACATCGCTATTACGGAATATGATGATTAGACTTTTATTGGCTTATTATTTCTTGTTGCGGGGACGATTTCCACCTCTGTTTCCGTCGGGACGGCCGCCTGGTTTGTTTGGGCGTCCACCCTGACTTGCAGGAACCTTATCCTTGATAACATTCTCAGTTCCCGGCACCAGGTCCACTTTACCATAGATCTCACCCTTGCAGATGAAGGTTTTTACACCAATACGACCGTAGGTAGTATGAGCTTCTGATATAGCGTAATCAATGTCTGCCCTGAGAGTATGCAATGGAATGCGTCCTTCCTTGAATTGTTCGCGACGAGCCATTTCAGCACCACCCAGACGACCTGAGATCTGTACCTTGATTCCTTCTGCTCCGATGCGGATTGCAGAAGCCATGGCAGTCTTGATAGCCCTGCGGTAGGAAATACGACCCTCAATCTGCTTTGCAATTGCATTGCCTACGATGATAGCATCCAATTCGGGGCGCTTGATCTCGGAGATGTTGATCTGAACTTCCTTACCGGTAAGTTTCTTCAACTCTTCCTTAAGCTTATCAACTTCCTGACCGGCTTTTCCGATGATGATTCCCGGACGGGCAGTATTGATTGTAACCGTAACAAGTTTTAAGGTACGTTCGATGATGATGCGCGAGATACCGGCTTTGGCCAGACGGGCATTCAAATACTTACGAATCTTATCGTCTTCAACGAGTTTGTTTTCAAATTTCTTGCCACCATACCAGTTGGAATCCCATCCCTTAATGATGCCCAACCTGTTGCCGATCGGATTAGTCTTATTTCCCATTAGGCTACTTGATTATTTGGTTACTACTTTTGTTTCTTCTGCCACGCGGCTATCGATAAAGATAGTCACATGATTGGAGCGTTTGCGAATGCGGTGCGCACGACCCTGTGGAGCTGGCTGTACTCTCTTGAGAGAGCGGCCTTCATCAACCATTACGATCTTTACGTACAGGTGGCTGTCTTCCATCCTGACACCTTCATTCTTCTGCTGCCAGTTGGCAATAGCTGATTTGAGTAACTTGAACAATTTCTCAGCTGCATAATTGGGTGTATGCTGCAGTATGTTCAAGGCCAATTCCACATTCTTTCCCTTGATGAGTTCTGCTACCAGCCTCATTTTCCTGGGTGATGAAGGGCAATTGTTCAGCTTTGCGAAATAGAGCTTCTTTTTCGCTTCCTTATTCTTTTCAGCTGTGGTATGTTTGCGTGCTCCCATTGTTGCTTGCTCTTATTTACTTCTTACCTTTATTACTTCCGGCGTGGCCCCTGAATATACGTGTGGGGGAAAACTCGCCAAGTTTATGGCCTACCATGTTCTCGGTTACGTAAACCGGGATGAACTTGTTACCATTATGAACAGCTATTGTCTGGCCAACAAAGTCGGGTGTTATGGTTGATGCCCTTGACCAGGTTTTGATCACCACTTTCTTCTTGCTTTCAACCAGATCAAGAACTTTCTTCTCCAGTTTATACTCTATGAAGGGCCCTTTTTTTAGCGAACGGCTCATGGTTCTTTTATTAAATGATTATTTCTTCCTTCTTTCAATGATATATTTGTTCGAGGCCTTAGTCTTCGAACGGGTCTTGTAACCCTTGGCTGGCATACCCTTACGTGTACGTGGGTGACCTCCTGATGCACGGCCTTCACCTCCACCCATTGGATGGTCAACAGGATTCATAACAACTCCACGAACGCGTGGCCTGCGGCCTAACCAACGTGAGCGTCCTGCTTTTCCTGATGATTCCAGGTTATGGTCACCATTGGAAACAATCCCGATGGTAGCTTTGCATGACTGGAGAATCAGACGTGTTTCACCTGAAGGCATCTTGATAACAGCAAATTTGCCGTCACGTGACATCAGCTGTGCTGCGGAGCCGGCTGAACGTGCCATCTTGGCACCCTGTCCGGGACGGAGCTCAATATTGTGAATCATGGTACCGAATGGAATCTCGGCAAGGTATAGTGTGTTTCCAACTTCAGGAGAAGCACCTTTACCGGCTTGCAATTCCTGACCTACCTTGAGTCCGTGAGGAGCCACGATATATCTCTTTTCACCATCTGCATAATGCAGGAGGGCTATACGAGCGGTACGGTTTGGATCATATTCAATGGTCTTGACAACAGCCGGAATATTTTCCTTGTCACGCTTGAAATCAATAACGCGATACTGCTGCTTATGACCACCACCCATGTACCTCATGGTCATTTTCCCTTCATTATTCCTTCCACCTGACTTATGCTGAGGTTCGAGTAAACTCTTCTCTGGCACCGAAGCGGTGATATCGTCGAACGCACTAGCTAATTTGAAGCGCTGACCCGGTGTGGTTGGTTTAAATTTCTTTAGAGCCATTATTCGTTAGATATTGCTGTAAAAATCGATTGTTTCGCCCTTGGCTAATGTTACAATAGCCTTTTTGAATGCATTGGTCTTTCCGGAGATCACCCCGCTCTTGGTGTATCGGGATTTATTCTTCCCGGAATAATTCATGGTGTTTACCTCTTCTGGTACAACGCCGTATAATTCCTTCACCGCCTTTTTAATCTGCAGCTTGTTGGCACGCTTGTCAACGACGAAACCATAACGGTTCAGCGTTTCGCCCTGGGCTGTCATTTTCTCGGTAATGATCGGCTTGATGATGATACCCATCGCTCTGTTAATTTATCTGTTAATGCTTACCGTTAATTAATTTCCAAATGCCTTTTCAAATTCAACCAGGGAGCTTTCAAGGATCACCAGGTTCTTTGCATTCAGTATCTCGTATGTGTTGAGGTCGCTTACCCTTGAAACCTTAGCTTTAGGAAGGTTACGGGCTGAGAGGACAACATTATTGTTGGTTTCTGGAATCACCATCAGTGTGCGAACTCCTTCTACCTTGAGGGCTGACAGTACAGCAATGAACTGCTTTGTCTTTGGTGCCTCAAAGGTGAAATCTTCAAGTACAACGATGCGTTCTTCCTTAGCCTTATATGCCAGTGCTGACAAACGGGCCAATTTCTTTAGTTTCTTATTCAGCTTGAAGCTGTAATCCCTTGGATGTGGTCCGAAAACCCTGGCACCACCCCTGAAAAGAGGAGACTTGATGCTACCTGCGCGAGCTCCACCGGTTCCCTTTTGCTTCTTCAGTTTCTTGGTACTTCCACTGATAGTTGATTTCTCAAGTGAATCGTGGGTTCCCTGACGCTGGTTTGCAAGGTACTGCTTTGCATCGAGGTAAATAGCGTGGTCGTTGGGAGTTACGTTGAAGATCTCGTCTTTCAAGGTAACCTTGCGGGCGGTCTTTTCGCCTTTAATGTTATATACTGTTAGCTCCATCTTTCAACAATTACATATGAACCACTTGGTCCGGGGATTGAACCTTTAACTACGATCAGGTTTTTCTCAGGAACGATCTTCAGAATCTGGAGGTTGATCATTTTTACCCTGTCGTTACCCATGCGGCCTGCCATACGCATTCCCTTGAATACCTTACTTGGGTATGATGAAGCACCAACTGAACCTGGAGCCCTGAGGCGGTTGTGCTGACCATGGGTTGCACCACCTACTCCACTGAAACCATGACGGCGAATTACGCCCTGGAAACCTTTTCCTTTAGTGACACCAACAACGTCAATAAATTCGCCTTCTTCAAAAATGTCCACCTTTAAAACGTCTCCGAAGGTCTTCTGATGGCCCTCTTCAAAACGGGTGAATTCCATGACAACTCTCTTTGGAGAGATACCAGCTTTCTTGAAGTGACCAATCTCTGCCTTGGTGGCATGTTTTTCACTTTTATCGTCAAAGGCCATCTGGATAGCATCGTAACCATCCTTTTCCTTGGTCCTGACCTGGGTTACAACACAGGGACCGGCTTCAATAACCGTACAGGCCATATTCTTGCCATTGGCGTCAAATATGCTGGTCATCCCTATTTTTTTACCGATAATTCCTGACATTATATCGAGGTATTAATGTTACTTACTCTAAACTTTTACTAACTATTGCAGCCTTATCAGATCTTGATCTCTACTTCAACGCCGCTGGGCAATTCAAGTTTCATCAGTGCATCGATAGTCTTGGCAGTAGAACTGTAGATATCGAGCAGCCTCTTGTAGGTGCAAAGCTGGAACTGCTCACGAGACTTCTTGTTAACGAAGGTCGAACGCAAAACCGTG
The DNA here is from genome assembly GCA_016707705.1 of Bacteroidales bacterium. Taxonomy (GTDB): domain Bacteria; phylum Bacteroidota; class Bacteroidia; order Bacteroidales; family UBA4417; genus UBA4417. Next base: position 37,756 of record JADJHD010000019.1, read on the forward strand.
TAGATCTTCTTGTCGGTGGGAAGAGGAATCGGGCCATTAACAACAGCTCCGGTCATTTTCACCGTCTTCACGATCTTTTCGGCTGATTTGTCCACCAGGTTGTGATCGTATGATTTCAGCTTTATTCTAATCCTCTGATTCACGTTGGTAAACTTTTAAACGTTTATTTTTGACTGAATTAATATCCTCTTACTTTGAAAATAACTGATTCAGCTATTTCCTTAGGTGTTTCCTGGTAATGTGAAAATTCCAGGCTTGATGTTCCTCTTCCGGAAGTGATGCTTCTCAATGAAGTAACATATCCAAACATTTCTGAAAGGGGAACGTGAGCTTTGATGATCTGGTAACGTACCTTGGCATCAATATTTTCAAGTACAGCACGACGCTTGTTAAGGTCTCCGGTAACATCTCCAACGTAATCGTCAGGACAAGTAACCTCACATTTCATAACAGGCTCAAGCAATACATTCTTTGCCTTTTTCGCGGCTTCCTTGAAGGCTATCTTCGCACAGATTTCAAATGATAATGCATCACTGTCAACTGAATGGAATGAGCCATCAAGAACGGTAACCTTAAGTGTTTCAACTTCGAATCCTGCAAGAACACCATTAACCATTGCGGCTTTGAAGCCCTTTTCAATAGCAGGAATAAATTCCTTGGGGATGTTTCCGCCTCTGACGTTATTGATAAACTGCAAACCTTTAGTTCCTTCGTCAGCTGGACCAAGTTCGAACTCAATATCGGCGAATTTACCACGACCACCACTCTGTTTCTTGTATACTTCGCGATGTTTAACAGTTGAAACAACTGCTTCACGATAAGCAACCTGAGGAGCTCCCTGGTTAATTTCAATCTTGAATTCCCTTCTTAAACGATCAGTGATTATATCGAGGTGGAGTTCACCCATTCCGGAAAGAATGGTTTGTCCGGTTTCAGTATCAGTGCGAACGGTAAGTGTAGGATCTTCTTCAACCAGTTTGCCAAGGGCAATATCAAGCTTGTCAACGTCATCCTGGGTCCTGGGCTCAATAGCAATACTGATAACAGGTTCAGGGAAACTCATTGACTCGAGAATAATCGGATGCTTCTCATCACAGAGAGTATCACCGGTACGGATCTGCTTGAATCCAACTGCTGCTCCAATATCACCTGCTTCAATCATGCTGATTGGAGTCTGCTTATTGGCATGCATCTGGAAAATACGGGATATGCGCTCTTTCTTGCCGGTTCCTGCGTTCAGGACATAACTGCCTGATTCCAGCGAACCTGAATAGACCCTGAAGAAAGCAATACGGCCAACGAAAGGATCAGTAGCAATTTTGAAAGCAAGAGCTGCAAATGGTTCATTTGAATCCGGCTTGCGTGTTTCTTCCTTTTCAGTCTCAGGATTAACTCCGGTGATTGGAGGCAATTCGTAAGGATTTGGAAGGAAGGAAACAACAGCATCCAAAAGATTCTGAACACCTTTGTTCTTGAAAGCTGAGCCACAAACTACAGGAGTGATACGCATCTCAAGGGTAGCCTTGCGGATAATCGTATGCATTTCCTCTTCTGTAATTGAGTTATGGTCAGCAAAATATTTTTCCATGAGGGCTTCGTCTTCTTCAGCGCAGCCTTCAACGAGTTGTGTACGATATTCGTCAACGATTTCAAGCATATCTTCAGGAACCGGACCTTCATAATAATGCATTCCCTTGGACTCATCGTCCCAAACGATTGCTTTATTTGAAATGAGGTCAACAACACCCTGGAAAGAATCTTCAGCTCCAATTGGAATCTGAAGAGGAATAGGGTTAGCACCCAGTTTTTCCTTAATCTCGTTGATTACATTAAAAAAGTCGGCACCTGACCTGTCCATCTTATTGATGAAGCAGATACGTGGAACCATATATTTATCAGCCTGTTTCCAAACTGTTTCGCTCTGGGGTTCAACTCCACCAACTGCACAAAAAACGGCTACAGCACCATCGAGTACCCTGAGTGAGCGCTCTACCTCAACGGTAAAGTCAACGTGACCCGGAGTATCGATAATATTGAGCCTGTATTCCTGATTCTTGTATTCCCAGCTAACTGTAGTGGCTGCAGACGTAATGGTGATACCCCTTTCCTGTTCCTGTATCATCCAGTCCATGGTAGCAGTACCATCATGTACTTCACCAAGCTTGTAGTTACGACCGGTATAATACAATATACGCTCAGTGGTCGTGGTTTTCCCAGCATCAATGTGGGCCATGATTCCAATGTTACGCGTATATTTTAAGTGATCTGACATTGTAGGGTAGAGAGTAAGTAGTTATTAATTAGAACCTGAAATGGGAGAAAGCCTTGTTGGCTTCGGCCATGCGGTGAGTATCTTCTTTTTTCTTGAATGCGGAACCTTCTTCCTTGAAAGCAGCCATGATTTCGCTGGCAAGTTTATTGGCCATTGATTTTTCATGACGTCTGCGAGCATAGAGAATGAGGTTTTTCATTCCAATTGACTGCTTGCGTGAAGGACGGATTTCGGAAGGAATCTGAAATGTTGCTCCTCCGATACGACGGCTACGTACTTCCACATTAGGAGTAACATTAGCAAGTGCTTTTTTCCATACTTCAAGGCCATCCTCCTTCAACTTCTCAGTAACAATCTCGATGGCATCGTAAAAAATCTGGTAAGCATGGTTTTTCTTACCGCGCTCCATGATATTATTGACGAATTTGGTCACGACCTGTTCGTTGAACTTAGGATCGGGAAGTATGATACGTTTTTTTGGCTTAGATTTCCTCATGATGAACTATCCTTATCGTTTCGACAAATCCGTTATTTATTTCTTAGCTGCCTGTTTCTTGGGACGCTTGGTTCCGTATTTGGACCTGCGCTGATTGCGACCATCAACTCCGGAGGTATCAAGAGCTCCGCGGATGATATGGTAACGAACACCGGGTAAGTCCTTAACACGGCCACCGCGAATCATCACGATGGAGTGCTCCTGCAGGTTATGACCTTCACCTGGGATGTAGGCATTCACTTCCTTACTGTTGGTAAGACGCACCCTGGCTACCTTCCTCATTGCTGAGTTTGGTTTCTTAGGAGTGGTAGTGTAAACCCTGGTACAAACGCCACGACGCTGAGGACATGAATCCAAAGCGGGAGACTTGCTCTTATCTGTCAATTTCTGACGACCTTTACGAACCAGTTGTGATATTGTAGGCATATTGCTGTTATTGATTTTTCTGGATTTCAGTCCTGTTTTTTCAAAAAGGGCTGCAAAGGTAAAACTTATTTTTTAATTATCAACCAGTTACTTAAAATATTCCAAGACACACCTCAAAGCCTTATCAACACACAAAAGTTCCTTCGCCGCGACCTTGTCGTGGAGGGAAATTTGCCAGTTTGTGCAGGGAATATACTTTTAGAAGTAAGACGATCAAATACAACTCGTGCAGAATTTCCGTGAAAACGGATTGCGTTGTATTTTGAAACCTATAGGTGTCTTACTTTTTCAGGTTTCCCGGACCAGTACCAGCCTTAGTCCCTCGCTTGTAAATGATTGCTGAGGTCACTCAACTCTCATTTTTGAGGGTGCAAAATTAATCGAATATTTTTAATTAACAAGCGTCTGTTAAAAAATATTTGAAGAAAATTATAACCCTCCGAGGGTTTCACCCCGGAGGGTTTTCACGCTGAGAGGGTTAAAACCCTCTCAGCGTGCTAAAACACCAACATATAACTAACCTTCAACAGGAAAACATCCTGCGGATCTTTTTCGAACAAATCCCTTGCATCCCTCTTCAAGCCAAAATCACCATATGAGGAATTCTCTGTCCTACCCTGCGACCAAACCAGATACAATGATGATCCGGGCCGGTACTCCCATCTTATAACCAGGTTGGACCTGAACTGAAGGAAGTTGAAATTTTCATTTTCAAAGGTGTAGTCAATAATTCCATCGTGGTTTTCATCTACTTCCCAAACGCCATCCTCATTTTGATTCAGATCCTCCCCTTCTGTCAGATTTCGTAAGCGATCGCCATATTCAGAAGCCCTGGGATCAGTTACAATTTTATACTCGCTGTATTTGCCAGCAAAAAGGAAAGGCTGTCCGTAAAACTGAACTGTAAGGTCAGGAGTTATGGTATAATTCAAGCGCATGGAGAGGCCCAATGACTGCTGATCAAGCCGGGCAAGCACATATCTTGGCTCCCCATCAGATTCTTCTTCTGCAACATACTGCAGGTCATTGAATCCAAAGGAATAATCAGGATATAAAGAAACCGAAAGCGAATTCAATGGCTTGTAGGTCCCCCCAAAAGAGAATCCATGAGTCCTGAAATAATTGTCAAATCCGATATACATATGTCCATTAGCTTCAAGGTTCAGTTTCTTGCGGCTATCGGTTGATGCTCCAATCCAGGTACTCACTCCTCCTGGTGTCAGGAAGGCCGGCCCGCCCCTTAACTGTGAACGGTCAAGCGATTCCCCATCCAGATTCATACCTGTATTAAAGAACCAATAGTTCTTGAACTGGCAAAATCCATTCACATTAATACCTTTATAAATATTCCTTCCACCAAAATCGAAACCCTGTTACTCATTGAAATTCAGTCCGAAAGACTTAAAGATTCCTACAGGCTCATATTTTCGGTATCCAAGCCAGAAGACATGCTGTATCTCGTCCGCCTGCCGCATAAAACCTATATCATTAAAATCAACTCCGGGGGAACGCATGGTTAGCCATGTCATGAAATTAAAATGGCCATTCCCCTGCTTCCCAATTTCGAACGTCCCTGCATAACCTGATAGCGAGGTTGCGGTAGTATCAATCCTTACATGCTTTTTATCCGGACTCTGGTAATAATGGGCTGAGGATTCCTGAAGAGTTGTTATCGCTTTTGTATCTCCTGATAAACGGGTGCCAACCATTTTCAGGCTATAGTAATAGGTCTTGTTTTTCCAGCTATGCGTATAATCCAATCCGCCGGTATAGGCTGCAGATGGCAGATCTTTAAGGTAATCAACACTGATAGACCTGTTGGTTGAAGTAAAAATACCTCCCAGTGATGAAACGCCCTTATTGAAGTCCTGCATAACTCTTCCAACGAAGTAATTGGTAAACGGCTCAACTGTCATTTCCCTTCTGTTGCCGGAGAGATCAAATTTCGCCTTTTCAACACCTGTCAGGGATTCAAGAATACCAACCGACAATCCTTTCCTTGACTTTCCCGACACCTTGAAAGAACCAAGAATATGACTGGTGGAAGGCATCTTCATATATTCACCATCAGCAGTTTCAGGATAATAATGAGGCTCTCGTCCTATTCGTCTGGAATAAAACATATTATTCTGAGTATCATCTCCATCGCCACCTGTCAGCCTGAAATCAAAGATATTCTTCCCTTCAATGAAGAACGGTCTTTTCTCCTCAAAGTAGGACTCAAAAGCGGTAAGATTCACTTCTGAAGGGTCGGCTTCAACTTGTCCGAAGTCAGGATTGACAGTAAAATTCAGTGTAAAATCATTTGTCAGTCCAATCTTGCCATCTATTCCGGTGTTAAAACCATAGGACTTTCCCGTAGCAAATGGATTCCCTTCCTCCTTCTCATCGTATTGGGCTTTAGTTACCATGTATGGAAGTATTTCCACTTCCCTTTTGGGCTTGATGCCTTTCAGACCCTGCAAATCACCAAAGAGGCTTACAAATCCCGGTGCATTTCTGGCTATTGGCTGCCAAACAGACATCTCTTCTTTTCTATAAATATACCTCATAACATTCAGGCCCCAGGTCATCTCATCTTTCCCGGAGAATCTTAATTGAGAAAGAGGAATGCTGAATTCAGCCGTCCAGCCCTGAGCATCAATATGCGATTTGGCGTTCCAGATTGCATCCCAGGATTCATCATCCTGTCCATCATTGATAATCATCAGGTCCATCTTGACACCTGAGGCTGTGACTGCGAAACCGAATCCAGTGAGATTATCGTTGTAGCTGTCGAAAATGATTCCTACCCAGTCGGCGTCAGTATTATCGCGACGGGTTAATCTGGTAACAATGTCTGATGGCACCGAATCGAATGCCCGGATTGCCACATAAACAAATTTATCATCGTATAAAATCCTGAAAGCTGTCTGCTGTGACGGAGACTTCCCATCGTATGGTTCACGCTGGGTAAATGAGTCTCCCCAGGAAACGGACTCCCAGGATGCATCATTAATGATTCCATCAATCTGGGGTGCAGGACCGCTGAGGCGGGCAGTCTGATAACTGCGTTGGGAAAAAGCGGCAACAGGTATTAGCCATATTAATATAATGGCAAGGAAAAGTATCCTGACAGATGACATAAACAAGGGGATGGAAGAGTGTGGAGATTGTGAAAAAGTCAAGTAGTAAAACGATATTTCTCAGATAAAAGTTACAACTAATCGAAAATAAAATCCACGTCTTTTAACCTCCTGATTGTATGAATCTTAATTCAGGTGTAAAAGGTAAATCCAAGTAAATAAATCTGAAAAGAGTCAATTTAGGGATCAAGAATACTCCTAAAATCATCTTCCGGAAGCCTATAGATAGGAGCGCAGCCTTTTGTATCCCTCTTCAGAGGCTTTCAGTTTAGCACCGCATTTAAGACTGACAAGGTGTGTATCCTTTGTATAGAGTTCAACAGCAGAAATCTGAGAAATGTTGATAATTGAACTTCTGTGAATTCTGACAAATGTATTGGATGGAAGATGCTGCTCAAAGTACCTCATGGTTTTTTCCTTCAGATGATTCCCAAGTTCTGAATAGATCATTACATAATCATCCTGAGCTTCAAGGTAATGGATCTTATCCACCGGAATAACAGTTATTTTGGAACCAAGTCGGGTTACCACTCTTTCAATGGCTTCCCGGGAAGTTTCAATGTGATTCTGAAGTTTGCTGACTGCAAGTGCTGATTCAGCGAGGTTCTTTCCAACCCTGCTCCTGGCCTTTTGAAGCGCTTCGCCAAATCGTTCCCTTGAGAAAGGTTTCAGAAGATAATCAACTGCATTCAATTCGAATGCCTTGATCGCAAACTGATCATAGGCAGTGGTAAATACAATTTCCGGTCGGGAAGGAAGAACATCCAGCAATTCAAATCCATCAAGCTTTGGCATTTGAATATCAAGGAAAACAAGATCCGGGTTCAATTGCTGAATAGCTTTCAGGGCTTCAAATCCATCACCGCATTCGGCCAATACCTCAAGATCGGAATATTCAGAAAGGAAATTCTTCACAAGCTGCCTTGCCAGAGGCTCATCGTCGATGATTATGACTTTTATGGACATGTGTGTTAAATTATGATTTAGATTCAGGAGGGTATAATAAGAGGGAACCGAAGGTAAACAGAGAAGGTATGATCAGTCTGCTTTACCGAAAAAAGATCATTTCTGCGATAGATTGCCTTCATCCTGCCGGAAACATTCTTTAAGCCGGTTCCAGTACCCTTGCGGGGCAAAGAATCCGGATCATACGCATTGGAGATGCCAACTAACAGGTAGTCATTGTCACATTTTATTTCCAGGTTAACCACAGAAATTCCTGTTGTTGAATAAACACCATGCTTGACGGCATTTTCAAGCAGTGGTTGAAGAATCATGGCAGGAATTGGCCAATCATTGCATTTGCCGTCAACCTGTTTTTCAATCAATAATCGGTCGCTGAAACGAACTTTTTCAATATCCAGATACAATCCGGTATGATGAAGCTCATTGCCGAGAGTAGTCAGGGATTCATCAGCCATCGATAATGAATATCTCATAAATTCGGATAGCTTGATAACCATTTCCTGAGCTTTGGATGGATCAATGATGGTAAGGGAGCTAACGGAGTTCAGGCTGTTAAACAGAAAATGAGGATTAATCTGTGCCCTAAGCTGATTCAGCTCAGCCTCGCGAAGCATTTCGGTTAGAGATGCTTCCCGTTGAATTCTTTCCCTTAATTCATTGATGCTCTGATAGAGCGAGAAAGCGGAAAGCAGAAGCAGATATATAAGCACGCTTGCAATTATTCTCATGGTAAGGGAGCGCTCGAGGAAGGCAAGATAAACCATGTCATCGCTCCCTATAGCCCTCATAATCAATATCGAGCTTCCTATGGTAATTAGTAGTATAAATGCAATGGCAGCCAGAAAATAGCTCAGACGCTCAGTCCAGTTTCTTTGGACTTTTCGGGTGAACTGCAATGAAAACCAGATTCCAACGCTGAAAACAGAAAATATTGAATTGAAGACAAAGCTGTCGAATAGAGCCAGGAACAAGTTGACTCCAAAACTCTGGTACAACAATGCAAAATGGATAGCCGCAACGGCTACCCAAAATGTCAGGATAATAATCCAGCTGTTCTTGCTTAGAAACCTGTTTAACACGCGTCTGAAATATTAAACAGTTTTTAGTAGCTGCGGATTTCTCCACCACCGAATATTGCTACACCCTTTATAATCAAGGTTTTGGAATGATCGATCTGAGAAGTATTCCTTTTGTCGACAAAACCACCAAATATATTAAGTACCTCCACCCTTACATTCCAGTCGGCAGGAACAGTGAGTGAAGAACCACCAAATACAGCAACCATTTCTATAACACTGGTACCTTCTGCCAATTTTGCCTGTGTAAGATCCAGTTTTGAACCGCCAAATACAGCTACAATATTTCCACCCTTGAAATCCTGTGACAAAATTTTGCGCTCACCACCGCCGAAAATGGCAAGATCTTCAAAGATATCCTGATCAGTGGAGGCTGAATTATATATATGGTGTTTCTTAAACCTCATGGTGCCAAAAATCAGGCTTAGTCCTATCATGATAATTATGGCCGGCCAGAAGACATGCCAAAGGGTAAATGGCAGATGGAAATAATTTACCAGCAGGAAAAATGCTCCAATGGACATCAGGATCAACCCTGCCCAGATTGAATGCTTCCCGAAAATATTAAGAGCTCCGATTGCTATAAGGAGCATTTCCCAGGAAAAGACCACTCTGCTGACAGAAGGGTCAAGATTACCGGTGTTTTTTGCCATGAGCAGCAATCCTGCCAGAATTACAAGTACACCAAAGGCAACACTCTTTCCGGGATTGCGATGATGCTTATGCTTACGTTCCTGATTGTCGAAATAATTTGATTCCATATCAATAGTGTTGTTTATGATTATGCAGCAAATGTACAGCGGTAGGATAAGGTGGTAAACTCAATTTCGGTGAATGCCGGATATAGTTCGGTAAAGGGGGTATTAATAGCTTATTTTCAATGAGTAAGGCAATTAACCTTTGACCGGGCAACGGTATTAAGACCTCTAAGGTGTGGTGGTGTTAATAAATTCATTAAATCCACAAAGTCATATATCGTACTTTTGCGAAATATACCGCAAATATAAGACTGAGTGAAGAGAAACCTACTGGACGAGTTAAATGAAGCCCAGCGTGAAGCCGTTGTTCAAACCAAAGGGCCTGTTATGGTTATTGCCGGCGCAGGCTCCGGAAAAACACGTGCGCTAACGTATCGGGTAGCCTATCTGATTGATCAGGGTGCCGATGCCTTCAATATTCTGTGCCTCACCTTTACCAACAAGGCTGCAAGGGAGATGAAGGAAAGGATCATTCAACTTGTTGGACCTGAAGCCAGAAACGTATGGATGGGTACCTTTCACTCTATTTTTGCGAGAATCTTAAGAGCTGACGGACATTTACTTGGCTATCCTGCCAGTTTTACAATTTACGATACCGATGACAGCAAAAGTCTGCTGAAGAATATCATTAAGGAGATGGACCTTGATATCAAGGAATATGCTCCCAATTTCGTGCTGGGAAGAATCTCATCCGCCAAATCAAACCTGATTTCTGCCGAAGAATACAACAACAATGCAGAGATACAGGAACAGGACCGGCAATCCAAGAAGCCTTATGTTGGCAAGATCTATGGTATATATCAGAACAGGCTTTTTCGGTCCGGAGCAATGGACTTTGACGACCTGTTGTTTAATACCAATATCTTGCTTCGTGACCATCCTGACATTCTGTACAAGTATCAGGATAAGTTCAGGTATATTCTCGTAGATGAATATCAGGACACTAACTACTCACAATATATTATTGTAAAAAAGCTTGCTTCACGCTTTGAGAATATCTGCGTGGTAGGTGATGATGCGCAAAGTATTTATGCCTTCAGGGGGGCAAACATCCAGAATATCCTGAATTTCAAGAATGATTATCCGGAGTATAAACTTGTAAAGCTTGAACAGAACTATCGTTCTACCCAAACCATTGTTAATGCTGCCAATAGCGTAATTGCAAACAACAAGGACCAGATCAGGAAAGAGGTTTGGACTGACAATGAGGAAGGACAGCTGATCAAGCTCCTGAAGGCCAATAGCGACAGTGAAGAAGGCTCCCTGATTGCCAATGCGATATTTGAGATCAGGATGAATGAGCATGTTTCCAATGATTCATTCGTCATTTTATACAGGACAAATGCACAGTCGAGGCCAATTGAAGAATCCCTGAGGAGATTGAACATCCCCTACCGGATTTATGGTGGATTGTCGTTTTACAGCCGCAAGGAAATCAAGGATATGCTTTCCTATTTCAGGCTGGCAGTAAATACCAATGATGAAGAAGCCCTGAGAAGGGTTATCAATTATCCATCAAGGGGAATTGGTGAAACATCTATTCAGAAGCTTTCAATTATTGCGGGGAACAATGAGATCTCACTATGGGATGCTTTGCGTAACCACGAATCCTACAATCTGGGATTCAGCGGCAAGACTGCTGCATCCATGAGTGCTTTCTGCACAATGATTGAAGCATTCGGAACCATGCTGCATAAACAGAATGCTTACGAAGTTGCCGCTTACATTGCAAAATCATCTGGAATACTCAAAGAGTTGGAAGAGGATAAGACCAATGAAGGCCAGAGCAGGATTGAAAATATAGAAGCTTTGATTAATGCTGTTCAGGAATTTACTGAACGCGAGGCTGAACCCGGTGAAGATGGTATTCCTGTCCGGCATCTGGATGAGTTCCTGCAAGAGATATCGTTGATTACGGATCAGGACAATCAGGATCCGAATGATACTGACCATGTATCGTTGATGACCATTCACCAGGCCAAGGGACTTGAATATCCCTATGTTTTTATTGCCGGACTCGAAGAGAACCTGTTTCCTTCTTTTATGTCTGTTTCGTCCCGGGTTGATCTGGAGGAAGAACGAAGACTTTTTTATGTAGCACTGACAAGGGCTGAGAAGAAGGTCACTATTTCCTATGCTGAATCAAGGTACAAATGGGGACAGCTTACAATGGCCGAACCCAGCCGTTTTCTGGAAGAAATTGATGATGTGTTCATCGACAGGCCAGCCAAGAATAAATGGAACCGCCTTGCAGAGGATGGAGGAATAAACTCCAGATTCAATGCGCCTCAGAAAAAGGAAGCTCCAAAGTTCAAATCACCAGCTGCTCCTCCTGCTCCCAACAGGCCCGCTCCCACAACACCGGGTCCAGGCTTCAGGAAAATCAGCAGTGAAGCGCCCAAAGCTCCAGTTGACAACAACCCGGCCGGGGATGACATTGAAATGATCAGGAATGGTATGCGGGTTCAGCATGCCACTTTTGGAGAAGGCACTGTGATGAATGTGGAAGGAAGCGGTCCGAATAAAAAAGCTGCTGTTCAGTTTGATGTTGTAGGACTGAAGCAGTTACTTCTGAGGTTCGCCAAATTGAAGATTATTTCCTAAGCGAAGCAGATTCCCTTTATTTCTCTAATGCTGCAGCACAATTCTGCTGTTCATTTTCTTTTGTTCTGTTTCTACTCTCAGCTGATAAATGCCATTCTCCAATCCTGAAAGATCCAATTCCTGCTGAATATTCAAATATCCTTGCATTCTGCATCTTCCCCATGAATCGAAGATCCTGAAATACCCGGATTTTTCCTGAGAAGTATTCAGCCTTACCAAACCCGTTGTGGGATTGGGATAGACCTCAAGACTTGTTTCAACTTCTGGGAAATGCTTCGTAGCCAGAGGAATTGAGGCGAGGGCTGTTTTCCAAATTCCATTGCCATTAGTTCCTGCAAAGAGAGTGTCATTCTTTATACCGAGTGAAAGGATATCAACGTTTGGAAGATTTTCATTGAATGAATGCCAGTTGCCACCAAGATCAGTGGTATAATACAACCCTTTGGAGGTTGAGACAAAAAGGCTGTTACCTTGATATGTGTAGGATTTAATGCCCCAGGCATCAACAGGAAATCCGTTAGTCATCAAAGACCAGTATATACCATCATTGGTGCTTACGTACATCCCCAAACCCGGGACATAGGCAAAAATTGCATCCTGACAGGCAGCCAGACCTTCTATTCCCCGATTGAGAGGCAAACCGGAGTTGGAAAGTACCCACTGCTCATTCTCTCTTCTAAGCAGTTGACCTTCGCCACATGCTACAGAGAAAGGAATCGAATGATAAACCAAAAAGTCGTAAATGTAGTTGCAGTATTGTGAAGGGAGGCTCCAGTCACGCCAATACTGGCCCAGGTCACTTGTAACCCCAAGTATTTCATTTTCATACGCATAAAGACTACCATTGTTAACATAGATTCTATATGGATCATCCCCTACGAATGGAACCGAAGTAATGGTATTTTGCCAATTCACTCCATGATCGTTACTGAAGAGTACCCATCCTTCCTCAAATGGAGGAGAGGCATTTGTTTGCTTTGCAGACACATAAACTGTATCGCCTGAGGATACAACGGGGCCAAGGTAGTTTCGGCTGATTGTCGGGCTGATATTACTCCAACTACTTCCGTCAGTGCATGCATACACATCATAAAGGTCATTGGAAACAACGGCAGCAGGGAGAACTGCTATTGAAGAAGGTGAAGAGCAAATCATACCATTTCTGTAAGGAGTCCAGCCTGAGTTTGAATATACCTGAACTCCATAATTCAAGGTACCGCAATAAAGAGCAGATTCGCTCAAGTGCAAGCAGGTTAATTTAAGCTCGGGAAGTCCTGTGTTTATCTGAGTCCATTGAGCACCCAGATTCTGGGAATAAAAAACTCCATCAGATTTTGTACCCAGGTAGAAATCCTGTCCTTCAGAAATCATACAGCTTATCAAGGAAGATGCGGTGAACAGATTAGTCCAGGTATTTCCATTATCAGTACTCCTGAAAAGCTTCTTATCCTTCGACACATATACTGTGTCATTAACACCATAGAGCATACTTGTCACCTCACTCCCAGGAATTACAGAGGAAATGAAAGTCCAGGCTCCAGGGTCAACGGAATTTCTATAAACCCCCAGATCGGTCCTGCAATAGAGATACTGGCTGCCAACATATATTTCCCTTACATACTCATATCCCCACTGCATCTGAGGCAATCCAACATTGTACTGAATGAAGGTTCCTCCATGATCAGGCGAGATCAGGAATCCACCCCCAAGTGAACCGAGGTAGATTTTTCCATTTTTGATCTCCATATCGCCTATACCTCCACCCATATTGCAGGAGATAGCCTCGGATGGGTTGTCAGGTGAGAACTTTTTTAGTCCTCCGATATCAAATACAACATAAGCGGTATCCCCATCAAAAGCCATCGCATTGCATGAACCCGGCAATAACAGATTCCATCCTTCATTTGTATAATCTGAAATGAATAAACCGCAGGGTGTGGTTGAAAATATCCCGGAGGCATCAGACATAAGTGAGGCAACAGTAGTCTTGCCATAGGGGCCATCTGTTTGAATCCATTGGGCTTTCGCCGGGATTAACAGGGTTACTGCCAGTATCAATAAAATGAAAATTCTAAACATAGCAGATAGATTAGTAAGCATTAAAACGATTCTTCAAAGCCGGCAAGAAATGGAAGCAATAATTAAATATTCAGCTTTAAGACACTTTAAAAGCCTTATACCCTTACAGATAGATTGAGAATCTGGCTTGGAATATTCTGAAACCTTGAAGAAGACTGAGTATCAAACCAGGTTAAAGACTGCTTTCTTCGACCAGGCAGTCAGGAACAGCCCCCTCGAACCCATAAAGAGCAGCATTGCTATCCAGAGTCCATGATTACCCAGCCAGGGGGTTAGCAGATAATAAGCGGGCAGGAAGATTACAGTTGTAATAATCAGCATGCTGTTACGCATAGCCCTCGATGCGGTTGCTCCCACATAAATTCCATCCCATACAAAAGCAGCAAAAGTTACAAATGGGACCAGAATTACCCAGATCAGATAAGGTCCGGAAGCAGTCTGCAACTCCAGATCATTGGTTAACATACTGATAATTAACCTGCCAAAAAGCGCATATACAATTGTAAACAGCAGGGCAATTCCCAAACCCCACCGGAATAATAAACTGACTGAATGCTTCAGATTTGCCTTGTCACCGGCACCGATATACTTGCCGGTCAGTGCTTCGGCAGCATAGGCAAAACCATCGGTAAAATAGGAAAAGAAATAGAAAAGTTGAAACAGAAGTGTGTTCACTGCCAGAACTTTATCACTACTTGCAGCTGATTTGGCGGTGAAGAATGTTAAAGTAAAAATCAGGCAAAGGGTCCTGATGAAAATATCCTTGTTTACATGGATAAACTTCATGACATCTTGCCTGTTCAGGGCTTTGGCTATATGCAGGTATTTCTTCTGTTTTACCAGGTACTTCGACAAAAGGAATGATCCGAGTAATAAGCCTGTGTATTGACTGCAAACATTAGCCCAGGCTATACCATCGGAAGCCTTGCCGAACACCCTGATGAACAGCAGGCTGAACCCAATATTTAGAAGATTAACCGAGACTGCCAGAACCATTGGAAAGCGGGCATTCTGCATGCCAATAAACCAGCCTGTCAGCACATAAATCACAAGAGTTGCTGGTGCTGCGTAGATACGAATCCTGAAGTATTGTCTTGCTAGTTCTGATACCTCCGGACTGCTGACAATGACACGGAATGCAATCCATTCAAGCAAGACTTGCATCAGAATCAATAATACTCCGCCAGCAAGAGCTGTTGTGATGCCTCTCACCAGAACAGCAGTAGTTTCGGAGAAATCCCTTCTGCCATAAGCCTGAGCCGTGAATCCACTTGTTCCCATTCTCAGGAATCCGAAACCCCAGAAGAGAAAATTGAAAATCATGCCTCCGACAGCTATTGCACCTACGTACAATGAGCCACCCATATGTCCCATGAGTCCAAGGTCCACCATTCCAAGCAAAGGGATTGTAATGTTGGTGAGGATATTGGGGATGGAAAGAAGCAGGATTTTACGATTCACGGGGGGATTTTTTTTGCAAAAATGCGAAAAACAGCAAGGCAATCTTACAAATGTAAACCTTCGTTTTAATTCTGCCGAGAGAGGAAATTTTCAAAAACATATCCATCTGCCACATAATTGCTTACTTTTGTCACAGGTTATAAAATCCTATCCCTGAATTTCCCGTTTGCAGCATTCACTGTCCGGGAATCTTCCACCGGAACGATACAATAATTACCCCTTTCTGAGTTTTATACTTTTTTACATTTATGGAATACAATACCACAAGAGGCAGCCTGATCATTTCTGAATATGGTCGGAATGTGCAGGAGATGATTCGTTTCATTTGCGAGCAGCCTGACCGTGAAAAACGGAACCGCATGTCGAATACCCTGGTGAACATACTCGCCAGCATGCATCCTGATATGCGTGATCAGGGCGACGTAAAGCACAAGCTTTGGGATCATATACACGTGATGTCTGATTTTCAGCTTGATGTTGATTCCCCCTACCCCATTCCTCCCCGTCCTCAGGATGCTCCTAAACCCCTCAAGGTAAACTACACCCAGGAAGACATCAAGCTTCGCCCCTACGGCAAGTACATGCAGCGCATCATTGAAAAGGCCACCGATTTTGAGGAAGGTGCTGAAAAAGATGCACTTGTTAAAACCATTGCCAACGGTCTAAAGAAAATGTACCTGAATTGGAACAGGGATTCAGTGAATGATGAACTGATTCATGAGCATCTTGGATTGCTATCAGCCGGAAGACTGAAGCTGCATGAAGACGATAAGCTGCATTCAACTGTAGATATTCTGAAAGCCAATAGTCAGGTCCCAAAACAATCGCAGTCGACCCAACAGCAGCAGCACAGGCGGAAATTCAATCCAAAGAAGGATAACAATAATAATGGCAGGCATCGTCGGAAATTCTAAAGCCGAACTTCGCAAATCAATCTGAGCCTAATAAAATAAGCAGCTACCAATTCAGGCAGCTGTTTTTTTTATTTCCAGTCACCAAACAGTTTCCTCCTCAAAAAGAAAGAAGATCAAGTTTGTTTACTTTTTCAACATTGAAAAGAGAGTATCTTATCATTTCAAACTAGTTTGTAAACGAATAGATTTTGTAATTTTCCAAAAAATTAATTCCCGGAGCTACTATGAGTTCATTTGAAATTAAGGGAGGGCAAAGCCTGAAAGGGGAAATCAATCCCCAGGGTGCAAAAAATGAGGCACTTCAGATACTCTGTGCTGTATTGCTTACCGAAGAGGAAGTAACCATTCACAATATTCCAGATATTCTGGATGTAAACAAGCTTATTGAACTGCTTAATAGTCTGGGAGTAAGTTCAAGAAAAATCGCCCCGGGAAGCTATGTTTTCAAAGCCGATCAGGTTAAGCTTGATTTCATGGAAACAGATGCTTTCAGGAAGCAGGCTGCCAGTCTTAGGGGATCAGTAATGATCCTTGGCCCACTCTTAGCCCGATTCGGTAAGGGAAGCATTCCTAAACCCGGAGGTGACATGATAGGACGTCGCAGACTGGACACCCATTTCATTGGATTGCAGAAGTTGGGAGCTAATTTTGACTTCGATTCCGACAGACATTTCACAAGAGTGACAGCTCCCAAGCTGAAAGGAACGTATATGCTTCTTGATGAAGCTTCAGTTACCGGAACAGCGAATGTTCTGATGGCTGCTGTGCTGGCTGAAGGCAAGACCACAATTTTCAATGCTGCATGTGAACCCTATTTGGTTCAGTTAAGCAAGATGCTTGTCAGAATGGGTGCCATCATTGAGGGCATGGGTTCAAACCTGCTCCATATTACCGGAGTGAGCAGTCTGAAAGGTACTGAGCACACCATGCTGCCAGATATGATTGAAATTGGCAGTTTCATTGGACTGGCAGCAATGACACAGTCTGACATCACCATCAAGAACGTGCATTATGAATCGCTGGGTGTTATTCCTGATGTATTCAGGAGGCTGGGCATTCAGATAGATCTCATTGGAGATGACCTGCACATTCCGGCACAGGAACACTATGAAGTAGAGCGATTCCTCGATGGTTCCATCATGACCATAAGCGATGCCCCCTGGCCGGGATTTACACCTGACTTGATCTCAGTTGCGCTTGTAACAGCTATTCAGGCAAGGGGAAGCATTCTTATTCACCAGAAGATGTTTGAAAGCCGCCTCTTTTTTGTCGATAAGCTCATCGACATGGGCGCTCAGATTATACTCTGTGATCCGCACAGGGCAACGGTAATTGGCCTCGACAGGGCAACCAGGCTTCGCGGTATCAGGATGTCGTCACCAGATATTCGTGCCGGGGTTTCCCTGCTGATTGCAGCACTATCGGCCAAGGGTACCAGCATCATTGACAATATCGACCAGATTGACCGGGGATATCAGGATATTGATGGCCGCCTGAATTCAATTGGTGCCCAGATAGTGCGAATATAATTTCTGTGACATTCACTGCTGAATTCACCCAGAAACATTCTGAGTGCTGGATTTTCTGCCATTTTGTCTCCAAATTAAGATTGGCAGAAATATTGCAGTAAGACAGCGTCCCTGAAATATGGGATGTTGTTGTATTTACAGAGAGTCAAGACAATGCTGAAAAACTATATGAAAATGAAGCAGAAGAAATCAAGTGAACAGGAAATGAACAAGGAAGAACTAAAAGATCAGTCTGCCAATGTTGCAGATGTGAAGGACGCAACTGCCGATTCTTCCAGGGAAGAAAAATCATCAGAAGATCTGCAGGTAAAGATTGCAGAATTAAATGACAAACTGCTGAGACTATATTCTGAATTCGATAATTACCGCAAGCGTACCATCAAGGAGAAAATTGAGTCCAGCAAAACTGCATCCGAAGATGTTATCAGGGATTTGCTCCCGGTAATGGATGATTTTGAAAGGGCAATGAAATCAATGGAATCTACTGATAACATTGATTCAGTTAAGGAAGGGATTACCCTCATATTCCTTAAATTCAAAAACACGCTTACAGCAAAGGGCCTTCAGGAAATAAAATCCTTTGGAGAGCCTTTCAATACTGATTACCAGGAGGCAATTGCCAATATTCCTGCACCTTCGGAAGAACTTAAAAACAAAGTGGTTGACGAACTTCAGAAGGGCTATACCCTGAATGAAAAGGTGATTCGCTTTGCAAAGGTTGTTGTTGGCAGCTAGAACCCAGAATTATTCATCTGACAAAAGGTTCTGATAAAGCTTATTCATGTTGAAAAGCCAAATCATTACCTGAAATTCAAAATCAATGGCAAAAAAAGACTTTTACGAGATACTGGGTGTAAACAGAAATGCAAATGATGCTGAGCTCAAAAAGGCTTACAGGCAGATGGCGCTGAAGTATCATCCGGATAAAAACCCCGATAATAAGGAGGCAGAAGAGAAATTTAAAGAAGCAGCTGAAGCCTATGAGGTTTTGAGTGATTCGGAAAAGAGAAGCCGATATGACCAGTTTGGGCATGATGGAGTTAAGAATGGCGGTGGCGGTTACGGTGGCGGAATGAGCATGGATGATATCTTCAGCCATTTCGGAGATATTTTCGGAGGAGCTTTTGGTGGTTCATTTGGTGGCTTCAGCGGTGGTGGTGGACAACGTCAGCGCAGGGTTAACAAGGGATCGAACCTGAGGGTAAAAGTCAGGCTTACACTTGAAGAAATTCACACAGGTGTTGAGAAAAAGCTGAAAGTCAATAAGTACGTTCCCTGTAATACCTGCAAGGGAAGCGGTGCAGAAGGCGGATCGGCTTATTCAACCTGTTCAACCTGCCGCGGGACCGGACATGTAACGAGAGTCACAAATACCTTCCTCGGACAGATGCAAACCAGTTCAACCTGCCCCACATGTAGCGGAGAAGGACAAATCATACAACATAAATGCGTTCATTGTGCTGGTAATGGAATCGTAAAGGGAGAAGAAATTATCCCGGTAAATATTCCAGCCGGAGTTTCGGAAGGCATTCAATTGTCAGTCAATGGTAAGGGAAATGCTGCAGCCCGCGGTGGAATTCCGGGAGATCTGATTATTCAGATTGAGGAAGCACCGCACGACCACCTGCAACGCGACGGAAGCAATCTGATGTATGACCTATACCTGAGTTTTCCTGATGCTGCCCTGGGAACATCTGTTGATATACCAACCCTTGATGGAAAAGCCAGGATTAAAATTGAACCAGGAACCCAGGCCGGACGTTTATTACGTTTAAAAGGCAAGGGATTGCCATCATTGAATTCATACAATAAAGGCGATATGCTGATTACCATCAATGTATGGACCCCGAAAAACCTTAGCAGGCAAGAGAAGGAAATTCTTGAAAAGCTGCAGACAAGTGATAATTTTATCCCCTCCCCCGGAGCGAAGGACAAAAGTTTCTTCGACAGGATGAGGGAGTATTTCCAATAATTTGTGATCTGGAAATAACTTTTTGAAGCAAACCACGTCACAAACCGGAATTCTTATTGCTTTTATTAAACCGGAAATTCATAGAATTAAATACTGACCTAATCCCTCTTCTACATGGCCATTCTTTCAGCCAATCAGGTAACCAAGCGATTCGGCGATTTTACAGCCCTGAACCAGGTAAGTCTGGAGGTGCAGGAACAAAGCATCTTTGGACTACTGGGGCCAAATGGCGCTGGTAAAACCACACTTATCAGAATTATCAACCAGATTACCGGACCTGATGAGGGTTCAGTAATGTATAAAGGCAGGCCCCTGAATCCGGCTGATACAGCCTTCATTGGCTATCTTCCGGAGGAGCGTGGACTGTATAAAAAAATGGGCGTTGGAGAGCAGGCAATTTATCTTGCTCAGCTAAAAGGGCTAAGCAAGCATGAGGCTCTGAAACGCCTTAAAAAATGGTTCGAAAAGTTTGAAATCCAGGATTGGTGGAACAAGAAAGTTGAAGAGCTGTCGAAAGGCATGCAGCAAAAGGTACAGTTCATTGTGACAGTTGTACATGAGCCCTCCCTGCTCATTTTCGATGAGCCCTTCAGCGGTTTTGACCCAATTAATGTGAACCTGCTAAGGGATGAAATACTGGAATTGAGAAAAAACGGAGCTTCTATTATCTTTTCCACACATAATATGTCATCAGTTGAAGAACTGTGCGATGATATAGTGTTGATTAACAAATCGAACAAGATACTCGATGGCAATGTGAAGGAAATCAGGCGCCAACATTTTGACAATACCTATCGTTTGCATTACAGGGGGTATAATGATTCGTTGGGATCACTGCTGCCTTCAGGTTTTGAAGTGGTAAAATCATCAATGGATGATGAACTTCACAATGCAATTGTCCGCCTGCCAAAAGGCACCCATTCCGGTGAGTTGCTGAAGGTATTGCTTCCACATCTGGAAATCGCTTCATTCACAGAGGTTATTCCTTCCATGAATGAGATTTTCATCTCCAAAGTAAATGCAGTTAACGCCAATTCCATTCTCGAATCCTGATCCTTCCGCCATGAATAAGATTTTCCTCATTATCAAACGCGAATACCTGACCAGAGTCAAAAAACGTTCCTTCATTGTGATGACTATCCTGGGCCCGATCCTGATGGCAGCTCTGTTCATTATGCCGGTTTATCTGGCAACAAAGCAGGTTGAGAACCGTCAGATCCAGGTGATAGACGAAACCGGATGGTTTGCTCCGAAATTTGAAAACAACGAGAATTACACATTTATCCCGGTAGCACTTGATCTGGAAGCAGCTAAGGAGAATCTCAGGAAAAGCTCCGGAGATGCCCTGCTTTATATTCCCAAAACACAGCTATCAGTTCCTGATAAGGCTATAATCTATTCTGACAACCCTCCTACCCTCAACCTCACGGGTTACATCTCGAATGTGATGAACCGTGAGATTGAGAAGCATAAACTGGCAGCTGAAATCAGGAAGGAAATCCTGCAAGTTTCACCGGAAGCAGAAGCATCCTCTGATTCATCAAAGGAGGACCTGATGAGTGAAACTATCCTCAAGAATATCAAGACTGACGTTGAACTCACCAGTATCAAGCTGAATGAAGGCGGTACCGAACAGAAAAGCTATACCGAAGCATATATGATTGCAGGATTGGTGTTTAGCATCATGATTTATATGTTCATCTTCATATTTGGTGCTCAGGTGATGAGAGGGGTTATTGAAGAGAAGACCAACAGGATTGTTGAAGTTATTGTCTCTTCAGTTAAGCCTTTCCAACTGATGATGGGTAAAATTGTGGGAGTAGCCATGGTAGGCTTAACCCAGTTCCTGCTGTGGATCATATTTACTTCTGTGCTGATATTTGGAATCCAGCAGGCATTTCCTGATCAGTTCGGCAGATCAGAACCCACAGCCCTTATCAAAACGAATGATATGCAGCAAGGGGCTACAGAAATAGCTGCTCCCCAGGCTGAACAAAAAACCAATGTTGTACTCGAAGCTATTGATTCAATTAACTTCCCGGTATTGCTATCTGCCTTCATCTTCTTCTTTGTAGGAGGTTATCTGTTGTATGGTGCTCTTTTTGCTGCCATCGGATCAGCGGTCGACAATGAAACGGATACACAGCAGTTTATGCTGCCAATAACCATCCCACTTATCTTTTCCATGATAGTGGCCCAGTCAATTGTAAATGATCCAAACGGACCTCTTGCAATGTGGTTATCAATGATACCTTTAACCTCGCCAGTAATAATGATGGTGCGTATTCCATTTGGTGTTCCCTATTGGCAGATCGGACTTTCGATGGTACTGCTGATACTGGGATTCCTCTTTACGACATGGGTTGCTTCCAGAATTTACCGAACCGGCATCCTGATGTATGGCAAGAAGGTAAACTACAAGGAACTTTGGAAGTGGATGCGTTACAGGGGATAATTATTGACAAAGGAAACAGAATCAGAAACTTATAATACCAAACTTTTATGCCGCGTATCCTGGTAATTGATGACGAAAGAGCAATCCGTAATACCCTTAGGGAAATCCTTGAATATGAAGACTACCAGGTAGATGAGGCGGTGGATGGGATGTCGGCCCTTGAACTGGCAGGTAAGGAATCGTATGATGTGATTCTCTGCGATATCAAGATGCCACAAATGGATGGAATTGAAGTGCTGGAGGCTTTGTTGAAACTTTGCGATACCCCTGTAGTGATGATTTCCGGACATGGAAATATTGAAACAGCTGTAGAAGCGATTAAGAAAGGCGCCTATGATTATATTTCCAAACCGCTGGATCTTAACCGTTTGTTGATTACGCTCAGGAATGCACTGGATAAATCGAGGCTGGTGACTGAAACCAAAGCCCTCAAGCGCAAGGTGAGCAAGCAGTATGACATGGTTGGTGAATCCGAAGCAATTTCGGGTATCAAGGATTTGATTGAAAAGGTAGCACCTACGGATGCGAGAGTTCTGGTAACAGGACAAAGCGGGACGGGCAAGGAACTGGTTGCACGCTGGCTGCATGAGAAAAGCAATCGTGCTGAAGGACCTTTTGTAGAAGTAAATTGTGCTGCAATTCCTTCAGAGTTGATTGAAAGTGTGCTCTTCGGACATGAAAAAGGCTCTTTTACCTCTGCTATAAAGCAACGAAAGGGAGATTTTGAACAGGCTACCGATGGAACGCTTTTTCTGGATGAAATCGGAGATATGAGTTTATCTGCCCAGGCCAAGGTTTTAAGGGCCTTGCAGGAAAATAAGATTATGCGGGTTGGAGGTGAAAAGGAGATTCCGGTAAATGTCAGGGTTATTGCTGCAACCAATAAAAACCTGCTTGAAGAGGTTAAAAACAAGAATTTCAGGGAAGACCTTTACCACCGACTGAGTGTAATCCTGATTCATGTGCCGGCTTTGAATGAGAGAGCAGATGATATTCCCCTGCTGGCAGTGCATTTTATGGATTCCATATGTGAGAATATGGGAAAACCATTCATTAATTTCGAGACAGAAGCACTGGAAGCGCTGAAAGAGATAAACTGGAGCGGGAATATCCGGGAACTCAGGAATGTAATTGAGAGATTGGCTATTCTTTGCGATGGTGTGATTACGGCAGATGATGTCAAACGATATGCCCGTTCTAATTAATCAGGATCAGGATAAATACTGTTTGAGCCTGATATGAAGTTCCTGAGGATTGAAAGGTTTCAGCACAAAGTCATTCATTCCGGCAATAATTACCTTTTCCTGGATATCGGTTTTGGAAGAAGCTGTAAGAGCGATAATCGGAATGTTTGAATATTCGTCTCCCAATTTCCTGATAAGCATAGTTGTTTGATAACCATCCATTTCAGGCATTTGCAAATCCATCAGAATCAAGTTGTATTGAGTGAGCTTCGCTTTTCTGACAGCTTCACTTCCGCTATTTGCTGAGTCAACTGTGAGATTCCACTCTTCCATAAGTTTCCTGGCAATTATCTCATTGATGCGGTTGTCTTCAACCAGAAGAACCTTTTCCTTGTTAAATGCCTCCGTAGCCTCGATGAGCTCATTTACAGCCGTAGCACCGCTACCTTCTCTCAGGAGAATTCTGAAATAAAACCTTGAGCCTTTTCCTTGTTCACTTTCAACTTTGATTGTGCTACCCATGAGTTCAGCTAAACGGTCAGATATAGCAAGACCGAGGCCTGTTCCACCATATTTGCGGCTGGTTTCACTGGAAGCCTGAGTAAAAGAATCAAATATCTTATCCTGCATTTCTTCCGGGATCCCAACACCGGTATCGGTCACCGAGAATTCTACCAATTGTTCATTTGTAAGTTGTTCCAATAACTTAACCCGGACTTCAATGCTACCCTGTGCAGTGAATTTAATTGCATTTCCCACCAAATTGTTGAGGATTTGCGTCAGACGCATCGGGTCACTTTTGACAAATTGACTAATCACTTCATCGCAATTCACCTTGAGCGTATTGCCCTTTTCTTCTGATTTATATTGCAGGGAACTGGCGATTCCCTCGACCAGATTGAGGAGATTGAATTCTACTTCTTCCAAAGCCAGTTTGCCGGCTTCTATTTTGTTAAGATCGAGTACGTCATTAATTAAGCTTAGAAGATTTTCTGCCGAAAACTTCAGGATCTTCAGATCTTCAAATTGTTCAGGCCTTGGATTGTTGCGCATGAGCAGATGGGTAATCCCAATCACCGCATTCATTGGCGTGCGTATTTCATGGCTCATAATGGAAAGAAACTGAGATTTAGCCCTGTTGGCTTCCTCAGCATTTTCCTTAGCCTGCTCCAGTTCCCTGTTCTTCAGGCTGAGTGCTTCATTTTTCTGAACAATATGTTCATTCTGCTTTTCAATAAAGGCCTTTTGAATTGTTATTTCCTGAGTCCTTTCCTGTACACTGTTTTCCAAACGGAGATTATCCTTTCGCAGTCTACTGGAATTCAGGAGAATAATAGCTCTAAGGAGTACTAGGATTATCAGAATTCCCAGTCCAATAACATACCACCGCTCGTACCAAATTCTTGTGATTTCAAATTCACAGATAAGAGGATCACTATTGATAAAGTTTCCAGCTTGCCTCGCCCTTACTTCCAGATGATACTTTCCGGGTTTAAACCCTGATAAAATGATGAAACCATCGTTCACGACAATTCGCCAGATGCTATCAGTTTCAAGAATTCTGGATTCAAACTGAATATTCTTGGTTGGAAATTCCAGTGATGAGATTCTTATACTGAAAACGCCCCTGTTATTAGCTTCCAGCGTTCCGGATTTCTGAAGGTCAATCAATTCATTATTTATCAATACAGAGCGAAGAATCGGTTTTTGAGTTTTTGAAGGCTGCGACAATACCGGAGAAACAGCCATTCCTGCAAAAGTGCCAACCCAGATTTTTCCGTCAGAATCAGTTAACAGGCACCTGTATCCAATTGCCTTATCAGGAAGTCCATTTTTTGTATCGAACGACATGAGGTCTCCATTCCTGTAGCGATGAAGGCCCTTATTATTGGCAAACCAAACGTATCCCTGCTTGTCGATGGCAATAGCCTTTATAGAGTTAGCAGTTATTTGCTGAAGGTCCTTTCTTTCAATTTTTCCATCCTGATAACAGGCAAGTCCAAAGGACGTAGCAAGCCAGACTTCAGATTCACCCAAACAGGCGATATCATTTACATTAAGATCGATGTTTCTTTCAAATTTCAAGGGTTTGCTGAGGTTCACAAAGCGGTCGAGGGAATTATCAAACCGGAAGAAATAGGCAGTATCGTGCATCCCGCCTCCATAAACAGTCCCCTTTGAGGATAATCCGAGAGATATTAATCTGGATGTCAAGCCCTTATCCTTTCCATAGAATCGAACTTCTTCGGAGGGTGTGATTCTGATTACTTTTTCATTGGCATCCTGACAAGCCCAGAGGTTGCCATCATCAGTCCGTATTAATTTGAAAACAGCCTTGCCTTCTGATTTGAAGTCGAATTTCTTCAGGATTTTCCCCTGTTCATTGCATTTCATGATGCATCCTTCAGCATCTGAAAGCCAATAACCATCTGCCGCCCTAATTACCTGCAAGCAGTATGAGCTGCAAGGGAACAACTTCTCCGATTCATTTTCATCACTGCATTTATAAACAAACTGGCCATCTGTAAAAACAATTCCCCGGTTTTCATTTATTGAAAGGCCCTGAATATAGGAAGTAGTAAGCAACTTCGCCGGAACACTGAATAGCGTTTCCTGCAAAGTATTATTCCGTTATCTGATGAAACCCAGATATTATCAACCTGATCGATATAGATATGCGAGACATTTTTCTCAGCAAAAGATTCAATTTTAGCGAACTGGTATTCACCTGTAACAGACTGAGTCATTCGAAAAAGTCCGTCGGACCAGGTTCCGGCATAAACCTGTCCCTTTGAGTTCTGAGCAAACACAGATATTTCAAGACTGCTGACCTTCCGAATTGTAGCAACACTCTGGAGATTACTGATCTTCAATTCAAACAAGCCCTCCTTGCTGGCAACAAGGATTAGCCCTTTGTTTGTCCGGAACATGGCATGAATACCAGTAAGCTTGCCGGATAGGATCAGTTTCTTGAACGATTGTGTATTTCTGTCCAGATAGTAAGCCCAGCCTGGTTCAGAGAAAGCAATCAGATTTCCAGAAGCATCTTCGGCAAATGAAAAAGAGCGGTTAAAATTATTGGTTGAGGCAGCAGCCTCCATATTATAAACCTGGACATTGCCTTTATTTAAGCGATATATTCTGGAGTTATCGCTTAACCAGATTTGCTTTTGGCTGTCCTGAAAGAACAATTTTGGAAACCACATGAGAGAATCCACCTTATGGACATTCCCTCTCGCAATTTGATTGAACTCGTAATGACCTGGACTTCCACTGATTAATGTTATGCCCATATCGGTCGACAGAAGAATATTTCCATCAGGCAGGCAGATAACTGATTTACAATAGTGGCTTGGCAGATTATCGATGTATGTTCTGAATTCCCTGCCATCATAATTAACGAGGCCGTCATCAGTAGCAGCCCAAATAATTCCGTAGGAATCTCTGGTAATTGATTTCACGAGGGAACCCGGAAAGCCTTCATCTCCTGTAAACCTGCTGACAGAGAGTGATTGCGCTAATCCGGGATTAGTTATTAGCAGAATGCTACATATCAAAAATACGAGTCTCATCATGAGTTAAAATTTCAAATCTCAATATGGATAACAGGTCTAGAAGGTTAATTGCCGAAATGCTGATATGTGATAGATATGTTTTGTTCTATATCAACTTTTTAAAGAAGAAAGGCAGTAAATATTTGTATGACTGTTATTTGCTCCCTTAAATTGATGCTCAATCCAATATCCTGAATAAATTATACAGATAAAAGGTTCGCTAAAATAGAAAGATAGTGAGATCAATTGTGCTCGTTCTTGATCAGACTGAGAAGCAGGAATTTGCATATTAAGAAATACACGGGTGCATTGATAAACCTGATTGGAGAAAGAATCGTCATTTGATTTGGCATCAGTTTAAATCGTATTTTTGCAGTGCAATTCGGGGCTGACCGGTTTTGACAGCAGTGACAGTGGGATTGTAAGCATGCCGGGACTTTGAGTGGATGGCCCGTTAAAACCAAATGCTCGCGCCACATAAATGGCAACGATTACAACTACGCATTGGCCGCTTAATCAGAAGTATTAACCTGCCGATTGCCCCCCGGGAAGCCCTGCCCTCCGGCGTCCCGTACCCGGGCATCAAAAATGGATGGATAAGGCTGTTAAGGTCCTGGTGACAGTTCGAAAATCAAAGGGAATAAGGTTTCGGTTGGGTGGCTTTCTGCCGGCCGGCGCCCGACAATCAACTGAAAGATAAGCATGTAGAAAGCATTTTTGCTGACTGTTTGGACCCGGGTTCGACTCCCGGCAGCTCCACAGATTAATGTTAAGCCTGAAATTCAATGAATTTCAGGCTTTTGCTTTTTACCCTAGCTGCCGGGAGGAGAAGCCTGTCCCGATGTAACGCAGTGAAATCGGGAACGACCG
>JADJHD010000020.1 GCA_016707705.1 Bacteroidales bacterium
CATTGGCCCCAATGGCACGGGCCGCCTCTTCAGCAATATTTGAAACCATGAGTGAATGCTGGAAAGTCCCGGGAGCCTTGATAGCCAATTCATTTAGTAATTTGCTATTGGTATCGGAATACTCTATCAATGAAACATCTGTCACCAGTCCAAACATCCTTTCAAACAGGAAAATCAAAGGATAGGAAAACAAAGTGAGCAGGGCACTGATGCCGAAAAGCAGGAAGTTAAGTTTTCGAAGATCGTTCAGGTTTCCTTCCTGTATGAGAATCATACCGAAATAAATGAATGAATAGGAAAGGAAAATCGCGAAGGATGCAAAGAAGAACTGGGACCGCCTTGTAAGGTTTACAACTGAAATTATGGCAATAATACCAGTAATCAATTGCATATAAAGAAATTCAAAGCTATTCGGAACAAGGAAACCAAGAATAATAATGGTGATAATGTGCACAAATAAGGCCAGCCTCGTATCATAGAATGTCCTGACTATAATTGGGACCAGACATAGTGGAACTGCATTTAGATAAATAACGTTGTTATTGATAACCAAGGTAGTGGAAATTACCATAAGCGATATGAGCATCAGCAAAAGGACAATATTCCTGTTCTCATTAAAGATATCATGCCTGAACGTGATCATAAACAAGGCGAAAACCATTAATGCTATAGCTACCAGGATAATCCGCCCCAATAACACCATTGGGTAATTTGAGGTCACCCCTATCTTTTGCTCATACTCATTGCGGAAAGAAACAAGCACCTGGTATTTTGAATCAGTTACCAACTCTCCCTTGGCAATTATTTTTTCACCCTTCTGCATCATACCCCTGGTAGTTGAGATACTTCTTAAAGCTTGATCTCGCTGATTTACAGTAAAATCGTCGTCATAAAATATATTATGCTCAAGTGACTGTTGAAGCAATGGCAACAGAAAAGTCTGATCACCCGGAAAGTAAAGCTACCTGCTTGATTAAGAAATCATTGGAGGATCGAATTGTAAAGAAATATTTCAGATCCTGTATATCTGCAATATTATCATGGATGACTGCTATCCTGCTATCCGGATTGATATTTTCAAGCACAGTGGTAGGTTCCAGGATTCCTCTTCGATACACCGAATCCAGAATGAACAATCCTGCAGCAAGATTATTCCTTTCCCTCATATTGAGTTCCGGGCTTTCACCCTTTGTCTTTTTCCAGCTTTCTTCAAATCTTGTCCTGAACTGATTGATGGCAGTGGCTGACACATTTGTATCAAAACGAAAGAAGAGATATGCATCATTAAGCACCTCCTGCTGTTCACGCTTAAGTTCATCAGTGGTCTTACGAATGGCAAAATCAAACGGGGCAATCAACTCCTCATGCTGCCAGGGTTTCCCCCTTTGAAACTCATACTTGAATTTTCCTTCCCGTGGGAACAGACTGACCAGAATAACCAAAACAATAAGGAAGAAGATTCCCTTATTGATGTTGTAATAATGTCTCCAATACCCAAGGAATCGTCTTTTCATGAGCATATGTTTAATCTTACGAATATAATAATATTTGTGGGATAGCAAGCATTTAATACCTTTGTTAAAGGACTGACTGCTCCCATTCTTAAACTTACCGAGGTTGGTTCTCCTAAACAGAAAACAAATTGTAAATCGATGTACGGAGTAAATCCATTTTCTATAATTCCTGTCAGATCTGAGCCCTCAGAGCGGTCAGAAATGGTAACCCAACTGCTCTTCGGAGAAACTTTTACTGTCCTCGATACAAAAGGCAACTGGGTAAATGTAATGATTCATCAGGATAACTATCAGGGTTGGATTGACTCGAAAATGATGCAGGAAGTAGAATCCGGATTTATTGATGAGTTAAATTCCAGCAGGCTTTCAGTGGTGGATGATGTTACGGCAAGAGCCACCAACAATGCAAACCATTTACCGGTAAACCTTGTAAGAGGCAGCATACTTCCATTTCTCAATAATGGTATTCTTCGGCTGGGCCAGCAGGAGTATACGTTTGAAGGAACTGAAACAGTTATTCCGGATGTACCTGATACATCCCTTATTCCCAGAGTTGCACTATCTTACCTTAACACACCCTATCTATGGGGAGGGAAGACACCTTTCGGAATTGACTGTTCCGGGCTGACACAAATGGTTTTCAGGCGTTGTGGAATTAATCTGCTCAGAGATGCTTCACAACAGGCAAATCAGGGAACAGTCCTGAGCTTTCTGGCAGAGGCTGAGGCTGGAGACCTGGTGTTTTTTGATAATGAGGAAGGGAAGATTATCCACGTAGGTATTTATCTCGGCGACCAGCAATTAATTCATTCCACGGGCTCGGTTCGTATCGATACATTGGATCATGAAGGCATCTTCAATCGCGAAACCGGAAAATACACACATAAACTGAGAATCATAAAACGAGTTGGCAGGAGCTAAACAACTCCAAATTCAAATCCCGTTAACTGGCAGCTGACGCACTGCTAAGTTCCTGACGGCGGTTTTTCAACAGGAAGCTGAGGAACATTACAATATAGGCAATCATTGAAATCAGTAGGAATGCCTTCTTGTAACCATCTAGTTTCATTGCTTCAGAAGCCACCAGTATCCCAATTAATGTAGCACCAGTCATCTGACCAACGCTGGTAAACAGTGTAATTATCCCCTGTCCCAGGGCTCTGTCAGTGGGTTGAACTTCATTAAGCATTATATATCGCATCGAGGATCCCTGCAACATGGAAGTCCCAAGTCCCATCATTACGCCTCCGGTATAAAAGATCGGAAGTGAAATCCCGGAAATATAAAGTAGTATTAGTCCGGAAGCCGAAAGAAACAATCCGGTTATTACAATCAGTCTGGAACCGATCTTATCAATCAATCGTCCTGAAACAGGGGCTCCGACTGCCACTGCAATAACAAATGGAACCAGCATAAAAGCAGCTGCAGAAGAGGTTACCTTGAATATATAGACAGCCATTTCAGGAACAAAAATAGTTACCGACTGAAGCATTCCTGCCCCGAGAGCGACAACTCCAACAACCCTAATCTGCTTTACATCAAACAATTCAAGCTTCATAACCGGAGATGAGGTTCGCCTTTCCATGAAAATAAAGAGGAACAGTGAAGAAAGTGAAATAATAAAAAACGGGAGAACCTTAAACGACAGAAAGCCTGTGAATCCTTCCTGAACATTTATTGAATTTATTCCATAGGCAAAAGAGGAGAGCAATACTGCTATCAAAATGATTCCGGGCCAATCGAATGCAGGCACCTTTTCAGCCCGGTGAGAGGGCAACAATCTGTAACTGAAGATTAAAACAACAGCTGCAATAGGCAAATTGATCAGAAACAGTGAATTCCAGGTGAAGTACTTAAGCATCAACCCGGCAATTAAAGGACCTATCAAAAATGCCATTCCAAAAACTGCTCCTATCATTCCCAGAGCCTTGCCTCGCTTCTCCTGAGGGAAAATATCCCCGATAACAGCAGAAGCAACAGGGAAAATTCCGCTGGCACCAAACCCCTGTATGGCCCTGCCAAGAAGTAAAACAGAGATATCACCTGAGAAAGCAACAACCGCAGAACCAATCGCAAACAATGTTACGGAAAGCATGTAAATTGAACGCCTTCCATACAAATCTGACATCTTCGACAGCAGTGATACTCCAATCAGGTTGAACAGCACATAAATGCTGAATATCCAGGATAAGGATTTTTGATCGACCTGAATAGTCTGTTCAATTGAAGGAATTGCCGGACCAACTATTGAGATGTCCAGCGCCCCCATTAGCACCCCGGTAAAAAGGAGAGCTAAAATTTTACCGTTTTTGTGTTTGATAGTACTTTCCATTCAATTTTGCCCTAACCGCTATTTCGTATGAAGACTTATTCCAAATTTTATTGGAATCACATCCTGTAAAACTAGAATTCCTGCAAAAGTAATCCTTTCAGAGAAACCTTATTTTTCAATCCGGTATAATCTACAAAAGGTAACATCCAATAGAAAAACAAAGAAATCCGGTTCTTCAATTCTAAATATATCAAGTTATTCACCTTGCATGAAAGGATATTTGAAATCTGTTGGTGGGATAAGGGTTTCCTTGATTGTGCGGGGATTTGTCCATCGAAGCAAGTTCAGATGGCTTCCCGACTTATCATTGGTCCCCGACTGCCTGGATCCTCCAAATGGCTGTTGTCCAACTACTGCACCGGTTGGCTTGTCATTGAAATACAGATTGCCAGCTGAGTATTTCAGGCGGTCTGCAGCAGCAGTCAGCACATAACGGTCCTGTGCAAATATGGAGCCTGTTAAGGCGTACGGAGAGGTTTCATCCACTAATTGAAGTGTCTCTTCAAATTTGCTATCCTTATAAACATAAATTGAGAGCACCGGTCCAAAAATCTCTTCCTCCATTGTTGCAAAATGAGGATCAGAAACCTTTATAACTGTGGGTTCAACAAAGTAGCCAGTAGATTTATCACATTTCCCTCCAAAAACGATTTCTGCATTTGGAGAAGAATCAGCCATTTTTATGTAGTTGGAGATATTGTCGAATGAAGCCTCATCAATTACAGCATTCATAAAATTGCCAAAATCTCTGACATCCCCAATTTTGATTTGTGAAATCATATCTCCCATTATCTCCTTTACTGATGGCCATAATGATTCTGGGATATAGGCACGTGACGCAGCGGAGCATTTCTGTCCCTGGTATTCAAAAGCACCCCTGATGAGTGCCGTAGCAACTTCCTGACTCCTGGCTGTTTCATGTACCAGGACAAAATCCTTTCCACCAGTTTCTCCTACTATCCTTGGGTAGGACCGATAATTGGGCAAGTTGCCGGCAGCCTTTAGCCAAAGCTTATTGAAGGTATTGTTTGAACCGGTAAAATGCAATCCGGCAAACTCTTTATGGTTAAACAGAATTTCACCTATTTGAGCACCAGAACCAGGAATGAAATTAAGCACTCCATCCGGCATTCCGGCTTCCTGAAATACTTCCATGAGTACATAATTGGAGAGGATGGCAGTAGTTGCGGGTTTCCAAACAGTAACATTACCCATCAGAATTGGAGCCATGTTCAGGTTTGAAGCAATAGCTGTGAAGTTGAATGGGCTCACGGTAAAAACAAAGCCTTCCAAAGGCCTGTATTCCAGACGGTTAATAATGCCGGGATCAGAATGGGGCTGATCATGATAAATATCAGAGATATAGTGGGCATTGAAACGCAGGAAGTCAGTGGTTTCACAGGCTGCATCTATTTCAGCCTGAAATGCACTTTTGCTTTGACCAAGCATTGTTGCCGCATTCAACCGATTCCTGAATTTCTTTGAAATCAATTCGGCAGCTTTCACAGTGATGGAAGCTCTTTCGAACCATGAGAAGCTCTCCCATTCCTTATGTGCCTTCAAGGCAGCGTCAACTGCCATTTTGATCTCCTTTTCACCTGCCTTATGGTATCTTCCCAAAATATGTTGATGATCATGAGGCATTCTGACTGGTTCAAGATTACCGGTGCGCACCTCCTTTCCTCCTATGATCAGCGGAATCTCCATTTCCTGTGATGCCATGCTGTTCAGTTCTGACACAAGTTCCTTGCGTTCGTCAGTTCCGGGAGTATATGTTCTTACTGTTTCATTTGCGGGGTAATCAAAAATAAAAACTGAATTATTCATAGGTTAATCAGGGTTAATTTTTTGATGATAATAGATTGATTGTTAGAACATATAAACATCAGCTTTGTTCATCTGTTTACTGTTTAAGACTTCAATTGCCATAAGTTTCAGTTCTGCCTGGCACTATAGAATGAGCAGTCTGTAAAACTGAAAAAGCTATACTTTTACATAAACCGCAATATCATGAACTATTACATCATAACCGGAGCTTCGAAAGGTATCGGTGAAGCAATCACAAGAGCCTTGCTGGTAAAGGGAAATACCATTTTCGTTGCTTCCAGAACCATGAATGAGGACCTGGTTGAAACAGCTGCTTCACTGGATATACCTTTGTTCTATCTGGAAGCAGACCTGACTCAGGCAGGAACTGCAGCTGGATTTATTGCGGATGCATTCGCAAAAATTGATGCGACTCTTGCTGAAAGTATTGCTCTCATCAATAATGCAGGAATGATTGAACCTATTGCACGATTGGATCAGGCAACAGAAGAAGCCATGGAAATTCATTACCGGCTTAATCTTCTGGCCCCTGCAATCCTAAGTTCGCATTTTATCAGAGCATGCAAAAACCTGGATTTGCCAAAAGTGATCCTGAACATTTCATCAGGCGCAGCTCATTACCCTTATAAAGGCTGGTCGATGTACTGCTCTTCAAAGGCCGGACTTGATATGCTGACCCGCACGGTTGGACTGGAGCAGAAAGATGAGCTGAGTCCGGTGAAAATTTTCAGTCTGGCACCTGGAATAGTCGACACATCAATGCAATCAGTTATCCGGGAATCCGATCCCTCTCAATTCGAAGAAAAGGATAAATTTGTAAGCCTGCATGTAGAAGGAAAATTATCACAAGCTTCTGCTGTAGCATCTGTAATTGCACAAACCATCCATGATCAGAGAATTGAAAATGGTAGTCTGCAAACTATAGATGACCTCAGGAAACTCCTCTGATCAGGATGTCATATCATAGCAGTCTATTAAAAGCCTTGCCCATAAATGTTTGAACGATTCATTGCCTACGACAAACAATTGCTGTTATACCTGAACAGCCTACATACGCCTTTCCTTGATCAACTTATGTGGCTTGCGAGCGACAGGTTCATCTGGATTCCCCTATATCTTTGGTTTCTATGGCTGCTTTTCAGGGAGCACAGGAAGAATTTCTGGGTTGTTCTGATTGCAATAGCCTTGATGGTATTCGTGAGCGATCAGCTCTGCAATTTTTCCAAAAACACAGTTATGCGTCTGCGTCCTTCAAATGACCCGACAATTATGGCGTTGATCCACCTGGTTAAGGGGTATACAGGAGGCACTTATGGGTTCTATTCAGCTCATGCATCCAATTCTTTTGCCGTTGCCACTTTTGTTTCACTCACCGTTCAAAATGGCAGGAAACTACTGATTCCCGTTGCAATTTGCTTTGCCCTTCTGGTTTCCTACAGCCGCATTTACCTTGGAGTGCATTTCCCTGGAGATGTGCTAACCGGAATGATTGCCGGAATTTTAACAGGATTTTTTGTGAATAAGCTTTTTAATCTTGCAGTGAATAAAGTCGATTCACTAAGATTAAAAAAAACTAATCCAAAGGGGGAACTCAAATAATCAAGGGATCAAAATGCCCGGACAGGGCTACTTCACATATCCGAAAATCTTTCCTGAAAAGCGATGCACATTTACTTTAAAAGTGCATACCTCCCTAATGGAAGGCTCGTTGTATGTAAATGGCCGTTCTGTATAATTGGCCATTATCAGGTTAAGAATCTTAATTTTCTCTTCTCTTTCTTCAACAAATTCTATAGTACCAAATGCCTGAACGGAACGGTAGTGCATTGAATAACTGCACGCAACCTGTTCACTCTGAAACTTTAGCATATGATCTGCGCTGAAAATAATGCAGACCTCCGGATTATTTTTAAGAATATCAATCTTTAAGCCCTTATGCGAAGAATGCAGATAGATTACACCTTCATCATATCCGAAATTAAATGGGATCACATAAGGCTTCCCTGCCTGGTCAACCATGCCAGCATAGCAAACATCACATTTTCTGATTATCTCGTCAATATCCTTCTGCAGGGTGATGATTTTCGCTCTCATAACTTTATAACCTTTTAGATTCCGTTAATTCTCCAATAAATCAGTTTGCTTTTTTATCGGATTTATTCTCCGCCAATGCTTCAAGGAAAGCTGTTGTAATGGTCACGATAATACTGAAGAACAGAGCTGTCCAGAAACCA
The DNA here is from genome assembly GCA_016707705.1 of Bacteroidales bacterium. Lineage (GTDB taxonomy): Bacteria > Bacteroidota > Bacteroidia > Bacteroidales > UBA4417 > UBA4417. Next base: position 7,908 of record JADJHD010000020.1, read on the forward strand.
TCAACCGAAAATCCTTCCAGCAGATTATCAGTAAGCAGAATGATTAATGCGTTGATAACAAACAGGAATAATCCAAATGAAAAAAATGTAACTGGTATTGTAAGAATGATAAGCAAGGGTTTCAGGAAGGCATTAAGCAGTCCCATTACAATAGCAACAAAAATTGCGGATGGAAAACCTTTCAGGTAAACACCGGGAAGTATGTAGGCTGCAAAGAACACAGCCAGAGATGATACGAGTATTTTTAGAAATAACTTCATGGAGCAGTAAATCAGATGGACAAATTTACAGAAAACAACAAATTCACAAACCATGAATTATCATTAAGCAGATAACCAACCCTTATGCCTGAATCCAGAGGCAAAATGAAGCGAAAAACATGCATATCGGCAGTTACTTCTGTACCAAAAGAATTTCTGAGATACCATTTACCCTCATAATATAGATTGGTATGATCATAGAACAAGTTTGCCTTTAATCTTTTTATATAGGCAACAGGACCAAGTTTGACATCAGGATAGGCAAATGGAAATTTATAATTCATTGCAAAGGAGAGCATTTTTTCATGCCTGTAAACGGGATACCCTCTTGCAACGTTCACCAGGTCACTATAGGCAAAATCCTTATTAACCTTCGACTGGTAACCGGCATAGAACCTGGTACCATGGTGTTTGAATAGTCCGGGAAGGAAAAGTGAAATCTCGGAAGATGCTATTGATCCGTAGGATCTGGAACCAAAAGGAGAAAAGCGGTAATTTAAATCAATCGATTGTCCGAAACGTGGGTAGACATCCTTTTGGGCCTGCTTCATGTAATGATACCAGAGTATGCGGTAGTCGAGTGTACTCACCCAGCCTTCCCTGTAAAACGAAAGCGTATCAGGAGCAGTGCTGTTACTTGCATGCTGCATGGTAGCATGTGCCTTTAGCTGAATACCAGTATAGTATTTGCTTTTACTGAAAAGTAAGGGCAGACTAATACCGCCGCTGATTTTTCCCTCATTCCAGGTATACCTGTGCTTTGCATGCCCCTCCGGTTCGTATGTAATGGAACGTGCACCTGCAGCCAGATCAAGATCCAAAACCGGATACCAACCCGCATAATTGAAACTTGCCTTAAATTGTCCGGTATTTCCTGAAAAATCCCAATCATAACCAAGAATGGTTGTTGCCGTACTTAAGTCGTTCTGTGACATGAATGACAGTCCGGCACCAGTTTCTGACAAGGGGTAATTAAAGTAAACCGGCGCCCAGCTATGGAAGCTGAATAAATGCGAAGATTTTCTGTAAGGCTTCGATTCATAAACTTTGGTAGGCACAGACAATGAATCCAGCAAACCGGTTTCATCTTTAATTAAGTCTTTATATAGTCCAATTGAATTGTCACTAACATTTGAAACCGGAGTCCATTGGGCTGGGTCAAAATCTGCTTCAACTATCCTGTATCCGAGGGAGTTATAATCAGAATACACAATCTTTCCAAGACTGGGATTAAAATCGGCGTTGCAGGCCCCGAATGGTGCTGAGGTTACCTTATATAAATTTTTGGTGGTGGTATCGATGGAATAAACATTCTCAATACCAGAGTAAGGGCCATTGAACAGGATGTATTTGCCGGCATATGTTGGATTGGATATTTCAGCAAATGAAGGTTCCAGCATACAGGTATTTACCCGATCAGATATCGAGTACTGATAAATTCCTTTCCCGTTTTTGCTGAGCTGCATGTAGATAAAATGATCTCCATCAGAAGACCATACCGGATTAATGTGAACGTCGGTCGGGGAAGACATAAGCGTTTCCAATTCATCGCCAGTTTGTAAATCGAGCAATACCAATGATGAAACACTTTCAATACTTACTTTCACAGCCAGCAGTTTTGAACCATCCGGAGATATTGAAGGGGAAAAGTACCGCGACTTGCTGGTCAGCCGGCGGATTTCACCAGTTTTGAAATCATAAATCCTTATTACTGAATAGTTTCTGTTTTGCCAGCGGGGATCGGTTTCACGTTCGGTCCAGGCCATCAGTCCTTTACAAATCGACAGATTATCTGCGCTAAAGGCTCCGGGCTTGTTTCCTGATGAAAATGCCCCTGTTCCTATATTGATAGAAAACACATCAGAGGAATAAAAGCCGGGGGGTACAGAGCACCTTCTCATTGCCAACATGGTCAAGAATAACAAAACGACTGATATCATCCAGACCAGAACGTTCGGCAATAATCATGGAGTCGTTGGCGTAATGCGGATACTTGTATCTTCTGTATTCGCCGGATTCCTGAATTGTAACTGGTTTGTACGCTGTAAAACTTTCTTTTGCGGCTTGTTGCTTCCACAAGCTATCGAGGGTCTTATAGATGTTTTTATAGAGCCCGGTTTTATTCATTCCTGTTGTTTGCTTTAATCCAAAATTCAGAGGAGTAATGGTAAACGGATATCTGGCAACATAGTCCATGGTTTTAATCCACTGCCTGTACCCATACTGTGATCTTGCCATGGCAACCAGTGGATATCCAAAGGCATACTGGTCAGGCATATAATCCCGGTATGAACCAAAGACAGCCTTATCATAAGAGAAGAGCCCTTTTTCCATAATCTGAGCCCTGATTTCCATTTCGAAGGAAGGGATTCTGCCCCGTCCGGAATGGCTTAATGCAGTCTCAGCACAAACAGCATCACCTTCCATAAACCACATCGGGACAAAAAGACCTGTAACTGCTGCTGTTGCCTGCTCGCCGACAATCCAAGTCATTGCGCGAGTGAATCCACGATTCATCATATCCATCTGCACCACGTGACGATATTCATGAATGGCAAGTTGCTCAAGCCAATCCTGGGCATAGGTATTTTGAGGGGGGCAGGTGTAGAGCTCAATTCTTTTGGGAGCCCAAAGAGTGAATGCATTGGGAACAATATCCCGGTTATGAACAATGAGAGGAACCTTCGAAGGCTTGCAGCCCAGAGTGTGTGTACCGTGATCGTAAACGTAGGTGAACAGATTTATCAGCCTTTGGGCGTTACCCTCAAAGTCGGCAGGATAAATTAATTTAAAATGCTCTGTATTGATTTGGCGCCACCTGATATTGGAAGGATCCTGACCAAGATTATAATATTGGGCACTTGAAAAAAAGAAGCAGCCCAAAAAGGCTACCAGAAGAAATATACGAAATGGAAAATGAGATATTGAATTCGATTTCCTGCACATAAAATTTTGGCTGAATGATTCAACCAAAATTACCTAAAAAACTTATGCCTGATTAAATTTCAAGGGTGGCGTACAAGGAAAATAATTCAGTGAGTGTATTACTGTCAGGAATATTTTAGACCAGATTGAACTGATAGAACAGTGCATTAAACTCTTCGAAACTGAAGGGCTTCTGCGCATAACCGTCTACACCTGCCTCAATGCATTCCTCCTTGTTAGGATTAGTGGTAATGGCAATGATTGTGGTATGACCGGCCTTTCTGTAATCCTCCTCAATTTTACGAATTTCCTTCACTGCCTGAAGACCATCCATTTCCGGCATCTGAATATCCATGATGATGAGATCATACTGTTTATTTTGAAACATCATAATTGCCTCATGTCCATTTTTGGCGACTTCAACCTCATGGCCTATTCGCCTCAAATAAAAGGAGGTAATTTTTTCAATCATCTCATCATCTTCTGCTAGCAGAATATTTAACTTTTTCATACTGTCAGGCATATATTTTTCAAGTTTCATTAGTTTTTCCTGGATGTTGGGCTGGTTAGTCGACGTAGATTTTGTGAGCATAACAAGTGTTTTTGGCAGATACTTTAACAACATAAATTCCATGATTTCCTTCAAAAGGAATCATCAATCCTGAGTTGATGTAGCCATTGGTAAGAACTACCTGACGGCCATCAATCCCAATAACCTCTACCTGGCATTCCTGTTCAGTGTTTCCTGTGATGCTTATCATTCCTTCAACAACCTTTATTGAAGGCTTGTTAAGGTTGATTTCATCTGTTCCGGCAATTATATCGAAATGAAGAACAAAACGACTTGGATCTGCTGAAACTGAGTTCTGGAAAGTATAAACTGAATCGGAGCGAAGATCAATAACATTTCCAGTAAGCTTATCCTCAAGGAAGAGAGGGTACCTGAATCCGAACTGATTGGCACCTTCAACACTAAGTTTGAGCTGGGATTCATTATTGAAACTGATTCCGATTGGAATATCAAGGGAAGATGAAAGAGAAGGCATTGTATTTACTGCCATTTTAACTCCATCCTGTTCTTCTGTATAGATTGAAGGAGCATTTCCTGTTCCTTCCATTTTAACAGCGTCAAAATCGTCATCGAAGGAGAATGTAGAAGCAGCGTCAAACCTGATAACTGACTCATCAGTGAAACCTGCTCCTTCCAGTTTGAACTTCAGTGCAGTATTTTGCAGGGAAGCAACCGGGTTCTCAGTCTGGGTAGCAATGGCATTCCTGTTAACCTTAACAACTCCTGATTGACGAGCTTTCACGAAAAAGCCCTGCATTGGAGCAATAAAGCGGCTGCCATTATTAATTGAAATATCTTCAGATCCAGGCAGATAAACAGAATAGTTTCCTGAACCTGCAGGATCCGGATAGTAGATAGCCTTCGAGATTGAACTCCTTTGCCATGCCATTCCGGAAGCATCTTCAGCTTTCCAGTCAATATAGCATGTGTAAGGATTGCCGATCAGGTTCCAGCCCTCATTAAGTGATGTAATGGATTGAGAGACTTCGCCTGTATTTGGAGTACCTTCAAAAACGCGGGTATCATTATAAGGAGAATACAACTCATAACCTTTCATGCTTCCCAGTGAAACATTGGTTGGAACAATATATTCACCCCAGTTTGACTGAGCTTCGTCAAAGGCGCGGAGATACATATTGATGAATACTCCTGACTGAGCTTCAGCAACAGGAGAAGCAACAAAAACTTTCTGATCCTTTTGAACAGCAATTTCTGATTTGATTTTTCCAATGACTTCACCCAATACTATAAGTGAACAACGCTGGGTACTGGTATTGATAACATGAAGATCAGCAGATTCTTCAATTTCAAGATTCCTGTCAATTGAAAGCATCCCTCCATTGGTAAGAGTTAATTTGCTGTCAGGACTCAAGAGAACTGAGTGTGCAAATGCTTGTTCTTCAATTATTGGAGAATTAGCTACTGCAAGTATTGAAATATTGTCAAGTGAAGTTGGCACTATGTTCAATGACCAGTTTCCAGCTTCGTTCCATTTGTAATCAACAGCACCTGTCCAGTTATTTACTGAAAGATATGAATTAACAGGGAGGCTGCCGGCTGCCATGTTTACAATCATGCCAACTCCGGAATAATACTGTGAGCGGATGCTTCCTTCGCCGATAACCTGTGCAGTATTGACTCCAGCATCAGCCCTGTAAGTTCCCTGAACAATTAACTTTCCGTAAACTGACATTGCTATCTGGGAATTAGCTACCAAATCTCCGGAAACTATAAGATTACTTCCTGATAAAATTTCAAGTGAAGATGATTCATTAAATTCCAGCTGGCCTACCTGAACTGATCCTGAAATCTGCATGGAAGAGCTACCAAGACCTTTAATAGAGAATGAATGTCCCTTTAACTGACTTCCTGCAGAAACAATTAACTGTCCATTGCCAGCTAACTGGAAATTGGTATTAAGTATAACGTTGCTTTCAACTATAATGGTGTCATTCGACTGGGGGATAAAACCACATGAACTGCCACCGGATGCTCTTGACCAGGAAGAAGCGGAATTCCATGGAATATTGTTACCAATAGAAAATAACTTCACTCCTTCCCTTCCAAAAGCAACAGAAACTGCAGCCAGAAGGAGACATGTGATAGTAATATTTCTCAGGTAAGTGTTCATTATTGACTTTAAGTTGTGTGCGCGTTCTGATTTGGGAAATAATAATTCTTTAACCTTTAATTCATTCAGATTTTAATCATCTGATATCTAACCTTTTGTATCTGTGTATTTCCGTATGCTTCTTCTTTGGCCTATCCTATGAATCAGCATGCCAGAATAAAAACAAAATATATGCCCCAAATAGCTTATAATTGATTATCAATGCATTAAAACACCTGAGTAGAATACTGATCAGATTAATTTGTCCGTTTTTGGGAATGAATACAACAATAATATCAAAAATGGAACAGTTTTTCTAGAATTGGAAAATCCGGCCAAAGCCTTCAAATAGCAGAATACCTTTCAACGGTCTGATGTTGACAAAATAAAGGCCATGAAATTTTTCAGAAAACTAACTCAGGGAGAGAAAACCGCTTCTGCTATTCGCCATTAATTGGCATTAAATGGATGCGAAATGGTTCCAGACAGCATCATTTGGCGGAGTCGCAATGACACTGACTGGCTCCTTACGAACAGGATGAATAAAGTCGATTTGTCTGGCATGCAGGTGAATTGAGCCATCTGCATTGGAACGTGCAAAACCGTATTTGAGGTCTCCCTTGATAGGGCAGCCCATGCCCGCAAGTTGCGCCCTGATCTGATGATGGCGGCCAGTTTTGAGATCAACCTCAAGCAAATAGTAATTATCGCTTTTTGCAAGAAGTTTATAGGACAATTCAGCTAACTGAGCATTTCCGGTTTTAGTCCGGACCACAAAAGACTTGTTTTTTGCTTCATCACGGCGAAGGTAATCAATCAATGTACCTTCAGGAGAAGGAGGTGGATTCTTGACAACGGCCCAGTATTTTTTCTGCCATTCATGCTGCTTGAGCATCTCGTTAAGACGAGAGAGTGCCTTGCTTGTTTTAGCAAACATTATCGCCCCGCTGACGGGTCTGTCGAGCCTGTGCACAACGCCTATAAATGCGTCCCCCGGCTTATTCCAGCGAAGCCGCAAATATTCAGCAACCAGTTCCGACAATGGCCTGTCACCGGTTTTATCGCCCTGCACAATTTGCGAAGGCAACTTATTAATTACAATAATATGATTGTCCTCATAAAGGATTTGCGAAGCAACAGGCAGTGCTGTATAATCCTGATCAGTATTGCTCACGCTCATTGGGGAACTCTAAACTCTTGACATCAGAAATATATCTTTCTACCGAATCAATAATTTCTTCACTCAAATCAAGATACCTTCTGAGGAATCTGGGTGAGAATTCAGTGGTAATGCCAAGCATATCATGCAATACCAGCACCTGTCCATCCACCTTGGCCCCCGCTCCTATTCCAATGATAGGGATTCTGGCATTTTTTGCAACTTCTTCTCCCAGTTTGGCGGGTATTTTCTCCAGAACAAGGCTGAAGCAGCCAGCCTTCTCCAACAATAAGGAATCTTCAACAAGTTTCTTGGCTTCTGCCTCCTGTGTTGCCCTAACCACATAGGTACCGAACTTATGAATTGACTGCGGAGTCAATCCAAGATGGCCCATTACCGGGATTCCGGCTGAAAGTATGCGTTCAACAGATTCAATAACTTCTACCCCACCCTCAAGTTTAACGGCATCGGCTCCTGACTCTTTCATAATCCTGATTGCAGACTGAAGTGCTTCCTTCCAGTTCCCCTGATAGGTACCAAAGGGCATATCAACAACTACCAAAGCCCTGCTGACACCCCTGACTACCGAAGAAGCATGATAAATCATCTGGTCCAGGGTAATCGGTAAGGTACTGGTATGGCCAGCCATTACATTGGATGCCGAATCACCAACAAGGATTACATCAATTCCGGCCCTGTCGAGAAGGCGGGCCATTGAAAAATCATAAGCTGTGAGCATGGCAATTTTTACACCCTTCAGCTTCATTTCCTGCAAAACATGCGTCGTTACTTTTGTCACAGTTCCGGTTTTCATGAAAGTTAGTTTAGTGAACACTGTTCTCAAAGCCTTTCAGTTTCCTGATAAACAATTTGAAGACTGTTCCTTTGGGACAACAAAACTACGAAGAATTGTCAGGGAGTGCTAAAATAAACCTTGATAATACGGGACGCAGCACAAAATATGGCTATTTTTGCAGATGCAATGATTTCATTGATAAGCCTGTCAACTTTGATTCCAGCATTCAATGAAGGCAAATTCTTCACAAAACCATTCTGACAAGAATACTATTATAATGAAAAGAATTCCGCTCATTTTCCTTTTACTGCCAGCCCTTATCCTGTTATTCAATGCCTGTAAAACAGATTTTGATGTAACATCTGACTATAAGGAGATAGCAATCGTCTATGGAGTGTTGAATCAGAAGGACAATGTTCATTACCTGAGAGTAAACAAGGCTTTTCTGGGACAGGGCAATGCTGTGATTTATTCCCAGATACCGGATTCAAGTTCTTATGGCAATGATATTGAAGTGTTTATCAACGAATTAAAAGGCACTCAGCTCATCCGGAAAATATTCTTCGATACTGTAACCATTCATGATAAGGATACAGGTTTCTTTTATTTCCCTGACCAGCTCATGTACAAGGCATCAGCAACACTCGATTCAAGCATGAATTATGAAATGAAGGTTGTGAATAAGAAAACCGGATATGAAGTGAGTTCAATTACAAATCTTATTTCAGGAATAAGGATTGTAAAGCCTATCTCCGGGTCTAAATTCATTGACTTCAAACGTTCGCTCACAAATACACAGTCTTTTGAATGGGAATCTGCAAAAAATGGAAGAAGATATCAGCCAACGCTAAGATTCTATTTCTTTGAAGTCGGACAAAACTATGACACTACCTCCCGTTATATTGACTGGGAATTATCGGCTTATAAAACTGAAAGGTTAACCGGTGGTGAGAAAATGTTCTTTTACTATCAGAATGAAGAGTTTTTCAGGCTCTGTGAAACCAAGATTCCATACACTGATACAGAAAAGGAAAACAACCTTGGAAGGGTTGTTGACCACTTTGAATTATTTCTCACTGCAGTAGGTGATGAATATTCTACCTATCTGGATGTAAACGGTCCATCAACAGGGCTGCTGCTTGAAAAACCCAACTATTCAAATATCAACAATGGCATTGGCATGTTTTCGTGCAGATATACATGGGTAAAAAGCTATAAAGTTGGAGAGAATGCAAAAACTGACCTCCAGAGCAAAACCAATCTGCATTTCGTTGTGAACTAAGCCAGCCCTGACACATTAGTCTTTCTGGCGAGTTACAAATTTCTGCCGTTTTGTCACAATTTTTCTTTAATAAATGCTTTATTGTCTGACAATGGACAAAAGCATAACTTATATACATTATCATTTTTATACTATTGATATTCAGCTATTTAAAATACATAATTATGAATAATCCATTCAATTTCCGATAGTATTCTGTCCAGGGAATTCTTAAAAAATAATATTGGCACAATGCTTGACAAACAGAGCCTGTCATAGAAAGCATTTGAATACAATAATATAATACAAAGCAATAAAATGGGAAAAATAATTGGAATCGATTTAGGAACTACCAACTCCTGTGTTGCCGTAATGGAAGGTAATGAACCGGTAGTTATCCCCAACAGCGAAGGAAGGCGCACCACCCCTTCAGTAGTAGCATTTACAGAAAACGGTGAAAGAAAAGTTGGTGACCCAGCAAAACGTCAGGCCATCACCAATCCACACAAAACCATATTCTCCATCAAGCGTTTCATGGGTGAAACCTTCGACCGCGTTTCCAGTAGAAACCGGAAGGGTACCATATACTGTAGTTAAGGGCGACAACAATACCCCCAGGGTAAAAATTGACGACAGAAATTACACTCCCCAGGAAATTTCAGCCATGGTACTTCAGAAAATGAAGAAGACCGCTGAAGATTATCTTGGTCAAACAGTTACAGAAGCAGTTATTACCGTTCCCGCCTATTTCAGCGATTCGCAGAGGCAGGCCACAAAGGAAGCCGGTGAAATTGCTGGTCTAACAGTAAGAAGAATTATCAACGAACCTACAGCAGCTGCTCTTGCATATGGTCTGGACAAAAAACACCAGGATATCAAGGTAGCAGTTTATGATCTTGGAGGAGGCACATTTGATATCTCCATCCTTGAATTGGGGGAAGGTGTCTTTGAAGTAAAATCCACAAATGGAAACACTCACCTGGGAGGTGACGATTTTGACCAGCGCATCATCGACTGGCTTGCAACTGAATTCAAGAAGGATGAAGGCATTGACCTCAAGAAGGATGCAATGGCCCTTCAGCGTCTGAAGGAAGCTGCTGAAAAAGCAAAGATTGAGCTTTCCAGTTCATCTTCAACTGAAATCAACCTGCCTTACATCATGCCGGTTGACGGTATACCAAAGCATCTTGTCCGCACTCTTACCAGGGCAAAATTCGAGCAATTGATTGATGATCTGGTTCGTTCAACCATTGAACCATGTCGTAATGCAATGCGTGATGCTGGCATGTCGCCATCTGACATCAATGAAGTTATTCTTGTTGGAGGTTCAACCCGTATTCCAATCATCCAGAAGACTGTTGAAGATTTCTTCGGAAAGGTTCCTTCCAAGGGTGTAAATCCAGATGAAGTTGTTGCAGTAGGTGCAGCAATTCAGGGTGGAGTTCTCACCGGAGAAGTAAAGGATGTTCTTCTGCTTGATGTCACCCCGCTTTCACTGGGTATTGAAACCCTCGGCGGAGTAATGACCAAACTGATTGAATCCAATACTACCATTCCAACCAAGAAATCTGAGACTTTCTCTACTGCCTCCGACAATCAGCCATCAGTTGAAATCCATATTCTGCAGGGTGAAAGGCCAATGGCTAACGGAAACAAGAGCATAGGCAGGTTCCATCTCGATGGAATTCCACCTGCACCACGCGGAATCCCACAAATTGAAGTAACATTCGACATTGATGCCAACGGTATGCTTCATGTTTCTGCTAAGGACAAGGGGACCGGAAAAATGCAGCAGATCAGAATTGAAGCTTCTTCAGGATTAACCGACGCAGAAATCAAAAAAATGAAGGAAGAGGCAGAAATGAATGCTGAATCCGACCGCAAGATGAAAGAAGAAGTTGAAAAGATCAACAGCGCTGATGCTCTGATCTTCCAAACTGAAAAGCAGCTGAAGGAGTTTGGTGATAAGTTGCCTGCAGATAAGAAAGCACCGATTGAGTCAGCTCTGATAGAACTGAAGGATGCTCATACCAACCGTAACCTGTCTGCAATTGATGCAGCCATGGCTTCACTGAATGCTGCATGGCAGGCTGCCAGTGAAGAAATGTACAAGGCATCACAGGAGGGCGGAGCTCAGGGAAATGCTGAACAACCACAAGGCGAGCCTCAAGGTGGCAAATCACCTGATCAGGAAGTAACTGATGTTGACTTTGAAGAAGTAAAGTAATCTGAACCCTGATTTTAGAATCAGTTCGCACTATACTTTAATGATTGAAAATGCGGCCTGAACAGGCCGCATTTTCTTTATATTTTGTTGATAAATAAGTCTCTCAAAATGACTGAGCAGCAGTAATATTTGCAATATTTGCACCTCTCAAAATGAAACCCAAATTTTAACACAATACATCATGAAAAAAATTCTACCATTACTTTTCCTGTTTCTTGCCATCACTTGGGGCCGTAGTGTTTCAGCCCAGGCCTATTCATTTGTTGCAGGTCAGTTAACCTATACTGAAACCTTCGATGCAATGGGCTCAGCTGGCACCAACTTCCTTCCGGGATGGACCGGAATTCGCTTTGCAGGTACCGGAACTGTCGGAGCTGTTCTGACCATGGCAGTAACCGATGGTTCTGCAACCTCCGGAAATGTTTACAATGTAGGAGCCAGCGCCTCCGAAGAACGCGCTTTTGGCACATTGGGATCAGGCACAACTGTTCCTCAGTTTGGAGCTTCATTCTTTAACAACACAGGTTCAGGCATCGTTCAGGTTAGCCTCACCGGAGTTATGGAGCAATGGCGTTCAGGCTCAAATGCTACTGCTAACGAAACTGTTATTTTTGAATACAGTCTGGATGCAACTGATCTCACAACCGGCACCTGGGCTCCCCTTACCACCTTTGACCTTGTTGAAAAACTCACCGGATCAGCAACAGCTGCCGCAGTTGATGGAAACCTTACAGAAAACAAGACAGCCATCTCAGGCACAATTGCAAGCATCAGCTGGGCTCCGGGTGCAAGCATGTGGATTCGCTGGACTGATGCCAATGACTTTGGCTCAGATGCTATCCTTGCCATTGATGATTTCAATATGACAGTTACCACTGGTACTGTAGTTACAAAACCTGAACCAACCAATTATCCTACCGTTCTGAGTGGTCATGGTCCCGGATTGAACATTAATACTACATGGACTGATGCTACAGGGGCACAACTTCCTGATGGATATCTGGTTAAGATCTCCTCAACTGACAATATCACCACTCCTGTTGACGGAACCTACACAAATGACGAATTGGATCTGTCAGATGGCAAAGCCTCCAAGAATGTGCTGCAGGGAGTTCAGCAATACAGCTTCAACGGTTTATCAGAAGGAACCACCTATTACATTAAAATATTCCCTTACACCAATGGAGGATCATTGGTTGATTACAAGACTGATGGCACTATCCCTTCAGTTTCTGCGAAAACACAGGTTATTCTCAATCGCCAGAATTTTGAAACCAGTCTTACCCCCTGGACTCAGTTCAGTTCTGCTGGTGAACAGACATGGGTAGTTGACAGTATTCATGGTATTGATGGCACCCGTTGCATTAAGATGACCGGATTTGTTGATACAACTTCAACCATTGCCAATAATGACTGGCTGATTTCTCCCTCCATTTCAATCCCCGGCGGTAGTGAACCAGTTATTGAATTTGTTAGTGCAATGAAATTTGGTACCGGCATCGAAGGTATCGAGATCTTTGCATCCAACGATTATGAAGGTGGAGATCCTGAAACAAACGGTTCATGGACCGATTTGACTGATCAGGCTGTCTTCTCCGCAGGAAACTGGGCATGGCAAAATTCAGGCTTTGTAGATCTGTCAGCATTCACCGGAATCAATTTCCACATTGCCTTCAGGTACACCTGCGGCACAGCCAATGCACCTACCTGGGAGCTTGACAATATTGTCCTGACCAATAATACTGGTGTAGGAATGAAGGAGAATACAATCAGCAGGAATACCAGCATTGGACCAAATCCTTGCAGCGACTGGTTTAGCATCCAGAGCAAGCAAACAAGCAACTGGAATGTAAATGTTTATAATGTAGTTGGCAAACTGGTTCTTTCAACCAAAGCAACTTCATCCGAACATATATCAGTATCAGGACTGTCCACAGGACTCTATTCTGTAATCCTTACCAATCCTGCAAATCATATTCAGGAAACGCATAAACTTATTGTTGAATAATTTCAGCAACTAAATTCAGAAAGAGCAGCCCCTAAAGGCTGCTTTTTTTGTTTAATCATACTAATCCCTGCATTTAATTGTTATAATTTTGAAGTATCAAAGGCTCGTCATGAAAAGAACCACTCTCATAATAATTGTAAACCTGTTTTTTCTAGCTCTTGCATGGAGTCAATCCGGACAGCCACTCAGAGTTGAAATCCCGGTTCGTTCAGGGTCGAATCCATTTAATTATATTCCTTTTGGCGATAAAGGACTATGCCTGTTCTATCCCACCATCAATGATGCAGGTAAGGATAGTGTAAGCTGGTCTTTTGTTATGCTCGACAGAAACCTTAAGGAACAATGGAGAAAACTACTTCCTATACAGGAAGATGTGAATTACTTGCAGGGATTAAGCAGAAATGGAGCAATCTACCTTCTTTTTCACGATACAAGGAAGAATGCTGAAGAGAATATCCATGTCTTCTTCATCTATCCCGATAAGCAAATCATCACTGAACACAGAAGTGCAATTCCTGAAAAAGCTGATATTGTCGACTTTGATATCCTTAACGACAATGCACTCATTGGCTATAACCTCCGCAAGGGTACTCCCGGAATCCTGGGCTTCTCCCTTGTTAATGGTGAAAAAAGGAATTTCACCATCGATGACAAGGATGACGCTCTGCTACTGGACATTTTCGCCGACACTACCTATAAAGATGTTTATACTGTTTACAAGGTACAGCCCTCTTCAAGCAAAAACCTTCTTAAACTCAATCAGTACAATAGCTCTTCAGCGCTCAGGAGAACAATAAACTTCTCCAATTTGCAGGAAAGAAGAATTCTGAATTCTGCACAGTTTGTTTCAACCGCAGAGGGGAAAGGCATCATTTCCGGAACTTACGGTCCAGGGAACAGGAGCAAGAGAAACTATGACTACTACAATGACTATTACAATTATTACTATTACAATTCCTTCTACCGCAGGCAGATGAATCAGGATGCCAATCGTGACAATACCCCTGTTTCCGATGGTTACTTTGTCGCTACTGTGGGAAGCACCGAAACAGGGAATATTCAGTATTTCAACTTCATTGATTTCAACAATGCACAGAAATACATGAATGATCCTGAGGCCTTGCGTACAAAACGCAAATCGGACATTAAAAAAGGGAATGACGAAAAGGCAGGGGATTCTGATAAAAACTATTCCCTTGAATACCATCTGATAAGCCATCCCGTTGAGGTGGACAATGGAAGCTACATTTTGCTTTCAGAGGCTTATGTCCCGGAATATCACACCATGACACAAATGGTATACGATTATTACGGAAGAGCCATACCTTCCACATATTCCGTTTTTGATGGATACAGGTACACCAATGCATTCATAGCTGCCTTCGACAGTGCCGGGAACATGAAATGGAATAATGGGATGGAGATGCGGGGAATCCTGACCAATTACCTGAACAGGAAAATGAACTTCTATTCTGATAGTTCAGAAATGCTGCTATTCTACAATGCCAATCACAAATTGGGATATAAGGCTATCAAAGGATCTGAAATCATTGAGAATACGAACTTCACTCCTATTGCGCCAAAACGTACTACCGACCAGTTCATGAGCGAATATCTGGGTACCGCTGAACATTGGTATGGCAATTACTTCCTGATGAGTGGTTATGTAACACTCAGGAATAGCACCATGGATGAAAGCAAAAGGAATGTATTCTATCTTAACAAGATGGAATTCAAATAGAAAACCTTACTGTATTCTTATTTGATTGACTTAATCTCAACTCTCCTGTTGAGTGTCATTCCAGCAGCTGTTGAATTGTCGGCAGCTGGCTTGGTTTCACCAAAGAAAGCTTTAACAATCCGGCTCTTATCAATTCCCCTGTCGGTGAAGAACTTGATAACATAGTCAGCACGTTTTTCTGACAGTTGCATATTGTAGTTCTTGCTTTCCCTTGAATCTGTATGTCCTTCTACAGAAATGCGAATTCCGGGATTATCCTTAAGAGTTTCAGATATCTTGTTTAGTAACTGGTTATAGGAGGCAATCACTATTGCGTTATCGGTATTAAAGTACACAACTTCATTAACCAAAACCTTTTCTTCAACCGGACAACCATTATTTGCCAGTGAACCAGCAACTTCAGGACATTTATCCAGGTAATCAGCTACACCATCACCATCCTTGTCAGGGCAACCTTCGAGGGCTGTAAGTCCAGCAATATCAGGACACTTATCTTGCTTATCAGCAATTCCATCTCCATCCTTGTCAGGACAACCATTAAGTTCCTTTTTACCGGAAACATCAGGGCATTTATCGTCTTTATCAGCAATACCATCACGGTCCTGATCGGGACAACCCTTCATATCCTTATTTCCGGATGCATCCGGACAAGCATCATCCTTATCGGGAATACCGTCGCCATCTTTATCAGGACAGCCTTTAAACTCTACTTTACCAGCAACTTCCTGACAATCATCCTGGTCATCAGCTACTCCATCATTATCCTTGTCGGGACAACCAGCCAATTCAACCTTACCGGCACGATCAGGGCAATAATCTTCCTTATCCTTAACACCATCACCGTCAGTATCCTTAGGTCCTCCGAATTTGAAATTCACTCCAAAAGAAGCATAACTGTACTGATCCCTGGATTTGGAGGCTGCAAAGAAATCAAGCTTTTCATCACTGAAGGTGATCCTGTCACCATACTCAATATTTAATCCAAGTTTTTTGCTTATCTTGAATTCCAGTCCGGCTCCTACCGGCACTATAGGACCATTTTGCCTGCTCCCACTGTTGTTGAGTTCTACTTCAGTGTCCAGATTTTCAGTAACAGAAGTAAAGGATGTGATTCCGAAACCAGTGAAGATGTAAAGATTGACAAAACGGTTGGGATTATACTTCCCAAAAAGTTCATTGATATTTATAGTTGGCTGTAAGCTGGCATCCCAAAGATCAGTTGAAAGCTTGATAGCTTTATCCTTATGTTCACTGTAAAGAGATCCGGTGAAGAATTGGCCTCTAACACCAAAAACAGGACTGAACTGGTAGCCGAGTGCTCCACCAAATCCTGGTTTGAATTTGCTGTTAAACAGATTATCTTTATTCAGGTCACCAAAATACTGGGTAATTCCACCATTGATCTGGACATTCCAATGACCAAGAAATATAGGAGCCTGAACGGTTTCCTGAGCTATTGACTTAACTGAAAAGAATCCACAAAGGATAATCAAAACCAACAAATACCTCGATTTCATAACTATCGTTTTAGTTAATACAGAAGAAGATTGTGCACAAAATCTTAAGCAGATTTCACACCTTTATGCAAATATAAACTAAAATGTGGACAATTCGCAGATTTGACCGCAGATCTGCCTGAAAGAGATGAGGAAAGATACCATTTCCCAAAGGCTATTTAGCCCTCATTTCATGATTTAATGACTTCAGATAGAAATCCCAGATCACAATCCCGGCAGTTACTGATACATTCATTGAATGCTTTGTCCCGAATTGTGGAATTTCAATGCAGGCATCAACCTGAGCCATAACTTCATCGCCTACACCCATGACTTCATTCCCAAAGATTAATGCAATTTTCTGTCCTTCAGCAGGTTGAAAATTGTTCAATGGAATACTTCCAGCAGCTTGTTCAACAGCGACTATCAGATAGGATTCTGTTTTAAGTTTTTTAATAGCTGCAAGAATATCCTCTTCATACTCCCATGTCATTGACTCAGTTGAGCCTAAAGCCGTTTTCTGAATTTCACGGTTTGGCGGAGTTGCAGTGATGCCGCAGAGTACAATTTTCTCAAGCCTGAAAGCATCAGAAGTCCTGAAAATAGAGCCAATATTATGCTGCGACCGAATGTTATCAAGAATAATTATGAGAGGACTTTTGTCTGAATCCCTGAAAGCATCCACGCTTAAGCGATTCAGTTCATCCATCTGCAGTTTTCGCATAAAGAATTATTTGAGTGTGCAAAGGTAAAAATTATCAACAGCACGGGGTAGAAGGACTGAGGATCGGCAGATAATTCTAAATTTGTGAATCAGATACTCAAACAGAAGTGGCAAAAGAGAAAGAACAAAAGGATCCAGCCCTTACCCCATTAATGAAGCAATACAACACCATCAAGGCGAAATACCCTGATGCAATACTATTATTCAGGGTGGGGGATTTTTATGAAACCTTTGGTGAGGATGCAATCAAGGCTTCTGAAATCCTAGGAATAATACTAACCAGAAGGGCTAACGGTTCTGCGCAGTATATTGAACTTGCAGGATTTCCTCATCATTCTCTGGATACCTATTTGCCAAAACTGGTTCGGGCTGGCTTCCGGGTTGCAATTTGCGATCAGCTTGAAGACCCGAAACTTACCAAGACTATTGTTAAAAGAGGAGTTACCGAACTTGTAACACCCGGAGTATCATACAATGATAAAATTCTGGATAATAAGGAGAATAATTTCCTTGCATCCATTCACCTTCTGCCAAAGTCATCAGGAATAGCCTTTCTGGATATCTCGACAGGAGAATTCATGCTGGCTCAGGGCTCTAACGACTATATTGATAAGCTCCTTCAGACCTTTAAACCCTCCGAGGTAATTGTCCAGAAAAACAAGAGGCAGCAGTTTACCGAAGGTTTTGGAGACCTGTTCTACCTCTCCTATTTTGAAGACTGGGTATTCACCTATGATTTTGCCCATGATTTGCTGAAGAAGCACTTTGGCACCACTTCCTTGAAGGGATTTGGCATTTCTGAACTGGATAATGCTGTAATAGCAGCCGGTGTTGCCTTGCATTACCTGTCGGAAACACAGCATGATAAGGTTCAGCATATCTGCAAACTATCCCGCATAGAGGAAGATCATTATGTGTGGCTCGACAGGTTCACAATCCGGAACCTTGAGCTGGTTCATTCACCCAATGATCCATCTGCAACTTTACTATCCGTTCTGGATAAGACCATCTCGCCCATGGGCTCAAGGTTGATGAGGAGGTGGCTGATGCTGCCACTCAAGGATCGGAAACCTGTGAAGGAGCGACACGAAATGGTGGAAGATCTTATAAACACACCACAACTCGCAGGAGAACTTGAACACAATATCAAAATCATTGGAGATCTTGAAAGGCTCATCTCCAAAGTAGCAGTGGGAAGGGTTAGTCCAAGGGAAGTGCTGCAAATCAGGCGTGCACTTGAGGCGATTGTTCCAATTAAGGAAGCTTGTGGAAATTTTGCACATGAGGCAATGAAGCATCTTGGCGGACAACTGAATCCGTGTGAACTGATTGCAGAGCAAATAGGCAAAACCATCAAGCCGGATCCACCTGCCATGGTTTCAAAGGGAATGGTAATAGAGGAAGGTATTTCACCCGAACTGGATGAACTCAGAAAAATGGCCTTTTCTGGCAAGGATTACCTGATCCAGATGCAGCAGCGTGAAATTGAGCGTACTGGTATCAGCTCCTTAAAAGTGGGGTTTAATAATGTTTTCGGTTATTTTCTGGAAGTCACCAATTCGCATAAGGATAAAGTTCCCGAGGAGTGGATTCGCAAGCAAACTCTCGTGAATGCTGAACGTTACATCACAGAGGAACTGAAGGATTACGAGCAAAAAATACTTGGAGCAGAAGAGAAAATACTGGAGATAGAAAGCCGGCTTTTCAATGAGCTGGTCTTAAAGCTTGCTGATTATGTGCAGCCCATTCAGTTGAATTCACAACTGATTGCGCGGCTTGACTGCCTTCTGTCACTTGCACGTGTAGCCGTTGAAAATCGCTACACAAGGCCGGAAATCAATGATTCGTTCAGGATTGACATTAAACAGGGACGGCATCCGGTAATTGAAAAGCGGCTGCCAACCGGTGAAGAGTATATCGCCAATGATGTCAGCCTCGACAATGAAGATCAGCAGATTATTATGCTGACAGGCCCCAATATGTCAGGAAAATCAGCACTTCTGCGACAAACTGCTTTGATTGTCCTGATGGCTCAGGTTGGGAGTTTTGTCCCGGCAGAATCAGCCAAAATTGGGATTGTCGACAAGATTTTTACACGTGTAGGTGCTTCCGATAACATTGCATCCGGTGAATCTACCTTTATGGTGGAGATGAATGAAACAGCCAGCATCCTGAATAATATTTCGAATCGCAGTCTTATCCTGCTTGATGAAATCGGGCGTGGTACGAGTACTTACGACGGCATTTCCATTGCATGGGCGATTGCTGATTACCTTCATGAGCATCCATTATACAAAGCCAAGGTGTTGTTTGCCACCCATTATCATGAATTGAATGAGATGGCATCCAGTCATTCAAGAATCCGGAACTATCATATTTCGGTGAAGGAAATTGGCAATAAAGTAATTTTTCTTCGCAAGCTAACACCGGGTGGAAGCGAGCACAGCTTTGGTATCCATGTAGCACGAATGGCAGGAATGCCTGGAAGTCTGCTGAATAAGGCCGAACTTATGCTTGGATTGCTTGAAAAGAAGCATGGAGTTGAAAATCTTGGTCCTGCAGCTATGACCAAAAAAACCGATCAGAAGCAGCAGGATCAGTTCCAATTAAGCTTTTTCCAGCTTGATGATCCTTTATTGGAACGTATCAGGGATGACATCAAGTTGCTTGACATTGACACCCTTACGCCGGTTGAGGCACTGATGAAGCTAAATGAGATTAAAAAAATGTTGCAAAAATATTAGCGGTTTTTTTGCAATTTAAAAATAGTTGTATATTTGCACTCCCAAACACAATACTCCTGCGGAAGTAGCTCAGTTGGTAGAGCACAACCTTGCCAAGGTTGGGGTCGCGAGTTCGAGTCTCGTTTTCCGCTCAGATGATGAAAGCCTCCTGTTATTCTGACATGGAGGTTTTTTTTCAGACCAGTGCCCGGATGGTGAAACTGGTAGACACGAAGGACTTAAAATCCTTTGGCCATTGCGGCCATGCCGGTTCGATTCCGGCTCCGGGTACCAATACAAAAGCAAAATGCAAGGTTCAAATTTTTACCATTTGAATCTTGCATTTTTCGTTTCTGACAACGCTCTACTGTCTTTGTAATTGATTCCTTAAAACCTGTTCAACGCCACAAAAACAGACAATCCGAGAAAAATAATTGTAGCCGGAATATCTTTGAATTCTTTTTTCCTGATATGATATCCCATAGCCAGAATCATAATTGTTGCTATGCCACATGCAGCTATGGGAGTCAGAACAGGAAGAATGTTCAGGAATAAGGGAAGGATCAGACCAAAAGCCCCGGCAATCTTTGAGGAGCAGATGAAATAACGTAACCAGTTTGGGAATTCCTTTACCCAGGAAAGTTTAGGTGCTAATTTTTCTTTCGGCATCAATAGTATGATTAATCCGGAAGAGAAGAAGACAATGGCAAGAATGCCTTGAATAATCCATAATGTTGTGTTCATGATCATTGGTTTTTAGTTATTTAATGGTTTGTTATTATTTCAATTGTTGCATTATTGTTAAATACCAGGGATTTTGAATATCCAAGACCTTCCTTTGCTGCGAATTCTTTCAACCAGTTTTGTCTTTGCCATTTCCGCCCACTTTGTGAAGTAGCAATGCGCCAAACAGGGAATGTCCAGTTAAAGGAAGATGCAGGAAAGGTGGACATTTCAATAAATGCCGAAATGAATGACCGTTGTCCGGTAGGTGTCAGAACAATTAATTTCCCTCCCGGCTTGAGCACCCTCAGAGCTTCGCACATTAACTGTGATTTCGTAGAGTCATCAACAAGGAACAGAACTGAGCAAAGAGTCACCACATCAAAAGCATCTGTCAGAAATTCAAGAGGGGCATTTCTTTTTTGATAGAAGAATGAGATGTTCTCTGATTTCAGATTTCTCCTTGCCTCGTCAATTAAAGCGATATTTATATCAATTCCTGTGACTAGAAGACTGGCATCCTGAGAATTCAGTAGTTCGGGCAATCTTCCCGGACCGGTTCCTATATCAAGCATTCTTTTGCTTGAAGAGTCGTTTATGATATTTTCCACCACAGGCATTAAAAATTCCCGATACCAGGAGCTTTGGGTTGCTTTTAAAAAGAGAGACATGTCATGAATCTTATGAATGAGTTGCAATGTTATTTATTAATTATTCTTAATATGTTGTTTATTTAGTTTAGGATAAAAAAAATTATGAGTCAAGTATATCCTTCAGGGTTGTTCTCTGTAATTCAGCCTTCATAACCTCTTCTACCCTCATTAGCCTGTCGGTTACAGCTTTCTTTACTGAATCGGGCCTTTGTCCGGCAGCTTTAATTTCAAAATTGGTTTGAAACAATGATTTTTGATTTTCCATGGCAAGCAGAATATCAAGAAGATTAATCTGCTCATTGCTCTTGGCGAAGCGCACTCCCCCATTAATTCCTTCCTTCGATTCCAGGATTCCAGCTCTGATGAGATTATTAAAAATCACTGTTAACGTAGGCTTGGGAATATCCAGTAATTCCGAAATTACTTTAGTGGAAATATATTCGGTTTCTCCCCTTCTGATCTTATCGGAGATAAAAACCAGAACCAGAATTGATTTGGAAAAGGAGAGTGAGTATGCCATAACTAAATATTCTCAATATTGAGTTTGCAAATATACACCAGTTTTTCTGTTTTCCTATTTTATTTCATTTTTTCTCCAGAAGTATTGAAATTTAATTCAGATGAGAAAGCTGTCTAAAAACCGATTTCACTAATTAGACTTACCTTTGCCACCTACCCACACACTGCAGATGATACAAAGAATACTTGAGAACCTGAAGATTGCAGCACTCAATGAAATGCAGCTGGCGTCAATTGAAGCCAATAAAGCCGGAACTGATATTGTTCTGCTCTCCCCTACCGGATCAGGTAAAACCCTGGCATTTCTATTGCCTGTTGTAAGTCAGCTCGACAACTCCATCCCAACAGTTCAGGTTATGATTCTGGCTCCTTCAAGGGAACTGGCCATCCAGATTGAGCAGGTATTTCGCTCAATGGGGACTGAATTCAAGGTGAATTGCTGCTATGGTGGACACCCTATGAAAGTTGAAATCAATAATCTCAAACATCCGCCTGCAGTCCTGATTGGCACTCCCGGAAGAATTGCCGACCATATGCGGCGGGGCACTTTTGACACTGATACAATACAGACTATTATTCTGGATGAATTCGACAAATCCCTGGAATTCGGATTTCAGGAGGAGATGTCGTTTATAATCAGCGAGCTTTACAATCTAAAAAAGCGCATTCTGACTTCTGCTTCTGAAGCTATCGCTATTCCAGAATTTGCTGGGGTTACATCCCCTCTCAGAATTAACTATTTATCTGACTCTCAACCTAAAGGACTTAAACTGAAAGCCGTCACCAGCGAAGGCCGGGATAAACTGGAAGCTCTTTTCTCACTCATTTGTCATTTAGGTAACTCTACAACCCTGATTTTCTGCAATCACAGGGAAGCCGTGGAGCGAATCAGCGAATTGTTGTATGACAAGGGCCTTGTCCATGGAATATATCATGGCGGATTGGAGCAGGAAGAACGTGAACGTGCTCTGATCAAGTTCCGTAATGGCAGCCACCAAATCCTGATTACAACAGACCTTGCCTCGCGCGGACTGGATATTCCTGAAATTGAAAATGTCATCCATTATCAGTTCCCCACAACTGCTGACGCATACATGCACCGCAATGGCCGCACAGCCCGCATGCATGCCGAAGGAACCGCCTATCTTATCATGGGAGAAGGCGATCATCTGCCTGCATTCCTCAAAGAAAAGCCCGAATATGTCAAACTGGACGCCATCCCCCTATTGCCTGAAAATTCAAAATGGGATACCCTTTTCGTTGCAGCTGGAAAAAAGGATAAGATCAATAAGACAGATATTGTCGGACTCCTGATACAAAAGGGGAAACTGCATAAGGATGAAATCGGATTGATTGAAGTGCTTGATTATTCATCTTTTGTAGCAGTGAAGCGTGAAAAGATCAATAAGGTAGTCCAGTTGCTGCGTTTTGAGAAAATCAAGAAGAAATCGGTGAAGATTGAGGTTTCGATATAAGCAAGCTGAATCCAACAGCAATTAGTTTGTTTCAAATATCAGTCTCTTTTTATGAATTAAGCAAAGATTCATTCTCAATTCCTGCAGATTGAGTTATATCGTGCATGGCAGATTAGCCGTGGATCTCAAAGATTTGTATATTGAATTGGCACAGGTATAATTCATCTCTGTCTCATCTTTCAATTTGGGAAGTAATCCATATCCTGAAAATGCTCATCCAGGCTGGAATCAAGAACTGCGGCTTTCACTACATTTTGCAATTATATCACGGGGAAAGGTCAAATTGACTACTTTTTTCAATTATCTGATTTGGAATATTAGAATACATTTGTGTAAAAGAGAGTGACATGTCCGATTTAATGGCTTCGTACGAAAAAATACTGATCGGAAAGCTTATCAACAGTGATCAGACAGCCTTTACCATCATCTTCAAGCGGTACTATGAAGACCTTGTTCGTTTCTCATTTGGGATTACAAGACATCAGGATTCATCAGAAGAAATTGTTCAGGATGTATTCCTGAAACTTTGGGAGAATCGCTCTAAACTGGAGATACACTACTCACTTAAATCTTACCTTTTAAAGTCGGTCCAGAACAAGAGCATAGATAACCTCCGTCATGCAAGCATTACCAATGCCTATGCTTCAATTATGCTGGAGCATCCGGTCCTATTTGAGAACGACACAGAGAATTATGTTTTTTTCAGTGAGTTGGCGAATAACTTCCAACAAGCCATGGAAAAAATCCCGGCTCAATATGCTGAAGTTTTCAGGATGAGCCGCCTTGAGTCACTTAACTATCAGGAAATAGCTACCAAACTGGGAATCTCCGTCCGCACGGTAGAGGTTCGTATTAGCAAAGCGATTTCTCTGCTTCGAAATGAATTAAAGGATTTTCTTATTGCCTTATTTATTATTCTTCAATTATTTCATTATTAACTCATTAAACATAAACAAGATCAAGTCAGCCGACAATTTTTCGATAAAAAGAAAAATAATGTCAGAAACCAATGTGGTTTGCAAACCCTAAAACGTCTTTATGTTGACAGAAAGAAATATGAATACATCAGGTTCGGATCAAATTGACCAGTTAATTGCCAGGTTTCTGGGTGGACAGTCCACTGCTGAAGAAATCCAGCAGCTCGAACTATGGATCAAGGAATCAGACAACAATCGCAAGTATTTCCTTCAGATGAAAAACCTTTGGGATGCCTCAGTTCAGATACCAGTCTCAACTGATAAAGCATTAAATAAGGTTATACAGAAAATCAAGCCTGAGCCAACACGAATAAGTATATGGCAATTCATGCAGAAAGTTGCGGCTATTCTATTTATCCCTTTGCTAATCACAGCAATTTGGATGGGTTTGTCAAAAAGCTCTGATAATAATAGTTCTGCCTTAAGCTACCATCAGGTTGTTGCTGCATTTGGCACATTCTCCAAGGTAGATTTGCCTGATGGCTCGAAAGTGTGGCTAAATTCAGGGAGCAGTCTGAGATATCCTGAAAAATTCAATACCAGCAATCGGGTAGTATACCTGATCGGGGAAGGCTATTTCGAGGTAAATGCCAATAAATCCGTTCCATTTCTTGTAACTACCCCATACTTTACTGTAAAGGCTACAGGTACAAAATTCAATATCAGGGCTGAAAGGAACTTCAGGTCACCTTCAGTCACTTTGGTTGAAGGGACTGTCGCCATACAAAAAAATGTTGCCGGGCAACCCAAGGATTTGATCACCTATCTAAAGCCAAGTCAACATCTGAGTTATGATACACTGACCGGTCACTTCAATATTCAAACGGAGGATACTTATAAGCATTTTGCCTGGATAGATGGCAAGCTGGTCTTCAGAAATGACAATATCAGTGAGGTTGCGCGAAGGATAAGCCTTCAGTACAATGTTGACATTGAAATAAGAGGAAACGAAATAAAAAAATACCGTTACAGGGCTACCTTTGAGAGCGAACCTCTCGGCGAACTCCTCAGACTCCTTAAAATCTCTTCCCCTATCGATTATCTTGAAGTAAAGCCAAAAGCATTACCTGATGGAACTTTTTCCAGAAGAAAAATCATCATATTCTCTTCAACCAATTGATTGATTAATCGTGCCAATACCACTGTCCTTTTAAACCTAAGCACAGATAACTGTCGAATACAGCATTAGGTTTAAAAATACCGGACTAAACAAAAGCAAACTCGATTAATAATCAATCAATTCTGAATGCAAGATTAAGTTGAGTTTTCTCTAACTGGAAATTGAAGTCATAAGGAATCACTTCATCGTTTTTCATACCTAAAACTAACCAGTTTATGAGAATACTTCTACTTAATGGATTATTCCTGCTTCTCTTTCTTTTACCATCACATCTGGATGCACAGTCTACCAAAATCACATTGAATCTGGTAAATGTCCCACTGAATGATGTTTTGAATGAAATTGAGAAAAATAGTGACTACACCTTTTTAGTTAATCAGGAGGTTGTTGATGTAAACAGAAAGGTTGATGCTGTCTTTGCAAATACATCGATCAAGGATATCCTGGATCAGATATTCAAAGGTGCTCAGATTAAATATGTCACGAGTGATCACCAGATCATTATTACGCCAACCAATGGTAAAGGCGGGGATTTTCAATCAAAAAAAGTCACAGGAAGGGTAACTGATGAAAAAACCGGTGAAACTCTTGTTGGTGTCGCTATTCAAGTAAAGGGCACCACCTCAGGTACAACAACTTCCGTCGACGGCACATACTCTATTGAATTTCAAACTGAAAAAGCAGTCTTAGTATTTTCCTATCTGGGCTATGAACCCAAAGAAATCCCTGTTGGTGAATCCCTTATAGTCAATATTGCCTTAAAGCCGGTTGCAACCCAGCTTGAAAGCATTGTAGTCACTGCGCTTGGAATCAAGCGTGAAGAAAAAGCATTAGGTTACGCTGTCCAAAAAGTTGATGGAAAAGGCCTGCAGACGGTCAGAACTGTTGATGTCGGAACCTCACTCACCGGAAAGATTGCAGGTCTTTCGGTTTTAAACAGCACTGAATTTGGTGAAGCTCCTGAATTGTATATCCGTGGAGAAAAGCCAATTCTTGTTATTGACGGTGTGCCCTATGGAAACATGACACTGAGGGATATTCCACCTGATGATATTGAAAGCATCAGCGTTCTTAAGGGTGCGACAGCTTCGTCCCTTTATGGATATCGGGGAGGCAGCGGAGCCATTATGGTAACAACCAAAAAGGGAAACAATGAAAAGGGAATAACAGTGTCAATCAACAGCAGCACCATGTTTGCTGCTGGATATCTGGCAATTCCTGAATCACAGTCTACCTATGGCCGGGTAGTAAATACAGCTACCAATACTGCAGTTACCAATGGAGATGGAGCCTGGGGGCCTCCACTTGAAGGGCAGGAAGTTATCCAATGGGATCCTATTTCAAGGACAATGAAAGCAATGCCCTGGCTGGCTGTTGGAAAGGATAATTTCAAGAACTTTCTGGAACCGGGCTATGTTTTGAACAACAACTTGAATATAGTGCAGCAGGGTGAATTCGGAAGCTTCAGAGCATCTGCAAGTTGGGTAAAAAACAAGGGGCAGTATCCAAATTCAATGTTTGACAAATATTCCTATACCATCGGAGGAGACATCAAACTCAAAAAACTAACCTTATCTTCAAGTATTTCCTACAATAAGCAATCTTCGCCAAATATTGGATTTAACGGATATACAGGATATGATCCGATGTATTCCATGTTGATTTGGTCTTCACCTGACTGGAATGTTTTGGATTACCAGAACTATTGGGTTGTTCCAAATGAAAGTCAGAATACAAGTTATACCGATACAAACAATAATCCTTTCTTTGATAGAAATGAGAGAACACACAGCTTGAATAAGGATATTTTTAATGGTACCTTTTCATTGAACTATGATCTTTTCTCCTGGCTCAAGGCAACAATCCGCTCTGGCTTTGACACATATAGCAACCGACAGGTAATTCAGATTTCCAAAGGCTCCCTGGTAAGTGCTGGATCTGCAACCGTAATTGAGAACGGCGGACAAGTTTGGGGAGAAAGCAAGTTAGGATCATACAATTTAGGACTTGGCAGAGGATATAGTTTCAATAATGATTTTTTACTCGCAGCAAATCAGAAGATTGAGAAATTTACAGTAGATGGAGTTGTTGGTGGAACCATATTTTACCGTCAGGATGAAGGAACGGATTCCCGTACACAGGGAGGTCTCTCAATCCCCGGCTTCTACTCACTAAAGGCCTCTGTATTACCGGCTTATGTTGCTTCAAGTTTAAGCAGGCAACAGGTAAACAGTCTTTACGGCCGACTGGCATTATCGTGGAACAGTCTTATTTATGCAGAAGGAACAATGCGAAATGACTGGAGTTCTACTTTGTCAGCAGCAACCCGTTCTTACCTCTACCCTTCTGTTGCAGGTAGCTTAATTGTTTCAGAACTTTTACCTGAGATGAATTGGCTATCCTTATGGAAAGTAAGAGGATCATGGACTTCCTCAAAAACGCCTGCAGGAATTTACGATATTAATCAGGTATTCAACATCACCAATAATGCCTGGACCAATCTAACTTCTGCCTCTCTACCGGCAACAATTTACAGTAGTGATGTTTTTCCGGAATCAGCATCAACCTGGGAAGTAGGCACGGCCGTAAATCTGTTTACCAACAGAGCGTCATTTGACATCGCCTACTACAGCAAGCGCATGTTCGACTTCCTTCAGGAAGCTGAGATATCACCAGCAACCGGATATTATAACAGTTATATTAACATTGACGAAGAAATTACCCGCAAAGGACTGGAGGTGACTTTGAATGGAACACCTGTCAAGAACAATGATTGGCAGTGGGACATCTCACTAAACTGGTCAAAATATGCAAGGTTCTATACAAAACTGGATTCAACCTATTCAGCTGATAAACCCTGGATTAACGTTGGTGAAAGAGCAGATCCATTTGTCCTTTATGATTTCCAAAGAGATCCTGAAGGAAACCTAATTCATAAAAACGGAGTGCCACTCTATTCGGCTTATGCTACAAAATATGGAAACTATGATCCTGATTGGATTTGGGGTATAAATACCACCTTAAAGTACAAAAGCTGGATTTTATATGCATCTGTCGACGGCAGGGTTGGCGGATTAGCCCAAACCACAACAGAGATGTATATGTGGAGATCTGGCTCACATCCCAATTCAGTTACCGAAGCCAGGTATCTTGATGCTACTGTGGAAGGTTCGAAAAACTACACAGGAGAGGGCGTGAAAGTTGTTTCAGGGTCTGCAACCTATGACACCTATGGAAATATCACCAGCGATGACAGGGTTTATGCTCCAAATGATGTAGCCGTAACCTATGAATCGTACATCAACACCATACATAGTGGAACAGCCTGGGGTGGATCACCTTCACCACTAGAAACCTATAGTACGACATTTTTCAAAATCAGGGAAGTATCCCTATCCTATGCTCTGCCAAAAGAGATTTGTACAAAGTTCAACTCATCAGGAGTTTCTGTTTCTGCCGTTGGACAGAATATGTTCCTTTGGTCAAAACAGTTCAAATATTCTGACCCGGATGGAGGATATGAAAATTTCAGTGACCCTTCTATTCGCTATGTAGGATGTAACTTAAAGTTCAATTTTTAAAATTATGCCAATGAGTTAGTCACATAAAAATTAACTCAATGGCAAGAAAAAAATCATTTTGAAACCTGAACTAAAAAAGACAACTATTCCCATGAAAAACAAGAACAGATATATCACGATAATTGCTGCAATTTTGCTAATATCCTTTACCGGTTGCAGCAAATTTGAAGAAATAAATACCAACCCTGATACAACTACTCAGGTTCCTGCATCGATGGAATGCACTAATGTCATCCTCAGCATGCTCGAACATGGTGGCGATGCAATGAGCTTTATTTCAATGAATGCACTACCCAAATATGTTGGCTTTACAATTCTGGGTAAAAACAGTTCGCAATACAATAACACCGGAAGCGGTGGATTTGGATCGATGACCATCCTTCCAAATATCGATGCAATGCTAAAAGCAGCAGAAGGAAGTGTTATGGAAGATTCGTACAAGGGAGTTGGCAGTTTTGCAAAAGCTGTAACTTTCTATAGAATGACGATGTGGATGGGAGATATACCTTACAGTGAAGCCGGCAAAGGTGCTGAAGGACTTTTTGAACCTAAATACGACACTCAGGAAGAAATCTTTATTGGCATACTCAATGACCTGAAGGCTGCTGATCAGTATTTTGCCAATGGCGCCAATTTCACTGGTGACCCCAGTCCGTATAATGGAGATCCGAAGAAATGGAGGAGGGCTGTAAATGCATTTACACTGAAAGTATTGATGAGCCTGAGCAAAAAAGAAGGTCTGGCAACTTTGGATATTAAGAATCGATTTGCTGAGATTGTAAACAGTGGCAATCTATTGGAAAGTACAACAGGTTATTGGGGACTGGCATTTTCAACTCAAAATAAGCATCCGCTCAGTGCAAGCACCATGTTCGCCACCAAAACCATTGTAAGCAGCCTTGTCATTGAGAACCTCAAACTCTTGAATGACCGTCGCCTGTTTTACTACTGTGAACCTGCAGCAGCAGAAATTGCAGCAGGAAAGCTTCAAACAGATACAGCAGCATATGTAGGCGTAGACGTTTCAATGGATTACGATCTCATGAATCAGGAATACAAGGCAAACAAATTCTCTGTAATTAATCTCAGGTACCTTAAAGAGGATGCATGTGAGCCCAATCAGCTGATGACATTTGCTGAACAGCAATTAACAATTGCTGAGGCAAGAGTTAGGGGCTGGATTTCAACCGGCACAGCACAGGAATACTATGAATCTGGAGTGAAGGCTGCATTGGCCGATAAAATGGCTACAAAGGCAAGCTATGCCCATACTCTTGCAATTGATCAGGCATATATTGACGGATATTTCACAGGAGAGGCATCATTTAAATCAACCGCAGAAGAGCAACTAAAACAAATCTGGATGCAGGAGTATTTGCTGCGTTTTATGCAGGATGGAGATTTCAGCTATTTTGAATACAGAAGAAATACCTACCCTGAGTTCCCGATCAATCCGGCATCGAGCCTTAATGAGAATAATACCTCTGCCATACCTATGCGCTGCCTGTATCCGGGATCTGAGTCCAATTACAACCGAAAAAATCTTACTGATGCCCTCAACAGACAGTATGATGGTTATGATGAAATCAATAAGATCATGTGGTTATTAAAATAGTGAAGAAGGGGTATCATTACTTACTCTATGAAATTTGCTGGTAATGAATCAGGTTTTAACTTTCAGAAAGGATTTCACTCAAATCACAGCTAATCTAAATCTCTCAATTGTACAAGAAAACCAAATACATAATAACAAGCAACCAATTAGATCAATAACCTTAAAACAAATTAATTATGAAAAAAACTTTACTAAGTTTAGTCATAATACTAGCTTTTGCCAGTTTCGCAAACGCCCAGGTACCTGACAGAACTGGATGGTGGAAATTTGATGATGCCCTGGATATGCTGAAGGCAGAAACTGGTCTGGCACTTTCACTAACAGGAACACAGACTTCAGTTCCAGGTCCTGTAGAAGGAAATCTGGCTACCCAGATTTCGCTTGGGAGCTACCTTTCCATGGCTCATGGGATTTCTGCCAATGGAGGTGGAGATTCAGTGAATGAATACACAATCCAAATTGATTTCTCCCTGCCTGAAATTGACAAATGGCATGCATTTATTCAAACTGATCCTGCAAATGGCGGAGATGCGGATTTATTTACAAAAGCCAGCAATAACACTATCGGAACAGCTGCCACGGGTTATTCCACAAATGCTGTAGCCGTTGACACCTGGTACAGGATGCTGATTTCTGTAAAGAATGAAGAGGTCTTCAATATTTATCTCAACGGAGAACTCTGGTTAACCGGTACTCCACAAGCTATTGATGGAAGATGGGCACTTGTAAATGAGCTTCTGATATTCGCAGACGATGATGGCGATGATGCAACGATAAATTGCTCTGAATTGGGAATTTGGAATGTTGCTCTATCCGCATCACAAGCCGCTGAATTGGGAGATGCTACAACAATTCCACTGGTAGCCAGAAAGGGTTGGTGGAAATTTGATGATGCAGCCGACATGCTAAAAGCTGAGATTGGCCTGCCATTGGCATTATCAGGAACACAGACATCGGTAAACGGTCCAGAAGAAGGTAATCTTGCAACATTGGTGCCTCTCGGAAGCTATTTGACTATGTCCCACAATATTGCCGCCAACGGTGGAGGGGACTCTGTAAATGAATATTCAGTGCAAATCGACTTCTCTGTTCCTGAAATCGGAAAATGGCATGCATTCTTCCAGACTAATCCCGCAAATTCCGGTGATGCTGATTTGTTTACCAAAGCAAGCGATAACACTATCGGAACATCTGCCACAGGATATTCTACCAACTCTGTCCTCATGAATACCTGGTACAGAATGATAATCTCGGTAAAAAACGGTGAATTCTTTAACGTATACCTGAATGGTGAAATCTGGCTTACAGGAACTCCACAGGATATTGATGGAAGATGGGCCCTGGTAAATGACTTGCTCATTTTTGCTGATGATGATGGGGATGATGCTGAAATTAACTGCGCTGAACTTGCAATTTGGGATGTCGCATTATCAGCAGCTGAAGCAGCTCAACTTGGAGGATTTGCCGGAAATATTCTGGTGACACAGATCAATGTCACTGGCACCGATGGTGTAAATGTGATTGACACTCAAAGCGGAACCTTGCAGATGCTCGCAGAAGTACTTCCAATTGATGCAACTGACAAGACTATTACATGGTCAGTAACCAATGACAGTGGTGAAGCAACCATCGGCACCGACGGATTGCTTACAGCTGTTAAAAATGGCACTGTAACTGTAATTGCAACTGCAAATGATGGAAGCAATATTACAGGAAGCATGGAGGTTACAATCTCGAATCAGGCAGTTATTGCTGTTACTTCCATTACCGTTACTACCGAAAGTGGGGCAACAAGCATTAGCACTAAAGGCGGGACTCTGCAGATGATAGCCACAATAGCACCAGAGAATGCTACAGAAAAGAGCGTCACCTGGTCAGTTTCCAAAGTATCGGGAGATGCAACCATAACTACTGATGGAGTGCTTGCTGCAGTTAGCGATGGAACTGTTACAGTTATTGCTACAGCAACTGATGGAAGCAATGTATTTGGAAGTATTGGAATCACAATATCCAATCAGACAACAGTTCGTGAAAGGAAAGGATGGTGGAAATTTGATGATGCCACTGACATGGTTAAGGCAACCATTGGCGAACCTCTGGTTTTGAGTGGCACACAAACGTCAGTTACTGGTCCGATTGCCGGAAATCTTGCTACATTGGTACCACTGGGAAGCTACCTTGATATGAATCACGGAATTGCACCTAATGGAGGTGGCACTTTAGTTAACGAATGGACTGTACAAATCGATTTTTCAGTACCCCAAATTGACACGTGGTATGCCTTCTTCCAGACGCTTGACGGTGATGCAGACCTCTTCGTTGCAAAAACAGAAGCTCCGGATATAGGCCGCGTTCCAAACAGTATTGGTTGTGGATCGACCAGATATACTGAAGCTACAATTACAGCAGAAACATGGTACAGAATGCTTGTTTCGGTAAAGAATGGTGAATTCTTCAGAATCTATATGGATGGAACACTATGGTTGGATGCAGAGCCGCAGGCAATTGATGGCAGGTACGGACTAAGCCCATTATTCCAAATTTTCCAGGATGATGATGGTGATGATGGAGATATCAACTGCTCTGAACTGGGAATTTGGGATGTTGCTCTAACTGAAGCTGAAGCCATTGCTTTGGGAGATGCAACTAAAGATCCAAATGGCATCAATAATCTGGCATCCAGCAAGCATTCTGCCCTGGGTGTAAATTATCCGAATCCATTTACCACAAGCACCACATTCCCTTATCACCTGACTGAATCCGGGTCAGTATCTTTCAGAATATTTGATATTACAGGAACTGAAATGGTAAGCCTTAACGAAGGTGTGTTATCACCTGGTGATTACACATTAAATTTAACATCAGAAAATCTAAAGAGTGGAGTTTATACAATTCACATGATTACCAATGGACAAACGAGTGTTCAGAAAATGATTGTGTTGAAATAATTGAGGTTTAGTTCTTTGATTTCCAAGAGGATGCTTCATTTTCCGAGGCATCCTCTTTTACAATCAATCGCAATGATTTTGCAGTGCAAGATTGGTGTTGATTGAATCATGACTGAGAGACAAAGCCGCAAAAAGTTAATACTAACAATATCAGCATCAGCCTAATTACCCTGACCAAGAAAATTCGGCAAAAATCAATTTACACTGATTCAAAGTGATGAAAATTTCGAAACACTACACCCTCCTCCTATTCCTGTTTCTTATTAACTTACTAACCAATGCCACCGTGCCTGATAGAACAGGCTGGTGGAAATTCGACATCCCCTCCAATCTGCAGAAAGCTGAGTCAGGCTATGGCGCTGACCTTATCCTTTCCGGTTCGCATTCTTCGGCTTCTGGTCCGGAGGCTGGAAATGGGGCTACAAAAATAGGAGCCGGAAGTTATTATAAGATGCAGCATCTGATTCCTGGCAATGGAGGTGGAAGCTTTGTAAATGAATATACTCTTCAATTCGATTTTAAGGTATCATCAACAACAGCCTGGCACGCATTCTTCCAAACGTCTCAAGGCAACAGCAATGACGGAGACTTTTTTATTAATCCAAGCGGTAATATAGGTGTTGCTGCTGTAGGTTACAGTGCTTATTCGGTAAACCCAAATGAATGGTACCGACTGATTATATCAGTTAAAAACGGAAGTTTTTTTAATTGCTACCTTGACGGACAATTTCTTACAGTTGGTAATGTTCAGGATGTCGATGGACGTTTCTCCCTTGAAAATCTATTGCTCATTTTCGCTGATGATGATGGCGAAGATTCAGAAATATACTGTTCCGAACTTGCCATCTGGGATCAAGCCCTGAATACCGAACAAGTCAATGAATTAGGAGGCTTCGGACATAACGCCGGACTCTTTCTGATGACCAGGATCCCCTATCTTCAAGCCCCTGGTAAAACCTCAATGACAGTTTGCTGGCATGATGTTGCTTCAACCAATACCCGGGTGAGCTATGGAATAGATAGTACTCTGGGAACCGTAATAAATGGCACCAATGAACTCATTAGCGACCCATTTCGCTGGCATTCAGTCTCATTAACTGGTCTTCAGGCAAATACCCGATATTATTACAAGGTTGGAAGCGGAGATGGAGAATCCGGAATCTATTCCTTTAAAACCTTGCCGGATAACACCTATAATGGCAAGCTTCGTTTCATTCTCCTAAGCGATACACATGCCTCTGACACAACAATGGCGGGCAAGGTATTGAGAGCTGCCCGGCAAAAAATAATAGATTCCTATGGCCCGGATATCGAAAATCATCTGAATGGAATACTACATTCCGGAGATATCGTTGTCAGTGGTGATGTACCAAAACAATATTCCATGCAGTATTTTCAGCCATTATCGGCATTATCAGCTAATGTCCCAACTATGGTTGTTGCCGGAAATCACGAACTGGAAAGTCCTTATTTCTATCAATACCTGAAAATGGATGAATTATCGGCATTCCCACAGAATCCAGCTCTGAAAGAGAAAATCTGGCAGATTCAGTATGGGAATGCGCTGTTTATTGGCCTTAATACAAACATTTCTGATCAGTATGGAGAAACACAGGCAAACTGGCTTGACTCCAGGCTTAACGAAGCAGAAACTGATGCCAGTATTGATTTTGTATACATTTTCTTCCACCATCCCCCTATTTCAGAGCTATGGATTGTTGGAGGAACTGAATATGTAAATAGCAGATTACTACCTGTAATGAAAAAATACTCCAAGGTGCGGGAAATTCACTATGGTCATACCCATGGATATGAGAGAGGTACAGAAACATCTGAAATACCCGGCGGAGATATACGAATGATATGTAATGGAGGCGGTGGTGGCGGACTTGATCCATGGGCTGCAGGTGAAAATCAGGACTATAATGATATCCATATCTGCATAAGCAACTATTTCTTTCAGCTGCTTGAAATAGATGTAGAAGATCATTCATACCAAAGTTCAATCTTTAGCCTAGGTACTCTATCTAAACCCAAGAACTCCGAACTAATCGACCAATGGCATAAGGTTAAAAATCAATCCAGGCCAACAAAACCATCCATAGAAAGCATCACATCAACAGAAAATTACATTGAATTCACAAGCTCTGTATTCTCCGGAATTGACTCAATTATGTCTGTAAGGTTTCAAGTCATCGACAGCAGCATGATTCAATCTGTTGCAATAGATTCCACAATAAACTGGACTAACACTTATGGTGTCGACTCTAATGGAAATCCGATAGACCTAAATAAGTACATCAATCTTTATCAAAACAGAATTAACAAGTCGCAATTATCAGAATCGGGAAAATATTATTTAAGGGTTCAATACAGGGATCAAAATTTGAACTGGAGCAACTGGTCTGAGATGACTGCATTCAACCCACTTGGGGTGAAACAAAATCCAAAAGTGGAGCATGGCTATCTATTGGAACAGAACTACCCTAACCCCTTCCGTGAAAAAACTACCATTTTATACAGCCTGCCCAAAAGTGGTGACGTCAGTTTTTACATCTATGATATCAACAACAAGTTGATTGAGGTAATTCAGCAGGGTAAAAAGTCTAAGGGAACACATGAATTTATTTACTCACCCCGGAATCTTAATACTGAAACCTTGTTGTATGAAATGAAAGTCAACAACATCGTCATTTCAAGAAAAATGATTTGCTCAAAGTAAATTAATTTACACTTCAATCAACTGATTAACTGTGTACTACAATTTCGCATACCTTCTATTCGGCAATTAAAACGCCATTCTGGATATTAGAAACTAATTTGGGATTTTAGCTTGGTTGATAATCTTTCCAAAATTCAAACAAGTAACTCCCGTCTTAATTAAAACCTGAATATGATGAAACATTTTTCGATTACTCTAGTCTTCTTCTTCCTTCTAATTGCAGTGAACCTGAATGCACAACCCAGGGAAGGATATAAATTGGTATGGGAAGATGAGTTTGACCGGCCTGCACTTGATTCATTATCATGGAGTCATGAACTGGCAGAACCCGGATGGGTGAACAACGAATTGCAGAGATATACGAATGAGAATATTGAGATTTCAGATGGTGCCCTTAAAATAATTTCAAGAAGGGAGAATAATGAATATACCTCTGCCAGATTAATTACCCGGGACAAACGAACTTTCACTTACGGTCTCTTTGAAATCAAGGCTAAACTTCCTGAAGGCACTGGCACATGGCCGGCACTATGGATGCTGGGTCAGAATATTGGCAAAGTAGGTTGGCCTGCATGCGGTGAATTGGATATCATGGAACACGTTGGGAAGCACCCTGATTTTATTCACTCTACTGTCCATAATCCTTCAGGATATGGTGCCACTCCATACACAGGAATCATTCAGATTGAAGATCCCTTTAACACCTACCATA
Organism: Bacteroidales bacterium; assembly: GCA_016707705.1. Taxonomy (GTDB): domain Bacteria; phylum Bacteroidota; class Bacteroidia; order Bacteroidales; family UBA4417; genus UBA4417. Next base: position 44,954 of record JADJHD010000020.1, read on the forward strand.
TCTACAGCATGGAATGGACCAAGGATTTTGTTGATTTCTATACTGATGGTAAGCTAGTGTATCATTATCAGCCTGAAATTAAAAATGCTGATAACTGGCCATTTGACAAACCCTGCTATTTCATTTTCAATATAGCCATAGGTGGAAACTGGGGTGGGCCAGTTGTTGACGACAAGATATTTCCGGTAACAATGACTGTTGATTGGATCAGAGCATTTGAGAAAAAATAAGTGGCAGAATACAAATTTCGGAGTCCTTGATTTTGCTTAATCATGAATTGGAAATGAATGCAGGAATCACAAAAAATCGTCGAATTGCATCAATTGATGCGTTAAGGGGATTTGATATGTTGTTTATCATATTTCTAGACCATCTTTTTAACTCAATCAATGTTGGAGCAGGATCACCCTTTACCAAAGCAGTAGCTCGCCAATTTGATCATCCTGAGTGGTTTGGTTCAACGATTTATGATATCGTTATGCCGCTCTTCCTTTTCATCGTTGGTGCAGCTATTCCATTTTCTTTATCAAAATATGGGGAGAAAGGATCAAAATCGACTGGCATTTACATGAAACTAATCCGGCGATTTATCATCCTGTTTATACTTGGATGGATAGTTCAGGGGCACTTACTCGATTTTAATATAGAGACCTTCAGTATCTTCAGCAATACGCTGCAAGCCATTGCAGTTGGCTACTTGTTTTCAGCACTTTTCTTCCTCCATTTCAAAAGAAATACTCGCCTCATAATATTCGCATCTTGTTTGATATTGTATGTTATGCTGCTCACCATTCCGAATGTACCCGGCGTTGGGCGGGGAGTATTATTGCCAAGCAGCAGCTTTGCATGGTATGTTGACCAGATTGTATTTGGCAGATTTCAGGATGGCACACAGTACACCTGGTTTCTGAGCGGTTTGGGCTTTGTAGCTACAACCATGTCTGGAGTGTTTGCAGGCGAACTAATCAAATCGGATCTTCCGGGAAAGAAGATTGCATTATACCTTTTTCTAATTGGATTAACTGGACTATTGCTGGGTATGTTTGCAGGTATCTGGCATCCAATTATCAAAAAGCTCTGGACAAGTTCATTTGTGCTTGCCTCTTCCGGCGTATGTTTCATGCTGCTTGCACTCTTTTACTGGATAATTGATGTTAAGGGTAAAACCAGATGGGCCTATCCTCTCAGGGTAATTGGGATGAATGCCATCGTTGCCTACGTGCTTTCCCATGTATTCAATTTTCACCTGATAGCTGAACAGGTCCTCTTTGGACTGAAGCAGTATGTTGGCAATTTCAATTATCTGGTCCTGACAATCGGAGGCTTTGGGATACTCTATCTTATTCTTTGGTACATGTATAAGAATAAAACTTTCATCAAGGTCTGATATCCGAAAAAGTTAAATTTTTGCTCAGAATGTCAGTTTGCAGGATAATGAGGTCCGGTTACTAAATCCAATTGAATTAAATCACTCTTGAATTCTTCATGCATATTATAAACACAATTAAGATGAGGAAAAGCATTATTCCCTTAATTACAATTCTTCTAACTGGTCTTTGTTCCTATGCTCAGATTGAGATAAAACTTTACAACAATGGTGCTGAGGAGAATAACGGCATTATCGAAAAGGAAGAATTGCATGGTACCTCTTGGGTCACCAATGTTACTGAAGCAAGGATGTATGCCTATTTTGCACCAAAGGATATTAACACAGGAACGGCAGTACTGATCTGTCCCGGAGGTGGATATGGAGGACTGGCTGTAGAGCATGAAGGATCAATGGTTGCAAGTTGGTTGAATTCAATTGGAATTTCTGCATTTGTCCTTTATTATCGTATGCCAAACTTCCATTCTGAAATTCCTTTGAAAGATGCTCAAACAGCTATTGAACTTATTCGCAGCAATTCTGCAAAGTGGAGTATAGACACCATTAGAGTAGGAATATTAGGTTTCTCAGCAGGAGGACATCTGGCATCTGTTGTGGGCACCTGTTTTGACAAGGAAAATCGTCCGGATTTTATGGTTCTTATCTATCCGGTAATCATGATGACTTTGGGGGACGGTACCTGCAGAAACCTGCTGGGTGAAAATCCGACAGACCAGCAATTGAAAAAATTCTCAACCAATCTTCAGGTCAGTAAAACTACCCCTCCTACCTTTATTGTTGCGGCAATTGATGATGACGTAGTATCCATTGAACATAGCTATAAATTTTATCAGGCTTTGCAAGAGCAACATATCTTATCGGAGATACTGGCATTTCAATCCGGTGGACATAGTTTTGGAATGAAGAAGAGAGGGCTGGAGACTGACAACTGGACCGAAATTCTGCACTCCTGGCTAAAGAAAAACAAATGGGCTGCAGAATGATATTAAATCTGCAACCCAATGAAGTAGTTTTATTTAACGGGCCAAAATGGACCGGGCTTAAAGAGGTATGAGGCTACTTAACTTGTATCTCAGCATCCTCCAAAATAATCTTAAAGAAATATCCTGCACCGAAATCCTTGTTCAGACTTACCTTGCCTTTAACAGTCAGAATCTGATCTAAAGAAGCTGTATCATCGGTAGTAAAAGTAAGGTCAAAATTTCCTGAAAAATCACTTCCATCCTGAATATGAACCCAGTTCTTACCCATAATCATTGGGTTGTATTTAGTAACCTTACCTGATATGGTTACTACCTGATTTGCATATTGGGTATGATTTTCATAAAGTTCAGCAATTGTTATTCCTCCTTTGGCTTTTGGAACTGATGCATCAATCTTTTCCGGGGCTTCCTGCTTTCTCTCTGCTGCAGGAGCAGCTGCGGTTTCATTGCCTGTTAATGGCTGATCACTGATATTCTGGACAAAAAATACGGTTTCGAAGGTCTTTCCAAGCTCCTTGCTTTCAAAGTTGTTCATCTCCAATGGGTTGGTGTAATAATAAACATCACCTTCCTTTGCTTCACGCTTTGTAACAGCAATCCAGCTTTCAGCTCCGCCTTCTTCCATCAACAGATAGGTATATTTGGTGGTTTGAAGAATTTCAACCACTTCACCTTTAAACACTCCTTCCGGAAGTTTTTCCTTTTCCGATTTCTTCTGTGAATTATTCCAGAACGGAACAGAAATAACTACGATACCGAAAACTATAAGTAAAATGGTTATGAGTTTTTTGGAGTTGATCTTCATTGTTTTCTTTTTATTTATTGACTTGATTAAAAAGTATAAACCTAGAAACGCTTACTAAGGTTCACATAGACATTATTATAATTTTTCCCTTTTTCAAAAGTTCCTTCATAATTCAATGAACAGGAAAGCTTGCTCATGATGCGCCAGTTAAGTCCCAGTTCGCCCATATGCTGCCTTACAGCTGTTTCCTGACTTACAAAGGTATAATGTACCATTCTGTATCCCAGATCGGCATATACCTTGCCTTTGAAAATATCACGCGCAAACGACAACCCGTAAATATCACTGTTCAGATAGGAGGTTTCCATGATGGTCGCTGATAAGGTTGCAGAGGCATTCAGCCATGGGACTGCAGGAAATGTCAGATATCCATAGAGATTCTTACTGGCTCGTGAATCATTGGTACCGAGCCTGTATCCTCCATTGCATCCCACAGTGAAATGCTTTGTCCTGTAGTTTAACTGAGCATTGTAACCGGTTGTACTTGCACTTTCCAGCAATCGCTGAATGAAATCCTTGTAGGTTTCATAGTAGATCACATTTTTTCTCTCGCTATACGACAGTGAAACACTAAATCTCTTTGTCACCCTGTATCTGACAGAAGCGTAGAGATTTGAGATCCTTGGTGATCTATCGTTCATCAGGATAGAATCCTGGCTGTTAAATACCTTATTATACAAATCCAACTCCATGGAACCAAAGAGTGTAATGTTCTTAACCGGTGTATTGGAATGCTGTATATAGGCAAATCTTCGGTCAGTGAGACCTGCATTTTTCTGTTCAACAAATGCCAGAGATGTTTGGAAGGAACTCAATTTCCCAGAATGCTCATGATTGATATAGCCTCCGTACTGCAGCAAATTGAAGTTGAAACCATAATCCCTTGAATCAGGACGACTCCCTGCTATAGCCCCAACAGTAAACTGACCAGCCTTGAATTCGTACTGAAGTCCATCTACTGCACCCATATTGGAAAGCCGTGGATTTATTCTTCGTCCGATCCATATAGAGTTTTTGGGGTTGAGAGCATAATTAAAAGCCAGACTGTAGATCTTCAATCCGTTGAACAGATTCTGACTTATCAGATTCCAATCTCCCAATTTATGCGAGAATGTAACATAGGTTTCTGCGGAAAGCTTGCTCCCTCCAATATTCCTGTAATTGGAAACAAGAGTATAACGCAGCCGCTCCGATAAATCCGAATTGCTTGAAATACCAGTATAGGAGGCAACTGATAATCTTCCGGAAAAATCAGCTTTCTTTTTAGTTACCTGCACATCTGCTACTGAATCCTTCACAATAAGTTTGGTCCTAGTCCCAGGAGTAACTTCTTCAGCAACACTTTCACTTGAAGTAGTAGGAACCAATCCTTTATGGGCCAATGTTTTATCCCCAACTTTAAAGGTATTGCCATCCATGGGTGAACCAACACAGGAGATGGAAGATAGTTCTTCAACCTTGATACCGGGAACAAAACTTCCATTCTTAGAAATAAAGAGGGTATCCCCAGCTTTAAGGTTTTCAGTTGAAGTAAACTTGACATATACATGCTGACCGGTAACGAAAGTTACTGTTCCAACATTATCAGTATCAAGTTCCTGGGAAAAGGCATAAACCCCAACCAGCATTAAGATGGCAAAAACTATTAAATGTTTCATAAGCCTTTAATCGATCCTGATATTGCCGGGTTTGAAATGATCGCTGTTACCATTAGGATGACAGTTCAGGCAGGCTGCACTGTTATAGGAATATCCGCTAACACCCTGATGATCGTTATTGGTTGATGATTGAGGGTGGCAGGATGTTGTACAGGTAAATTCTCCAAAATTTGATGGATTTGGATGGCAATCAGAACAAGTATTCCATTCACCGTTATGCTGCCCGGAATAAATCGGGAAATACTGTGAGTCATGATTGAAGGTCGATGGCTGCCAGGAAGATTGCGTATGGCAATCCTGACAGCTGGTAGGGAATTGAGCAGTTTGATGATCAGGGTCGTTAGTCTGGTTATAATTGTTAATATGGCATCCTGCACAGGTGTTTGGAGTAGAATTGTAGTTGCCATTATGACAATCGCCGCATTGGTTTGCAATCGAAACGTGGGCTCCGGCCAAAACATAATAATTGTTGTGAATTGGGAAAGTAGCTGGTGCCCATCCCGGATTTGTAGTATGACAAGTTGCACATTGATTCGGAATGCCTAATGCCTGATGATTGGGATTGGCACTTTGATTATAAGCCGACTGGTGACAACCCTCACAATTGGTAGGCGTATTCGCATAGCCATTCACATGGCATAGGCTGCAGTTGGTTATGGAAGCATGAGCCCCGGTAAGTGGATAAACATTGTTATGATTGAATGTTGAAGGCACCCATGCAGTCTGTGAATGGCAGCTTTGGCATTCAGTTGAAAACTGTGAAGTCTGATGATTAGGATTCGTGGTTTGGTTATAATCATCGGAATGACATCCAAAACAAGTATTTGGAGTACTGGTATAATTCCCCTGATGGCAGGCAGCACAATTTGTAGCAATAGCTGTATGAGCTCCCTGAATGACGTAATAATTGCTGTGAGTCGGGAAACTTGCCGGCGTCCAGCCCGGACCAGTGGTATGACATTGTGCACAATCACTGGAAATGCCTATTCCATTATGATTTGGATTTGATGTTTGATTATAGTTATTAATATGGCAATTGGCACAGACTGTTGTGGTGCCGCTGTACCCATTAGAATGACATGAAGCACAGTCATTGATAGCATGTCCTCCGGTTAATGGAAAATTCGAGCTTGAATGATTAAAGCTTCCTTCAGATGAACCTGTAGGATGACATTCAAAACAAGCCACACTGTTGTATGCATACCCTCCTACTCCCTGATGTTCATCATCGGTATCAGCCTGATTGTGTTCATGGCAATCAATGCAACTGTATAATGCATAGTTTGCAGGATTGGTATGACACTCAGAACAGCTGTTCCATTCACCATTGTGTTTCCCTGAATAAATTGGGAAATATTGTCCATCATGGTTAAAGGTTGAAGGCTTCCATGCTGTTGAATTATGGCAATCCTCACAGGTAGTAGGGAACTGAGCACTCACATGCGGAGGATCGGTTGATTGGGTAAAATCAGTCTCATGGCATGCAAAGCACGTATTTGGAGTGTTCTGATAATTACCATTATGGCATTTGGCGCATTCATTAGCTATGGTTAAATGTGCTCCCTCCAGGACATAATAATTGGCATGGGTTGGGAAACCAGCTGGTTTCCATCCCGGATCTGTGGTATGACAAGCCTTGCAATCTTCAGAAATGCCGGCTGCTGCATGATTTGGATTTGAAGTTTGATTGAAGTTGTTAATATGACAACTTGAACACTCCATGGATGTGTTCGAATATCCATTGGTATGACAATCAGTGCATCTGACCGTTACATGTGCCCCGGTTAGCGGAAAATGGGTTGAACTATGATTGAAAGCCCCATCAGTTGAACCTGTTGGATGACAAGCATAACATGCAAGTGAGTTGTAATCATACCCGCTTACTCCTCCGTGTTCATCGTCAACCTTGCTTTGCCTGTGTTCATGGCAATCCGTACAGCTGAATTGTCCGTAGTCATTGGGATTGGTATGGCATTCTCCGCAACTTTCCCATTCTCCCTTATGATTCCCTGAATAAATCGGGAAATAGGATGCATCATGGGTTGTAAAACTGGCTGGTTTCCAACCCGGATCAAGCGAATGGCATAATTTGCAGTCAGTTGAAAAATCAAGTGAAATATGATTGGGATTCTGTGCAGAAGCATAGTCAGGCTGGTGACAACTGATACATTCATTTGATAAGCCAGCGTATGTGCCAGATGTATGACATTTGGCGCAATCAGTTGTTTCGTGTCCACCGGTAAGCGGGAAAAAGTTATGGTTCACTCCTGCCCCAGTCCAGGTGAAAGCATTGATATTATGGCACTCTGTACAATTGGTCGAATACTGATTTGCTATATGATCAGGATGTTTGGCAGCTTCAAAGTTTTGCCTGTGGCAATCATAGCATTCTATTCCCAATGGATCAAATCTGAGTCCTGAGGCTGAGCCTCCTGCAGATGCAGCAGGAAAAAGGTTAGTGTGACAGCTCTTGCAGTCAGTTGCAGCATGTGCTCCCAACAGTGGAAACCTTCCCTGCTGATGAAGTTGGGTAACATTACTGACCACCCAGGAATTGGGTGTATGACAGCGGGAACAATCTGGTCCGACTGTCTGCTCATGTACATCAATATGGCACTTATTACATTCTGTTGGAGCATTTGTAAAATTCATTGCAGCGTGGCAATCCTTGCAGTTTGCTGACTTATGCTGCCCGATCAACGGGAAACTGGTGCTTGAATGATTGAATCCGATGGATTTTGCATCCACTTTCCAACTGTCAGTTTTATGACAGTCCATGCAGCTCATCTTAAAGTTCTCACCATGCGGCGACTTCTGCGCAAACAGAGGTGCAGCTGTAAAAACCCAGCTCAGGATTAGCAGCAATACTAACGATGACAATCTTCGCATTTGATTTGATCCAGTTTATAGAGTATGAAAGTAACACCTTGCTGTTCAACAGTTTTATGGCATTTCCCGCAAGGAAGCTTATTATGCTTTCCATCAAGCTTGAACCTGGTATTGTTGTGGTCAAAGCCATCAGCAGGAAGGAAGGAGGACTGATTATGGCACCTGCTGCAGTCAGAAGTACCATCAATAACAAATTGATTCTGATGTATATCTTTATGGCATGAACTGCAGGATGTCAATAATCCGGAGAATCGCTGGCTGTCATGACCTTTTGCCTGCTTGTTGAAATGACAATCGCGGCAGGTCTTTTTCTGGTGGGCTCCCTTTAAGGCAAAACGTGTGCTGTCGTGATTAAATTGCACCAAACTCCATTTCGAGGGTGTATGGCAATTCTGGCAACCATTAACAGCATAGTACTTTTCACTGATCAAACCCTTGTGAATATCGTCATGGCAATCAGCGCATACCTTTCCTATATTCTTGAATTTCCACTTATCGGTTTTCTTGTGACAAGCAAAACATGGTGTTGCAAGATGCGCGCCCTGCAAGGGATAAATAAGCTGGTGCTTCTCAATTGAATAGGATGATCCGGGAAATCCATTTACTGAGTGGCATTCGGAACAATCAGGTGAAATTTTATTGCGTGTGAACTGTCCTTCATGATAATCAACATGGCAATCCCTGCAGTTCTTATGATTCAACGGAGTTGTGAGTTTAAGCTTATGGCAGGATTTGCAGTTAGTATTCTGGTGTTTACCTTCGAGCTTAAAATCAGTTTTGTTATGATCAAATCCCTTTACTCCGCCACCTACAGCAAATGATTCTGTATTATGGCAATCAGCACACTTTTGACCGAACTTATTATTATGGACATCCATATGGCAACTGGAGCAGGAGGAGAACTGCAAACCCTTGAACTCCTGATACTTTTGTCCATTCTTGTTCGAGATCTTATGACATTCAACGCAAGCCACTGACTGATGCTTGCCTGTCAGCTGATATTTTGCCTTCCGATGATCGAATTTGGGTGCAGGCTTAAATTTTTCGTTGTTATGGCAATCAGCACAATTCGAAGAGAGCGTCTTTTGATGATAATCGGCATGACAAGCCTGGCAATCGGTTTTCAATCCAAGGTAAGTTGTTTTCTTAGCTTTTAATTTAACATCCTGAATGAACTCCGGCTTATGACAATCCTCACATTTCTTTTTACTGTGAGCTCCGCTCAGGGTATAACCTGTTAACTTATGATCAAATTTTGCTTTATCAAATTTAATGATCTGGAAATTAACCCCATGATGATCATTATGACATGCAGCACATTGTTTCGTTTTAACTCCTGCCGACGAATGATACCCTTTGTTCTGGTCAATTCTTGTCTTGATGGCTGTATGACAGGCCAGACATTTTGCATTGGTAACTTTTTCGCCAAGTATATGACATTTCGTGCAGTTCGACATTCCCTCAAGGTGGGAATGCACTTTTGCAAGATCTCCCGGAGAAATCTGAGCAAGAAGTTTTTGATTAGCAATCAATGAGATGATTGCAATCAATGTAAACTTTAGGAATTTGCTTAAGATTGATTTCATGATTATGTCGTCTCTTCTGGCTGTTAGTTATGCTTAAGCAAAGCTTCACCGTATTTGCGGGTGATGATAACCCCGGCCTTCTTTAGGAATTCAATAGGTAGTTCTCCTCCAGCAAATATGAATACCAGATCATTCTTAATCATTATCTCCTCTGCATTCTTAATGCCTTTCAGCACTACCGATTCCTTTAGAATATTCACAGGCAAAGTTTCGAAGATGACCTTCAGCTTCCCATCATTCATAGCTTGCTTAATGTTCTCGGCATTTTTAGGCTTTAACCGGCTAAACACATCACCACGATAGGAAAGCGTAACCTTGTTTTGATCGCATAGCAAAAGTGCGGATTCAATGGCTGAGTCTCCTCCTCCAACAACCAGGACTTCCTTTCCAGAAATTTCTTCAGGTTCAAGTAAGCGGTATGCTACTTTCTCCATCATTTCTCCCGGGACTCCAAGTTTCCTGGGAGTTCCCCTTCTGCCTACTGCCAGTAAAACAGTATTTGATGTAAGGATCTTCCCATTTCCGGTTTCGACCCTAAAAACTCCGTTTTCCTGTGTAATAGACTCTACTTTTGAGTTTTCCCTGATATTAATCCCATTCTTCAATAGGGCTTCATTCCATAAATCGAGAAGCTCAGGTTTGGAGGTTTCAAACAGCTTAATCTTACCTATAAAGGAAGATCCATTGCTGAAGTCATTACAATTTTCTGCCTTGGGAAAGTGTACACAGTACCTCCAAGAGTATCCTGTTCAAGAGTGGTGAATCGAAGATTGTGCTTTTTTGCAGTCAGGGAGGCAGAGATTCCTGCAGGCCCCGCTCCCACTATGATGAGGTCAAACTCAGCATGATGGGGCAATTTGTGATACTTTGCGATATTTTCAACAGCCTGTTTACCCTGCTCTACAGCATTCTTGATAAGGCCCATTCCTCCCAGTTCACCGGCGATATAAATGCCATTGACGTTGGTCTCAAAATTCTGATTGACATGTGGAAGGTCTACACCTCTTTTCTCAGTTCCAATACACAAAGTGATGGCCTGAGTTGGACAAGCATGAAAGCAGGCTCCATGTCCTATGCATTTTGAGGCATTGATGGTAGTTGCCTTACCATCCTTGATTCCTATGATATCTTTCTCAGGGCAGGCTGACACGCATGCACCGGTACGAATGCAGCTATTGATATCAATAACAGGATGAAGTGACACCGGTTCAAACAGGCCTTCCTGTTTCGCCTTATTAATTTTCTCTTCAACAATCTTCGATTCCCGCTTTTGCTTTCGGAGATATATCCACACAACGAGGATGCAAAAAAGCGCAACTCCTCCATAGATTGCAATTTGCTCAAGGGCAGATTCCATAGTTTTAGAATATCCAGCGGTAACCGAAAGTAATGGTTACTGCTACGTGAATAATCATGATTACAAGCATTACAAGTGCAAATGGCAAATGAGCTACATGCCAGTATTTGAATAAGTTTTGCATGGTGGTTAAACGCTCTATCCTATGATTCAGTGATATTTCCGATTTAACGGATTTAATAATGCTTTTCACCTGATCATTGGGGACTTGCTTATCTCTAAGGAGTTTCCTGACATTTCGAAGGTTACGTCTCTCCTTTCCGTATTGACGAATTATCCGGACGAAAAAATTCTCATCCATTCTCTTTATACCAACCTGAGTCAGTGCCTCTATTTGCCGGGCACTTTCTTCATCCACCTGAACTGCCATCTGAATGGTTGCATTCATTTCACCCTTAAGTTCACGGATCTCATTCAAACTCAGTGCACGTCCCTCTATACTTCTTGGTATCTGAATATAGATAAACCTTCCAATAATGCCACTGAGGAATACCGCAACCATACTCCAGAAGCTAATGGCGACAATACCTCCAAACTTAAAGGAAGTATGGAACAAAACCAGAATCGGACCAAGAGTACAGAGAAAAATGTGAAACTCAAGCCAATGTTTCAGAATTCCAAGTCGGCCAAGGCGTCTGACTCTTTTTCTGACCATATAAATAAGGACGCCAAATATCATAAAGAGAGATCCAATAATTCCCACTCCATGTCCCAAACTTCCACTAGGTTTCAGTTCAGAATGGTCAGCGTGAAAGAATCTTTCTTCAAGTCCGGTATTGTAATAGGAGTAACCTTTCTGAATAAGCAGAAAGAGTGCCGTTGCTACGAGCAGCGACATAATGGCAATGTAAATACCGTGTGTTACCCTTGACATTTAACCGTATTTCGTTATATTAACACTCAGCAATCAAAATCAACAATTTAGATACAAAGTTAGAAGTAATCATAAAGACTACTTATTGCAGATTCTATTTAGAGCCATTCCAAATAATTAATCATCAGATTTACAAAAAGTAACACTAAAAACACTATTAAAATTTAGCGTTAAGATTGGTGGTTGGTGAGGAGTATAACGTCAAATTCTTCCATGTTATTTCGAGAGATGCCCGAATATTATCTTTCTGCCTTAGGATTTGACATTTGCAATAGAAAATGGATAGATAAAACTATTCAATGGACTTGGATTCAATATTTCTTAAATTTGCATCATGAAAGAGAGAATCACAAAATCCTTCTCATATGCCATTATACTGCTGTCACTGCTAATGTGCATAGATGAGAGTTTATTGTTCTTCTCCGACAATACGAACAATATCTGCTTAACCATTCCAGATTGCAATTCGAATGTTCATCATGATAACTCGGGCTCTCCCGAACATTTTTATCAAAAGAATTCCATACACTTGGATTCTTCCCATAAACTGATAGCAAAGCAAGGCCTCCTGCCTGATTATCCACTTATCAGTCAATATTCTGCCTCCATTTGGCAGCCACCAAAGGTTTCCTAGATCACCCAGTTGAAGTTAATTCAGAATAATAAGCACATTAGCTTGTTATTCAATTATTTCACCATGCAAACCTTTGCAATATGGATATTTCCGAATTATTTGAAGATGGCCGGAGCCACAAGAAACATTATTCCAAAAAGTCTGATTACAGATATCATCAAAAGGATAATCACTTCACACCAGAACACCATCATGAACATTATGATGACAACTACAGTCGACCTCATAATAAACATGGCTTTTCAGGTCACAGGAGCAATGACTTTTTGATGCGAGTTGCTCAGCATCTGAAAGCTAATCCCAGGCTTAGGTTGCTGATTATTGTAATCTGCCTCATCCTGGCAATTCTTATCATCGGACTAATAGTAATGATACTGCCCGCAATACTCTCTTTCCTTGAGCGATTGCTTTCAGGGGATTTGGTTAAGTCTTTTCAAAATCTTCTAAAAGACTAATACCCGCTGAAAAATGGAAAAAGAGAAAAAGTCCGTAGCAGGTTGGTCAGTGGTAGCAGCTGTGTTCCTTACAGGTTTCAAGCTTATTGTCGGGCTATTTACCGGAAGCTTGGGAATCCTGTCGGAAGCATTGCATTCCGGCCTTGACCTGGTTGCAGCTGTTATAACCTATTTTTCTGTTAGAATCTCCGATAAACCAGCAGATATAAAACACCCATACGGACATGGAAAGGTTGAGAATCTTTCTGCCCTGCTCGAAACATTGCTATTGATAATTACATGCTTTTGGATAATCTATGAAGCTGTTGAGCGACTTGCGTCCGGGAAAACACATATCGAGGTTAATATCTGGAGTTATATTGTTGTCGTGACATCCATCGTGGTGGACTATACCAGGTCCCGGGCATTGTACAGAACGGCCCGAAAATACAACAGTCAGGCTCTTGAAGCGGATGCATTGCATTTCTCAACAGATATCTGGAGCTCTTCCGTAGTATTGATAGGCCTGATCTGCGCCAACTTTGGCTACCATATAGCTGATCCAATTGCAGCACTAGGCGTTGCAGCAATAGTGCTGGTTGTTTCTTTCAAACTGGGAGAAAGAGCAGTAAATGTACTTTTAGATACAAGTCCAGCTCCGGCGAGGGAAGAAATAGCTGCTTTATTGGACGACACAACAGGAATATTAGCATACAATGACCTTAAAGTCAGGGTATCAGGTGCTGATACATTTGTAAATGTAACCCTGAAATTTGAACCTTCACTTAGCCTGGAAGCTGCACACAGGCTTTCTGATACTATTGAAGAACAGATTCATCAAAGGATTGAGCGCTGCAATGTTCATATCCATTATGAACCAGCATCAAGTTAAATTTTTCGATAACTAAAATTCTGCAAAATGAGAACTTACGTTTGGAGTCTGCCAACCAGAATATTTCATTGGTTGCTCGTAATTGGAGTTGTACTGGCTTATGTGCTTGGAGAGGAAGAGGAGCTTTTAAATCTGCATTCCTCCATCGGATATGCCCTGGGTATTTTAATGCTGTTCCGAATTCTTTGGGGTCTTGCAGGACCTTTATATTCAAGATTCCGGGATTTCCCCATCAGCTTGAAAAATCTGATGTTCTTTTTCAAAACCTTAGGTAATAGAAAATCCGGGTTCATTGGTCATAATCCGGCAGCCTCACTGATCATGCTGGCAATTATACTGGATGTTTTGTGCATTGTTGGAACGGGAATAATAATGATGTCATCAAGAGGAGAAGGTCTCTTCGGAAATTTCACCCCGGGATTTGACCCTGAAACCTATAAGGAATTGCATGAAGTATTTGTCAACTTCCTGATAATCATAATTATTATGCACCTTTTGGGACTGGCAACCGACTTCTTTTTCCATCCCAAGGACAGAACAATACTTTCAATGTTCAATGGTTATAAAAATCTTGAAGGACCTAAAGTAAAAGTGAACAGTATCCAATGGATACTTGCAATAATCGGAATAACTGCAGCATTTACAATAATACCCTATTCACTGCTAAACCAGCAAATCAATCCTGAAAATAACCAATCTGAACAGTCAGAATTTGAAGAAATGGATGAGGATTGATTAACTGCATTACAATAGTGCAATCTTCAGGGAAACTTACAAACTTGTGGGATTGCTAACATTCTACCGGTCAGAATTAATAGTGGATAATAATTCTGGCCGGTTTAATTCAATGAAGGAACAGCGGCATAGTATAGGCTGTCAGAAATTAGACCTGCGAAAATTGAGGTCAGGACATTTTGAGCACTCACCTTATTAATGAAATGCTAAAATCTTCCAGCCGACTTATCTAATATGTCACATATATAATACTGACTATATTTGCAGTTCTAAACCATGCTCATACTACTAATCCAATCAACTGCATACTTCTGCTATGAAAACATCAGAAAAAAACAAGAGTCAAAATAAACGTATTTTACTGATAACCATGAGCCTGGCTTTAGTTATCCTTACATTTTCATGTAGTCATGGAAGTACCGCCTCAATCAATCTCAAGGAGAAGGGAATATTTCAGGCAACTGTTAGTGAAGTACTGCAATCAAAAGGATACACCTATTTGAAGGTTCAGGAGGAGAAAACGGAGAAATGGCTTGTCGTTCCAACTATCAATATCAGCATCGCATCAAAGGTTTATTACAGAGAAGGTTTCAGGATGACAGAGTTTTCAAGCAAGGAGTTGAACAGGTCTTTCAGTGAGGTATACTTTCTTGAAACGATTGCAACCGATCCTGCACAATTATCAATTGATACTTTGCCTGTTCCCTCTAAATCTGTGCATCAGGAAATGAATTCGCCTGCAGCACAGGAAGATACTGTTATCAACAATCCGAATCAGGTTCCAATTTCTGACGGCAACAAGATTACTATTGAAAGTATATACAGAAATAAAGAAACTCTAAACGGTAAACTTGTGGTGATAAGTGGTAAAGTGACAAAATTCAATGAACGCATCATGGGAAAAAACTGGATCCATATTCAGGATGGCAGCAGCTTTGACAAATATAATGACCTCACTGTCACCACCAGGGAAACAGTAAAAGTCGGAGAAACCGTAAAACTCCAGGGGAAGTTGGTGTTAAACCAGGATTTCGGATACGGATATTCCTATGAAATACTTCTCGAGGAAGCCATAATAATTACACAATAGGTAGTCATATTCAACAATAAATCAATCCTTAAACTTTCAGTTCCATAACATGAGCAAACTATTAGGAATACTATCAGTAGCTGGCTTTTGTCTATTGATAGCAACACTTACTTCCTGTCAGGACAATAGTTCAGGTAAGAAGAACGATGTTGCAGATAATCAAAACGTTAAACAGCTTTCAACTCTTTCAGTCGAAAATCCCGAAGAAATGGAAAAAGCATTGGTTAATGACTCTCTTAATACAGAAATAAGGTTAAGGCTAGCAGCCCATTACTATTCGGCCCAAGACCTGAATAAAGCATTATACCATAATTTAACCGTCAACAGGATTTCTCCCGACAATATGGCTGCCACTTTTAACCTGGGCAATATTTATTATGATTTGAATCAGAATGAACCGGCTATCCGATTCTATGAGAAATTCCTGACTGTTGAGAAGACCAATTGCAACGTTCGCTGCGATCTGGCAACCTGCTATATGAGATTAAACAAGCTGGATAAGGCAGAGAAATTGTTAAAGGAAAATACTTCAATTGATTTCAATCATCCCCAGTCACATTATAACCTGTCAATGGTACTAAAGCAGATGGGAAAAACTGCAGAAGCTGAAAAGGAAATGAAAATTTATCAGGATATGAGTTCGAAAAGCAATTGATAAGCATCCTGAAATTGATGAGAACAGCCGACTCTCAGAAGCTGTAATAGGAATATAATTTAATCGGAACCATGTCTGCAAAGTACCAAGGCCCTTCCGGACATTCTAACATCAAACCAAACCCATCGAACAAAGGGCTATGTTTCTGGCTCAGAGGTTCCTTAATGGGTTAGCTTATTGATGAATCATGAAAACTGGTAAACTGCCTTTAAACTGTATCCCAACGATAATTATCCCTCCCTGTTGATCCCTTCAAAGTTCAAGAATGAAATAAACCTGCAATTCTGCCTGCCAGATAGCATTGGATTCAGCAGTACAACTGCTGCCAAATGGGATTTCACAATAAAACATGAATTATTATTATATTTATCTCGCTAATTGACAAACACTTAACCTTTCTGGCGATTGATTTGATAAATCGTAGCATGAAATTTGCACAATACCCTGAGCACTATAAAAAACTCATTACTACAAGTGTTTACTGCCCAACCTCAGAATACATGATCAAGTCATTGAAAATCATACTGGTAATAGCATTTGTTCTGGGTCTCCAGACACAGTATAGTTTGGCTCAAATAACTGACGAGCCGCCATTAAATGACTCAATTACTAAGGTTGATATAAAATGGACAGGCACCTGGCCTCCTGAAGACCAACCTGCCAAAGCCAGAAGCCTGAGAAACAGCTTCAATTCAATTGTGCTGGGAATGCAAACCCCAGAATTGGTAAACCCTGTAGCTATTCTGGCCAATAGTCCGGATGATTATCTGATTCTTGACCAGGCTAACCGAACAATTTTTCAGATCTCAGGAAAATTGGGTGATATCCCCCAATTTATGAAAAAGAACACCTATGATCTTGCCTCCCTGGTTGGCATTTGCTCAGGACCTAATTCCAGCGTACTATTCACTGACTCATATTCGGGACAGGTTTTTATAAAAAAGTCAGGTCACAAGCGGCCGGAACTGCTTAATGATTCACTAAAGTTGCAGCAACCTACAGGGATAGCTTATTTAGAGCAAGAGCATCAGATCTGGGTACTTGAAACCAAGGAGCATTCCATAGCAATACTTGATGAAAGTGGAAACAGAATTGGGAAAATTGGAAAAAGAGGAAATGCCAAAGGTGAATTTAACTTTCCAACACATATCTGGGCAGATGCTAAAGGCTTGGTTTACATAACCGATGCCATGAATTTCAGGGTACAGGTTTTCAATTCGAATGGTGAAGTAGTTTCTGTATTCGGACAGGTTGGAGATGCTTCAGGATTTATGGCAAGGCCTAAGGGAATAGCAACTGATTCACATGGAAACATTTATGTAGTGGATGCTTTATTCCATACTGTTCAGGTATTTGACCTGAATGGAAGATTGCTCATCAGTTTTGGAAATCAGGGTCATGGGAACGCTGAGTTCTGGATGCCTACCGGAATTTTTATTGACAAACAGGACCATATTTTTGTCGCAGACACCTATAATTCAAGAGTACAGATTTTTCAAATAACTCACGAAGACAGAAAATGAAAAAACTCGAACTGCTAATTATACTGACCATCATAGGCGCTTTATCAACTCAGGCGCAATCTGTTGTTAACACCAAGCACAACCTTTCCATAAGTGGACCCGGATCTGTTAAGGCAATTTCAGAGGATGAAATCTGTGTGTTTTGCCATACTCCTCATAACAGCCGTCCTGTTGCTCCACTTTGGAACAGGAATGATCCTGGTACCACCTACACTTTATATGCGAGTTCCACCTTACAGGCTTTGCCCGGACAACCTGATGGCTCCTCCATTCTGTGTCTTTCATGCCATGACGGCACAGTTGCTCTCGGCAGCGTCATAAGCAGACCTTCCACCATACCTATGAATGGTGGAAATTTTATGCCTGCCGGTGTAGGAAATCTGGGAAACAACCTTAAAAACGACCACCCCATATCATTCAGTTACACATCCGCCCTGGCTGCAGCTGACGGACAGCTAAAAACTCCTGCCAGCATTACACCTCCTGTGAATCTCAGGAATGGCAAGGTCCAATGTACTTCCTGCCATGAACCTCATAAAAACCTGTACTCTGATTTTCTGCTGGCCAGTACACAAAACTCCAACCTCTGCAATAGTTGCCATCAAAGAACCTACTGGACAACCAGTTCGCATAATACTTCTGTAAAAACATGGAATGGAACCGCACCGGATCCATGGCCCTATTCACCCTGGACAACAGTAGCTGAAAATGGTTGTGAGAATTGTCATAATCCTCATAATTCAAACAGCACCAAATTGTTGTTGAAATACTCCACTGAAGAAAACAATTGCCTCGATTGTCACAATGGAAATGCATCTACAAAAAACATTGCGGCTCAGTTTGCCAAGGCATATAAGCACAATATTACCAGTTATAATGGTATTCATGACGCCAATGAAGCCGCACAGATAACAAATATGCATTCGGAATGTGTTGATTGCCATAATCCTCATGCAGCAAGAAACCAGGCTGCAACAGCACCTGCCGTCAACGGATTCCTGCTGGGGGTTAAGGGAATCAATCAGAGTGGCACAGCTGTTAACCCGGCAACCAACTCCTATGAAATCTGCTACCGCTGCCATGCAGGTAGTGCAGGTGCACCTGCAGCTTCAACCCCAAGGGTCATTGTTCAAAACAATGTCAGGCTTGAATTTGCACCAGGCAACCCCTCCTATCATTCAGTTGCTGCTGTTGGCGTGAACACTACCGTTCCCAGTCTTATTGCACCCTGGACAACCAGCAGCAGGATGTATTGTACTGACTGCCATGCAAGTGATGGCACTGGCTCACCAGCCGGCCCTCATGGCTCCATCTACCCGCATATCCTGAAAAGGCAGAACAATACAACTGATAACACCGCGGAATCCGCTGCAGCTTATGCCTTATGCTATGGATGTCATAATCGCACCTCCATTCTTGGAGATATATCTTTCAAAGAGCATTCCAAGCATATTGTGGGCGAAAGAACACCCTGTATTACCTGCCATGACCCGCATGGAATCAGCAGCACCCAGGGAAACAGTACCAATAACTCAAATCTGATAAACTTTTGGACAACAGTTGTAACCAACAGTTCCGGCGGAATCCGTAGATTTGATGATCAGGGAAATTTTAAGGGAAGATGCTATCTCACCTGCCATGGAGAGAACCATAATCCGCTGAGTTACTAAACTTGGGTCAAATAAGGAATAATCAGGATGAAGTCCTTTAGTTTCAGGGTTAAGATAATTGGAATGATTGTAATAGTGGTAACGCTGTTTTCGGTTATCTCATTTACAGTATTCAATTTTTACCTGAAGGACAAACTTATCACCCATACAGAGGAGACTTACAATCACATGAATCTCCTTCGTGATCAGTATTACTTTACAATCAGCCAGCATGATGGTAAGGTTATCCGGTCCATGCTTAAAAATCTGGAACAGGATCCTGATGTACTCAGAACTTTCCTTATTAATAGCAAACGGAAACTTGTCTATCCCAAAAACCATAAGACTCCGGGTATTGATTCAGCAAATGTTGAACAGTACTTCAGCAGCCGGAAAGATATATCCATTGTCTCATTCAGCAAGGAAAATCCTCCTTATTCCAGAGTTTTCATCCGACTGCAGAACATTGAGTCATGTCAGGAGTGCCATAACCCTTCGACCAAAGCACTTGGTTTGATTGTCATGGATCTTTCAAACCATGAAACTCAAAGCATAGTAAACCTGACCAAAAATTTCAGCATTTTCTATACCATTGCCATTCTGCTGGCCATCTTTACAATGGTAGCCTATCTTCACTTTAAGTATATCCGGAAAAGCATGCAGCAATTCCGGGCTGCCATTAGACGAATAAACAAAGGCGATCTGGAAAAACGTCTTGATATACCTGAAGTAAGGGAACTGGGAAGTCTGGGAAGGGATTTCAATGAAATGATGGCGACATTTGAAAGAACACAGTACCAGCTTCGGGAGTATCATGAAAAGGAGCTTCAGAATACGCAGAAACTAGCTACAATAGGTGAAATGTCGGCAAGAATTGCTCACGAAATCAGAAATCCGGTCACCGGAATTGCCAGAGCAATGGAGGTCATTATAACTGAAATGAAGGATTCAGCCAATAAGCCGATTCTTGAAGAAATCCAGCGACAGGCAAATCGGGTCAATCAGGCAATTACCAATCTATTGCGTTTCTCCAGGACAAAGGAACTGATACTGGAAAAAGGGAATATTAATGACATCCTGAAGTCTGTAACCTTCTTCCTTCAAAACCAATCACTTGAAAAATCAGTGAGATTTGAGCTTCAAACAGATGATCTGCTTCCAAAAGTTTCATTTGATCACGAACAATTAGAGAATGTAATCATGAATTTGATTATCAACTCAATACAATCTATTCAGGAGGAGGGAGTTATCATCATAAAATCATCTTTCATCGATAAAAAGAACAAGGTACTGATCTCTATTTCTGATAATGGCAAAGGGATTCCGGAGGAAGCAGCAGCTGAAATATTCAAGCCATTTTTTACGACGAGAACTAAGGGAACAGGACTGGGACTTGCAATCAGCAAGGATATTATTCAGAAGCACGAAGGAGAAATATGGTTTAAAAATAATGAGGATTCAGGCTGTACCTTCTTCTTAACTTTACCTGCCTGAAAAAGAGATTGAATTGATTTAAAAACTGCTTAAGATAGATGAAACAGTTAAAAATCCTGGTAATTGATGATGAGAAGCTGATTCGCTGGTCACTCGAAAAACATTTGAGTGCAAAGGGATACCAGGCAATTGGAGCGGAATCAGGTGAAGAAGGAATTAAAATATTTGAGCAGAATCATCCTGAAATAGTTCTGGTGGATAATAAATTACCTGGAATTCAAGGACTTGAAGTAATAAAAAAAATCAAGTCCCTTGATGAAGAGGCTGTTATAGTATTCATGACAGCATATGGTTCCATTGAGACAGCAGTAGAAGCAATGAAATCAGGAGCTACTGAATATATCAACAAGCCCTTTGCCTTTGAGGAGGTTGAAGTCATCCTTGATAACATCAAGAACAAGCTAAAGATAATCAAGGAAATACAAGTTCTAAAGAGACAACAAAAAGACATAGTAACCTTTGATCACATTATTGGAGAATCAGTTCAGTTTAAGCAAATTGTACACTTAGCCCGAAAAATTGCCCGGACTAAAACAACAACGATACTTCTTTTAGGTGAAAGTGGAACCGGAAAGGATATGTTTGCCCATGCTATTCACAATGACAGCACCAGACATGATAAGCCATTCATAACAATAAACTGTTCTTCATTACCGGAAACTCTCCTTGAAAGCGAACTGTTCGGACATGAAAAAGGAGCTTTTACAGATGCAAAGCAAATGAAAAAGGGATTGTTTGAACTTGCTGAAGGAGGGACTGTATTTCTGGATGAAATTGGTGAAATAAATGCTGCAACACAGATAAAATTGCTTGGTGTGCTGGAAAACAGGGTAGTAAGACGAATAGGAGGCACCCAGAGTATTCCTGTGGATATACGAATCATCGCCGCAACCAACCGGGATCTGAAAAGAGCAATTGATGATAAGTCCTTCAGAGAGGATCTCTATTACAGGCTAAAAGTCTTCCAGATTATCCTGCCACCTCTTCGTGAGAGACGTGATGATATTCCATTAATAGCAAACCATTTCATTACCCATTACAATAGCCAGTTCCAGAAGAATGTGAGCCATCTGAATGAAGGTGTCCGGGCTATGTTTCTTGAGTATAACTGGCCAGGAAACATAAGAGAACTCCGGAACGTAATTGAAAGGGCTGTGATTTTGGAAACTATGACTAGCTTACAACCAGATAACCTTCCAAATGAGATGATTGGAAAAATCGAGCAAGCCGATAATTCATCAAAAGAAAATTACACCCAAGGCAACATAGGAACTTCAGGATCAATTGTTGAATTTAATATTCCAAATGAAGGTTTTTCATTATATGAAATTGAAAAACAACTCATTATTCATGCTTTGAAAAAATCTGACAATAACCAGACACGGACTTCAAAGATGCTGGGAATTTCAAGAGACACATTACGATATAAAATGAAAAAATATAAACTTTAAACACCCTGGGTTATTTCACCCACAATCAATTGGGTCATATAGCCCAGTCTTTATCCATTTTTTTAAGGGAATCTGCAGAATAATCTTCAAACAGGGTCCAATAACTTTATAAAAGCAATTGCGAATAACCTCTGAAACACCTATTGGCAAAAGAAAAATGCTGAAACGCCTTTTTCTGCTTTCAAATTCTATTCAAGTCAAAGGTCAAATGCAGCTTTAAAGGCAACAGTCAAAAAACAGCTAATTTTATTTGAACGCTACATACAATGTACGTATATAAACCATAAGAACTTAATTGTTAATCACATACATTTTGTGGCATATAATTTGAAAACAGCAGGCAACAACGCTAGTATCTCTCCTAAAAACCTCACACAATGAAAAAAATTAATTGCCTCTTACTCGTTATTGCTTTCGCAACTCTGTCACAATTTGGGTTTGCACAGATTGCAGGAACAGGACATGACTTTTCAGGTCAGAGCTGGAACACTACAACTGAAATCTGCATTGTTTGCCACACTCCGCACAATGCTGACAATACAGTTGCAAATGCTCCCCTTTGGAATCACAGCCTTTCAAATGTTGCTGCCTACTCAATTTATTCAGGTGCAACAATGAATGCAACTGTTGGTCAACCTGATGGAAGTTCAAAACTCTGTCTCAGCTGCCATGACGGAACTGTAGCTCTTGAAAACTTTGGTGGTGTTACCACCGGAACCAACCCCATGACTGGTAATGCCAATATGGGAACCGATTTAAGCAATGACCATCCTGTTTCATTTACCTATGATGCAGCTTTGGCTTCAACTGATGGTGGATTGTTCAATCCAACCACTACTCAGTCAGGTTTGGGTGGAACCATCACAAACACCATGCTTATCTCTGGCAAGATGCAATGTTCATCATGCCATGATGTGCACAATAGCGCCAATATCAACGGCCTGCTGCTGAAATCAAACTCAGCCAGCGCACTTTGCCTTACCTGCCATAACAAGTAAGCTAAGCTTTAAAAAAATCTTTAAAAGGGCGAAGTTTCCTTCGCCCTTTTTTACGATGACAATACCTGGTCATCATTCAATCGGAATGCTCATTGTTTAGGTTCCGCTCCAATCCAAGGAAAACATGCTCAGAATACTGATCCCTGCTTTAATTGCTGCCATTTTTCTTCAATCCTGCGCCAAAAAAGTCATTACGGGGCAGGATAGTTTAGTTATTTATCCTTCCCCTCCCGACACTGCAAGGATTCAATTCCTGACCAGGATCAGCAGCTCTCATGATGTTACAGGTGACCGGAATCCATTTTCTAGGTTAATTCTTGGAGAGGATGAGGATATCGCCATCAATAAACCATATGGTGTTGCAGTGTCTGGCGATAAGATCTTTATCTGTGATACTTTCATTCATGGACTGGACGTAATTGACATGAAGGATAATTCCTTCGAACAATTCATTCCAACAGGAAAGGGTGAACTAAAGCAACCTATCAATTGTACAGTGGATAGTCTGGGAAATGTTTACGTAGCAGACTCAGAACGCAAGCAGGTAGTTATTTTTGACAATGAAGGCAATTATACTGGAAGCTTCGGAGACCCTGAATCCTTTAAACCTGTTGACGTTGCCGTTAAATATGGCAAAATATGGGTTACCAATCTGGCACAGCATCAGGTAATGGTCTTCAGTTGTGATTCTTCACATGAATTACTGTCGGTTTGGCCGGAATTTGATAAATCAAACCCTTCCAGCCTGTTCTCCCCAACAAACCTGTATATTTCTGACAACAAGGTTTATGTCACTGACTTTGGGGACTTCAAGATTAAGGAATATACCCTTGACGGTGAATTTATTACTTCATTAGGTACTTACGGACAAAATCCGGGGCAGTTCGTTCGTCCAAAGGGACTCGCAGTTGATAAGGATGAAAATCTGTACGTAGTTGATGCCGGATTTGAGAATGTTCAGATATTCAATCCGGATGGAAAACTACTGATGTTCTTCGGAGGTAATTATAAAGGCCCCGGTGATATGTGGCTTCCGGCAAAAGTGACTGTTGATTACAATCATACTGCCTATTTTGAAAAATATGTGGATCCATCCTACCATCTGAAGTATGTTATCCTTGTTTCAAATCAATTCGGCCCCGATAAGTTAAATATCTATGGAGCGATTGAACCGGTTCGTCCCGGCCAAAAAGGTGGTTTGAGGAATCTTGAAAAAAAAGGTAAAAGAAAGCCTCCTATGTTCTGATTACAGTCTCTGCCATAAAACTCACAATACACTACAATGACCTGTAACAACTATTTCCATCACAAACAACTGCACAGATTCCTTTTGATTCTGATGGCCGGGATAATTGTGTTTGGAGTTACAGCATGTTCTTCATCCTATAAACATAAAGTATTATCATTCTTTTTCGATGGGGTGCCTGAAGTTTCAAGCTCTGAAACTCCTGTAGCTGCATCCGAAACAAAAGTAGATTCCTCAATTATTGCAACTCCATCCCTTGCAGCAGTAGCAATGAATGTACACCCTCCGTATCAGGATAAACAATGCCATTCATGCCATGATCCCGGGAAAATGGGCAAACTGATTATAGCCCAGCCGATGGTTTGCTATGCATGCCATGATGACTTCTCAAAAAAATACAAAAACACTCACGGTCCTGTTGAAGGCGGACAATGTACCATGTGCCATCAGCCACATCAGTCAGGGAATGAGCATCTCCTCACCCGCAAGGGTTCACTTGTTTGCCAGTATTGTCATGAATCTGATGACCTGAGTACTATCAGTGAACATCAGGATCCTGAGAATTCTTCCTGTATGACCTGCCATGACCCACATGGAGGCGATAATCCTTATTTTATCAAATAACCATGAACAGGGCATTCCGACATATAATCGTATTGTTGGCCTTGTGCATTTCCGGCCTGCATGCTTCTGCATATTATGGCAAGTATGGTAAGTCGAAGCAGAAGCAGTTCTATTTCTGTAAGCTTGACTATCTTACCGGAGAAGTGCGATTCTCGAGTCTCTATCGGGAACAGGAAAGAATTGGTATCAGTATAAATGAACACCAGAACAGTAAGTATTTTTCAGGAGGGCTGGTAATCCGATCGAGCAGTTCGATAATCCATAAAAACTTTCTGGTGCTGGACCTTGATGCAGCCTACCTGCCTGAATCCAATAAGGACAACTTTTTAGTCATACCAGACCAGTCAGAGGTTCGATCAACTAAAAAGCTTGACCTCACAGCATCCTTCTTCAAGGAAAAAGACTTCAACCTTAGTTTATTCGGCAACTACGATGAAAGCTATTCCACCCGCGAAAACCTGACCAATATACGCACCAATAACCAGCACCTGGGGGCATCAATGGGTTATAACAACCTTTTTGTTCCGTTCAGGCTTGATGTTCATCAGCGTTTCTGGAATGAAGAAGAAATTGGTGGAAGCCGATCATACAAATTTGACCAGTTCTCAGTCGGCGCCACTTTTAACAAATCCTTCAGGCAGTCCGACCGTTCCGAACTAAGACTCAACCACGACAGGAATATCAGCATCAATCAGTATCAATTCAGAATTGCCAATACTTTGAATACTCTGGATTTCCACAACTCCATACACCTCGACAAGGGCCAGAGATACAATCTTATAACAAGTGTCAATGGAATCGATCAATTCGGGAATCTTAACATGCGCAGGATTCAAGCCATGGAATTGTTGAATTTCAAGCTGTCAGAAAATCTGAATTTCCTCACAAATTACACATTCCAGTCTACACGTCAGGATTCAGCAAGGCTAAAGCAGAATGGTTTCAGTACAACCCTTCAGCATACACTCTTCAGCAGTCTGCGTACTTCAATTCATTTCGACTATGACAGATTGAAACATACCGCTTTCAGGGAAGTAAACAGAAAAACCGGAATCGAATTGAACTATACCAAGAAAATTCCCGGAGGCCATCTTAACATTGTATACAAACTTGATACCTACAGGCAGGATCACACATCCGGTTCGATTGATCTTAGAACTCTTGGTGAAGAATACACCCTCTCAGATAACCGGATTACATTGTTGAAACTTCCTTATATTATTCTTAGTTCTGTTGTTGTCAGGGATATTTCCGGAACATTAATTTATGAAGCCGGACTTGATTATATGCTCATCCAGCAAAATACCTTTATCGAAATCAGGCGAATTCCGGGCGGTGCTATTCCGAATGAGGGAATTGTTCTGGTGGATTACACTGCTACCCGACCCGGAGATTACAGGTATGATGCAATTACCAATGCAGTTAATGTAAACCTGTATCTGTTTAAAAACCATCTGTCAGTCTATTACAGGTTCTCGAATCAGGATTACTTCGGACTTCATACCACTGATTTTGTGACCCTGAATTACTTTACACAGAACATGGCCGGACTTAGGCTTGATTTAGGTGTTGTAAGTTTGGGAGCGGAGCATGAAGACTATCAAAGCTCAATTCTCCCCTACCGCATGACACGTTATTATGTAAACTATCAGCAAAACCTTGGTGAACGGCTAATATTGCTCCTGAATGGAAATTTGCAGGATTATGTAATGCTAAATGATGACGAATCAAGAAATCAACGATATATTGATGTATCCGGCAAGGTATCCTACAATGTTTTCCGCCAGACCAATCTGAATATGGATATTATGTACAGGAACCAATCCGGAAGGGGAATTGACCTTGACTTGTTTACTGGCCGCGCCGAGGTAACCTCTACTATAAACAGGCTATACCTTGCGGGTGGTGTGGAAGTTTACAGACGAAATTACATTGGTGAAAAAATCAATTTCAAGGGAGCCTATATCAAGCTTATCCGTAAATTCTGACCATGAACAACTCTTCATTTCTATATATCCTCCTGCCTTTCCTTTCTCTTCTGATGTTTTGGGAAAGCAGCAGGCTGCCTGAAAATGAATCTGGCAGAAATCCGATCAGCGCACCCACCCAGTGCATAGATTGCCACAGTGATCTGATTGAAAGCCCCAATCAGCATAAACCTGCCGCTGAATCCTGTGGAAAATGCCACACCGTTGACTTTGTAGCTCACACCGAAAATGGTGCAAGAGGTCTTAATCTGAATTTTGAAATGCCTTTTCTTTGCCTTAATTGTCATGAGGATACCAAACAGAGCATCGAAACAGTAAAGACACCTCACCTTGCTCTAAATACTGAAAAGAAATGTGCCAACTGCCATTCCCCCCATTCATCCGATCAAAAAGCCCTTCTGGTCTCTGAAGAGAAAAAACTATGCCTTTCCTGCCACAACAAAGATGTCACACTCGAAGGCAAACCTGCCGTAAACATCAAGAAACTGTTGTCAGTCAGCAAGGTAGTTCACCCACCTGTTGAAAAAGGATGCAAGGTATGTCATCAGCCTCATGGTTCCGATAATAATTACCTGCTGATCAGTGCTTTTCCACGGACAAAATATCTGCCTGCTGTTCAGGACTCCTTTGCCTTTTGCTGGGAATGCCACGACAGCGATCTGCTCTCACTAGAAAAGACAACCACCTCCACTAATTTCAGGGATGGAGACCGCAACCTGCATTTTGTGCATATGAATGGAAAAAGGTCAAGATCATGCATAATGTGCCATAACGTACATGCAGCTCCCAATGAACATCTTATTGAGGATAAGGTTAAGTACGGCAAATGGGAACTGCCGATTAAATACACTGCAAATGAAAAGGGTGGTTCATGTTTCCCTGGATGCCATTCAGCAAAGCAATACAGCAGACCTGAATGAAATTGAATCATTTTATAATTGAACAAGGCTTTTATAATCCTGTTTTATTTTAACTCGTTAACCCAGAATGTAGAACAAAATGCTGATTCCCGGAACATACCGCCTGCCTGCCAGGGCAATTTTGAGGTTGTTCCTGTTCTCCCTGCTTTTCAGCATAATCCCCTTTGATTCAATTGCTCAGCAAAGTCTGGAAGCAACCAGCAATGCAGGTTACATACAGGCCCTGCGTCAGGCTGATGCCTATTTTGCACAGGGAGAGTATCTCTTGTCACTTCAGGAATATGACAAAGCCTGGGTACAATATCCCAGACAGAAATACCCTGAGAAAAAAATCGAACAGCTTCAGAAGATCCTTTCTGAACC
The DNA here is from genome assembly GCA_016707705.1 of Bacteroidales bacterium. GTDB lineage: Bacteria > Bacteroidota > Bacteroidia > Bacteroidales > UBA4417 > UBA4417. The sequence goes on from JADJHD010000020.1 coordinate 73,189, forward strand.
TGAGCTAAGCAAGGAATTGCTTTCAAGGGTTATCAGCAAGGGTGATAGTGCATTTATGCTCAAGAAGTATAAGGAAGCGAATGCAGAATTCTATCTTGCTTTAAAACTTGACCCAAACGGGGCATATATAAGGGAGAAAATTGCTGAAATTGCCGAAATCTACAAGGATCCTGAAAATGAAACCCGGTATCGGATAGTGCTAATACATGCAACAAAGAATTTCGAAAGAGGCAGGTACGAGAAAAGCATTAACTTCTACAAACAAGCTCTGGTTATGAAGCCAGAAGAAGCCTGGCTCAAGGAAAAAGTAGTCTCTCTAACAAGCTTGATTGAAAAGCAGCATGCAGGAATGGATGCGTATTCCAGAAAAATTGAGGATGCTGAAGACCTGCTGGAGCAGCAGCAATGGAATGAAGCCAGAAAGGCTTTTCAGGCTGCACATGACCTGAAACCATCAGCAAGTCTGGCATCCGCCCGACTCGTATTTATTGACCATCTCATTGATGTGGTGGCGCATAAGGAAGAAGATTACAATTCATTGCTGGCTGAAGCCGGTAATCATATTAAGGTAAAAGATTATGAGAATGCAGTCATACTTCTAACCAAAGCACAAAACCTGAATCCGGACGCTAGTGAAGCCTCTGCTAAACTGAAAAAAATCAGTCACTACTCTCTTGATGACAATTCGATGGTCAGAAATTATGAGGAAGCCGTTCTCAATGCAGACCTTCTGAGTCTTGCCGGAGATTGGAATGCTGCCCTGATAGCCTACGAACGATGCAAAAACTTCTTGCCAATGATGAATATGTGCAGTCCAGGGTAAAGGAACTCAATTCTGCCATTGCCAGCAACCAGGAAAAAAGCAAATCCTATCTCTCTGCTATAACCAGAGCTGATAAGTATTATTCAGCTACCAACTACAATAAGGCAATGTCGGAGTATAAATACGCCGGTATGCTCAAACCCGCTGAAGAATATCCCAGAAAAAAGATTGCAGAAATACAGGCTAAGTTGTCACCCCTGAAGCAAACACCCTTAGATAGCCTGCAACTTGTCACAAAAGACATAATTCCTGAAAAGGCAGCTGAGGAAAGCCTTCCTGATATCTCAAAAACTTACAATACTGAATCGGATGCTGCTACAGTTGTTTCAAAGACTGCTTCAAAAACCAAAACTTCTCTAAAGAAAGAAGATATTGAAGTCAGTGCAAAATCTGAGCCCAAAAAGCAGCAGCCAGCTATTCAAAAATCTGAAGAAATCAAAATTGCTGAAAAACTGCCAGCAAAAGAAACTCAGCCATTAAATACAGCAAAAAAGGAGTCCGAACCTGTGAAAACCGGCCCTTCAGCTTCAGACATAGAGTATTCCAAGGCAATCGCATTTGCTGACCAGTCCTACACTGAAGGGAATCTTTCAAAGGCGCTTAATGGATATAAGGCAGCACTCCGGTATAAATCCAATGATAAGTATGCCAATGAAAAGATTGAGAAAATCAATTCAGATCTGAAGGACCAGGAGAATAATCTGAATAGTTACAAGAATTTGATCGCAAATGCCGATAAGGCTCTTCAGCAGAAATCCTACAATGAAGCACTAGGCTTTTATGAAAAGGCTATAGCGGTTTCCCCTGATCAGAAATACCCGGGCCAACAAATCTCAATGGTTAAAACCTTGATTGGAAAGCAGAATGCAGTTGAAGAAAAGTACAGGAGCATAATTGAAACCTCCGATAATTCTTTCCAGCAAAAGAATTTCAGTCAGGCACGCAAAGGATATGAATCAGCACTTCAGATTAAGCCAAATGAAGCCTATCCAAAACAGAAAATTGCAGAGCTGAATTCACTTCAGGATCAAGCCAGCAGAAATCTGGATTTATACAAGGAAACTATTGCTGATGCTGATGCAGCCTATGCGAAAAAGGACAATGCCACTGCTATCAGATTGTATACCAGGGCTAACGAACTTTTTCCGAAGGAAGTTTATCCAAAGCAAAGACTGGCTGCAATAAAATCAGGGGAAGAGCAGTTGGCATCTCGTCAGGCTCAATATAGCCAGACCATTCAATCTGCTGATATGGCCGCTGAAAACAAGGAATACCAGCAGGCATTAAAGGAGTATAAATCCGCCCTGGCATTAGTCCCGGGTGATGAATATGCAAAAGATCGCATAGCAGGAGTGACCTCTAAATTGGAGGAACTGAAAGTTCGGCAGGCAGAGTACACAAAGAAAATTACAGCAGCTGAGAAAGCCTATGCCATTAAGGATTATCCGACTGCAATCGATCAGTTTTCTGCAGCTTCTGATTTGTCACCTGATAATAACTATCCTAAAGAACGAATGGCTGCAATCCAGGAAATCATGAGCGAAGAAAAGGAACAACTGGAATCACGGTTCACTCAATTCGTAATGAATGCAGATGCAGCCTTTGATGCCGGGAAATATGAAGAATCCCTCAACTCATATAAATCAGCACTCAAACTTAAACCTTCTGATAATTATTCCACTAAGAAAGTTACAGAACTGAGCAGTCTGTTAAAAAACAGGGCAACTGAAATTAAAGCTGCCTATGAACTGGCAATTAAGGAAGGTGATGAGGCATACAAAGCCATGAAATATGAGGTTGCTGTAACTGCCTTTACCAAAGCGCTTGAGGTGAAACCGGGTGAAGTGTATCCCGGACAAATGATTGCCAGAATCAGGAAATTGCTGATTGAGAATTCAATAGTTGATGTGATGGAAGAAGCGTTCCTTCTGAAAGATGATGCAGAGCGAAAATTCAGCTTCAAGCCTATCATGGTCAATCAGAGAAGGGAGAACTACCTGCTGGTCAGGGCCAGAGCAACCGGAACTGCACAGCCAAAGCTTTATCTTAACTATGGAAGCAATGGACTAAAAAACGGGGGAATTGTGCTTAAAAATCTCGGACATGATTTTCCATCCGATTTGGTAATCAATATTAGCAGCCAGGATAAATGGTTCAGGGAGGATAACAACTGGTTAAGCGTTTACTCTGAGAATGGAGATATTGAAATTTCAGCAATCAGGATTTCTGTTGCACCGGGAAATAGGTAGGATGAGATTTCTTTTAGAAGCGTCCGTATATTTCAAATAATATACCCGGAGAAAGAATCAGCACTCCCGATGGTGTACCTCCGGCGCTAAATGGCGAAAATCCCGCCTTAAACCTTAGTGCTGCTCCAAAGTATTTATTCTCAAAAGCCGGACCAGCCAATAGTCCAAAATCAGCTCCTTTCAGATTATTCCAATAATCGGCATTAATCTGTCCATATCCAAAGTAACCACCAACCTCCATATGCACTTTAGTTGCAGGATATTTTGCATTCCATTCAAGTCCGACTATGCTTCTCACGAAAGAATGAACACTATCACCGGTATTAAAAGAAAACCGGCAGGAACCTGTTTCCAGATAAACTGCCATTGAAAGCACTTCATTCATTTTCCGCCCATAAAACACCCTTGGGAAAGCACTGGGCTCCAGATTTGGCCATAAATCAAAGGGCTCATCAAAGTAAATACCAGTGGCCATTGAAGGCAAATAGGTAAAACCAGCACCGGCAAAATTCTTCTTTCCTGTTTCCTGCGAAATGCTAAGTTTTACAACACAAATCAATAATAGAGCTGAAAGGAAAATTCTTGTCTTCATATTAAAGAGTTTTTAAATATAACAGGATAAGTTATATGTAAAAATAATGCATAATATCAATTTTTCAATAAGTTAGAAGCAAATATTTCTTCAGATTGTACATAATGTATGACGAATCAAGGATGTCATCCATTGACATTTCTACAATCCAGAAGCGATAATAAGGGAAAAATTATGGAATATGCAGGTACTTATGAGTCTGCAGGGATATCTTCCATCGCGGATGCTGCATGACATAATCAATAATCGAAGGCACAACTTCCTTCATTCTGCTCCATTCTGGTTGCAGAAACAACTGACAGGTCTGACTAACCTTAGCTGCGTTCTCCTCAGCCCAGGCAAAATCTGATTCATCGAAAATTATAACTTTCAATTCACTTGCCAGCGGGAAGATTTCATCCAGCGGAGGACTTTTTCTTTTCGGTGACAGGCAGATCCATTCGAAGCTACCACTGAAGGGATGGGAGCCTGAGGTCTCCAGATGAATGGATAAACCCTCTTTATGCAAACCGTCACATAACGGATTGAGATTATACATCAATGGTTCACCACCGGTAAGAACAATGGTTTTTGAAGGTGCAGGGACAGCTCTACGGATTATCTCATCAACTGGTGTTAATGGGTGCAACGATGGATTCCAGGATTCCTTTACATCACACCAGTAACAACCCACATCACAACCACCAACCCTAAGGAAATAGGAGGCTTTGCCAGTATGAGCGCCTTCACCCTGAAGAGTATAGAAATCTTCCATAAGGGGGAGCAGTGTGCCATTCCGGGTAGGGTCAAGAGTCATTTTCGGGAGATGAATCAGATATCGGGAATAGTCCCTTTGTTACTTATTGAATTTGGTGTCGTATGCCTTCATAGTATTCATGAGCAGCGAAACAACAGTCATTACCCCTACTCCACCGGGAACCGGTGTTATATAGCTGCATTTTGGAGCTACCTCATCAAATTTAACGTCACCAACGATATGGTATCCCTTTTCACTGCCATCGAGGAGGCGGTGAATGCCAACATCAATAACAACAGCGCCTGGTTTAACCATATCAGCGGTAACATAACCGGGTTGTCCGATGGCAGCAATCAGAATATCAGCTGTAGCAGCCAGTTCCTTCATATTTTTAGTCCGGGTATGGCAAAGAGTAACTGTACAATTTCCGGGCTTCGATTTGCGGGACAACATGATGCTTATAGGAGTACCTACAATATTGCTTCTGCCAAGTACAACGCAATGCTTGCCGTCAGTTTCAATGCCGCAACGCTCAATCATTTGAATGATGCCATATGGAGTGGCCGGGAGAAATAAAGGATTTCCGACTACCATCTTTCCAAGACTAACTGGATGGAACCCATCTACATCCTTTGAAGGATCAATGGCTTCAATAACTTTATCTACAGAAATGTGTTTGGGAAGTGGCAACTGGACTATGAATCCATCCACGTCATCATCAGAGTTCAGAAAATGAACGATATCCAGCAATTGCTTTTCAGTTGTATTTTCTTCGAGCCTGTAAACGGTTGAAATGAAGCCCACTTCCTTGCAAGCCCTCTCCTTACTACCTACATAGGATTCACTTGCAGGGTCTGAACCTACCAGTACCGCTGCAAGATGAGGTGTACGATTTCCATCGTCAATCAGTTTCGCCGACTTAGCTGCCAGTTCTTTCTTAATTTCTGCTGCTATTTTTTTTCCGTCAATCAGTTGCATGGTGTTCTATTAAAAGAAAAAAGTAAAAAGACAAAAGTGTAGAAAAGACAATCCGCCAGCTGGCGGAAAAAAGTAAAAAGATAAAAGTTCAAATTTAGAGTTAGTGCTAGGAGCTAAAGGTTTCTCGCAAATTTATGCAGATAAAAATGCTGATTCACGCAGATTATTTCATTGCAAATCACCAATTCTCTTCTATCAACCTCATCAAAATTTCATCCTCCATCCTGCCGACTAATTCTCAAACTCTCCTTGTCTCATAGTCTCCTCATCCCAAAGTCATCAATCCGAAATCCCAAATCTCCCCGTCTCTCCATGTCCTTGTCTCCCTGTCCCAAGTTCATCAATCCGAAACCAGAAATCCGCAATCCCAAATCTCCTTGTCTCCCCGTCTCCCCTTCTCCTTGTCTCCCTGTCCTCTCGTCTACCAATTCATCTCGTCAAACTCTACCTTCTCTTTGCGTTTTTCATCTGCTGAGCCATCTGCCTTCCGCCACCTGTTGAGATCATTTTCATCATCTTTCGGGTATCTTCAAATTGCTTGATAAGCCTGTTTACTTCCTGAATATCAGTACCGCTACCCATGGCAATGCGTTTACGGCGACTACCATTCAAGAGAATTGGATTTTCGCGTTCTGCAGGAGTCATGGAATGGATAATTGCTTCAATGCCCTTGAAGGCGTTATCGTCAATATCTACATCCTTCAGGGCTTTTCCCATTCCCGGGATCATTCCCATCAGGTCTTTCACATTTCCCATCTTTTTGATCTGCTTGATCTGATCAAGGAAGTCATTGAAATTGAACTGATCCTTGGCAAGTTTTTTCTGCAGCTTGCGGGCTTCTTCCTCATCGAATTGCTCCTGTGCACGTTCAACAAGAGAAACAATATCCCCCATTCCGAGGATACGGTCAGCCATACGTTCAGGATAGAAGATATCGATGGCATCCATCTTTTCTCCAATCCCTACGAACTTTATAGGCTTGTTAACAACTGACCGGATTGTTAAAGCTGCACCACCACGGGTATCACCATCCAGCTTGGTAAGAATTACACCTTCGTAATCAAGTTTATCATTGAAAGCCTTGGCAGTATTCACAGCATCCTGTCCTGTCATTGAATCCACAACGAACAGGGTTTCATGAGGATTAACAGCCTGCTTAATGGCAGAAATCTCATTCATCATCTGCTCATCAATAGCGAGACGACCAGCGGTATCCACAATAAGCACGTTGAAACCTCTGTCCCTGGCATGAGCCAGAGCATTTTTGGCAATCTTAACGGGATCCTTGGATTCAATATCCGAGAAAACTTCAATGCCTATCTGCTCTCCCAGCACTTTTAACTGATCAATAGCAGCAGGACGGTAAACGTCACAGGCAACCAATAGCGGGCTCTTCCCCTTTTTGGTATGAAGATAATGAGCAAGCTTGGCAGAGAAGGTCGTTTTACCGGAACCTTGCAAACCAGCCATCAATATGACTGCAGGAGTGCCTTTCAGATTGAGCTCTACTTTTTCACCACCCATAAGGTTCGCCAGTTCGTCATGAACGATCTTGACCATTAACTGTCCGGGAGAAACCGAAGTCAATACATTCTGGCCTAAAGCCTTTGTTTTAACCTGGTCAGTGAATTCCTTGGCAACCTTGTAGCTAACGTCAGCATCAAGCAAGGCTTTGCGAACATCCTTCAGCGTTTCGGCAACATTGATTTCAGTAATGTAGCCATGTCCTTTCAATAGCTTGAACGCCCTGTCAAGCCTGTCACTTAAACTTTCAAACATATGTGTAGAAAATTATTTCTGGATCAAAAAATGAGGCGCAAAGTTAGCGAAAATATCCATTCACAAGGACTGGAATGATGTCATAATGATGAAGGAATAGCATCCTCTAAAGGCTTTCAACCACAAGATCAAGGTCATCAACATAGAGCGACTCCTTACCTTTATTCCATATATAAAACTTAATACTCAAGCCGGGCTGTGCCAGAAAATCTGGTTCGGCCACCAAAAAGTTGGTTGAGAAATTCCAGCTGCCCGGTTCAACAAGGAAACCCTGAAGCTCTGCACCTTTATAGGATACTGACTTCCCCTCCTTTTCGATCGAAATCACCAGAGCTGCATCCGGACGACTTTCAGCATTGATCCAGGCAGCCCCTCTTATAATGATACCCTTACCTGAAGAATTCATCTTAAGGCTATCTATGGATATGGTCAATGAAGATGAATACCCTCCCGGAGCCAGTTTACTGCAATAGTTTCCCGAAAATACTTTTATCTCGCTCCCTTTATCTGGAATGGGTGACCATGCTGGATTATCCCCCTCCATCCTGTTAACTGATCTGAACAACTCTGTCTGCATTAGGGCAAAATCCTTTCCCAACAGACTATTTACTGACAGCGTTTGCTGCTGAGAATTACTGTTTTTATCAGTCAAAATTATATTCTCCCAAACACCTGTCAGTTCAGACTTCATTAACCCCGGATTTGAACAGCGAAGCATAATCTTGATTACCTCTGGTTCCTCAAAAGCTGTTTCTCCATTCATAGGCAATGGATTCACCCATAATCCCTGGGCAGCATTTTTTGGCACAATCCTGAACATCCTGATTTGCCCATTAGAGAGATAGTAATAGATATAACAGGACTCATCCTTATAAAGAAAGCTCTTTACTGAGCCCAGTGTATTTCTTTCCAATGCGACCTTGAATCTGAGCAGTCCGGCAGCCGTTATTGGTACATCAATCCATTGATTCCATAATGTATGCACTTCACCCAGTGATTTTCGGGCCAGATTCAGAGAATTATCGCGTTTCCGGAACACCAAAACAGGAAAAGTCCCGCCTTGTCGTCCTGCAATTTTGTAGTTGGCAAGAATTGATAAAACAGCTTCAGGCTGGTCATTGAACAAATATCTTCCATCAATTCCTTCAAAAGTGCCGTTGTGGATATCATGAGTTATTTTCCGCAATTCCCAGATCAGGAATTCGGGGGCATTTTGAGAATTGAAATGCTTTGCATTTTCCATATCCAGCCAGGGAGTATAGCATGCATAGCTTTGCAATACCGGTCTGGGCTTCCAGTTAAGTCTGTTCGCCGGAATAAAGGAATAATCCCATGGATAGACATCAACGGAAGCTTCACCGATTTCATTGCGCACTTGCTCTTCAAGGCGGTTTCTCCTGATATTTCTCTCACTCCCTTTTTCACAGGTATCTATAATGGAATTATAATCAGTAGCCAGATTGTACAGGTTTGAAACTCCATTGAAGCTCAGGCTGGGGGGCTCATAATAAAAAGAGTTCTTCAGATTGAGGTAAAACAGGAAGACAATTGTCAGCGCCACCAGGAAGGAAAGTTTCTTCAACTTCTCAATCGTAAGTATTATAAAGACGGCAATGGTAAATACGAAGAGAAACAGCATCCCTGAATGCAGATAATCTTCCCTTGCCATTCCATATTTCCAGACTGCGAAAAGAGCCGGAGCCAGCAAAATCATTAACCTCAGCACATTTTTGCTTCTGAAATGCAACACAAAGAGTGTGAAAATGGAGGCAAAAGCTATCCCAAGTAATATCCAGTCATTCTCCGGGTAATAGGCAACAGCAGCTGAGTTATCCCCTGCCAGTTGAAACATTCCGTAAAAATATCGCCCCAAACCTGATAGTGTTCCATATAATGTAAGCCAGATGGCAATAACAAATAGCGGTAAAACAGGAAGAAACCACACAACTGACCATTCTCGGCGATTTCTGATGCATTCAAACAACACTTGCAGGAATAGCATTACAACAATGGAAACACAGACTATTCCAACAAAAGCCTTAATAAAAAGGGCAAAGGAAGTTAATATCAGAGCTGCCAGCAACCAGGCAACTTTTCTGCTTTTCAGGTATTGATAACTGCCTGATATAACTATTCCGGTAATCACAAGCAGGATATCAAGGGAAGCAAGCAATAGTACTGAAGCCAATGCCTTCAGGGTAACCTTTGCTGCCGAACTATCGTCATTGATTCTTAAAATACTGTAAGCCAATAAAAAGCGTAGCGAAAAATGAACCAGTAATGCAATCGGATAATTATTTCCAATGGACAAAGGATACATCAAAAATGCCAAAGGTCCGTGTGGAAAAATAATATCCTTTCCCAATGCAATATTTCCGTTAATCAGATAGTTAAACACCCAGGAGAGAGGCGGGTCGATGCCGTTTGAAAACACGGGAGCATAAACAGGAAACGTAAGAACAGAAGTCAGCACTGCAAGAATAACCAGCCAGGATAAAGTCAACTCTTTCTCAAACAGTTTCTTTAGCATGTTTCCTTAATAATGAGTTTATTGCGGTTCGATCAGGGCTCTAAATTACATAAGCTAAAACAAACCATCAAAATTCACTTGCAATTTGAAGGAGGATCAGTTGTATCTCCGATAATATCAACAGATTGGAATATTTAAAAAGGGTCTAAAAAAAAATTCCTGTTTTCCTTATCCAATCATATTAATTATAAATTTGCATTCTATGGATGGAAATGTTTCATAAACACTTTCCTGTTTGCTGACTAGCATTCGATAAACCAATTAATAACCAATCAAACCTCAACCATGAGAAAACTAACTACCCTGATTCTCAGTATTCTTATTGCTGGCCTTGCCTTTGGTAAGTCAGTTACACAAGATCAGGCACAACAGGTAGCCAACAACTACTATGTTCATTTTTCAGGCAAGAGCGACCTGAAGCTTATCGACTCCTACAGTCATTCTTACAATGGAATTACAACCTATTACGTATTCAATTACAGTGAAGGTGGTTTTGTTGTAATGTCAGCTGATGATGCTGTTACTCCTGTGCTTGCACAATCAGGCACCGGTTATTTCGACATCAACCTTACTTTACCTTCAGTTCAGTATTGGTTCGACAGTTATGACAAGGAAATCGCTCATATCATTGCCGCCAAATATGACAATACTGCAACCTTGGCTGAATGGAATAAAATCCAGGAAAATGATTTCCCACGCGCTACAAATGATGTTGGTCCTCTTTTGACCACTACATGGGATCAGGGATGTTATTACAACACTCAAACCCCAACCGTATCTGCACCGGGAACCTGCAACCATTCTCCAACAGGCTGTGTTGCTACCACTATGAGCCAGATTGAAAAATACCATTCATTCCCTGCTCACGGCTATCTGTCACATTCCTATGTTCATCCTACCTATGGACAGCAGTCTGCCAACTTTGGCACTACCACCTATAACTGGAGTGCAATGGGAAACAACATCACAAGTGCCAATACCAATGTTGCAACTATAATGTATCAGAATGGTGTAGCTGTTGATATGGATTACGGAATTGATGCATCAGGAGCTTTTAGCGAAAGCGTTCCTTACGCACTCACCACCTATTTCAACTATGACCCTACAACCATATCCCTCGAAGAAAAGGCAAACTACACTACAACTGGCTGGAAATCCATGCTGATGGCAGAACTTGATAACATGCGTCCTATTTATTATTCAGGTGACGATGGCACATCAGGTCACGCTTGGGTTTGCGATGGATATCGCACCAGCGACTCCAAGTTCCATATGAATTGGGGATGGTCCGGAATGTACAACGGATATTTTGCTATTGGTTCACTCAATGCCGGTGGTTATACTCCAAACAGCAACAACAAGGCTGTCATCGGTATTAAACCTGGTAACCCAAATCTCGTTGTTCGTTTTACAAACATTTTCCCCAATCAGGCTATCGGATTCGGAAGCACCTTCAATGTTGAATGTTCAGTTCTTGATGGTACTGCTACTGCCGTTTCCGTATTTGTAGATGGCGCACAGGTATACACTACTCCTCAGGGCACATTTACATTCCCATGGAACACTGGTACATCAACCTTAGGCTCACATGTTCTGAGTGTACAGGCTTTGAATGCAACTGATACAGCTTACCATGCTGTAACAATCGGACTTAGCGAATGGATTCCACAGGCAAGCGGTTTTGCTACTGCTTCACGCGGAGTAAAATACCTCTGTGCTGTTGATACACTCACTGCATGGGGAACTGCTTATGACGGAGTTACCACTACCAATTATATTCAGGAATGGACACGTACCAGCGATGGTGGTAATACCTGGGTAACTGGAGTTATTCCTAACTGCGCCGGTCTTGAGCCTGCAATGATTTTTGCAGTAAGCGATCAGGTTGCCTATTGCCCTATGTATAAACAAACGGGTAGCAAGCCTCAGGGTATCTATGCTACTTTTGATGGTGGTACAACATGGAATCGCCAAACAACCGCAACATTCTCAAACAGTGCTTCTTTCCCAAATGTTGTTCATTTCTTTAACAGCAATGACGGATTCTGCATGGGTGACCCAATCAGCGGTGATTTTGAAATCTACACTACCAGCAATGGTGGTACTACCTGGACACAGGTACCCGGTAACAATATCATAAATCCTGTTTCCGGTGAATTCGGAATTGTTGGTTATTATTCAGCAGTTGGTGACAATGCATGGTTCGGTACAAATAAGGGCCGTATCTACAGGTCAGCTGACAAGGGGCTCCATTGGGAAGCAGCTACTGCTACTCTGGGCGCAAAATACGTTGATATCAAAATGGCAGATGCGTTGCATGGTATAGCTCAGGATAAAGACCAGAACTCAACCGGTGCATTAGCTGAAACATTTGACGGAGGTGTATCATGGGCAAATATTACTGTTGCCGGTCAGGTTGGAACCAACGATTACTGCTTTGTTCCTGGAACTGAAAACACTTGGGTTTCAACCGAAGCAAACTCAGCAGTTACTCTCGGTTCATTCTACAGTTTCGATGGCGGCCACTCATGGTCACATTTCGACGGAACAGAAGTTAGCCAGTACCTAGCTGTTGATTTTGTAAACAATACATGCGGCTGGGCCGGTGGATTCAACGAAAGTGCAACCGTTGGTGGTATTTTCAAATATGTAAGCGTTCTTGAACCAGGTCAGGTATTGAATACAGTAACCGGACTTGCAGCTCAGGTTAGCGACAATAGCGTACACCTCTCATGGAACACTCCTGCTCCTGGTGGCACACTCGTAGGATTTAATGTATATCGCAATGACACTCTCCTTCTGACCTCACCAATCGCCGAACTGTTCTACCATGATTATCCTGTTGCCAATGGCAAGCAGACTTACTGCGTTACTGCTGTTTATGACAATGGTGAATCAGCTCAGGTATGCGTTGATGCATGGGTAACTGTAGGTGTTCCCAATACTGATCCTGCTGCCTTTAAGGTATATCCTAACCCAACTACAGATGTAATCAACATCATTACTCCGGTTCAGTTTACTCAGGTTAGAATGACGACCCTTCTCGGACAGGAAGTATACAACTACAGCACTCCTGGTAATAACCTCCGCATCCTCACTGATGGATTCGAGCCAGGAATTTATGTTCTGCAGATCTATGCCGATAACAAACTTATCACCAGGAAGATCTCCATCAAATAAGGATCATCAACCTGAATTAAAAAAAGCTGCCGGAATCCCGGCAGCTTTTTTTTTCTTATTCAAATCACATTAGAATTCAGGATTCTATTGCTAAGTCTTTATTTGTTTACATCCTTTCCGGAACATCAATACCCAAAAGCCACATTGTATTGCGAATAACATTTGAAGTGAAGTGACAAAGTCCCAGCCTGAAATTCTTTAAGGCCGTATCAGGCTCTTTCAGGACGCTTAATTCATGATAAAAACGGTTGTAGGAACATGCCAGTTCATAAGAATAATTTGCGATCACGGCCGGACTATGATTCAAGGCTGCATCTGAAAGGGTTGAGGGGAACTGATGAAGCACCCTAAGCAATTCTTTCTCCAAATCATGCATTCCTGCCTCCTCATTGATATTAACCTCACTGGTAAACTTAATCCCTGCGTTCTCAGCATTCCTGATCACGGAACGGATGCGAGCATAGGTATACTGAATAAACGGTCCTGTATTGCCATTGAAATCAATTGACTCTGCAGGATTGAACAACATATTCTTTTTGGGATCAACCTTTAGAATGAAGTACTTAAGAGCTCCAAGTCCGATAGTCCTGAAAAGCTGAAAAGCTTCTTCATTGTCGAAATCTTCAATCTTACCCAATTCCATTGTGGTAGTCCTAGCTGTATCCATCATCTCCTGCATCAGGTCATCGGCATCCACAACAGTTCCTTCACGCGATTTCATCTTCCCCTGAGGAAGCTCTACCATACCGTATGACAAATGGTAAAGGGAATCATACCATTCTCTTCCAAGATGCATCAGCACCTTTTTCAGAACCTGAAAATGATACTCCTGTTCGTTACCTACAACGTAGATTAGTTTCTTCGGCTGATATTCATCAAAGCGCTGCTGAGCCGTGCCCAAATCCTGAGTCATATAAACAGATGTACCATCAGAACGCAGCAGCAGCTTCTCATCTAATCCTTCTGCAGTAAGATCTATCCAGACTGAGCTGTCTTCCTTCCTGTAAAGAGCAGAACTTTTTACCCCCTGTTCAACCAACTCCTTCCCCAATAAATAGGTTTTGGATTCGTAGTAGGTCTTATCGAAATTAATTCCAAGATTCTTATAGGTGATTTCAAATCCACTATAAACCCAGGAGTTCATCAAGCTCCATAAATCAACAACCTCCTTGTCATGAGCTTCCCATTTCCTTAGCATATCCTGGGCAGCAAGAATAAGCGGAGCAGATTTTGCAGCCTCATCCTTACTTATACCTTTGGAAATCAACTCCTCGATTTCCAGCTTATAGTATTTATCAAAAATAACATAGTATTTCCCTACAAGATGGTCACCTTTTAATCCACTGCTTTCAGGTGTTTCGCCTTCTCCCCACTTCTGCCATGCAAGCATGCTCTTGCAAATATGAATCCCCCTGTCATTCACAAGGTTCACCTTAACAACCTTTTCTCCGTGGGCTTCGAGTATTCTGGATATTGAAAATCCAAGCAGGTTATTCCTGATATGTCCAAGATGAAGAGGCTTGTTTGTATTGGGAGAAGAGTATTCTATGACTACAGGATGGGTCCCGCTTGGAGTCAGAAAGCCAAAATCATCCCTGATTGCATTATTCAGGAAGAAGGACATCCAGTATGAGGCCTGTATTTCAAGATTCAGAAAGCCTTTGATTACATTATAAGCAGCAACCTCCTTCATGTTTTGAAGGAGATACTCTCCAATTTCTGCTCCAGTTGCCTCAGGAGATTTTCTGCTGAGTTTGGTAAATGGAAAAACTACAAGTGTAAAATCTCCCCTGAATTCCTTTTTTGTAACCTGCAACTGTATCGAACCCGCATTTTCTTCGTGGGAATAAAGCACTTTGAGTGCTTCCAATACCTTATTTTCAAGTAGTTTCTCAATCATTATATATCCCGATTTTGGATTGCAAAAATACAATTTTAGAATGGTTTAATGTATGCCAGAATGTAAAGTAAAATATGTAGATATCAGCATAAGCTTGTCCAGTTCTGGCTTATAGAAAGTTTTTAACTCAAGGACCATGAGTAGCAAGACTTATATAATTCGATTTTCCTGAAACTATTGTTAACACTGGCCTTAACGAGGTAATAAAAAATTTTGCCAGCAAGTTTAAACCATTAACTTTGCTCCCTCACCCTCTGAGTAAAATACCAGCTAAAAGAATCATTTTCATTCCAATTTTTGATTCTTTTTTAAATATCAGAATGGAGCAGGTGAGACTAAAAACGGATAAATAAAACAAAACATAGTTTAACCTAAATCAATCTTTTTTATGCGACGGAACGTAATCATTATCGGAGCTGCAGGCCGTGATTTTCACAACTTCAACACATTTTTCAGAGGCAAATCAGAATACAATGTTGTAGCTTTCACAGCTGCACAGATTCCTGACATTGACGGACGCAAGTATCCTGCCGAACTGGCCGGAGCAGATCTTTATCCAAATGGAATTCCCATTTATGCTGAATCAGATCTCACAAGCCTTATCAAGGACCTCCAGGCTCTTGATTGCGTTTTCGCCTATAGTGATGTTCCCTACCAGCGTGTTATGAATATGAGCGCTGTGGTTAATGCAGCAGGTGCCAATTTCATACTCCTCGGTCCCGGTGAAACCATGATTAAGAGCACAAAGCCAGTAATTGCAGTTGGAGCTACCCGTACCGGTTGCGGAAAGAGCCAAACCTCCAGGCGTATTATTGAAATCCTGATGGCTAAAGGTCTGAAGGTTGTTGCTGTTCGCCATCCAATGCCTTATGGCGACCTGGTTGCCCAGAAAGTTCAGCGTTTTGCTGAAGTTGGCGATCTTGCCCGTCACAAATGTACCATTGAGGAAATGGAAGAATATGAACCACACGTTGTTCGTGGTAACGTAATTTATGCAGGAGTTGATTATGAAGCTATCCTCCGCGCAGCAGAAAATGACCCAAGTGGTTGTGATGTTGTTCTTTGGGATGGTGGAAACAATGACTTCCCATTCTACAAGCCAGACCTTACCGTTGGTGTAGCTGACCCACATCGTCCGGGTGCTGAAATTTCCTATTACCCGGGAGAAGTAGTTGCACGCATGTCAGACGTTATTGTCATCAACAAGATCGACTCCGCTGATATCGCCAACATTCAGAAGGTTCGTGATAACCTGGCTAAAATCAATCCAAATGCTATCATTGTTGATGGTGCTTCACCACTTACAGTTGATAAACCAGAACTGATCCGCGGAAAACGCGTTTTGGTTGTTGAAGATGGTCCAACACTCACCCATGGTGAAATGAAGATTGGAGCAGGTACAGTTGCAGCCAACAAATACGGAGCAGCTGAACTGGTAGATCCACGTCCTTATGCAGTTGGTAAACTTGCAGAAACATTCCGCATTTATCCTAATATCGGAACACTGCTTCCAGCTATGGGATACGGCGAAGAACAAACCCGTGACCTTGAAAAGACTATTGCCAATACACCTTGTGATGCAGTAGTTATTGCAACCCCTATCGATCTGAAGCGCATTGTAAAGATTGACAAGCCTACAGTGAAAGTTGGATATGACCTGCAGGAAATTGGCAAGCCAGATCTCACTGAAATTCTGGATGTATTTGTCAAGAAGCATAACCTGGTTAAATAAACAGGAAAAAGAAGCGGCCTTTGGGTCGCTTTTTTTTTGCCCTGACCTCAACAAAATTAGTTTTCACTCAACCCGAACAACAGGTTAAAAACTTTTGAAAACTAATGGCAACGATGAATCAATCATCCCCGAAAGCATAAGTATCTTTGGAACCTGAAAAAAACTTCATATATGAAAGATAAAAGCCTGATATCCATCACCGATTTCACCAAGGAACAATACCTCCGCATCCTTGACATTGCAGCTGAGTTTGAAAATAACCCAAACCAGAAACTGCTTAACGACCATGTTGTTGCTTCTTTATTCTTTGAACCAAGCACACGCACGAGGTTGAGCTTCGAAACTGCCGCCAACCGGCTTGGAGCAAGAGTAATCGGATTCAGTGACAGCGGTTCAACAAGCGTTAAGAAAGGTGAATCCCTGAAAGATACAATCATGATGGTTAGCAGCTATGCTGATATTATCGTGATGCGCCACCCTCGTGAAGGTGCAGCCCGTTGGGCAAGCGAAGTTTCATCAGTTCCTGTTATCAATGCAGGTGATGGTGCCAACCAGCACCCAACCCAGTGCCTGCTAGATATGTACAGCATCAAACAAACTCAGGGTACACTGGATAACCTGAATATTGCTTTTGTAGGCGACCTGAAATATGGCCGAACAGTTCATTCTCTCGTTCAGGCTATGTGCAATTTCAATGCATCCTTCCATCTGGTTTCTCCTGATGAACTGAAATTACCCAGCTCAGTAAAGATGCATATCAAAAATGCCAAATTGGAATACCAGCAATACACTGAATTGCAGGATATTATCCCTATGGCTGATATTATCTACATGACCCGGATACAGAAAGAAAGATTCAGTGATCCTATGGAATATGAAAAGGTGAAGAACTCCTATGTACTGAACCGCGCAATGCTTGATGGCTGCAAGCCTCATATGAAAATCCTGCACCCACTGCCAAGAGTCAATGAGATCAGTGAGGATGTTGACTCAACAGCACAGGCTTTCTATTTCAAGCAAGCTGAAAACGGGGTGTATGTCCGTCAGGCCCTGCTTGCTGCAATTGCAGGCGTTAAATAATTTCAGTCAAACAGCTCATATACATAGAAATCATGGAAAACAAGAAACACTTGAATGTAACGGCCATCGAAAACGGAACCGTTATCGACCATATACCCAGCAATAATGTTTTTAAAGTCCTGCATATTTTAAACCTGGAGCACAACAAACATCAGGTTCTTGTTGGCGACAACCTGGAAAGCAAGAAATATGGAAAGAAAGGATTGATTAAGGTTAGCAACACCTTTTTTGATGCAAATGAAATCAATAAGATAGCTCTCGCCGCTGCAACAGCTACTATCATCGAAATCAGAAATTTCGAGGTCGTCTCCAAGAAACAGGTTGGAGTTCCTGATGAGGTCATCAATATTGTTAAGTGCTTCAATCCAAACTGTATAACCAATGTTGAATTTATTCCGACAAAGTTTACAGTTGTCGACAAGGAAGCCATGAAACTGCAATGCCATTATTGCGAAAAAATCACAGTAAAAAACAATATCGTATTCCTGTAGGCAACTGAAAACAACTTCTTTCATCAAAGCAACAATACCGGGACAGTCTTATGAAAAACCACATTTTTATTATCGCATTCATCTTTATTGGTAATCTGGCATTTGCCCAGAATGCAGCCAATAAAGGCGCTTTCAAAACATATGAACCTGGATATTTCCAAAACTCCATCCTGAAAGGAATTGAGGAATTTGAAGCCACGAAAGAGGTCCCTAAAGCCAAACCTACCTTCAAGCTGGATCCAACAGGACTTAATCTGCCCAAAAGCAAGGATGACTTCAAACAATACTGGCATAATGAGCCTGTCTCACAAGGCAATACCAATACCTGCTGGAGTTTCTCAACCACCTCATACCTTGAGTCGGAAGTATTTCGACTGAGCGGTAAAAAGGTCAGGGTATCTGATATGTATACAGTCTATTGTGAATACCTCGAAAGAGCCAATGAATGGATTGATACCAGAGGAGGAATATATGTTGGTGAAGGTTCTGAAGGAAATGCAGTAACCAAAATCTGGAAAAAGTATGGATGTATGCCCTATGCTTCCTATACAGGATTTCTCGATGGACAAAAGTTTTACTCCCACGCCAAATTGATCGATGAGTTCAGGCAATACCTTGAATTTGTCAAGCAAAATAATCTTTGGGATAGAACTTCTGTACTCAACAATGTTAAAAGCATTCTAAATTACCATATTGGAGAACCACCCCAGTCGTTTGTTGTGGATGGAAAAACATTTACCCCAAAGGAATACCTCGCATCCTATCTCAGGCTAAATCCGGATGACTATTGCGACGTTCTTAGCTATATGCAGCAACCTTACTGGAAACAGGTTGAATATGAGGTTCCCGATAACTGGTGGCACAATAAGGATTATTACAATCTGCCTCTTGATGATTATATGAAAATCATTAAGAATGCCCTCAAAAATGGATATACTCTTGCCATTGGAGGTGACGTGTCGGAAGCAGGTTTCCTCGCCAGGGAAGCCAATACCGCAATAATCCCTTCCTTCGATATTCCCTCTTCTGCAATTGATGAAAACGCACGTCAGTTCAGGTTCAGCAATGAAACTACAACTGATGATCATGGATTGCATATCGTAGGCTATCAGGAAAAGGATGGTATTACATGGTTCCTTGTAAAAGACTCCGGAGCCGGCAGCAGAACAGGTGGTAAGGAAAAAAATCCGAACTTTGGCTACTACTTCTTCCACGAAGATTATGTCAAGTTAAAAATGATGGATATAATGGTGCACAAGGATATGATGAAGGAATACCTTGCTAAATTTACCAAATCAGAATAATTGCCGTATTTTCATCATAGCTGTCTTTACCTTCCATGAATTGGACTTAAAGGTTCTTTCACTTATTGTACGTTTCCAATCTCATATAATCAGTAAGATTCAGAATTGTCAGTATTACTTTTGACAAACTACTCCTGCTGATTGATTAACACAGAAAAAACATGCCTCAGCAACACTATAGGATCACACAGCAGGCCGAACCAGCTGAAGGGTATATCAGAAAACTGATACTACAGGGAGAACATCAGACTCTTGACTTCAAATTCGGAATTACTGACTCAAAAAAAATTGCCCGGACCTTATCGGCATTTGCAAATACTGATGGTGGCTGTCTGCTGATTGGAGTCAAGGATAATGGGGCTATTGCAGGTGTGCGTAGTGAAGAGGAATTCTATATGGTGCAGGCTGCATCCGAATTGTACACCCGCCCACAGCTTAGTTTCGAGGTCAAGGAATGGACAATTGACGGAAAAAAAGTACTTGAGATCAAGGTTCCAAAGAGCAGTGGAGAGCTTTATCTGGCACCCGACAAGCGTAATGAATATATTGCCTACATTAGGGTGAAGGATGAAAACTTCCCGGTTAACAGCGTATGGATCAAGGCATATCGCTGGAGGAAGAATACCGAAGGTGTCTTCATTCGCTATGGTGAACATGAAATGTTCCTGCTAAAATACCTGGAAGAAAATCAATCCATTACCATGACCAGGTTCTGTAAGCTTACCGGATTGCCCAGAAGAACAGCTGAAAACATCGTTGCAGGTTTTGCAGCAATTAATATGGTTGGAATTTCATTCAACGAATCAGGTGTTTTTTATACTCTCACTGACCATTATCTGTCACTAACTCCCGGACAAAGGGAACAAACGATCATTAAGGTAACATCAAGGACTCACAAACCATGATGATCATATTATCACCGGCAAAAACGCTTGACTTTTCCACTCAGTCCCCTATTGAAGATTACACTTTACCTGTCTTTTCTGCAAAGGCTGATTTTTTGGCAAAAAGGGTCAGGAAACTAAAGCCAAAAGCATTGTCGGAGCTATTGCAGGTCTCACCGAAATTAGCTCAGTTAAACATTGAAAGATATGCCAGCTGGGATATCTCACTGACAGAATCCCACGGCAAACAGGCAGTTTTTACTTACAATGGAGAAGTTTACAATGGCCTTCAAGCCAATGACTTGTCAAAAGAAGCTATCTATTTTGCTCAGGACCATCTGCGAATACTTTCCGGATTATATGGAATTTTGAGACCTCTCGATAAAATCCTTCCCCATAGGCTTGAAATGGCATCTCATTTTGCCACTGGCTCCGGAAACAATCTTTATGATTACTGGGGTTCAAAGATTGCCAGACAATTGATTGCTGAAATGAAAACTGCCAATGCCAAAACTTTGGTGAACCTTGCTTCACAGGAATACTATAAGACAGTCACCCCCTATTTGGGTAAAACTAAAGTTATCACACCAGTTTTTGTTGAAAATAAAAATAGCGAGTTAAAAGTTGTGAGCATTTATGCAAAGAAAGCCAGGGGTATGATGTCCCGGTTTGTGCTTCAGTATCAGCTAAATGACCCAGAACATCTGAAAGCTTTTGATGAGGATGGTTATCAATATAATCAGGAAGCATCATCAGCAACCCAGTGGATGTTTGTCCGAGAACATTAAATGTTGGAATTCAACCTAAGCATCTGAAAACTATGCAATTTTCCTCTAAAAAACAGATAAAGAGCTTTGGATTCGCCTGGCAGGGAATCAAATTCCTGATCAGAACTCAACCCAATGCCTGGATTCAACTAACTGTTGCCATTCTGGTAATTGGAGCATCTTTCCTGTTCAATATCAGCAGCATGGAGTGGATTGCCATTTTGTTGTGCATTGGCGGAGTAATTGCGCTTGAAGCTGTAAACACTGCCATTGAACAACTTTGCGACACCCTGCATCCTGAAATCCATGATGGAATCAAACGAACAAAGGATTTAGGCGCAGGTGCAGTGCTGATTATGTCAATCATTGCAGTATCAGTTGGACTCCTTATCTTTGCACCCCGAATTATTCAACTGGTTGTTAACTGGTAAAGGATATTCAACACCTGTTAGATGATTCACCCTAACTACTTCTATTTCCCTACTATTCACTAAACATTGAGAAATGATTCTGATTGCTGACGGAGGTTCCACAAAAACCGACTGGAGACTACTGAAAGAAGGCCGAGAATACAAGCAAGTTCAAACAACAGGATTTAATCCGTACCTGGTGAGTAGTGCAGAAATTGAAGAAATTCTCTGGAAGGAACTGCAACCATACATTGATAATAATGGTGTTGGCAGAATTTACTATTATGGTGCCGGCTGTTCTACTGCAACCAAGAATCAGGTTGTTGAATCTGCTTTTGAAAAAGTATTTCCTTCTGCCACAATTAATATTGAACATGACTTGCTGGGCGCAGCCAGAGCCTTGTGTGGAAATCATGAAGGAATAGTAGCGATCTTAGGTACCGGCTCAAATTCATGTTTTTATAATGGAAAAACTATAACCGATCACATTTTTTCACTTGGTTACTTTTTCGGCGATGAAGGCAGCGGGGCTCATATGGGTAAGAAATTGATTTCCGATTTCCTGCACAACGAACTGCCTGCCGATCTTTCGGAAAAGCTGGTTCAGCAATATCCCATGAGTAAGGAAAGCATATTGGATGCAGTATACAATAAACCGGCTCCAAGTCGGTTCCTGGCTTCCTTCAGCACTTTTATCAATATCAACAGGGATCACCCCTATATGCAGCAATTGATTGCTGAAAACTTCAGACAGTTCTTCAAGTACCAGGTATGCTGTTACCAGAAATATACAGAGGTACCTGTAAATTTTGTAGGATCAGTTGCATATCATTATAAGGATATCCTTTCAGCCATTGGTGCTGAATTTGGAACCTCAACCGGAAAGGTAATTCAGGCCCCTATTGACGGCCTGGTGGAATACCATATGCAGGAAGTGGAATAGAAAGGATTTAATCCCTTCGAAGTTCTCAATTGAAGCAATCAGCAGCTTATTGAATCAAATCTGTTTCCTGATGGGAAGTTGATTCTATTTGCGTTTGAAAACCAGTGAGGCAGAATTAATACAGTAACGTTTCCCTGTAGGCTCTGGTCCATCATCAAACACATGGCCAAGGTGACCTCCGCATTTTTCACAAACAACTTCTGTTCGAATCATGCCATGGCTTGAATCAGGAATCTCCTTTACCTGATGAGGCTTGGATGGATCATAGAAGGATGGCCAGCCACATCCTGCATCAAATTTGGTAGACGACTCGAAAAGTTCAGAACCGCAGGCGGCACAGAAATACGTTCCCTTTTCAAAAAACTGATCATACAATCCTGTGTGAGGCCGTTCGGTTGCCTTCTGCCTCAGTACGTTATATTGCATCGGAGTAAGTTGCTCTTTCCAGGCAGAATCTGATTTTTCGATCTCGTATCCCATTTCAGGCTGTTTATTGGCAGCTGATTGTTTCTGCAATTGTCCGCATGACTCAATACTCAGCATTGAGAATGTCAACACGAATAACAAACAGGAAAAACCAGGCAATTTCATTGATTGTTTCATTTGATAATGAAAACCAATACGATGGCCAAATGTTCAAAAATTCATCCAATTCTGAACTACTGCATCTGGTCTTTCAGCCTCTCCTCATTTCGCTGCCGGTTATACAATACATCAACATAGCCTCTGGCCTTTTTAACATGGTATTGCTTCATGGCTTTTTCTGCCCATACAATCGCAAGGTCCATATTCCCGCGCATTTCTGATGCAAGGGCAAGATTATAACACGCTTTGCCTGCAATTTCCGGATTGGAATTTTCAGCTAGCTTTTTCCAGATTTCAATTGCAGGATCCCAGTTGTTGAATTTTATCTCTTTATGTGCCGCCTTGAATTCATCAGCACCCTTAACAAAATAGGTTCTTCTTTCTGTGCGCCAATTTGGTGAAATCCTGTTAGCAATTCTGAAGCCTGCAAAAGTACCAGACTCGTTAATGGCTCTTCTCTTATTGGGAAGATTCTCCAGAGCAGCTTCAGCAGTTGCGCCACTGCCATCCCAGTCTTTCCTGTCAGTAAAAGTAGATTGGTCGGTGACCTGTTTGTGGATATTATCATACAAGCGCCATCCTGAATTCACATTCACCCTTAAATCAGCATGATACTCAATCTTCTTAACCTCTCTTCCGTTAACCTTCTCCTTGGTTTCAGAAGTGTGCTTTCTCAAATCAAAGTCAGAATCAAATGTTTCGAGTGAGAGAATTGCATCAACCTTATATTCCTTGCACAAAGCATCCACTGTATTCCAGTCAAGCATTTCAGGAAACTGCCTTGTACCAGTGCCCCTGTATTGATCTGACTCAATTGCAAAAGCCCTGAGCCGAGGTGATTCATTTAATCTGGCTTCAACACCTCTGATACAATTGAAGGAGCCTTCCCTGTCAGCCAAAACTGATTCACCTGTAATAAAACCCTCTAGAATATTTATAAATTGGTCATTTCGCTGGGGTAAGGAGCGGTTTAATATTCCAACAGACTGTATTTCCAGGGGAACTGTTACATCAGCCGGAACCAGCAGCTTCATTGAAACACTTCTTGTGGCACAAGAGAATAAAGAAAAAGAAAAACCAATAATTGCTGATGCAAATAAGATTTTAGTCAACTTGATTTTCATAGGTGAAATTTTTGAGGGTTAAAAAAGGTTGGTTGATTGCAAAATAGATGCCATTTAATGTGATGTATCATCATTTTACATTCACAAATTTGGGATCTGAATCCCGGTAATAAGTCGAAAATGAGCTTGTGAATTGATTACCAGAGATAAAAGAGCAGAGGAAGAATTTGAAAATTATAATATCTATATCCAAAGTTATGCAATTATCTTTGTTTATCAAACGTATGCCTAAGGTTTTTACAGGCAAATCTCATAAGCCAATCACGAAGACGTATGGATATTTTTCTAATTGTATTGGGCAGTTTACTAATACTGGCAGGCATTATAGGATGTATATTACCTTTTATCCCCGGCCCTCCCCTGGTCTACTTGAGTTTGATTTGCCTTCAACTGACCTCCAAAAGTCCTTTTGGGGAAGATTTTCTGGTACTCTGGGCTCTGCTGACTATTGCTGTGATACTCGCAGACTACTATATTCCGGTATGGGGGACGAAGAAATTCGGTGGTAGTAAGGGAGGCACCTGGGGTGCAACAATAGGGCTGATAGCAGGAATGTTTCTCTTCCCTCCAATCGGCATGATTGCGGGCCCGTTTATCGGCGCCTATATCGGTGAACTTCTCAATGGCAGTAACTCTGACCAGGCTTTCCGGTCAGCAATTGGATCATTCATCGGCTTCATTGCCGGAACTGTGATGAAGATCGTTATTTCGCTGATGATGACTTATTATTTCATTCAGGCTCTCATATGAAAATTCAATTGCTTCATCTGTAAAATCTTCGGCAGGATAATTCACATCCCATAGAAATAGTCCGTTAGCTGGCACAGAAGTCCCGGCCTTCCTTCTGTCGCGACTTTGAAGCACCAATTCGAAACCCTCAGGACTTAGTCGGCCGCGGCCAACATCAATCATGGTTCCGACAATACTTCTTACCATGTTCCTGAGAAAACGGTCAGCTTTTATCCTGAACACAAGTTTCCCTTCCTCACGGGTCCACTCAGCTTCCATTATCCTGCAACGGAAATTGGCAACATCAGTGCGTACCTTACTGAAGCATTGAAAGTCATCATGCTTAAGTAAGATTCCTGCTGCCTGGTTCATCAAATCCACATCAAGATTCCATTGGAGCTGGTATGCATACCTGTTTCCAAAAGGATCCTTATAAGGTTGAATAAAATATTTGTATTCACGCCATTGTGCACTGAAACGGGCATGAGCCCCGGTAGCCACTGAACGCCAGGAATGAACAGCAATATCAGCGGGCAGAATTCTGTTAAGCTTGTGCAACAATTGCTGAGGCTCCTTAACATAAGAGTCCATATCCAGATGAGCATAAAACACCCTGGCATTAACACCTGAATCGGTGCGCCCACAGCCTGTAACACCTTTGCTATGTCCGCAAATCTTCCTCAACGAATCCTCAAGTACCTCCTGAACAGTAAGTGCATTTGGCTGGCATTGCCAACCACAATATGCAGCTCCGTCAAATGACAATTGAATAAAGTATCTATAAGGCATGCTAACTATTATGACACAAAATTAAACGCTTTCTCAAGATGAATATCCAAAGTAAGAGCTTTCCATTCAATTATTTAAGAATCTCAGTAAAGACAGGCATTTTAGACTCATTATAAATTAGACAATATATGTAAAAAAACTCTTATTGTTATTTTAATAACAATGAAAATGTATAAATTTGCCTTGTGTTTGTTAATTCATTAACAATGCAAATAGCTGTAATTCTTATAATTAATTAAAACAAATCATGGAGGTCTACATGACAAATACTGAAAACCTGGTTCATGAACTTGTTGAAAAACATGGTCGTGACCGAAATGCCCTTATGCCCATTCTGCAGGGGGTAGTTGCCACTGAAAAATACCTGTCGGAAGAAGTCATGATCATGATTGCAAAGGAGCTGGATTTATCTGCAGCAGATGTCTACGGAACAGCTTCCTTTTATACTTTCCTTGACACTGTACCAAGAGGAAAAAACATCATCAGGATATGCAAGACTATTTCATGTCACATGCGTAACAAGGATGAAATTATCGGAGTACTTGAAGACCAGTTGAAAATCAAGGTTGGTGAAACTACTCATGATAAGAAATTCACACTTCTTACTGCAAACTGCCTTGGCTGGTGCCATAAGGGACCGGTAATGCTGGTAAATGATGAAGTTTTCCCGGAAGTTACTCCGCAGAAAGCTATTGAAATCGTTGAAGAATACATGAAGAAAACCAACTAGACAGCTATTATGGAACAGATACAATTGAAAAAAGTAGATATCATCTTTGGATGGGACGAAAAAGTCACCCCTATAGATGTATACGATAAAACTGTCAAAAAAACTGCTGACAGCATTATCCTTGATATGATTGACTCCGGACTCAAAGGTCGTGGAGGTGCTGGTTTCCCAACCGGCTTGAAATGGAAATTCACCCGGAATGAAGATTCGGATGCAAAGTATGTTATATGCAATGCTGATGAAGGTGAACCCGGAACCTTCAAGGATCGGGAAATTCTGGACAAGGTTCCTGAAAAGGTATTTGCCGGAATGGCCATTTGCGGATATGTAATTGGTGCCCGAGAAGGATATATTTATCTGCGTGGAGAATATAATTTTCTGCTGAAAGGCCTTCAAAAGAAGATTGATTTATTCAACAAGCAACTTGCTGAACGTAAAGCCAACTTCGCTATTTACCTGCGATCGGGAAGTGGTGCATATGTTTGTGGAGAAGAAAGTGCATTGTTCGAATCAATGGAAGGTAAAAGAGGCGAACCCCGAAACAAGCCCCCCTACCCTACAGTTGCAGGATATAACAGTAAGCCTACTGTTATTAATAATGTTGAAACCCTCGTTTATACCTGTGAAATATGCAGGATGGGTTCCGAAAGGTTCAAATCGCTTGGAACCTTTGACTCCAGGGGATCCAAAGTATTCTCGGTATCCGGCGATACCCCTACACCCGGTATCTATGAACTTGAATTAGGCATGCCACTGAAGGATTTCGTTGAGGAATTCGCTGATGGTGATGCCAAGGCTGTTCAGATTGGCGGTGCCTCCGGACATTGTGTTCCCAGGAAAAAGTTCAATGAAACCATTATCGGATTCGAAGGTATTCCTACCGGCGGGTCCATGATGATTTTCAATTCAACCCGTTCAATGTATAATGTGCTTCATGATTATCTGGAGTTCTTTACTGAAGAATCCTGCGGACAGTGCACGCCGTGCCGTGTTGGATGTCAGCAGCTGCTTAAAGGAATTGAAGCAGTGAAAAAGGGTGAAAAATCACCTTCATATCTTGAAGACATGAAGAAACTTACCCTTACCATGAAAATTGCAGCTAAATGTGGTCTTGGCCAATCAGTCGCCAATCCTTTCATTTCAATTGTCGACAATTTCAAGGAAGAGATCATTTATTAATCACTGCTAACAAAAAGAATAGGAGAAATCGCCATGAGTAAATATATGGTCAACCTTAAAATAAACAATATCGCTATTTCCGTTGAGGAAGGTACTACGATATTAGATGCAGCCAAACGACTCAATTTCCGCATTCCCACCCTTTGCAATCACCCCGACCTAAGTGTAGCCGGTAATTGCAGGGTATGCGTTGTTGAAGTGAAAGGCGCAAGATTACTTTCAGCCTCCTGCGCCACTCCGGTATCAGAGGGAATGGAAGTTTTTACCAATAGTGAGAAAGTCCGCATTGCCCGCAAGCATGTAGTTGAGCTGCTGCTTTCTGAACATAACAGCGACTGCACAAAGTGCTTCAAGAACGGGCATTGTGAACTTCAGGAACTTGCAAGCGAGTACAGAATCGGAGATCACGTATTCCTCGATCTTGTTAAGCCTAAGGACAAAATTCAGGATATCTCTTCACCTTCAATTGTGAAGGATAACAGTAAATGTATTCGTTGCCAGCGCTGCGTTCGCACCTGTGCCGAGTTACAGGCTGTCAGCGCCCTTGCCGTTGTTCACAAGGGAAACCATCAGGGAATCAGCACCTTCCTGAACAAGCCAATGAATGATGTAGTTTGCACAAACTGTGGACAATGCATCAACAGATGTCCGACCGGTGCCCTGACAGAAAGAAACTATATTGAGGAAGTCTGGAATGCAATCTATGACCCGAAGAAATTCGTTGTTGTGCAGACAGCTCCTGCAACCCGCGTTGCCTTGGGTGAAGATCTTGGCGTAGAAACCGGCACCAGGGTTACTGGCAAAATGGTATCTGCCCTCAAGAAAATGGGCTTTAACAAGGTACTGGATACTGACTTCACTGCCGACCTAACCATTATGGAAGAAGGCACTGAACTTCTGACCCGCTTGAAAAAAGCCCTGGTCGACAAGGACGAATCAGTTAAGCTACCAATGATGACATCCTGCTCACCAGGCTGGATTAAATTCCAGGAGCATATGTTCCCAGGACTGCTGGATAACCTGTCAACATGCAAGTCGCCACAGCAGATGTTCGGCTCACTGGCAAAAACATACTATGCTGATAAGGTAAACATCAAGGCAGAAAACATGACAGTTGTTTCAATCATGCCTTGCACAGCCAAGAAGTTTGAATGCAACAGACCTGAAATGCGCGACAGTGGATTTAAGGATGTTGATTATGTTCTTACAACCCGCGAATTGGCAATGATGATCAAGCAGGCAGGTATTGATTTTGACAAGCTCGAAGACGACCATTATGACAGCATTCTGGGTGAGTCAACAGGAGCCGCAGTGATTTTCGGAGCGACTGGTGGTGTTATGGAGGCTGCTCTGCGTACTGCCTATGAACTGGTAACAGGCAATGAAGTTCCATTTACAAACCTGAATATCAAACCCGTTCGTGGAATGGAAGGTGTTAAGGAAGCTTCCATTAAAATCAAGAATACTGTTCCGGCATGGAATTTCCTCGAAGGAGTTGAACTAAATGTTGCCGTTGCACATGGATTGTCAAACGCTAAAAAACTGATGGAAGCCGTTGAAAAGGGTGAGGCTAACTACCACTTCATTGAGATCATGGGCTGCCCCGGAGGCTGCATTGGAGGAGGAGGTCAGCCAATTCCTACATCACCTGAAATCCGCAAAAAGCGTACTGATGCCATTTATGCTGAAGATATGGGCATGAACCTAAGGAAATCACATGAGAACCCCGAAGTAACAGAGGTTTATAAAGATTATCTGGGTACACCACTAGGCCATAAGTCACATGAACTTCTTCACACTCACTACAAAGTAAGAAAGCGCTACTAATAGTTTTCAATTACTGTAACAGAACAGCCATGAATATCATGGCTGTTCTGCTTTATAAACACGAACTGCTGGCTTCCCGGGAAAACAGTATAATAAAACGGTTTATTAGTGCCGCGATGCAACCAATTATTCAATGCATATCACTTTAGTTGCATATGGTTTACTGATATCTTTTGCTCATCCTTCCCGAATCACATATTTCATGAGATTTTTTCTACTTATCGTAATATTATTTAGTTGTCTGGCTTCAAATTCCCAGGAAAGCAGCCTGAATGTTAATCCCCTTACCAATCCATCAATTATTTGGGATCAGGATGTCAGAGGCGACGGGTCAATCCACAAGGAAATCAGGCCTTATGACTACCAGCTTTATCCAAGAAATCAGTATGACAGAGGTTATGTTAGGTTTCAGGGGAGACTTAACGGAGGCAGTAAATTCAGCCTTTTGGTATCAAAAATCACTTTCGATGGCGACAGTTCACTTTTCGCTTTCTATTCAATTGTTCCAATATCAGGCAAGTTCAATATAAGCAACACTCTTGAAGCCGGACTTTTTGAGTATTCATTTCACTATTCATTTGATGATAATTATTGGATACCCTTAGCACGGAAGGTTGTATGTGGTGATGCCTATCTTGTAAGCGGACAATCCAACGCTATTACTGTTGAACTGGACTCCAATGAGGTTAACTCCCTTATGACTGATTTTGGACCTGAAACTGATTATGGACGTTATAGCAGAACCTTTGGTGATATCTGGAAATGTCATGGCCCCTGGAGACAATCCAAAGTAACAGGAGCAGGAAAACCGATCAGTTTTACAGTCGGGGCATGGGCCCTGGCACTACAGTACAAGATCAGCAAGGAATATGGAATGCCGACTTGCTTTATAAACGGGGCAATTCCTGGCAGCAGTATTTCAGATCATCTGCCTCCTCATTCCGGTCCTGATTTTTATCATGATTCCATGGCGAATAATTCGCATTTTTTCCGCCATCTGAATACCAGAGTCTATGAAGCAGGATTAGATAATAATATCAGAGGGATTTTCTGGTGGCAGGGTGATGGCGGACAGGACGGACAAACTGCTGGAGAATATCACAATAGATTTGAGAAAATGTATGGATACTGGAAATCGTACTTCCCGGATTTCAGACAACTCTTCATGATACAGGTGCATTCAATCACAGGGGTTGATGGAGAGCATGTATCCTTTACAAGTGAAGACCAGCGGAAGATGCCGGAATGGCACGAAAGATGCAGCGTTATGGCTTCAAATGGAATAGGATTACACCGCTATGACACCGCATACGCCCTTCTGCATTTTAGATCCGAAGCATACGTTGAACTTGCACGACGGCTACTGCCACAGGTAGCAAATGTAAATTACAATTATTCAGGTGAATACACGGAAGCACCTGAAATTGCATACGCCTACAGGAACAAAAACACAATAACACTCTACTTTCAGGAGGAGCTGAGCAAAGAGCTATCAGATAGCGTTTTAAGTATTGTGAATCTCATTAGATTCGATGTTCCCGAAGTTCAGATAGCTGATCCACGTATTGAAGGAAAGAGTTTCATCTTTTCCATTTCAGACACAAACATACAAACAGTAAGCTATCTTGGTGCTATTCCCGGGAATGATCCGGATTTAAAGTGCTACCTCAGGAATAATGAAGGAATTGCAGCACTGACTTTTCATGAAGTCCAGGTTTATACAACGCCCTATTCAAGTCCGGAAGCATCAGCCCAGAATAATATCAAGGTTTGCCCAAATCCGGCTGATGAAATATTCAAATTCCAGTTTGAGGGTACAGAAAGCGTTGAATATGAACTATTCACAACAAATCTGTATCTCCTCTTTAAAGGAGTCACCCATTCAGGTGATCAGATTGATTGCCGTAATGTGCCCTCTGGTACTTACTTCTACAGAATAAGTTCCGTTAATGATAAGCGGAAATACTACTGCGGTAAGCTATTGATTGTCCATAGCCCATAGAACTCCCACCCCTCCTTTCAATCTTGTTTTTGGCTTGATTTTACCAGAAAAGCTCAAAGAACCAAGATATCTTGCCAAGTTTATTATTTAGAATCTTTTTAAATTTATTGTTATTTATTTAACACTGTGAATTAAATAACAATAAACTTGTGTATGTATTTTATCTGAATTACTTTTGCACAATCAGAATTAGGGTGATTACAAACCATAGAACTCTGATTATCTGCTAGATATCAAATAAACACATCTAATTGAACTATATGATACTACAGGACATAGCACGACTGCTCGAAGCAAAAATCGCTTGCGGAGAGCAGTTTCTCAACAGGGAGATATCTCATGTTTTTGCATCGGACCTGATGAGTGATGTTCTAACTGTCAATTCTGCCAACCTGCTACTGCTTACCGGACTAACAAACATTCAGACAATCCGCACATCGGAAATGTCGGATGTAACAAACATTGTCTTAGTTAGGGACAAACATGCAACAGAAGAAATGATTAATCTGGCTGAAGAGAACGGAATCGTGATAATGGAGAGTCCATTTTCCATGTTCAGAGCCAGTGGAATATTATACGAAGCCGGATTGAAACCTGTTTATTAAAAAAAAGTGACATGCATTTTGAATACCAGGTTGATGGAGGTAATTTCTCAAACGCAGGCGTAGCTTCAAGTCAGTTCAAGAAGATACTCAAGCAATTGAATGTAGATCCCGGGCTCATAAAAAGAATAGTAGTTGCCCTTTATGAAGCAGAAGTCAATATTGTTGCGCATGCTTACAGGGGAATCATAAAGATTGACGTGAATATTGACAAGGTTAGAATAGCGCTCATTGATGAAGGTCCGGGAATACCGGATATCAGCAAGGCGATGGAAGCAGGTTTCTCGACTGCTTCACCAAAAGTCCGGGAGATGGGATTTGGAGCAGGAATGGGATTGCAGAACATCAGGAACAATGTGGACCAGTTGGATATTGAATCGGTAGTAGGAAAAGGAACAAAAGTTGAATTTGAAGTTAATCTGGGTTAAAACCCTAAATAATATGGACAGCAGGCATTTTCATCATGCACTTAAAATCAGCGAGCAACTCTGCATGGGTTGTTCACATTGCATGAGTGTCTGCCCAACAGAAGCAATCAGAATCAGGGGCGGGAAAGCCATACTTTATGAAAATCGCTGTGTTGATTGTGGTGAATGCTTCAAAGCCTGCCCTGTCGATGCCATTTACATTGATCAGGACGACTTTAACCGTATTCATGACTTCAAATACAGGATTGCCCTGGTTCCGGCCGTGTTTATAGGACAGTTTCCTGAATCAGTTTCGCGTGACCAGATCTACCATGCCCTGATTTCCTGTGGATTTACGCATATTGCCGAGGTTGAATTAGGAACAGAAGTCCTGCTTCGACATATGCATGAATATGCTGAAAAGCACACAGACAAGAAGCCCCTGATTTCATCATTTTGCCCGGCCATTCTGCGTTTGATACAGGTGAAGTTCCCATCGTTGGTTGGCAACATAATGCTTTTGAAACCACCATTGGATATTACAGCATTGTATTGCCGGAAGAAACTGACAGAGGAAGGATTTAACCCAGCAGAAGTCGGGGTTTTCTACATAACTCCCTGTGCAGCAAAAATCGCAGCAATAAAGAGCCCTGTCGGTGAAGACTACTCAATAATTACCGGAGTCATCAACATGGACTTCATATACAACAAGGTTAAGAAGCGCCTAGCCAGTGATAAAGAAACCGGCAGCATGCAGATCCCGAATCCAGACCTCCCGGGGTCTGCCATGCGCTGGACACTTACCAATGGTGAAGCAGAACTGATGCAAGGCCGCAGTCTTGCCATTGACGAAATTCATAACGTAATTGAATTTCTTGAAAAAGTTGAAAACGAAGAGATTACTGACATTGACTTCCTTGAGCTAAGGGCTTGTGATCAGAGTTGTGCCGGAGGTGTTTTGAACAGTGCGAACCGTTTTCTGGTTGCTGAACGACTACTGAATAAAGATTTCAATGAAGGCGGAGGGCAGAAGGACGGAATTCATGCCTATTCCGAATACCTGGATCGCAGAATAAGCATTCAGGAGATAAAACCTCGCTCAATGATGAAACTTGACGAGGACATGGCAGAAGCCATGAAAAAAATGGATCGGGCTACCCAAATCATGCAACTATTGCCACTTACTGATTGTGGTGCATGCGGAGCGCCTAACTGCCAGGCATTTGCTAACGACATAGTACAAGGCGAAGCGAATATCCGCCAATGCATCTTCATTCAAAAAAGTCGTGAGCATAGCGGAGAACTTACATCTGAAGACTCTCTCGGAATCCTGAAGGGAATCTGGGGTAATGATAAATTTTAACTGCACTGAATCATGCTTGTAAGCGAATTGAAAGAAAAACTTAACCTGAAGGTATTCGGAGGAAACTCAGGACTGAACAGAGAAATCACCGGCGGATATACCAGTGATCTTCTTAGTGATGTAATGGGGTTTGCTGACCAGGGAAAACTATGGATTACTCTGCAGACCCACAGAAATGTGATGGCTATTGCATCTTTGAAAGACCTTTCAGCTATTTTATTGGTAAAAGGTCAACAACCCGATGCCGACATGCTGGAACTCGCAGAAGAAGAAGGCATTGCCGTATTGGGAAGTGATGAGAATTCCTTTGAGGTTTCAGGAAAAGTATTCAATAGTCTAATGCAAAAATCATGAACCGCTACAGGGCAGACCTGCATATTCATACGGTGCTATCACCCTGTGGAGATCTGGACATGAGCCCTGTTAAAATAGTAGAAGCAGCCTCCTTCCAAGGGCTTGACATTATTGGAATTACTGATCATAATAGCACACATCACTGTGAGCTGATAAGTAAAATGGCTTCAAGGCAAGGTATTTTCGTCCTTATGGGAGCAGAAATCACCACAAAGGAAGAAGTTCACTGCCTGGCGTTCTTTGAAAAACTGGATACACTTAAGGAATTTCAAAATTACATTGATGTAGCACTTCCAGATACGGCAAACGACCCGGACACATTTGGCCCTCAGCTGGTAGTTGACGAAGACGAAAACATACTCAGGGAGGAAAAAAGGCTGCTTATTTCAGCTTTGAATATTTCGCTGGAGCAGGCAGAGCAGAAGGTTCACTCCATGAATGGAATTTTTATTCCTGCCCATATCGACAAAAGCCGTTTCAGCATTTTAAGTCAGCTGGGATTCATTCCCTTTGGTCTTAAAGCAGACGCCTTCGAGTTCTGGGGTCAGGGTAATCCTGAAATCGCCAAACTGCCCGGCTACGATGGAAAAACACCATTTATCCGATCCTCAGACGCTCACTTTATTGAGCAAATTGGCAGTAAGTTCAGCTATATTGAAATGGAGAACAGAAGTTTTGAAAACATCAGGACAGCATTTCACACAAAGGGCAGAATAAGTTTAGCAGGATGAAAGATCTGTCGATGCATATCATGGACATTGTCCAGAACTCCATCTCTGCAGCTGCGAACCTGATAGAGATAAGAATCAGGATCAGAAAGGAATTGGATTTGTACCAACTTGATATTCTAGATAATGGAAAGGGGATGGATGAAGAAATGCTGTCAAAAGTCACTGATCCATTTTACACAACACGAAAAACAAGAAAGGTAGGATTGGGGATTCCACTGCTGAAAATGAATGCCGAAAGGACAGGTGGAAAGTTTAGGATAGATTCAACTCCTGGTATAGGGACATCCGTACTTTCTGAATTCAGGCCAGAACATCCTGATATGCTACCGGAAGGAGATTTGGAGGGAACAATTGTATTGCTTTGTCACTCCAATCCGGAGATTCACTTTATCTTCAACTATCAATTCGAAGAGAATTCATATTGCTTTGATACTGAAGAGATAAAAGAAGCACTTGGAGAGATAGGCATCTCAGAACCAATGGTGTATCCAATGTTAAAAGAACTACTGAAGAGCAATCTGGAAGAAACAAGAAAATAAAATAGGCTGATGAAGCCTGAAGAAACAGATAAAACCAAACCAATAGAAATGGCAACAATTAAATCACTTGACGATTTGCGCAAAATCAAATCTGAAGTACAAACCAAACTGAGCTTACGGGAAAGAAGCAACCATCCTGAGCAACTTGTTCAGATCAGGGTCGCCATGGCAACATGCGGAATTGCATCAGGCGCCAAGACCGTAATGGATTACATGGTAAATGAACTTGACAAGCGCAATATTGCTGCAGTTGTGACTCAGACAGGCTGCATGGGATACTGTTATGCTGAACCAACCATTGAGGTAACGATTCCAGGCAAGGATCCACTTGTTTTTGGATATGTTGACACCAAAAAAGCTGACCAGATCATCGAAAAGTACATTAAAAACGGTGAATTGGTTGAAGGGATTATTCCAGTGAATTATGAATCCATTGAAGGTAAGTAATTAATTAAGGAGGAAACAGTTATGGCAAAGTATAAAATGCACCTGCTTGTTTGTGGCGGGACAGGGTGCAGGGCTTCGGAAAGTGAGGCAATATTTCAGGATTTAAAGACTGCACTGCTTAACCGGGGACTTGAAAATGAGGTCCAGGTTATCACCACAGGTTGCTTCGGATTCTGTGAAAAAGGTCCTATTGTTAAGGTTATGCCTGACAATACCTTTTACACACAGGTTACTCCTGCCGATGTAAACGAAATTATTGAAGAGCACGTAATCAAAGGTCGCAAGGTCAACAGATTGCTTTACGAGAATCCTGAAACTGCGGAAAAGGTTGAAGATTCAAAGCATATGGGTTTTTACAGGAAGCAATTGAGGATTGCCCTTAGAAATTGCGGTTTTATTGATCCGGAAAACATTGATGAGTATATCGGAAGAGATGGTTATCAGGCTTTAGGAAAATGTCTTTCAGAACTTACCCCGGAGCAGGTTATAGAGATCATGAAGAAGAGCGGTCTCAGGGGAAGAGGAGGCGGAGGATTTCCTGCCGGACTCAAATGGGAAATTACCAGGCAATCAAAAGCTGACCAGAAATATGTGGTTTGCAACGCCGACGAAGGTGACCCCGGCGCATTCATGGATCGCTCCATTCTTGAAGGAGACCCACATTCCGTTATTGAAGCCATGGCTATTTGCGGCTACTGCATTGATGCTACCAAAGGCCTGGTTTATATCAGGGCGGAGTATCCACTGGCCATAGAACGATTGAAAATCGCTATTAATCAAGCCAGGGAATACGGACTTTTAGGCAAAGACATCCTGGGCTCAGGATTCGACTTCGACATCGAGCTTCGTTATGGTGCCGGTGCATTTGTTTGCGGAGAAGAGACAGCACTTATCCATTCAATGGAAGGTTTAAGGGGTGAGCCAACCATGAAACCTCCTTTCCCTTCGGTATCAGGATATTTAAGCAAACCAACCAATGTAAACAACGTTGAAACCTTTGCAAACGTTCCGGTGATTATTAATCGCGGACCAGAGTGGTTTGCAGCTATCGGAACTGAGAAATCAAGGGGAACAAAAGTGTTTGCACTTGCCGGAAAAATCAACAATGTTGGTTTGATTGAAGTGCCGATGGGAATCACCCTCAGGGACGTAATCTTTGAAATTGGTGGTGGCATAAAGGATGGTAAAAAATTCAAGGCTGTCCAGACCGGTGGTCCTTCAGGAGGATGCCTTACACATCGCCACCTCGACACTCCGATTGACTATGACAACCTCATTTCTGCCGGTTCCATGATGGGATCCGGAGGTATGATTGTTATGGATGAGGATGATTGCATGGTTTCTATTGCCAAATTCTATCTCGACTTCACCGTTGAAGAATCATGCGGCAAATGCTCACCCTGCAGGATTGGCAATAAGCGCCTCATCGAGATTCTTGACAAAATTTGTCAGGGTAAAGGCACCATGGAGGATCTGGATAATCTTCGCAACCTCAGCCAAGTTATCAAAGACACCTCATTGTGCGGTTTGGGGCAGACCTCCCCGAATCCGGTTCTTTCAACCATGGAAAACTTCTATGAAGAATACATTGCCCATGTAGTTGATAAAAAATGTCCAAGCGGACAGTGTAAAGCTCTGCTTCAGTACACTATTGATGAAGAGAACTGTGTAGGTTGCACTGCATGTGCAAGGAACTGCCCGGTTAATGCAATCAGTGGTGAACGTAAGGGACTCCACATCATTGATCAGGCTGTCTGCATTAAATGCGGCGCCTGCATTGAGAAGTGTAAATTCAACGCTGTCTTCATCAAATAAAAGGGAGGAAAGAACAATGGAAATGATAAAAGTCAAAATAGATAATAAAACAGTAGAAGTTGAAAAGGGAACCATCCTTCTGGATGCTGCACGCAAAGCTGGGATTAATATCCCAACCCTCTGCTACCTTCATCTTCACGATCTGAATATTACCAACAAACCTGCTGGTTGCAGGGTATGTGTTGTTGAAGTAAAAGGCCGCAAAAATCTTGCTCCTGCCTGTGTTACTGAATGCATGGACGGAATGGAAGTAAACACTCATAATATCAGGGTGTTAAATGCCAGAAAAACCGTTCTCGAGCTCATCCTGAGTGATCACCCGACCGACTGCCTTATTTGTCCGAAAAGCGGAACCTGCGATCTGCAGACCCTTGCACAGGAAATGGGAATCCGGCAGATCAGGTATCAGGGAGAACAGTCCACTTACAGGGAAGACACCTCCCCTGCCATCATCCGTGATGTTGACAAGTGTATCATGTGTCGTCGTTGTGAGATGATGTGCAACGAGGTTCAGACTGTTGGAGTACTTTCGGCAGTGAATCGCGGTTTTATGGCAGTGGTTGCCCCTGCCTTTGAAATGAATCTCGACCATAGTGTTTGTACCTATTGCGGACAATGCGTTGCAGTATGTCCTACAGGTGCCCTAACTGAAGTTGACCACACTAATAATGTAATCCGCGCACTTGCAGACCCATCCAAGACAGTAATTGTCCAGACAGCACCTGCTGTAAGGGCTGCCTTGGGAGAAGAATTCGGGATGGAAGCCGGCACCCTGGTTACAGGTAAAATGGCCGCAGCGCTCAGGAGACTGGGATTTGACTACGTTTTTGATACCGATTTCGCTGCTGACCTCACCATAATGGAAGAAGGGACAGAGCTTCTTGACAGGATCGGAAGACACCTGAACGGCGACAAGACAGTTAAACTGCCGATTCTGACTTCCTGCTGCCCGGGCTGGGTAAGCTTCTTTGAGCATCAGTTCCCTGACATGATTGATATACCTTCAACTGCACGTTCACCTCAGCAGATGTTCGGCTCTATTGCCAAAACATACTTCGCCGAAAAACTTGGCATCAAGCGTGAGAATATGGTGGTTGTTTCCATCATGCCATGTCTGGCAAAGAAATACGAATGCTCAAGGGATGAGTTCAAGGTTGACGGCAATCCGGATGTTGACTTCGCAATTTCAACACGTGAACTGGCACATCTGATTAAGCAGGCTAACATAGAGTTTAATCATCTGCCTGATGAAGACTTCGATCGCCCGATGGGAGAATCAACCGGTGCCAGTGTACTTTTTGGTGTAACAGGAGGAGTTATTGAAGCTGCTACAAGAACTGCCTATGAAGTATTTACAGGCAAGAAACTTGAGAAAGTAGACTTTGAACAACTAAGGGGAATGGATTGGGTTCGTCGTGCCGAAGTTGATTTTGACGGAACTCCAATAAAGATTGGAATTGCACACGGACTAGGTAATGCCCGCAAACTTCTCGAAGAGATCCGGGAAGGAAAAGCTGATTTCCATGCCATTGAAATCATGGCCTGTCCGGGAGGCTGCATTGGAGGAGGAGGTCAACCTCTTCACCATGGAGATTCCTCAATTCTGAAGGCCCGCACAGCAGCTATCTATCGTGAAGACCTTGGAAAGCCCATCAGAAAATCACATGAGAACCCATTTATTCAGAAATTATATGAAGACTTCCTGGGTAAGCCATGTGGCCATAAGTCGCATCATTTGCTCCACACACATTATTTTGACAAGAGCAATCCTGTAGAAATTGAATAGTTTCAGGAAAAGCGACAAAATCAACCATTTAAAAGAGAAATATTATGGCAAGCATAAATATAAAACTGAACCAGGAGAAACTGGGGCAATTACAGGCAATCTGTAAAGAGTTCAATAATGACAAGGGTGAGCTCATCAATGTATTGCATAAGGCACAACATCTGTTCGGCTATTTACCAGCTGAAGTTCAGGAAGTTATAGCACAGGAGCTCAAGACTTCCGCAGCCCATGTTTATGGAGTTGTGACCTTCTATTCATTTTTCACTATGACTCCAAAAGGAGAGCATCCAATCAGCATTTGCATGGGAACTGCATGCTATGTGAGAGGAGCAGAAAAAGTGCTGGATGAATTCAAGCGAATCCTAAATGTAAAAGTTGGTGAAACCACTCCGGATGGAAAGTTCTCATTAAGCTGCCTTCGTTGTGTTGGAGCATGCGGACTGGCACCAGTTGTAATGGTAGGAGAAAAGGTTTTCGGCCGGGTTTCTCCTGACGGGGTGAAGGATATTATTGAAGAGTATAAATAATAATCCTGCTTCAGGATAATAATCAATCCTTTGCAGGATTTATTCTGCCGTGGTTAAACTGCCTCAATTTCTGAGGCAGTTTTTTTATTTTTCAATATCACTAAAACCAAAGTCATTTCTGAATGTTAAATTTCTATATTTAACTATCAATCCTTTACAATTGCTGTATAGTCAATGAAAAGGCAATTACTGTTGAATTGAAATCCCTCACTGAGGCTGAATTAAGCAACTTGTTTTTAAGTGATTAATTCCTATATTTGCTTGAATTAACGTCAACTTTTTTGTACATGACACCCGATCTTACTGAAATCTACCGACTACAAAAGGAAATTGACAGGCTGAACGAAGAGAACCAGGCCCTGAAAGCAGACTTCCAAAAAGTGCAGGATTTTGAAGCTCTCAAATCAGGAGCTGACGAAATCAGGAGTCTGGCTGAAAAAGCAAACCGCATACAGACTGATTTTCTTTCGATGATGAGTCATGAAATCCGTACTCCTATGAATGGAGTTGTTGGAATGACAAGTCTCCTCCTTGACACCAAGCTTACACCAGAACAGCACAACTACCTTGAGACCCTGAGAGTTAGCGCAGACAATCTCATGGGTATCATCAATGATATTCTTGACTTTTCGAAGATTGAATCTGACAAGCTCACACTTGACAACAATTCATTTGAGCTAAGAAGATGCATTGAAGAATCCCTGGATGTTTATGCCCAGAAAGCCATTGATAAGGGAGTAGACCTGTTGTACATGTTACAGCCTGATGTTCCACCCTATCTTGTTGGTGATATGAAGCGCCTGAGGCAGGTTATTGGTAATCTCGTAAACAATGCCATCAAATTTACCGATGAGGGTGAAATCTTTATTTCTGCCGAGAAAGGTGTTGAAACTAAAGAGTATTGTGAAATATTGTTTTCAGTAAAGGATAGTGGAATAGGTATCCCCAGGGATAAACTTTCCCAGATTTTTGAAGCGTTCACACAGGGTGAATCCTTCGCAAACCGCAGATATGGCGGAACCGGTTTAGGTCTGGCAATTGCCCGACACATAATAGGTTTAATGGATGGCAGAATGTGGGCTGAAAGCACTCCCGGCAAGGGGTCAACATTCTATTTCTCAGCGAAATTGAAAATTGCAGAAACACCTACAACCAAATTATATATCCGCGGACAAATTCCAGAATTGCGCAATAACCGAGTATTGGTTGTTGACAGTGACCAAACCACCCGTCAGATATTCAGTGTTCAATTTGATTCCTGGGGAATGAAGGCATTCAATGCTGCTTCAGCCAAGGAAGCACTGCAAACCATACATAGTGAGGACACTTACTTTGACCTTGGAATTATTGACATGCAATTACCTGATATGACAGGAATTGAATTAGCCAAGGCCATTAAGGAAATACCATTCAAAGGCGATATTCCATTTGTTCTCATCTCATCTGTTGGTAAAATAAGCAATCTTCCTCCAGAGTTATTTGACGCACAATTGACCAAGCCAGTAAAACTGGCTGAACTCTTTGACCTGGTATTGAGTGTTATTGCTGAAGCTCGAAATAAGAAGAAACTTGAAGCAGATCACAACTTC
Organism: Bacteroidales bacterium; assembly: GCA_016707705.1. Taxonomy (GTDB): domain Bacteria; phylum Bacteroidota; class Bacteroidia; order Bacteroidales; family UBA4417; genus UBA4417. The sequence goes on from JADJHD010000020.1 coordinate 114,692, forward strand.
GACAAGAAGCTTTCTGACAAGTTGCCTTTAAACATTCTGCTTGCTGAAGATAATTACACCAATCAGGAGCTCGTGATTACCCTCATGCGTAAAATGGGATACAATATTGATTCCGTCGATAATGGCCGAAAGGTATTGGACATGATGGAAACCAAGAAGTATGACATTATCCTCATGGATGTTCAAATGCCAATCATGAATGGCATGGAAGCTACTTCTGCAATTAATGAACAATACCCCGAAGGAGAACGTCCATATATCATTGCAATCACTGCCAATGCGATGCCTGGTGACAGAGAACGCTTTCTGGAAGCAGGAATGGTTGACTATTTAAGTAAACCTATTCGCTTTAAGGATGTACAAGAAGTATTGGTTCGTTGGGGACGTAAAGTTCATGCCAATAACGGGCTCTAATACTTCATGCAGTAATACAGGTTATATTTCCGTGTAATTCTGCTATTGCAAGTGATTAAAGTTCATGCATGCCTATGATCTGAGCATCAGAAAAGCTTTGTAAATGATTACATAAGAAATCTGTTGAGTTCCTCAACATTACTAATGTATATCTGTTTATTACTTTAAGATGCGAGCCAAAACTTGTCTCCAATCCATATTTGACGTATACAGTCGCCAGTATCCGAAATCTTCCGTCATTTAAAATTTAGCAGTCAAAACCCAATCCAGTATACAAATGATTCCGAATGATTTAGAAGAAGCCACTGGCCGGATCCTGACCCAGAAAGATTACCAGGCATTCCTGAACGTTTATATACAGCAATCAAACCGTAAGGAATATTTAAAATACCTTTACAAGCTGTTCAGGGAATATAATGAGAACTTTCTGGGAACCTTCTACAAGACTGCAAACGATCGTCTGAGCAAGGAATATGTTCGTTTGCATGAATTGCTTGCCAGTAATCCTGATATGGGAAGCAGTGAACTGATTGTTATTACCGAGTTAAAGCAATTGGTAAATGATGTTCTGAAAGATGCAACTCTTATACAGGATGAAGAAGAGCGGATTTCTGAGAGTTGATTATTTACAGTACAAATTCTAGTACCTCCCTCTAATCCGGAAGCTTGATAGTTCCGGAATTTTAAACTTTACTTTTCCCAACTTGTTATTTAGTTAATCAGAGTGCCTCAGATTCGGTACTCCGGATATGTTTTGTCCAGATTTTTTCCGGAGCATCTTATTCTGCTGATTTTAACCTTGAATGCCCAACTTATGAGAAGCCTTGCCATTGTTTTAGTTTCGATGTTCCTTGTTATTGGGTTCTGTATTGGCAAGGTATCAGGTCAGGATTCAAAACCATTTACTCAGTATTCAGACCATAAGCGAATTCCAGGTTACCATTCTCTCAAGCTGAAGAATCCTCAGGTGTTTCAAGGGAATAAGAGAACCCGTAAATATTTCGAAGGCTGGTATTTCAAGATGGTTTCAGGAGATGGGAAAGCTGTTCTTTCAGTGATTCCAGGAATATCTCTCTCAGAAGAAGGGAAAGATCAGCATGCCTTTATTCAGATAATTGATGGCAGAACAGCACTAACAGATTACTACATTTTTCCTGTTCAGGATTTTTACTTCTCAAGCGATAGTTTTGCAATAAGGATTGGAAATAATTATTTCTCAAAAGAGAAACTCATATTGGATATCAGTAATGACAGTACTTCTATTAGAGGTGAAATCCAAATGCGTAATCTAACAGAATTACCTGTCAGCAGCCATCTTAACACAGGAATAATGGGTTGGTACCGATTTGTTCCTTTCATGCAATGCTATCATGGCGTAGTCAGCCTGAATCATCAGCTTGAAGGAACAATCAGCATCAACAATAAAAAATATAGTTTCAGTGAGGGAAAAGGATACATCGAGAAAGACTGGGGAAGTTCCATGCCATCAGCCTGGATATGGATGCAGTCCAATAATTTTGGGCAGAATAATACCTCACTAATGCTTTCTGTCGCTCACATTCCCTGGCTTGGAAGCAGCTTTACAGGATTTCTTGGTTTCCTTTTGTATAATGGGAAGATACATCGATTTGCGACTTACACACACGCGAAAATAAATATCCAAACATTCGGTCCAGACAGCCTATCGATATTAATTAATGATAAAAAATATCAAATTTACATTGATGCCATCAGGTCCAAAAGTGGAATGCTGAAAGCGCCGATGAAAGGATCTATGGATAGGAGAATACCTGAAGGCATTGATGCCAAACTATTTTTGAGAGTATTTGATAAAAAAGGGATGCTGGTCTTAAGTGACAGTACGTCAATTGCAGGGCTTGAATTGGTAGGCGATGTACAAACATTAATCAGAAAAGAGAGAAAGAAACAACGATAATTAAAACAGGAGCAACCAAGTTGCTATATGTCAGAAATTATAAGCTTTCACGAATAATAAAATAAGTAATGCTTTATAATTTTAGTTTTTAAAATCATGGTTTAAATCCAATCACTGAAATAAAAAAAGCCCGTAAGGGCTTTTATAATGTAGCGGGGACGATCCGCCGGAGGCGGAGAACTCGCGTCCGCCCAGGCGGATATGAATCCGACGCTCTAACCAACTTTACTAAGTCGTCCTGGTAATAATTGCTGAATTGATTTCAAGATTAAATGATGTCAGATCAAAGCTTGATCCGACTTTCAATTAAAGAATGAATCCATTGCCTGCCATGACCGGACTTTAAATCCTTTTCTCGAAGCATAGCTTTCCCCTTTTCTTCATAAAATTCACAATGAATCACATGCCAGAGACGATATCGAATTGTCCAGCCTTTTTTGGAAAAAATATTGTGTGAGTGAAAGCGGGAGATTAAATCTGAGGTGTAACCAATGTAAATCTTACCACTCCGAAAGGAGTATAAAACGTAAACACAGAATATCATAAAATCTGGATATGAAAAAAAGTAGCGGGGACGATCCGCCGGAGGCGGAGAACTCGTGTCCGCCCAGGCGGATATGAATCCGACACTCTAACCTACTTGGCTAAGTCGTCCTGGTATTAATTGCGGCATTGATTTCAAGATTGAATGATGTCAAATCAAAGCTTGATCATACTTTCAATTAAAGAATGAATCCATTGCCTGCCATGACCAGACTTTAAATCTTTTTCTCGAAGCATAGCTTCCCCCTTTTCTTCATAAAATTCACAATGAATCACATGCCAGGGACGATATCGAATTGTCCAGCCTTTTTTGGAAAACTGATTGTGTGAATGAAATCGGGAAATTAAATCTGAGGTGAAACCAATGTAAATCTTACCACTCCGAAAGGAGTATAAAACGTAAACACAGAATATCATAAAATCTGGATATAAAAAAAGTAGCGGGGATGATCCGCCGGAGGCGGAGAACTCGTGTCCGCCCAGGCGGATATGAATCCGACGCTTTAACCAACTTGGCTAAGTCGTCCTGGTAATAATTGCGGCATTGATTTCAAGATTGAATGATGTCAAATCAAAGCTTGATCATACTTTCAATTAAAGAATGAATCCATTGCCTGCCATGACCAGACTTTAAATCCTTTTCTCGAAGCATAGCTTCCCCCTTTTCTTCATAAAATTCACAATGAATCACATGCCAGGGACGATATCGAATTGTCCAGCCTTTTTTGGAAAAAAGATTGTGTGAATGAAATCGGGAAATTAAATCTGAGGTGAAACCAATGTAAATCTTACCACTCCGAAAGGAGTATAAAACGTAAACACAGAATATCATAAAATCTGGATATGAAAAAAAGTAGCGGGGACGAGATTTGAACTCGTGTCCGCCTCAGGCGGATATGAATCCGACGCTCTAACCAACTTGGCTAAGTCGTCCTGGTAATAATTGCTGCATTGAATTCAAGATTAAATGATGTCAGATCAAAGCTTGATCTGACTTTCAATTAGAGAATGAATCCATTGCCTGCCATGACCGGACTTTAAATCCTTTTCTCGAAGCATAGCTTCCCCCTTTTCTTCATAAAATTCACAATGAATCACATGCCAGGGACGATATCGAATTGTCCAGCCTTTTTTGGAAAAAAGATTGTGTGAGTGAAAGCGGGAGATTAAATCTGAGGTGTAACCAATGTAAATCTTACCACTCCGAAAGGAGTATAAAACGTAAACACAGAATATCATAAAATCTGGATATGAAAAAAAGTAGCGGGGATGATCCGTCGGAGGCGAAGAACTCGTGTCCGCCCAGGCGGATATGAATCCGACGCTCTAACCAACTTGGCTAAGTCGTCCTGGTAATAATTGCTGCATTGATTTCAAGATTAAATGATGTCAGATCAAAGCTTGATCCGACTTTCAATTAAAGAATGAATCCATTGCCTGCCATGACCGGACTTTAAATCCTTTTCTCGAAGCATAGCTTTCCCCTTTTCTTCATAAAATTCACAATGAATCACATGCCAGGGACGAAAACGGACAGTCCAGCCCTTTGTAGAAAACTGATTGTGTGAATGAAATCGGGAAATTAAATCTGAGGTAAAGCCAATGTAGATTTTTTCACTCCTGAAGGAGTACAACACGTAGACACAGAATAACATAAAATTTGGATAAAAAAAAAGTAGCGGGGACGAGATTTGAACTCGTGACCTTCGGGTTATGAATCCGACGCTCTAACCAACTGAGCTACCCCGCCATTACAAATGCTAAAATCCGCCCTTTTGACACAACAATTGCAAATAAAGCAACAGATCTGTATTCGGGGCTGCAAAATTAGAAATTATTCTTAAACTTGCAATCCCCGAATTCAATTTTACTAAATTTCCTCTTCAGTGTACTTGTAAATTATACCCCGTTCCTTAAGTCCGCTTAAGATAAATGGAAGAGCATCAGGGTTTTGAACAAGCATTTCAGGAGCATTTATTCCCGGATTCTTAAATTTACCTTCAAGGAGAAGACGAGCTGCCATAGTACCAGTGTAACCGGTTGTTCTTGCCATTGAATGAACCTGGGTCTCCGGGTCGTATTTATCAATTAATGTGTAACTTAACTTCATATTCTTTCCATTTCGCATACCACAGACAGATATCAGCATAACTGTAATATCAACTTCTCCTTCGGTAAGTTTAATCATTGGAAAGAGAAGCTTTGCTGTTACATCAATTGGTCTTATTGACTGACCATTTATTACAACCGGAGTCGTATTGAAAAAACCAGTTTCCCGTAAAATCCGCATCTTCTCAACATGACCCGGGTACCTTAAGGTTTTCTCAATCATATTGGGAACGTCAAGGGTACTTAACAACGAGCGAAGTCCATCGCTATTGAAGGATTCAACCTGCCCAAAACCTTCAATGTCCATGAGCTCAACATCGGTTAATGCCGGCATTACCACTTCCTTGCCATTAACCCTGAAACGTGCGGGCCTGGTATATTCTTCAATTACATCAATTGGAGAAAAGACTGCCTTGTACTCATAAGGCCACGACCTCACACTTGGCAAGCCTCCTACATATATTTTAACATCATCCGCCCTGTCGAGCTGGGTAACCAGATATGCCGAAAGAAGGTTGCTCATTCCGGGAGCTACACCAATATCACAAATAGCTGTGACATTTTTTTCCTTAGCCAGTGTATCAAGCTCCATGAAGTCCTCAGGAGCAAACGTGATATCAATAATAGGCGTCCCGGCTTCAATTACTGCTTTAAGAGTCTGATGTCCAAGAAATCCGGGAACAGCGCTAACCACTATATCATAACCTGAAGCGAGTTTCCGAACCATTTTTGAATCGGACAAATCAAGTCGCAAAGTAGTTAGCTTATATTTTGCTGATAACCGATCTAATGCAGTTGGATCTATGTCAGCAACAGTAATTGTATGAATATTGTCTTTTGCCAGATCGGCAGCCATGGGACCGCCTACCAGGCCAGCACCCAATACAAGGATTCGCATCGGTTGAGTTTTTAGTTTATTTTTAATTAAACACTACTATTAATAGTTCTTTCCTTACTGATTAACAGTTTAATACTGGGGTATTGGGACACCACTATTCCAGCCATTACCACAGCCATCCCCAATATCTTGATCCAGGTAAATCTCTCTGAAAGTACAAAATATGAAAAGACCGCTGTAAAGATGGGAATAAGATTGGTAAGTATGTTGGATCTTATCACACCTATTTCCTTGATTGAAATAATGTAGAACAGGTACGAAAGGGTTGAAGCAAAAAATGACAGTTGTAAAAGAGATGTAATCACCTTTATATCAGGACTTACGCCCAGAAAGGTTTTCAAATCGAATACCAGGAAGAGTGGAAGAAAGTAAAGAGCTCCCAAAAGATTCTGCATGAGGATAATTGTCACCGGATTGTATGAGAAGGCAAGTTTCTTGATTACAACAGTGTATGCTACGGCAGCAAGGACAGCAGCAAAAAGCAACATTACTCCTTTTAATGAAGCAGATACAGAGAAATCCGGATTAATAAGCATCAAAAGTATACCTGCAAAGGAAAAGAGTATACCTATTATTATCTCCCTGCTTATTTTCTCCCTGACAAAGAAATATGCAGCAATCGGACTAAAAAGTGGAATTGTAGAGATAATAACTGCAGAAACCGAAGAGGAAACCATCGTAAGCCCGAAGCTCTCGCCCAGGAAGTAACAGAATGGCTGTGTAAACGCGAGAAGAAGGAACCACTTCATATCCTTGCGTGCTATTTTTTGAAAGGACCTACCAATCAACAGGAAGAGCAAAAGTATTGCTGATGAAATCAATAATCTCAGAAAAATAATGGTAATGGGTGTATATTGTACAATGACCAGTTTAAACCATACAAATGACAGCCCCCAAAATAGCATCGCAAGCATAGCCAGAAAGTATGCCCTCAGTGTCTTGAAGCTATTCTTCACCTCCATATTCGATAAAAACCTAATACTCTTCCGATACTTTCCCGGAAGACAGTAGCATGTGAAAATACGGGATTATTCGATACCAGCAAAGTGTTTCATAAACTGGACCCGCTCATAGGCAGCAGGATTGCCTGCCTCTTTGAAACTCATTAGCCCCCTGAAGTCAGCTATTGAACTGAAACCCTTTTCCTTCATCCAGATTTTCAATTCTTCAAGCATCAGGCTTATTTGTCCGGAGCCATTTTTGTAAATAGTACTCACAATTTCAACAGCATCCGCTCCCACCAAGAGCATTTTTATGAGATCTTTCCCATCATGAATACCAGTTGTTCCTGCAAGACTGCAATTAAGAGTACCCGAGAATAAACCTATCCATCGCAAGGGAAGTGCGATTTCTCCCGGCTCACTAAAAACATGGGAGGGGATGATTTTAAGGGTATTGATATCAACATCCGGAGAAAAGAATCTATTAAACAATACCAGGCCTTTAACCCCAGCCCAATCAAGTTTTCTTGCAATCTCCGCAAAACCGGAAAAATAATTGCTGATCTTCAATGAAACAGGGATGCTGACTTCTTTCAAAACAGCATCAAGGATAGTGAAATACATTTTCTCATTCCTTTCCGAACTCCTCATAGGATCAGAAGGCAAAACGAATACATTCAGTTCAATAGCATCGGCACCTGCTTTTTCAATTCGGGAGGCATAGGAAGTCCATTCATCGGCTGAAAAACAATTGATACTGGCAATGATTGGAATACCAACAGAGGCCTTGCATTTGCCAATGAGATCAAGATAATTCCCAATAGCATTCTCTTTACTGTAATTAGCGATATAGTCGAGGGCTTCCGGATACTGATTGACAGATTCATCCTGACGAAGAGTATGATGAATCTCATGCAGCAATTGTTCCTCAAACAGGGATTTAAGGACAATGGCGCCAGCTCCCATAGTTTCATATTCTTTGATATTTTCAATGGATCCAGTTAAACCGGAACTACCAATAATAATTGGACTCTTTAACTCGAGTCCCATATAGTTAGTGGAAATATTAATCATATTTATGAAGCTTAAGAAGATTGATTATTTCAGTATGAAGCAGTTTGCCTAACGAAATGACAAGAGGTAAAATTATCAAATATTTCAAATTCCCACCTATGTATACAATGATAATTTGTTCGGATAATATTAAATGCGATTTCTGTTGCTTCCTTGAACAAAAATCTATATAAAAAATCAGCCCATCCGGTTTGGAGGGCTGACTCACATATTTCTGTAACAAATTAGCTACTATCTGGCAGTGGTATACTTCCTGAATAATTCTTCGTTCTGAAGTATCTCAACTGATTTCATAACATCATCATCAGTAGATCCTATTACCTCAAAATAGGCATTTACATTGTAAAGATTTCTGGCAAGCAAGGCCTCCAGGACAATTGTAATCTGTTTACCAGATGCGGCGAGACCCTTATCGTCTCTTGGAACTTCCTTGGAGGCAGCATATTCTGCAAATTTATCCAGCATATTCGGGTCTGAATATTTTGAAAGAAATGTTTTGATATCCGGGAATTGAGCCAATAAGTCAGCCCTACGGCCTTCAATGTATTGCAGAACATAATCATTCAGAAGTCCCTTGCGATAAATATCAGTATAATAAGTGGAGATAAATGTTGTATCCAGCGGGATGAACACATCTGGCATAATACCTCCGCCTCCGTACACAACTCTTTTGTTATGAGTAAAATACTTCAGTGAATCCGGAAGTTTAATGCTGTCAGCGTGAATCATCTCACCATGCTGGTAACGATTGAATACCTCTCCGAAATAATCCTCAGAACCTTTTTCATACGACTTTTGTATACAACGACCGGTAGGTGTGTAATAACGGGCTGTTGTCAAACGAATCATTGAACTGTCGGAGAGCATGAAAGGACGTTGTACCAATCCTTTTCCAAATGACCTGCGACCCACTATAAGTCCCCTATCCCAGTCCTGAATAGCGCCTGATACGATCTCACTTGCTGATGCTGATGCTTCATCGATGAGAACAACCAGCTTTCCTGATTCAAATGAGCCCTTACCGGTTGCAATAAAATCCTGCTTAGGACTATGGAGACCTTTAGTATATACAATAAGTTTTCCGGAAGGCAGAAACTCATCAGCAAGTTCAAAAGCAATGTCCAGATACCCACCCGAATTGTTTCGAAGGTCCAGAATCATATTCTTCATTCCCTGTTTGCGAAGTTGGGCAGTGGCATCCCTGAATTCGTCAGCTGAGGTCCTTGCAAAACGGGCAAGTTTAATATACCCAATTTCAGGAGTTACCATATAGGAGGCGTCAAGACTATTGAGTGGAATCTTATCGCGAATAATGGGATATTCAATTAAGCCCTTTGTTCCTCTGCGAAGTATTTCAACGGTTACCTTGCTTCCTTTGGGTCCGCGAAGGTGATCAAGCACATATTGGTTATTGATTTTTGAGCCAAATGCATTCTCGCCATTGATCTTAATAATCTTATCACCTGCCTGAATTCCCAGTTTGTCAGATGGACCACCTGGAACAGGGGAAACAACAAGGATAGTGTCATGGAAAATCTGAAATTGAATTCCTACACCTTCAAAGTTTCCAACCAGAGGTTCATTGGTCTTTTCTATATCCTTCTTCGAAATATAAGTTGAATGTGGATCTAATTCCTTAAGTACGTTGATTATTGCATCTTCAACAATCTGCGGTTGGTCAACATTCTCGACGTATGCATATTCAATCAGTTGCAACAAGGTTTCGAACTTCTGATAGGTCTTTGCAGGATCAGGAGAATTTTTAGAAATCTGAGCATTCATCTGCTTGTTTGAAACAAGCAGAAAAACCAATAGAATCAGGAAAAATATCTTTGAGTTGCTTCTCATAGCTTAGTTAATTTATTCAACTTCAAAATTAAACTAAAAATGCTTGTACGCGATTACAGTCAATCAACAGATTGGGATTTAACATTTTTTATCAGTTAATCAGAAGAGGAAGGAGCCTTTTATAAATCCCAAAGTTTGAAAACTGGCGGTTCACAACAAAAACATCTTGACGATCCTTTTTCGGGCAATTCAATGAATCTGAACAAATTCTGAGATTTTGGCCAAAAAAATCTAATATTTTTACTATCCACCTATCTTTCAAATACTTGAGGAGACAATTACTGAATAAAATCAATGCTGAACCTCGGATTTTTCACAATTTCAGTAAATATGTACACAATTACATATAATTTTGCAGTAAACATCTCGTTCAAGAATTATAGAATTGGTATAACTGACCTCACATCTTCACTACCTTTACTCAATAATCGATCTACTGAAAGCTCAAATGAAAAAAAAGTCAGTCATTCTGCGCATTGCCCTGATCATGATTCCGGGAATGCTTCTCTCCCTCTCCTCCTGTCGCCATGAAGCTGAACTGCTTCCGATAATTCCAGGCACAAATGATTCGATTTGCTTCGATAGTCAGGTTCTTCCAATAATTCAGTCGAATTGTGCAAAATCGGGATGCCATGATGGTTCTGGTGAATTTCCCTTAACAACCTATGAGCAGATTCTTCGCAAAGTAGAGCCTGGCAAACCGAACAAAAGCAGCCTTTATAAGGTTATGAATACATGGCAGGGAGCACCGAACTTTATGCCTCCTTCACCCAGCCAACCACTAAGCAATGCTCAAATAACGAATATTCAGCTCTGGATAATGGAAGGAGCACTTCATACCACATGCAATGAGAATGATTGCGATTCAGTTAATGTCACATTTACAACCGGAGTTAAACCCATAATTGAAAATAATTGCATTGGATGCCATAGCGGGGCCTCACCTGAAGCCGGACTCCTGCTTACAAACTACAATGAGGTTAAAACTGCTGCCATAAATAATGCCCTTCTTGACCATATTCAGGAGACAAACTGGTATTCACTTATGCCTCCCAGTGGCAAACTTAGTGTTTGTGACATAGCAAAAATTAATAAATGGATTTCTGATGGCCTACCCAACAATTAAGCACAATAACATGATAAACAAAGCTTTAATCTTAACATTCTCCCTCGGACTGCTTCTGCTTGGTGGTTGTTACTATGATAATGAAGAAGCATTATATCCAGGGACCGTTTGTGATACAGTTTCCCCTTCATTTGCCACAACGATACTGCCAATCATTGAAAAAAATTGCGCAAGCTGTCATAGTGGGGCAGCCCTTTCAGCCGGACTATCACTAAGCAATTATAATGAAGTAAAATCAGCAGTAAATAATAATTTTCTGCTCGACAGGGTACTCCAACTGAATGGCAGTTCTGTTATGCCGCCTTCGGGACCACTTACAAACTGCAATCTGGATCAGATAAACAGCTGGATTTCTCAAGGTATGCCCAACAATTAATATTCAAGTCAATAATCTGGCTTTTTAACCTAAAGACAACTACTATGAATAAATGGATTAAGATAATGCTTGCGCTGGCGGTTGTCGGCGCAATTGCTGCTTTCCTGGTTTTTAAGTTCTATATCAACAAACCACACGCTGACATTGAAAATGCAACGCCAGCTTATACAATGCAGGTGAATGAACTTTGGAAGCAGTATAATCAGGACCTTAAACTTTCAGATTCTCTCTATACAGGAAAGGTGCTTGAACTGACAGGTGAATTAAGCCGTGCAGATAAGTCAGACACTTTGGTATTTGCTGTATTTGTAATGGAAGCTGATTCGATGTTCGGCGACAAATCGATTCGGTGTGAAATGCTGCAGAATTATAGTGATGAAACATCAGCCTTTGCCAAAGGAACTGCTGTAAAGATTAAAGGATTCTGCAATGGATTTGACCAGACAGATATTAAGCTGAGTAAGTGTTCAATCGTAAAATAATACCGGATTTCATTATGAAGTTTGGAAAACAATTCAACCTATGAGGAGAATTATTATAACCATATGCTCATTGTTGTCACTGACAGGCAGTACTGTATTGTATGCTCAGGACGACCTGATGGACCTGCTGGGTGATGAGAAACCAAAAGTGGACTATGCTTATGCAACTTTTAAGTCTACAAGGGTTGTTCTGGGTCAATCGGTTGAGAATCCTGCAAGCGGCACTCTGCAATTTCTGATTGAACATAATTTTGGAAGGGTTAATCAGGGGGCTTATGAATTCTTTGGTCTCGATCAGTCAACTATCAGATTAGGACTTGAGTATGGGATCAATGACTGGCTGAGTATCTCAGCCGGAAGGAGCAACTATGAGAAAACAGTAGACGGTTCCATTAAAGCGAAGATACTTAGACAAAGCACCGGAGCCAGGCGAATGCCAGTTTCTCTTTCCTTTTATTCCAATATTGCTGTGAATTCTTTAAAATGGAAGGATGAAACCAGGAAGAATTATTTCAGTTCCCGTTTAGCCTATTCTTCACAGCTGCTTCTTGCGAGGAAATTCTCGAATGCGATTTCTTTTCAGCTTAGCCCGACTTACATCCATAAAAACCTGGTTGCTAAACGCCTGGACCCAAATGATATTTTTGCATTGGGAGCTGGTGGCAGGTTTAAAGTAACTCAAAGGACTTCCTTGAATGCAGAGTACTTCTATGTTTTCAACCAGAATGCTGACAACAATTATCAAAATGCGTTGTCCTTGGGCTGTGATATTGAAACGGGAGGACATGTGTTCCAATTCAGGGTAACTAACTCCCAACCGATGTTCGAGCGGAGTTTTATTTCAGAAACAACCGGCAAATGGAGTAAAGGAGACATCTACTTTGGATTCACCATCAACAGGGTGTTCACTATTGTAAAGCCAAAGACATTCCAAAATTAGGCGACACTGCCAATATGTCATAAATTAGCAATTGGGCTTGAATTTGTAAGAATTCAAGCCTTTGCTGCATATGGAAACAACTGAAAAAAAACGGCTTTTGAAGAGTCTGGTATTCCCCGGAATACTGTTGATAATTCTATGGGCAGTCTTCATTGTGGAAACTTTATTGAAAGCTGATTTCTCCACACTGGGACTGCTTCCTCAGAGCATCTCCGGTTTGAAGGGAATCTTTTTCTCTCCATTGCTGCATGGCTCCTATGCCCATCTTTCGGCTAACTCAGTTCCTCTATTCGTTCTGCTGGCAGGATTATTCTACTATTACGATAAAAAAGGTTATGGCATTCTCGCTTGGGCCTGGATAATCACTGGCTTTTGGGTTTGGTCTTTCGCCAAGGATACGGGCTATCATATAGGTGCTTCTGGTATCGTTTATGCCCTTGCTGCCTTTCATTTTACCGGAGGACTGCTGCGCAGGGAACCAAGACTAATGGCATTTGCATTGCTGGTTGTATTCCTGTATGGAGGACTAATCTGGGGAGCTATTCCAGATTTTCTGCCAGAGAAAAACATTTCATGGGAATCACATCTCATGGGTCTGCTTGCGGGTGTTATCATTGCTCTGTTCTATCGAAACTCAGGTCCACAGAGAATTGAACACAAGTGGGAAGACGAGGAAGAGTGGATTGAGCCTGATCAGGAACCAACTGCAATTGATGAGCAGTCCAGAATTAAAGAGGAATCAATAAATCCTCAGAACACAACAGTCCCCCCTCCTATTGTATATCATTATAAGCAGAATCACGATCCTGACAAATAATATGTTGAGCTCATTTTGAAAGCTGATCCGAAAAATCTAAAAGATTCCATAATTTTGAGTTGAAAATTGAATGGGACAGCACATCTATCCACCATTCCTTTACCCCCCACAAGACGTTTTACTTACACCCCTATAACTTATGAATTCAGTTTTCTTTCAGAAAACCCTTTTACTGAAGCCCTTCAGTATTATACTGGTCCTTTTATCTATTGCAATTCCAATGAAAGGTCAGGATATTAAAACTGAAAATATTGTAACTACAAAAAAGCTGATTTTTTGTTCAAAACAGAAAGTTGAGATTAAAACAGGAAAATGTGTTAGCCTTTCTTCAATTAATACCACAGGAAAAATCAAAGGTCTTAAGGCTACAAGTATCAAGGATAGTAAAATTACCGATTTCGCAAGAATGACCAACTCCGTTGAACTTCACAATGCTGAAAAGCAGTTGAGCATCGATATGCAGGTCATTCATCCTGAAGAAGGGAAAACCATGACTGTCATGCTTTTAAAGAATCCATACAAGAGCAGACTCGTTTACAAGATCAAAATTTATGATGTTGTTCAGGGGAAGTATGTAAAATACAAATCCCAACCTGTAATCCCCGGACTAACAAGCATTGTAACCTGGCCTTTTGAAGTATCTTCTGTAATGCTTTACAATTTCAAGGTATCAACAGAAGAGTGACAATACCATTTCATTTCAGGTTGATTTTTGAGCTTCTGTCTCCTTCAGAACACAGTTTTCACTACAACTCCAGATAGGGTAAAATCCTGAGAACAGTTTCAGGTGTCACCATCAGTTCCCTTAACTGATCAAGATCAGAATAAGGTCCTTTAAGAATTCTTCTGTCAATTATAGCCTTTGCAGTTGTATAATCGAAGTAAGGGTTTTTCCTTAATTCAGCCAGACTGACTTTATTCAGATTGTATTTCCGGAAAGGTGGAGTCAGAACTCCAAGCTGAGGAGCAATCAGATTAAATTTAAGACTATCAATACCATACACTTCCTTAAGTTGCTCAACTGAATAAAAGCCGCCCAATAGATCCCTGTATTTAATAATTCTCTTTGCAAATGACGGTCCTATGCCCCTAACCTCAAGCAAAGAAATGGAATCTGCAGTATTCACATCAAGTTTGACAATTTCGGTTTTCCTATATTGCTTCTGATGAAATTGTTCCTTTTCAGCTTCTTTAGGTTTTGTGACATCTGATATTTGAATAAAAGGAGATAGCCGGGCATAATCTTCCCTGGAAATGCCATAAATCTTTCCAAAGTCCTCCCTGGTTCTGAACTTCCCACCTTTACTCAGATAATTCCGGATTGTATGAATTTGTTTACCCTTCAACCCAAGTTCTTTCCATTCATCCTCTGAAAGTATATTTGGATCGAATGGGGTCAGTTTAGGAATTTCTGATTTTATCTCAGAAGTTACGGTGTGCGCTGACTTTTTAATATCATGATGTTTAGCTTCAGCAATTGATATCTCATTCAACCCTGCCGACGCATTCTCAATCTTCCAGGAAGTGTTGTGCGAGAAACGACTATAGATACCTGGTGCAATTACAACAATTAGCAGTATGACCAATAAAACCAATATTCCATTTTTTTCAGTTGAATTAAAACTGAACAAGTCCTTGACTTCTTTTTTCATAACAATAATCTGAATATTAATAAATTAACTATAATAATAAAACACCCCCATGCTCTGAGGATGATAGAGGATAGTATTCTGAATAAGAACTAAGCTATAAGAGCATTAATGAGAATGCCCTAGGCAGATTTGTTCCTTTTCTGATAGATTTGATAAAAAAAGTATACCGGTATTCCGGCAAGAACGATGTAGATCCCAGGCCAGGTAGTATCCGGTTTATAAATAAGCAAAATAATGATCATGAGAGTAGCGGCAATAATGTAGATCATAGGCAGTACCGGGTAACCAAATGCCTTGTAGGGCCTTTCAAGTTCAGGACGCTTTATTCTCAGAACATAAATACCGGCTATTGTAAGGATATAAAAAATCAGAATTGCGATTACTACATAATCAAGCAAATCAGAATAGGTTCCGGAAAGGCATAACAAGGATGCCCACACAGCCTGAACTATTAGTCCATTCTTTGGCACTCCCCTTGAACTTAGTTTTCCGGCTCCCTTAAAGAATAATTTATCGTGGGCCATTGCATAGTAAACTCTGGCTCCAGACAGAATCAATCCATTATTGCATCCAAAGGTTGAGATTACCACGAAAATTGCCATAACAGCAGCAGCAACAGCGCCAAAAACTCCAAATATTGAGGCACTGCCCAGTCGGTCATTGGTTGCGAACTGCATACCTTTTTCAAAAACTGAGAGTCCATCTGCGCTCCCCCTTAATGGAAGTGTATTAAGGTATGCCAGATTAGCAAGCATGTAAAGCAAAATCACAAGCGAGACTCCCAAAACAAGACTCAGGGGAATATTCTTCTTGGGATTTTTCACTTCTGAAGCTGCAAGAGTAATTGAATTCCACGCATCTGCGGAGAACACGGAGCCAACCATTGATATTCCAATCGCAACAATGAGTGCCCAACCGGCCAGACTTTTACCATCAAGACTGACTGGCTGCCAGAAAATTGCCTTGTTGGCTTCAATAGCAGGAATATTCTTTGCAACAAAAAGTCCCAGAACAATAAAACCGAGTAGCAGAATAACCTTTACAGAGGTGAAGAAATTCTGAACCCACTTTGCATTCCTGATTCCAAGAATATTATTGTATGTAAGAAGAAGTATCATGGAAATTGCCAGCAGGTGAACGGTACTTATCTTCGCCACCCCTAAATCCGCAATTACATTGGTCTCTGAAAACCAGGGAACCAGCACTCCCATGAATTTCGAGAATGCCATAGCTACAGCGGCAATCGTTCCGGTTTGAATAACCATGAAGAAGGTCCAACCATAGAGGAACCCGCTGAACGGATTAAAAGCTTCCCTCAAATACACATATTGCCCTCCGGCATGAGGCATCATTGAAGCAAGCTCCCCATAGCTGAGTGCTGCTATAATGGTTATTACACCGGTTATCAACCAGGCAATAAGCAGCCAGCCAGGAGAACCCAGTGTGCGAGCCATATCTGCACTCACAATAAAAATCCCTGATCCAATCATTGACCCTGCCACAATAGCAGTTGAATCGAACAGATTGAGGCTTCTGCGAAAACCGGATTCATTATTTTCAATCATACCTGAAAGATATAAGGTTATTCGTTGGTATAGGAATCAGGCTCATCCTTTGGCTTAATAAAAAGCACCTTTATAAAGAAGTAAAGAGTAAGTCCTGTTATTACACCTTCAGAAACCAACATGAATACTAATGCTTGAGTTTGCATGACCATTAAATTAGATTGTTCCTGATTTAATACGTTTTCTGAATGCTACCAACACCATTACCCCAATCAGCACGAATACAGATAAGAGCAAAAAACGTGAAATATCCAGATAAAAAACTCGGTTCACAACACCTCCTGTATAAATTACATCACCGGATTTTACATAATCACCAACCTTCACGGCGAGTGTATTTTCTTGCCTAAACTGGTATGATGCAGATTTGGGTGAAGGACTAATAGTATCAGTCAATTTCACATACATTTTTTTGTTGATCTGATAAATTGAGTCTACCCTTCCGTTTTGTTCACTATAAAATTCATCATTGAAATATGAATCATTCGGACCTATTCCTGTATGCATCATTTGTCCAAGTATACTTTCGTTATGAAGCTTCCACCCCTTGAATCCAATAGATGACCAGTCATCAGCTGCCGGCCTGACAAGTGAGCCCAGAAAAACAGCAAGAAGCATAAAAGGTGCAACCCATTTAATAATGAATCGGTAAATAAGTGGGACTTTAATATCAGAACCCCTCATTATCTCAGCCCAGCCTTTCTTGATACCAAAAACCCATGAGAAAAGAATCATTTCAAAGAGAGCAAAAACGACTAATGATACCGTTCCTGCCCAATAATCATATTCATCAAATACTCCCTCCTGAAAGAAAAATACTGTTGGAAGTCCAAGTATCAGAACAGCAACTCCAAAAGCAAGAGCTGAAGTCTTTCTCTTCCAGTTAAACTCATCCATGAGAAACGACATACAGGGTGTTCCCATTGCCAATGAACTGGTGATTCCGGCAAAGAAGAGCAACCCAAAGAAAGCAACACCCGCTACAACTGAGAGAATTACACCCCATTGACTAAACAGGAAGGGCATTACTCTGAATCCAAGCCCCAATCCACCTAATTGAGTAAGGTCAACCACTTTTTCAAGTCCGAAATATCCTATAGCGATTGGGATAATAATTGCACTGCCAAGCACCACCTCCACAAATTCATTCATCCATCCTGCTGACATTGCATTCAGTGCAATATCATCCTTCTTTTTTACATAGGAAGCATAACATTGAACAGATCCTTGTCCAAGTGAGAGTGTGAAAAAGATTTGCCCGGCTGCTGCAAGCCAGACTTTTGGATTTAAGAGTGAACTATAATCCGGTGTCCATAAAAAATTCAGTCCCAACGTCCCATCAAACAAGGCTCCTTGCTGTCCGGCTTTAAGGGTTATACCCCTGATTGCAAGAAATATCCCAAAAATAATAAGCAATGGCATACCAATTTTTGCAGCCTTTTCAACTCCCCCACTGAGTCCCTTGCTTAAAATCCAGATATTTAATGCCAGACATAAAACAAAGAAAAACACTGCTTCATAGGGTATTCCTGTGGTGGTGGTCGAAATATCCAGATAATTAGTAAAGAATTCAGATACACCATGCTGGTCAAGCCCCCTGAAGGATCCAACAATTGAATGGTATGTATAGGACAGAGTCCAGCTTTCTATATAGCAATAATAGGAGGCTATGGCAATATTTGAAAAGATGCCAAAAACACCAATGTAGGTCCATAACTGCTTTTTTCCACTCATTCGATAAAATGCGAAAGGCGTAGTATGATGCCCATATTGTCCACCATAACGACCAGTAGACCATTCTACGAAAAGGAGAGGAATACCCATTAAAAGGAAGCAGACCAGGTATGGAATTATGAAGGCACCTCCACCATTTTGGACAGCTTGCATAGGAAATCGTAGAAAGTTACCCAAGCCAACAGCATTGCCTGCCATCGCCAGAATCAATCCAACTCTTGTTCCCCAGGATTCTTTGTTAGTAGTCATGTTCTGTATTTCGAAGTTTGTAAGGTAAAAATATAGAAAAGATCGAACTTGCAGAAATCGTTCACAAACGTATTGAACAGGATAAGCTTCACTTAAGTAATCTGATCCCGATACCGCAAGATAAACATTTTTTTCTTTCACAATATCTTGCTTTCAACTCCAGCAAGGCCTGTGTCTGCATAGCAGTTGAGGTTTCCATTCCCATTTCCGCCCATTTCCTTATCACTGAATTCGTTTCCCCTTTCAGTTCGAATAGAATCATTAATGCCTTGTCTGCAATTTGTGGTCTTCCGGTTTCTTTTCCTAAAGTAAACAGATAAGGAACAACCAAATTGATGCATAGAAGATGTGAGGCTTCCGTCCCCAGCTTGCCACCTGCCTTTCCGGTTTGTTTATCGAATCTGTAATGAGTTTTCCAATAGTCAGATACTTCTATTCCTGAAAACAAGGTTTCCATATTTATATCTCCGGAAATCATCTTGTAAATCATACCCTGTGAATGATGAATAAATGAAGCAAATTGGGCTATGCGGAGAGTAGGGAAATTACCGGGATGCAAACGAAGGAACTTCCAGGTCTTGGCATCCATACTGCTGAGCGAGAATTTCTTACTTAGAAAGGAGTACTCTTTCTTTAGTGCCTTTGGGTATTCATCTTCAAATTCACCGGCAAGCATTCCAGCCTGACCGAAAAGCATGGCCTCAATCTGGAACAAGTTATCACTATGCCTCAGCAGATTAGGATAGGAAATGGATGCTGCCAGTCTTTCAAAAGGCTCCTTATTGAGCTTGAATCCCATATTAACAGCAGTAAGCCGGTAAAAAGCAGTATTCCAGTCGTTGCCTGATGCGGCAAGTGCCATTTTCACTTGTTCTGACTTTCGCTCCAGCCTTTCCACCATTAAGCGGTCGACCCACGAATTCATGTGAACAGTCTCCATCTGTGAAATCATTCGCTCACATGGAATCCATAGTTTTGAGGCCATCATGGATTGATACTTATTCCATGCCTGATCAATCAGCTGATCCCTGAGTTCCAGGGTGGGTAAAGGCTTCAAATTCGAATCCAGTATTTCCTTGTCATGACGATAAACCACGTGAAGTATCAGATTGTCATATGCTCTGTCAAGATGATGGTGATGCCTGAACCAATCAGATGAATTAACATGTATTTCTACGTTGCCGGCCCAGACTGTATTTCCGATTCTCACCCTTGCATTAAAGAAATCAGGACCGGAATTCTGATGATATTCCCCTGTATTTAAAACAGATACTGATTCACCATCAATTAGTTTTAGCTTTGGAGTATATAGCTTGAATCGCCATACACAATGGAGAAATTCTTCTGTCATAACTGATAATTAAAATGTGAAATATGAAATAGGAATAATAGCTTTGTAAAATTACATCAGCAATTAACACTTCCTTTACTTGTTGAAAACTATTACTAATGATTAAATAAAAACTCCGGATTCCTATCTTTGGACCGGGCATGCTTCCTTGCAGAGGCAGGCAACAGACCTTGTGGTTACAATGAGCTTAAACAAACTGAAAAACTGACATTATACAAGTATTAATGGAAAATCATATCCTTCATGGCAAAGCGCCATATAATATTATTCTGTTGCATGGTGGACCAGGAGCAGTCGGATCACTGCATGGGCTGGCAACAAATCTTGCATCTGAGTACTCTCTGATTGAGCATTTTCAGCGGGGAAAGTCTATAAGGGAGTTGACTGATGATATAAGAACCCTAATCACCTCTCAGGCTTCAGGTCCGGTCATTCTCGCCGGACATTCATGGGGGGCATGGCTTTCCATGATTTTTGCATCTGAGAATCCTGAACTTGTAAAAGCATTAATACTGATTTCCTGCCCTCCCCTCGAAGAAAAGTACCTCGAAGAATTAATGAGCAATCGTGAAAACAGAGCGACTGAATCACAACTCACGGAACTTGAAAACCTGAGCGAGTCTGTATTTAGCAATTCCGGGGAGATCAATACCGAGTCCTTCCTGAAAATGGCTGGTATTTTTGAGAAAATTGACAGTTCAGAACTTCTGCCCGAGGTCAATGATCTATCAGAACCAGACCCTGTTGCGTATAATTTAATCTGGCAGGAAGCCAGCGAGTTGAGGTCAAGCGGGAAACTCCTCCAAATAACTACCAAAATTCAAAGCCCGGTATTCTGCATCCATGGGAAACTTGACCCTCACCCGGCTGATGGCGCTTTCGTACCTGTAAAACGGGGAGTAAGGCAATGCAAATCATTCCTGATTGAAAACTGCGGACATTATCCCTGGAGGGAACGTTATGGAAAACCAGCCTTCTACCATATTTTTTCAGAAATCATGAAACAGCTGAACAACTGAGCCATTTCAGCCCCCTTGATGCTATTGCACCATATTTATCAAGGAATTACCTTTACGGCTTTATTTACTCATCCCCGGAGCTTTCTGCATGCATCGCAAAATCACCCTCCTCATCCTGCTTTTGATTTCATTATCAAACTATTTGCGAGCTCAGATGCTCACCCAGAGTAATCTGCCGATAGTGATAATCAGCACCTTTGGACAACCCATTCCTGATGAGCCCAAAATCCCGGGAACCATGAAAATCATCGATAATGGAAGCGGGGCAATAAATCATATTACCGACCCTGGCAATGTATATGATGGAAATATCGGGATTGAAATCAGGGGACATTTCTCTGCCATATTACCCCAGAAACCCTATGCTATTGAAACAAGAGATAGCCTGCAGAATAACCTGAATGTGTCATTATTTGGCTTTCCGGAAGAACATGACTGGGTATTGCTAGCCAATTACAATGATAAGGTATTCATGAGAAATACGCTTGCTTTCAAGCTTTTCAATGAGATGGGCCATTATGCATCCAGAACCAGATATTGCGAAGTCACTGTAAATGGAGTCTATCAGGGAATCTATATTTTCGGGGAAAAGATTAAACGAGATGATGGCAGGGTAGACATCTCAAAACTTTTGGAAAATGAAAACACCGGTGATCAATTGACAGGAGGTTACATTTTTAAACAGGATTATTGGGATGCCACCAATAGCTGGCAATCATCATACCACCCATTGGATCATCCAGAGATGAATATTCATTTCGTTTATGAATATCCTGACATTGACATCATCACATCAACTCAAAAAAACTACATCAAAACCTATGTAAATTCTTTTGAGTCAGCACTATATGGATACAATTTCAAGGATCCTGTTTTTGGGTATGCACCATTTATAAACATATCCTCTTTTATTGATTATTTCATAGTAAATGAGCTTTCACGAAACAATGATGGTTTTAAGAAAAGTGTCTACTTCTATAAAAACCGTGACAGTGTCGACAGACGAATACAATCAGGACCGGTCTGGGATTTCGACTGGGCATGGAAAAATATTGATGAGTGCTATATTTTCAGGGCTACCAATGGAAGTGGCTGGTCATACAAGGTGAATGACTGCTATCCTGATGTCTCCTCACCTGCCTGGAACATACGACTGTTGCAGGATCCAAAGTATGCCAATGAACTCAAATGCCGTTATACCTTTCTAAGAAGCAACAAGCTAAGCGAAGACAGTTTATTTGAATATATTGACAACACTGCAGCATATCTGGAACAGGCACAACAGCGCCATTATCAACGCTGGCCAATTCTCGGACTGAATGTTGGCGCCCCGGTTGTAGGGCCAATTCCAACAACTTTTCAGGGAGAAATAAATGGATTTAAAGATTGGATTTCACTAAGGCTCAACTGGCTGGATAACAATATGCCGGGCATCTGCACGACAAACTCCTTAGAACCTGAAATATCAGCTGCACCTCTGCTGTTTCCAAACCCAGCCAATGAAACAGCTTTTCTGGAAACCAATCTAGGTTCCGGACTGATTGGTTTAAGGTGCACACTCAGCAACGGCATCCCAATAGAAATCCCTTTTGAAAACTCTAACGGCACATTGATCCTGGATCTAGAACATATACCATCCGGATATTATATTCTGAATCCTGTATCAAATACTGATTCAAATATTCACCCTGTCAAACTATTGGTAATCCATTAATACGCAAGATGATATACTGCTATTCAAAAAGCTTGCTCATTCTCTTTATCCTGTTTGTAATTCTGGCAGGGTCACCGAAAGCCTTTTCTCAGGCAGAATCACAGAGCATAAACTTGCCAGGTGTTGGAGAACAGTTCAATCTTCATTCCGGCTGGTATATCCGAAAGGCTTCCGATGTTAAAAAGGAAGGAACAGAACTTACATCTTCCGTTGTTGAACTAAAGGGCTGGATGCCTGCAAAAGTACCCGGAACAGTACTTTCAACCCTGCTGAAAAATGGGGTATATCCAAATCCATACTATGCCGCGAACAATGATAGCATACCTGACATTTATTATACCGGCAATGAATTTTACACCTATTGGTTCGTTAATGCTTTCAAGACCAATCAGATTGAAAAAGGCAGATATTACCAACTGAATTTCAGGGGTATAAACTACAAGGCAAGGGTGTTTCTGAATGGAAAGGAATTAACGGCAACACCCCATGAGGGAATGTTTCTTCGGTTTTCATTTGACATAACATCTCTTTTAAGAAATAGTGAAAATGAGAATGTGCTTGCAGTCCTGGTTTTTCCTCCCGACCCACCCGGAAAGCCAAATGGCGGACAAGGCGGAGACGGACAAATTGGAAAATCCGTGACAAATCAATATACTGCAGGCTGGGACTGGATAAGTCCAGTCAGGGACAGAAATACAGGAATCTGGGATGAAGTCAGTGTGACAAGCACCGGCCCGGTCACTATTGCTGAACCCTATGTCAACACCAGAGTCCCGGGAGTAAGAGTTCCCGGACAAAAACAAGATGCAGTTTATGAAACTGTTGAAACAGCAGTTACAAATAAATCGGGCAAGCCACAATCAGGTACATTATTCTGCAGACTCAATAACCTGGAGTTCAGTAAAAAAGTAAAACTGGCAGCAGGAGAAAGCAAAGCTATCGTCTTTCAGGAATTGCCCATTCAAAATCCTGAGCTTTGGTGGCCAAATGGCATCGGGAATCAGCCTTTGTACAAGCTGACACTTGAATTCAAAACAGTGGATGGAAATACATCTGACAGCCGTTCTGATAAAATAGGTCTCAGGCGAATCAGTTCTGTTTATGATACCAATACCCGAAGCAGATTATTTTCGGTTAATGGTCAGAAATTATTTATAAGAGGGGGAAACTGGATTGCTACTGATTGGATGCTGGCTACGCCAACTGAACGCTATGATCAGGAAGTCAGGTTGCACAAGGAGATGAATCTCAACATGATCAGAATATGGGGCGGAGCAACTACTGAACGTCCGGAGTTTTATTCAGCCTGTGACAAATATGGAATCCTTGTAATGCAGGATTTATGGATAACCGGTGACTGCAACGGAGCATGGCACGATAGTCTCAAAACCGATAACAGGGCTGCCAGGCGCAAATATCCTGATGATCATGAGCTCTTCATCAAGAGTGCAATAGATCAGATAAAAATGATCCGGAATCACCCCAGCTTGCTATTCTGGTGCGGAGGCAATGAATTTCGTCCACCATTGGATATCGACAGCATCCTTCAACATTATGTCTTTCCAACCTATGATCCCAACAGGCTGTATGTTAACAGTTCATTCTCAAGGGATCTAACCATGAAATATCCCGACAAGGCAGGCGATGGTCCCTATGGAATTATGGAACCTGAATGGTTCTACTTCCCACAGGAAAACCCGTTTAATCCTGAAATGGGATCCGTTGGACTGCCTGAAATTGAATCTTTGAGAAAGATTCTTCCTGAAAATGAGTGGGTTCCGCCTGTTGATGTTACCAAACTTCCAAACTGGACATATCACAAGTATCTGGCCTATGGTGATCACATCGATAGATATGGGAAATACAATACACTTGAAGAGTTTTCACGACAAGCGCAACTGGTTAACTACTTGCAATACAAGTCATTTATTGAAGGACTGACTTCAAACATGTATAAAACCTATACTGGTGTTGCAATCTGGAGGACACAAAACCCCTGGACAGCCCTTGGCGGACAAATGTATGATTGGTTTCTGGCACAGAACGGCTGTTTCTACGGACTAAAGCACGCATGCGAAGCCATTCATATCCAGCTCAATCTGGATGACAGCACATTTGCAGTTGTAAACACAACGCCTTTACCTTACTCAGGATGCAGTTATGCAATTACGTACTTTGATAGAGAAGGCAGAGTAATAAGCGAACTCTCAGGAAATCTGGACATTAAGAAGCAAAGTGTAACGGAATTTGTCAAAAACAAAACACCTGATATCTCTTCAAATCTTTATTTTATCTCACTTAAGCTTCTTGATTCCAGAAAGAAAATCATCTCTGAAAATTTTTATTGGATGAACCATTCAGGAAAGGATTTTTCAGAACTTAAGAATTTGCCTGAACAACTCCCGGAGATCAGTTCCTCACTTGAAAGCATCGAGAATTCAAACAGAATAAACATCACACTCAATAATCCAGGGCATGGAATTTCATTTTTCAATCGTATCTCAATTAAAAGCAGTGAAACCTCCGAAAGAATCCTTCCAGCCTATTATTCAGATAATTACATAAGTCTACTACCCAATGAAAAGAAGGTAATTACAGTGGAATTCAAGTCCTCTGAAACTGATATTACACTGGAAGTGATGGGCTGGAATGGGAAGACAAAAGCAATCAAGATCGAAAGGCAATAAACCTGATTTATCCCATTTGCATAACTCATCTAAACAAACCGCACTCTGCTTAGCTGATTTATCCCACTGAATCTTAAATAAACTGCCGGGAATTTCTAGCTTCCGGCTCCTCCGAATCGTGGATTAACGACATTGCTGTATATGGAACCAAAGCGGTAACTGATACCCATATTCAGGTAGAACCCCTGATTGGTAGGAAGAACCCTTGAATTGGTTAGCAAGTCATCACGTGTAAAACTGGCAAGGGGAATATTCGGAGTGATTCCCTTATTGAAATAGGCGGCCCCGTTCATGCTGAATGATAGTCCCTTGACAACCCTAAGGTCAACACCACCATTTAGTGAAAATGAATGAACGGAGAGCCCACTGATTGTCTTTCCCTCAAGTTCGAATGGATTCAGATAATTATTCCAGCCAAGTGAAGTCCACATGCTGCCCCATTTCTTGATGACTCCGGCATTTAGAGAAAGGTTTTGGGAGTAAACAGTTTCCGAGACCTTGCCATAATAGGATGAATCATGATATTCCCTGAACGACGGTCCAGCCTGATAGAACAGGGTCACAGATTTGGAGGAAGACTGTTCATAAGAAAACAGGCTGTACTCTATAGCAGGATTTAGTGCCAGTGCAGCCTTATAATTATTGTAGCTGCTCTGATCGAATGATGCAAAACCTCCTACCGACCAATGATCAGTCACGCTGGCTACAACAGTGGCATCACCGCTGAAGCTGTTGTTTTCAGTAACAAGGGTATCTGAATCGTAAAAGTAAACCTGCTTATCATAGTTTGTATAAATACTATAGGACATCTTGATTTTATCCGTCACTCTTGATGCCTTGGCGCTGGCAGCAACTCGCTGACTCCTGTTATAGTCGTTTCCGCTCACCCCACCTGAAAAGCCCAAATTAAACACCCAGCTATCCCACTTATCGGCTTCTGCAGTCTTGCTTTGATTTGCAACTTTTGCTGAATCAAAAGGCATTGAGATTTCCAATGAATTGGCGAGAGTTGTTCTTCCAAGGTAGCGGGTTAATCCGATCTTCATCATCTTAACCATATTCTTCCGGTAGTCATCATTTGATTCAGTTGAATACCTGTAAAAGCGAACTGAGTCATTCACACCTGCAAACTCTTTCTGCCCGTTAAAGACCAGGGTTACTTCCAGACCTCCGGAGCCGGTAGGCTGACCAGTAATCAGCAAGTAAACATTAGCATCGAAACGATCAACCACATAGCTTACAAATGAAATCTCCCTTTTGATGTAGGAAACATCACACCAGGTTTTGCAGTCCATGTACACCTTAATCTCCTGCACACCGGTAAGTTGTGAAGGCCTGATGGCATTAACCTGCTGAAATCCAGCCATGAGGAGAATGACTAATATAAGATTGCGAAATCGCATAGTAGGTAGAATTAGACAGAGTAAACTCTTTGTAAGAATTTCTATTAAGATATCTTACTTTTTAAATATAATCGCAAAGTTAATGAATGCTATTACATTTAAGGACTTTGGCGATAAATAATAAATTTGCTAAACAAGTTCACAATAGTTATTTTTGCCGTTGATGGTTAAGATTTGTAAAGAACTTATATGCAACAGATCGGTACGCTGGTTAAGGGAATAGAGTTTAAGACCAGCCAGCTGGCAGACAAGTTGAATGCATTAAAAGTTGCACGTCAGGAACTGGAGGATCGTTGCCATCAACTGGAAAAAATAAATGAACAATACAAACAAACCATACAGGAACTCGAAACCAGAATACAGGCACTAAAAATTGCAAAAGCAATCCCTAAAGGCAAGGATACAGCGGATGCAAGAAAGAAAATCAACGAGCTATTGCGGGAACTTGACAGGTGTATTGATCTTTTAAACAGCGCTCCAATAATATAGTCATGGCGGATGAACTTGGCGTAACCATTCACATAGCAGGCAGACCTTACAGACTGTTTGTAAAGCGTGAAGATGAAGCCGGAATCCGCAGGGCAGCAAAACTAGTCGACGATCAAATTAACCATTATGCTGGCACCTACCGATACAATGACAAGCAAGACCTGTTGGCGATGGTAGCCCTGCATTTTGCAACGGATGCAATGAAAGCCGAAGATGAAACCGGATTCATTCACAATCAGTTGCAAGGTTCACTTAAATCGGTTGACAACATTTTAACGGAAGCATTGAAAGACTGATACATCTACGTTCTTTGAAAATATTACGATAAAACCCGCTTTAATTCATTTCGTTTGGAAACTCAACACTTTTCAATAAGGGTAGACCTTATGGAGTAACAGGACAGGCCTCAGCCGTTCTCGGTACCCGCCAACGGCGGGATAACAGTGGAAGTCCGACGATTTCAGGCAGCCCTAATCATGTCGTTTTGGGGTTTCCCAAAACACTGAATTAATAGCGGGTTTTTTTTCTTTCTCCCTCACCTTGCCCATATATGTTTCACTCTTAACCAATTCGCAATGGGCAGTATTATAGTAGCGGCAATTGCGGTAATTGTAGGAATCGGGGCGGGACTGGCACTAGCCACAACCCTCCTCAGGAAAGCAATCGAAAAGAAAAGCATTCACCTCTTACAGGAAGCCGAAGCCACAGCCGAAGTAGTCAAAAAGGAGAAAATCCTCCAGGCTAAAGAAAAATTCCTACAACTTAAATCAGAACACGAAAAAGAAATCAACGAAAAGGACAATCAGATTAACAAGGCTGAGAATCGCCTGAAACAAAAGGAACAACAAATAGCTCAAAAAGAACAGATTCTGTCACAGAAAATTGAAGAATCTCAGAAAAAAATAAAGGAAGCCAATGACCTTAGAACTGCATTGGACCAACAGAAAGAAATTGTTACCCGTAAACAACAGGAAGTAGAGAAAGCGCATAAAATCCAGATAGAAAAACTGGAACTCATATCCGGGCTTTCAGCCGATCAGGCAAAGGATCAACTTATTGAGAACCTGAAAGATGTCGCAAAAAGCGAAGCAATCGTTCAGATTAATGAAATCCTTGAAGAGGCTAAATTAAAAGCCAATACTGAAGCCAAGAAAATCATCATTGAGACCATACAGCGCACCGCTGCCGAACAAGCCATAGAAAATACGGTTTCTGTTTTCAACATTGAAAGTGAAGAAATCAAGGGCAGAATCATCGGCAGGGAAGGTCGTAATATCCGCACACTGGAAGCCCTCACAGGCATCGAAATAATAATTGATGATTCTCCCGATGCGATCATCCTATCAGGTTTTGACCCGGTAAGAAGGGAAATAGCCAGGCTATCACTTCATAAGCTTGTAACTGATGGTCGTATCCATCCTGCACGCATCGAAGAAGTTGTTGCCAAGACCAGGAAGCAGGTTGAACAGGAAATCATTGAAACAGGTAAGCGCACAACCATTGACCTGGGTATTCATGGATTGCATCCAGAACTCGTCAGGCTGATTGGAAAAATGAAATACCGTTCATCATACGGTCAAAATCTCCTTCAGCATTCACGTGAGGTTGCTAATCTCTGTGCCACCATGGCTGCAGAATTAGGCCTTAACGTCAAGAAAGCAAAGAGAGCAGGATTATTGCATGACATAGGCAAAGTTGCCGAAAATGAAGCTGAATTGCCTCACGCAATCCTGGGAATGAAAATCGCTGAAAAGCACAAGGAACTCCCTGATATCTGCAATGCTATCGGTGCCCACCATGATGAGGTAGAGATGGAAACACTCATCGCTCCCATTGTTCAGGTTTGTGATGCCATCTCAGGTGCTCGTCCGGGTGCTCGCCGTGAAGTTGTGGAAGCCTACATTCAGCGCCTTAACAAGCTTGAAGAACTGGCCCTCTCCTACCCTGGCGTTGTTAAAACCTATGCAATTCAGGCAGGTCGTGAACTCAGAGTTATTGTTGGAGCTGATAAGGTAACCGACGAAGAATCAAACCAGCTCAGCTACGATCTCTCAAAGAAAATCCAGGAAGAAATGACTTATCCCGGACAGATTAAAATCACTGTAATCCGTGAAACAAGGGCAATCAGTTACGCAAAATAACATATGTTTCAGCTAAAAAAAAGGGGTTCTTATGAACTCCTTTTTTTAGTATTATTGTGATTCATTATGCCGATAAAGTCCCCAATTTTCAACTTATTGTGGAAAATGCTGCCAGGCTTGCTGCCCTTGCTCATATTCCTTGGAGTTGATGCAATATGGGGCACCCAGCCTGGGCTTATAGTAGCTGTCAGTTTTGGAATCGGAGAGCTGATTATCATTCTTTACAGAGAGAGGAGATTCGATTGGTTTGTCATTTATGACACCGCACTTCTTACACTACTGGGAGTTGTATCGCTTATTTCAAGCAACGAAATTTTCTTCAAGCTTAAGCCAGCACTAATCAATGTCATCTTTCTGATAATCATTGGAGTATCAGCATTTGGAAAGCGAAATATCCTGCTAAACTATTCCAAAAGATATCTCAAAGGAGTTGAGATTAATGATGAACATCATGCCCTGATGCAGCACTCCTTCAGGATAATGTTTTATATTTTTCTCCTTCATACCCTGCTTACTGTTTATGCTGCATTCTTTCTTTCCAAGGCAGCCTGGGCATTTATTAGCAGTGCATTGCTCTACATATTCTTCGGGATTTATTTCGGATGGCAGTTTCTGTTTCAGTCAAAAACAAAAAAGTCTTCAAAAACAGAATGGTTTCCTGTTGTTGATGAATCCGGAAAAGTGACCGGCAAAGTAAACAGGAAAGAGGCACATTCGGTGGGATACAGCTGTTGGCGGACATGTTAACCTGGGTGAAACCATCGAACAAGCCCTGCAGCGTGAAGTCATGGAAGAACTGCAGATCAGGGAGTTTAAACCTCAGGCGTTCATGAATTACCGATGGGATTCACCCCAGGAATCTGAACTGGTATTCTCCTTTCTTACTCAAATTGACGAATCTATTGAATACAATCCGGAAGAGATAAGCGACGGCCGTTTCTGGAGGTTCGCCGAACTTGATCAGCTGATTGGCAAGAATATTCTTACCCCTAATTTTGAAAGAGAATACGCTCAATTAAAATCAGTTGTCATTAAATAGATTGGTCAAACATGCTCATTTATAGAGCAACAGCAGAATCATATTTCCCTGATTCCGTTTTCAAAACCTTTATAATCTCTGGAATTCATCTATCACCATGAGATCTGGTATATACAGATATCAGGTGCAGTGCTTATTTCGTCTGGTTCCTCTATTAAGGATCCTGACTAGCAGGAAGATCCATCCCCGGTTCATCAATTTTATCTGCCTGTTTTTGAACAAGTTAACATAACCCGGAAATACCAGTTCATCTGCTTCTTTTTGAAACAAATACATTTTTCACTTGTTATATATTAAGTACTCGAATATCGTTCTCTTCCACTCATCATTGCAAATCTTCTGTCATGGCAACAACTACCCGCAACTCTTTCGAG
>JADJHD010000021.1 GCA_016707705.1 Bacteroidales bacterium
CAGCATCAATACTCTCTGATAATTTGACTGTTATGGTACTGTAGGTGTTACCCTGTTCGTCGGTGCTCTCCATGATATATACCTTGCTCTGGTCTTCCGAGAGGCTCATTTCAGCAGGTGCAGGTTGAGTGAAGAAATATGCAGAGCAGCCTGAATCACCAATCTCGTATTTCCTGAACTGATTTTGTCCCCGAAGAAGACTTACTGTCGAAAGTAGCAATGCCATAATGATTATATGTTTGGTCATGGTAATGGGGTTTTCATGCCTGAGTATCGGGCGATGGATCAAAATTCGGAAATTGATTTCAAGTCATTAATGAGAAATAACAACTTTAAGATCAATTGGTTTTAAGGACTCATTGCCTGAAATATGCAGGAAATAAATACCGCTAGCCAAATTTCCGACTTCTATGCGGATTCTGCTGCCAGCATTGTTTTCAAAATCCTTACTTAACTGACAATGTCCGAGCGCATCCCTGAGTTCCAGCTTTCCTTTGACGCCTGATTCTTTTAGTATGATTTCCAGGTATTCATCAGCAGGATTTGGATATACCCTGCAATCCATTTCAGAGGGCATAGCTTCTTCTGAACCAGTATGGCAGGGAGTAACGAAGGTTCCGCCAGGGGAGCCCTGCAGACAGCCTGCAAACCAATTGAGGCCATCATTCATAATACCGGATGCATCCAATGCTTCAAGCGTATATCCTGATCCATCAGCTTCTGTTGGCCATGGGGTATCATCATCATAAGCCATCGAAAAGCGGATTTTGCCATTCTGATCATACAGCCTCAGCAATTCTCCCGATCCGCTCAGTCCAAAATCAAAAGGCCCCAGGCGATTACTTACCCATCCGAAAGCAGGTGGGAATTTGCCTTCATCACCATACAGTACCAGGAAAGCCCCGGGCTGAATGGAAGTTCCGGCTGAAATTGTAAAATTATGAGTGTCGTCACTGTCGAGGAATTTCCAGCCGGTAAGATCAACAGCAGTTGAACCAGGATTTCTTAATTCAATCCAATCGCCTGCATCCGCCCAGTCAGCTGAATTGTAGTTGATTTCGGATATGGAAACGAGTTCATTGCAAGGTTGATAACCTTCTCCCGGTGAACCACCCATGCAACCTGCATACCAGGAGGCCGGGTCGTTCGGATCAGAGGAAACTGCTTTTAATTCCATGGTCCGGCCAAAGCCATTGCAGGTTTGAAGCCAGTCGGGCTCATCCGTAAAGCTGAAACTGCTGATGGTATCCTTCCTGAAATTTAAAAGTGTCAGGGTTTCGCCCTTATTGTTTAGTCCAAATCCCAGGGGGCCGACACATGAAACAGAAGGATATTGCTGATGAAAGAGTTCAGGATTTTCAGCAATTACCAGATATCCGTTTGCAGGAATTACTGTCCGGGTATTAAACATGAAATTATTGTAGAAATGTGAATCTGTCAGATGCCAGTCTGTGAGGTCGAGAGCCACATCCGTAGTATTGTGCAGTTCAATCCAGTCGCCGGAATTCATGGTAGAGTCACTGTGATAATTCACCTCAGAGAAGATGATGTTGGGCTCAACCGGACTGCCATAGAAAACAGCCTTAAAAACATCATAATGGCTCAGGTCGATGGTCAGGCTGCGGGAAGTATCGGAGCTGATGAATGTGTTGGGAGCCCAGTACTGGAATGTAAAGCCGGGTGCCGGGACAGCAGTTATGGTTATCGGGTTTCCTTCGAAATAGGTCCCAACCCAGGGTAGCTGGGGCGGAATGATGGTATTGATTTTGATGTATCCTGCTCCCGCAGGTAAAACGGAGAGTTTGATCTCATTTTGTCCGCCAAGGGCAAAATTATTGTTTATGTATTGCCTTGCGTATGAAGGACGATTGGTAATAAATGTTGTAACATAATTGAGGTTCGACAGCCATTCATCCTGGGTAGAATATCCGTACCAGCGTTGCCATACATTTGGTATCTCAGGGGCAATGCTGTCGCGCATCTGCTCCAGCATTGGCTGCAGATTGGAGTACTGAAAGGTTGTATTGATAAGGTCGGCATACCTGTTGATAAAGTAATTCCTGTAACCGCTGTTGTCCAGGAAGTTGCGGAAGATATCTGAATGAGGTGTTGCAACAGAAGGATAAAGGGCGGAATAGATCTTGTCATCCCAGTAATTCGAACTCAATCCAAGTCCAAAATCCATATCCATAAGAATATAACTCCATTTTCCCCCAACCTTCCTTTCTCTCCAGAGCTTGATATTATTGGTCCAGTAACCGATCCAGTCGTTGTTCACATAATAGGTCTCAGTGATAAAGTAATCCGTGAAATTTTTCATGTCCCACATGGAACTTGCCAGTGTAAAATTGTCCGGATTCGACATTTCATGAGTGCTGATATAATTCGCCATTTCCCAGAAGCTGATATCTGTTCCCTGTGAAACAATCCCATCATTACTTATAACATCGAGGCTATCGGCATTCACACCATGATTGGAAGCCATGAAATCCTTGCTGTTGCGCTCCCTGATGTTGTACATTCCCCAATAGTTTCCATTCAGAAAGACTGCTGAGGGAGCATAAGCCATATAATCCACGTAGGAGTCTTTCATGCTGCGCTGCATCAGGGCATCCCGCATGAAGGTATTCATCCAGTCGTTACCTGAGTTACGCAGGATCAGGCTTTCAAAATCATAGATGGGCTTGTCGCCGAAGAGCCTGTAGTGGATGTTTGAACTGTCGTAGTAAGAATGGGTTTTAATATTGAAACTCTTCTGTTCAAATGCCCGTGACCAGCCACCATGAATTGCTATTCCGGCATCAAGTTCAAATTCACGATGTTTCATGGGTTCGAAGAATTCGAAGTGGCAATCTTTTTCCCAGGGCAGCCAGAAATTTGCCCCGAAGTAGGGAAAATCTGTGGTTGCGCCGGGTCCCATGACATAAATCCCGGTCTCATAATCCCATAGATCCAGTGAATCCATTGAGAGAGAAATTACAGGCATATTGAAATTATGGCTTCCGATGATAAAAGTGGAAGTGGCAACTTTTCCCGGTAGAACATTCCCCGGACCAAAACAACGTGCCTTCACTACCCTGGTTGTTCCCAAATAAAAAGGCTGGGTATAGATGGGGTCGAGGGCGGTTGGTACATTCCCGTTTGTGGTGTAATGAACTACGCCTCCTGAAGGGGGTGTAATGGAAACCAGAAGTCCTGAAGAACTGTAATATCCGGGAGCCTGATTAATTATAGGTTTTTCTGCATAGCCTGTGAAACAACTTGAGGTATTGTTCGACTGTTCAGGGCTTGGGGTATTGGTGATGCACCAGCTTGATGCTCCGTCGGGAATCCTGCAAAAGGAATGGTTCAGGTCGGAATATGGGATGGCAAAAGTATCAGCTACAACCCCATCAGGCTTTGTAAGGTAAATGGTTTCACCAGAGTGCTTGAGTTTAAAATTGGTGTGCAAGCCACCTTCCAGGGGTGAGGTAAACCATATCGGAACAGGTTGGTAGAAATGATTCGTATTTCTGATCCCAAAAGTGAGGTAAGGAATACTGGAGAGATCGGAGGATGCAGCATCATTGTTATGTGTCTCAATGGCAAGCACATTGTTGCCGTTTGCAATGATTGCATGAAGCAGCTCCCTGGAAATTTCAAACTGATCGGGCAATCCTCCCTGATACATCACGGCCTCGTGGCTGGCCGTAGCGAGCTGGTTGTAAGCGGGAGGATATCCATCCATATTGACTCTGGCAATTTCAACTCCGTTCAGATAGGCAACAAATCCATCGTCATAGTCCATATTGAAAATTGCATCCATAATCATGGAAGTATCCAGGATATTGAAGCTTTTCCTCATGTAAACCGTTACAGTTGAAGGGATTATAGTGCCATCATCATCATCTCCATATCCAATACCTCCAGTGCCCATTTGCCATCCAAGGTCATTGTATGCAGGTGTGTTCCAGTTGGAAGCCGGGCTTGATGAAGCGACAAAAAATCTCCAGGAATTTTCAGCTATCACAGGAGATTCAAAGTGATTAATCAGGGGTTTGCGGTTTTTACCTGAGGCCTGAACCAACAAAACGTTTCCGGCAGATATGCTGATGTCAGGAAGCTGCCATTTGAACTTATCAGCCGGATCATCGGATAATCCATAGCCAAATAGTTGCACATTGGAATTACCTTTATTATAGATCTCGATCCAGTCATTTTGATCCCCGTCCATATCTTCCAGCGTGCTCTTATTGGAGGTTTGGACCTCATTGATGACGAGTTGCGAAAAAGAAGGCAAACTAAGGATTGCCAAAAGGAGTAAACCTAATAATCGAAGAATCATTGCCTGATCAGTTGGAAGTAAATACTCAGCAATTTGTAAAAGTAATTCAAAAGAATAACTGTTCCTTCCCATCCATTGTCGTAGCTGCAAAAAGTTCGTATTTACAGCATAAAAAGCAATAGAAGACAACCCCCGCACTTGCAGGAATTATCTGAGTTGAATGGTTTCTTATTAATTCCGGAATTTATCAAAAGGTAATACCGGTTTTTGCCTGATTATCAAGGAATATTTATTTGAAATTCAGAAGGTTTTGAAAGGAGAGAGTTTGTTGCTAAGGACTTCGGGTTCAGTATTTCAAAGAGGTTTCCAGTACATGTCATTGCCTTAATGGAAACATTACTTTTCAAAGCTGTTACTCAAATATGATCCAATCGGGGATTGTGCCTGAATTTTGGCGCAGGGAAGAGTTATTCTGAAGAGGGAGAAGCAAAGTAGTCGAATACCAGTTTCCCTTTTGCCAGTCCTACAACCTGCTGAATTTCCTTTAAACTGGCTTTTTTAATGTTTTTCACACTTTTGAATTTGCGAAGCAGGGTTTGGGCAGTGTTATCTCCGATGCCTTCGATACTGGTCAGCTCAGTCTTGATGGTGCCCTTTTCTCTTCTTGCACGATGATGCGTTATTCCGAATCGATGTGCCTCATCCCTGATTTGCTGGATAATCCTTAGCGTTTCCGATTTCTTGTCGATGTACAATGGCAGCGGATCTCCGGGATAATAAATTTCCTCTAGCCTTTTGGCAATGCCGATTACATCTACTTTTCCACCCAAACCCAGTTTATTCAGGCTATTCATTGCAGAACTGAGTTGTCCCTTGCCCCCGTCGATAACAATCAGTTGAGGTAATGGCTGATTTTCTTCGATCACCCTGCTGTAGCGCCTGAAAATAACCTCTTCCATGGAGGCAAAATCATTAGGGCCCTCAACAGTCTTGATGTTGAAGTGACGATATTCCTGTTTGTCGGGGCGGCCATTGGTAAACACCACCATGGCTGAAACCGGATAGGCCCCCTGAATGTTGGAATTGTCGAAGCAATCAATTCTCAATGGCTGAGCTTTCAGGCGTAGATCCTTCTGCATCTGCTCCATAATACGCTTGGTATGGCGTTCAGGATCCACCCTTTCGATCTGCTTATGCTTTTCAATCATGAAGAACTTCGCATTTCTTTCGCTGAGTTCTATCAGAGCTTTTTTGTCACCACGGATGGGAACCGTGAAAGTGACACCTGGCATTTCGATCTCAGGTTTAAAAGGAACAATGATCTCTTCGGCATTGGATTCAAAGCGTTCGCGCAGTTCAGCGATAGCAAGGGTAAGCAGCTCTTCCGGACTCTCGTCCAGTTTCTTCTTCATTTCCACTGTATGAGCCTGAATAATGCATCCGCTCACCACTTTCATAAAGTTCACGAAACCACTGGTAGCATCCTCGCAGTATGTAAATACATCTACATTGTGAATGGAGGGATTTACCACTGACGACTTGCTTTGATAACGTTCAAGCAGTTCGATTTTCTCCTTGACAACCTGAGCCTTTTCAAACTCGTAATTTGCTGCATATTGCTGCATCAATCCTGAAAGTTGCTGCTTTACTGAAGAGATATTTCCCTTGATGATATTCTTGATTTCCAGCAGCTTTGCCCTGTAATCCTCTTCTGATTCAAGTCCTTCGCAGGGTCCGAGGCAATTGCCAATATGGTATTCGAGGCAAACCTTGAATTTCTTTTTGCTGATATTGGCCGGAGTAAGCTGCAGATTGCAGTTTCTTAACTGATACAACTGCCTGACCAGATCCATAACCGTGCCCATCATCTTGCCGCTGGCATAGGGGCCGAAATAGTCGGAACCGTCGTTGGTCCTGTGCCGGGTGGAGAAAATTCGAGGGAAAGGTTCGTTTTTGATGATAATCCAGGGATAGGTCTTGTCATCCTTCAGCATGACGTTATACCTCGGCTGGTATTTCTTGATCAGGTTATTCTCCAGCAGCAGGGCATCCAGCTCGGTGTTCACCACAATAAACCTGATATCCACAATTTTCTGAACTAAAATCTTC
This sequence comes from Bacteroidales bacterium, assembly GCA_016707705.1. Lineage (GTDB taxonomy): Bacteria > Bacteroidota > Bacteroidia > Bacteroidales > UBA4417 > UBA4417. The sequence continues at coordinate 6,374 of JADJHD010000021.1, forward strand.
ACCTTTCCAACCAGTGATTCATCCCGGGTAAAATAGGAGGAAACCCTTTTCTTCAGGTTCTTTGCCTTCCCAACATAAATCAGTTTCCCATCCTTGTCATAATACTGATACACCCCCGGCCTGTCCGGCAGATCGCGTATGATATTGGCGAGATGTGTGGTTTTTGCAGGCATGTTTGATTTCGGATTGCTGATTTCTGGTTGCGGATTATGGGTGCTGTACTAGAGACAAGGAGACAATGGGACTGGGGGACTGGGGGAATTGGAGACGAGAGGGTTTAGCGGTTGAGTTGACGATTTATTGCGGATTGCTGATTTCGGGTTGCGGGTTTCTGGTTGTGAAATGTGGGTTCTGTTCTAGTGAAAGGGAGACAATGGGACTGGGGGGACAAGGAGAGTTGGAGACGAGAGGGTTTAGCGGTTGACTTGACGATTTATTGCGGATTGCTGATTTCGAGTCCTAAGTATTTTATTGATTTAAGATTTAGAAAGTAGCACAAATCAGAACACGGATGTCCACCGCGGCGGACTGATTAGAACGGATTGTCTCTTTCTAAATTCCCCTATTTCAAAATTTTCATCCCCCAACTGCTGTATCTCCCTTTTGTCTTTTCTCGTTTATCTTTTGTCTTTCTCCTTTTGCCTTTTCTTTATCTCCTTATCTTCTCCCAAGTCTCCCCGTCCCCAAGTCTCCCAGTCTCCCCGTCCCCAAGTCTCCCCATCCCCAAGTCTCCCCGTCCCCAAGTCTCCCCGTCCCCAAGTCCCCTCTACTCTTCCCTCATATGATTGAACCCTTGGGCGAGGATAGGAACAAGAACACCATCATTGCTGACAAGATTGCATCCGGCATTTGGGTCAGTAATATGTCCTATGATGGTAATATCCTTAAGCTGACTGATCTTTTCGAAATCGTTCATTGAGATTGTGAAAAGAAGTTCATAATCCTCACCACCATTCATTGCAGCAGTAATTGCCTGAATATTGAAATCAGAAGCAATTGCACCGGCTGATATATCGATGGGGATTTTCTCCTCGTAAATCATGCAGCCCATGTTTGAATCCCTGCAGAGGTGCAGCACTTCAGATGCTAGTCCATCGCTGATATCAATCATGGAAGTGGGCAAAATTCCGGCTTCATCCAGTTTCTTTACAATGTCGACGCGGGCTTCAGGTTTCAGCTGGCGCTCCAGCACATAGTCATTTCCTTCCAGATCGGGTTGCATGGTAGGATCGGCAAGGAATACTTTCTTTTCCCTCTCGAGGAGCAGGAGTCCGAGGTAAGCTGATCCGAGGTCTCCGGAAACGCAGATCAGGTCATTTTCCTTTGCTGTGTTTCTGTAGACTACCTTTTCTTTTGATACTACACCGGTAACTGTCATGGAAATAAACAATCCTCCCGGACTGGAGGTAGTATCTCCTCCTGCCAGATCAACCTGATAGCGTTCGCAGGCAAGTTTGATTCCTTCGTAAAGCTCTTCCATGGCTTCAACCGGGAAACGATTTGAAACGGAGATGCCTACAAACAGTTGGCGCGGACTACCGTTCATGGCTGCAATGTCGGAGAAATTGACAACGGCAGCCTTATAGCCGAGGTGCTTGAAGGGAGTAAAGGAAAGGTCAAAGTGGATGCCTTCAAGCAGCAGATCGGTGGAGACCAGGGTAAGAAGATCCCCGTTTTCCAGTACGGCAGCATCATCACCTATCCCTTTGATAGTTGAGGTATGGATGGTTTTAATATCAGAAGTGAGGTGTGAAATCAGTCCGAATTCACCCAGTTCACTAAGTTCAGTCCTTTTTGGGGCTGGATTTTCTATCATTTTCGTGATTTTTTGGCAAAATTAAGCTATCGCAATTAACATATAAAGCCATTGAAGGTAATTGGCATCTTTTCTTTTTAAGAAATAACGGATGAAACGGTTATTGATACTAATTTTGCCGGCAGTCTGGCGTTGGATTTTATACAGCATTGGCTAGAAAATTCCTGCGACTATTTTGATTCGCGTTAATCCTTTTGGATTTTCGGGAATCTAATCTCTTTACATGAATACTTGTCAATCTGCTTTTTTTATGAATTATAAACGCTTACTCCTTAGTCTTTCCTTTTCCCTCCTTGTTTCTGTTTTGATTGCCCAGGAGTTTACGGTTTCCGGGACTCTTATGAATGAGCAGGATCAGTCTCCATTGGTTGGGGCAACCGTTCGTCTTGCCAGCGCAAAGGATTCACTCAGGGTGAAATATACAACCAGCGGCAAGCAGGGTGAATTCAGCTTCAGTAAACTTATGAAGGGGCCTTATAAGCTTGAGATCACCTTTATCGGATTTGAGAAAGTAAATCAAATGGTGTTTGCCGGAAGGACTGAAAACCTGGGAATCATCAATATCAAGCCATCATCCACTACCCTGGGAGGTGTTGACGTCAATGGAACGGCTATCAGGGCTGAACAGAAGGGGGATACAACACAGTATAATTCCAGCGCTTTCAAGGTAAGTCAGGATGCCACAACAGAGGATCTTGTAAAGAAGATGCCCGGAATCACCATTGAAAACGGGACTGTGAAAGCTCATGGTGAGGAGGTGAAGAAAGTCCTGGTCGACGGCAAGCAATTCTTTGGAGATGATCCTTCAGTAACCCTTAAAAACCTTCCGGCTGAAGTAGTGGACAAGATCCAGGTTTTTGACAAACTTTCTGATCAGGCTGCATGGACAGGGTTTGATGATGGAAGCGGACAAAAGACAATTAATATTGTTACGAAGAATGCCCGTAATTCGGGACAGTTTGGCAAATTCTCTGCAGGCTATGGTACGGATGACCGTTATCTGCTGGGGGCCAATATGAATATTTTCGACGGACAGAAGAGGATTACCCTGCTAGCTATGAGCAATAATGTGAACCAGCAGAATTTCTCTGCGGATGATGTTATTGGGAGTGGCAGTGGGGGACGGCAGCAGGGACAACCCGGCAGACCATCAATGGGCGGAATGCAAATGGGTCCACAGAGCGGAATCTTCAGCACACATGCCATCGGAGCAAATTATACGAATTCATGGGGGACAAAGCTTACCCTTAATTTCAGCTATTTCTGGAATAATGGAGTAAATGATACCCGTAAAATCCTGAACAGGCAGTACCTGTTGAATAATGAGGTCAGCCAGTATTATGGTGAGCAGAGTACTTCCTCTACTGATAATGTGAATCACCGCTTCAATATGAGGCTTGAGTATAATATCGATACCAACAATTCCATTATTCTTTCACCACGCTTCAGCATACAGGATAACAGGAGCATCAGTGATCTGGATGGAAGCACCTCGCTTACCGAAGCCTTCCTACCCCTGGATCTCCTTAATTCCACGGTTAACAACAATGATAATACTGCCAAGGGGTATAATTTCAATAATGAGATACTTTACAGGCATAAATTCCTGAAAAAGGGCAGGACCGTTTCCCTTAACCTTTCTACGGGTCTTACTAACCGTGATAAGGATAATTTTACCCTGACGGAAAGCCGGTATGATATTCAAAATCCGCCAACCATTGTTGATTCGGTGGATCAATACGGTCATTCACTTTCGAACGGACTAACCTTGTCATCTAATCTGGTTTATACTGAGCCTATTGGGAAGAACAGTCAGCTGCAATTCAACTATACGGTATCCTGGGCCGACAACGATAATGACAAGAAAACCTATAATTATGTAACAGCTGAGCAGCAGTACAATCTTTTCGATTCTCTGCTTTCAAATATTTATGATAATCAATATCTGACTCATAAAGCCGGGGCTGGTTATATTTACCAGACAGAGAAGGCGAATTTAACGTCTAGCTTTACCTATCAGTATGCATCACTTAAGGGAGAAACGACATTCCCGTTCAACGATTCAACGGATAGAACCTTCAATAATATCCTGCCTAACCTGATGTTCAACTATAAGTTCTCGAAAGTGACGAATCTCAGGGTCGTTTATCGTTTGAATACCAATGCACCATCAACCGGACAATTGCAGAATGTAATTGATAATTCAAATCCTCTCTTGCTTACTACCGGTAATCCACTTCTGAAGCAGGAAAAACGACATTTTGCGATGTCGAGGTTCTCACATTCAAATCAGGATAAAACAGCCAATATCTTCGGAATGCTTTTCTTCCAGAAAACGCAGGATTATATTGGTAACTCTACCATTATAGCCACCTCAGATACTTTGGTGAACAATCAGCTGGTCAAGAGAGGCGCTCAATTAACCAGGCCGCAGAATCTTGACGGAGCATGGAATATCAGGACACTGGTAACAGTTGGATTCCCTATCAAGCCAATCAAATGTAATCTGAATTTCAATACCGGACTCAGCTACAACAAGCTCCCCAGTCTGATCAACAGCAGGCTGAATGAATCGAATACTTATGGTATCAACGTCGGGACAGTGCTGAGCAGCAATATTTCCGAGAAGCTGGATTTCACGCTTACCTATAACCTGAACTACAACCTGGTTGACAATACCATTCAGCCACAGCTCAACAGCGACTACTTTTTCCAGATCGGCTCATTGCAGCTCAATTGGGAATTCTGGAAAGGATTTTTCTTCCAGAACAGCGTGACCTATCAGCAGTACAATGGTCTCTCTGCCAGTGTTACTGACAGTTATACACTTTGGAATTTTAACCTTGGCAAGAAAATCTTCAAGAACAAGGCCGGCGAAATCAAGCTGTCCTGTTATGATATCCTTGACCAGAACAAGAGCATTAGCCGCTCTGTCACCGATATGTATATTGAAGATTCCGATACAGAAGTGCTGAGGCAATATTTTATGCTCTCTTTTACCTATAGTCTCAGAAAATTCAACGGGAAAGCACCTAATATGGAAGGTGGACCCGATAGGAGAGGTTTTGATGGTCGTCCGGAGTTCCACTCCCACTAGCATTCAATAATTTACCTGCAAAAAACAAAGGCAGGAATATCCGGTTTCAGGGTATTCCTGCTTTGCTTTTATCATCCGCATTATCAGGTCTTTATATTAGATTTTCAGCAATACTTTTCGAGGAATCGGAGACAATCCGTCATTTCAGAGTACTCTAAAAAAGTACTGATTTTCTTAAATCAACATCTTTTCAAACCAAAGCCTTTGATAATTGTTAAATATGCAATTCAACTTCATGCTTATTCGGGGCTAAATTGCTACTTTTGTCACGCTGTTTTTATTTAAACTAAAAATAAATAGCGATCAGCCTGCAACTATTGATTCTAGATGGAAAAGGAACAAAACAACATATTGGATGAAGTAACCCAGGGGGAGTATAAATATGGTTTCTATACGGATATCGAAATGGAAACCGCTCCGGTTGGGTTGAGTGAGGAGACAGTCCGATTCATTTCTGCAAAAAAGAATGAGCCGGCATGGTTGCTTGAGTTCCGCCTTAAGGCTTTCAGGCATTGGCAAACGCTGCAGGAACCTACCTGGGCGCATCTCCATCACCCGCCCATCAATTACCAGGATATCATCTACTATGCAGCTCCCAAGCGCAAGAAGGAATTAAAGAGCCTTGAAGAAGTAGATCCTGAATTGCTGGATACCTTTAACAAGCTTGGGATTTCATTAGAAGAGCAGAAACGCCTGAGTGGTGTTGCCGTGGATGCCGTTATCGACAGTGTTTCAGTGAAGACCACCTTTACCGAGACCCTTTCAAAGTACGGTATCATCTTCTGTTCTTTCAGTGAGGCCGTCCAGAACCATCCCGACCTGGTAAAGCAATACCTTGCAACCGTAGTCCCGCATACCGATAACTACTTCGCAGCCCTTAATTCAGCAGTATTCAGCGATGGATCCTTCTGCTACGTTCCAAAGGGTGTGCGTTGTCCGATTGAGCTCTCAACCTATTTCCGAATCAATGCTGCTAATACCGGACAGTTCGAACGTACGCTCATAGTTGCCGACGAAGGTGCCTATGTCAGCTACATGGAAGGCTGCACTGCTCCCATGCGCGACGAGAATCAGCTGCATGCTGCCATCGTCGAAATTATTGCCATGAAGGATGCTGAGGTAAAATACAGTACTGTCCAGAACTGGTATCCGGGCAATAAGGAAGGGGTAGGTGGAATCTATAATTTCGTCACCAAAAGGGGGATGTGCAAGGGAAGTCATTCCAAGATTTCCTGGACTCAGGTGGAAACCGGTTCAGCAATCACCTGGAAGTATCCTTCGGTAGTCCTGATGGGTGATTATTCGGTAGGGGAGTTCTACTCTGTTGCCGTTACCAACAACTATCAGCAGGCAGATACCGGTACCAAGATGCTGCACCTGGGCAAGAATACCCGCTCTACCATCATTTCCAAGGGTATCTCGGCAGGTAAAAGCAATAACAGCTACCGCGGACTGGTAAAGATTATCAAGCGGGCTGAAAATTCAAGAAATTTCTCGCAATGTGATTCCCTGCTTTTGGGGGATCAATGCGGAGCACATACTTACCCCTACATCAACACCGAAAATCAAAGCTCGATTGTTGAGCATGAGGCCACAACCTCAAAGATCTCCGATGATCAGCTATTCTATTGCAATCAACGCGGTATAGGTACCGAAAGTGCCATCGGCTTGATTGTTAACGGCTACGCCAAGGAGGTTCTTCAACACCTTCCCATGGAGTTCGCCGTTGAAGCACAGAAACTGCTGGCGATAAGTTTGGAAGGAAGTGTGGGTTAGTGATGTGGAGATGTGGAGATGTGGAGATGTGAAGATGCGCAGCGAAGCGGAGTCCCGTCGCGTAGGGTTTAGATAAAGGGCTAATGTTTGAAGTGACGGGATGAGGATGCGCAGCGAAGCGGAGTCCGCCGGCTGGCGATGGAGATGTGAGGATGTGGAGATGTGAGGATGTGGAGATGTGAGGATGGGGAATTTGTCCGCCGGCTAGCGGATGAGAATGGACAAGAATTATAAATAACTAAATCCGTGTTAATCAGTGTCATCTGTGTCATCTGTGTTCTAATTTAGCTACTTGAACAACCTCGAACTCCGAACCTCGAACCCCGAACAATAAATAGCAACAACAGAAAAAGTACAACATACAATGCTTACAATCAAGAATCTATACGCTTCCATACATGGGAAGGAAATTTTGAAGGGTGTGAACCTGGAAGTAAATGCAGGAGAAGTGCATGCAATCATGGGACCGAATGGAACCGGGAAAAGCACACTTTCCTATGTGATTGCCGGAAGACAGGGGTATGAAGTAACCAGCGGTGAAATCATATTCAAGGGAAGAAACCTGCTGGAACTCTCCACTGAAGAAAGAGCCTGTGAAGGCATCTTCCTTGGATTCCAGTATCCTGTTGAAATTCCCGGTGTTTCCATCACCAATTTCCTTCGTACCGCCATCAACGAACAGCGCAAGTACAAAGGTCTGGATCCCATTCCGGCCAAGGATTTTCTTGCACAGATGGAAGAAAAGAAAAAGATGCTTGAGTTACAGGATAAGCTGACCAATCGCTCAGTTAACGAAGGATTCTCGGGTGGAGAAAAGAAAAAGAATGAAATCTTCCAGATGGCCATGCTGGAGCCTTCACTTGCAATTCTTGACGAAACTGATTCAGGGCTCGATATTGACGCCTTGCGAATTGTTGCAACCGGCGTTAACAAATTGCGCCGACCCGACAATGCTACTGTTGTAATTACCCATTACCAGCGTCTGCTGGATTATATAGTTCCCGATGTGGTTCATGTGCTGTTCGACGGTAGAATTGTGAAGACAGGCGGCAAGGAATTGGCCCTTGAACTTGAAGAGAAAGGATATGAATGGATCAAAAGTCAGATTTGATCTCGAAACACGAACTGAAAATGAGGGACCTGTCATTAGAAACTAACCTGAAATCCGCACTGGAGGCTTTATTCCATGAGAGGAATGAAACCTTCTATGCCTCGGATATACCCTTTGTTGCCAAAGCCAGGCAGGAAGCATTCAGCAATTTTATCCGTCTTGGATTCCCAAATCCCAGACTGGAAAACTGGAGAGGCACCGACCTGTCGAAAGCTCTGGACACAACCTATGAATTCCTGGTTGAAGCTCCGGGTGATGAAATTGATGTAGAGAAGATATTCCAGTGTGAAGTCCCGCATTTTGAGACTTTTCTGGTTGCACAGCTGAATGGATGGTACGTATATCGCCAGAGTCCGCTTACCGAACTTGCCAATGGTGTGATTATTGGCAGTCTGGCTGCAGCCTTCGAAAAATACCCGGAACTGGTTTCAAAACATTACGGCAAATACGCATCAACCGAAAAGGAAGGCCTGATCGCGCTCAATACTGCCTTCGCACAGGATGGAATCTTCATATACGTGCCGGATAATGTCACCGTCCCCGATGTAGTTCAGATGGTGAATATCGTCGACAGCGAACAAAACCTCATGCTGCAGGCCCGCAATCTGGTGATTCTTGGGAACAACAGCCATTTGAAGCTGGTGCAGTGCGATGATTCAATCAACCACCGATACACCTTCATTAACTCTGTTTCCGAATTCTACATTGGAAAGGATTCCAGCGTTGATCACTACAAGCTTCAGAACAAGGACGAGCATTCCACCCTGATCAATTCCCTCTTTTTCCAGATGGAATCGGGAAGTAACCTCTCCTCCAACTCCATAAGTCTGAACGGCGGCATCATCCGCAATAATACCGATGTTAAGCTTGCAGGGGAGAACAGTTCTGCGAATATCTATGGTGTATATCTCATGGACCGCAATCAGCATGTTGACAATCATGTGCGGATTGATCACCTGGTCCCCAAATGCCAGAGCAATGAGCTGTTCAAGGGCATACTGGATGACCATGCCAGTGGCGTATTCAACGGACATGTGATTGTCCATAAGGATGCCCAGCAAACCAATGCCTTCCAGACGAACAAGAATATTCTGCTTACCGATAAGGCGACCATCGATACCAAGCCTTTCCTCGAAATCTATGCTGATGATGTGAAGTGCAGCCATGGAGCCACTGTTGGTCAGCTTGATGCTGATGCCATGTTCTATATCCGCAGCAGGGGCATCAGTGAGGAGAATGCCCGTATCCTGCTGATGTATGCTTTTGCCGCAGAAGTGGTGAATAAAATTACCATCCCGGAGCTTCGCCAGCGTATCGACGATATGGTTAAGAAGCGCCTGAGGGGAGAGTTGTCCATCTGCGACCAGTGTGTGCTGCACTGCAGTTCACAGGAAAAAAAGCTTACCTTTGATATCGATGTTACAAGGATATAAAACCCTTGAGCCGATTACCCCATAACCCTTCAATCGAAAGTTGTCTTGAACACATTACTCGATAAAATCCGGTCTGATTTTCCCATTCTGCAGCAGGAATCGTTTGGCAAGCCCCTGGCATATTTTGACAATGCCGCCACCACGCAGAAGCCAGCAATGGTGATAGATGCAATAGATCAGTATTACCGTGAAGCCAATTCAAATGTTCACAGGGGTGTGCACAGGATGAGCCAGATGGCTACGAGAGCCTATGAAGGAGCCAGGACTAAGGTTGCAAGCTTCCTTAATGCATCTTCCTCAGCTGAGATTATTTTCACGAGGGGAACCACGGAAGCTATCAATCTGGTTGCCTCTTCTTTTGGTGAAGCTTTCATTCATGAAGGAGATGAAGTCATTGTTTCCGCTCTGGAGCACCATTCCAACATAGTGCCCTGGCAGCAGCTCTGTTTTAAGAAGAAGGCTGTTCTGAGGGTGATTCCTGTTTTCGATAATGGAGAACTCGATATAGATGCACTGAAATCCCTGTTTAATTCCAAAACCAGGATTCTCGCTGTTAACCATATTTCCAATGCCCTCGGCACCATCAACCCGGTAAGGGAAATCATCAGGATGGCTCATGAAAATGGGGTGCCTGTATTGCTTGACGGAGCTCAGGGATTATCCCACGGACCGGTGGATGTGCAGGAGATGGGCTGCGATTTTTACGCCTTTTCAGCACATAAGATGTATGGCCCGATGGGAATTGGCGGATTATATGGCAAAAAAGAATGGCTTGATAAGATGCCCCCTTACCAGTACGGAGGTGAGATGATCTCGAAGGTTACCTTTGAGAATACAACTTTCAATGAACTGCCCTACAAGTTTGAAGCCGGCACACCAAATGTTGCCGATGCCATTGGGCTGGGAGTTGCCATTGATTATTTGCAAGGAATAGGCTGGGATTTTGTAAGGCAGCAGGAAGCTGATCTTCTGGCTTACGGAACTGAAAAAATATCCGCCATTCCTGGGGTCAGGATTATCGGGACAGCAGCACAAAAGGCAAGCATTATTTCCTTTGTGATGGATAAGATACACTTCTACGATGCCGGTTCCATCATCGACCAGATGGGTGTAGCCGTCAGGACTGGGAATCATTGTACACAGCCGCTTATGGATCGTCTGGGTATACTGGGAACCATCAGGGCATCCTTCTCATTCTACAATACAAGGGAGGAAATTGACAGGCTGGTGGAGTCTGTTGTTAAAGTGAAAGAACTTTTTGACTAGATTTGGAACTACAAAATACTACAGTAAAGAATCAGAATGACTATCAAGGATACCATAGAAGAGATTGTCGGTGAGTTTTCCCTGTTTGAGGACTGGATGGATAAGTACAATTACCTTATCGATATGGGGAAATCGTTGCCTGTGCTGGACGATAAATACAAAATTGATTCCAACCTGATAACCGGCTGCCAGTCGCGGGTTTGGCTTCATTCAGAATACAAGGATGGGCAGATTATTTTTGCTGCCGACAGCGATGCGGTTATCACCAAAGGCATTGTAAACCTGCTGATCCGTGTTTTTTCCAATCATACCCCGGAAGAGATTATCGGTGCAGAAACTGAATTTCTGGATGTGATCGGATTGAAGGATCACCTCTCTCCAACCCGCAGCAACGGGCTTCTTTCAATGATCAAGCAGATCAAATTGTACGCACTGGCCTACAAGGCACAGGGAAACGCGGTTTGATACACCTCAGTCAAGAGCCATGATGAATATGCAGAATATCGAGTATAAGAATATGCTTAGTGAGCGTGTGGTACAGGTGCTGAAAACCATTTTCGATCCTGAGATTCCTGTGAATATCTATGAGCTCGGACTGATCTATGATATTTTGATTGACGATGATTCCGTTGCCCATGTAAGGATGACACTCACTTCGCCCAATTGTCCGGTTGCCGAGGATCTCCCCATCGAAGTGCATGAAAAGGTAAAACTTGCCGAAGGCATCACTGATGTAAAGGTTACTTTGACCTTTGAGCCACCCTGGGACAGGAATATGATTTCCGATGCAGGCTTGCTTGAACTGGGGTTCCTCTAGGATATTCAGGCAGATTAATCTTCCAGCGCCTTTTCCAGCGTCAGTTCAATAAATTTATTCAGGATATACCCGATTGAAGGGCTTTCAGATAAGCCTGCTTATGCAATGCGGGCTTGAGCCTCACGTTGAAGCTACCCCTGAATGGCTTTTCAGGTAGTACACCTTTTTGATTGCAGACTTCCAAATAGTCATCCACTGCCTCTTCAAATGCTTTCTTAAGATCATGTGCATTGTCCGATTCAAAGGTAATCAGGTCATTGATATGCTCTATTTTACCATAAAATACCTCATCCTCAGCTGAAAAACTGACTGAGCCTATATAATCCTTGTATGAGAGAGTATTCATAATGCGAGAAATAAAGTCCGGGCTTGTTAATCTTAATTGATCATTTTGTTTTTTTCTAAGTTTTTCCAAAAGTTCTTTTTGCATTGAATTCATCCTTTTGCCCAATTGAGGGATGCCCCGGGGATAAAACCATTTCTATGAGCAAAACCGTCTGTGAATTCCAGTCGAATTCAACGGCATAATGTTGATTGTGCTTTTTGGAAGCCAGCATTATTGTTTTGTTTGGCCTGGTAGAGAGCGCGAGTTTTCTGTTTCCGATTGTAATCCTGCTGTAATTATCAAACAGAATAATGGAGTGCTTAGTTGAGCGCACTGGGGTCAGAAACAAATATATATGTATGTCGAAGATCAGGGCCGAAGAAAATGCCGGGGCTTTGGCCCGTTTCCCCAGCGCCCGGCCGGGGGCTGAATTTCCGGCGGTCCGCGGTTGGTTGGCTTCCAGAAAATCCATAGCGGGAAAAGTTGGGTTGGCCTGGAAGGAACTCCTGCATTTCAAGAGCGGGGCCGGAGCCACCAATAACGGGGTCTCACTCGCAGAATAGCCGGACAACATAAACGCTACCCCCGGGCTCGGCAAAAGCATAGGGCAAATTCGGGGGTGCCTTCCACGATTTCTTGCGTTCCGTGTGGATCCGGCGGCTTTCTTTCCCTGTTTTTTTAAGGTCACAAATTGTGACCTTAAAAATTCCCATTCTGTTTCGGATAATTGAAAAAAGTAGGTATCCGGGAATCTGTCCGGGTTTCTTTTTACCGCCTGGTTCAATACTTTGACCTCAACATTGTATAGTTCTGCAAGATGCATATCGAGCATCACCTGTTTGCCCCTGATCATGAAAATGCGGTTTTCAATCTCCTGCCTGAATAACTCATTTGATGAAATACTCATAACTGCTGATAATAAAATGAAAAATTTAAAATGAGAATAATTAAGAATAAAGATAAGAAAAAAGTGGATACTTCCTAAGTTAAAACAGCCATTAAACTTGTCCCCTTTTTTTAAAAGGGGGTGTCCACCCTTCGGCGGACGGGGGATTCATATCATTTTTAATATCCCATGTATAATCCTTGATTCCCATCAATTTTGAAAGCCTTTCCTAATTGAAGAAAACAATCCAAAATTCGGAGAGAATTCATTTTGCTATTCTTCAGCTGAAGTCTTTGTTTCTATGTAAAAAGCCAAGTCCGGCCAGAAAAAAGGGTATTGAAATAGTAGCGCCTCAGACTCTATTGTGTAAGTCACGCCAGGAAACGACATTGCTCCCCTTGAAGAGGAAAGAATCCTCTCCCCCTGAAATGATGACTTTTTGAACGGGTCGATCTGTAATAATCCTGTCAATAAATTTTATTCCTTTCAGGGAATCTTCGCGAAACGTTCTTGATGATTTGATCTCTATCAGGGTCAGGGCCTGGTCTTCCTTAAGGCAATCAATTTCAATCCCATTATTGTCGCGGAAAAACCACAAATTGGGCGTGTTCGCCTGATGAATGCTCTTCTTATATAACTCCAGTATGACCAGGTTTTCAAAAAGGTTTCCCTTCAGATAATGCGTTTCCAGTTGTATGGAATCACGGATATTCAATAACCATGATGCCAGTCCGGTATCCGTGAAATAGAGCTTTGGGGATTTGATGATGCGTTTATTGAAATTTTGATAATACGGGTGCAACAGGAAAATCAGGTAACTGGCTTCAAGCAGTGAAATCCACCCTTTGGCTGTATTCACACTTATCCCGGTATCCCTGGCTAATGAGCTGTAATCGAGCAATTGCCCGATACGTCCCGCACACAGCCTTACAAAATTGGTAAAGAGATTCAGGTCATGAATATTGAGTATTTGCCGTACATCACGCTGGACATAGGTCTCAAAATAAAAGGGATAAAAATCGAGGGGATGGATCTGCTGATCATACAACCTTGGAAAGAAACCCCGGATGATCACGTCTTCATACGATTTTCCCTGTTCATAACCTGATGATGCAAGTTCTGCAAAATCAAAGGGGAATAGTTTCAATACAGCGGTGCGTCCGGCAAGTGATTGAGAGATTTTCTCTGATAAAAGCAGGCTTTGAGAACCCGTAAGAATGAATTGCCCGTTGATCTTAGCCCTGTCGGTGATCTCCTGGATATAAGAAAGAAGCTGGGGAACATGTTGCACCTCATCCAGGATCATCTTTTTGTTGCCCGGCAGGAAAAAACTTTCAGGATCTGCCAGGGCTCTTTGACGGATGTCAGGATTTTCGAAAGTAACATATTCATGTTGTGGAAAAACTTCCCTCACTAAAGTGGTTTTGCCCGATTGCCGGGGTCCTGTAATTGAGATGACAGGATATTTCGAAGCTAAACGGGCAAGTGAATCAGCTAAATTTCTTCTAACCATAGTACAAATATACAATATTGCAATTAAAATGCAAAAATGTATGAAAAATTAATAACTGCATTTTACCTAACCTTAGTCACCATCCCCGATTTCTTCCTCTTTTTATACTAATTGAAATCACATACTGAAAACTGTCATAAGAGCCCCATCTTCAATTTATTCCCATTCAGTGCCTGTTTATCCTCTCCCTTCCAGATTGTTTTCTTATACGAACAAAATCAAATTTTCTTTGTTGAATATTTTCACAACACCCTTAAACAAAAAACCATGAAAACCTATACTCTCCAATTGTTTAACTTTCGGTCGCGAGTCATTGTCCTGGCTTTAATGGCAATGATGCTCAACCTTGGTGCAATTGCACAATCATCCTATATCTATATCTATTCTCCATATAGCGGACAGGTTACCTACCGTAATGTCCCAATGGATATTTTCTGGTATTCATATGGTGCCGACACGGTGAACGTTGCCTATTCAACCGATGCCGGTGCTAACTGGACAGGGATTGTATCCGATTATACAGGATATTCCTATTCCTGGACAACTCCCAATGTGCTTACTGATCAGTGTTTGTTGAAGGTTTCATCCGTTAGCAATCCCTCAATTTATGGTGAAGCATTCTTCCAAATTGTTGAGAATCCTGTTCTAACTCTCACCTCTCCAAATGGAGGTGAAACCTGGAATTTTGGTGAACTTGCCAATGTATCCTGGACAGGTTCCAATCTTCCTTATTACCTGTACATGGATTATTCATTAGACGGAGGGGCAACCTGGGTTAATTTCGGAAGCACCTACAGTGAAGCAACAGGTGGTTCCGCGGATGTTTATGTGCCCTTTATTTCGTCGGAGGAGGTGCTGTTGAAACTTTATGATCCTTATTACCCGGAGGTTACATACGATATCAGTGACCAGTATTTTACCATTTACACTCCTCCGGTTATCATTCATTCCCCGAATCCGGGAACAGCCTTCTATATTGGAGAAGAGACCTATTTCTCATGGACAGCCATAAATATGAGTCTGGTAAATATGGAACTTTCTACCGATGGTGGTTCTACCTGGCAATTAATTGACAGTAACATCGATGCCAATCTGGGTTATTATTACTGGACAGTGCAGGGAACACCCTCTTCCAATTGCGTGATCAGGATTTCAGATGCTGCAGATCCCACAAAATTTGGCATTAGCGGTACTTTCTCTATATTGTCTGCTCCGGTGATCACACTTAACACTCCTTTAGGTGGTGAAATCTATAATACCAATCAGCCTGTCACTATTTCCTGGACATACGATAATCCCAATGCCTTATATCTTTATCTTGAATATTCATCCGACAACGGCCTGACCTGGAATTATATCGATTTTCCTGTTCATTCCGGCACTGGTGGAACTTATGAATGGACAACCCCGCCCTTTGAATCAGATCAGTATAAGATCAGGATCAGCGACTATTACCTTCCTTTTGTGACCCAGAGCAGTAATGCTTTCAGAGTTCTTAACTTCCCCGTGACTCCTATCTGCATGGTTACAGTTGACAGTGCCACAAACCGCAATGTTGTCGTTTGGGAAAAACCTGTTTCTCCGCTGATCAACCAATTCATTGTTTACAAGGAAAGCGATGTGGCAGATGTTTATACTGCAATTGCAACACTTAATTACAGCGATTTCTCCACTTTCACTGATACCAGTTCCAATCCGGCGGTGAAATCATATCGTTATAAGCTGGGATTTTCTGATGATCAGGGAAATATCTTCCCTTCAGGTCCCTTGCACCAAACTATACATTTAGCCATCAACCAGGGTGTTGGCAATACATGGAACCTGATCTGGACGAATTATCTCGGATTTAATGTAGGTTCTTATGCAATCTACAGGGGTACAAGTCCTGACCAGATGAGCCAGATAGCTTCCATCAGTTCCAGTTTCGCCTCTTATACTGATCTGAATGCACCATCAGGAACTATTTACTATATGATTGAGGTTACCAATCCCAATGGCTGTGCGCCATTTAAGTCCTCAGATTATAGCAGTTCACGATCCAATGTGGCTACCAATAAGGCACTCAGTATTGCGCAGAAGCAAAAAGAGATTAAGGCTGTTGTGTATCCAAATCCGGTTTCCGAGAAGCTGATTATACAGTTAAAGGGCGTGCAGATGGATGAAAAGGTTAGTCTGCAGCTCAGCAATATGATCGGGAAGGTGGTTTATCAGGAGGAAGTCTCATATGAAGATAACCTGATTATTCCGGTTAGCCAGTTACAGGAAGGTATCTATATGCTTTCTGTGATTTCAGGGGATAAAAAGATTGCCAGAAAAGTTGTTGTGAATCATAAATAAGATGTGTGGATCCGTATTCCACAGGCTTGTATTAAATGCTAAAAAATTTCCCACCGACTGCAAATCAGGCAGTCGGTTTTTTTATGGACTGATTTCTCCTTTTGATCCGATCTGAATGGTTCTTTCGGCAGGAAAGTGGGTAGGATCCAATGGCTTTATTGTAGCCGGAATACAACTCCTTCCGGCAACAACCAATTCAATTGGAAGGGAATAAAGTAGAATCAGTAAATGGTGATCGAACATCCTGCCATCAGCGTTACCTCCATTCTCATGACAGGGTTCATGCTTTTACATTTTTTGCATCAAATACTTCCTTTTGCCATTCCCCTGCAACATAGCTGTAGCTTAGCATTTAAGCAAAAAACCGCTGTGAATTTAAATGCTGAAATCCAGCAAAAATTTCCAGATAGCCTGAACCTCAATGATACCTGACTCCACTTGAATTGTTTCCTGTTCATTCCTGGTAATGAGAATGCTTTTGTCCAGGTTTAATTCTGTCATTGCAGCCTGTAATGCCCGGACTTCTCTTTTACGGGTATTTGGGTCAGCTAAAGTTTCACACACCTGGAATATTAGAACCTGTCCTTCATTGTTCTTAATCAGAAAATCCACCTCACTTGATTACCGGAAGTCCTGTAATAGTAGACTTCTGCTGTTTGCCGGCGCAGACAGGTAAATACCATGTTTTCCAGTAAATGTCCGCTATTGACAAGAATCCCGGAAGTGACCGAGCGAACCAATGCATGGTCAATAGCATAAATCTTTTTTGCATTTGCATTCGAACGCTGCCAGGAAGCATCATATAAGCGCACCGTCAGGAAGTAAGCATCTTCAACCATTTCAGGTATTCACTAACGGAACTTTTAGGCACATTATGGCCGACTGATTTCAGGTATCCTGTCAGACTATTAATGGTGTAAAGAGAAGCAATGTTTTCTGCGAGTTTCCTGGCAAGGTCGGTCAAAGCCCTTGGATGGGAAATGTCATACCTCTCGATGAGATCCCGGTAAAGAATAGCGTTGAAATATTCCTGATGTATTTTAATTCTCACCGCTTTATCCAATGCTGCAACCTCCGGAAATCCGCCTGATTCCCAATATCTTTCAAATGTGCTTTTCAGGATCAGTTTCTCAGCGGAGTTGAGAGGCGGGCTGTTCTTCACCTGGTGAAAATCAGCAAACTCCCTGAAGGAAAAGGGAAAAAGTTCCCACGATAATGCTCTTCCCCGCATTTGGGTAGCAATTTCAACAGATAACATTTGAGCAGAAGAGCCAGATATATAGATTTCACAATTTTCAGTTCTCAGACATCGGTCAACAAAGGCCTCCCAATTTGGCATAGCCTGTATCTCATCAAAGAAATAATAAACTTTTTCTTTCGATTTCTTATATGGGAACAATGAATAATATGCCTGAAGCACCAGGTCCAGCCCCAGTGACTTCAATGGACTTAATCGGTCATCAAAAAAATTGACCGATAGGATATTCTCTTTCGAAATCCCTCCTGAAACCAACTTTCCTGCTATCTGGTTCAGGAAGGTAGATTTTCCGCAACGCCTGACTCCGATAACAATTGTGGCTTTATTGGGAACACCGGTAATTTTCAATTGGCGGGAAACACCGGTAAACAGATCTGTTGTCTGTGCATCAACAATAATTTCTTTTAATAATTCCAACATCGCTATTCAGTTATGGACAAATATATTACCGATAATATACAAAAGTAGTAATAAATGCTACCGATTATATATGTAACTGGAAGAATTAATTACTAATAATTCAAAATGTAATAGATTTATTGACCTAAAACACTAAAACAGCATTCACGAACGTAGCTCATTTTCCAATAGGATACTACCTCGCCAATAGCACCATCTCTGATTTCTTCCTTGTTTCCCCTGTCCGATTGCTATATTTGATGACAACGATCCCAGAAGTCCATTGAATTAAAATGGTAATAATTAATCCGTCAGACCAGGATAGGGATTAAAGAGTTCACAGATTGAGTTTTCCCGGTGGTTACACTTCATCAAGTCAGTCAGCTTTGTCAAAATCTCATCATTGAGATTGAAGGGTTTTCAGTTTAACAGTTTTTAGTAAAAAACAAGCCGATTCAGCACCTGCTCTGTATACGCAATCTGAAGTTCAGGCGTTCTTCACATCGTGTAAACAAGTAACTAATTAGCTGAATACAATTTTAACAGATTGAATTACAACGGTGCTTGTATACTGCTGTGGCTGATGAAGACTTGATAAATGATTCAGCAATGGTTTAATATGCTTGCTGGCTTGAAAAATCAGCCATTTTCATTGAAAAATCTTAATTTTACAATCCAAAGAAATATCCATGACTCCATCGCAGGGAACGGCATTATCAAAGATTCATTCACCTGAAGATCTGCGGAAACTTCAGATTGATGAACTGCCACAGGTCTGCGATGAAATAAGGCAATTTATTCTCGAGGTCATTTCCCGCAATCCCGGACACCTGGGTGCCAGCCTTGGAGTGGTTGAACTTACTGCAGCCATACACTATGTTTTCAATACTCCCGATGATAAGCTGATCTGGGATGTCGGACATCAGGCCTACGCCCATAAGATTCTTACCGGCCGCAAGGACGTGTTCTATACCAACCGTACCTATAAGGGTATCAGCGGTTTCCCGAGGAGAACTGAAAGTGAATACGATGCATTCGGCACCGGCCATTCTTCAACCAGTATTTCAGCTGCTCTTGGAATGGCAGTAGCTTCGGCTCTTTCCGGCAACAGGAAACAGCAGCATATTGCCGTAATCGGTGATGGTTCCATGACCGGAGGAATGGCAATGGAAGCCCTGAACAATGCCGGGGATTCAAAGGCAAATCTTCTTGTAATCCTCAACGATAACGGCATCGCCATCGATAAGAACGTTGGCGGGATGTCGAGATACCTTACCGATATCACTACTTCCCGAACCTATAACCGGCTCAGGGATAAGATATGGGTACTGATGGGTGGAAAAACCCGCTATGGGGCTAATTCCAGGGCAATTGTCAAGCAGTTCGGGAATGCCGTAAAATCAACCCTGCTGAAAGAAAGCAATCTTTTCGAGGCTTTTGGCTTCCGCTATTTTGGTCCTGTTGACGGACATGATGTGGTTCGACTGGTGCATCTGATGCGCGATCTGAAGAATATTCCCGGTCCTAAGCTTCTTCACATCGTTACTGTGAAAGGCAAGGGCTACGAGCGTGCCGAAAAGGAGCAAACCCTTTACCATGCTCCCGGCAAATTTGATATGGCTACCGGTGAATTGAAAGAGACCCATTGTCAGGATCAGCCACCCAAATACCAGGTCGTTTTTGGCAAAACCATTATCGAACTGGCCGAACTGAATGAGAAGATTGTAGGAGTTACTCCCGCTATGCCTACCGGTTGCTCCCTTAACCTGATGATGGCTAAAATGCCCACCCGTGCCTTCGATGTTGGTATTGCCGAACAGCATGCCGTGACTTTCTCGGCAGGGATGGCAACACGCGGATTAATCCCCTTCTGCAATATTTACTCCACCTTCATGCAGCGCGCCTACGACCAGGTGATTCATGATGTGGCATTGCAGAACCTGCAGGTGGTTTTCTGCCTCGACCGTGGCGGACTGGTAGGGGAGGATGGAGCCACCCATCATGGAGTCTTTGATCTGGCCTATCTCAGAACGGTTCCCAACCTGAGCATTTGTTCTCCAATGAATGAAAACGAGCTGCGAAACATGATGTATACCGCACAACTGCCGGGAATGGGACCTTTTGCCATTCGTTATCCCCGTGGCAGGGGCATGAGCGCCGACTGGAAGAAGCCCTTTGAAGCCTTGCCCGTTGGAAAAGGAAGAATGATCAGGGAAGGCAGGGATATTGCAATTATTACTATCGGACATACCGGCAACTATGCCATGGATGCCTGCAGTCTGCTCTCAGAACAGGGAATAGAAGCCGGCTTGTATGATATCCGCTTCCTGAAACCTCTTGATGAGGAGCTGCTGACCCAGGTTTTCAAAAAATATAAGAAGATTATCACGGTAGAGGATGGCGCCATCATTGGTGGCCTTGGAAGTGCCGTTATTGAATTTGCCAACGATCATGGCTTTGATGCTGAGATCGTCCGGCTGGGTGTCCCTGACCGCTTCATAGAGCAGGGAACCATTGAAGAGCTGCAGCGTGAATGTGGCTTTGATACCGAGGGGATCGTTTCCGCCGCCCTCGCCCTTTCCCGATAGTTTAGTTGTTGGTAGATTAGTTGTTAGTAGTTTAGTTGGTACTGGGGTTTGTTCGGAGTTCGGGGTTCTAGGTTCGGGTTTCAAAGGTGTAGAATTTGAATACAAAGGCTTTGTCTTTTTTCAACCAACTGACGGATTGTCTTACTCAGTGTTTCTAAGTGTCCTTAGTGCCTTAGTGGTACTCAAAATATAGCAAGTAGCAAAAATTAGAACACGGATGACACAGATGGCACTGATTTACACTGATATACATAGGTTTACACGGATTTGAAACTATTTATCCTTTTAAATAAGTCTATCCTCAATCTTAGGAGCCGGTTTTTTTGATTTCTACACCACGGGTATGGGAAAACCTCTTTTCAAGCAAGGCTGACCCCATATGCCGGCCATTAAGTGTATAGAACAGCTTACGGTTGAAACCAATTCCACCGGGCTTTCGGAACGCATTTTCCAGGAAAGGATCCAGATTCCCAAACCCGGAAAGAGTCTGCTGAAACCTGTTTTGATTATCCATCGGATAAGATTCCTTAACGGGCTCTGAGAACAGCTCAGAGGCAACCCTCTCGGGAGTATTCAATTCGGGATGTGCCGATTTCCATTCAGTCCTGAGGTCGCGCATTTCAATATTAACGGGTCTTGCACGCTCGTAGCCTTCATTAATCGTTTGTCCGGAAAGGGAAGGCTGATGAACCGATTCCGGGGAAACAACCTCGTAAATGAATCGTGCATATTGTCCGGCAAAAATTCCATCCGGTCCGCTGATACGGCGGAGTTTGAGAACGGAATGGATCCGTCGGGGCAAAATGTTCCAGCGAACACTATATTCCCGATCACGGGCCGATTCTGAAGCTCGTCCTGCCAGATCGGATATTCGCGCCCTAACCTGAATCCTTTGATTATTCCATGCAGCGGATACCAGAAGCGGGAGATGTCTTACTGATAAACGCGGGAAGGAAATCTCACGCAGCCTGCTTCCTCTTGAAATAAATTCAGCATCTCCCTGAATATTGAAAACAGTTCTGTAAGGACCTGTGCCAGGGATCAGCTGGTGGTCATTTCCTCGAATATCCAAATCCCGGGCTTCGACACCAAATATGATTCTGTCACCGGCAGAAGCTGCAATTTCTGCAGATGCCGGAGGTTCTGATGAAACGAGTTGAATCGGAGGCCCTGCTTCAGTTGGAGTAACACTTTGTTCAGCGGGCTGATGTGAAATATCCCTGTGAGGGTGCAGCAGGAAACTAAATAATCTGATCAACGCCTGCACCGCCGGAATTCCAGCCAGCATCGCCAGAATAATCGTTACGGGAGCCATGACAGTTGCTGCATTACTGATAATAGCCGCAAACGATACAGGAGCAAGAACGGCCAGAATTGTAAGCAAGGCTGTGCTTGCTCTCTGACTCATTGAGAATACTTTTTCAAGCAGACGTGGGAATGGACGGTTCAGAGGCTCCCTGAAAAGAGAACCATTCATCTCGCTTCGGCTTAATCGGGTATTGAAAATGCCGGTTGCACCAATGATTCTTCTTACAATGCCTCCGCCGATCGCCAGCAGGCTCTGCAAAACTGACATTATGGTATCGCGGATGCTGCTGTAGGCTCTGCGGCTGAACTGAAGCACTGCGACAGAAATATCTGATGAAAGGCTGAATATGAAAGCAATGACTCTGCCCATCACCTGTTGAAGATGATTCAGGATATCGTTCATGAATATGAGGACAAAATTCATGATGAGTGAGAGGAAGGTATATATTCTTTCTCCAACTGATTCCACCATAAATACCACCTGAGAGACTATCGTCAGGATGTTTGTCCTGATGCTTGAAATGATAGGTTGCAGGATATCGCGAATTAGTCCGACAAAACCTCCTGTAGCGAGTTCAAAAGCTTTGAATATCATGAGGTTGTTAGACCGGGCATCGGTTCCCAGCTGCCGTATTTCCTTGATTGCAACTGCCGGACTACTGCTGCTTTCCCTTCTCTTGTTACCGGTTTGAAGTGCCCGGCTTAATACCAAGAGGTAGGCAGTACGGTTTATCCGTATCAGATTGAGGGCATGTGTTCTCGACGACTGAATAGCATAGTACACTTCTGTTGCAACTCTTAACAAGGAGGGCAGAATATAGCGGTTCAGTGCGAAATCCACCGCCATTTCCAGGAACTGTAAAAGATTGTCGAAGGTGTTGAAGACTCTTGTGAGAATTCGTCCGATGGTTGCGACCAGCATGACAAATAAGGTGTTCAGTCGTGCAACCAGGTTTGCTGCAAGCTGACTGAGCATATTGAAGACATTCATCAGTGCATTCTGAAGCATGGACATCCCGAACGAAACAGCTCCTATCAGGATGGATGCTGCCGTTCCAAGTGCAGTTAACATGAAAGCCCGTATTTCATCCATTCCCGGAATAGGAGGAAGGGGAATTGAGTACACAATCTGAAGAACATTGTTCACAATTTGCTGAACAGCAGTCTGCATACCCAATGAAACGCCCATTACAATATTAATAATGCCTATCCTGAGGTTCGCCATAAAGACTCCAGCCATCCCAATAAGATTGGCAATTCCGGCAGATACCATGGAAAGCAACAGGTTGACCTGTCCGCTGATCTGATCCTTCCAGGAGTTTATCCGATTCCGAAGCAGTACCATTCCCGATTCAAGGGTGGCTCTTGTCCCTTCCCCTGCCATGTCCAGCGTGTCGCGGGTCGACTGAATGCGTTGATCTGCGAGGCTGTTCACTTTGGCTTCACTGGCATTGCTGTCGCTTCGGATACGAACCGATTCAGAGATGGCAGCCTGTTGCACAGGATTTGCCGGTTCTGTGGCAACGGCATGGTGATCAGCAGGCAACTGCTCTGTTTCCCTGGGTGCCGCTGCAGTTTCAGGACTTCTGCTTTCCTGATTTTGTGAAGGCTCAGTATTCCGGTTAGCGCTTCCCGAGGTTCCGGGGATTCTGCTGAATGTACTTTCACTGCGCGAATTCTGATGCAGGCTTTCATGAACGGCAGTATTCTCATTTGCAGCGGTATGCATGTCCTGTGAAGCTCCATTTTCATGACGTCCTTCAATCATTGATTCTGCATTCTCATGCGAATGCGCTGCTTCCGGATGAATGGATTCTGAAGAGCCATGTATTGCTTCGTTCTGTGTTCTCCGGGGTTCGGTTCTTTCAGTTGCATGATCCCTGACAGCAGGATTATTAACCGGGCTTGACCGGTGATGGAATGCATTTTCACGCAGACGGTCCAGCAATGGAGCGTTGCGGTTATTGCCCCGGATCTGATTTTCCCGTGCTGAAAGAGTACGCGGATTCCCTGTTTCGCCGGCTCTGTTATTCTCTCTCAGAAGTGATGATGCACTGGTTCCTGCTGAAACAATTCTGCTTTCAGTAGAAGTAGTCTGCACAGGCTGACCGTTGCGCTGAGGTTGCGCTGCTGCCCTCGATACAGGGGCAGGACGATTAACCGTTTTATGAAGGCTTACTTCCATTTGGTATGTTTAGTTGATTGCAGTTTCTGATTTAGAGACTTACATTGATTTTCCTTCTTTCTGGAACTCTCTTCTTATAGCTTCATCCAGGTCTTCCTTCAAGATTACATTGGAGCCGCTGGACAGGGCTTTCATTGAGGCGAACCGCATGGAGTTCAAAATGGTACCTCCGGTAATTTCATGAACATCAGCAAGCTGCTCCAGCCTGACCTCCTTTTCGAGTTCAGCAACCGGAGATTTGGCGTTTTGCCAGATTCGAAGCCGTTCAGCCGGAGTGGGGAGCGGGAAATGAATCACCGATTGAAAGCGTCTAAGGAAAGCAGGGTCAATATTGGCTTTCAGATTGGAAGCAAGAATCACAACACCCGTGAAATCTTCAATGCGTTGAAGCAGGTAACTTACTTCCTGATTGGCATAGCGGTCATGGGAATCCTCTACCTTGGTCCTCTTTCCAAACAGTGCATCAGCCTCATCAAAGAACAGTATCCAGTTCTTGTGTTCAGCCATATCAAAGATTCTGCTGAGGTTCTTTTCCGTTTCACCGATGTATTTAGAAATAATCATGCTTAGATCGATGCGGTAAACATCGCAATTGCAATATTTCCCAAGGAGGCAGGCTGCAAATGTTTTACCGGTCCCGGGAGCTCCATAAAACAGACTGGTGTAGCCCGGCTTGATCATTTGTCCCATCTGCCAGTCCGACAACAATGTCTTCCCGTGAAGTATCCATTGCCTGATTTCGTCCAGCTGCTCAAGTGTTGAGTAGGGAAGAATCAACTGTTCCCATTCGAGTTCGGTTTCGATCAGTTTTGCCGGAAATTCCATATTGTAGTTAGGTTTTCGTTCAATGCCCATTATGAGTTTATTCAGGTATTCGCGTGAAACCGTTAGCGCACCGCTGAGCATTGGTTCTCCCGTTTCTACCGGGGAAAGGCTCAGAATATGATGCTTTGCGAACAAATGATTGCCGTCGAATATTGAATAGAGTGAAAAACGTTTCTGTAGATCATCACCGGCAAGTATAAATGCCGCTGTTTCTCCTGTAGGAATAAAACCGCTGTGATGCAGACCTTTCCATCCACCGAATTCAGTGAACCCACGACCGGTATTCTGGTTTTGAACCCAGCAGACATCCAGCAGCTGTGGCCGGATATGTGGAACCAATGCGAGTATAAGAACAAGTCGTTCTTCAGAGGTAAGATGATGTTTGCTTACAAACCGGGAATAATAGGATTCGGTTCCATTCAATTCAGGGGGTTCGGGAGCATGGAATTCAACAGCTTTCCCATCCCTGCCGAAATAAGCATCAAGCCTGGCATCAAGATAATTTGAAAACCAGGCTAATTCAGATTCCAGATCTCTGGCGTGTATTTTCAGGGAGTCGGCCATTCAGCAAAAATTGGTTTGTCCATCCAGGGAAGCTTTACAATGCTGATACTCCATGGAAGTTTGCTTATGAGTATGTCAATGCTTTTGGATTCAATTGTTAGTTTCCAGCTGTAATCCAGTTCCTTTACCAATCCTGATCTGGAGAGAAATGCTTCGCGGATTCCCCAGGAGGAGGTGTTTTTCAGGGCAGTCCAGTATTCAAGCACCGCCTTCAGCACCTCATCACAGGAATGGACTTCTTCAGCTTCGAGCTGGTCGGGGAATACCATAAGGTGATCAGTGGGATGCAGTCCCAGTAAGAGTTTCACAAGGGGTAGCTCCCATTCCAGAGGTTTGTCAATTCCTTTGGCAATATAGCTTAGCATTGCGGCAGCCTTGGAAAGTCTTTCAGCCGGAATGGAGGATGAATCAGCATCCAGAATATTATTAATCCTGAAAAGCTGTAACAGAAACGGATGCAGCAGTACCATCCCCGCATGGGGAACCATGATTCCACTGCCGGGAACTTTTACTGCTTGTGCAGATTCCGAATCCTGAATACGGTCAGAGCTTTCTGAATTCTCCCTGATTTTGGAGTCAGGGGATGAATCCTCAGCATTCCTGTTTCCAGTTAGCAATTTGAATGCAGGAAGTGCGCGAATGGCTTCCTCCATTCCCTGCAATTCTGCCTGCTGCCTTTCAAGCTGTAGGAAGAGCATATCCTGGAAACTCACGTTTTTTCTGACTATTTCCTTGAAGATTCCGCATAAAAATTTGAGTCTGGACTGTTCATCCACTTTTTCACTCAGCAATTGATTAATCTCCGAGAGGAGAGATTTTGCTTCTTCATTGAATTCTTCCGGCGCCATTTTGGATGCAAACAACTCCAGCTTTCCTTTCTTTACCGATATCAGTTGCAGCCAGCGAAAAAGGAATGCATCCTTAGTAGCTTCTGACCTTAAATGCCGGATAACCTGTTCAAGATGTTTTTCAAAGTCCATCTCTGCCAACAGAACATTAATATCAAGATGTGAGCCTTCCCAGGAAAGAACTCCAAATTGAAGATAATGCAGGAGCATATTGGTCTCGTATTCATCCTGAAGGTAACTTCCATGAGCGTCAGGAGTGGGAATTACCTCCGAAAGCTGTTCCAGAAGTTGTTTCAGTATTTCTTCCCGAAACTTATCAGGGTCAGATTCATCCCTTCGCACCTTGATTTCCAGCTTCGGGATATGCATCACTTTTCCCGGAATGCTGAATTTGTTAAAGGCTTCTTCAAAAATTGGCAGGTAATCTGATTCCCAGCGGTTCACAAGTTCGGAGCGGGTAGCAAATGCATTATCTGCTGAAGCGGTTTTTACGATCCAGCTTTGCTTGCGAATCCGGTGGGTAGTGTTCATCATTGGACTGAAGAGTTTTATTTCCGAAGGATATTGCCAATCATTAGATTAAAGGAAGATGGTCGTCCGGAGCCTGAAAGCTGGGTGATGTTCTGGTTGACTTTTTCAATGACAGGTGCCGAATTCAGTGCACTTACAACCTGGTTGATCTCAAGCAAGGCGTTGTATCCGTCGCTGCCCAGGGTTATTTCCTGATTTGTGTTTGCAACTTGCTGGGTTACCTCTGTTATGGTATCTGAGAGATCCATTTCAATTTGTCCGGCGAGATCAAGGAATTTTTGCTTTTCAGCAGGATCATCCACAATTTCTGATTTTGCCTTATAGGCTGCCATCACTTCTCTCATGGATTTCATGTTATTCACTGATTTACCAAGGATCAAATCCTTGATGCCTCCCATATTTCCAAGTAAATCCTTATCGATGCCGATTTGTTTGATCAGCACATTGCTTACCGTTCCGAAGGACTCCTTGATGGTATTGAAATAATCCCTTTGCTGGTCACTGAAGCGGGTTGTCCAGCTGTTGTCGAGGCTATTTTTGATACCTTCTGCCTTCAGTGTTAGCAATCCATCCAGCTCATTTGCCTTGAAATCGTTCAGTCGTCCGCGAATTCTTTTGTCAATTGGTGAAAGCAGGTTCAAGCCCTTGTCAATCACAAATCCCGGCCTGATCGGGCGAATATTCAAAGGAGGTTCCATATCATCAAGTTTTTCAACATCCGATTCCATGTAGGGAAGCATCACATCTCCCACTACTATTCCGTTTTCATTGTAGAGCACTACGAAGGTTCCGCCCCTAAGCACGCCGGCAGTATGTTCGAGTCCGCAATGCTCATTGATGTAATTGCTGAAAAGAAGTCTCTTTTGCCTCTTCTCATTGTCGAATTTTATGAGTTCATCCAGATGATCCAGTACGTCAAGATGGCGATTGCTGATCAGTGAATCGAAGGGAGTGCTGAACTCGTTCTTGGTAGCGGTACTCAACTGTCCCTTGAAATTTCCCGAGAGCTGCATGGTGTTGCTCAAATGCTGTTTCCATGAGTCATTGGCTGTGTTTTCCTTTGTATATTCAGCGAAGGAGCCACGAAGTTTGACGCTCGCCATTTCTACGGAGGTATTCAGCTCACTGTCGCGGCTTTCAGCAATTTCCTTGAAGGTACCTCTGTCCTCAGGATCCAGAATGTCCAGATTCTGAAGCACCTGGGTTTTCAGTCCACCACTGTATCTCTTCACTTCATCCAATTGGTTCACAACATCATAGCGCATCAGATTGTGAAGCTTATGAAGGTCAGAGAAGAAAAATCCGGGTTTAATGACAAGTCGTCCATGATCTTCGCTGAGCATCACGGACCTTGAATTGAAGGGCAGGTTAAAGCTTTTTATCTGGGCTTCGATAAAGGCATGCACTGCGGCAACGGGCTTCCCGAGGTGACCTTCAATTCTGAAGAAATCGAACTGGGAAATCCTGCTTCCAAATGGATTTGATGCTCCGCCCCTGGCATTGTAGGAAGTAGCGTGATAGGAATAGTTATAGGCATCCTTATTTTGAGAGTGGTATCTGAAATTCCAGAAACGATGGGCCTGAACAATCCTGCTAGGCGGGTAGTAATAGGGAATGGCCTGTTCTTCGAGGCAATGCAGTTCCGAAAGTCCGGGAGTAATCCTGATATCTGCGTTGGCAGAATCCGTAAACTGGAAGGCCGCGATTAGAGTATTCAGTTTTTGGTAGAGGAAGCGGAGGTGTGCGCGGGTTTCCCTCTGATCCTGTGTGCTCATCGAAGGATAAAAGCCAGTGCGGTCCGGATCATCATCTCCTGCCCTTGCAAGAGTTCCAAGAATCAGGTGTTTGCTTAACTTTTTGTTTGAGGGTGTGCAGATTGCAGAATCCTCGGAGACCAGTTCGAGCAGGTAGTTGTAGGTAAGGGAAAGGTCTTTCAGGAAATCATAATAGTACTGAATGCCTGTGTCATCCCGGCGGTAATGTGCCTTGCAGTCCTCCAGTTTGTCCAGCCAGACTTTAGCCGGATCTGCAGGGAAAAGGTCTGAAACTACCATTCCAATGCCGGAATAAAGTCCGGAAAATTGCTTCACCAATTGGGCATGAATGTTTTCGGCGGCCTGACGGAACTGTTGTGAAAACTGATTCTCGGTTTTGATTGCTGCACTCAGCTGGGGCCTTGAAACAAGGACTTCCTCAAAACTGTCATACACATCTGATGGCGCCAGTACTCCCGGATTCAAAAATCCAAGGAACTCACGGTCAGTAAGCAGCAGTCGCTGACGATTCCTGAACTCCTGTCCGAGATTGTCACAATCGGAACCCGAACAAAGGTCAGGGTCAAAGAGGTAACTCTCCATGTAAAGAATGGCGAGGGCGGATGATAGCTTGTAGCCGCTTGCTTCGGTGAACTGGCTTAGTGGCAATGCCCTTTTTTCCTTCGCACCCTTCTCGACCAGTTCAAAGAGGGGAATCATTTTTTCTCCGTCGAAGAAGCTGTCATAGCGCGGATTTTTCTCATCATAGGGCTGAAACCTGTCATATACAATATCTCCAGAAGCCATGAGCAGGTCACCGTCCGCTGTAAGCCCGAGACCCTTGCTTAATCTGACTGTTCGTCCCGGTAAACCTGTTTTCAATCCGCAGATGATTCCAATCCCATTAAGTTGGGAACGGTCGAGGCGTATCTGGTCACCGAAATATTCGGCTATGCTGTTCAGTTGAGAAGCTGTCAGGACCTGGTCCTTTTCAAAAACGGTATATCCGCTGGTTAGCTCATCCAAACTTCTGATTATCTGTGCCATGGTAATTTTTTTTAACGAGTTGTCTACTCTTTTTCAAATGAACCGAGTGCTGTACTTCCCAGAATAAACTGGCTTTCATTGTTGCTGCAGTCTTTGAGCAGCTGGCTTGGATAGATATTTTTCACTTCATAAAGTGCCTTTATCAATGCCTTCAGTTTTTCTTCCCTGTTGGTTTCATCCCTTCCTGATTTCAGGTAAAGCCAATCCTTGTAAGCTTTTTCGATAAGAGAAATATCTTCCTTGCTGATCCAGCAGATTTTTGTAAGGATATGTGCCGGGGTCTCTTCCCTGATTACCTGTTCGGCGAACCTTCTGAATTGCATATTCCGGAAGCGTCCATTTTCAGCTGGAAGGATAAAGTGGAGGCGATAGGAATAGGGATCAAAATCGGAACAGGATGTCTGTTGCTCAGCCTTGCAGATGGGAAGGAAAGGGTCAGTGGAATCAGGTTCCGGTCGGAGAAGGATATTCTCAATCAGGTAAAAGCCCTCCTCGCTGAATTGTTCCTGCAGATAGAATATCAGCGAATCGATGGCCTGATTCATCAATTCTGTAGTTGCGAAATACTCTATCCTTCGGGCGATAACTTCACCGGACCCATCAACGATATTGAAATAGAATCTTTCATCAATGGTTACCTTTCGCTGGTAGGATGCCGGCAACATTGCTGCCTTCAGGGCTCTTCTCATTTCAGCTCTGGCAAGCTCCTCCGTTGAATAATGTGTGCTGCTGCTGAGTATGATCTTGCCGCTCTCGCTATGCCTTATCCTGAACCGGAACTCATCACCGGGAGTGGAATCAATTTCTGCATAAATGGTAAACTGAAATTCGCTCAAATCGCGGCGAAGCAGGTTTCTCATGCCCAGCAGCTTTCCAATTCTGTTCTCCAGTCCGGAAATATTGCTGCTGTCCCAGAGATCAGTATCTGCTGACAGACTATAGTTATATGCCTTTGACCTCTGACTGCTGTTGGTTTCATAGCTTGAAAGAAATTCGCTTTTTACTGCTGCAATACTTTCAGCACTGCTGCCCAGGGCTTCATGGACAATGGATGCATAATCGTGAAAACGTTCAGCAAAGCGGGCAATCAGGTGGTCGAGGAAACGATTCCTGCGTTCCGGATGATTGGAGCCCAGATCCAGCACTTCATCCAGTTTTCCCTGAATTGAAGTTTCTTCCACGCCATAAATTTTCTGATACTCTTTAAAGCTGCTGACTGTCTGCTGGAAATAGGTGCGGTGCAATTCCGGATCGGCTGAGAGCAGATCAGCGGCCTTGCCCAGCTGTGCAAAATATCCTGCCATCAGCTGATCGAAGAAGAGCAGGTAGGCCTTCAACTGGTACGAAAGGGCTTTCCTTGAATCCGTAGCAGATGAATCCAGACCGGCATCTGTTAATCCATAAATTGCCGGGAAATGATTCTGAAATGAGTAGTAGGAATCGGGATTGCGATATCTTCCCGCTGGAACCGGCAGGTCTTCAGGGATATAGCTTTCTGATTTTGAGGGTACGGAAAGCTGCTTCAATGACTCCATCACCGAATCAAGTCGGGGGAATACAGGCATGTTATGCTTGAAGAACTTTATCAGATGATAGTTGTCGTCGAGGAAATCAATACTCAAACTGGCTTTCTTCCCGGGTTCAACAGGGATTACCCAGCTGCTGCCTGATGTAGGAACATAGTCTTCTGCAGGAATTGCCGGCACTATTCTCATTTCCCTCACTGCCAGTACTCCGGGTATATCCATCACCTCGCTGATTAGGTCTGACAGGCGGATGCTCTCCCGAAGTTCACTTTGCTCCAGCTCATTATTATCAATGAAACCATGATTGAGAAGTGGTCCTTCAAATATTTCATCAGTGGAATAGAAGTTATCCCCTGATTTTCTCCGCTTCAGCATTTCACCCAGACTGTAAAACCTCACTTCCGGACTAAGGTAGTTTTGGATGCGCTGGTAAACTGCAGCTTTCACGGCAGATGCATCCGCATTGGGATAGAGCTCTATTTCAGCACAGAGGTTGAATACCTGGACTTCTATATCGGATATATCGACAAAATCCTCACAAAGGTTGCGATTGGCATTGAGCAGTTCCCTTACGGTCTGCTTAATGGCTTCCTTTTGCTCAGGACTTAGTACATTACTTTCATATTCAAGGGTCACATCATACAGTCCGTGAATGGGAACCTCTTCAATACCGGGTAGTCCGGGATCTGTTGCCAGAAGCTCGCCCCGAAAACCATCGGCAAAATAACTAAGGCTATGTGGTTTCAGCCAGGCATTCCTGATTCCCGGACTGTCGATGATCAGCTTTCGGTAATCCTGATTGGTGAGGGCGGTATTGGGGAAGATGGAACGTGCAGTGTAGAATAATCCTCTTGGCTTGTTGGGATTTGCAGGGTCGGAGACAAGGTCGCGGATTGGGAAGGATGCCCTGTAACCCAGGTCAGTCAATGCATAGCAAAGCAGCTCGAGGATTGTGATTCCTGGGTCATGAACATTGTAATCGGTCCAGATTTGCCTCGACAATTCCTGGGCATAGCTAAGGCCCTGCTCATAAAGCTTACGGTGATCCAGTGCAGGGTCACGGTCACTTTTTCTGGGTATGCTGAGTTGCGAGAGCGTCATGTCGTTCGTAGTTATTTAGCCTCCAAAATTTTATGATCTGCAGCTGATACAAGGATTGAGTCCGGTGTAATTCCCTCAATTACAGACTGATCATCCGACATGCTGCCACTTGCCGTTTCAGTGTAAATGAACAGTTCTTCGATGTAATCCACATAAGTCAGTTCTTCGATGAAATTCAGCAGCACCGATTTGTATAGTCGTCCTCCAAAATCAATTTCACCGGATTGTCCGTATGCCCATGGACTTAAATATTCCCTGATGGCCTGATTCATTTGAATACTGTAGAAGTTGAATTCAAAGCCGTTCCTGAATTTGACCTTGCACTCCACTTTAACGGTTTGGTATCTGGGATTTTTGACCCTGAGCTGAACCTGCATCCCGGAATGCTGGTGCAGAAACTCATCGATTCGATGCAGGGTTTCCGAATTCACTTTGGGCTGCAGCGGATTCACGGCATTCTTGTTCCTGAGATCAGGAATCACAATGAGGAGAACATGTCCGGGTGCCATCCAGCAAAACTTGCCGGAATCTTCAAAATACCTGGAGTGAGGGATTGCTTTTACTTTGTGGACTTCGGCGAATTGTTGAAGCACCATTCGCTCATAATCCCAGCTGCTGATACTTCTGTTTTTATGCCTGAGCCTTTCCGAAACCCTTGTATTGAATGCTTTTTCCAGTTCTTCCTTTTTCCCTCCGAATGAATTGAAGGGTTGCACTATTGATTTAACATGAGGATGACTGATTTTCAGCTTTGAAATCCTGTTTTTTTCGAGAGGGGCATCAAGATGTTCAGGGTCGTTGTCGTTATTGATGAAAGCGGCCTCCAGAGCATTGGGGAAGATACCTGTTACCTTGCATATTGAGGCAAAACTACCGCTTATGCCTGCTTTCAGCCAGATGAGTCCTGGTGTAAGCAGAGTATGGGAAGTGCTGGCATCTGTAGGAATGACAAATCTGATAATACCTGATTTCCGCAACTGATCAGTGGTATCAAGCACAACACCCCTGAAGTCGAGAGGCATCCAGTAATTATCACTGAGTATGCTCCATTCCGGTACTGAATGAGGAATATCCGGATCTTCGCTGCCTTCAGCAAGTTGGAATAATATGCTTACACTGTCGCCGGGTTGAATTTCGCTGAAGCCGATTAACAGTTCCCCGGACTTGCTGTAGGTGGGGAGCAGCTTGACTTCCCGGGGTGAAGAAAATGATAATTGAGCATGCTGGAAGGCATGTTCCCTCATTTGTCCGCCATAAGCCAGATGGAAGAAACCAAGGGCGTCATTTGAATAGGATTCAGCAGTTGCCGAGAAAATTTCAACCTCTCCGGAGCTGGCCTTGTATGAAAGCAGAAGCTGGCTCAGTACCGGTGAATACGGCTCATTAAGTGCCGCAAAGGGTTGAGGTGCATCCGGATCCTTTACATAGTTCACCACCTTTTCAACTGATTTCTTAAGGTATTCCGCATGCAGGAAACTCTGCCTCAAAGTCAGGTTGATCTTTCCAGGCTGTGATTGCTGTGAAGGCAGAGGCTGGAAAATCAGGGTTGGGAAACTGCTTCCAATCCTGCGGATCAGTGGCTTTGCCCAAAGTGATTCGGTAAGCTTAAGCGCAGAAATCAATCCGGTATTGATAAAAAGTCCCGAAGAAATCGTTTCTCCATTCATCAGGTCCAGTTCTATTGGTCGGGTAGCATTACCTGAATCGAAGAGGGGAAGCGATGACTGCCGGTAGTTCTTGTTGAATGCAGTGGAGAAATTCGAGCTCATTGTGAATGAGGAATTGCTGATTCCCATTCCATAGGCCTGATAATGGGTGCCAAGGTTTGCCGGCGGATTCTTCCACTCCAGAGAAATGCTTATAGCGGTAAGATTCTTCGATAAAGCTTCCTCACAACCAATTTTTAAGGATGATCCTGCTGTGGCCTGCTGTCCGAATGGAGCAAAAGGCTTCTTGGGGTCCAGTTTGCCAAGGTCATTTTCAAGCTCAAGTTGCTTGATGCCGGTAACATAAACCTGAATTGAGGCTTTGCGGATTACCAGATCCTTCAGATCATTGTAGCCTGAAGTCTGTTCATCTGAAGGCTGTCGGAGCAGCAACTGAATTATAGGTGCGGAGGCTGCAAACCTGCCTCCATGGATTTCCGGCAGATAGTCCACTATCGCTTTTTCGGTTGCCGGGACAGTTAGCTTCACCTGCAACCTGCCTGTTTCTTTCCAGCTGGGTGATACGATGTAGGGTCCAGTCCAGCCTTTCTCAGCTGTGAGGTAAACTTCAAACAGCTGATGCAGTGATTCTTCTTCAGGATAGGCTTCTCCCAGTGAATCAAGCTGAATTTCCAGCTCGATGCTGCGATTGCCCTCCTTCATGCGAAGTACAGGCGATGCAAATGCAAATCCGGTCTCCAGAATCGGCAGTCCGGGTTTGCCAAATGCAGGCCAGGCAGTATCTTCCGAGGAGAGTTTCTCTCCCATTCCATCCAGTGAATTGGCTACAGGTGCATGATGAATGCTGCCTTTGCCATCCTGCTGATAGAATATGGAACGCAGCGATTCTATTTTTGCGTTTCCGATCACGGTATCCCGTACTGGTTTATAGATCAGCTCTTTCCCTTTGCCATCCTTGCCTGCAGTGAATAAATTACTTTGGCCAAGCAGGAAGGAGGGACTGTTTTTCCTGGGCTCTATCACCAGGTGCACATGATCAGGCTCTTCCGGATTCTTTGTCAGCCGCAGCACATCCTTGTAGTAAAAAGCCAGGTGACGTGCTGTGAATTCATTGATAAGCCGTTTTGGCCCAGATTCATACAATCTGAGGAACGACATGAACAAGGCTAGATGGGGGGTTATTTTTCCATCAGGAGAATCAAGAAGGACGTCTATTTCCTCTTTTCCATGCGGGAAAAAGGCTGACCAGTCGCCTTCAGGAAGTTCAGTTTGATGCCGGTAAAAATTGATATATTCGGAGAGCCTGGAGCTGAATTCCAGTAGTTCCGCTGCATTCCTTTCCTCGATATCGGCATAATGGGCTTCCAGCTCAAGAGGAAACCTGCCTGACTGCGATTGTCCGGGAAGGGAATTCAGAAAGCGAAGAAGTTCAGAGTCAGCCATAGGTACTGCTATCGGGAGTTAAAATCAACGGTTTTTCTTACTTCATTGCCATCCGAGGTGTAAAATGGATAAACCAGGTTATACCTTGAGTTGGTTGTGCGTACTTCATAAGTCAGGATAAGGATGATCTTGCCTTCCAACTCTGCGGAACTGTCGAGTTCGAGAGAGAGCTGGTTGATTCTTGGTTCGTACACCAGCAGGGCATACTTGATCCTGTCCTTTAAAAGCGTTTTTGCAGAAGTCCCCATAGGCTCAAAAAGCAGGGGATGCATGTCAAGTCCATATTTCGGGTTGAGGAACCTTTCACCTGCGGCAGTCCCAAGCAGAATCTGCAGACTGGACTGAATATCCTGTTCATCGGCAGTCATCAGCACTTCTCCGCTCTCAGGACTGAATTCCGGAGGGAAGCTCCAGCCATTGCCAAGAAATGAGGTATATGATGATTTGGTTTTTTCCGGTTCCATACTTTTTTGATTCTGATAATTATGCATTTATGAAAAAGCATTCCTGCTGTGTCATCCTATTTGAACAGTGGGATCTCCAACTGCAGCCATTGCACCGCAAACACAGGCATCGCTTATCCTAAGTGCCGGCTTTCCGCCTATCATCACTGTTGGACTCCCTGTAACAAAGGGACTCGAGGTAGGCTGATGTCCGCTTGGAGGAAGGCTGCAAATATGGATATCACCCATGACGGCAGCGGGCAGACTTCCAATCAGGACATTGGCAACACCTGGACCTGTGACCATGCCACCGTGGTTGCTGATATCTGTAACTCTTACTGCTGAAGGCATGGCTTACTATTTTAGTTTATTTGTACGATAGCTCCCCTGATCACTGTATTTCCGGAACTGCTGAGTTCAACCGAGCCAGTGGCTTCCAGTTTCAGTCTATTGTCTCCCGAGAGGTCGAGCGTGAGCCCGTTGATGGTGATTCCCAAGCCTGCCTTGATTTCAAGTTCCATGGCACTTTCAATCGATACCTTGTCAGGCTTCATTTCTATTTTGTTTCCTGAATCATCTTCAAGAAGTATTTTCTGTGCGCTGTCATCCATAAGTAGTTTTCTGCCGGAGGGCATCTCCAGTTTCAGAATCTTTTCCTCATCATTGATGTAAATCTTAATGCCTTCCCTGCTCAAATAGCCCTTTTCAGGATTGCCTGAGGCTGTGGAAAATGGCGGAGGATTGGCTGAGGAGAACAATTTGCCAAGAATTACGGGTTGCCTGGGGTCATCATCAAGGAATCCCAAAATAACCTCATCATTTGGTTCAGGAAGGAAGAAGAAACCTCTGTTGTTGCCGGCATCCAGCGATGCCATTCTTGCCCATATTCCGTCGCCTGCGGGATCCAGCAATGGCATCCGCACCCTTACCCTGTTCTCTCCGATGGGATCAATATTGTCGATCACAATTCCGATCTGCAATCCGTTTATTGCCGGCAGCAGCGCCCCTGCCTGAGGTGCGGTTACCTGTTCATCGGGAAGGATTCCCTCTTCCGGAAGTCCGAACTGCATATGGGTCATCCAGCCTTCCTGCTGATTGATGCTGTGCCTGATTCCGCTGATGATGATGTTTCCGCTGAATCGTTCCCCTACGCCTGAAACCGAAATCACATCACCGGGATTCACTTCTGCAATGCCTTCACATTTCAGCCTACCGCAAACCTTGTTGAGGTTGGCAGTCTGGTAGATTGAATCTGCCCAGGCCTGTACTTCTTCCTGAGGAAGATTGGTCTGCTGCGTATGAAAGTTCTCCAAGCCTACAACCCTTGATAAATCCTGACTTTCGAGATTACCTGGGGCGAGGGTTCCTGCATCGCTGCCATCCTGACTAATGGTTGACTGTGACGATGCATCCCAAACTGTACTCTGAACGCCTGAAATCTGCTGGCGGGCATCTGTTTCAATATCAAATTCAAGCAGGGTGGCTCCAAAAAGCAGGTTGATAGCAGGAGTTCCTGAAATAGCGGGTTTCACAGCCTTCAGCTGATTGTCGTTTGAAAGCAGCCACAAGCCGTTTGCCCGGCAGCGTGAAAGGATAAAGTCCCAGTCGGTACAATAGTATTGAACCATTTGGGCATGCTGAACAGAGGTGGTTTCGCTGCTTCCACTGAGGGAGGCATTGCTGATAATTTCAATGATGATCTCCTGATCGGTTTTGTTGAAGAAACTGCCATTCTTCCGACCTACACTCAGTTTCACAGCTTCATGCCGGCATTCAACTATCAGCTGGGGTGCTGAATTGCCGCGCATCTTAATGCTGTTTTTAATGATGATGCCTTCAAAAAGCGATTGTGGCTGATCTGTCGGACCAGCTTCAACCTGAATCCTTTTTCCGGGGATAAACAAATCCTGATTGCTGAGTGGAAAATCTCCCTGAGATGGGCTGCCGTCGAGGTAAATCAGGGTTGCCGAACTGATTTTGTTGGCTGCATTGACAATGCTGGCCGAAAGAAGCTGGTGCACCCTTTCAACGGCAACTCCATCCACTTTCACGGTGAACTCGCGATGTGCTGCTGATACGGGTATAGATCTTTCTTCGGGCATCTCATTTACTTTTCAAGTGGTGGAAAGAATATTCTGCTTCCTGCTACAGGATTGCGGAAATCATCGATGTCATTGGCTTTGGCAACTTCAAGGTAATAGGAGGGGTCGCCGTAAATCTCCTGGCAGAGCTCAGGAAGGCTTTGTCCTGCCTTGAGCATTCGCATGTGTGTGAGATCCGGGGACTGGTCCTGTGCTTCAGCTACCCTAGAGGTGTCATCGGAATTGTCGGTGAAGGTTGCTGTGATGGTTGCCCTCAGCGGACTGCCATCCGGCCTGAACATTTTGTAAGCGATGGATGCGTTTTTCAGAATACATCTTCTTACGGGCAGTTTCCCCCAGACAATCATCAGGTAATTGGGGCGATGGATGTCTCCGTTATAGCCGGTTACCGTTTGAAACTGTTCAAATACATCCTGCACTTCTGCTTTTTTCCCGTTAGCACCGGTTCCATCAATGAAGAAGTTCAGGGTCAGATCGCCGGGCTTGACCTTTTTGAACTCCATTCGGCTGTTGGTGGTTCCGGAGCCCTGACTGCTATCATATTCCATCTCGTAGGAGAAAGTAATCTCATTCGGGTTTACATAGGCTACGAATTCACCTATTGAACTGCCTGAGTAGTCAGCCTGGGTGAATGCACGGATGCTAAGCTTTTCAAGAGTTCCTCTGTCGCTCATCCTATCTTTCTCCTTTCTGCTTAAGTATTTCAAGCACTATTTCAACACATTCCTGCACCATGGACTGACGGTCGGCTGCTGTCAGTCCTGTTCCTGAATTCCCGGTAGTCGCCTGATTTCCTGCTTCTACCGAGATAACCACTTCATCAACAATTATGGGCATCGCTTACGATTTATCTATTGTAAAATACTGGTAGTACATCTGGAGGGTTTCCACAACTATCTCATTCTGATTGGCATTGAAGTCACTTACTGTCCATTTTGTCGGGTAGGCATTCACCAGATGCCAGGTTATGAGGGGCTCGTGGTTCTGATTCAACAGCACTACATCCACATTTTTGGGATGGATATCCAATTCACGGATGCTTTTCGACATCCAGTCGGCTAGCGCAGATGAAACCTGCATGCCACGCTTCAGCACCAGTTCCGCATAACGACTGGGTCCGGGGTACTTCTGTGCGAACCTGTTTTCACCTCCTTCGGCATATTCTTCGGTAACAGTTTCCACTGACAAACCGCTGACTTCCGAAAAACGGGAATCATTTCCACCGGAATCAAGCCCCAGAACTTCCACTTTAAAATGAAAGCCAACGGGTGGAAGGAACTGTGCCATTACTCATTCTGTATTGTGAGCCCTTCATGAGCAAGCTCAATGGATTCAATAGCTACCTCATTTCCTGTTGATTTCAGCTGTGGCCCTTCAACCTTCACGGGGAAGGCATTCTGCACCTTCCAGACCATGACGGGCTTATGCTCTTCATCAAGAAGACTAATCACGAGGTCGCGTCGTTCAATGGTGTTCATCTTCACTGTATTAAGCCAGTTGAAGAAATCGTTGTCCGATTTGAGAACTCCGCGCTTCAGTGTGATATTGGAGAATTTTCTGAGCCCCGGCATTTTTGTAACCGAATACTCAGGTGATGATCCTTCGCGGTATTCAATAACTTGGGTTTCCTGGGTAAGTCCTGAGACTTCCGAGAAGCCAATGCGCGTGCCACCCCACTCTACGGTGAAGTGAAATGCTGGTAATGGAAAGGTTCTGTTTGCCATTATGAATGGAATTAAGTTAATAGGCTATGGTTTTCTGGAACGGGAATCCTGATGGAGCTTCCCTGAAAAGTTGGTTTATCAGGAGGTTTGCAGCTTATGTGAGAATTTAAGGATGATAAATTCTGCAGGCCTTACAGCTGCCATCCCGATTTCAACATTCATGCGTCCCTCAAGAATATCCTGAGCAGTCATGGTGACTCCCAGTCCGCACTTCACAAAGAAGGCATCCTTTGGAGTGGCACCAGCCAATGCTCCTTCGCGCCATTTCTGAGTCAGGTAGTTTTCAATCATGCCTCTAACCTTTACCCAGGTATTGGCATCATTGGGCTCGAACACTGCCCAGTAGGTTGATTTCTTCACGGATTCCTCAACCATGTTGAAGAAGCGGCGAACCGGCACATATCTCCATTCATTGTCGTTTCCGGCAAGTGTTCTGGCTCCCCAGACAAGGGTTCCCTTTCCGGTAAAGGAGCGAATGGCATTTATGGATTTTCCGGTATCGGAGTCAACATTCAGCACATCCTGGTGGGCATTGTCAAGTTTGACGACAGGCTCCACCACATTTGCCAGACTGGTATTGGCCGGGGCTTTCCAAACACCGCGATTGCTGTCGGTGCTGGCATAAATTCCTGCAACAGCTCCGCTTGGTGGAAGTACCACGTAATGATTCTTCAGTTCATTGCGAACGAAATTGAAGACTGCAGTTTTGGTGTTTTTGAAGCTGTCGAGGGTGGCTGTGGAACCATTGTAGGTCACATTCACATTTGACTCATCCGATTTCAGGTGGAAGTTGATGGTGCTGCGAAGGAACGGATAATAGGACGCACCGTACTTCAGGAAGTTGTTTCCAAAATAGGATCTGTTGTTGCTTAATCCAGTTGTGTCAAGGGAGGTTCCGCCATCATAAATATCGAAAATGCAGAAACGGTCGCCCAAAGTGTTGCATTGCAGCAATGCTGCCTGTACAAGCGTTTGGTATTCATTGGCGGTGGCAAGCTTTACTGACTCTGGAATGACGATAAGCGTAGGTTCATCAAAGAAAGCGACCTTATCGAGTCCGTCTTTCAGTCCATACATGGTAGCCTTGTTGCTGCTGCTGTCACCGTTAAGGTCGATAGCCGGGGTTCCCTGATAGGTTCCAACAGACACGATATAGCATTGGCCGCCTCCGTTCTCAAAGAACATTTTTACGCTGAAGTAAAGAATGTATTTCAGACTAGGTTCAGTGAAGGTAGAAAGCTTCAGTCCTCCGGAAGCAACGTCGTCAGCAATGCTGAGATCAATGTCATCTTCTGCTGGATAGCCGAAATAGGTCTCATATTCCTTGAGGGAATAGATTTTGGTTGGCTCCAGGATAAGATCGTCAGCAGTTTTTTTCAATGCCTTTTCGGTATAGCCGATAAAAGCAGGAATGGCAGTTTCAACTTCCGCAACGGAAGGAGGGAATATGGAAATTTCTTCCACATACACATCAGGGGTTTTGTAATTTGCCATAATGCAGGT
Source organism: Bacteroidales bacterium (assembly GCA_016707705.1). Taxonomy (GTDB): domain Bacteria; phylum Bacteroidota; class Bacteroidia; order Bacteroidales; family UBA4417; genus UBA4417. The sequence continues at coordinate 47,567 of JADJHD010000021.1, forward strand.
TTTTTATGGTTTAGAGATTTGGATTATCATTTCGGAATTGCTTTGCTCCTGACCCGGCTGGGGAAGGTGCTTTATGATGATGTCAGAACTTTTGCTGAGCTGTATCTTTTTTCTGGGCTTTTCATTCCGGGCAACAAGTGATTGCGACTTGAACAGCACCACACTTGATCCCGCTGGCGCCAGAATATCCGGCGAGATATCGAACTTGGTGAAAGCTGGCTGATTTACCCTATTGAAGAGAATCGGGCTTCTGCCTTCTTCTCCGGCTCCGGCATCGGCAACCGTAATGGCTTCAAGCTCTGATTGTGAATATCGTTTCCCTACAATGTAGTATTTGAGAGTTTCTTCCCTGGCAGCGAAATTCAGTGTGAATTTGGTCTTCCTGGCATTGAGCAGGGCTTCATCCAGCTTGATTTCAATCACACCAAATGCTGACATCTGAATTAATTCCTGATCCAGGTAGTAATCAGTTTCCGCTGAATCTACCGCATATTCTTCCTTCAGGAGATAAAGTCCCTGCCTAAAATCACGCATATCCGCAGTGTAAACCTGTGAATCCTCCGGACCGGGCAGAACCTCAGAGCTTTGCAGCGATCCATCAGGCCCAAACAGGCTGATTGTAACCGGCCTCTCAGTTTTTGACAGTGGATGCTGAAGAAAGGGACCATTCAGCTTAACAGGACGAGGTGCATTGAGCGAAAGGGGTGAAGCTGCATTCCTGTAAAGAGGGAAGGACCCTGGCAAGACCACTGATTGGGTGAAGTTGCTGAAATTGGCATTCCTGAGCAGTAAGGCGATTCTTAAGGTTTCACCGGTGACAGGAAGCAAAAGGCTCTCATCGTCCTTTGTTTCAGCCAGCAGATAGAAAACGCCATCCCTTTCCCTGCAAATCATTCTCCCGTTTCTGGCAATCTGACTGCTTTCATTCAGCAGCCTGAACTCAAAGTCGGAGCAGACACCAGGATAATAGTCGTGGGCGATCTGTATGGAAAATATAATACCGAAACTGCTGCTCATTTGGATGAGAATTGAGTTTTTATACTTGTTATCGGAGACTGAACACCTGCTATTTCTTCATCCTGAATAACCACTATCCGGATTTTATATACAGCCGAAGGGAGGTATTTGCCACCCACATAGGCCCAGACCTGATTTAGCTGTTCGAAACTGAGGGTTTCAAGCTCCACGCTGAGTCGTTCAATTGACGGATCCAGGGCGGGATTTTCGGTGCTGCTGAAACTGGAATGGGATTGAAAGAAGGAAAGTACAAGTGAAATGGCTTTCCATGACTGGGAATAGATAGTGAAATTGGCAGCTGCCATCAGGTGAATGTTGAATTTCAACTCCGGGTTGAGCTTCACATGCTGACCGTTCACATAATTGTACTCAGGAACCTGAGCCCGGAATGTCCTGTCTTCTTCAAGATTGATAACCGAAAGTGCAATGGTTTCATCGCCGAATGCATACTTGCCCGCTTCATTCACAAGGGAAGTAAGCTTAACATCCACACTGGTGCTGTTAGTCCTTGCAAGAACATAGGCGGCTAGTTCATCTCGAAGAAAACTCAGGGCAAGGTCAATCATGTGACATCAGGTTAAATGAAAACGGAAAAATCCTGCTTTTACCTAACCTGACAAATGCAAAGCTGATTCAAGAGACGGTATAGTGATTGCCTGTTCCCCTGAACCATATGTGGATTCCCTTGGTCAAAAAAATCCTGTCTGGCTTGGACAAACGCATGGAGTAAGTAGCATTGAAAACAAACAAGATTTTCTGAATGTTCAGAGTTTAAAGACTGGCTAGTCCCAAATTGGAACATTTTCCTATTTTGCAAAAGCTAATTTAAATTAGCTATTCAGGAATAAAGGCACTTTTGGAAAATGTCGGCCCCGCTTTTCTAAATTACAGGGGCTGGGACTAATTTTGATCTGATAAATATGAAGCAGAATGCTATAAATGAGGGCTTTCCGGATTTCTGAATCATGCATTTCTATTGGGATTCAGCACCATTTTGTTTGTTGGGAAATGTCTTTACTGGAATCATCCGACATTTTAGGATTCATTGGCAGGTACTTGTTAAATTCTGAACAAATGCAGATGATTTCATGTTCAGGCATCGAATGGCAGGCAGTTTTGGGAGCAATTATTCCTTCTTTTCATTTTACATTTCAGATTTGATTACAATGATCATCACTAGGAATTTGAGACTTAAATTTTTGACAGATTGAGATATAGCCGGTCACATCGATTCACCAATTCAGACATTGATTCGCAAATCGATTCCGCAACGGAATAACATCTCCGGCGATAATATTTATATTTACAAAAATTCTACCCGATGAAGTCCAGTCCCCTCTTCCGGAAAAAATCGATCTCGCTGATCCTGCGGCATGCTGCAGAAACAGAGGGCTCTACGGGGATGCGCAGGACTCTCACGGTTTTCGACCTTACAGCACTCGGAATTGCCGCCATTATTGGTGCCGGTATCTTCAGCACTATCGGAAATGCTGCTGCAAGCGGCGGTCCTGCGGTTTCGCTGCTCTTTGTTTTTACGGCTATGGCCTGTGGCTTTTCTGCTATGTGCTATGCTGAATTCGCCTCCTCCATCCCCATCAGCGGCAGCGCTTATACCTATGCCTATGCGAGTTTCGGGGAACTCATCGCCTGGATTATCGGTTGGGACCTGATCATGGAATATGCAATTGGAAATATTGCTGTGGCTATATCATGGTCGGGGTATTTTACCGGACTAGTGCATGGACTGGGAATCAACATCCCCGATTTTCTCTGCATCGACTATCTGAGTGCTTCAAGAGGCTATGCTGAAGCAGTGGCATCCATGAAATCAGGAATGTCGTTTTCAGAATTGAACTCCGGTATTCAGGAAGCTTTCAGAGCCTGGAATGAGGCTCCGGTACTCGGGAATATCCGCATCATCATGGACCTTCCGGCTCTCGGAATTGTGGTGCTGATCTCATGGCTGGTGCTGAGAGGCATCTACGAAACCAAAATTGCCGGTGACCTGATGGTACTACTGAAACTGGGAATCCTGATGCTGGTAATTGGAGTGGGAGCTTTCTATGTGAATCCTTCCAACTGGTCGCCTTTTGCTCCTAATGGAGTTACCGGCGTGCTGAAGGGGATTTCAGGCGTTTTCTTTGCATATATCGGCTTCGATGCTATTTCAACCACTGCCGAGGAATGCAAGAATCCTCGCCGCGACTTGCCCCGATCAATGATTTATTCCCTTGCCATCACAACAGTGCTTTATGTGCTGATAAGTCTCGTTCTTACCGGAATGGTGCCTTTCAGCGAACTGGGTGTTTCTGATCCGCTTGCCTATGCCTTTGAGAAACTTCATCTTACCAGACTTTCCGGCGTCATAGCTTTCAGTGCTATCATTGCCATGGCCGGAGTGCTGCTGGTGTTTCAGGTCGGACAACCACGTATCTGGATGAGTATGAGCCGCGATGGACTGCTTCCCCCGATCTTTTCAAAACTGCATCCGAAATATAAAACACCCTATTTCGCCTCGCTGGTGGCAGGGGTTCTTGTCGCGGTGCCCTGTCTGTTCCTGAATCTCACCGAGGTGACCGACCTTACATCCATCGGGACATTATTTGCCTTCATTCTGGTTTCTGGAGGGATCCTGATTCTGAATCCAAAAGGCAAGGATATGGGACGTGGATTCCGGGTTCCATACCTGAACAGCCGCTGGTTCCTGTTTCCCCTTTGGATGCTGGTGCTGATTATTGGCTATTTTTCTGGACTTTTCGATTCATTCCAAGATCAGGGTGTTTCACTTTCATTTTTTAACTGGAACAATTTTCCATTATGGGTATTTCTGCTGGTCTCCTGCTGGATAACCTTTAAGGCTGTTGCAAGTCAGTGGTCGCTGATTCCGGTGCTCGGACTTATCACCAATCTCTACCTTATGAGTGAGCTGGGAATTACCAACTGGCTCAGGTTCCTGATCTGGCTTGCGATTGGGCTTATTTTGTATTTTACTTATGGTTCACGGCATAGTCTGCTGAAAGGAATGACAGATGCTGAACTGAATGCGAAGTAGGACTAGTGATTGATGTCCTTTATTTCTAAATTTTGGATTAGGGTCAAAGGGATCAAATTTCTCTATCTTTGTATAAAATAATCAATGTGATTACTAAGGATTACATTCTGAACGCTTTAAGAATCTCCAAGCCTGATTTATTCAGACTTGGAATTAAGGATGTTGGGCTTTTTGGCTCCTATGCCAGAAATGAACAGTCTGAGCAGAGTGATATTGATATCTTGATTGATTTTTACCCTGCAATGGAAAACTATGATAACTACATGGCAGTATATGATATTTTTGAAAGAATTTTCAAGAATAGAAAAATTGAAATAGTGACAAAGAATGGATTAAGTCCATACATAGGCCCAAAGATTTTGAAAGAAGTTACCTATGTCTAAAGAACCTATAGAATTTCTGAAACATATTCGAGACGAAAATCTATTTATACTCTCCTTTATTGACAAAGGATTAACCAAGGAAGATTTTTTAGAGGATGAAGTTTTAAAGCGAGCAATTGTGCGTAGCCTCGAAATAATAGGTGAAGCGTCAAAAAAAATTCCCGCTGATTTTAAGTTAAAATGGGATTTGATTAGCTGGAAGAATATGGCCGGCATGAGAGACCGTCTGATTCACGACTATATGGGGGTGAATTATTCAATTGTTTGGGATGTCATAAAGAATAAAATTCCAGAATTGCATATTCAAATTATGAAAGTGCTTGAAAAGGAGTAATTACTAACACTTTCAAGGATTTAATAGGACTTTCCAGATATCGGTAATATTAATTACTTTATAACAGCTGAACCCTTATCACAATCGCAGGCTCCTTTGCCAGCGCCGACTGTATTTTTGCCGGAATCTCCACGTTTATCCCATCCGCTGTCTTTTTGAAGGATAGATTTTGCTTCATTGCCGGAAGACTCACTTTGATTTTTCCTTTCATGGAGGTTCTGATGAAGACAGTTTCAGGTATCATATCTCCCTCTTTCGCGGGCATGTATATCGCAAACAGGGTGTTGCTGCCTTTTTGAGTGTAGGCTACATTCCCTTCCTTGAACGGTTCTGTGGGCCTTGTGCCGTAGATGGCATCCCCGTTAACCTTTAGCCAGGCACCAATCTCCTCCATTCGCTGGTAAACGGTTGAATCAAATTCGCCCTTGCCATTCGGACCAATTCCAAGCAGCAAATTGCCACCTTTAGCCACGATATTCACCAGAAGCTGTATTACTTCCCTTGAATTCTTGTAATTGGCTTTGGGTGTCCAGCCCCAGTCAGTGGCCAGGGTAATGCAGCTTTCCCAGGGGACTTGCAGCGCCTTATCCGGTGTTTTTTGCTCAGGCGTCAGATAATCCTCATAGGGCCCCGGAACCCATCGATCTACAACCAGAATTCCTGGTTGATGCTGTCTTGCATTGGCTGCAATTTGACCCATATTGATATCCATATCGTACGGATACTTGCAAAAATCAGCCACATGCGGATTGATTGTATTAAGAGGCCTAACCCAGCAGCCATCAAGCCACAGAATATCCAGTTTCCCATATTCTGAAACCAGCTCCCCGATTTGATTCTGGGTGTATTTCATATAGTTTTTCCACTTATCGGGATGCTTGCTGATGTCGTAGTTAGGATTTCGGTCTTTCGGCGACAAATAAGGCCACCAGAAATCGGGACAAGTCCAGTCGGGCTTGGAGAAATAGGCTCCAACCGATAAATCTTGCTCCCTGAAAGCATTGAAAATCTCCTTGCTCACATTGGCCCTGGGATTTGTAGAGTAAGGACAAAGCTTGTTGGTGATCTTGAAATCGCTGTATTTCGTATCAAACATGCTGAATCCGTCATGATGCTTGGTGACGAAAATCATATACTTCACCCCTCCATCCTTGCACATTTTAGCCCAGGATTCAGGATTGAAATTCACCGGATTGAATTGAGCCCTGGTATTGCGGTAGTCATTGGCATAGCTGAAATAATTGGCATATCCATTCCTGCCTATCCATTCTTCATCTTCCGGACAAAGTCCCCATGATTCAAGTATTCCCTTATGCGAATACAACCCCCAGGTTATCAGCACCCCAAACTTCTGATCCTGCCATTTGTCGAGGTTCTTCTTCACCAGCGAATCTGTCGGCCAGACATAGGTCTCTGCCTCCGTTTGCGCATAAATCCCAAACGGAATAAGAAGTAAAATGAAAGCAATACTCTTCAAAAGGTATTTCTGAATCTGGTTCATGTTTTGAAAGATATTTGGAGATTGTCTAAAAATTCTATTTCCCAAGGAATCCAGGAACAAGAATAATTTTCTAATCAAAGGTTCTATTATTTCTATTCTAACTTCTATATTCCGACTTACACTTCTGTCCGCCAGCCGGCGGATGAATTCTTTTTTTTACTCTGAAACTCAGGATTATCAACCAATCCAGATTTTGCCTCCAAATTAGGATATTTTCCTCTTGGGATGCCTATCTTCATTCAGAATACCATTAGAATTTTAGAATCGAATGAAGGAGATTATTATCCATGTGAAGCAAACAGCCAGTAGAATCCAACCAATATTGCAAGCGCTGCCCCCGAATAGGTGAACCATTTCAGGAATGCCTGCTTGTTGCTGATTGCCGAGTGGAATGCTACTCTTCCAAGAATAAAGGCGAAGATGACCATGGTGAGGATGGTACCCAGAGCGAAAGCAACTACATAGGTAAGGGTGGCAAGCTGCGATGGCAGGGCAAGGGAAGGGAGCAATGCAAAGAGATGGCTGAATCCTGCAAAACCATGAATCAGTCCGATGAAAAGTGCTGTAAAGGCATTCTGATTGCTGCCTCCGAAGTGCACATGGTCATGGCTGTGCGAATGCTCATGGGTGTGCTTGTGGATATGGGCATACAAATGCGGACTGGTGTGGAAATGGGTGTGTGGGAGATTGCCATGCCTGTGCTTCAGATAGATGCGCACTATCGCCCAACTGCCAATTCCAATCAACAGAATCCCGATGAAGGTTTCACTATGCTTCGAAATGGCCTCAATCGGAATAAACTCCCTGAAAAGCACAAAAAGCATCCCGATAAGCAGCATTCCCAAGGTATGCCCAAGTCCCCAGGAGAAGCCTACCATCCATGATTTTTTCCTGCTGTCGATGGCAAGCGGGGTCACCGCTGCCAGATGGTCAGGGCCCGTTACTACATGCGCAATACTGGCCAGAAATCCGCTTAAGAAGATGAGCATAGGATTGAATTCTACACTAAATATAGAAAGTAATATGCATATCTTTACATATCACTAAAAAATTCTGTTTTGAGCAAGGTAACGGTACAACTTATTGTGCAGGGACTGGTCCAGGGAGTCGGATTCAGGCCTTTTATTTACCGTCTTGCCCAACAGCACTCGCTAAACGGATGGGTGCAAAACACCAACGAAAACGTCAGGATCAAGCTTACCTCCGAACCTGACAAAATCCAGGCTTTTATTGACGCTCTTCGTCCCGAAGCTCCTCCCGCCTCACGTATCCGGGATGTGTCCGTAGAATACCTTGAACTGGAGGAGTTTGATGGCTTTGTTATCCTTAAAAGTGATGACCTCTCAGAAGCTGTTACGGAAATAAGTCCAGATATTGCAGTTTGTCCGGATTGCCTCGCTGATATGAATATCCCTGGCCGCCGTAAGGATTATGCCTTCGTGAATTGCACCAACTGCGGACCACGCTTTACCATCGTCAGGGATCTTCCCTACGACCGGGAACGCACTACCATGAAGCCTTTCAGAATGTGCCCGGATTGCGATGCCGAATACCACGAAATTACTGACCGCCGCTTTCATGCCCAGCCAACTGCTTGTGCAGTCTGCGGACCGGAATTTGAGCTTTATGAAAAGGGAATTCGCGCAGAGAAATCCAACAAAGAAATTCTGGAATCTCTGGCAGCCATGATCGATAAGGGCTCAGTAGTCGCCATAAAGGGACTGGGTGGAATGCACCTCTGCTGCGATGCATTCAATTCCAAAGCTGTTGACACTCTCCGGATCCTCAAGAACCGCGAAACCAAGCCCTTTGCCCTGATGTTCCGCGACCTTGATGCTGTCCTGCCGTATGTTTATGTGAATGAAACAGAGAAGGAATCTCTTTCATCATTCCGCAGGCCGATTGTGCTGCTTAGAACAAAGCCCGGACAATTTCCGAATAATAACGCACCTGCTGGAAATACCATCCTCAGCCATAATACTGCTGAACTTTTCCCGCCTCTGGCTTTCGGAATCAATGCCGGATTGAAACTGCAGGGAGTCATGCTTCCTTACCTGCCATTTCATTACTTGCTGTTCAAACATTTGAAGACAAATGCAATTGTCCTGACCAGCGGCAACTTCAGTTCTGAACCCATCATTATTGATAACGATACCGCCCTCAGTAAATTCAATACCAGGGTGGATGCCATACTCCTCCATAACCGTGATATCTATAACCGCACGGATGATTCTGTGGTGAAAATCATGGGTGGCAGAGAGAGAGTTTTAAGAAGGTCAAGGGGATTCGTTCCTGAACCGGTCAGTTTTAATAAAAACCTTGACGGAATCATAGCCTTCGGTGCCGAATTATCCAATTGCTTCGCGGTGGGAAAGGGCAATAAAGCTTTCCTCTCCCAGCATATTGGGGATCTCAAGGGACTGGAAACTCTCGAATTCTACGAACAAACCGTCCATCAGTTCATCGATTTATTCAGGGTTAAGCCTGAATTGCTGGCAGTGGATTTACATCCCGATTATGCTTCAACCCGACTGGCTTCCAAATTCCCCGGACTGCCGCTGGTTCAGGTGCAGCATCATCATGCCCATATCGCTTCCTGTATGGCTGAACATAATCTTGACCAGGCTGTCATTGGGGTTTCCCTGGATGGTACAGGTCTTGGAACTGATGGTAACATCTGGGGAGGTGAGATTATGCTCTGCACCCTCGATAATTTCACCCGTCTTACACATCTGAATTATGTTCCTCTCCCCGGTGGTGACCTCGCCAATGAAGAACCTTGGAGAATGGGGATTTCCTACCTGTATAAGATCATGGGACGGGATTTCCTTGAACTTGATCTTCCCTTCCTGAAAAATCTGGATGAATTCAAGGCGGATGGAGTTTTGTCAATGATTGCGAATAATATCAATTGTCCGCTTACCTCAGGTACTGGCAGACTTTTCGACGCTGTGGCCTCTGTTCTTGGAATTTGCCAGGTGGCTGCCTTTCCGGCTCAGGGTCCGATGCTTCTTGAGGCATTGGTTTCTCCTGAAGTGTTCCCGGTTCCGGGGCAGCCAAATAATCTGCAGGGACAATTTGATGTCTATCCTTGCCGGACTGATTCCGTGATTCATGCTGAAGATCTGATAGCAGGAGTGGTGAGTGATTTATTGGCCGGAAAGCCAGTTTCATTTATAGCCACAAAGTTTCACAGTTCATTTATTTCCGTTATCTTTGAGAATGTGAAGTCCTTTTGTGAAAAGGAACAGATCAGGGAAGTAGTGCTTTCGGGAGGTGTATTTCAGAATAAATATGTACTCGAAGGCTTAACGTATCTTTTGGAAATCAATCATTTTAATGTTTATACTCAGGAGTCGGTTCCTTCCAATGATGGAGGAATTGCCCTGGGACAAATGGCCGTTGCGGCTAAAAGGAGGGAATTGGGATGTGTTTAGCAATACCTGCAAAAGTGTTATCTGTCGACTACCCCTCGGCTGTAGTCAGCATTGAGAATGTTGAATACAAGGCCAGCCTGCTGCTTCTTGATGATGTGAAGGAAGGTGATTATATCATGCTGCATGCTGGTTTCGCCATTGAAAAGGTTGATCAGGCTGAAGCCGAAGAAACCCTGCGATTGCTGAATGAAGTTGATAAGAACAGCATAAAGTAGCCAGCATGAAGTTTGTTGATGAATACCGCAAAAAGGACCTGATTCTTGCCCTCTCGGCAAGACTGGCGGAGGTTTCCCACAAGGAAATCCGCCTGATGGAGGTCTGCGGTGGCCACACCATGGCTATTCACCGCTTCGGATTGCATAGCTTGCTGCCTCCGAATATTAAATTGCTTTCCGGCCCCGGTTGTCCGGTTTGTGTCTCCGGCCGTGGTTTCATCGATCAGGCAATGGCCTATGCCAGTCTTCCGGATGTCACCATTGCAACCTACGGCGACCTGATCAGGGTTCCGGGTTCAGATGGATCTCTGGAGAAATCAAAGGCTGAGGGAAGGGATGTGAAGATTGTCTATTCCGCCCTGGATGCCGTTGAATTGGCCCGAACCAACCCAAACCGAAGGATTATCTTCCTGGGAATAGGCTTTGAAACTACTGCTCCTGCTACTGCTGCAGCTATCATTCAGGCGGAAGAGAGCAAACTCGGGAATTTCCTCGTGCTGAGCGCTCATAAAATCATGCCTCCTGTTATGAAGGCGTTGGTTCAGGATAAGGTCCGCATCGATGGATTTATAGCTCCCGGACATGTAACTGCTATTACCGGGACAGATATTTACAATTTCCTTACCGATGATTTCGGACTTGGAGTAGTGGTTGCAGGCTTTGAGCCTACTGACTTGCTGCAGTCTATTATCATGCTTGCTCAGCAGTTTGAAGCCGGGAAACCAGCCGTCGAAATACAATATAACCGTGTGGTGAGTCCACATGGAAACCCAAAAGCATGGGCCTTGCTCAATGAAGCTTTTGAACTGAGGGATGATAACTGGAGAGGACTTGGAACTATCCCCGGCAGCGGACTCAAGATCAATAGCAAGTATTCTGTCCACGATGCCGAAGTTCAGATTCCGCTTGACTTACCTGAAGCCGTTGAACCCAAGGGCTGCATCTGCGGATCAATCCTGCGTGGATTAAAAACTCCCAACGACTGCGGACTTTTTGCCAAAAAATGTACTCCCTCAACTCCGGTTGGAGCATGTATGGTTTCAGGTGAAGGGACTTGTGCAACCTATTATAAATACCGCTCATGAGTCAGAAGGAAGAGAAGATATTGCTTGCCCATGGCAGCGGAGGACTCATGATGCAAAACCTGCTAGGGAGCCTTATGTTCAAGGAGTTCGGGAACGAATACCTGGATCAGCAGACTGATTCTGCAACACTGCCAGTTCCTCAGGGCGAAATTGCCTTTACCACCGATTCGTTTGTGATTGACCCGATTTTCTTCCCCGGTGGCAATATCGGAAAGCTTGCTGTCTGCGGCACCGTGAACGACCTTGCCGTGAGTGGCGCCATTCCCTTGTATCTGAGTGTTTCCCTTATCATTGAAGAGGGTTTGCCCATGGCCGACCTCGAAACGATAGTGAAGTCTTTGTCTGCCGAAGCCAAAAAGGCCGGAGTGAAAGTAGTAACCGGCGACACTAAGGTGGTGAACAGGGGTAAATGCGATAAAATATTCATCAATACTGCTGGTGTCGGACAATTCAGGACGGATGGACGAAGGGCGGAAGGCTATAATTCGATCAAAGCGGGAGACTGCATACTTGTTACAGGAACTATCGGAGACCACGGAATGGCTATCCTGAATGCCAGGGAATCCTTTCATTTCAAATCTCCCTTGCTCTCCGACTGTGCCTGTCTGAACGGAATGGTCCAGCAACTGCTTGATGAAGGCCTGCAACTGAGGTTTATGCGCGATCCAACCAGAGGCGGGGTTGCGGCAGTGCTGAATGAACTGGTTTCGAAAGTTCCCTTTGGAATTGAAATCGAGGAGTCTGCACTTCCCCTCAATGCCAGCGTGAAAGCCATGGCAGAATTGCTTGGATTTGACCCCTTATCGGTAGCAAATGAAGGAAAGTTGATCATTGTTGCTTCGGAGGAAGATGCTCCGAAGGTCCTCAGCTCACTGAAGAATCATGAATTTGGTAAAGATGCATCCATCATTGGCCGGATAGTTGAAACCCATCCCGGAAAAGTTGCCATGACCACGCTTACTGGTGGTAAAAGGCTTATAGATGTGCCTGCCGGAGAATTGTTGCCACGAATCTGTTAATCTCAAAACTATGCATGAACTCTCGCTGGCAATGGAGGTGGTAGACCTGGCCCTGAATGAGCTGAACACAAAACAGCTTAAATCAGTGCTTGAACTGGAAGTGGAGGTTGGCGATCTAAGCGGAGTGGAATATGAAACTTTTCAAACTGCCATGGAGATGGCGGTGAAGGGAACATTGATGGAGAACACCACGGTTATCCTTAACAGGGTTCACGGACTGGGAAAATGCAGTAATTGTGGTGAAGAATTTAAGATGGAACACAGGGTCAGCCTTTGTCCGGTTTGCAAGGGATTCCCGGGAGAAATCCTGTCCGGGACTGAGTTCAGGATAGTATCATTATTGGTTGAATAACATTAAGCAAAGAAACATGTGCGATACCTGCGGATGCGATCAGGAAGGGGGATTCACCCTTCATACCGGTAAAGGACAACATATGCATGAACATACCCATGATGGAGTGACCCACAGTCATTCCCATGGAGCAGATGGAGTGCATTCACACTCTCATTCCCATGAGCATGCTCATACCCACGGACCCGTTGCTGCCGCTGGCACCGCAGCCCGTAAGATTGAACTGAGCCTCGACATTATGTCGCAGAACAACCTTCTCGCCCAGCGCAACAGGGGATTCTTTGAAGGGAAAAATATTCTTTGCCTTAATCTGGTGAGTTCTCCGGGTTCCGGCAAAACCTCAATTCTTGAAAAAACCATTCCGGCATTAAAGTCTGTTATGCCGATTGCCGTTATTGAAGGGGATCAGCAAACACAGCGCGATGCTGATCGAATTGGTGAAACCGGGGCTCCCGTAGTGCAGGTTAATACGGGAACAGGCTGTCATCTGGATGCAAATATGGTTCGTTCGGCATTCCCGGAACTCCCATTATCAGAAGGATCCTTGCTGATTATTGAGAATGTGGGCAATTTAGTTTGTCCTGCCATGTTCGACCTTGGTGAGCAGAAAAGGGTAGTTGTAATTTCGGTAACCGAAGGGGAGGATAAACCCCTGAAATATCCCTATATGTTCCAGTCATCGCACCTTTGCCTGATCAATAAGTCGGATTTGCTGCCCTATGTCGATTTCAACGTTGAAAAGGCAATGGAATATGCCAAAAGCCTGAATCCTGAACTGGAATTCATACTTCTTTCAGCAAAAAGCGGGGAGGGGATGCAGGAATGGTACGACTGGATTGCTCGTCAGCGGAAAGCCTAAGCCTTTCGGGCAAGGCAATCCTTAACAAGTTTTCTAATTTCAGTGATGGCTGTCGGTATGGCTTTTTGTACCTCAGCGGATAATTCCATGCCCATCTCCTGAAAATCCTTGATGGAAATGGCAACCAGATAGAACTCAGGCTTTGTTCCCTGCAGACAGGCTGCATCCAGCAAATCCTTGAGCCCGATCTCATGGGCACTCAGCTGCTTCGGAAAATCGCTGGCATAGGTAGGATTAAGCACCCTAACATTTCCTGCCGGGTATTGATCAAGAGAAGCATCTACAACTATCACGGTTGGATAATCCTGGATAAACCCAAGCAGATGGAAGCCTGCTGTTCCTCCATCCATCAGGTCAGCACCTTCAATACCTTCTGCTTCCAGGTCTTTAACGATTTGGATTCCAATGCCTTCATCATTCAGAAGGAGATTTCCTATTCCCAGGACTAAAATATCATTCATGACTTGCAAAAAATAAGTTGGGGCATGATAAGCTATGCCCCAACCTTGATTTAGTTATTGATTACAAAGTACTATCAACTCTTTTTACCTGCTTCAGGCTTATGTCTGTCAACCACATCTTCTTCAATGAACTTCCATCCACCAATCATTGATGAGGTTACTCCGCGGCGTTCGATATAGTCGTGGTAGAAAACCAGGTACATATGAACAAGTGCAAAAAGTATAAATCCCCACATAAAGATATGGTGAAGCTGTCTAACATTCATATCACCACCCAGCATAGGAACAACCCATGCGAACATTTTGGGCAGGAAGGATGTGCTCATCGCTGCATACATGCCAAAACCGGTAAGGCATTGAACCAGGAAGAAAAGGAAGGTTACGAAGTAGATAAGGCTCGCAAGGGAATTATGCCCGATTGAGTCAATCCTTTTATGGGTAATCTGAAGGATATCTACTCTGATAACATCCATGATTTCTTTCCATTGACTGCGTTTCAGGGGGATGAAGTTATACCAGCGGGCAAATTCATTGCCGGCAAAACCCCAGTAAATCCTGAAAATGAAGTTGAAGAAAAACAGGAAAGCCGCTACAAAATGAATGAATCTAACGGTTCCGAACCAATAATTGAAGTAGGCTTCTGTTCCCTTCATAAAAGCCAGGGGCTCACCGATGATGTACCCGGTGATACACAATGCAACTATACACAGTGCATTGATCCAGTGATAGATACGGACGGGCAATTCCCATACATGTACCTCACGCATTGGGATCGATCGGCTTCTCATAGCTAGTAGGTTTTCATTTCATGGATGTAACTTCCATTTTCATCATACACATGGACTGCGCAAGCAAGGCAGGGGTCAAAGGAGTGAATGGTCCTGAGCACTTCCAGCGGATTTTTTGGATCTGCTATCGGTGTGCCAATCAGTGATTCCTCATAGGCTGAACGCTGTCCCTTGGGGTCACGGGGTGATGAGTTCCATGTGGTAGGAACAACCAGCTGGTAGTTGCCGATTTTCTTATCTTCAATTACAATGAAGTGCGATAAGGCTCCACGCGGTGCTTCAACCATGCCAATTCCCTTTGCCAGCTTGGGCCAGGACTCAGGTTCCCATTTTTCATTGTTCATGGTCCTGGTATCTCCGTTCTTGATATTTGCCAGCAGTTGCTGATAGAATTCAAGAGCCCAGTCGCAGGTGAGCTTGGTTTCAAGCCCCCTGGCTGCCGTTCTTCCAAGTGTGGAGAACAAGGCTGTAACCGGAACATCCAGTGCTTTCAGGGTGCTGTCAACAACATCCTTGATATCCTGACGACCTGAAGCATATCCAACCAGCATCCTCGAAAGTGGTCCTACTTCCATTGGGAGGCCTTTCCACCGGGGAGTCTTAACCCAGCTGTACTTTTGTCCGAAATCCAGATGCTCATAAGGCGGTTTTGGTCCGGTATACTTCAGTTTTGTCTCACCTTCCCATGGATGAAGACCTACCTGGTCACCCTTTGAGTACTCATACCATGAATTGTTAATGTATTCCTGAATCTGATCCTGATCTTCGGCCTTGACTTCATGCACCTTGCTCAGGTCACGGTTTAAGATAACACCTCTCGGTATCTTGAAGCTTTCAGGGTTGTTGTATCCATTTGATGGGAAATCACCAAAGGAGAGGTAGTTTGAAAGTCCGCCTCCAATGGCTCCCCAATCGCTTTTGTAGAAAGAAGCTATAGCGAGCAGGTCCGGGATGTAAACCTGATCCACAAAGGTCTTCGCATCGAGGAACAGTTGTCCGACAAACGCCAGCCTTTCAGCATTCACGGCATTGGCCTCATCAATATTAATGGAACAAGGAACTCCACCAACCAGATAATTTGGATGCGGGTTCTTGCCGCCGAAGATGGTATGCACCTTCACGATTTCTTTCTGCCATTCAAGGGCTTCGAGATAATGGGCAACGGCGAGGAGGTTCACTTCAGCCGGCAGTTTGTAGGCTGAATGTCCCCAGTAGCCATTGGCAAATATTCCAAGCTGTCCGCTTTCCACGAACTTCTTGATCTTTGTCTGTACATCGGAGAAATATCCTACTGAACTTTTTGGCCATGGGGAGATGCTCTGTGCAATCCTGGATGTTTCAGCAGGATCTGCCTTGAGGCATGAAACCACATCTACCCAGTCGAGGGCGTGCAGTACATAAAAATGTACCACATGGTCGTGAATATACAGTGCATTGGCCATGAGGTTGCGGATTAGTTCCGCATTGGGTGGTGCTACTATGCCCAGAGCGTTTTCAACGGTCCTGACAGAGGTGAGGGAATGGGTAGATGTGCAAACACCGCATACCCTGCCTACAAATGCCCATGCGTCGCGGGGATCGCGTCCCTTAAGGATGGCTTCGATACCCCTAACCATTGTGCCGGCACTAAAAGCATCTGTAATGACTCCGTTGTTCACTTCAATTTCAACCCGCAGATGTCCCTCAATACGGGTAATGGGGTCTATAACTATTCTTTCTGCCATGGTTAAATTTCTTTCGTTTTTTCAGAAGATGAACCTTCTTCCTGTTCATTCATAATTTCCTTGTGCTTGCGGACATTCGTCACTATGGCGTGCCCTGCAATACCTGCAGCGGTGAGTACGCCAAGTCCGAGACCGATCTTGTCAGCATTGGTTTCAATGCCAAATCCGGCAACGGAGGGCAGATGTTCATAGAAAGGACCATTATCCCAGAATCCTGCTTCGGAACAGCCTATGCAGCCATGTCCCGACTGGATTGGGTAACTGACACCATCATTCCATTTGATAATACCGCAGGAATTGTAGGTAACCGGTCCCTTGCATCCCATTTTATAGAGGCAGTAACCTTTCTTGGCACCTTCATCATCGAAGGATTCCACAAAGAGGCCTGCATCAAAATTGGCACGACGGTAACAGGTGTCATGAACCCTGCGTGAATAAAATGATTTGGGCCTTCCAAGACCGTCGAGCTGCGGAATGCGGTCGAAGGTGAGGAGGTGAACCACAACACCTACCATTACATCAGCAATAGGAGGGCATCCCTGAACATTGATCACGGGCTTGCCGCTGATAACCTTATGAACAGGCTTTGCACCCGTTGGATTCGGTGATGCTGCCTGAACGCAGCCTGCTGAAGCACAATTGCCCCAGGCAACCACTGCCTTGCAGTTCTTCACTGCTTCTTCCAGGATCTGGTAGGCACTTCTGCCGCCAATGCAGCAATAGGCTTCATCTTCGGTTGGGATTGATCCCTCAACCATTACCAGATATTCACCAGGGAATTTCTCCATGACAGCCTTATAGGCTTCCTCAGCATTTACGCCGGATGCCGCCATCAGGGTTTCCTGATAATCCAGGGAAATCTTGTTGAGAACTATATCTGCAACTTCCGGATGCGATGATCTTATAAAGGATTCACTGCAGCAAGTACATTCCTGAAAGTGAAACCAGATCACTGGCAATCGGGGTTTGGTTTCAAGGGCTTTGACGATTTGTCCGACTCCGCTTGATTCTAAGCCTAGCAAAGCAGCCATGGCAGTGCAGAATTTCAGGAAGTCACGGCGCGGGACCCCGCTATCAGTGACTTCTTCATAAAAGGTAGGCCGTTTCTCCATACCGGTTGGTTTAAGTTAGATTGCCTTAAATATATGGCAAAAATTCAAAAGTTGTTCTCCTAAACCCTAAATATGTTGAATTAAATATATATAAGTATTTGAGTATAAACAGTATTAAATCAAATAATGTTAAATATATTAACAATGTTCATTATATTTGCAGCGTTAAATTTTTCTAAACACTATGGATAACAAGGAAATTCAGGAAAAAAGGATGCGTGGTTACTTCATCGAGGCTACGCGCGAAATGCTGAAAGGTGAAGGTTTGAAGAGTATCAACGTTCGGGCTGTTGCCGACAGGGCAGGATACTCCTATGCAACTCTTTACAATTATTTCAAGGATATAAAGGAGTTGATTTTTATCTGCGTGCAGGGATTTCAGGAAGAAGCTGAGACCTTTATCAATTCGAAAACGAAGAAATCGAAACCGGGAATTGAAAGAATAAGTGAAAGGACGAAAGCCTACATCGAATATTTCACACAGTATCCGGGTATTTTCGAATTATTCTTTCTTGAAAAGTTGAACACCCTGAGTGGAAAGCAACCCACGGCAAATCTGATTTTTACATTCTACGACCGCATCACTGCTGAAGATTGGGAGTACTGTGTCCGGGAAAATATCTTCACAAGGGATGAAGTAGCTTCCAGAACGAAAATTCTGAAATATAGCATTACCGGTATCCTGCTAATGTATATGAATCGGATGCACCCTGAATCCTATAAGGACTTTCTTGCCGATGTTGATCAGCTGCTGGAAACAGGATTGAGAACTAAATAAGTCGATATTTCCCCTTGCCTTAAGAGCCAAAAAAAGAAAGGCGACCTTTTTTGGAGGTCGCCACTTTTCATTTAAGCAAGGAAGTATTGTGTAAAGATACAAAACTTTTTAGTAAATCAATGAATTATTTCTATATCCCGGTGAATTTGTGTACCAATCAGAGAAATTTTGTCCGGTACTCAATGCCCAATCTATGAAATGAAGGTATGATTCATCGATTGCCGACTTCTCCGAAGGATAATCAAATCCCTGCATCACATTGATTGCCCAAGGCAGATTATTGGAGGTCTTGTAATATTTTCCCTGTAAAGGGTTGGTGTCATCGGCTCCGGTTCCGAAAAGTGCGGTATTTGCCAGACTGGTCGGAATCCTGTCGGGGAGGTGAATTTCCTTATCCCTGTGTCCAAGACTAAAGAGGTAAAAATTGAAGGAATTTGCATTAAACTGACTGGTGCTAACTGTACCTCCTGCCGGTGCTGTTCCGTTGTTCAGGAATTTGATTTCCAGAAATAGGGTGTCATAAGGTACTACCGGTGAGTTGGGATCTGTATTGATTCCTGTTCCACTACCGGGATGGGTTAGCAATTTGTAAAAATTATCGAATGCGATGCAATTGGCATATTGCTGTCCCGATTCAAGTCCATTGTCAAGAAATGTCAATGAACTGCCTGCGCTAATCAGATTTCCCTCATAACTGGTGATTTTATTTGGGGTTACCCCGTCGAGCTGAAAACCAAGTCCATTCTTAAAGGACGCTCCGGAAGCTCTTCCTATAATTTTACCGTGGATTTCTACAATATTGTTTGCTGCATTTGAAACTGTGGTGAACTGGTAATCTACTACCAGGTCATTCATGTCATAATCGGAACGGTTCGGCCATGCATCTTCAAAGGCAAGGGTGCCACTTGAGTTGGCTGAAGGATAGTATGAATTATAGGCCCTGTAGGCGTCATTTGGGTAACTGTCGTTGGCATCGGCTACTCCGTCACCATCGGCATCCTGAATTACAGGCAACGGCCCGCATGATGAAGAGGGATCAGACCAGTATGTGCCCGGAAATACATAATTGTCGGAATATGCACGTTCATTGCCTCCCTGTCCGATAAAGCTAACCCTGAATTTGTAAACCACTGTTGAATTTGCGATTTCAGGTGGAATGGGAACTGTCAGATTCCTGATGGTTTTGGTATTGAAGGATGGGAAATTGTAGGTGTAAAACTGAACAGGAGTGCCTTCGCCGTATGAAGCGCTTGGAACATAAGGAATATACGCAATCACAATTCCTTTAGAGGAAACACCATTGCCATTGCCATCAAGTCTTGCATCTAATGTAATATTACCAGTACCAACCAGCATCCAGGGGGTCTTGATCCAGCATGCAGTCGGACTGTTGTTAGTAAGGGAGTTGCTTTTCGTCGACCATAGTCCGGAAATCACCAGTTCCTGTGAGTTTGAATAGGATGTAGCTCCAAATCCCCAGCAGTTGCCCTGTTCAATAGCTCTGTTGCCTGATTCACATGTCAGTGTGACATCTGCCTTGGCTAATTGACTGCTGGCGGCAATCAGCAATAAGAGGAAAAAAAGTCGGATGAATATGTTTGTTGTTTTCATGTAAGCAGAATGTTATTAGTCAGTAACTACAGGAATAAATGAGAATGCGGCTTTCTTGCCTGCTATCGGTAAATCATATTCAACAGTGCCGTATTTCAGTTTAAGATGAGTTTCATTGGCTGGAATAACCACTGGAATGGTGATATTCCTGCTCATCTCATGAGTCCCCTGGTAGAGGCTGCTGCCATCATTCAGGCTAATGGTTAGGGTGGAATATACAGGTCGTTCGGTTGGAAGTCCTGTAATATCGACATCTATAGTGGAACTGGTACTCCAGTCGAAGCTGGAAGAAACCTTGATGTCTTTAAGATCTTGTTCTGATTCAGTCGGGACCTGATCCCAGAAATCTTTGTGGCAGGAGGTCGTGAAGAGTAGGGCTGCCAGTAATGTGAGGAGTCCAAGTTTTTTCATTGGGTATGTATGTTATTGCAAATGAGTAAATACAAGTTGGTCGGGTACTTTCAAATGTGCTGAAGTGATAGAAAAACTCTCAGTTTTTGCTGAAGACACGGAAGATGGCTTTCGCCTTTGTCTATGGTTTGTCTATACTTTCAGTAAAGTGTTAATCCAAGAATAGTAAAAAGGTAATATCCTAAAAGCCTTATTTGGAAAGGAATTCAGATGTTTTCTCATAAGTCATTTGAAATTCAATCGTATGCAAATGGATTTAATCTAAATAGTAGGCCTCCAATATTGATGAGTTGCCCGATTTTAGAAGCCTAAATGGTAAATTACTGTTGGATTCTGGAAAAAGTGCAAGTAGCAAAGAATAGAACACGGATGACACGGAAACAACACAGATCAGCACTGATTTAACTGTTGTAAAATCCTACATCCTCATCCGCCATCCGGCGGACTGACATTTTAGTGGGGAAATATTTGCCAGGAAATGAAAATGCTGCTGTCTCCAGAACAACCCACCCCGACCCTCCCTTTTCCAAAAGGGAGGGGGAGTCTTTGAGTTTAGCTTTAATAAGTGCTTTTAAAAGGCAATTTGATAGCCTGCTTACCTTTCAAATCTTCAAATTTTCACATTTCCCATTCCGCAACCCGCAATCCGAAATAAATCGTCAACTCAACCTCTAAAACCACTCGTCTCCATATCCCCCAGTCCCCTTGTCTCGCAGTCCCCCTGTCCTCCGGGCACGGGCTTCCAAAGAAATCCGCAATCCGTCCGCCGGCTGGCGGACAAGCCCCAAGTCTCCCTAATATCAAAAATGATTTTTAGCCACGAATGCACGAATAGCAATTGAAAATCTATGCTTCCCCATAACATCTTTGCATCTCGCTCAATAATTCCCCAATAGAAATCCGCAATCCGCAATCCGCAATCCGCAACCCGCAACCCGCAATCAAGCCCCAACCAATCTACTCCCCGGCTACAGCAAAACCCTGAACATCCACCGCTTCCGTAACATGCATATCAAAAATCACGATCTCATTGTATCCTTTCTTAAGCCACATCGCCGGACAATACAGCCTCTGCTGGGGACCTATGTTCCAGTAACGGCCCAGATTGTGGCCATTTACCCAGACAACCCCCTTGGTGTAAGCCGAAAGGTCCAGGAAGCAGTCACCGGGAGTTTCAAGCTGGAAATTGCCCTTGAAGAAAAATCCGGGTTGCGCGGGATCGGGCATTCCTGCTAAGGTTCCGATATGTGAAATGAAAGCTTCATCCATCGGCAGCTTGTATTGTACCCAATTCATTAGGGTCATACCATTAAGACTAACCCTGTCGGTAATACCCTTTCGGTCAATGATTTCCTGGGCAAAATTGATGTGACCCATGCCTTCGACTAAAATCTCAAGGAGTGGCTCTGCTATATCGGATGCGGGCAATTCAATGGAATTCTCACCCAGACGACGATCGATTTTGCCTACATATTTATGATTGAGAAAGACCGTAGCATAATCATGAAGCTGAGTAATCACAAGCTTTCCGCTCTTATGTCCGATGAGTTTGGTGCAGTAAAGCATGTAGCCCTGATTCTGGTCCAGCGCTTCAAAAGTGAGAGGTTGTACAACAGGAGTTGGAGGCGGCAGTTGTTTCCAGACTGTGTTGATTAGTCTCATCTCAATTTTGCCGGTTTCAATGCTTTTGACCGGTTCCGGAATAGCCGGCAGTGACTTGCCTTTTGGTAGATAAGATGCAAGCAGCTTCCTCAAGGCATAATATTTTGCAGTGGGTAGTCCCTGTTCCGAAATAGGGGCATCATAATCATAGCTGGTTACATCCGGCTCATAGCCCTTGCCCCCTGAATTGGCTCCTGCACTGAACCCGAAATTGGTTCCTCCATGGATCACATAAAGGTTGAAAGATTTCTTTGTATCCATCAGGAAGCGCACCTCCTTCAGCAACCCTGCCGTATCAGGCCTTTGCCACTTTTCACCCCAATGTGTCAGCCAGCCGGGATAGGTCTCGGAACTGAAAACCGGGACTCCCGGATTTCTTGAATAGGCAAGGTCGAAGCAGCCCTGATCATAACCGGAATCCAGTCCGACTGCACATCCCGGCAAAGAACCGGCCTCAAGCATGAAATTAGTGGGACCATCGCCGGTGAAAAAGGGGATATCTATCCCGAATGAACGCCATGTCTTTTCCAGTGTTTTCATGTATTCACGATCGTTGCCATAGCTTCCATATTCATTTTCCACCTGCAGCATCAGGATTGGACCACCCTGAGTGATTTGCAATGGTCTGAGCTCATCAGCAAGTGCTTTCATGTAGTTTGTGGCAGCTTTCATATAGCGTGGATCCATGCAGCGCACCTTGAGATCGGGATATTTTAGGAGATAGGAGGGGATGCCGCCAAAATCCCATTCGGCACAAACATAGGGACCGGGTCTGACAATCACCCACATTCCTTCTTCCTGGGCAATTTTGATGAACTTCTTCAAATCCCTGTTCCAGGTGCTGAAATCATACACGCCTTCCTTCTCCTCATGATAATTCCAGAAAATATAGGCCGCAATGGTATTGCAACCCATGGCCTTGGTCATTTGGATCCTGTGCCTCCAGTATTCTGCAGGTATTCGTGCCGGGTGCATTTCCCCACCGATAATCTGGAATGGTTTACCGTTCAGCAGGAAATCACGACCGCTGAAAGTAAAACTGTTCTTCTGTGCGAAGATGGATTGTAAACCTGAAAGCAAAAGGAACAGCAGGACTGTACTGAAGAATCGTTGCATATGGAGAAATTTTGAACCAATTTATTGATTTTCCTGAACTCACCGGCTATGAAATAAACGTCCGGCTTGTAAAAATAGGATTTAGTAATGTTCAAATATCCAATAAAGGAGAGAATGGAAACGTGGAACGAAAATCTTACGCTAAGCCATCCCTTCTGGCCTGCCATTTCCCAAGACTTCTTACCTTTATGCACGGTATATACCCATTCTTGACAGGTTTGCGAATGCAAAGCTGATTAGAATGAGTTATACCGAGAGTTGTAATTTCTCAGCCGCTTGACGGATCTCAAACCTATTCCGATTCGGTATAAAAACCTTTTAAATGAGCTGGATTACCGCACTGATTCTTATTCTTTCAGGTGTTTTCGTGGGGTTCATCAATACCCTTGCCGGTGGCGGAGTCGCTATCAGCATTGCAGTGCTGATGATGCTGGGATTGCCCGCCAATATTGCCAATGGAACCAACAGAATTGCGGTAATCTTCCAAAATATCACTTCCGTCCAGGCCTTTGGTAAGCAAAAACTCATTCCCTGGAAAAAGGCCACCTGGCTGGCTGTCCCTACTATAGTTGGTTCTGTAATTGGTGCCTGGATTGCCGTCGACATCAACGAAGCCTTCTTCCGCAAGGCAATGGCCATCATAATGCTGATCATGCTGTTCTTCGTGATCGTGAAACCCTCGGTTTGGCTGAAGGAGCGGCCTCATCTCACTGAAAAGCCTGTCTCCTGGATCGAAATGCTGGTCTTTTTCCTGATTGGAATCTACGGTGGTTTCATTCAAATCGGGGTTGGATATTACCTGCTCGCCGGTATTGTGCTGGGCTCGGGTTTCGATCTGGTGAAGGCCAATGCCATCAAGGTCTGGATTGTGCTGCTTTACACCATGGCAGCAATTCTTGTTTTCATATTCAATAAGCAGGTACATTGGCAATACGGACTTGTGCATGCCATTGGCAATATCATCGGTGCTGCCTTTGCTTCCAGAATGGCTATAAAACGAGGTGTTGAATTTGTGCGCTGGGTAATTATCGTCGTGATTCTGGTCTTTTCCGCCGATCTGCTGGGGATTATCAGCATAAAGCAAATGATTCACGGGTTTTAGGATCAAGCAAACTTACATTCGCGAATTCCAACAGATGATCAAACTCTTATTCCTCGCTGAATGCTGAGATCTCATCCAATCATTGGTGTTTCCCTGTAATAATTTGATCAGCCCAAAAACTAAAGCTGCTAAAACTGGTTTTTATTGAATAACCTTAGAGACCGTCTAAAATTACAAAATGAGGGAAGAAAGTGCAATCAAGTCAGAATTAAGAGTCCCGCGGATTAATCCTTAAGTGAATCAGCTCTAATCCATCAACCCCAAACTTCCCATGCGTGATAAATCCATCACCAGGGAATACTATGTAAATAAGTTGAATTTCAGGGAATTTGGGAGTGCTGATTTCGAGGGATATCTGATGCTGGAAAGGGATAGCATCCAGATTCACTTCTTTGAATTCAAAGATCTCGACCCCACTCAAAACTACGGACAGGTCTATATCCGTACCGATAATATTGATCTGCTCTATCAGGATTTCCTCAACTCAGGCGTGAGTATTCATCCTTCGGGACATCTTCAATCCAAACCCTGGGGACAGCGTGAGTTCTCCCTTCTCGATCCCGACAATAACCTTCTCACCTTCGGACAGTCATTCTAAGTTCTTAGTGTCCGCCGCGGCGGACTAAGTGTCCTTAGTGCCTTAGTGGTTCTCATATTCTGCCAGTAGCACATATTAGAACACTGATGACACAGATGACACAGATTCCCACGGATTGTCTTTTGCTTTTTCCTTTTGTCTTTTTCCTTTTGTCTTTTATCTTTTTATTTCGCCACCACAATCCTCTGCGTCACCGACGACTTATCCTGTGAGAGACGTACGAAATAAACACCATTCTTTAGATCAGGGATATCAATCGTTTGATAGCTGTCAATATTCTCCTGAGTCATAACCACTGAGCCGAGCTCATTGAAAATGGTAACATCAGAGTCGGCAGCATTCTCAATTCTGATGGATGAAGAAGCAGGATTAGGGTAAATCAGGATATTCCTTGAACCAAGGGTTTTATCAACCTTTAATACAGCTTCATAATCGGTAGTGAGACCAACAGTCGTGCTGCCCTGCGGGATCACAAGATTGAAAGCATCTGACATAAAAATATCATTCGAAAGGTTGGATAACCTTACTGATACCTTGTACAATCCTTCCTGTGAAACATTGATGGTGCGGCGGTTTTCACCGGGGATCAGATTGTCATTGAAGTACCAATGATAAAGGATATTGCTTGCAGTGTCAGTAGTAGGCTCAACTATGGAAATCAGAGGTTTTGCCCTGAGGATATTGTCCTTTACCTTTTGAGCAATAACCTTTGCACCGTCAGCATTAGGATGAATGCCATCAGGGAATAAAGCCTGCATATTTGAGGTGGCATTGTACACATCAATTACATGCACTCCATGATCAAATGCGATCTGATGCATGATCGGAATAATCTGCATTACAATGGTATTGTCACTGATATCGTAGGCTGCAGAATAGGCTTTTGCAGGTGTAACCATGTAAATAGTAGGATGCGATGGCATGGCACGGAATTCATTGATCATATCCACATAGCTCGACAGAAATTTTGCCGGTTTCCAGTTACCGCTCTTTGAATCATTCGTCCCGAGTTTGATTACAACTACATCAGGGTTCAGATTGAATGTATAATCATATTGGGGTTGATTCCACCAGGGTGAATCCCCGTATTTCGACATGGTAGTCCCTGAAACGCCCAGATTCTCGGTATAGTATCCTTCTCCAAGCAAATCCCTCAATTGAATAGGCCAGCTGTTAACATAATTTCCGGCTCCGCCCTCGGTAATGCTGTTTCCGATGCAGGCAATCTTGATATCGGATATCGGAGCACCGGTCTCATTGCAGCTTCCGAATTTAACCAGAGGCATATTAATCGGTTCCGTATGCATAGCAACCCTTCTTTTCCCCCTGAATTCGCAAGTTCCAAAGACCTCCTCGGCAGTACTAAGCGTATTTCCGTTCAGGAACTTGTATTCATAGCTCAGGTTTGGAATAACTGGCATTGTGATCTGATAGATATGGTCATTGTCCGGGTCGGTGAGCTCATGCGTTTTTGCATTCCAGTTATCAAATGTGCCTGCTACGTGAACTCCATCAGCTGAAACGGTTAGTCCGCTCATGTCCACGCTGAAACTCAGGTCTGCCCGAAGAGTTGATCCGCAATCCAGACAATCATCCCAACATACCACATCCAGAACTGTGTTGACATCCGGGACCAGAATATTCCTGTCCTCATGACTCGGACCGAATCCGCAGGGAGTACCTGCCAGTGATTCAAAATTCCCCCAGTTTAAATTGCTTTTGGTGTATCTGTAATTGTAGGAATAACCTGCCGGAAGGTAAACTGTAAGTTCAAAGATGCTGTCGTTGTTTGTGTCCAGCATTTTCTGGAATTTCTCAAAACTCCAGCCTGCCCAGTCTGATCCTATGTAAACTCCATTGGCTGGATATGATGTTTTCATGTTTACCCTGAAGGTTACCATGACGTTCGATGCCGATACTATGCCTGAAAATGTCATGAACAACACAAAAAGTATCATAAATGCTCTCTTCATGCTCCGACGGCTTACTGACTTCTCTCTCATTGCTGCTTGGTTGTTATAGCTGTTTATTGTAAAGGTTGGTTTACGAGTGGAATTTGTAATCTGTTAGTCTTAAGTCCTTTGAAAGGATTCTAATGGAATACCTGGCTAATTTTCGAATCGAAATACTGCTGGAAATTGAATGGATTTCAATGCCTTTTTCTCGACTTTGGGGACTAACTAAAAAAGTTTAGAAAGATACAATGCTTTGTTGGATTCTGTAGGCTTTCTTGTCTCTAAATCGGAATTAATTTACTCATCAGATTATAAGGGAATTGATATTACCACTTTCCAAATTTTCTTCTTCTTTCTAAAATTAAGAAGTAGCAAAAAATAGAACACAGATGACACAGAAACATCACTGATTAACACAGATCTTAGATTCTTGCCCATTTGCAAATTTCTACATCCTCATATCTTTCCCATCATTCACTTTTGTCTTTTATCTTTTTCCTTTTGTCTTTTGTCTTTTTTTCCGCTTCGCTGCGCCTACTTTTGTCTTTTATCTTTTTCCTTTTGTCTTTTTCCTTTTGTCTTTTATCTTTTTATCTGCCCCAAAACTACCTACCTTTATACTTTATTTCCACATCCCTTTCTTCAACTATTTATTTTACAATGAAAACAACAGTATTACTCTCCACATTCGCAGCCATTCTGGTTTTGGGAATCGTTAGCTGTAAGAAAGAATCAAACCATGAGGTCACTGTCCTTCCGGTTTGGTCCAACTACAATCAGAGTAGCGGATTGCTTAACAATTGCATTCACGATATAGCCATTGATGCAGAAGGGAATAAATGGATCGCAGTCACAACCTATGGAACAAGTGGACTGGAAGAAGCCGGACTCTCCAAATTTGATGGCAGTACCTGGACTTCCTACACAACCACCAACAGCGGACTGGCTTTCAAACGGGTTACCTCCGTTGAAATCGATAAGGAAGGAAATAAATGGGTTGCCTACGGACAAACAGAAATAGGAGGAGGGGTTACCAAATTTGACGGCACTACCTGGACTACCTACAACCATGAAAACAGCGGACTTATTGGCAATCAGGTGACAGCAATAGCGATTGATTCTACTGGCAATAAATGGTTTGGAACCAGCTGGGGACTTTCAAAATTCGATGGAACCACCTGGACAAATTTCAACACCAACAACGGATTCCCAACGGATTTCATTTTTACTCTGTACGTCGATAAGGATAATAATCTATGGGTTGGAACCCTGGGTGCCGGAGTTCTGAAATATGACGGAACTAACTGGACGGGTTACAATACTTCCAACTCCGGAATCGCAGAGGATATTATCACTGCGATCGCTGTTGATAATAAAGGTGTTAAATGGTTCGGTACCAGCGTTTCTGGTTTGTCGAAATTCGATGACCGCAACTGGACCAAGTACGATATGTACAATTCCGGACTACCTTTCAATGATATTACCTCCATCGCCATTGATCAGAAGGGTGTCAAATGGATTGGACTGAATGGCAAAGGCGTCTCCCGTTACAATGATTCCTATTGGACCAACTACTCTCCCGAGTACGGCTACCTTGATTACGCCGTCTGGTGCATCACCGTCGACAAGAACAACCGCAAATGGTTCGGCACTCAAAACAGCGGCATCTTCAAACTCGCCGACTAGGTTTAGTAGATTAGTTCTTAGTGTCCCTTAGTGCCCTTAGTGCCTTAGTGGTTCTAAAATCTTGCAAGTAGCAAATATTAGAACACTGATAACACAGATGAAACTGATTTCCACAGATCTCATTTTCAAATTTTCAAATCCTCCATCCGCCATCGCCGCATCCTCACATCCGCCATCCCACATCCTCACATCCCCACCCCCGCCATTTAACCCTTAAAAAACCGGCTTTAACAGACAATTTCCCCCTGTCACCGAAATACAATATATTAGGTATATAGACAGATTATATATTTGCTGCCTGTTAGAAAACTTATAAAAATTTTGTTGATTCCTGTAATAAAAACCCCTCCAATTTCGTCTTAACTTTCTTGCTCATTCTCGCATAGCTTAAAGTCTGGAAATCAATCAAATTTGTAATTTAACTGACCTATTATTTTGCCTTCCGGGGAAAAATTGACAAATCCTTTTATCATGAAGTGGCATCGAATCCTCCCGGCTCTTGGACTCATCCTGGTTCTCCAAACAGCCAACGCACAAAAGCAGATTGAAATGAACCTCAAGCAATGCCTAGAAATGGCCTTGCAAACCGATCTGCGCGTAAAAATATCCGAAATGGAACAGACCCGGCTGAAATACCAGATTCAGCAAACTACGGGAATGGGCCTCCCACAAATCAGCGGTTCCGGCAGCTTCCAGAATTTCCTCAAACTGCCCACCCAGCTGATCCCGGGGGAATTCTTCGGACAACCGGGCACCCTCATCCCCGTGCAGTTCGGGACTAACTACAATATGTCAGGAGGCGTGCAGGTTTCCCAGCTAATCTATAACCAGTCCTTCCTCGTTTCCCTGCAGATTTCCAAACGCATGATAGAACAGGGAAGCCTTGAAATTGAGAAAAACCGTGAAAGCACCGTGTACGATGTTGCTCAGCTTTACTATATGGCTGTGCTCACCAACCAGCAAATCAAATATCTGGAGGAAACCGTCCTGAAACTGGATACCCTCGAGTCCATCACCAAAGTGCAGCTTGATAAACAGCTGATCAAGCAGGTGGACTACGACCGGGTTAATGTGGATCGCAACAACCTGCAGACCGAAGTCAGCAATCTGAAGCTTATGCTCACCCAACAGCTGAACATGCTAAAGTACTTCACCGGAAATAGTCCACAGGATTCAATAGTTCTGACAACTACCGTTTTTGATAAATACCTGGTCAAAATGCCGGTACTGAATCCCGAAAATCACCTTGGACTCAAGGAAATTGACCAACAGAAGAAACTCCTGAGCCTGCAGATGGACCTGGTGCACTCCCAGTCCCTGCCCAATCTGGCGGCCTTCGGGGATTTCAGCTACAACAGCCAGCAGAATGAATTCAAAAAACTCTTTAATGATGGCAAGGGTTGGCTCGGGACTTCAGTGGTCGGACTTTCCTTGAATGTTCCCATTTTCAGCGGGGGACAGCGCTATTACCAGCTGAAACAGTACAAGGTGCAATATAAGGAACTGGACCTGAGCCGCGATTATACCAAAAAGCTGATCGAGACTACCACCAGCAATGCACTCCTCAAGGTGCAGAGTCTGGAGCAGACAGCTGCCGCACAAAACAGGAACCTGAAGCTTGCTGATGATGTGTACAGGGTGATTTTCGACCAGTACAGTCAGGGATATACCTCCCTCACCGATCTGCTGCTCGCCGAAAGCACCAAAATAACAGCTCAGGGCAACTATGCTCAAACCCTCGCTCAGCTTCGGATTGCCGAACTCGAGCTTTTGAAGTCAAACGGAAACTTAATGGACATTTTAAAATAATTTGCAATGAAGAAGTTCATCATTATCAGCATTATCGCAATTGTTTGCATTGCAGGAATTTTCAAGCTATACATCAATAAAAAGCAAATCGACGCCAACTCCGCCCCCCGCGAAAGCAAGGTAAGTGTGCCCGTATTTGTGGAAACCGTGAAGGAGTCGAAGCTCGACAACAGTTTCTCGGTAAACGGCACTTTCGATCCCGCCCATGAAATCGCTATTATTTCCCAAACTCAGGGGAAAATCGTGAAGCTGGACTTCAATAGCGGTGATTTTGTAAAGGAGGGACAGGTGCTCGCCAGCTGCGACCTTGAACTGCTGCAGGCACAGAAGGATCTGGCCGAAGCCAATCTCAATAAAGCAAGAAAGGACCTGAAGAAATTCCAGGAGATGCTGCAGTCGAAGGCCGCCACTCAAACACAGGTCGATGAGCTGCAACTGGCGCTGTACAATGCCCAATCAGCGTACGTTACCGTGAACAAGCAGATTGAATATTCCATAATCAACGCACCTTTCAGCGGGTATATCACGGCAAAGCATGTTGAAAAGGGCAGTATGATCATGCCCGGGACTCCAATTGCCGAATTGATGGATATTTCAACCATGAAATTCACCGCGGGCATTGCTGAATCTGACCTGGCGAAAATCAAAAGCAATCAGGAAGTGCAGATTATGGCGGATATCTACCAGGGCTTCACCTATACCGGAAGAATCAAGAATATAGGAATGAAGGCCGATGGCTCACGCCGCTTCCCCGTTGAGATTGAAGTCCGCAACAACACCGCCAAGCCTATTCGTTCCGGTATGTACGGAATGGCTTTCTTCAGCAGCGAAGGCACCCATAATGCAATGGTTATCCCAAGGACTGCAATGATCGGAAGCATCAAGGATCCCTATGTTTTCGTAGTGGAGAATGACAGGGCTATCCGGAAAACCATCAAGGTCGGTACCGCCAGCGAGAACACCATCGAGGTGCTGGAAGGCTTGAAGGCAGGGGATCAGGTAGTGGTTGCCGGACAAATCAACCTCGACGAAAATACTGCGGTTCGAATTTCAAACGCAAAATAACTTTTAGCCATGAATATTACAGAATTATCCATCAAGCGGCCTTCGCTTATCGTAGTGATTTTTGCGGTCCTCACCTTCCTGGGGGTGGTGAGCTTCATGGCGCTTAAATATGAACTGCTTCCAAAATATTCCCAGCCGGTTCTGCTGGTAATTACTCCCTATCCCGGAGCTTCCCCTTCGGAGGTTGAGAACCTGGTAACCAAGAATATAGAGGATGCTATCTCTTCCCTCGAACAGATTGATAACATCCAGTCCACATCCTATGAAGGCGTTTCCGTTTCGGTAATCATCTTCAACAGCGATGCCGACATGAACAAGGCCACACAGAACTGCCAGCTGAAACTGAACAATGTCCGCGAAGGTCTGCCCAAGGATGTACGCAATCCCATTATCTATAATTTCTCGATGGACGATATGCCCATCATGCGAATGGGTATCACTGCCGATGTTCCCTCCACCGAATTGTATGATATCGTAAAGCAGAAGCTGAGGCCGATGCTTTCCACACAGCAGGGCGTTTCACAGGTTGAAATGATTGGGGGTGAGGAGCGTGAAATCCGCGTCAGTGTTGACAATGAGAAGCTCGAAGCCCGTGGTATCTCCATTCTGAATATCTCCCAGATGGTTCAGGCCTCCAATATCGATTTCCCAACGGGTAAAATCAAGGGCGACAACAACCAGGTAATCATCCGCCTCTCCGGTAAATTCACCGACCTCGAAAGTCTGAGGGAACTGGTGGTGAGCGTCGATCGCAATGGCAGTCCGGTGAAACTGAAGGATATAGCCGATGTGCTCGATACCAAGAAGGAAACCCGCAATATATATCGCATCAACGGGGTAAACTCCCTGGGTATCAATATCTACAAACAGCCTGATGGCAATGAGGTAAAAGTGAGTGAGAACGTCAGGAAAGAGATCAAGAAAATGGAGGAGATGTACAAGGGCATCAATCTGAAAGTGGTGATTGCCAATGATACCTCCGATTTTACCCTTACCTCTGCAAATGCCGTTCAGCGCGACCTTCTGCTTGCAATTCTGCTGGTAGCGCTGGTAATGCTGGTCTTCCTGCATAGTCTTAGGAATTCATTCATCGTAATGATTGCAATTCCTGCCTCCCTAATCTCCACCTTCATCGGTATGAGCATTCTGGGTTTCTCCCTGAATATCATTTCCATGGTCGCTATCGCGCTGGTTATCGGTATTCTTGTGGATGACTCCATTGTGGTGCTTGAGAATATCTACCGCCACCTTGAAAAAGGCAAGGACCGGCGGCAGGCGGCTATCGACGGACGAAATGAGATCAGCTACACCGCTCTTTCCATCACGCTTGTGGATGTGGTGGTATTCCTTCCGATAGCAGTAATTACCAGTATGATTTCCGGATTGCTGCGTCAGTTCACCCTGGTAGTTGTTATCTCTACCTTGCTGAGTCTGTTTGTCTCCTTCACCCTCACCCCATTGCTGGCTTCACGCTTTGCAAAATTCGAGCAGTACCGCAAGGGCTCTTTCCTTGGCAGGATGATTGAGATTTTCGAGAAATGGCTGAGTCGCATCACCGATGGCTATGGAAATATTCTGGCCTGGTCACTGAAGCATAAGATTCTGATCATTGTTGGAGCCACCATTATTCTTTTCTCCTCACTGCTGCTTCCCGCCATGGGGTTCATCGGTTCTGAATTTATCAGCATCGGCGACCGCGGAGAGGTGATCATACAGCTGGAACTGCCCAAGGACGCCACTATTGAGCAAAGCAACCTCAAAACCCTGCAGGCAGAACAGTACATCATGAAACTGCCCGAAGTAACCGAAGTGTTTGCCACAGTGGGTATCACTTCTGGGTTTGATGCAGGTGCCGGAAACTCCTATAAATCGGAGATCTATGTGAAAATGGTTGAAAAGGAGAAGCGCAAGGTCACTGCCGACCAGTTTGCCTGGAAACTCAAGGAAGATCTCACAGCCCGCCTAACCGGTGTGAAAGTGCGTTCCAGTATAGTCTCGCTGCTGGGAACCTCCGATATGGATCCCGTGCAGTTCGTGCTTGCAGGCTCCAATATGGATACCCTTATGCATTACGCACGTCTGGTGGAGGATGAAGTGAAGAAGGTGCCCGGAACAGCCGAGGTAAAGCTTACCGTTGAAGAAGGCAATCCCGAAATCAGCGTGAAGATTGACCGCGACAAGATGGCGAAGATGGGCCTGAATATGGCTGTTGTCGGAGCTACCATGCAAAATGCCTTCACCGGCAATACCGACTCCAAATTCTCGCAGGGAGTGAACGATTACGATATCAATATCACCCTGGATGAGTTCAACAGGAGAAATATCAACGATATCGCCAACCTCACCTTTATGAATTCCATGGGACAGCTGGTGCGCCTGAATCAGTTTGCATCACTCACGCCCACCACTGGTACCACCGTTCTGCAGCGCTACAACCGTCAGTCATCGGTAACCGTGAGCTCACAGGTGGTAGGCAGGCCTGTAGGTTCGGTAGGGGAGGATATTGTGAAGCGCCTCGACAAGGTTAAATTCCCTGCCGATGTCTCACTGATCAAGGAAGGCGACCTGAAATACCAGGCAGAGGCTTTCGGCAGCATGTTCCTGGCATTCCTGGCTTCCATATTGTTTGTGTACCTCATTATGGTGGCACTCTACGATTCCTACATCCATCCCTTCGTGGTGCTCTTCTCCATCCCGCTTGCCATTGTTGGTGCGCTTATTGCCCTTGCACTGGCAAAGCAGTCCCTCACCATCTTCTCAATCCTGGGAATCATTATGCTGGTAGGACTGGTAGGGAAGAATGCCATTCTCCTTGTGGATTTCACCAATCAGCTGAAGCGTGAAGGTGTCGCCACCGTCGAAGCTCTTATTCAGGCCGGACGCGTTCGTCTGCGCCCCATCCTGATGACTACTCTCTCCATGATCTTCGGTATGCTCCCCATCGCCCTCGCCTCCGGTGCAGGCTCCGAATGGAAAAACGGCATCGCCATAGCCATCATCGGCGGTCTTATCAGCTCTCTATTATTAACTCTCGTCCTCGTCCCCATCATGTACTACATCTTCGACAAACTCATCGAAAAGTACTCCCGTCGTAAGAAAGTCAGAGTTGAGTAGTATTTGGAGAAGTTTGAGATAGTTGTTAGTAGTTTAGTTGTTAGTTGTTAGTGTTCGGGGTTCTTAGTGTCCCTCAGTGTCCTTAGTGCCTTAGTGGTTCTAATATTCTGCCATTAGCACATATTAGAACACTGATGACACTGATTATACTGATCTCCACTGATCTGATTTCCCCGAACACTAACAACCTACCAATAACAATTGCATGACCATTGTCTGACTATTGTATGACCTCTTCTGACTTCCAATCTTCCCCACTTTTGTCGTCTTTGTCCCTTCCCATCCCTTTGTCGGTTTATCTTATCCTCGTCCTTCTAAACCTTCATCCACCAGCCGGCGGACTCCGCTTCGCAGCGCATCTCCACATCTCCACATCTCCACATCTTCACATCTCTAATCCCACCCCTGCACCAATTCCCCCATTTTATCCCTATCTTTATACTACTGAAAATCATCACACTAAAGGTGCGGCGTCAGCACGAAAAACACTGACCAAACCAGGATGAAAAAACTATTTATAGCCTTTTCCCTATTTATTGCTTTCACTATCGCATCCCATGCACAAATCCCCAATAACGGGTTTGAAAACTGGACAGCCAACGCAAATGGCATTTCCCTCGACGGCTGGTGGTGCTCAAATGACTCCATAAACCCCGATAACACCTATTTCCCGGTTTCCCGCTCCACCGACCATTACCCGCTTTCCCTGGGCAGCTATTCCATCCGTTTGGAATCAAATTCAGCCTTTCACAACTGGGAAGCCTACGGACTCGCATACCCGGGAGCATACAGGGAAGGCGAACCCCCTGCATTTCCGGTTACCGGACACCCCATGGCCCTTAGGGGATACTATAAATATTTTCCCACCAACGGCGATCAGATGAGTATTCGCTGGATACTCTATAAAAATGGAGGTACTGTGACCGGTGGTGAATTCACTGATGGCACAGAGGTTACCGAATGGACATCCTTCAATATTCCCATAGTGGATAATGCATATGATGATGCCGACAGTGCCCGCATCACCCTCTCAGCCTTCAACTGGAATGGCGGACTGATAGGGAACTCGGTGCTTTATGTCGACAACCTGAGTTTCGATAATCTCCTTACCACAGGCCCCGGCTCCAAAGCGGAATTCCGTGGAACATATTTTTCCCCAAATCCCGCCACAGACTTCATCACCCTGAATGCAGCCGTAAAAGCCAATTCCATCCTTTCTGTCAGTATCTATGACGCCCTGGGTAATCTTTATTCCACCATCCTGCTAAAGCCTGAGCAGCGTCAAATAGATCTCTCCTCCCTTAAATCCGGTCTCTACATCCTCGAAATCCGCACCCGCGATGCCGTCAAGGTTGAAAAGCTCATCGTTAAAAGGTAGTTTTTAGTAGTTTAGTTTTTAGTGTTCGGTATCCTTAGTGTTCCTCAGTGTCCTTAGTGCCTTAGTGGTTCTAATATTCTGCCATTAGCACATATTAGAACACAGATGACACTGATCCGCCAGCTGGCGGACTGATTTCCACTGATCTGATTTCCCCGAACACTAACAACCTACCTCTACGATTGTATGACTATTGAATGACTATCGTATGACCACCTTGTCCATGACCATCGCATGACAATTGTCTCCCCCCACCCCTAAATTTTCACTATCTTTATATCACCAAACACCAACCCAGCATCTCAATTAAACTTACAGAATATTCAGCATTCCGACTTGTAAGCAATTAGTCTATCAAGGAAAAGCCGAAAACCTCAAAGAGTAGGCATTACACACAAATTTCAATACCATGGCCTCAGCACAGGGACAATATACCGATGAACTAAAAAGGAAATTCGGTTATTATGCTACATGGAATCCGGGAGTTCCATTGAAACTCGGAGATATCGGGACATTAAAGGACAATGTATTTACCCGTCTGTCAACACTTGAAGATTTTAAAATCAAATTCGATATTCGCCCCGACGAAACAAAAACACCCCTGGAGCACAACTCCCAGGGCAGTGTTTCAGTAACCACCAAATTATCAGGCACAGTCGCACCCCAGGGAAGCGCCTTAACCAACCTGGATGCCGGCATCATCGTGGAGTTCACCAAGGAGAATTCAACCCTGTTTAAAGCGAACAACACCACCTCTCCATCCATCAAGGACGCCATCAAGCTTGGCAACCAGATTCTGGAGCTCTACAAAAAGGGGAAATGGAATAAAAACTGGGTAATAATCACCGAACTGGTAGAAGCCGAGAATGCCACCATTATTATTTCCAATAATTCAAACGGGAAGATCGAATTAAAAGCAAATGCCAATATTGATGCACCAACATTCGATATTGCCGATGCCGAATTTAAATTCTCAACCCAATTCTCCAGGGGACTGGAAACCAAGATTATTTCTGCCGAGGGACTCACTCCCCTTTTCAAGATAATGGGCATCAAGACCAGGATCTTTCTTCCTCCCATCTTCAAGTCCGCCAACGTACAGCCCTTCGATCTCCTCACCCCCGATTCCGCCAGGAATGAGCACAAGAATGATATTTTCTTCGGCTACATCTCCAGCGACCTCCGGGAGTAAGCCTTTTGTAATCTTCTTTTATTGAAAATCTAACGACCACCCACCAGTTCTCCGCTGCGGGAACGTTCTGGGTTCTTAGTGTCCCTCAGTGTCCTTAGTGCCTTAGTGGTTCTAATAATTTGCCAGTAGCACAAATTAGAACACAGATGACACAGATGAAACTGATCCGCCAGCCGGCGGACTGATTAGATCTCTCCGAACACCAACAATCTACCAACAACAATTGCATGACCATTGTATGACAATCGTCTGACTTTCAAACTTGACCACTTTTCCGCCAGCCGGCGGATTGTCTTTGTCCTTTTGTCTTTTACCTTCTTTCCCACTTTTATCTTTTGTCTTTGTCCTTTTGTCTTCTTTCCTCACTTTTATCTTTTGTCTTTGTCCTTTTGTCTTTTTTTCGTCCACACCTTGTCCACATATAGATAATTCTCTTATATTTAACCGCTTTTGTAAGCCCTGCTATATCGAAATTATAAAATAAGGTTCTCTATGTATCCACTTTGACCTAATTGTTAGATTAAAGACTAATAAAGGATTCTAGAAGACTGATTGAAGATAATGAATATATATAAAATTTGGGGGGCAGATGAGATGGTCGGAACATTACGTTTAGCTACAATGAACCGCTAGGATATATGCTAGTTGGGAAAGGATATACCAATTTCCAAATAATTCGCAAGAATTAATGAGGAAACTGTTATAAACAGAGTCAAGAATCTTGACTGCCTGAAGTTGAATCTGAGAAATAGCTTCTTTAGCATTATTGAAATGTTTAAGATTGATGTAACAAAGGTAACAACTTCTATACCTGAATAGAGTAGCGTCGCCCAACTCTGTAAAGAGGGAAAGCTTCGAGGTTTTAGAACCAGAGCATGTAAGTTTCTAACCTGCTACGTAACCTGCCCCCCTGCTTTTTTAATTATGAAAGAATTTGAAGATTGGTTTAAGATTAAGAAATATCCCCATATAGGAAAGCCTATTAAAATCAAAGATTATGATAGGATAAGCGATTATGTGAATAATCCAGAAAAAGTAAGAAAACATAGCTTTCTGCCATTCATCCATAAAACGATTTTGAAAAGAAAATATAGAGCAAACAAAATCAATTTATTAAAAAATCCAAGTGGAAAGAGGCGAAGAGTAAAAGATAATCCCAAAGAAAGACCAATATACTACTCATCACATATCGATGCGATGGTTTTTTCAAAATATAATAGTATACTAATAGAGGCATATGAGAAGTACATAGAAAACGAACCTTATAATGAATCAATCGTTGCTTACCGAAAGATACCAGTAGTTAAAGGCAAAAAGGGAAACAAATGCAATATTGACTTTACAAAAGCAGCCTTTGAATATATTAAGATAAATCAGGGTAAAAAATTGACCGTAATAGTTGCTGATATTACCTCATTCTTTGATAGTTTAAAT
Source organism: Bacteroidales bacterium (assembly GCA_016707705.1). Classification (GTDB taxonomy): domain Bacteria; phylum Bacteroidota; class Bacteroidia; order Bacteroidales; family UBA4417; genus UBA4417. The sequence goes on from JADJHD010000021.1 coordinate 85,817, forward strand.
CATAAAATTTTAAAGAGGAAGTGGGCAGAGGTCTTGAATCATAAAGCTCTGCCTCCTGACCATTTTAATCTATTCAAAACTCTAACAAGAATAAAGTATGTTGAATCTGCTCAATTATTTGACGTATATAATCAAACGGTCATAGTAGAGCGAGGTGTTCCTTGCTCTTCAACAAAAAAAGAATACAAAAAGAAAAGAATTAATAGCATTAAATATTTTAGAGAGAAAAATGTTATTTCATATTGTTATAAGGATGAGTTTCTTAAGAATAATTTGAGCCTTATAAAGTCAAAAAATAATAAAACAGGAATTCCACAAGGGAGCCCCATTAGTGCTACTCTAGCAAACATTTATATGTTGGATTTTGATAGAGTAATCTATGAGAAAATTAATTTATTGAAGGGATATTATCAAAGATATAGCGATGATATAATAATTGTTTGTGAAAGACAAAGTGAAGAAGAAGTCATATCATTAATTCGCACTACAATAAATGGTGAACTGGCTGCTCTTGATATTGAATCTAAGAAAACAAAACTGTATCATTTTGAAATGGTAGATGGGAAGTATAAAGGTTTTGCAATAAATGAGAAAACTAAAGAAGCCAATTATAACCTACCTTTAAATTACCTAGGGTTTTCATTTGATGGTCAACGAGTTTTAATAAAAAATGCTGGATTCTCAAAATTTTATAGATCCATGAAGAAAGCTTTTAATATGGCAGCTTCATTCGCTATAAAGAGTAAAAATCCTGATAAAACCATTTTTAAATCTAGATTATATAAGCGATTCACATATAAAGGAGCAAACAGAAGATTGATTTTTCGACCATTAAAAAGTAACCCAAAAGTGTATAAAGTTTCGAGGGAATTTGATTGGGGCAATTATCTCACGTATGTTTATAAAGCTAATGAAACAATGAAGGCAATAAATGAGAATAATGCCATTAGAAAGCAAAGTCGAAAAGTCTGGAGAGTGTTTCATAAATTATTAAGTGAAAATGAACTTAAGGTTACAAAAAATTGAGGATAGATAAACTTACTTGTCTTTAACATTTCAGTGACAATAAAGAACATACCCTCGAGTGTGATGTGTTTTGTTTATTTAAATCTAGAGCCTGACTGAGATGGAAAAACTTGCAAAACCTTTATTGTTGATCCATGTCTTTGTGTTGTAAACTTTGAAAATTATTAACTAATAAAAAATAGAATGACACCATTAGGCCCAAATGCAAGTGATCTTACAAAATTAACAGTGAGATTAATCAAATAGTTAATCAAAGGTATCTGATAACTACCGCTGCAATTACAATATTTGGTGTGTTTATGGGATTGCTATATCCCAAAAAGTCAGATGAATTGTTATTTGTTTCTCAGTATAATTTTGGGCTTATTCTGCTTGAATTATTATTATTGCTTCTTTTCATTTATAGTCATTTTCTAAAAGTAATGCTACGAGTATTTACAAATTACATTTTGATTACGAAAGTTTCTAATTGGGAAATGGATTGGTTAAGCTATAGGAAAAGGCCCTATTGGGGATATTCAAAAGCTCAAGCTATTATTTTTCTCATTTTGGGCGTAATTATAAATACATATCCATTTGTCCTCACAGCATTGTGGCAATCTAAAATTGATACTTATAGAACTGTTACTTCAGTAATACTTGCCTCAATATCTATACTTTATTTTTTCTCTGTTCTGGGTATAACATTCTTTGGATTGTTTGATTTTGAAAAATATTCAAGAGCAAAGTGGGAAAATCTATGATTTGATTTTTATGCACTAAAACGCTTTTGATTATTATATTATACATTATTTTGTAAACTCCACTATGAAAGAGTAGTAATTCTAGTGTATGTAAATAAATATATTTTTTATCGATGCTTGTAATACTGGCAATTCAAAAATCAATTATTTAGCCAACTAATACATATGTTAAATATTATTTCCCTCTCCACCCACCCAAATTTAATACATTTGAACTTTGATTGATTCTGCACCACTGCTTTTGAATGAAGAACGAGAAACTGACAAGGAAGGAAATAATTGACACCCGCCTGAAAGCTGCGGACTGGAATATTACTGACCGGACTCAGGTGGTGGAAGAATTTGATATCCTGCTTAGAGTCGAGGATGAACCGGCGACGCCTTATTCCGGGCATCAATACAGCGACTACGTCCTGTTGGGTAGGGATGGGAAACCACTGGCTGTGGTTGAAGCTAAAAAAACTTCTGTTGATGCGGCTCTCGGACGGGAACAGGCAAAACAGTATTGCTATAATATTCAATCAACAATAGGCGGGGAGCTGCCTTTTTGCTTTTATACCAACGGGTACGATATTTATTTCTGGGATTTGGAGAATTATCCACCCAAAAAAGTTTACGGTTTTCCAACCCGCGATGATCTTGAACGCTACGCTTATCTTCGAAAAGCAAGAAAATCCTTGGTCGGGGAACTTATGAATACTAAAATTGCCGGAAGAACCTATCAAATTCAATCCATCCGTGCAGTTATGGAAGCGGTTGAAAAAAGAAGGCGTAAATTCCTGTTGGTAATGGCTACCGGTACCGGCAAAACCAGAACCTGTATCGCATTGGTTGATGCGCTTATGCGTGCCGGATGGACGGAAAGGGTTTTGTTCCTGGTTGACAGAATCGCACTTCGGGACCAAACACTTGACGCCTTTAAGGAGCATCTGCCAAATGAACCTCGCTGGCCTAAACCAAGTGAGAAAGAAATTGCTACTGACAGAAGGATTTATGTTTCAACCTATCCTACAATGTTGAATATAATCCGGAATGAAGAAAAATCATTAAGCCCTCATTTCTTTGACCTGATAGTGGTTGACGAAAGCCATCGCAGCATTTATAATACCTACAAGGAAATCCTGGATTATTTCAATACAATCACACTGGGACTGACCGCAACCCCAACTGATGTGATTGATCACAATACATTTCAATTGTTTGAGTGTGAAGATGGTGTTCCAACCTTTGCCTATTCTTACGATGAAGCGGTAAATCATATTCCTCCCTTCCTGAGCAATTTTCAGGTAATGAAAATCAAAACCAGATTTCAGAATGAGGGAATAAACAAAAGGACAATTACTCTGGAAGACCAGCAGAAATTGATACTCGAAGGCAAAGAGATCGAAGAGATAAATTACGAGGGAACTGAGCTTGAAAAGAAGGTAATTAACAGGGGTACCAATGCTTTGATTGTCCGTGAATTCATGGAAGAATGCATCAAGGATGCCAATGGAGTATTGCCAGGCAAAAGCATTTTCTTCTGTATCTCAAAAGCTCATGCAAGAAGAGTGGAAGAGATTTTCGATTCACTTTATCCTGAATACAAGGGTGAATTGGCAAAAGTGCTGGTAAGTGAAGATCCCCGGGTTTATGGCAATGGGGGCTTGTTCCAGCAGTTTGTGAGTAACGATATGCCCCGAATTGCCATTAGCGTGGATATGCTTGATACAGGAATTGATGTGCGGGAATTGGTTAACCTTGTTTTTGCAAAACCTGTTTACAGTTACACCAAGTTCTGGCAAATGATTGGCAGGGGCACCCGATTGCTTGAACCCGAGAAAATAAAACCATGGTGCACCAAAAAGGATAATTTCCTGATTCTGGATTGCTGGGATAACTTTGAATATTTTAAGCTCAATCCGGGAGGTAAGGAATTAAAACCACAGATTCCTTTGCCAGTGCGCTTGTTTGGGGCTAGATTGGAGAAAATTGAAGAAGCTCAGTCTCAAAGCAATTCTGAGATCGTCACCAAAGAAGTCCGGAATATCAGAAAACAACTTGAGACCTTGCCGAAAAATTCGGTGGTCATCATGGAAGCCCGCAATGATATGCAGCGTTTGGAGGATGAGAACTTCTGGACCAACCTGACTTCTGACAAAATTGACTTCTTAAAGGCAGTCGTAAAACCCTTGCTTCGCACAGTTGCGGATGTGGATTTTAAAGCCATGCGATTTGAAAAGGATATTGTAGAAGTGTCACTGGCTTTTCTTCAAGGTGACACAACACCCTACGCAAAACCGGGGTCAATCGACGATGTGCTTCAATCGAAGTTTGAAACCCTGAGAGATAGTATCATTGAAGTAATTGGAGAGCTTCCGCTAAGTATCAACATCGTAGCAAGAGAGCAGGATTTAATTCGTCTGGCACAAAGCAGGCATTTCTGGGCTACCATTTCCGAAGAAAAATTCGATTTACTGATCGAGAAGCTTTCACCTCTGATGAAGTATCGTGAATCGGTAATTCCTCTGGCACCAGCCAGTTTCAATCTGAAAGACCTGGTTTTCGAAAAGGAATTTATTGAATTTGGCCCTCAGCATGAGGCTTTAAGTGTAGCCAAATACCGGGAATTTGTAGAGATGAAAATCAATGAATTGGTTCTCAGCAGTCCGGTATTGCAAAAGCTCAAGCAAGGGAATGATATAACAGATGAAGAAGCAGAGCAGCTGGCAGAAGAACTGCACAATGAACATCCGCATATTACCATTGATCTGCTTCGAAAAGTTTACAACCATCGCAAAGCTGCATTGGTGCAATTTATCAAGCATATCCTGGGCATTCAGCAGTTGGAATCCTTTGCTGAAACTGTTACCAAAGCCTTTGAGGATTTTATTTCAAGGCATAGCTATCTTACCAGCAGGCAATTGCAGTTTCTTGATTTGCTCAGGAATTTTGTGCTTGAAAAAGGTGATGTAAGCAAACGCAATCTGATTGAATCTCCCTTTACCTTGCTTCACCCCGAAGGAATCAGGGGTATATTCAATCAAAAAGAAATTGAAGAAATTCTGCGTTTAACTGAAAAAGTATTAGCGGCATAAATGAGTAAAAGAAAGATATTCATTAGCAGTGTGCAAAGTGAGTTTTCTGAAGAAAGGAAAGCGTTGCATGAGTATATCTGTGCTGATCCGTTACTGGGAAAATTCTTCGAACCATTTCTGTTTGAATTGCTTCCAGCCATTGACCAGCGGGCTGATAAGGTTTATCTTAGGGAAGTGGAGCATTCAGATATTTACCTGGGACTTTTCGGAAGAAACTATGGTTCAGAAAATGCACAAGGTATCTCTC
>JADJHD010000022.1 GCA_016707705.1 Bacteroidales bacterium
TGGGATTTATTTGATCAAATAATTGTTTCAGGTAACCTGCTCTCTCCTAAGAAAGGATTGGACTGCAATCCTGAAAGTGCTGATATCTTCAGTGCCAAATGGCTGATGTACACAACGCAGAACGGTGAAGACAGGCCTAACCGTACTTCTGGAGGCAAATATTATGGTGGATTCAGTGACCATTTGCCGGTGTTTGTGATTTTCAGGTAGTTTAGCTTTTCAGGCTAAATTTTCGCAAAGGGCAGGACAATACCATCGGCTCAAGACAACCCACCCCGGCCCTCCCTTTAGCCAAAGGGAGGGGGAGATTTTCAATTGGTTCTATTTTGTGCTGCTTTGGAGGACACTTCGACAGGCTCAGTGTGACAAGACTGTTCAAACTTAATGATTGGATGCGGAAGTGCTGCTTTGTCTAGCCGCTAAAACCCACCCCCCCCTTTAGCCAAGGGAGGGGAGACCTCAATTGGTTTTCTTTTGGTGCTGTGGAGGACACTTCGACAGGCTCAGTGTGACAACAGTGTTTTAAGCTTTGTGATTTACTTTGAGATATTGCTTTGTCAAGCTTCAATCCTAAGCCAGATTAAAAATACGCATTCAGGATTCAGTGAATCCTCGAGTTGTCTGCACGAAGTGGGCTTAGTTTATTTGATCTTGGAGGGAATCGAATCCTTTATCATTTTGGATTTCAGGATCTGGTCAAAATCGACTTCCTTGATGACTTTACCGGTGGTATCGTAGAATCTCCATTTGCCGGTTTTTTCATCATTGGTATAGAAACTTTCAATATACTTTTTGCCGTTTTCATGGTAAACCATACCGGGTCCGTTTCTCAATCCTTCACTGTACATCCCTTCGCTCCACAACTTACCATTCTGGTACCAGGCTGACCATTTTCCTGATCTCTTTTCATCAGTGTATTCCCCTTCCATCTTCTTTACATTGTTATCGTAGAAGTATTCTTCCTTGATAACCTGCTCCTTGCCATTTATCTTTTTTACATACTTAACCACTTTGGGGTTACCGTTATCGTACTTCGATTCGATAATCTTTTTGGGGCCACAGGCCAGCATCGCCAGCAATATGAGCGAAAGAGAGAGGATTTTTTTCATAGCACTTATTATGAACGGCTGAAGGTTATCCGCTTGCCCCTGGCTTCTCCCGGGAATTCTCCCTCATGATACACCAGGTTTCCATTTACAAATGTATGGGTTATGGCTGAATGAAAGGTAACTCCTTCGAAAACCGACCAACCGCATTTTGAAAGCACATTTGAGCGATCAACAGTCCAGGCAGCGTTGGTATCTACCAGAACAAGGTCTGCAAAGTAGCCCGGACGGATAAAACCGCGCTTTTCTATGTTATAGATAATAGCCGGAGTATGGCACATTTTATCGATTACCATATCCATTGTAAAGACGCCCTTTTTGACCATTTCCAGCATCGAAACGAGCGCATGCTGAACAAGCGGAGTTCCGGATGGAGCCTTAAAGTATGTACCCGCCTTTTCTGTCAGCAGATGGGGCGCATGGTCGGTAGAAATAATATCAACCTTTCCATTTCGTAAACCTTCTATAAGTCCGCTACGGTCCGATTCTGATTTAATAGCCGGATTCACCTTTAATTTAGTGCCCAGTCGTGAATAATCCTGATCGCAAAACCAGAGATAGTGAACGCAGGCCTCAGTGGTGATCTTTTTATCCTGAAGCGGGATTTTATTATCCATCAGATCCAGCTCCTTAGCTGTGGACAAATGGGTAATATGAAGTCTGGTATCGTATTTTTTTGCAAGCTTAACAGCTAACTCTGAAGAATTGTAGCATGCATCTTCATTCCTGATTACCGGATGCATCTCAACAGGAACATCTTCTCCATATTTGGCACGCATCAGTTCCGAATTAGCCTTGATGATCGATTCATCCTCACAATGAGCAGCTACCGGTAATGGCGAAGACTGGAATATCTCCTCCAGCACTTCCATTTTATCAACCAGCATATTGCCGGTTGAAGCGCCGAAGAAGACTTTAACCCCGCATATTTTACGGGGATCCGCAAGCATGATTTCTTCAATATTGGAATTGGAAGCTCCCAGAAAGAATGAATAATTTGCAACAGATTTCTCAGAAGCTATCTTGAATTTCTCCTCAAGCAATTCCAAAGTGGTAGCCTGGGGTTGTGTATTGGGCATTTCAAAAAATGAAGTTACCCCTCCGGCAACGGCAGCGCGACTTTCAGTTCCCAGATCAGCCTTATGGGTTAATCCCGGCTCACGGAAATGGACATGGCAATCAATGACCCCCGGAATCAGCAATTTGCCTCCTGCATCAATCACAGGGATTTCCGCAGGAAAAGCAGCAGCACCCCTGACAACCTCCACTATCATTTCATCCTTCACCAGTACAGCACCCTTAAACTGCTGTCCTTCGTTTATAATTACTGCATTTACTATGGCAAATGAATTCATCGTTTCCTCCTGTAATATTCTCTGACAAAACTAAGTCTTTTATAACGTTGCTTACTTTGTTTTTATGATTTTGATAGTTGTTTCCCCTTGCTTGGTCAAACTTTTAGATTTGAGTAATTACTTATTACTATTAATTCTTACTATCCACAATTTCGCACTGTCCTTTCCAAATCAGATTTGTAAAATGTGAATTTTATCGCCTTAAAACTGTCAGCCTGTGCTTGTCGAAGGTAAATTTGAACTATGTTGAGCCTTCTAAGCCTAACTTTTCGACAAACTAAATGTGGCAGAGTCTTCAGATGAACGAGTTTAAGTTTTTATGTTTGATTTAATTAGCTAATTCCAGACGACTGATCATCTGATAAGAGAGTCAGGGAATTTTATGGCAGACCTACAAGTGGAAAAGAAAGGTAAGTAAATAGGAAATTAAAACTGGAGGATTATTTAATCCCCTGTAGTAATAATGATTAAGATGATCTTGGATTTACTTTCTGGGGGAGATGCGCTTGAACCTGAGACTGATCACTCCAAAAAATGCTTCCTTGAATATTCTGGAACTCATTTTTGATGTTCCCTCGGTCCGGTCAGTAAAGATTATAGGAACCTCAATAATCTTGAAACCAAGTTTCCAGGTGGTATATTTCATTTCGATCTGGAATGCATATCCCATAAACTTAATTCTTTCAAAGTCGATGGTTTCAAGCACCTTTCTGGAATAGCATTTAAATCCGGCGGTTGTATCCTTGATTGGTAGTCCTGTGATAAATTCCACATAAATGGAAGCACCATACGACATCAGAACCCTTCCCAATGGCCAGTTTACAACATTTACACCCTTAATGTAACGGGAACCAATTGCAAGGTCGGCGCCATCATTGGCACAGGCACTATATAATTTAATCAGATCATCAGGGTTATGGGAGAAATCGCAGTCCATCTCAAAAACGAACTTATAATCCCTCTCCAATGCCCATTTGAATCCGGCGATATAGGCTGTTCCCAGTCCAAGCTTGCCTTTCCTTTCGAGAATGAAAAGCCTGCCAGCAAAATCCGGCATCATCTCTTTAACAATATCACCGGTACCATCCGGAGAATTGTCCTCCACAATCAGCAAATGGAATTCCTTTGAAAGGGAAAATACCTTCAGGATCATCTTCCTGATATTTTCCTTTTCGTTATAGGTGGGAATAATTACAAGACTATCGGACACCGGGTGAAATTTAGTCCACGAAAGTAGGAAATATTTTATCATAAAAGCAGCCTGAAAATCAGCGCCCGCAGCCTTAACAACTTTAATGGCCTTCTGAAATTCCTCTTGCACTTCTGACACCTGATAATCTGAATCAGTCAGAAATCACGCTTCACTTTGTCAATCCTGAATTTTCGACGTTCAGACATATGTCAAATCAGCGTATTATTTCCATAAAATCGAAAAGCCACCCTCATTTGCGAGCAGTGGCTTTTCAGAAAATTTAACAGCTTTTCAGTGCTGAATGCAAGGGTCAGGAACCCTGGATCCAAAGAGAAATCTGCATTTTTCTTATTGAATCATCAGTTTGCGGGTAGCAGAACCATTTTTGTTTACAACCCTTACCAGATAAATTCCGGGTGAAAGACGGGAAGTATCAAATCCTGAATGGTTGATGCCAGCAGTCGCATTTTCGAGTGATTCGAGAATCAGGCGACCTGACAAATCAAGCAGCTGTACCTTGTAGGCAATTGATCCCGCTGATTTCACATCAACATTCACGAAACTGTTAGCAGGATTTGGATATACATTGAAATCGTTTCCGGTAAACCCTTTTGGATCATCAATTCCGTAAAGAATATCTGCAGTTTTCATCAATTCAACGAAATTCTGATAGTAAACATTAGCCAGAGTGGCATCATGAATTACGATAGAGTTCTCATCATTGAAATTGTTGGCACTGGCACTCCAGTTATGTGAACCTGTCCAAACTACCGGATCAGAGGCAGTATTCGACTGGTCAACAATCAGATACTTATTGTGCATGATTCCACCACCGTTAAAATCTCCAAATTCAGCACATACATTTCTCAAAGTTTTGAATACGGTTGAATCGGGGGTAGTCCCGGTAATTAGGTCAGAATAGCTGGTTACAAGGAAGGAGGCTGAAGCACCTGCCAGTACTGCATCTGAAACTGCATAAGCCATTTCCTTGCGGGTGATAAGCATTACTGCAGCTTCCAGATCTGACTCTGCGGATTCAATTCGATTGATAATTTCAACATTTACATTGTCGGAAGGACTGAAATAGCATTCCATCCATTTGCCACCAACTTTCAGCTGATGAGGAGTGTTGTTAACCTTTGCCGAACCGAATTTTGCATTGGCGGCATTCGGAGTAAGGGTTTTTGAACCCCACATTTCTTCAAATTCTGCTACATAAGTCCGGGCAAGACTCTGATCCTGAATGATAATCACATTATTTGGATCGGTGTTCATATTGTCCTTGGTCCAGTTAAAGGAACCTGTCCACACAATCGGATCTGCAGCATTGGCGGAATTGGCATCAATAACCATGAATTTGTTGTGCATGATACCATCGCGTGCTGGATTTGATGAGTTATTTTCACCGGGGCCCTGGAGGGTGTGAATGGAACCGCTTAGGTCGCTCACTGCAGCATTTACAGTAGTTCCGCAGTAAACCACGCGAATATTGACTCCCCTGCTGGCAGCTGAATTTAATGCAGCGCTCATATTGCTCAGGCCGTCATTGTCAAATGAGTAGATGGCAATATCAATGCTCTGCTTGGCACGATTGATATACCCAATAAGTGTATCATCAACTGCCTGTCCGATTGATATTGCATTGGTACCGGTTGAAACTGAATGGTCAACTCCTGCATTGAAATAAGTACGAATAAGTCCGCTGCTGTTTGAAGCAGTAATATAGGCTCCGACGGTTGATTTGGCAGTATCAGTTGAAACAGTACCGCTTACTGAATAAGCTCTGGCATAGAAAAGCTGTGCTGCCGATCCCGGAATGGTAACTGAATGATCTGTTGTATTTCCTGTACCGGTTAATACTCCAAGTTCCAGATTTGTGGTTGTCCCATATTTAAGGAAGGATGAACCCGGATTATCAGTGGTCCAGTTAACGGTAACTGAAGAGGTGGTGATATCGCTCACCCATGTTGGAGTAGTCAGACTGATGGAGGAGTTGATGGTGATATCCTCAACCGAGCGGGGAATTACCTGATATCCTGATGCGGGATTTGAAGGACTGTATTGTCCAAGGCATCCGACAATATTTACATTTCCCATTGGGATCAGTGTATTATTGGCAGTTGTGTTGGGAAGAATCCTCACCTGCATGGTATTTCCTGAAAGGTCATACACATCGTAGTTGGTTCCTGAAGTGCCGCCATTGAATAATGTGCCCTGAATTTCAGGTTTGAAATGAACATTATTCAATTTTACGAGCATTGATTCATGGTCTTCTCCACCAGTTCCGGTAGTAATTTGAGGAATACTCAACACAGTTGGATCAGGCAGGGGATTGTTGCTCGATTCAATAACCAGCTCAGTGTATGGGCTGATTTCCAGCAAAGAATTATAATTCTTCAGAACACCGGTAACGGTAATAATATCACCCTGTGTTGCAGCAGGTCCGCCAAATCCTGAGGTAGGATACCCGGCAATTCCTCCTGTTTCATCCTGAATATAGCAGGTCCAGCCCATCTGTGAAGGGACATTGAGCATAATACCCTTGATGGTGACGGTACTCCCGACAGGCTGAGCCCTTGCCATGAGAATAGGGACAACTGTCTGGCTTTGTAAGGTAACAGCAAGCAGCATGATTACTGAAACCAGGAAAGTAAATCTTTTCATTTCGAAAGGTTATTTGGTTATCGTATGTTTTGTTTGTTTCCTGAATTGTGTTAGCAGAACAGCCTATAATTGCAAGGCCATTGAAGCAGTGTATCTTCTGCCCATGCCAAAATAAACGGCTGCAGAGCGGGCATCATGAGTATTCCATCCTTGTCCGATATTCCTTGAGTTATCATCTGCATCTGCAACATAAACGGCATCCAGAGCATTCAGCACATTTACCCTGAACTGCAGGCGATATTTGCCGGAAATCTTGAAGCTATAGCCTGCATGGAAATCTACCAGGTAATAGGAAGGTATTTGCCATGGATCTACCGGATTTCCATCTTCATCAAAGTTTGCTTTATTGGCAGCATTGGCCTGATCATAGGAGAGTGGATCGAAGTTGGCATAGTATTTATCAAAGAAGGTAATGTTTCCACTAAAATACAGGTTCTTGATCGGCTCGTACCGGATATCTCCTCCAAGCTGGAATTGAGCAGCATCACCTACATGAAGTCCTTTGGCATTGAGATACTGGGTTAGAACCGTCTTGCCAAAGTCACACGGATTCTGACGCTGTCGGATGAATTCAACTCCAGTCGCCAAATGAGAAAATTCCCTGAACCTTCAGCTTCTTGCTGACGATATAGACAAAGTCCACTTCAATTCCCTTGTGAAGAGCTGCCAGTCCGTTAATATTCGCATAATAGGTTGCTGTTTGTCCGGGAACCAGTGAATCGGGGTTGTTTGGATCCGGGACATACTCTGTAACCGTTACGGCAGGAGCATAATCCATCGGACGATTCAGCCAGTTGGTGTAATATGCGTTTACATTCATTGAGAACTTCGGACTACCATAGGCAAGGCCAAGTTCAAAAGCCTGTACCTTTTCACTCTTGATCTCGCGGTAAAGCTTGTTATAATCATCATAAACATTAGCGAATCGCGGGGCTTTATCAATATAACCCAGATTTACGAATGCTGACAGATTCTTTGTGATATTGTAATTAAGCCCTCCTTTAATGGTACCACCGTTAATCTTTTTGGTAGCTGTCTGTTGCAATGAATCCGGCTTGAAATGATCTACCCTGTAATAACCTGTTGCAGATCCGGTAAGGTTAATGAATGCTGAAAGGCGGTCCTTCTTGTACTCAGCCTGATAAAAGAGTCCGGCCCAGTTAACATGTCCGTCATAATTGTAAATCACCTTGTCTCCTGTATAATGCATAGCCTTCTTGAAATTGAAGGTGCCATCGGGATTGTAGTAATTGATAGACTGGTCGCTTGCATCACTGATATAATCGGCGCCAAGCAGGTCATAAATCTCAGTGTAATGGATTCCTTTATACGTGCGAAGGTCAATCCCTCCCGACATATTAATTTCTTCTGAAAGCTGGTAGTTCACTGTTGAGCGAAGTCCGATCCAGATATGTTCGTTTTTCCTTTCCACGAGGTAATTGCCATCGGTCCGCCTGAGAGTGCTGCTGTAGAACATGCTGTCGCTCTTCGAAATCGCCCTGAATGAATTGTAGTCGCGCACGGTTTGAAAATCCATTTCACCATCAGGCATTACCATCAAATTGTTGCGGGGACGAATTCCACCACCCCTGCCTATCGACATATAGGCAATATTTGAAACAGATAGTTTATCGTTTACCGTCCAGAAATCCTTTATCGTGAATTGAGGCTTGAAGTACTCATTAACCCTTTCGTTCATTCCGGTTGAACCACCCCGGTTGATGGTATCAGCCAGCGATTGTCCTTCAGGAGTGTATTTACCGTAATTCTGAATGGTATAATTCTCGTACTCTCCCCAATGCTGGTTGAACCGGGTGCCATGGTTAAAGGTAAATTTATTGTCCTTCCAGCTTGTCGGCTTGTAACCAAGCAGGTCAGCAGAATCAACGCCATGATCCATAGCCCATTTTGTATTGTATACTGCTGCTGGAAGATTGTAGGTACGTTGTCCATGGGATTGCGGTGCTCCATAACCGGCAATTGAAAGGATATGCTTACCGATGACCTTGTCAACCTTGGCATATAAAAAGTAAGCCTTTGTAAAGGTATGATCAACCCAGCCGTCACCGCGCTTGTATGATCCTGCGAAGGTAAGTCCGAAGCCTTTCTTCATTTTACCTGAGTTATAGCCAAAGGATGTATTCAGATATCCATCAGAACCGAGTTCCTGCTGAAGGGTTCCTCCCTTCCTCTCATCAATGCCCTTCGTAATGATATTGATTGTTCCACCAACCGAAGGGAGTGCAATCTTGGATGCTCCGAGTCCACGCTGAACCTGTATGCTTCGGGTAACGGCATCCAGTCCAAACCAGTTGGACCAGTATACAATACCGTTCTCCATATCATTAACGGGAACACCATCGAGCAATACGCCTACGTTTCTCGCGCTGAAGCCACGGATTGTAATTCTTGCATCACCATCACCTCCGCCTGATTGAGTAGCATATACTCCGGGTGTGGAATTCAGTAACATCGGGATATCACGTCCACCAAGCTGTTCCTGAATTTTCATCGGGGTTACTGTAGTAAAAGCTACAGGTGTCTCCCTGGTTTTTGCAACATCACCAATAATCTGAATTTCAGACAGAGTTACAATACGCAGCTTAAAATCCTCTTTTAGGCCTTTTCCGGCAATAGTCACCACCCTGGTTTCTGATTCATAACCTACATACGACACGGTAAGTGTATATGTCCCGTAGGGCAGGCTCATTGAGTACTCGCCATTTACATCAGTGACAAATCCAAGTCCCTTGCCATAAAGGATATTCACTCCGATAAGGCTTTCTCCGGATACGGCATCAGTTACCTTGCCTGAAAGAACAGCTTTCTGGGCATGCAGGAAACCCATTATTAAAAAGGAAAAGATAAAGGCCAGGTAGATTTTTTTCATCCGTCTGTGGGTTCAGTAAAGTTTTCTGAATATCATGCTGAAGCAGCATGCGTAAAAATAATCATTTAAAGGTAGTTCTCCTTATATGCATTGAACAGCAAATACTCAATGCATTGACAATGAATGCTTCGCAAAATCGCTTGTTGAAAACTATTTTTCCTTTACAAGGATCACATAAGTCGGGAAGTGGTCACTGTAGCCACCGGCATAGGCTCCGCCTGCAAATGTGCGGAACGGATACCCTGCAAACTGTCCTTCCTGCTGAATCATGAATGGCTTATTAAAGACTCTTGCCTTATATAGTTTCCATGAATTATTTTTCTCCCTGATGAGTGGCTCTGTTATGATAATCTGGTCAAAGAGGTTCCAGCTATCCTTGTATGCCAGCGATCCGATTCCATCCTTGAAAAGCTGCCACATGGGATTGAACAGTCCGCCTGCTTTAACTTTTGCAGCCTTGCCCTGGGCACCGAGAATAACCGCTACCGATTCATCAATGGGATCATCATTCAAGTCGCCCATTACCAAAACCCTTGCATCTTGATGTACCTTATTTAAGGAATCAACAATGCTTTTAGTGACAGCTGCAGCCGCTAATCTATAGGGAACATCATTCCCGCGTGATGGCCAGTGATTCACTACAATTGTAAAGGTATCCCTGTCGATGAGTCCGGTTACAACAAGCTGATCACGGGTTTTGAAATCCGGCTGACCGGGCATCTGCATTGGGACAGCTACAGCATTTACAAGGGTAAAATCTTTCTTTTTATAAAGGAGGGCAACATCAACACCTCTTCTGTCAGGGGAATCAAAATGTGCTATTCCATAGCCTGACGCTTTCAAGGCAGGGGTATTTATCAAATCTTCAAGAACACCTTTGTTTTCAATTTCTGAGAGGCCAATAATTGTAGGTCCGCCTTTCAAAACATCTTCACCAATCTGGCTGATGACAGTCGACATATGATCGAGTTTTTTCAGGTACTTGTCATAGGTCCATGCATTGCCACCTGAAGGAGTAAATTCCTCATCATTGATGGTCGGATCATTTAAGGTATCATAGAGGTTTTCCAGATTATAGAAAGCTATACAAACAGCCTTGGCTTGTTTTTGTCCGAAAACCTTGACAGATGGGATACTTACCCATATTAGAAGCAGTAAAAATGAAGTTCTGAGCAGGTGCATTATGCTGGTTTTAAATTAAGGGGAAACAAATGTAGAAGATTTTGTGAATGCTGAGATTTTATATCTGCATTTCGGTATTAAATAAAAATGAATAACCCACCGAACAATAGATATTTTTTGTTCTTTTGCACTCCCTCGAAATTTGGCTTTTGATAAATTAATTAACACCCAAATAATTAAGGTTCAAACCTACCTCTATGAAGTTCTTTTTTACTTTACTCATTCCAATCGTATTCCTGGCATTGCCTGCATGGAGTCAGCTAAACATTACCGGACAGGTAATGGATGGATTGACCGGTGCTGCTGTTGCTCAGGCTAAGGTTGAAGCCGCTTCCCTGCAGACAACTACCGGAGCAGATGGGCGCTTTGTACTACCCGTAAATGAACCGGGAGATTATACGATAATCGTAACTCTTGATGGTTACGAAAAGACATCTGTCGCCGTTAAGGTGGCCAAAGGATCTGCCGATGCAGGAAAGATAATGCTTAGCCCCTCAATGGTGCAGGCAGAATCGGGCATGGCAGAAATCACACTCAGTGGTGAAAGTGACGACAAGGATCAGGCTGTTTCCGGACTCCTGCATTCCTCAGGCGATGTATTCTCGAATACAGCTTCCTACACTTTCAGTTCCATGTTCTTCCGGATGCGCGGATATGACTCGGAATATGAAAACATCTACATTGAAGGCGTGCCTGTCAATGACGGAGAATCCGGACGTGCAGTATACGGCGAATGGGGCGGACTCAACGATGCATTTCGCAATAAGGAGTACCTGAACGGTATTGAGCCCGGGAAGTTCTCCATCGGTTCACTTGGCGGAGCTACCAACTTCACAACTCGTGCTTCGAAACAAAGGAAGCAGACCAAACTTTCCTATGCACTCTCCAACCGCTCCTACACAAACCGACTGATGCTTACCTATTCAACTGGTTTAATGGACAACAACTGGGCTTTCACCTTCAGCGGTTCACGCAGATGGGGCAACGAAGGCTATGTTGATGGTACATTCTATGATGGATATGCATACTTCTTCGGTGCTGAGAAAAAAATCAATTCAAGGCACAGTCTGGCACTAACTGCCTATGCTTCACCAACCCGCCGTGGTATGAGCAGCGCTTCCACTCAGGAAGTTTATGATATGCTCGACAACAACTATTATAACTCAAGCTGGGGTTATCAGAATGGAGAAAAGCGGAATTCAAAGGTCAGGACCTCAAATGAGCCTATGTTTATTTTGAGTCATTACTGGACTATAGATGAAAAGACCTCTGTTACCTCTTCTGCAGCCTTCTCTTCCGGCAAAACCGGAACAACTGGACTCAACTGGTTCAATGCAAGGGATCCAAGGCCTGATTATTACAGGAATCTTCCCAATTACCAGCCTGATTATCCATTGCCAGTAAATCCTTTCACTCAGGCAGCAACCATCAGTGCATGGCAGAATGATGTTAACCATAGCCAGATCGACTGGGATCACCTGTATCAGACCAACTACCTTTCGAACATCGAAAACAAGCAGGCTCTCTATATTTTAGAGAATAACATGACTGCCAGCCAGAACTGGTATCTGAACTCAAGGCTCAATAAGGCTACCGGTGAACACGGAAGTTTCAGCGGTGGAATCGAATTATCACATTATAAAGGTTCCCATTACAAATTGATGGATGACCTTCTTGGCGGACAGTACTGGGTTGACATTGATCAATACTCACAGCGTGATTTCAAGGCTGATACCGTGAAATTGCAGAATGACCTTAACAATCCGAACAGGGTTATCAAGGAAGGTGATCGTTTTGGATATGATTACGACCTGCTTTCAAACAATCTCAATCTTTGGGCTCTTGAGCAGTTCACCTATCCCAAATATGATTTCTACGTAGGTGCTTCTATTTCCGGAAACCAATACTGGCGTGAAGGTAACATGCGTAATGGCCGTGCTCCTGAGAATTCCTATGGAAAATCAGAGGTTAACACGAACATGAATTATTCAGTAAAAGCCGGATATACCTATAAAATCAGCGGAAGGCATTATGTAACTGCACATGCAGCCTACATCACCCGTCCACCGCTCCTTCGTGATGCCTACATTTCACCCAGAACAACTGCCAAACTCACTCCCGGTATCTCCGATCTGAAAATTATGAGTGGCGATATTTCCTACGTAGTCCGCTACCCCAACTTCAACGCAAGGGTAACCGCTTACCAGACAATGTATGATGATTACAGCGAACTTCTTCGCTTTTACGATGACGACCTCAAGACTTTCGTAAATATGTCAATGACCAACGAAAGCCGCACTCACCAGGGAATTGAAATCGGTGCTGAAGCTAAGGTTCTTCCTATTCTCTCTGTTGTTGCTGTTGTTTCCTATGGTAATTACAGATATACCAACCGTCCGACAGGTACCCGCAACTACGACAATGGTTCATTGCCTGATACAACTGAAACTATTTACGTAAAGAATTTCTACGTTGGAGGCAGCCCTCAATTAGCCAGTTCCGTTGGACTTCGCTTCAACAAGAACTACTGGTTCATTGACTTGAATGGCAACTACTATGATAAGATCTGGCTGGATTTCAATCCTCAGCGTCGTACCCCAAAAGCCATACAGAATCTCGGCCCCGGCGACCCACTTATCAATACTCTTACCGAACAGCAACAGCTTGATGGCGGATTCACTCTCGACCTTTCCATTGGAAAATCAATCAGGGTTAAGAGCTATTTCGTAAATATCAATTTCAGTGTAAGCAACCTGCTGGATAACCAGAAACTGACCAGTGGCGGATATGAGCAGAATCGCATCGATTTCAACACTGCCGGTAATATGGTTGCCAATCCAAATGCATTCCCTCCTAAATTATACTATGCATATGGCCGCACCTACTTCTTTAATGTAGGATTCAGGTTCTAAGCCTTTTAACAGATAACATACTCACTAAGAAACAAATCGATTAATATAATCACCATGAATACAAAAAACATCCTGAGCATACTGTTTGTCCTCGCAACACTTGCTTTCTCAATGACCTCATGTGTAAAAGGCGAGTTTGATGAACCACCTATCAACATTCCGAAAGTTACCTTCCCAAAGAATGCAACCATTGCAGAATTGCTTCTTAAATATCCCGGCACCTGCGATTCAGTAAAAGATACCGTTGTTATTTCAGGTATCGTTACTGCCAATGATGAATCCGGTAACCTCTACAAGAAAATTGTTATCCAGGACGAAACTGCTGGTCTTGAAATAGAACTCGACCAGACTTCCCTTTATATTGATTACAGGGTTGGACAGAGAGTTTTCATCAAATGTCAGGGCATGTACATGGGCCGTTACAATGGCCTGCCACAGCTTGGATCAATCTATAATGGCAAGATCGGCCGTTTACCTGCTGTATACATCAAGGATCATATCTTCAATGACAGTCTTCCCGGTGCTGCTCCAACTCCACTGGTTGTTACCCCTACTGCTTTGAACCTCTCCATGGTTAACAAGCTCGTAAGACTTGAGAACGTGGCTCTGGCAGATGCAGGTCTTACCTGGGCAGCAAGTGATGCTACAACTGACCGCAGCCTTGAAGGCGGACCAACTTCATTTGTGATCAGGACCAGCAACTACGCAAATTTTGCCGGTATCACCATTCCATCAGGAAACGGAAATATCCAGGGCATTCTTAGCCTCTACAATTCCACTTACCAGCTTACCATTCGCGACACCAATGATATTACCGGTTTCAAGAATGTAAAGATTCTGTTTACCGAGTCTTTTGAAACCAGCCTTGGTGGATTCGCCGGACAGAGCCTCGTTGGAGATCAGGTTTGGGGACATGATGCAAGTTTCAAATGTGCAAAGATGTCAGGATTTGCAGCAAGCGCAAGTCATCAGAATGAAGACTGGCTCATTTCATCAGCCATCAACATGAGCGGCATCAGCACCGGAGTTCTTCGCTTTTCACATGCCATCAACAAGGGTGATATAGCAAACGTGCAGAGCAATCATACTGTATGGATTTCAAAAGATTATACATCAGGTGCACCTTCAACCGGAACCTGGGAAAAACTTACTGTTCCCACTTACCCTGCAGGTAATAACTGGTCATTTGTAAATTCAGGCGAAGTAGCTATTCCAGCTGCTTACCTCGGACAGGCAAATGTTCGCATCGCCTTCAAATATCTATGCTCAGATACAGAATCTGCAACCTGGGAAATCCAGAACCTGAAGATTACTGAATAATCAGCAAAGCATAATCAGGTTGGCATTAAAGCCATCCTAAACAAAACAAAGGCTGCAGGGAATTCCTTGCAGCCTTTGTTTTTATGTTGTCAGAATCAGAAATTCCAGATAGGTGACCTATTTGAAAATACCAAATTCAAGTCCTGCTGTTAGTCTTGGCAATTCAGGCAAACCGCTTTTTTCAGTGAAGAGATTACTCAACCTGTAGCGAGCAGTAAGAGCATAACGGTTAAATCCGATTCTTGCCAGCGCGCCGTATGAGAAGGATTCCACATAATCGAGACGTGAAACACTCACTTTCACCCATTCATCCTGAGCATTCTTATTGCTGGTAACATGAGCCTTCTTCCAGTTCCAGCTACCATATGCGCCAAGGTCAAGATACTTTCCAACAAAATTACCCCTGCGCCCAACGTTGATACGCAGGTACATTGCAGGTGTCATGCTGTTCACCTTGTATTTTTCCTTATCGTTGATTACAGTGTCGGGAACAGTTTTCCCATCCTCCTGCTTCACCTTGTAGGCTGCCCAGTTAAAGGAGAAATCCAGTCCAAGGGCAAAGGTGTTGTTAAGTCTTCTCTTGTATCTGTAACCATAATCAACAACCAGTGATGCACCGGGTTTTATGAAATCTACATCTTCATTGGTAAAAAAAGGCGAACTGAGGGCAAGGTATTGATGGTTGAAATGCTTGAGGTTCGGTCCTTTAGTTGGGCGCACAGTATCTGCTTTAACATCCCTCGAAAACAACACTTCCTGACTAAAAACAGTCATGCTGAGCAAGGCGAAAAATCCCAATAATATCTTTTTCATTGTATCCTGATTATCTATTTATAATTCTGTCTTCTAACGATTGTCAATTACCAGTGAAAGCTGCTATAGCTTTAAAGAATAAGTATAACCAGCAAAATGCATATTCAGGGTTTCACCCTTATATTCATTCTTATCGATACTCAACACTAATTCTTCTGTAACGTCCAGAACATAATACTCATCAATCACACCGGCTGGATTCATCAAGTTGTAATAGAAGTAAAGGTTTTTATTGAAAGGCTTGTATTCAACCGAATAATCTTCATCCTTTTCAGGAATACGTGCTTTATGGACAGTAACGATAACAGAATCCGCTGTTTCATTTACATCAAAACTGGGTGCAGCTTTTACGCTTCCTGTCAGGAAGTAGCTTGCCTGGGGAACCCCGAATCCATGAGCATAATCAAAATAAGGATAAAGTGTAGCAGATTCCTGAATCATCCTGAATAGCTCCATGTTTCCTGTACTCTTTCTGGTTTGAAGAGCACAAGCAGCAAAGCCGGCCACCAGAGGTGATGCAAAAGAGGTTCCCTGAGTTTGAACCAATCCACTTTCTGCTGCTGCAATTACATGCCCGTATGCGCTTACATTCGGTTTCATTCGCTTGTCGGCTGTAGGTCCAAAGGAACTGAAACTGGTATGGTAACCCGTTTCAGGATCAATTCCACCAATCGATAGTACAGAATCGGCATCTGCCGGAGCTCCAACCTTCTGCCAGTCCTCATCGCCCTCATTACCGGCGGCATTTACAACAAGAATTCCTTTTCTTGCAGCCATATTGGCGGCTCTTGAAATAAAGCTGGTCTTGCCATCCATCTGCCAGGGGAAATACCTGTTATTGGTATAACCCAGTGAGCTGTTGATGATATCGGCCCCGTTCTGGTCGGCCCATTCAGCTGCTTTCATCCAGTGTACCTCTTCTGAAAAAGGTTCTCTGTTGACCTCTGTCTTGGCCAGAAGAAATTCAGCTCCTGAAGCCAGTCCAATGGATTCTTCACCAATTTTCCCGGCAATGCAGGACCATACTTCTGTTCCATGGTTCTTGCCCCAGAATACGTTCTCCCCTTTATGCTTTGAGAAATCCTTAGTTGCAATCAGCCTTCCTGAGGAAATGATCTCACTGAACGCCGGACTTTCCTTTGCTCCTGGAAAACCAACATCAAAAATGGCGATTCTCACTCCTTTCCCATCAATCCCTGCTTTTTTAAAAAGATCACCCTGCATGCTTAAGAGCTGATTCTTCATCAGATCCCGTTCATCCTCATCAATAGCTGTATCATATTCCATTATGGAAGCAATCCGCGATTGCCTGCAATCTCCTGGAATTACTTCGGTAACATAAGGCAGCTGACGAATTGCCAGAACCTGATCTTCATTGGCATAAACAGCCAGTGCATTAAACCAGCGGCTTTCAAAAAGAAGGCTATCCGATAAAGCCGCAACCTCCGCAGAGTAATTTTCATTTACAGGCCAATCACTTGGATCATTAAGGGAAATACCTGCGATCAGCCTGCGTTCAATGGCCTTGCTGTCGAAATAGGTGTAAGGATCGAAACCGGATCCTGATTTATCCCTGAGCATAACCCACCAACCCTGCTGAGCAGAAGAGATAAGCTGGCAAAAAATCAGGAAAAAAAGCGCAAAAAAGAGTTTTCGTTTCATAAAGTGGAATTAAACATTTTGCTGTCCTATTGAACTGAAATAGATGATAATTCAAATCAAACAAAGTATAACAACAAATTAAAGCTACTTTTTATTTCAAACCTGCAAATATTTTTGATTTTTGTTTTAATGTTGTTCGCTGAATTAAAATTCAAATCAGGATTTTCCTCAGCAATTTTGAATCAATTCATTAATTTCCAGTATGTTACGAGCGCACATTCTCCCAGCCTCAGTGAATAGGCTTGGAAATAGAATTCAGCCTTAACTATTAAACATAAGAATGGCCAGGTTCAGTGAACTGTTCCCGGCCATTCGCTTCCCACTCGCGTGATTCCCGCAAAGAAAATTATTCCTTCACGAGTTTCACATTTTCATTCTCCCCACCTAAGTCAATAAATACAATTGTATAAATTCCAGGCTCAAGCCTGCTAATGTCCAGGTTCTTTAATTCCTTTACTCCGGCCGGAATGGTCCAGTCAATCAGGATTCTTCCGGTAGCATCGGTTAAAAGCGCTTTTCCAGTCTGAGTTGAAGGTTTTGAAAATTCCAGGTTAAAGGTCCTTTCAACAGGATTTGGATACAGGAATACCGTACTTGCTTTCTGAGTCTCTTTCAAGCCAACACATGCATCAACATTTACATTTACTACCTGAGAGGTACCAATGCAACCGTCTGCTGTATTCTCGGTAACTGCCACTGTGCCAGTACCGGTGCTTGTCCAGAAAACCACAATGCTTGATGACCCGGCTCCAGAAGTAATTGTACCGCCAGTGACCTGCCAGCTGAAAGCACTTCCTGCTGAACCTGAACAGGAATATCCTGCACTCCATCCAACACATACTGAAGTGAGACCAGCAACGAATGGTTCAGGACTTTTGTTTACTTCAATGGCAAGAGCTTCTGATTCAAGACCATCACCACAATTATTGGAGGCATGGGCTGAAAGATTTGCAAATCCAGTAAAAGTCGAGTTCCATTCAATACTGACACTGCTTCCTGTTGGAGTCATTGATCCGGCTTCGACAGGGTCAAGAGTCCAGATTACCTCATTGTCGTTACCAGCTCCGGTTACGGAATAAGTATTGGTAGCATTGCTGCATGTTTGAGCTGCCCCTGCAGGTTTTGTAACCTGTCCGGGAATTGCCAGCATATAAACATATATCTGCCCGGCCATAGGCTGCGAGCAATTGGGGGTAGATCCGGCAACAGTATAGAATCCGGCAGTTGTAATATTATTCCATACCAGTGCTGAACCAGTACCAGCCTGAATATTTCCTGTTGGAACGCCATCGAGATTAAGCTCATAGTTAATCCCGTTTTCAGAGTTGCTCAGGGTGATGCTGGTGCCACTGCTGCCTTCGCAATAGGCTCCTTCTCCCTGAATGGTATAGGCCACCGGCATATGATAGAGATCGCAGTTAAGAGTCCCTGACCAGCTGCTGGTACCACATTGATTGGTAGCATTTACCTTGAGGGTAAAGGAACCTGTCCAGTTCACTGCAGTCTGAACACTTGCAGAAGTGCCGTTTGGAACCATTGTTCCTGCTGTTGAGGGGTCCATCGACCAGCTATAGCTGTTTGCATATGGAACCGTTGATGTTGTGTAAACATAAGTTTGATTGCTGCAGGTGGAAGTCTGCCCTGCCGGAATAGCCGGGGCTGATGGCGTAGCAATTACCTGAATCATATCGGCAATCAATAGCGTATCTGTGTAATTGGAATTGTAGGCAATCAATCTCACATCATAGGTGCCGGGAGTGGTATAGCTAACCACAGGATTCTGGGATGTAGATGTTGATGGAGTACCTCCCTCAAAAGTCCATGAATAGGAAAGTCCTGAACCCATGGAAGTATTTGTAAACTGTATCAGAGCACCTGCACAAACCAGGTTGCTTGAAGCTGTAAAGCCTGCAAGAACATCCTGGGCAATGATTCTGACGATGCAGTATTTCTCATTGACTGCTTGGCTGAAACTGGTATTTCCGGAAAGAAGTATTTTATCATCCGATTGAATAGCCAGTCCATAACCTAAATCATCCTTTGAAGATCCTGACGGATCAATGTGATAATAACCAATATTATTAAAGGAAGGATCCAGGGAGCCGTCACTCATCAAACGAATGGCAAGAAGGTCCCTGTCGACAAGGACAGCCGCTTCGCCACTCAGCATATATCTTCCATCAGCAAGTCGTGTCACATTCCTGAGCTGGCAGGAGGTTGTGGAAACGTTAAAGGTAACAATACCATCACCTCCGCCAAAGGTGGGATCTGGAGCGCCATCGGCAGTAAGCCTGACAACTGCACCCTTGGGAATACTGCCAGCTGTCACATCTATTCCATCCCCAACCATGAGAATCTTTCCGTCAGGATCAACGCCCATTCCCCACATTTCATCAGCTACAGTTTGCCCCATAATATCCACAAATGCTTTCCCATCTCCACTGAAAGTATTATCATAGGAGCCATCCGGCATCAGGCGAATCGCAAAGAAATCAGCTGGTACCCCAGCATAACCTCCAACAACAATTTTTCCATCAGTTCTGACATAAATTCCAAAAGCATAATCCCACATTCCACTAATATCCAGAAGGATTTTACCATCGCCGGAAAACGAAGGATCAAGCACACCAGCGGGAGGGAGCTTGGCAATAGCAACATCATTTGTAAAAGGCGTTCCACCGGTGCGTGTGGAACCGCATATATAAACGTTGCCTGTGGCATCAGTAGCAATTGCATATCCGGCATCTGGCATCTGGCTTCCGAAAAAGTCAATCCATACCTTTCCATTATTTCCAAATGAAGGATCCAGACTACCATTGGAAAGCAACTTGCAGGCCATCATGTCATCCCCGCCTGCACCTTCCTGTGTAAATCCGCAAATCAGGATGCTACCATCCGACTGAAGAACCATCTCAGGTTCAAAGCCTCCGTTATATCCGAGGGGGCCAAGGTCAATTATTGATTTCCCTGCAGTTCCGAAAGTTGGGT
The DNA here is from genome assembly GCA_016707705.1 of Bacteroidales bacterium. Lineage (GTDB taxonomy): Bacteria > Bacteroidota > Bacteroidia > Bacteroidales > UBA4417 > UBA4417. The sequence goes on from JADJHD010000022.1 coordinate 20,085, forward strand.
CATAACTGCCATCGCTCATGAGTCGGCAAACTCCAAGTTTTGCCTGTCCGGAAAAGAAAGATGCTCCAGTCATTACTATTTTGCCATCAGGCTGCACAATGACGTTATCTCCAAAATCAAGGGATCCTCCCAAAGAAAACACCTTTCTTCCCGTACCATTAAAAGTTGAGTCAGGAAATGCCGGCACCTGGGCCAAAAGTCCAAGTGAAAGACAGAAAAGGAATACAGCTATTAAGAGTTTCATAATATTGTTTTTATTAAGGATTTAACTGTTATCGGAAGGATCTTGACGCAGAACCCCATTCCCATAATTCGAATTTGCAGAATCCGGATTTTTGGAACGCCGTTCAAAATAATCCACAATTTTCCTCAGGGCTTTATTCTCCTCCTTCATCTGGTTGAGTAAATCCTGAAGTTCTTCTGAACTATGTCTGTTTCTATTTAGGGAATCAGATTCCATTTGTTCCATTTACCAGAACAAATTTAAGTATGTAAATACTTTATTGGAATAAACTGACAGGTAACAAAAGGTTAACAAGGCGAAAATGAAGTCAGACAATTGTTAGACTTAACAGCATTATTGTCTCTTTATCAATAACTTAATAAAATCAAAGAAAGAATGAAATTCCAGATAGCAACTATGCATAAATCAAACAATACAATTCCCAAAATCCGAATTCCACAATCCGCAACCCGAAACCCGCAACCCGAAATCCGCAAATCGAAATCCGAAATCCGCAACCCGAAATCCGCAATCCGAAATTCTAAACTCCTTCCAAAAAAGCAATAAGATTCTCTTCCTGCGAGATCCCAAGCTTCTTTCTTAATCTGGAACGGGCAATTTTTATACTCTCAGGAGTCTGGAAAGTGATTGCGGAAATATCCTTGCTTGTCATATTTAATCGAAGGAATGCCGCCAGCTTCTTCTCATTCGGGGTCAAATCAGGGAAGCGTTCATTCAACCTTCGGTAGAAATCCTGATGCACATCCTGGAATCTAAGTTCAAACTCCTTCCATATGCGGTCGTCCTTTTTTGATTTCAATTCTGCCACAATCCGATCCATCTGCCGACTTTCCTCAGCATTTTCATTTTTAAGTTCAAGTAGTTTACCGGCTATCTCCGAGAGATATTCATTTTGCTGAACCAGATACATCACATTGGTAGCCAGTTCTTTATTCTTATAATCAAGTTCCAGTTCGAGCTTCTCCTTTTCAAGTTCCAGGTTTTTGCGTTCCAAATCGAGTTGATCGCGTTTCAAACGCTCATTTTGGGTTTTTCGACGCTGATTAATGAATAAAAGACCAATTATGAGGCATAAAAGAAAGAATACCGAAGCGAGCATGATAAAAAACAACTGCTTCTGCCTTTGATCCTTCAGTGCTTCCCTTTGCTCCAGTTCCTGCTGATGAATTTGCTTGTCGAAGTCATATTGAATGGCAAGCTTCCCAAGATTCGCTACATTTTCGGTATTAAAAATACTGTCGCTTAGTTTAAGATTCAGCTCCTGCATTTTGATTGCTTCACTGAGGTTTCCTGTTTGTTTATATACATCAGAAAGCATTTTAGTAGCAATTTGTACGGATCGCATTGCCCCGCATTCAGTCCCCTTTTCTATAACAAGCTTAAGCCAGTAAATAGCATCAGCATATTTTTTTTGCAGGAGAAAATTCTCTCCCAGGTTATTGTAAACCGATACATATCCCTTGCAGGAACCCAATTTCTCCCAAATTTCCTTCGATTTCATGAAACTCTTATTGGCCTTCTCATATTCTCCATTAGCCTTGAGAATATTCCCTTCATTCGAAAGCAAGCCAGCCATGGTGGAACTGTCGTGAAGTGTAGCATTCAATTTCTCCACTTCCCTGAAATACTTCTTCGATTTAATATAATCCTCCTTGTGCAGATAGAGTGAACCTGTATTATACAATACTATCATCCTTACAAAAGGCTTTATGGTGCCGGGCTTCCTTCTGTTCGACTCCTCAATCACTGATACTGTCCTTTCAGAATATTGAAGCGCCAGATCGATCATTTTCAGATCGAAATAGCAACTACTGATTTCGTTCAATAGCCGAATAAGGTTCATTTGCCTCAATGGATAGCTACTACTGTGCAAATCCTTTTCAACAAGACTCAGCGACCGAAACAGATAATCCAGGGCAAGCTTGGCATTACCTCCCCTGTAATATGACTCCCCTATCAGGAACAATGCGCTTCCCAGGAGGGTATCGTTGCCTATTGACAGAGCCGACTGGAAAGCAAGATTAGCATGCACCAGTGCTGAATCCGGCAGCTTTTCAAGCAAGTTCTTCGACTTTCGTATTTCTCCAGCTATGTAAGCAGTATCCTTTGTGGAAGCATTAACCGGTAAACCAGCATTCAAAAAAACAAATAACAGCATAGCTTGCAGAAGAATTCTTGCAGGCAGTAACCTAATGGAAAAAGGAAAAGTCAAATGATAACTGATACTCAAATGTGAGAGTTATATGGATTGATTTGAAGTTACTGAGTAAAGTCCGGACAATCTCGAAGTCCAAATTTGCAGAAAACTTTCGTCTTTCATATCATTTTATACCGATAAAGGTAGTGCATTCAACCTTAGTTGTCAATCTGCCGAAGAATTCAATTCAACTTGCAAATCAAAATGGCAGTGAATTATTTCATCTCTTTCATCGGGTCAATCGACCGTAGAATGCCCAGCCCCTTGAGCACACTATCAATACCATAGATGGTAATACTTAGTTTCCCGGCATTCTCCTTCATCTTGCATCCTCTTGGGTTAGCCTGCACATATTTCAGGACTGCAGTAAACAATTCGGTTTGGTAGTAGGCTGATTCCTGATCACTTACAAAATAGCCACTCATCAGACCATTTCTCAGAACCAGTTTTTCCATTCCGAGCTCCTTTGCCAGCCTTCTGATTCTAACAGCATTGAATAACTCCTGTGTTTCCTGAGGTATAGGGCCAAAACGGTCAATCATTCGATTCTGGAATGCCAGAAGCGAATCCTCAGAATCAGTGCTGTCGAGCTCCTTATAAAGACTTAATCTCTCAGTGATATTGGCGATATAATCATCGGGAATCAGGATTTCAAGATCCGTTTCAAGTGTACATTCCCGTACAAATTCTCTTTGCTTTTCTTCTACGTACAAATCGCTGAACTCCGCAATCTTCAATTCATGCAGAGCTTCATCCAGAATTTTTTGGTACATCTCATAGCCGATTTCTGTGATAAATCCGCTTTGCTCTGCTCCAAGAATATTACCTGCACCTCTGATATCGAGGTCGCGCATGGCAATATTGAATCCACTTCCGATTTCCGAGAATTCTTCAATTGCCTTGAGTCTCTTGCGGGCTTCATCAGTAAGTACACTTGTTGGAGGAGCCAGCAGGTAACAGAAAGCCTTACGGTTCGCCCTTCCAACACGTCCCCTCAACTGGTGAAGATCACTCAGTCCATAATGATGGGCGTCATTGATAATAATGGTATTTGCATTGGGAATATCCAGTCCCGATTCTACAATGGTTGTAGAAATCAGCACATCGAAATCACCTTCAACAAATCCCAGCATTACCTTTTCAAGTTTATGGCCCTCCATCTGACCATGCCCTACTGCGATGCGTGCATCCGGAATTATCCTGCTTACCACACCGGCAATTTCAAGAATGTTCTGTATCCTGTTATTTACGAAGAAGACCTGTCCACCTCTTGAAAGTTCATAATGAATCGCATCCCTGATGATATCTTCATTGAAGGTGTGCAATTCCGTTTGAACGGGATAACGGTTTGGTGGCGGAGTATTAATAACACTCAGATCGCGAGCCCCCATAAGGGAGAATTGCAGCGTTCTTGGGATTGGGGTAGCAGTAAGTGTGAGGGTATCGACGCTTACCTTCAGATGCTTTAGTTTTTCCTTGGCCGATACTCCGAATTTCTGCTCCTCATCAATTATAATCAGTCCGAGGTCCTTAAACTTAACATCTGCGCTGAGCAAACGATGTGTTCCGATAAGGATATCGATTTTCCCTTCTTCAAGTTCCTTGAGTAATTGCTTTTGTTCCTGCGGTGTTCGGAATCTGTTAATGTAATCTACCCTGCATGGGAATTCCTTAAGTCTGGCTCGGAATGTTTTGTAATGCTGCAGGGCAAGAATAGTCGTTGGAACCAGCAAGGCAACCTGCTTACTGTCAGTGACCGCCTTGAACGCAGCCCTCACGGCAATTTCTGTCTTGCCGAATCCTACATCCCCACAAACTAATCGATCCATTGGATGTGGAGCTTCCAGATCCTTTTTCACATCCTGCGTACACGTTACCTGATCAGGTGTATCCTCATAGATGAATGACGCCTCGAGTTCATGCTGCAGATAAGTATCGGGAGAATAGGCAAAACCATTGGTAGCTCTTCGCTCCGCATAAAGCTTGATCAGATCCTTGGCAATATCCTTAACCCGGGCTTTTGTCTTGGCCTTGAGTTTGTTCCAGGCATTGGAGCCCAAGCGGTCCAGTGAGGGAAGATAGCCTTCCTTGCCTGAATATTTCGAGATCCTGTGAAGGGAGTGAATGCTTACATAAAGCAGGTCATCATGCGAGTAGATGATGCGAATCGCCTCCTGCCACTTTCCATTATTGTTGATCTTTTCAAGCCCGTCGTACCTCCCTACCCCATGATCGATATGGGTCACAAAATCCCCGGGCTTCAGATCGTAAAGCTCTTTCAGCGTTAGTGCCTGCTTGCCGCTGAAACTCTCCGTCAGCTGGAACTTATGGTATCTTTCAAAAATCTGGTGGTCGGTATAGCAGGCAAGTTTTCTGTCCTTGTCAATGAATCCTTCATGCAACGAAAGATTCAGCACTGCAACATCCGGTTGTTCTTCAAGATCTCGATTCTTCGAAAGATCGTCAAGAATTGTGTAGATACGCTCAACCTGCTTTGGACTGTCAGCAAGGATTATATTACGGATTCCCAAAGCTGAATGCTCCGATAAATTTGAGAGGAGCAGATCGAAATTTTTATTGAATGAAGGCTGCGGACTGGTTGTGAAATTGATTTTACTTCCGCTGAACATGGGCCTGTTGCCATATTCAATCACCGGGAAGCGGGAAATCAGACGTTGGAATCCTTCCCTTCCGGTGAACAATTCTTCAGGTTCCAGATGCTTGATCGGACCCTCGAGTGAAGAAAACACTTTCTTTGCTTTCTCCAGTTCTGCCTCCAGTTTATCAAGAGTCAGTGAAGTATCTGCCATCCAGAGCACAGCACCTTCTGGAAGGAATTCAGGGAAGGGCTCCCTTTTTTCGTGCAACTGCCGGTCCTGAACATTAGGCACAATCGTAATATGGTCGAGCCTGTCCAGTGAAAGCTGGTTGAAGGATTGAATGAACGGATAGATTCAACAATATCTCCTGAAAACTCAAGTCTGTATGGATAGTCGTTGGTATAGGAGAATACGTCTATAATCCCTCCCCTTAATGCCACCTGACCGGGTTCAACAACAAAATCCACCCTTTCAAAACCATGCTGGTCAAGGAGGTCGTAGATGAAATCAAGATCAACCGCCTCTCCCCTTTTCAGCTTCATCGTCGACTTCTCAAGGTACTGCTTGCTTACCACCTTCTCTGATAAAGCCTCCGGATAAGTCACAATGAAGGTATTCCCCGACCGGGAACTCACCCTTTTCAGGACTTCAGTCCGCATCAGCACATTACTGTTGTCGGTTTGCTCAACTTCATAGGGTCTGCGGTAGGATGTCGGAAACAGAAGTACTCTTTTCTTATGAAAACTGAAGCTGGATTCACCAAACAGGTTTTCAAGATCGTTGCAGAAGTAAACCGCTGATTCCTTATCCGGCAAAACAGCCATATGAACAGCAGGATACTCAAGGAAAACCGCCGCAGAAACCATTGCAACCGAGGAGCCCACCAATCCATGGATATGTAATCTTGGAAATGATGAGCCGTTGCTGTTCTTCAGGATTGTTGACAGTTCCGATACAGAAGAATCATGAAGGTATGGCTGAAGCAATTCCAGTCCGGTGTTGCCCGTAACAGGTTCTGCTTTGGAATTTATTGCTGAAGGCATAACATGCATTTAAGCCGCAAACAGGATTTTCTCCCGTGAGCGGCTGATTTAAAGGGCAAAGGTACATTTTATGAAGACAGGGATTAACACCCGCATCATGAACTTTGAGTTAAGAATGCCAATAGCAGTGAATTCCTTGATCAATCAGGATTAATAGCTTACTGGCAGATGAATGGAACGGCTAAAAAAAAGTTATACAGCCAGTCCCAATTCACGAACCCTTTGGATATTCACAATGCTGTCATCACTCCTCTCCCTGATTTCAGTAAACGATGAATAGTTCCAGAACCCGGGATCCATTGCTATTCCTGCTTTTACAGGATTGTTATGAATGTAGTGGAAACAAACATTCATATACCTGAAATCTGGAATATCAGTAACAAACATGGTTATCCCCGCCTCCAAATACCAGTCCGGTGTCTGGGGCTTTGGTTGGTTCAGGCAAATTGCCTTGCACTCATGGCGAAACAACGAGCCTGTGCGGTTTTGTTGTTTATTAACTCCCCTGGTATAGGAGCGCAGCATGATGCCAATGCTGGTATTAAGGCAAATTTCCTTAGGCTTTGCCGCTCTGCTCGAAGGGTAAATTCCTTCTTCCCTTTCCCTGACTTCTTCAATTTCCGTATCTGGAAATAATTGCTTCACCTCAATCATCAAATGAAAATGATTGGGCATCAGGCACCATGCCAGAACATCAGCATAAGGCAGGATATGAGTCCTGATTTTCCTCATGAAATAATGATAGTTGTCGTTTGAAAAGAAGATCAACTGCCTGTTGTTTCCTTGGTTGTACACGTGGTAAATACCACCGATTTCGAATTTCATAAAATTGAATATTAGAAATTTGATAACTACTCAGGGGATGAGTAAACTCATCCCCTGAGTGAAAAACCAACTCCAAATTTAAGAATAATCCTTCAAACTGCCATTCATCAATTAAAGCCCGTATCTTTGTTAACCAATTCACAAACGTTTTACCTTCTTTCAATAATAACCTATTTTTTATGGAAAAGAGTATAAAAGGAACCCGTACTGAGCAGAACCTGCTCAAGGCTTTTGCCGGGGAATCACAGGCGATGAACCGTTACCTCTTCTTTGCCAAGGAAGCAAAGAAGGAAGGTTATGAGCAGATTGCTGCCATCTTTGAAAAGACCGCATGGCAGGAACAACAGCATGCTAAAAGATTTTTCAAATTCCTTGAAGGTGGAGAGGTTGAGATTACAGCATCCTATCCCGCAGGCATAATCGGAACCACTGCTGAGAATCTTAAAGCTGCAGCCGGTGGCGAAAACGAAGAGTGGACCATTCTTTATCCTGAATTCTCAGAGATAGCAAAGGAAGAAGGCTTCCCAGCAATTGCCGCTGCCTTTAAAATCATTGCAAAAGTTGAAGCAGAGCATGAGAAACGCTACCTCAAGCTGCTGAACAGTCTCGAAACCGGTGAAGTGTTCAAGCGAGATGAAAAGACTAAATGGGAATGCCGCAATTGTGGTTATGTCCACGAAGGAAACAACCCTCCTGAAAATTGCCCTGCATGCCAACATCCTAAATCCTATTTCGAAGAAAAGTCGGAAAACTATTAAGATTTCGCAGTTAAAATTCAAATTGAGGCTATTGTCTGAATGAAGGAAATCCTTCTTCCGATGATAGCCTCAATTATTTTAGTATTTGATCATACTTATCCATCTTCAAAATATATTTAATTTACATCGATGTACAATAAAACAGTCTAATTATCAGTATATTTAATAACTAAAATTTAGTTATACCATGATCCTTTTCAGATATTCTGCCTTCATCATATTTACTGTCCTGACAAGTTTACAAAATCAGCTTTCAGCTCAAAAACTGAGTTTCGAAGGAGGTTTGATTCTTGGAATAAATGGTGTTGATTTTTCAGGTGAAAAGGAAGAATTCTGGCAGGATGATTATGAGAGATCCGGCATTCTTGGATTATCGGCAGGACCATTTGTAAAGTGTAATTTAACTCCCCAGAATTTTGTTGTTCTTGAAATGCGCTATATGATGAAAGGCTCTGAATTAGGCTATATTAATCAGTATTTCACCCAGTCATTTGAGCGAATCCGACTGAATTACATTGAAATACCAATCCTATATGGCACTACCAGTATTTTGCACGGCCATTCAGGGGATATCCCTTTTGCGTTTGAGACCGGTATATCCTATTCCAGGTTATTCTCCAGCAATATTTACATTGATGATCGGGTAAGCAGAGAATTCCCAACATCTCTCTATGGCTTTAGGAATTATGACATCTCCTGGATCGGACAGTTGAATATCCCGTATATAGAAGGCAAGAACTACAAACTGCTTCTTGGAATCAGAATTGAAAGGTCAATTCTATCTATTCATGAAGACTTCAGACTTTACAATTTTGATTATGGGTTTGAATTGAAATATATCTTCAGAAACCTTTTGTAAAATCTGTTTTGATTTGGTTACTTGCCGATAAGGGTAGCCAATCTTTTGATGTCCTCTATATCCAATGAAGATAAAAATCGGGCCAGATCACATCCGCTATTAGCCCCAAGGTGCTTGAGACAATCCTTGTATTCACTTTCCATATAGGTCTTGTTTAGCGATGCCTGAAATGTGATAAACTGAATAGCAGATTTTGGGAGTCCTTTATTCCAATAAGCAGGGTTAATCTTCATAATTGGGGGAAAAATACTGTCCTGCTCCATGTATCCCGGAGATGCTGAAACCCTTGATATTCCTCCTCCATAAAAAGCAGGCTTCTTAAGATCGGCAGGTTCAATCTGGGTGTACTCTGCATCAAAAAATTGCTTCAGATAAGCGGCTGCTACAGGATCCTGCTCCTTCTTCAAATTATCCCTTGCACAATCAAACGCCTCTTCAACTGTGACAGGAATCCAGTAATCTGGCTTTTTGGGATCATAAATCACTATGCAAACCTCATCATAAATATCAATACCCGGTTGAATCGTACGCTTTTTGAAAGGTTTGGTGAAATAGCACTTTTCACTGTCAAAAATATTGGTGCTGAATGCTGCATCCCATGGATAGACCTGATTTATGAACACCGACCAGCAGGGTGGTTCAATAGTATTATACACTATATCACCCTTTTTATTCCTGGTATATGTACTGAATTCAAAACTAATTCTTGCCGGAACACCATAAGATGTGCGCGGTTTGCACAATACGTTGTAAATCCTTGCCCTACCCATAAATCCCTTGATATCCCTTAGCACAGGGTTTTTTCTCATTTCTGCCACCAACGCCTGAATTCTCTGGAGGTTTGCCTTTACATCCGCAGCTGTGAATCCACAATCAGCCCCGGCGTAATCAGTGCGATTCAGCACCTCAAAAGCTCCCGGCTTCTCAGATAAGCTAACACCCTCTTGTGAAAAAACAAAAACTGGCATTAAAACCCCAATCATAATCGCAATCAAACTAATTACCTTCTTCATACTACACGATTTAATACATGGCTTTACTAAAACTTCTTTCACTTTAAAATTTCAAATCAAGAACTGAAAATATTTTGTCATGCTGCGAAAGACTAAGAATCGAGGTGTTTTATTAATCCTGTTTTATGATTTCCCCGAATAACCAATAAGTTGAATTTATAATGTAGTTTTTTCATTTCGACAATCTTATGATTCTAATGATCCTGATTACAAGAATCACATCTTGCAATAGACTATTTTGATTGTTTCTCCAGGACAAAATCGTAGGTAATTGTTTCCAACTCGTTGGATTCCGGGTTTCTTCTGGTAATAGTTTCACTTTGCTGAAGAATTTCATCAGTTGATTTCCCAGGGAAAGGACCCAGAAAAACCTTAAGCGGCAATGTGATCTCTTCCATTTTATTCATTGGGTCTGCCGGTATATTGTCACAAGTACCCTCGGCACTTTCTATCTCCTTCCCCGCTCCATTTGCGGGTTTGGAAGTAGCCTTTGCTGTGATAATGTACGTACCGTCATCCAAAAACTGAATTTCAATCCGGGTATCATCTTGCTTTTTCCCTTTAAAGATGCTTTCAGTGGATAGTCCTGATCCTTCAACCCTGAAGGTATTCTCCCTTTTATAAACCCTTCCCCCCTGCCTTCCGGAAGGACAAGTATAGCAGCTATTTTCTACGACCAATGTTGAATGCTCATACATTTGAAATTCCATATCGCCTGTAGCCCATGGAATTCCTTTTCTCTGGAGATTCCATTTACTATGAGTCTCCTTGTGAATCCCTTCCTCACGCCGGTACATGCCATCCATTTCATTGCAATAGACTGAATACTCCTTTTTCGTGGTTGTATCTACCTCTGAATCAACAGTTAAATTCAAAGGACCTGTGAACGGACAAACCTCGTATTTCGACAACATATCAATCAATTTCTTTGTCATAGAACGACAGCCCTCCGTTAGTTCTGCAAATGTGTTTCCACACCTTATTACACCTGCATCAGCAATGCATTCAATTTTCTTGTACCTGAAACATCTTGCTACCACAGCAATCCTGCCTTCTGAATAATCTATCAGTTTCAGGTGTACCCAATAATCATGAGCCAGTTGGTCGCAGAACGAAGGCAAATCTCCTTCAATGTCACCCATTAGGTAATGAAAACGCAGGCTGTCAAGTTTATTAACGATGTCGGACTGGGTGTTAACTTTTGCACAGGGAAAAGCTTCCTTGAGTTCAGTTGCCACAAGCCTGGCATAGGCATTGGCGTATTTCACAGATGTATCACCCATGGCTCGATTACACTCTATAAAGAAATGTGGTTTCTCAGTTTGAGCATACATTAACTGAAAGAGTGAAGTAAGGATTATCAGAAATGATAAATGTTTCATTGGACTAGGATATTACATTCTGGCAATAACTGTTGAATCTGCTCTATTTCTGATTGGCTGATACCTGTTTTTGCAACTCCCAACTTGCCTAGTTTTTTGAGTGGGCTCACAACTGTCAGTATTTCATGAAGGGGGTTCAAATCAACATACAGCGTTTTAAGCAGCGTCAACCCGGAAACAGAGGCTGGAAGTTGATCAAGATTATTATTAAACAAGTTTAGAATCGTTATCTCTTTGAAATCACCGACTCGCAATGGCAAGCTGGAAACAGAAGATCCAAAGTTTAATATGTATAATTCATTGAGGGGATAATCTTTTGCATTCATTAATATTTCTTCAAGATTTACAGGCGTCCCAGCCTCCTCACAGGTTATGACAAGTCTGATGATTCCCTTGAATACCGGCATCTGATCAATCACTACCTGAACATATGGCATTGACATATTAATGGTTAATTCAGGCATTGATTCCTGCCAATCCGGATTCTTTATCGTTGGATTATCATCTTCCTTGTATTCCTCCACAATTTCATTCATGAGAGGATCCGCAAGGTCGATTTTAGCACCTTCTCCCTGCTTAGATATTTTCCACATCTGGTTCCAGAGCTGCATCTTATATTCAACATCCTCTTTGATTTTTTCTTCATATTGTTCTCCGCTCCCAACGTTTTGAGGGGCTTGCTGCCGAGCCCCAATCATCATCATTTGTTTGGAAAGTTCTGCAATTTTGACATTTGCGGAATCAGCATCTTTCTGATTTGTCCAGTCCGTATCATGCATGATTTTTCCAATCTCTTTCTTCAGTTCGGCTGCCGTTTTTGCAGTTTCCTGCGCAAACGAACACCAAAAAGTGAGTACCAGCCCTAGTAAGAGGAAATATTTCATTGGGATTTGGTATTTACTGATAATTCAAATTCTCTGAAACGTAGTAATAAGTGCCATATAAGTTTAGTTAAGGTTCAATCATACAGCACTGCATTTAGCCTGATGTAAGTAAGCAATTTGAAATTAACTGAGTACAACCCGGAAAGGCTCCATCCACTCACTCACCACCTTCTGCTCCAACCCCAACAAGTATTGAGGAATAATAAAACTGGAAGATGGAAGCTTTTGTTAGCATATGTTTTAACAATGGTAAGGGCTGAAAGACCTGGCTTGAAAGAAGGATTGTGAATTCCAGTCTGAGATTCAATAACCTTGTTATTTATATCATCAAGTGCATCATAATCATCAAATGAACCTTCAACATAAGTCCTGAAACCAATAACAACTTTAATGTATTTCGGAGTAAAACGATTACAAAAATCCTGATGCTTTCTATTAATTGCATCATCAATTGCTTCCTGACATTGGAATTATCACAATCTTCACGCTGCTTATTCAGATCTTCTATTTCATCACTCATCGTTTCCCGAGCATCTTCAGCCTCTTTTTGTATTGTATCAAACTGCTGAAAATATTTCCACTCACCAGCTCTCATCTTATCAATCATGAACTTCTGTTCATTTACAAGTTCAAATTGACTTCTTAACTCCTTTTGCTTCTGAGCCTGCTGTTCAGGATTAGCCATTCCATCAGCCATCATCATGGTACCGTATCCCTGAGCCCATCTTTTTGGGAGGCAGTATCCATTTTTGAAAGTTTTTTAAAATCATTGATATCCATATTCATTTGTTCCATCAGCATGGCATTGGCTATCTCTTCCTTCTCAGTATCAGTCATTTTATCAGCGTTTTTAAGCCGTCGCGCATCAACTTCCGAATAACCCAGTTTTGTAAGTGAATTCTCACGAATCTGATCTTCATGTTCTTCCATAAAAGAATCCAAAGCTTCAGTTCGTCGGCTGATATCAGCTGACAATGAATCCATAAATACGCTCATGGCCTCTCTCCAGATTCTGATATTTGCTGTATCAGCATCTGTAATGCTACAGGGATTTCCTGAATATCTAGGCACCTCAGCCAGATACATTATCGGCGATGTTTGTCCGGATAACCCCAGTCCAATAAGAACGAATGCAACCAAGCAAATAGACTTTCTCATAATTGCAGTTTTCAATTTATGATTCATAAGACTTCTGAAATTCAATCTGGATTCGTTAGATGGAGAATATATTTCCCCAGAGCTATATGTTAAATAGGCTCAAGCCTTTACATCTTAATGAATTCCACTCTTCTGTTCAAAGCCTTATTCGTTGGAGTATCATTAGGTGCCACCGGCTGAGTTTCACCCATTCCATCAGTAACCAGCCTGTCACCATCCACACCGAACAGTTTTACGAGTTCATTCTTAACTGAAGCCGCTCTGCGCTTTGACAAATCAAGATTATCCGAATCCTTCCCATCAGAATCGGTATGCCCGACAATTTTAACTTTCACATCAGGAACCTCATTTAGAATTTTGGCTATATCCTTCAGAGTGCCATAGGATTCAGGCTTCACAACATCCTTATTTACATCAAAATAAATTCCGTAGGTTACAAGCTTTCCTTCGGTGAGCAACTTATTCCTCATGTCAGGGGCAGCGGTTGTTATCTTGATATTCGTTACATACGATCCAGCTGACGCACCCCGATATAATTGAAAGGCCAGTCGTGTAAATTTGCTGTCTTCATACAGATTGGTTGGCATATCCAGAACCTTTTCCCCGGCATGATAAATGCATACACACCTATTCTGCACCCAAATAATCACATGATTCAACTTCTCCTCAATTACTGGTTTAAGCGATGAATTTCCGGAGATTTTAGGATTGCTGGCTTTTAACCCCTGCGATTCCCAGCCAGTTTTAGCCACACTAACAACCAGGCCTGTTTTGCACGCATTGGGATCACTCATTTCCTTGAATGCACTTTCTCCATACATCACCACGCCAACAGCATAGCGGCCACCTGCCTTTTTGGGTACTACATCGAATTCAACAATGAAATTCTTTGGGAAATCTATCGGCTTTAAAAACCACCAGGTTCCGTCAGTCGCATTGAGATTAAGCCAGTTCCCTGATGCAACATTCAATGTATTCACTTCCCCTGATTTATTGGTAGTCCAGAGCGCAGGGAAATCTCCAATTGCATCCTGACTGAAATCCTCATAGAACAATACCTTGTCGCCCGGAACAAAATCATAATTTGAAAACGCTTTTAACGACTGCTGTTCTGATTGTTGACTCTCTTTTCCTTGCTGACTCTTCGAAGCATCTTCAGCTTTCTTTTCATCTTCCTTTTTCTTTTCTTCTTCTTTCTTCTTATCACCCTTTATTCCCTTCTCTATCTCATCCAACCCCTTATCAATCCCCCTGTCAATTTTGTTATTCACTCGGTTATTAACCTTGTTTTCAATCTTCCGGCCAATATTGATTTGTCCGGACACCATTGTTACGCTTAGCATACAGATAGCCAGCACAATAAATTGGAGATACCTTTTCATGGGACTTATTTTGAACTGTTAAAATATTTTTTGAATCTTAGTGTAAAGATAGATTCGGCATTTCTGCAGAATTATCCCTGTAAAAGGGGATTTTTTAGCTTCCTTTTCAATTTAGCTTTGTATTGATTTAACTACTATGAAATATCCCGTTACAGTTTTGCTCCTTCTGTTTTTTCTGCCCCTGATTGGAGGAATGGCTCAGAACATTGATTCTGTCGCCAGAGTGACTGAGACTATACTCACATCTGAATTAAGCCGGGGGAATAAAAAGGTCGAAAAGACTGCTTCATACAGCAAGGACACGGCAACCATCGCAGAGTATCTGGATAAAGCAAGGGAGTACCAGAAGTTCAATCATGATTCAATGCTTCTTTTTGCAAATACGGCTCTCACATCTGCACTGAAATTGAAAGATCTGGGGAAAATCTCCAGCTCAGTTCAGATTCTCGGCAGATTCTATATCCTTAGGGAAGATTATGGCAAAGCGACTTCCTGTTTCTTGCTGGGACTCAATATTGAAGAAAAACTTGGGAACGCAGCTAAGGCAGCTGACCTCTATGATGATATTGGAAACATCTACAACTTTCAGGAAATTTTCGCAAAATCCTTGCACTATTACACCAAGGCAATGGATATATATATTCAGCGAAAAGACACTTTCAATTTAGCCAAGTCCTATTCCCATCTTGGCACACTGCATTCTTCCAGAGAGTTTTGCGAACATCGTGATGAATCCCAGAAAGCAGTTGATTTCAGTCTTGCACTCCAGTATTTCGAAAAATCAATCGCCTTATGCAATGCTATTCACTACGAGCCGCTTATGATAAATGGTCTGGTCAATGTAGCTGCTGTTTACAATAAGTTCAAGAAACCTGAACTGGCTTTGCCCCGACTTTTGAAAGCGATTGAATATTATAGGATTCACAATAACCTGAATAGCCTTACCAGTACACTCCATACTTTAGGAAGAACCTACTTCCGGCTGGGCATGTATGATAAATCGATTCAGTCCCTCAACGAATCCCTTGAAATTTCGAGGAAAAACAACCTTACAGATGGAATCCAGTATCTTTTTGAGGCGATGGCTCAAACCTATGCAGCCGATGGTGACTACAAGAATGCATACGAGAGCTATCTTAAGTATATGACTTTAAGAGATTCATTGGTAACTGTTGAAAAAGCCCGGAGCCTGTTTGAGCTTGAAACAAAATACCAGACTGAAAAAAAGGAAAAGGAAATTCTTCAGCTTACTACTGAGAAACGGGAGAAAAATATCGCATTGCTTGGATTGGCGTCCCTTCTGCTCATTGTTGCTGTAATGGGATACTTCATCCTTAAAAATATAAGGCATAAGCGAGTCATTGCCGAGCAGACGCTCAGGATTAAAGAACAGCAAATCCTGGAAATGGAAAAAGAACGTCAACTCATTGCTACCAAATCAGTGCTTCAGGGTGAAGAAGCAGAACGGAGTCGCATGGCCCGCGATCTTCACGATGGACTGGGCGGAATGCTGTCAAGTGTTAAAATAAACCTGTCATCTATGAAAGGGGATTCAATTATTTCGGAAGAAAATGCTGAAGTGTTCAACCATGCTCTCAGACTTCTTGACCATTCGATTACTGAGCTCAGGCGGGTAGCACATAATATGATGCCTGAAACCCTGGTGCATTATGGACTGAAGGTAGCCTATGAAGATTTCATCAATCGGATTCGCACTGACCAAACCCCCAAAATAGATTTCCAGTTTTTCGGAGAAGAAAACCGCTATACCCGTGAACTTGAAATCACTCTTTACCGAATCGGACAGGAATTGGTAAACAATGCCATGAAGCATGCCTCTGCCTCACAAATCAGTCTTCAGTTTATTGCGGAACCCGGCCGTATCTGTCTCCAGGTAATTGATGATGGGAAAGGTTTCGATACTGCCCACCAGCAAGGAGGAAAGGGCATTGAAAGCATCCGCGACAGAGTTGCCGCCAATAATGGAAAATTTGAACTATGGAGCAAGCCCGGTGAAGGAACCGAAGCTACCATTGAATTTTTACTATCTTAGCATATCTGTTTCCAGGAATAACAGCATATGCCACAATTAGCGCTTATTGTAGAAGATCACCCTATTGTAAGTAACAGTATTTCAGGATTAATCCAGTCCAATATCCGCGAACTGGAATGCCATGCAGTGAATACCGGTCAATCCGGATTAGCTTACCTCAATTCCCATAAACCTGACATTATCCTTCTGGACATCAATCTCCCGGATATGAGTGGAATTGATTTCCTGCGGGATGCCTCTGCCCGCTTTCCAAACCTCAAGGTTCTTGCCTTAACTTCAATTGAACAACGGCATGTGGTAGAGCAAATGATGGCACTGGGGGTGAATGGCTTCATCCTTAAGAGTTCCGATACCGAAGAAATACTGGAGGCTATATCAACAGTTCTGAATGGAGGTCAATATTTCAGCAAACAGGTAAGCCTGATTCTTAAGAACAAGAATTCAAACCAATCCAATATTCCGCTTCTAACGCGCCGTGAAGTGGAAGTGCTTCGACTTATTTCCGACGGACTTACCAATCAGGAAATTGCCGACAAGCTATTTATCTCCGCCTGGACAGTCGACAGCCACCGCAAAAACCTGCTCGTGAAATTCGATGCCAAAAACACCGCCTCCCTCGTAAAAATCGCCGCCAGCCACGGCCTCCTCGACTATTGAAGGAGTTGTTGGTATTTAGTTGTTAGTGTTCGGGGTTCAAAGTTCGGGGTTCAAGGTGCGGGGTTCAAGGTTCGAAGTTAAAGGTGCAATGTGCTAGTAACATATATTAGAACACAGATCCGCCAGCTGCGGACAAATTCTCAAATTCTCGCATCTCCACATCCTCACATCCCCATCCGCCAGCCGGCGGACTCCGCTTCGCTGCGCATCTCCACATCTTCACATCCTCACATCCTCACATCCCCATCCGCCAGCCGGCGGACTCCGCTTCGCTGCGCATCCCCACATTTTCAAATTTTCAAATTATCACATTTTCAAATTACTACACCGAATGTAACTCACTAAAATTCTTCGAATTCTGATACATAAACTCCTCAGCCTTTTCAACCATTTTCTTAGAACCAATAAACAATGGCGAACGTTGGTGAATATCATAAGGCTCGATATCCAGAATCGGAGTAAAACCATCCGAGGCCTTGCCACCAGCCTGCTCAATGATAAAAGCCATGGGTGCACATTCGTATAGCAATCTCAACTTCCCAAGGGGGTTTTTTAAGTTACCTGGATAAATGAAAATCCCACCACGCATCAGATTGCGATGCACATCGGCAACCAACGAACCAACATATCTTGAATTATAGGGGCGGTTTGTTGACTTATCATCTACCTGACAGTATTTGATATACTTCTTTACTCCATCCGGGAAATAGATATAATTCGCTTCATTGATAGAGTATATGGTTCCCTCTTCCGGAATCTTCATATCAGGATGCGAAAGGAAAAACAACCCAACCGATGGGTCATAGGTAAATCCGTTAACCCCATTCCCGGTAGTATACACCAATATTGTTGAGCTACCATATATCACATAACCGGCAGCTACAATTTCCCTCCCTTTTTGCAGCAAATCATCTACTGAAGCCGATGAGCCTTCAGGTGAGATTCTCTTGTAGATTGAGAAAATAGTTCCTATTGGAATATTCACCTCTATATTGCTTGACCCATCCACAGGATCCATAGCTACAACATAATTCCCCTTTTGAGAATAGGCATTGCCGAAAATAATGAGATCCTCATTCTCTTCAGAAGCTATCGCAGCACACTGACCACCATGCTTCAAGGCATTTATAAAATGATTGTTCGCATAAACATCCAGCTTTTTCTGCTCTTCTCCCTGAATGTTCGTCGATCCGAATAATCCATTTATGTCGGCCAGTCCCGCAATCCTGATCTCACGGTTAACAATCTTGGCAGCAATGGTGATGTCGTTCAGAAGCCTCGTAAAGTCCCCGGTTGCTCCAGGATACTCTATTTGCTTGTCATTGATGAATTCAACTAATGTTTTCATGGGAGAAGACTTGGTTTTTAGAATTGATATTATACGCTTTGTTGACAGTTAAAACATTGTTATTCTGTTCAATAACTCATTTATCCATAGTTGATATTTACCCAACTACCTGCTTCTAACAAATATATTACTTTTGCAATATAATTTATCTTATTGCCACAAAATGAAGGTCTTTAAATTTGGAGGTGCTTCAGTAAAGGATGCAAATGCCGTTCGCAATGTAGCCAGGATCCTGGATGAATATTCCGGAGAGAGCCTTGTTGTTGTTGTTTCAGCCATGGGCAAAACTACAAATGCCCTTGAAAAGGTTATGACAGAATGGTATCAGGGTAACTCTGATTCCCATAATCTTACCTCAGAAATTGTCTCTTACCACAATACTATTCTCGAAATTCTATTTCCGGAAAAGGATCATCCTGTCTATATCTCTTTCAATGAGCGGATAAATCAGCTCCAATCCATTCTTTTAAAAGGTCCATCAGGCAATTATGATATGGATTACGATCAGGTTGTGAGCATGGGCGAAATTTTATCGACAGTAATTATTCATGAATACCTGCTTTCAAAGGGAAAACCATCTGCATGGGTTGATGTAAGGGATATTGTCAGGACTGATAATACCTGGCGCGAGGGCAAGGTAGACTGGGATGTTACTACCTCTCTCATTCAAAAATCTTTGTTTCCGATACTGGAAAAAGGCGGACTTGTGCTTACACAGGGATTTCTCGGAAGCACTGCAGAAGGACAAACCACTACTCTTGGAAGGGAAGGATCCGATTACACTGCTGCCATTCTCTCCTATGGACTGGATGCCGAAGAAATGGTTATCTGGAAGGATGTTCCCGGACTTCTTAATGCCGACCCCAAATACTTCAGCAAAACTGAGAAACTGGCTTCCATCTCATACCGCGAAGCAATTGAACTCTCCTATTACGGAGCTACCATCATTCATCCTAAGACAATAAAGCCTCTTCAAAACAAGAGCATTCCACTAAGCATCAAATCATTTGTCGATACCGCCAGCGATGGCACACTGATTCAGGAAGACACAAAATCTGATCACCTCATCCCTTCCTTTATTTTCAAGGTTGATCAGGTGCTTCTTTCTATTTCACCCCGCGACTTTTCCTTCATTGATGAGCAAAACCTGAGTGACATCCTCGCTCTTTTTGCCGATCTGAATATCCATATTCACTTGATGCAAAATACAGCCCTTAGTTTCTCTGTTTGCATCGACAATAACGACCGGAAACTGCCTTTGCTTTTTGACGCCCTGAGGAAAAACTATAAGGTCAGATACAATACAGGTCTGGAACTTATCACCATCCGGCATTATGATCAACCTACCATCGACAGGGTTATGGAGGACGGGAAATTCATCCTTCTGGAGATGAGAAGCAGGGCAACTGCTCAATTCGTAGTAAGGCCTATCCCTTGATAAATCAAGGAATTTTGTAAATTTGGCATTCAAAAGACTATCTAATTACATTCAATTAAATCATCCACATACTTATGAAAGGTTCAATCCTTATCCTTGCCGGTGGCGGTCCTGCCCCTGGCATCAACACTGTGATCAGTTCAGTAGCTAAAGTATTTCTTCGCGACGGATACCGCGTAATCGGCTTGCATGATGGGTACCGCAACCTGTTTATGGACAATCCATCAATTGTAGATATTGATTTTGAGATGGCTGACCGCGTTTTCAGCATGGGAGGATCCATGCTTCGCATGAGCCGCTACAAACCGGCTGATCTGGAGTTCAAGACCAACTTCTTTGTCAAGAATGATGTTAAACTCCTCGTAACCATTGGTGGAGATGATACCGCCTCAACAGCAAACAGAATCTCAAAATTCCTTGCTGAAAGGAAATTCCCCATCCAGAATATTCACGTCCCCAAAACCATCGACAATGACCTTCCTCTGCCTGAAGGACAGCCTACATTCGGCTACCAGAGCGCAAAGCAGGAAGGCGTCAGAATCGGACGTACCATTTATGAGGATGCACGTACATCAGGCAACTGGTTTGTAGTGTCAGCTATGGGCAGGGAAGCAGGCCACCTCGCCTTCGGAATCGGCGCTGCATGCCACTATCCAATGATTGTTATCCCGGAAATGTTCAACAATACCAAGATTACGCTGGATAAAATCACCCGATTGATTATCTCATCCATTATCAAGCGCAAAATCCTGAATATCCCTTACGGCGTCGCCATTGTAAGTGAAGGGGTTTTCCATTTCATGAGCGATGATGAAATCGAAGCTTCAGGAATCCAGTTTACCTATGATGAACACGGTCACCCGGAATTGGGTACTGTAAGTAAGGCTCATATCTACAACATGCTCCTGCAGATTCGACTGAAACAACTCGGATTAGATGTAAAGAGCCGTCCGGTAGAAATGGGTTATGAACTCAGGTGTATCCAGCCAACCGCCTTCGACCTGCTTTATTGCAGCCTCCTGGGTATTGGAGTTAAGCGTCTGTTCGACGAAGGCCTCACCGGCTGCATGGTAACCTCCGACCCAACAGGTGACATTTTCCCACTCTTCCTCAAGGATGTTGAAGATGCTCATGGAAAAGTTAGAACCCGTATGGTACACATGGAAAGCCAAAAGTCGAAAATGGTATTCTTCGACAGCATTCAGTACCTTACCGCTGAAGATATGGCAGCAGCCAAGAAATACCTGAAGAACCCTGAAGAATTTGATTTCAAGAAAATTCTTGAGTGGTAGTTCAATAACCTGGTTCACTTACCCAGGGGACATTAAGATCATATCCAATTAGTGATGGTCATGAGGAACAGTCAATCTCCTCATGACCATCATGTTTATATGATTATCCCTCAATGAATTATGCTTGATTTTATCCGCCTTCAACAGCGTTTTCATTATTCACTTTTAATCCTTAATTTCGCTTTTTGAATTCCTTTCAATCTTTTCGAAGCGAGCAAACAGGATTATGTGGACTATTCTAGTGAGGATCATCCTTCGCAACAGGCCCTTCATATTGATTGCTATTGCCCTGATCACCATATTCATGGGCTGGAAAGCAACTTCTGTGAAGATGTCTTACGACATGGCCCGTATGCTTCCCACCTCCGATTCGGGATATCAGGCCTATGAAAACTTTAAAAAACAGTATGGTGAAGATGGCAATGTCCTTGTAATTGGGGTCATCAATCCAAAAATGTTTGAATTAAAGGAACTCAACTATTGGTTCGACCTCGCTGAAGATATTAAGAAAATTGACGGCATACAGGAAGTTGCCTCTATTACACGTGCCGTCAGCGTTATCAAAAACGACAGCCTTAAGAAATTTGAGTTTGTCCCGGTCCTGAAAAACAGACTTTCAACTCAGGCTGAAGCTGATAGCCTTAAAGAGAAAATTCTTGCATTGAAGTTCTATGAGGGACTTCTCTACAATCCCAAAACAAATGCCTACCTGCTTGCTGTCACCCTGGACAAAAAGCGGCTGAACGACAAAAGCAGACTGGTGCTGGTTGATAAAATCAATTCCATGGCATTGGCATACAAAGCCAAAACCGGCCATGAACTGCACCTCTCCGGCTTGCCTTTTATTCGCTCAAGCATGATGGTTAAGATTAAAAATGAACTAATCCTGTTCATCTTCCTTTCCATCGGTGTTGCGGCCTTTATTCTCTTCCTGTTCTTCAGATCCCTTAAGGTAGTGGCAAGCTCGCTGGTGGTTGTATCTATCAGCATTCTGTGGGCAGTCGGACTAATAGCATTGTTTGGCTTTAAAATAACAATCCTTACAGGGGTAATACCATCCCTCACGGTTATCATTGCAATTGAGAATTGCATCTACATCCTGAATAAGTATCATTGGGAATACCGCTTGCATGGCAATCAAATAAAAGCCCTTTCCAAGGTCGTTCAAAGGATTGGGTTTGCTTCCCTGATGGTGAATACTGCAACAGCTATCGGCTTTGCAACTTTTATTCTCGTTTCAAACCAGATGCTGCGTGAATTCGGGATTATAACAGCAATAAGCATTATGCTGGAATATGTTCTCTGCATAACAGTACTGCCAATCATCTTCAGTTATCTTGCCCCTCCCAGCGAAAAGCATGTTGCACATCTCGACAATAAAATATTCTCGGCTCTCCTTGACTGGATTATCAAGGTAATTCAAACCAAGCGCAAGATGGTTTACATTATTGCCGGTGGATTATTACTTGTTGGAATTGTTGGACTGCTGCAAATGCGTACTTCAGGTAAGGTTGTTGATGATCTTCGAAAGACAGACCCGATATTTACTGACCTCAAATTTTTCGAGAAACACTTCGGAGGCGTAATGCCTTTCGAAATAGCAATTGATACTCAAAAGAAGAAAGGGGTTATGCGCCTTTCAACCATCCAGAAAATTGATGAATTACAGGATTCTGTGCTCAGTTTCGGAATTTTTTCTAAACCTCTTTCTGTTGCTGAACTAGTTAAGTTTGCACGACAGGCCTATTTCAACGGAAATCCCGATTACTATTCCCTACCTAATTCTCAGGAAAAGAACTTTGTCCTATCCTATTTCCCGACCAAAACCGAAGGGAAAGTAGCTGTGCTGCATTCATTTATCGACAGCACTCAGCAGAAAACCAGGGTGAGCTTCCAAATGGCAGATGTTGGAACCAAGGAAATGAACAGGATTCTTGCCCGTTTAAGACCTGCAGTCGATAGCATTTTCAATCCGGAACAGTATAAAGTCACTATTACAGGTAACAGCGTCGTCTATGTCAGAGGCACTGAATTCCTGATTGACCATCTCTTCCAAAGTGTGCTTATTGCCATCATTTCAATCTCATTATTGCTGGCTTTGCTATTCTCCAGCTTCCGGATGATTGTTGTCTCAATGCTTCCCAATATCATTCCACTGATTATTACTGCCGCAATCATGGGATTCACAGGCGTCCCCATAAAACCCTCCACTATCATCGTTTTCAGCATAGCACTGGGGATTTCCGTCGACAATGCCATTCAGTACCTATCACGATACCGGCATGAGCTCAAAAAGACAGGGAACGATATCGGTAAGTCAGCCCTGAATGCATTGAGAGAAGCAGGATTCAGCATGATATATACTTCCATTGTTCTCGTTTTGGGATTCAGTGTTTTCATGGTTTCAGGATTCGGAGGAACTCAAGCTCTCGGCATGCTGGTATCTACCACACTTTTTATCGCCATGTTCTTTAATATGGTGGTACTTCCTTCACTACTGCTAAGTCTCGATAAAATGGTTGTTACCAAGGCTTTTGAAAGCGAACCGCTTATTGAGATCTACGATGGAGATGAGAATAACTCTGTATCCAATTCTGATGATACTCCAAACAATAGCTAATACTATTACTTTTACCTTCTATCGGTATTAATTTTTGAACACTTTCCGGATCTGCAGAACAGATAGGTTTTATATTCCTTAATGCATTCCGGACTAACAAATCTAAAATTGAGCAATATGAAAGGAATTATTTTGGCAGGAGGATCAGGAACCCGTTTGCATCCTCTCACCCTTGCGATGAGTAAGCAGATGATGCCGATATATGATAAGCCAATGATATACTATCCCCTCTCCGTCCTGATGATGGCCGGAATCAGGGATGTTCTGATCATCAGCACGCCTCATGATCTGCCAGGTTTTGAACGCTTGCTTGGTGATGGTAGCAGTATCGGCTGCAATTTCCAGTATGCGGTTCAGCATGTACCCAACGGATTGGCTCAGGCTTTCGTGATAGGAGAAGAATTTATCGGGAATGACAAGGCTTCGCTTATTCTTGGCGATAATATTTTCTACGGAACAGGACTTCAGAAATTGCTGGCCGAATGCAATGACCCAAAAGGTGGTATCGTATTCGCATATCATGTTTCTGACCCTGAAAGATATGGAGTTGTGGAGTTTGATGAAGCCCGCAAGGCAATATCCATCGAAGAAAAACCTAAGCAACCTAAATCAAATTATGCTGTTCCCGGATTATATTTTTATGATAATTCAGTAGTTGAAGTCGCCAAAAATATTCAACCCAGCGCACGCGGAGAATATGAAATCACTGACGTGAACAGGTATTACCTTGAACAAGGTCAATTGCAGGTCGGGATACTTAGCAGAGGTACAGCCTGGCTCGACACCGGTACTTTCGCATCCCTGCTGCAGGCTTCACAGTTTGTACAGGTAATTGAAGAACGTCAGGGTTTGAAAATTGGTTGCATTGAAGAAATAGCATACCGAATGTCGTTCATTGACAGGACACAGCTTGAAAAAGTTGCTCAACCCCTGCTAAAGAGTGGCTATGGCACCTATCTGATGAACTTACCGGAAATCGAACCCTGATTTTATGCCGTCTTACGAATTCCTGAATCAGCAAATCAAGGACGCTTTCAAGAACCTTGATCTTCCAGCATCCCCTGCCGAACTTTATAACCCGGTGGCTTATACCATGGATCTGGGAGGGAAAAGACTCAGACCCTTTCTACTTCTTGCCGGCTGTGACCTCTTCGGCGGTAACGTTGAGGATGCCATTCACCCAGCTATAGGAATAGAACTCTTTCACAACTTTACACTTCTGCACGATGATTTAATGGACCAGGCCCCATTGCGCAGAGGTAAAGAGACCGTCTACAAGAAATGGAATCCCAATATTGCCATTCTTGCCGGTGATGCCATGTTTGCCCTTGCCAACAGGCATATGGCCAAAACCAGAAATGAAGCCATTCCTTTACTGATAGATCTCTTCAACCAAACCGCAATGGAGGTGTGCGAGGGACAACAGTTCGACATGAACTTCGAAACCAGAAATGATGTCAGTCTGGATGAATACATGGAAATGATTCGCCTTAAAACAGCCGTTCTCATAGCTGCCAGCCTTAAATGCGGTGCAATTATAGCTGGCGCCCGTTCATCAGTATGCGATCAGATCTATAATTTCGGGATTGAACTTGGGTTGGCCTTCCAATTGATGGATGACCTGCTTGATGTTTATGGATCAGAAGAGAAATTTGGTAAAATCAGCGGAGGAGATATCATCGCCGGAAAAAAGACCTTCCTCTATCTTAAAGCCATGGAAAAAGCTGCTGATAAAGCGAATGACTTTCAGAGTCTGTACAGTTCCACCACATTAGATGCAGAAACAAAAATCAATCGGGTAAAAGAATATTTCAGGGAATTTGAGATTGAATCAATCACCAGGGCTGCGATAAACCACTCATGGGAAAAAGCGCTGGTATCAATTCATTCATTAAGCCTTTCCGACCAGCAAACACGGCCTTTGCTCTCCTATTGTGCAAGCCTGATGAACAGGGACTATTAATAGTCTTGAAGAATCAACAATAAATCGTTCAGATAATTTGGGGGCTACTGCCCGGATTTTGCCATTTGCTCCATTTCATCATGCAAAATAGACCATTCCTCCATCTTCTTATCCAAATCTGATTTCAGATTTTGATATTCCTTGTATAAGCGGGTTGAAAGAACAGGATCCTTATGGTTTTCCGGATCTGCAAGCATAAGGTCATACTTCTGCATGGAATCCTCTATTTTGCTTATTTCCTCTTCAACCCTTTGAACTTTGGCTTCAACTTTTCTCACCTCACGCTCCAACTGCTTTTTACGCTCATACAGGGCCTTATTATCAGAAGGTGCTACATTCTCCTGCTGATCCCTTAAGGCTGCTTTACGGGCCTCCAGTTCACCCAAAGAGGCAATCTTCCTTGCTTCAAGGAAGTCAAAAACATCCCCAAGCCATGTTCTGATTTTTTTATTTCTAAATTCGAAAACCTTATCAGTTAATCCCTGAAGAAAATCACGGTCATGGGAAACAACAATAAGGGTTCCGTCAAATTTCAAAAGAGCATTCTTTAGAATATCCTTGCTGATCATATCCAGGTGATTGGTAGGCTCATCAAGGACAAGAAGATTCACTGGTTTCAGAAGCAGTTTTGCAAGGGCCAGTCTGGCCTTTTCACCCCCGGAAAGCACTTTTACCTTTTTCTCTATTCCTTCAGCATCAAAAAGAAAACTTCCAAGTATTGCCCGAACCCTCGGGCGGATTTCTCCTACCGCAATATCATCTATGGTTTGAAAAACAGTTCTTTCTGGATCCAAAAGCTCCGCCTGATTCTGAGCATAATAACCAATAACAACATTATGCCCAATCTTACAAATACCGTCATGGTTAAGCCCGCCAGTAATAATTCGCGATAAAGTAGTTTTCCCCTCACCATTTCTACCAACGAAAGCAACAAAATCACCTTGTTCAATTATGAAGTCCAGATCCTTCAAAACCTCTTTGTTCCCGTATTTTTTACCAAGCTGTTTTGCTTCTACCACAACCTTTCCTGAGCGGGGTGCCGGAGGAAATACAAAGTGCATTGCAGATAAATCCACGCTATCCACCTCTACTTTATCCATCTTATCCAGAAGTTTAACCCTGGATTGAACCTGACGGGCTTTAGTGGATTTATATCTGAAGCGCTCAATGAATCGTTCAATCTGGGCTATCTGAGCCTGTTGGTTTTCATAGGCTGCTTTCTGTAATTCCAGATGTTCTTCCCGCATCTCCAGATATTCTGAATAACTGGCTTTATAATCATAAATACGGGCATTCATAATTTCTATGGTACGGGTAGTAACATGGTCAAGGAAAGTCCTGTCGTGTGAAACCATAATTACCGCACCCCTGTAGTTAATCAGGAAATCTTCGAGCCATTGAATCGACTCTATATCCAAATGATTGGTTGGCTCATCAAGTAAGATTACATCAGGACTTTGAAGTAGGATTTTAGCAAGTTCGACGCGCATTTGCCAGCCACCGCTGAAAGTTGCCAATGGTTTACCAAAATCTTCCGGTTCAAATCCCAGGCCTTTCAATACTTTTTCTGCCTCTTCCTGCATGGTGGTACCACCCAGCATATGGAAACGGTCGTTAGCATCATGAAAACGGTGCAGCAGTTTAATATAGGAGTCAGACTCGAAATCAGTTCGTTCCGCCATTTCAATGCCCATCCTTTCAATATCCTGTTCGAGGCGACCGACTTCATCAAAAGCCTTTAATGCTTCTTCAAGCACACTCCTGTGACTATTTGTAGAAAGTTCCTGAGCCAGATAACCAACTGTACTTCCGGAAGGGCTCGCAATATTCCCACTTTCTGGTTCCATCTCTCCGGCAATAATCTTCATAAGGGTAGTTTTACCCGCGCCATTCCTCCCTACGAGTCCGATTCTATCCCTGTCATTCACGAGGAACGAGACATTTTCAAAGAGGTAATCTCCTGTGAAATGGACTGAAATATTACTGATTGAAATCATGCGGCAAAGGTAACTTTTTCCATCAAACTGTAAAGACAAGGCTTCCCGCTTCACCATGGTATTTATGAATGCACGAAGAATATCAAATAAAAAAAGGGGCCCGATGAGGGGCCCCTTTTTCATTTCTCCAATGAAGGATTATTTAGTCACAACGAACTTACGGCTGAATGTGTTGCCTGATTCGGTAGTGAACTTAACGCTGTAAGCACCAGCAGCGTAATTGGTTGTATTAACAGTCACGGTGGTTTCACCGGTGATGTTCTTAACAGCCACAACAGCACCAAGAGCGTTGTAGATAGTGAGGCTACGAACGTCGTTTGTGAGGTTGATTGTTACGTGGGTGGTTGCAGGGTTAGGATACAGTTTAACTTCACTTACTACAGTGTTGTCAAGACCTACGGTTAAGCACTCATGATCAGTGTTTGATGGGAGTGATTCACCTTCAGTATAGACTGCAGTTACATAGTAGTAGTAGCAGTTGTTAAACAGGTTCATGTCGAGGTATTCAGTAGCGGTTACAGTAGCTATCATGGTAGTGTCACCAAGGGTGGTGTACTGGCCAGGGATAGGATCTGTATAAGCCCAACGGTATACATTGTATCCGGTGAGGTCTTCGCTATTGTCGCCCTGATAAACAGCGCTGCTGCTGATAGCTGCACCGAGGCTGCTCTGACGGTCTGATTTCACAACAGCATTGATCAGGTTATTGCTAACAGCTGAATTGTTGCTTGAAACAGGTCCGAAAGTTGCAACAGCCTTGTCACCACCAACGAGAGCCTTAGCACGAACGAGGAATACGCAAGGAGCATAACCGAAGTCGGAGAGATGTGCCCAAGCGGCGCCATCATAATACCAACCATAGTTAGCAGCTGCATTTGGACCGTTCTCATCTGAACCCAGATAGTTGGTCTGACCTGCGAGCATGTTCCAATGGATCATAGCATAGAATGTTCCGTCGAAAGCTACGTCTGGTAATGAAACTGTCTGCCAGTTGTCATTTACAGGAACGAAAGCGTCTGAGGTACCAACCAGTGTCTGGCTAGCATCAAAGATATCGATAGTCATTGATTCTCCAGCTGCAGCGCTATTAGCCTGGAAGTAGAGATCAATTGACTGAAGAACACCAGCATCGCTAACTGCGAATTCGTTACCGAGCCATGAATCGTAACCTGGGTTGATAGCCCAACCGTTTTCAGCTGAGTTGTCATCGATTACGTAAGTCATGATAGTACCGCCTCCTGCAGGAGCACCCCAGGTGAGTTTGATGTCATTCTGTGGGTTACCCTGTTTGTCAGTTACGAGGTTGATAGGAGCATTGAATTCGTATCCAGCATATACATGAATGTTATCAACATACCAGTAGAAGATATCTCCACTGAAAGTACCATTGGCAGTGAAACGTACTTTGAATACGCGATCCTTAGCCTGGTTTGTAATGTTGATGTGCTGCATTGTCCAATCGAAGTCACCGTTGTTAGCTACTTCAGCAACCTTAACCCAGTTACCATCTTTCAATACTTCAACAGCCAATTTTTCATTGGTTGAAGATGTACGGTCGTCAAGTTTCAGGTCGAAATCCATCCAGATCTTATAAGGAGTGGTGGTGTTGATGATTGTAGCATCAAGCCATGTGCTTTCGAGTGATGAGTTATAGTCATTGAGAAGAGGTTCCCATTTGAACTTAGCTGATGGTAAAGGATTACCAATCTGACCTTCCATTACCCAGTTTTCACCGGCTGTCCAGTCATTAAGTTCGAATACGCCTGAGGTCCAATCTTCAGTGAAAGGCAATGGTTTGCCAAAATGTACTTCAGCACAAGCTGTACCTTCCTTGATTGATTCACCGAATGTTCCGGGGAAGCCATACTGGGTAAGGTCATAAACTGCAGTGATGTCATAGCAGTAAGTAGCAGGTGTGAGAGGTCCATCCCAGTACTCAAGTTCAGTAGCAGGAACTTCAGCAACCTTTACGTCATCACGATAGATGTTGTAACGAACGAGGTTGTTTGAAGGAGGAGGAGCTGCGCCGCCCATGTCGTATTCGAAAATAACGTCGAGCTGAGCAAGAGCGAGAAGAACAGCGTGACCAGGAACGGCTAAAGCACTGTACTCAAGACCACCAGCGATAGCGCCAGCAACACCAGGAACAGTTGAAGCATCCTGTACGAAGCCTGTGAATCCACCGGCTGCGATATCATACTGCCACATATCAAGGCCATTACCACCCTGATCGAAGTACCAAATGTAAGGTCCACCAGCTGTTCCGTAGTCATAAGCGTTACCGTAAACACCGGTTAAGCCCTGAGCTGCGAAGCCAGGAGTTGCTTCAATAACTGAACCGTCCAGTTTGATCTTGAAGTCATCTGACCAACCACCGGCAAAGAAACCACCGTTACCACCATCAAGGGTAGGATCGTAGGCAATGTGACGGATAGCAGGAACACCAGTTGATACACTACCTACGAGAACCTTATTTGTGAAGTCCATTTCGTAAAGGGTAGCACTGTTGTTTGAACCATAGAAATGATGGTTATCGGTATTGTAAGCGAGGTCACGGATGCTATTAACACCAGCGATATCGAAATCTTCTACCCAGTTACCTGAGAGATCGTAAGCCTGGAATCCACCGGCACTCCAAATAGTAGTGTAGATGTAAGTTCCGTCAGTACCAACACCAGCTTTACCAGCTGAAGTTGTTGGGAAGGTAAGAAGAACATCCCATACTGCTGCAGCATTGTCGCCACCTGTACGCTGAGTAACCATTGGGCTATATTCAGCATTTGCATTAGGCATTTCAGTACGTGCAACTGATCCGGTTACTGCATAATCTCCGCTAAGAGGAGCCTGCCATGTAAGATGTACATAGTCGAGGTTCTCATCAGCCTGAAGGTTACGTGGAGGATAGAGGAAATGACTTGTGAAGGTGTAGGTGCAGAGGTCTGAATAACCTGAGCAATACAGAGCAGCAACACCAGCTACATAAGTCTGACCATAATTAATGGTTGTAGGATCATACTGCCAGTGAAGTTCTGGGGTATTTCCAACGAGCGAAGCATCGAGGAATACACCATAACCCTGAACTGGGAGACCACCTGAAGAAATAACTACATCGTCAATAGCCCAACCTGAAGCCCACTGGCCAGCATCGTCAGCATGGAATGCAAACTGAACTGCTGCAAGGCCTGAAGCTCCTGAGTAAGCTGAAAGATCAACGTCAACCTGGTTCCATGCAGCTGCAGGAGCACAAGTATAGATTGGGGTCCATGATGCACCACCGTCGGTACTCATTTCAACATAAGCCATCTGGCCATAATCGCCATTATAGAAGCTCTGGAAACCGAGAACGAAACTTGGAGCATTTGTAAGATCCATTGAAGGAGTGATGAGGTAATCGCAGCAACCATTGTTGGCTGATCCGCCTTCGTCATCATTAGCAATTACATAGGTAGTATGTGCAGGAACGCTGAAATAACCGCTGCTTCCATCGGTGGTAGCATACCAACCGGTTGAACCCTGGGTTGTAGCCTGCCAGCCAGCTGGTGGGAATACTCCGCTTTCGAAGTCTTCACTGATAGCAATTGCAAGAGGCTCGTCCCAAGTTGCATAGAGGGTCATATCATCAACAAACAGGTTACGTGGCATATAGCGCATATCTTCCATAACTACTTCAATGGTGCGGTCACCAGTGATGTTGTAGTCAACGATATACTGATAGTATCCACCCTTTGTAACCTTCATCTGGTAATGTCCTTTAATCATATTGTCAAAGAAAACAGTGCCTGAAGCAGGAACAGTCTGTGTCAATACTGAATAAGGATAATCACTTCCTGTGAAAGTAACAACAGCACCTTCGCCAACTACCATTCCGCAAATAAGTTTTACGTTAACGGTAACATCAGCAAAGAGTTTGTGAGGAATAGCATTGGTGTAAACAGGAGCGGAAGTCTGACCGCTTGGGTAAACAGCAATGATTTTGTAAGCATACCAACCCATTGGCAGAGCTGACCAAGCAGCACCACTTTCAACATAGGTAGTAGCAGTAAGGTTATTGTTGATCAGGGTAGCAATACCGGTTGAAGGCTGAGCATTAGGATCAAAGCCACTCATTCTGTAGAGTTCATACTTTGCAACAGCGTCAGTTTCGTAACCAGCAGGTGCAGTAGTCATAGCTGTAGCAGCTTCGAGGCCTGGAGTGGCGCTTGGAGCATACAGTGAAACCATTCCCTTTACTTTACCAGGAGTAAGAACAGAGGTTGCAATTGGGCTGTCGTCGCCGCCGATTGGGCTGCTAACAACTGCATGCATCATGAAATCCTGATATGGTGAAAGGATCCAAGGTTCGTTGGCAACTACGTTACGTGAATAGCTCTTGTAAGCCTTAGGTAAAGTAGCATCAACTCCGATTGGAGCACAGTTTGGTGAAGTTGCAGCCTGAATCATAGCGAGGTAGAAGTCACCTGAAGCAACAACTGCTTCTAAACCGGAAGCATCAACCCAACCATAATTATTAACAGTAACAGTAAGTGAATCAAGAAGAGTTCCTGGTAAACCATTGGTTCCGTTAGCAGCATAAACAGCAGCTACGAAAGATGTTCCGATGAAGTTTCCACCGATTGGGAAGGAACCATCGCCAACGAAATATTTACCACCAACTACAGTTGCAGGATATCCCTTAGGAGTGAACTTCACGGCATTGATGTTGCCTGGAAGCTGCCATGATGCATAGTTTTCAGCTACGCCATCATCCCAAAGAAGTTCGTATGGTCCTACAGGAGCACACCAAACAACAGTAGCCTGAGTATCTTCTGGGTTTACGCTAGCTGAAGCGCAAGCAGGAGCATATGGCTGTTCGCACAGTTGTGCGTTAACAGTTACAGTAGCACCTGAAGCAACAACGGTACCGGTAACGGTAACAGTCTGCATTCCGATCTGTGAGAATGTAAGGTCATAAGTACCTGCATCACACTGGAAGGAGTACATTCCGTCAGCATCGGTCATAGTTGTATATGCACCAGCGGTAACGAGAATACCAGCAAGAGGAGCTCCGCTAACACAGTCAGTAACTGTACCAGTGATAGTACCAGGAACGGTAACTGTCATGGTGCAAGGAATGTTTACTGATGCATGTGCGAGGTCATTGCTGTTCAGCTTCAGGTTAACGTTGTAGGTTCCCGGAGGTGAGAACAGTGGACCTTCAGCTGAGAAAGTAGCAACTACTGCAGTGCTTCCGCCAGCGGCAACGAGGCCCTGAGCAGGAACAACCTGAGTAATGAAACTTGGAGCTTTCAGATTAACTGTATAGTCTTCAACTTCTCCGTAGGTCTGGCTACCGCATGCGTTAGCAGCAGTATTGTATGACATACGAACGCGCATGGTTGTGAGACCAGGAGTTGCAGTCAACGGAGCAGTGATGTTACCTGTGAAGCTTGAACCGCCACCCATGGTTGCAAGGGAAGTAAGCTCAGAAGCATCAAAGGTATTGTTGTGGTTATAGTCAATCCAAATGTAAACATTGTCAGTTGTGTAAGCATTACCACCATTGGTAACAGTTACAGGAGCTGCAGTGTTTAATTCGAGATCTGTTGCGAAAGCTGTATAATCAGCGTAGTTGGTGCAGCCACTGCTCTTGTCGAGAGTTCCAACCTGAACGCGTCCGATGAATTCATCGCAAGCGGTTGAAGTAGCGGTGCAATATGCCATTGGAGCATCACCAGCATGGTCAACATAATCAGGGAATTCGAAAGCAAGTGTGCCTTGACCAGTATTACCTACGGTGAGGTCAACATTCTTGGTATGGCCGGTCCATACGGTAGCATTCAGTGATGCAGGGCTCCATGTCATGGTCGGATTTGGCCATTCTACGTCAACACAAGCTTCAGCTGTAGGACTAACGGTATAAACTGCGGAAACACAATAAGTGTAGGTGCCATAAGCAGCAAGTACATCATTGTAGTTGGTAGCTGAAGGAACGATAGCAATCTGAGTGCCATTCCTCTTTACGGAATAATACATGAAACCTGTTCCAGGAGTGCAATCCCAAGTGAGGGAAACAGTACCTGCGAGGACATCAGTAAGAGTTCCGTTAAGGTTGGTAATAGGATTGAGAGGTTCGCCAGCTACTACCATATTAATAGGAATAGTAACGGTTCCAACATCTGGGCTGGAAGTGAAGGTAACGGTTGTGCTCTTCAGTGTGCCAGCAGCAAGGCCGGTAGCATTGAATACTGCAGAAACGGTAGCCTGTGTTGATGGATTAACAGTGCCAGTCAAAGTAGGCATGCTGAACCAACCGGTTGCACCAGCACCAACAGTAGCAGTCCAGGTCAAAAGACCAGTACCGGCATTGGTAACAGTGAATGAATGGTCAAGCATAGCGTTAGGATTCAAGGAAACGTTGTTCGGGTTAGGAAGAACGGTCATTGAAGGCTGAGCCAGTGCAATGTTTTGTCCGGTAATATTACCAGTTGTAACAACTACACCAGGAACGGTGGTAGTATTGTAACCGGTCTTCTGAGCACCAACGGTGTAGGTATCAGCAGCAACAGCGTTAACTGGGAACTGATAGAAACCATTAGCCTGTGAAGTTACGCTATAGGTGTTTGTACCAATGGCACCAACGGCAGCTCCACTAACTGGAACACCGAATGAGTTGGTAACATATCCTTCAAGTGAACCAAAACCAGCAGTTGTGTGGAATGACTGAACTGGGCTGCTTGAAGCTGAGTTTCCAATTCCGTTAACAGCAACAACCTGCCAGAAATAGGTAGTGTTGAAAGCCATATCAGGTGTTGGATCGTAGAAAGTTGCAGTCTGGCTAACGCCATTAGCAATGTTTGTAGGTGGATTGTCAGTACCAAAATAAACCAGGTAACTGCTTGTTGGACCACCTCCGGTACCGGCTGACCAGGTCATGGTTCCGGTTGGAAGAACTGCAGCTGCACCACTAACAGGAGTGTTGTAAGTTGGAGCTGAAGGAGGAATCATTGCCCACTGGTAGTAAAGTCCATCCGGAGGATAAACTGAACTGCTGATGGTGCAGGTTGCACTGTTCGAAGCACCGGCGGTAGTAGTCTGCCAGTTCGAAGTAGTGGTACGGTTGGCGTAATCAGCACTTGAAGCACCACGCATACCTACCTGTTTGGTGTAGGAGCTGCCGCTTCCGGTCATAACGCCGTAATGCAGGACAACCTTGTTGGTGGTTTCTTCCAAACGGATCTGGAAATTCCAGTTACCAGTTCCACCATAATGACGGAAGCTGGTCCACTGAACAACCAAAACCCTGTTGGGAGCTGTTCCGATAGTCTCGTATCTGACTTCACCTGTGCCGGAGTTTCCCTGTAAGTCACCGCCAACGGCTGCAACTACATTATTGGAAGTACCAGAGCTAATCGGTGAATAGCTACTCGAAATTGTTGTTCCCATAGCGAGGAAACCATTACAGTTCACGCTAAAGGCCGTGTAGGAAACACCATTGTAAACAAAGGTGAACCCAATCGGATTGTTCGGGTAACTTGTGTCATCGACTGAACTGGTGCCCAACACTGTACCTCCCGTAACCGGGGTGTACGCGGCGGTTCCTTGGCCGAAGCCATAACCAGATACCTGACCAAATGAACTCCAAGCAGCGATAACTACCAGGAATAACACGGTAAGGAGTTTTTTCATGTTGATTTTGTTTTGGTTAGTAATAGATTGATTAGTGAATAATTAAGTGATTTGTGAAATTGCGTTTAGCCGGCAAATATAATAATCTTTAGATAACAAAAAACACCTTTTTGCTATCATCACCTTATTATATAAGCAAGCCCGGTAGAGTAACTTTCAATTGTTCGGTATTTGTCATTGGATAATAATGCTCATCAATTAGTTTTTCTGTGTAACGCAAAAGGAAATTCTTTCGCAATCAGGTCCTCCTTTCTTTCGACTATTTCTTGCAATACTTTGTACAAGAAAATTTTAACACATTGATTATTAGTTATTTATATTTTATACTTCCAGGATACAAACGAATATAAGCATGCCTGACTCAAGTAATCTCTTTGTCAGCCGCTGCATTTTTATCAATCATGTCCCGGTGTTAGGATCATTTTGTTCGCTTATAAGACAATCTAAATGGACTTTACCCCTACAAGGTAATCGAATTTTTTTTTGATTTTTTTTCATTTATTTTATATATCGTTGATATTGTGAGTTATAGATTCAAATAAATTTTACATTTTTTTACTTATTCCCTATAAGCTTCTTCACATTCCTCCATACCCGCAAGAACCTATTTTCCTGAACATGATTGCTCTTTCTGATTCATTCCAATACTTCAACTATCCATCAATTATCCAAGATAATTAATGCACCATTAAAAAAGGACATAACTCACACTACTGCAGCGGGATATAGTTCCCTGCAATCAACAATTACCCGCAATCCCGATTCCAATAATCTGCATTATTAAAACCGACACCTTATTACTTCTAAGTAATGAGCTGATAATCAACCCAAAACAGATAAATATAAAGCAATTATCAAGGATTATGAAGTGCTATACAGACATTTTTTCAACTTAAATATGTTGATATCAATGCTTTTCGAAAAAATGAAAAAATCAGTATTTAATTATATGAAAAGTTGAGATCAGAAACTGGCCTGAATATATTCTTATGGCGTATAAACCGGAAGGAAATGTGCTGATATCCATGTATGGGATTTCTCCACTTATCTTTTGCACATTTGATTCAAATGATCTGCCGTCACTCATCGTAAGCATTACTGCATAAAGGCCATTATGAGGCAGTTTGTCAATATAAAATCCGCTATGGCAGGGATTGGGGTAAACTGAAATCCGGGGGGTTATCTCTCCCCCTTCATCAGGAATAAACACCGAAATCTTATATCCTTCAATTCGCAGTTGTGCATTTGATACTTCCGGATGCACCGGTGACAGCTCTATCTTTTCGGAAAAAAAGCGCTCATACCCTGCCTTTTCACCAATCAGCAAGTATTCCCCAAATGGAAGGTCAGGAATATCAAAACTCCCATCTGCATTAACCATAGTCCAGCCTAAAAGATATGCTCCGGATTTATCATAGAGCAACACCGCTATATCTCCGCAAACCTGTCCGCTGGTTCCGCCCACACAGTTTCCGCCAATAAACCCTTCTCCCAGGGGAAGAACTGAATGCAGTCCGACAAGCTGCACATCAAGATCAAAGGTTTCCTCGCTAACCGGAATTCTATAAGCGTCTTCCCAATGAATTCGGTTAAAGTAATAAGACGGTGCATAGGTGGGGAACTGTTGTTTATCGGGAACAACATAAAGGTAATAATCTCCTTCAACAAGGTGATTTAAGGTAAACTCACC
Source organism: Bacteroidales bacterium (assembly GCA_016707705.1). GTDB lineage: Bacteria > Bacteroidota > Bacteroidia > Bacteroidales > UBA4417 > UBA4417. The sequence goes on from JADJHD010000022.1 coordinate 57,153, forward strand.
ATCATTAGTGACAAACGCAGCTCTTTCCGTTTCATAAACTCCATCCCTCTCTTTGAATACATGAATTCCTGAGCCTGCAGCAAGAGTTTCTCCTGCCAGAATCCGCCCATGTATTGAAAACCCTTTCTTTAAGCTGATTTCAATCGTATCTGTCATGGTTCCACAGGGAGAACTTGCAGAAAGAACCAATTTGAAAAAAGAATTCTGAAGATCACTTGCACCCGGAGTATAAAACGTTATCACTGTATCAGCATCCATGAATTGGCCATCACCGAGGGATTGCCAGTGATGAATCTGTCCTTCCCCCACTGATGCCGCTGAAGTCTCAAAAAGTACATCATTAAACATGGTAGTATCAGATCCTGCAAATGCAAATGGAGGCTGGCTGAAAAATATTATTGTCCGGTCACTGATATGAAATCCGGTCCCGGAAACAGTTAGGGTCAGTTCAACTTCTCCAATAGAATAATCGATTGGACCGGGGAAATAAGCCGGTTTCAATATGTGGCTTCCACTAAAGGTACCATCACCGGAAGTAGTCCAGGAAATATTTTCATAGTTGAAGGCAGTTGCCTTGTCAAGAACTATACTTGAATTGATGCAAATAGCAGAATCAGGCCCGGCATATGGACTCAGCTGAGCAATAATATATTCACTTTCATGGCCTTCCACCTGATCGAAAAACCCATCCGCCAGGTTATCATAGGCGGAAACTGCAATAGTATCAAAAACCGAATGGGAGGTTAGAGTGAAGGAGCTTACATTGCCAGCATCCATTTTGCTTGAATACGCGAATCCGTCAAAACTTCCCGAGTAAACATAATATCCACCCAAATCAGCTGTTTCAACCGGGTCCCAAGACACCAGAACATCAGCACCCACCTGCTTCTTAACAACATTTGCCGGTGGGAGTATTGGTGAAGCCGTATCCGGTTCTGAAAGAGGGTTCATATACTGAACCATCCCAAAGCTCCCATCATCCAGTTTATCGAATATCATGCTGTCAATGGTTGCAGTCTGCATTGTCCCCCAATAGTTGTTTTCTGCATAAATCAATACAGGTGACCTGTTCATAAAACTATTGGTATCACCATTATTCAGAAAAGTATTATTATGAATTCCTTCTGAAAGGGCAACCTCTATCAGGAATGATTTTCCGTTATTGCTATAAAGTGTGTTATGCTGGAATTCATTGGCAACGTCAGTATAATTCCCGGCCGGACTAATTCTTACCCCTCCCTTGTTCCTGAGGATAGAATTTCCATTTATCCTGTTCCCTGTTGAACTGTCAGAAAGCTGGATTGCCCACTCGGTATTTCCGGAGAAATAATTCTCTGTCACATCTGTCCTTGTGGAATGGTAAAGGTTTACTCCCACAGCATTCCCTGTAAAATAATTGCCTTTTAGAATAGTTGAATCCTGATAAACCCTTGCTCCCTCAAATACATTATTTATTACATAATTATTGAGCAATTGGTTATGACCGGGATCAGGATTTCCATCATTTCCAATATAGAAACCGATATAGTTCCGTCTAAGGGTATTACCCCTGAAAAGGTTATTTCTTACGGTACCATTACAATTTCCTATTGTCACACCAATAAGGTAATTATCAGTGATCAAGTTATTTTCAAATATATTGTCTGAAGCCGGATAGCCTGAAGGGAAAAACACACCAAGACTTGTTTCACTTATTCTGCAATTTCTTACAACCGTTCCTTTGGCCGAATTCATATAAAAGCCATAATCACTTTTCCGAATAAGGCAATTCTCAATCAGCACGCCTGCATCACCAGATACAGTTACAGAGTAGCTGCTGTGGAAAATTGATGCATGCGACATAATTGTTCCTGAGACATAATTGCCCGCGTCATCAAGAACAGTTTGAGCACTATCGAATACTATTCCCCTCCACAAGGCTGGATTGGGATTTTGTACATTAATAAAATAAATGCTGTCGGAAGCCGTCCCGCTTGCAAGCAAATCACCCCTCACAATCAGACGTGTATCAGTAGAGAATCTTATCAGCGTCCCAGGTTCAATGGTAAGAGAAATTCCTTTTGGAACAATCAGGTCCTGAATAACGATATATGGATTGTTAGCCTTGCTGAAGGTCGTATTCTCAGTGAGGGTTCCGCTGACAATAACCTGAGCAGAAGAGGTAATTGCAAACAGAAGCAAAAGAACCACAAGCGGGAGAAACTTAATACCGGGAAATACATAATCCCTCAGCTTTGCATCATCCTTAGCACACAGTCGTCGACTGCTCAGATGGATGAGACGTTGCCTTGCAACTTTAAGCAATAGGAAAAGGGACAATTTCCTTCTCAAATTTCTATCCTTTGGTTTAGTCTGTACAATTATTAATACTATCCTGCACGAGCAGGCAATTTCAATAGTTGTTGAAGGACTCGGTCAAATGAGACTCTCAGAACCTAACAAAAATACCGGTTTTAATGTTTACTTGATTAATTTTCTTGTTTATGCCCAAATCTTTAAACTGGGAACCAAGTTGAAATCGATAGTTAGCTTCAGCCAGCAGGCCTGTCTTATCATTGAATGAAATGCGTGTTCCCAGCCCGGCCTGAACCGAAAGCATAAAGCCAGCCAATTGTTGTTTGCTTATCCAATCGACTGGGTACGTTTCTACAGGTTCGAAAGTAAGTGCCCTGGAACGAATCAGAAATCCGGGAATCAGTCCGGCAGTAAGGAAACATTCGGTACGCCTGAGCTGAAGAAGGTCATACCTGAATACAAATGGAAATTCCAGATAATGGAAAGAGTTTGAGTTGGAATAGGAGAATTCTTTGGCATCAACAGGTACATATGTTGAATCTGTAACATAGAACCAAGCTGTATCAATATCGCTGACTGTATAATAGCTTTCAACAGTATCTTTCTTATAAAAACCACCACTGAGCTGTTTATAGGAGTAATCAAACTCTTCTCCCAGCCTTGTGGAGGCGATTCCCGCCGACAAACTCCAATTTATGAAATCATAACCAATACTGGCAGCTACTGAATGATTCAGCAGGCTTGCTGAGATTGCTTCATTGTATTTCCCCATCAACTCTTCCGACAGATTTCCATCAGGGGTGTACTTTGGCTTTCCGAGAGATTGTTCGAATGTTAGGGTTCCAAACCAGCCTCTTTTATTATTGGGCACAATAAACAAGGTGCTGTCGTTGTTTTCCGGTGAAACTCCGGGATTGACCACTGCCGGCAGAAAGACGGTGTCGCGCATCAGGATGGAGTCATGGACAATTGTCGTATTGGAGAGGAATACAGTATCGGTTCTTAATAAAGTAACAGTATCCGTAGTTCTGATAAATATGGTATCCTTTCCCGAAATTTTTGAAGAGGATGGCGGCTTAGCCTGTGTTACAGGAGTTTGCACCGGGACAGGGATTACAGGAGGATTTTCCTTAATCCTTTCTTTATAGATGACTATCTGGCTGCCCATTTCCCTGAATTTTAGTTCGGGATCATTAAAAATTGTTTTCAGGGCTTCTGATAAAGGCTGGGATTTAATATTAACGGATATTTTCCTATTGCTAAGAAGTTGCTGGGGATCGTAAGAAAATCGAAGATTGGTTTCTTTACCAAGAAGAATAAGGCATTCAGAAACAGTTTTATTGGAAGCCTGTATGCTGACGGTACGATTTAATGCCGAAGGCTGAGCCAATAATGACCCAGCCTTCCATAACAATAGAATCAATACTGTAAAACTAACGCAATACCGCTTAGTCAATAGCATATTGTTTATGATGGAGATTAACCAGTTTATTTATTCACCAGGTAATCTTTTCCATTATTGACAAACTGAAGGTTATGAACAAGTTTCAGAACTTCCAGCACGGAGTCGAGCGATTCGTTATCGAATGTGGCAGTTAGTTTTAGTTGACAAAGATCTTTATCAGCCAGACTGAAGGTAACACCGTACTTTTGGCCGATTGCACCTAAGACTTTATCGAGGGAGGTTTCACTGAACACAAGAACTCCGGTTTTCCAACTGAGGTAATTGGGTTCATCATTAACGAGACGTGCAATTTGTCCGGTGAGCCGATCAAAAACGCCTTTCTCGCCTTTTGTGAGAGTAACCTGTCCCAGGATATTATCTGACTTATCTACATGATAAAAAAGAACTTTACCTGAATTTACCACTACTTCGATCCGGTTTGATTCAGGGTATGCCTTCACGTTGAAGGAAGTACCGAGAACTTTTATCCGGGCATCGCCACTTTCAATAATGAAGGGCCTGGATGGGTCATGAGCAATTTCAAAGAATGCTTCTCCCCAAAAGTAAACCTCTCTGTTATTTCCACCAAATTTTTCGGGAAATTTGATAGTGGAGGCGGAATTCAGGAATATTGTAGAACCATCGGAGAGACTCAGTGGTGCTGATGTCGTTGCCCCGCTGGCAAAGGTTTTTTCGCTGCTGCGATTAAAAAAGAATTGAGAAATTGCCAGCCCAATAATCAGAACAGCTGCAACTCTCATGGCATACCAGCCAATACCCCTTACAGGCATCTGCCTGACAACAGGTTTGTGATTTCTGGCAGGTGAAGTGGCTTCAATCCTTGATGACACCTTTTCCCATGCACCATTAACATCGAATTCACCGGAAGCAACTGTAACACCAGCCAACTTCCAGGTACCCGACATCTCCTCAAAAATTTTCTTGTACTCCTCATTACTTTGAATCAAACCGGAAATCACACGTTGTTCATCTGCTGAACATTCGCCAGCAATGAAGCGTGTAATTTTGTTTTTAATATCCCGGTTTTCGAAGTACATATTTACTTTTTTACGCTATTAAGACAACTGAAAAGGAGTTTACCCCTACAAGCATTAAAAATATTTTTTTACTTTATCCACATTGAATTGATAATCAGTAATATAGTTGGTATAAATTCTCTGAGATAATGTCTCAGAAAATCCAAAGCACGAGTCATTTGGGTTTCAACGGTCTTAACATTAATACCCAGCTTATCAGCAATTTCGTGATACTTGAGTCCTTCGAAACGGCTTAACTGGAATATTTCCCTTCTTTTTTCGGGGAGTTGCATTATAGCTTTGCTCACCTGTTCCGAAAGTTCGGCATCTGACTCATAATGATTGCCTCCGGATACCTCATCAACTTCGAACCCTACGAAATCGACATACTTTCTCTGGATTTCCAGGTGACGGATATGGTTGAGGGAATGGTTACCTGCAGCCTTGTAGAGATAACTTTTAAGTGAAGTGGTAATTACCAGATCTTCACGACGGATCCACATCTTGCAAAACAAATCCTGGACTATCTCCTCAGCAATGAGAGGATCAAGGACAAACCTCAGGGAATAGCCGCATAGTTCAGAATAATAGGCCCTGAATATCCTTTCGAATATTTTACGGTCTCCATTCTTAAGGCCAGTAATTAATATGAGGTCTTCTTCTGTCATTTAGGCCGGTTGGGGTAATACCAGATTCGTAAAACGATAAAAATGATCAGTTTATAGCTGCAATCACATATAATTCAAGACGCAAGGAATTCTTTGCTGTCTTTCGGAATACAAACCTAAGTACAATATTCCTATGCAAAGTTGATATAATTTCAGGAACAATCAACTATTCTTTACCAAAATCCGGGGTTCCATCATATCGAGAATAGCATACCTGATCCCTTCACGACCCAGCCCCGACTCCCTGATTCCTCCGTATGGCATATGATCTACACGGAATGTAGGCACATCATTTATTATTACTCCACCGACCTCAAGATTATTGAATGCATCATTCATTTCCTGCAGACTGTCAGTAAAAACACCGGCCTGTAATCCGAAGCAACCTTCATTCACCCGTTCAATTCCCTGCTGAAAATTGTCGATCTGCTCAACAACCACCACCGGTCCGAAAATTTCCTCACAGCAAACTTTCATTCCTATATTGGTACCTGTAATCACGGTAGGTTCATAATAACCGCCATCCCGCTTGCCTCCGCATATCAGACTTGCACCCTCCTCGATGGCCTCCTGAACCCATAGTTCAACTCTTCTGGCATTGGCTTCATCAATCATAACAGAGATGTCAGTAGATGAGTTTAGGGGATCGCCTTTAACAAGAGCATTTGTTTTTGCAGCAAACTGATTAATAAAGGAATGAAAGACATCCTTATGTATATATATGCGTTGAGTATGGATGCATACCTGACCGGAATAGGCGAAGCTTCCGTAAACACATTTATTGACGGCATCTTCAATGTTTGCAGATGAAGAGATAATTACTCCGGCATTGCCTCCCAATTCAAGGACAACTTTCTTGTGCCCGGCGTTTTTCTTCATATTCCAGCCAACAACAGGTGATCCTGTAAATGAAAGCAAACTGATCCTTTCATCGGTAACAAGTTGATTCCCTATCTGCCTGTTCATGGGCAAAATTGAGACTGCGCCTTTTGGAAGGGCTGTTTTATCAATAAGTCTGCTGAGAAGCAAAACAGATAATGGGGTAGAAGATGATGGCTTCAGTATGATCGGACAACCAGCTGCTATTGCAGGTGCAATCTTATGCACAGCCAGATTCATTGGAAAGTTGAAGGGAGAAATCCCTGCCACTATTCCAACCGGGAAATATTTAACCCATCCTTCCTTACCCTTTCCGGCGGGAGTCCAGTCCAGTGACATTGATTCCCTTGGAAGACGACGGCTTTCTTCAGCTGCAACCCGGAAACATTGTATCGATCTGTCTATTTCCCCTATAGCATACCGGATAGGTTTGCCTGATTCAAGACTAAGAATCTCAGCAAAGTGTTGCTTATCGGAAGCAAGACCATTAGCCAGTTCCATTAAGATATCATATTTGCTGAAAGAGGGCAGGTCCTGCAGAGTTACCCTGACTGACTCAGCAGATTTGATGGCTTTCTCCAGTTCAGCGGAACCAGCATTGAAGGTCCTGGCGAAAGATTTTCCTGTATAGGGGTTCGTCACTTCCAGAATTTCATCAGTTTCGATGAATTCTCCACCGCAATAAATAGGAAAGGTATCCATGATTCAGTCTTAAGGGTATAAAAATACAATTCTCTTTGAAAAGCTGTTCATTTAAGCATAAAGCCCTTCCCTTGCCTCAGTATTAAAGGAAACACCTATCTTTGTACAGCCCTGACTCAGTGCCTGAACTATTGGGTTAAGGGTGAATATTTCAAGTTTCTGACAAAAATTTGATGAACAAGCACTTGTTGATAAATATTTTTTACTACTTTTGCACTCCAATTTTATCAGGAATCCCATAATCATTTGAAAATGTACGCGATAGTTGATATAGCCGGACAGCAATTCAAGGTTGAAAAAGACCAGAAGATTTTCGTGAACCGTCTCACCGGAGACGCCGGTTCAAAAGTTGAATTTACCGATGTTTTGCTGGTTGACAACAATGGCAAGGTAAGCGTTGGTGCTCCCCTGGTATCCGGGGCAGTTGTAAATGCAACGATATTAGCCCATGCACGTGGCGAGAAGGTTAAGATCTTCAAGAAAAAACGTCGCAAAGGGTATCAGAAGGAAACCGGCCATCGCCAGGATCTGACCCAGCTGAAAATTGAAGGAATAAAGGCTTAATTCCCTTCCTGCCTTCCGTCAGTAACGGATAATAGTTTTGATTGTGCAACTCATAATACAAGAATAAAATGGCTCACAAAAAAGGTGCCGGTAGTTCACAGAACGGTCGTGAATCACATAGCAAACGTTTAGGTGTAAAAATTTATGGCGGACAGTTCGCAAAAGCCGGAAACATTATCCTCAGGCAGCGTGGAACAGTTCACAATGTAGGACTTAATGTTGGCTTAGGCAAGGACCATACCATCTTCGCAATGTGCGACGGTATCGTAGAATTCAGAAAACGCAGGAATGATAAATCCTACGTTTCAGTTCACCCGCTCAGCGCCGAGTAATATACGCAGCAGTTTAGCTGCGCCTATTATTGACACTATAGAAAATCTCCTGATCGGGAAATCAGGAGATTTTTATTTTTGTATACTCAATCACCGTTAATTTCACGCAAGATTTTTTCAGATTGAGTTGTACCCGGACCCAAAGAATCACTGCTGAACATTGAAATATGCCAAACAATTCATCAGCAGTATATTTTCTCCCATTGCAATAACGACTTGAATTCATTTATCCACAATCCTACAATACCACCTTATCATGCTTGAACTGAATTTCCTCCGCGAGAACCCTCAACTGGTAATTGAACGCCTTGCCGTCAAATACTTTGATGCTGCAGCTACTGTTCAGAAGATTCTTGATACCGATGTACTTCGTCGTGAAACTCAAAAACAACTTGATGATAATCTGGCCGAATCAAACCAGATAGCGAAGGAAGTCGGAAATCTTTTCAAATCCGGAAAACAGGCAGAAGCTGCCGATCTCAAGGCCAGATCAGCCGAACTTAAGGTTCTTGCCAAGGATCTTACCGATAAAACAGAAGAAATTCAGAAGGAATTAAACAATCTGCTGGTGGCTTTGCCAAACCTTCCTCATGCTACTACTCCCAAGGGACGCCATGCTGAAGACAATCCGGTAGTATTGCTGGAAGCAGAAATACCTGCATTGCATGAAGGTGCTCTCCCCCATTGGGAATTAGCACAGAAATATGATATTATTGATTTCGAGCTTGGCGTAAAGCTTACCGGTGCCGGGTTCCCAGTATACAAAGGAAAAGGCGCACGTTTGCAGAGAGCTCTCATCAACTTTTTTATTGATGAAGCCCTGGCTGCCGGATACCTTGAAATTCAGCCCCCGCTTATGGTGAATGAGGCATCAGGCTACGGAACAGGACAATTGCCCGATAAGGACAGCCAGATGTATTTCGTCGGTCTCGACAATTTCTACCTTATTCCCACTGCCGAGGTTCCGGTTACTAATATTTACCGTGATGTTATCCTGAAAGCTGAAGATTTCCCGGTTAAGAATGTTGCCTATTCATCCTGCTTCCGCCGTGAAGCCGGATCCTATGGCAAGGATGTTCGCGGACTTAACAGGCTTCATCAGTTCGACAAGGTTGAAATCGTTCAGCTTCGCCATCCTGATGATTCCTATCAGGCATTGGAGGAAATGAGGGAGCATGTTGCGTCACTTGTCAGGAAGCTTGAATTGCCTTTCAGAATTATTCGCCTTTGCGGTGGCGATATGAGCTTTACCTCTGCATGGACTTATGACTTCGAGGTTTTCTCAGCAGCACAGCAACGCTGGCTTGAAGTTAGCTCTGTTTCAAACTTCGAAACCTTCCAGGCTAACCGCATGAAACTCCGATTCAAGGATCAGTCCGGAAAAACAAGACTGGCACATACACTAAACGGAAGTGCTCTGGCGTTACCACGTATTGTTGCAGCACTTCTTGAAAACAACCAAACCCCTGAAGGAATTAAGATCCCCAAAGCCCTGGTACCCTATACCGGTTTTGATATGATCAAATAATCCTGAAAATGGAAAATTAAACATCCCCATGAAACCGTTAATCGGCTTTCGGTTCTTCATTATTTGCAGCCTTGTTTTCCTGATTTTCGGGACTGTTCAGGCACAGCAAACTGAAGAACAATTGGGAGCGCAGTATTACCAGAACAAGGAATACGATAAAGCCCTTGCTGTTTTTCAGGTCTTATTTGAGAAGAATCCTTCACAGTTCAATTACATCTATTACATCAACTGCCTTGTTGAGCTGAAGGATTATGAACAAGCTGCCAAAGCAATAAAGCGACAGGCTAAGCAGAATCCCACCGATCCTCGCTTTAAGGTTGATCAGGGCTTCATCCTCATCATGCAGGGTGAAACCCAGAAAGGACGCAAAATTTATGAGGAATGTCTCAAGGACCTTTCCGCAGACAGAAATCAGGTTTACACACTTACCAATGCTTTCCTGACCCGCAGAGAGAGTGATTATGCCATCAGAACTTACCAGAGGGGAAGGGAACTATTAAAGGACCAAAGCCTGTTTGCGCTGGAGCTGGCATATATGTATGAAAGCCTTGGTAATGCCGAACTGATGCTCGATGAATACCTGAACCTGCTCAGCACTCAGCCTACCCAGATCAGTATGGTTGAAAACCGCCTTCAGGCCTGGCTTAGCCTGGATACTGACAACGAAAAGAGTGAAACTTTCAGGACTCTGCTTCTGAAACGCACCCAGCAAAATCCTGATGAGATTGTTTACGCAGAACTTTTACTCTGGTATTCGGTTCAGCAAAAGGATTTCTCGATGGCTCTCATTCAGGCGAAAGCTCTTGACCGCAGATATTCGGAAAACGGACAACGCATCTTTGATCTGGCAACCCTTGCAGTCAGCAATGATGATTATGATGTTGCCCTTGATGCCTATGCATATATCATCAGGAAAAATGCCGATCCGGACCTTGTTCTTGAGAGCAGGATTGAATCATTGAACACAGAATTTCAGCGATTCAACAGCAGTTTCTCAAAAGACAAGGCTGTAGTACTGTTGCTCGAAAAGAAATACCAGACCTTGCTCCAGGAACTGGGTCAGAACTCAGCCACCCTGCCCTTATTGCAAAACCTGGCTCATCTGGAAGCCTTCTATTTAGACAAGACTGACGAAGCTACAGAACTTCTGGAAAGCGCGCTGGAAACTCCTAACGTACAGGCCAAGAACCTGGCTGCCTGCAAGCTTGAGCTGGCAGACATATACCTCTTCGCAGGTGAACAATGGGAAGCTACTTTGCTCTATTCTCAGGTTGAGAAAGCATTCAAGAACGAGCCTCTCGGACATGAAGCAAAATACAGGAATGCTAAGCTCTCCTTCTATATAGGGGAGTTTGACTGGGCTAAAACCCAACTCGATATTCTGAAAGCAGCCACTTCAAAGCTGATTGCCAATGACGCCATGGAGCTGTCACTGCTAATCGGTGACAATATTGATTCTGACAGCAGCACCACCGCCATTTCGATGTATGCCAAGGCAGATTTGCTGATATACAGGAGCAAACTGGATGAGGCTTACGCTGTTCTGGACTCGGTTTCCAATAATTTCCCAGGCCATCCAATTCTGGATGACGCTCTCTTCAAGAAAGCAGAAATCAGGATAAAACAGGGAAAATTCGAGGAGGCAGCTGCTCTCTATTCCGCACTTATCAAAGATTACCCATTGGGACTTCTGGGAGATGATGCTACTTTCAACCTTGCCAGTCTATATGAAACCCAGCTCAATAACAAGACAAAGGCCATGGAGCTCTACGAAAACCTGATGACTACCTATCCAGGCAGTTTGTATGTAGTGGAAGCGAGGAAGCATTTCAGGGCGTTGAGGAATGACCCGGTTAATTGATTTCGGATTGCGGATTGCGGATTGCGGGTTGCGGGTTGGAGGTTGGAGATTGTGGGTTCCGGAGTAAGATTTGGGGTTTCAGGACAGTGGGACAAGGAGACGGGGGGACTTTGGGATTGCAGGTTGCGGATTGCGGGTTGCGGGTTGGAGGTTGAGATTGTGGGTTCGGGTAGATTTGGGGTTTCAGGCAGGCGGGGACAATGGGATGGGGGACTTGGGGATTGCGGATTGCGGATTGCGGGTTGCGGGTGGTTGGATTGTGGGTTCCGGAGTAGATTTGGGGTTTCAGGACGGGGAGGCGTGGGGGGGGATTCGGGGCGGTTGGGATTGTGGGTTGCGGGGGGGGCGGGGGGGGGGCGGGTTAAAGGTTGGAGATTGTGGATTTCGGAGTTAGTTTTAGGGATTGAGGACAAGGCGACAGGGAGACTTGGAGATGGGGAGATTTGTTTGTCGGCTGACGAATGAGAATGGGATAGGTTATTTTCTCAACTATTTTGTCACACTGAGCTTGTCGAAGTGTTTTACCCCAGGGCACAATCAAATCAGTCAGCCGGCTGGCGGAACTGGTTCTATTTTTTCCCTACATGCTGCATCTGGAAATTTAATAAAAAACAACCTCGAACACCGAACTCTTGAACTTCAAACCTTGAACATTTGAACTTCGAACCTCGAACATTTGAACTTCGAACCCCAAACTTTTGAACTTCGAACCTCGAACTTCGAACTTTTGAAAGAATTGACAATTTTGATAAAGCATTTAATCACCCGATAACAAGCTATTTACGAACTAATAACCTGAAATGATACCAGTAAGAGCCAAGAAACATTTGGGACAGCATTTTCTGAAAGATGACAATGTTGCTTCAAAGATTGCCGATAGTCTGGTATCAGGAACAAGTCAGGTACTTGAGGTTGGTCCGGGAACAGGGGTATTGACGAAATTCCTGGTGAAGAAGGAAATTGAGAACTTCAAGGTTGTTGAAATTGACCGGGAATCCATCGAATACCTTAGAAATCATTATCCTGAGTTGCAGGAAAGCATAATCGACGGCGATTTTCTGCGCCTTGATCTCAGCAGGATTTTCTCTGGACCCTTCGCAATTATCGGCAATTTCCCCTACAATATTTCCAGCCAGATCTTTTTCAAGGTCATAGAACATCGCGATCAGGTGAGCGAGGTTGTAGGAATGATTCAGCAGGAAGTAGCCCAGAGGATTGCCGAGGGTCCGGGCAGCAAGACTTACGGGATACTCAGTGTTCTGCTGCAAGCATGGTATCGCATCGATTATCTTTTCAATGTACCGCCGGGAGTTTTTATTCCGCCTCCAAAGGTAAATTCGGCAGTAATCAGGCTTACCCGCAACGATGTGGTTGAACTGGGCTGCGATCCGAAGCTCTTTCATAATGTTGTCAAAACTGCATTTAACCAGCGCAGGAAAACCCTGCATAATGCATTGAAACCTATTGCTGATTATAATGGGGTATTTGCAGGCAAGAGAGCTGAACAGCTTGGTGTTGCTGAATTTGTAGAGCTTACACGACAAATAAGCCTTATTCCAAAAATCCAGTAAGCTTTCCATTTGCTATTCTCGAGCTGGACAGGAATAAATATCCTTTCCTAATCAATTCAGTTTTCAGGTGAATCTGAGCAATCCGGCAGAAATATTACCTTTGCCTTAACACCAGAAAAATATGCCTGAAATAACACTTCCTGAAATGCTGCGTCGGGCAGCACAGCAGTTTCCTAGCCTGGGAATAACTTATGTTCTTGATGATGGGAAAACCCATTTCCAGTCTTATTCCGAGTTATATCAGAAAGCTCAATCTATGGCTTCGGGTTTAAGGTCCCTTGGACTTGAAGCTGGTAACAAAGCCATAATCGCTACTGATATTAATCGCGAAACCATCACCTGCTTGTGGGGTTGTTTTCTATGCGGTATTATCCCAACAATACTGCAAACACCTTTGTCGATGGCAGATCAAAGTCAGGCAGCCATCAAATTAATGAATGTATTCCAGCAGCTTGAGCAACCAATAGTCATTACGAGCAAGCCAATCAAGGGGGCTGATGAAGAATTCAATAGCCATGTTCATTTATACTCATCTCTGCCTTTACTTGAAGTAAGTGCTGATTATCTTCCCAATCCCGGAGATCTTGCATTCATTCAGTTCTCTTCAGGAAGTACCGGTGACCCGAAAGGAATTCAGCTAACTCAGAGAAACCTGATGGTAAATATGAATTCCATTGCAAATGGTCTTCGTTTGGTTCATTCTGATGCCACCTGTAACTGGATGCCATTATATCATGATATGGGACTAATTGGATATCATCTGACTCCGATTTATTTTACCCATAATCAGTTCCATATAGAAACGATTGATTTCATAAAGAATCCATCACTTTGGTTGGATACAATGAGTCAAAACAAGGTTTCTGTTACGGGTTGTCCAAATTTTGGCCAAGCATTGGTTTTACGACACCTCAAACGTAAAACACAGCTTCCGGACTGGAATTTTTCTTCAATGAAAGCAATGCTGAATGGTGCAGAACCTATTTCAGTCAAAATCATGGAGGAATTCACCTCGTCCTTACAAAAGTTCAATTTCCCTGAAGATGCCATGATGCCTGTTTATGGTATGGCAGAAGCTACCCTGGCAATTTCGTTCACGCCTCTGATGCAACCGAGTATAATCACTGGGTTTGACAGTGAAGTACTGGATTTGAATCAAAAAGCTGTTAAAATTAAAAATCCTTCCTCACTGAAATCTGTTCGAAATATTTCAGCTGTTGGCGTTGCTCTTGACCAAGTTTCCATTCGCATTGTAGATGACAATGAGCAGGAGGTTCAGGAAGGCAATGCAGGACATATTCAAATACTTGGAGAATCAATAACCCAGGGATATTTTAAAAATCCTGAAGCTACTGAAGCAGCATTCTCAGATAAGTGGTTGCGTACTGGAGACATAGGATTCTTTTTTGAAGGGAATCTATACATTAGTGGACGTTATAAGGATATCATTTTCCTGAATGGAAAGAATTACTTTGCCCATGATCTGGAAAATCTGGCTTGTACCCTTGAGGATATAAGTTATGGAAAGCTAGCTTTCGGTGGGATTACAGATCCAAAAACAGGGAAGGAAAAGGTCCTGCTTTTTCTTGCCGGGATTCCTGAAACCAAAGCTGCAGAGATGCTTCATACGTTAAGAACTCTTTTAAGGAAAAATTTGGGTATTCAATTAGATGAACTCGTATTGATTCGATCCAATGAAATTCCGAAAACATCCAGTGGCAAAATCCAACGATACAGGTTGATACAAAGGTACCAGCAGGGAGAGTTTAAGGATAATCGACATAAGTGAGATTAGAAGACACACCTTGCATTTTTTATCTTTTGATATAAGCCTAGACCATGAATGGCACAACTCCTTATTCTCGTCAGCGACTTTACAGTGAGCAATGATTTTGATAGATGAGGAGGATTGCCGTATTTTGCATTATCAATCCATCCTGAAATGGCTAAGAAAAAACCAGCCAAACCTATTCCAACAGAAATTCCTGCAGCAGAGAAACAGCGTAAATCGCTTGGAGACCTCTGGTTTAAGGTCTCACTTTTTGCTTTCGCCTTTATTCTTTATGGAAACACACTAAAGAACGGCTACTCACTTGACGATCTTTACGTTACATATAATAATCCTGTTGTTAAGCAGGGAATCAAAGCCATTCCGAGGATTTTCACCTCTTTGTACATTAATGTGAATGCCGAAGCAGGCGGAAGCATGAATTTTGGGTACCGCCCGGTTGCAAAAGCGATGTTTGCAGTTGAACATGAGATTTTTGGAGAAAACCCCGGTCCAAGCCATTTGATCAACGTCATTCTTTATGGATTGAATATCCTTTTGCTTTTCATAGTCCTGCGTAAAATCCTCTGGCGCTATTCCCCCTGGTTTTCCTTCATCGTTTGCCTCCTTTGGGCTGCCCATCCCCTGCATACTGAGGTGGTCGCAAGTCTTAAAAACAGGGAAGAAATTCTCAGCTTTTCGTTTGTTCTGCTTTCGATACTAAGCTTCCTTCGTTATACCAAAAAACCATCCTTCTGGCTCATTCCAGCAGGAGCTTTCCTCTTCCTTTTGAGCTTGATTTCAAAACCGGGAACACTGCCTTTCATAGTGGCAATCCCTCTGATTCTGTACTTCTTCACTGATGCTAAGGCGAAAACACTCATCTGGACAACAGTTTCATTGCTTGCTATCTTTTACATTTCGCTTCAGATAGTTAAGTATTCCATGCCTTTTGTAAACCGACCTGTACTGTTTATCGAGAATCCCTTATTGTTTGAAAAGAATTTCTTCCTGAAAATTTCAACCGGATTCTATGTCCTGCTCTTTTACCTGAAAATGCTGGTATTCCCGCATCCACTGGTATTTTACTATGGCTACAACATGATTCCGGTTGTAGGATTTTCCAATCCCTGGGTTATCCTGTCCATCCTGATTCATATTGGACTCTTTGCCTATGCCATATGGAAAATCAAGGAAAAGCATATACTCTCCTTTGCTATTCTTTTCTATCTGGTTACTATTTCGATGTATGCCAATTTCGTAAAGCAACCCACCGGTATCGTAGCTGAAAGGTTTCTATATATGGCATCCCTGAGTTTCTGCATTGCACTTACCTATTTCATTTTCAAGCTGCTGAAATACCCAATGGAGAAACCTTTGGCTTCAAGGAATGCAATGATACTTCTAGGAATAACTGCCCTGCTTTTGATCCCGGCAACAGCAAAAACCATTGTCAGGAACCAGGACTGGAAATCGGAAATCAGCCTCTATTCTCATGACCTTAAGTACCTCGATAAATCTGCCAAAGCGCATTACATTTATGCTAATGCCCTGAAAAGCAACATGATTGAGCGCATAAAAAACAGCGGACAACAAACCGGCTATGAGTCTGAAATAAACCAGATTTATGAATTGCTGAATAAAACCGTTGCCATATATCCCGGTTATTTTGAAGCATGGAATACCCTGGGTGAAATGAGCAGCATGATGAACAAGGATTATTCAAAGTCGTTGGAATACTTCAGCAAGGCTGCTGAAGTCAAGCCCAAATATGCACCGGCCTGGTTTAATATGGGTTATGCGCATCAGCAACTCGGACAATTTGCCGAAGCAATTCCATGCTACAGGAAAGCCTTTGAAATCGACACTACGGATGTGAAGGCCTTATCCAATCTTGGTGCCTGTTATAGCAAAGTCGACAAGGTGGATTCAGCCATTTATGTGAACAAGAAGATCCTTGAGATCAAGCCAAAGATGAAGCTGCCCTATCTGAATATCATTTCCTATTACATGCAGCATAAGGATACAGCCAATGCAGTTCCATGGCTCGAACAGATAGACATGCTACATCCCGGTGATCGCAGGATTGCATCTGTTCTTTATAAATATTATCTGGGGAAAGGAAATAAGGAAAAAACCGAGTATTACAAGCAGATTCTAATCAGCAGTCAGCAAGCCCAGCAGCAAAACAGCGAGCAAAACAAGACCCAGGCCGATGAACCCCAAAAACCATTCTGAACCCATCAGCAGGGTTTTTGATCTGCTCCCCTATCTTCTTGCTAATAGAAGGCAGGAGAAAGTGTTTGCCTTCCGAAAAAATGGAAATTGGGAATATGTATCAACCGAAGAGTATGTCAGGAAGTCGGACCAGGTAAGTTATGCCTTGCTGTCAAGAGGAATTCAGAAAGGGGATTGTATCATCAGCATTACTCCTAACCGGCCTGAATTCAACATGCTGGATATGGGACTTTTGCAATTGGGAGCTATCCATGTGCCGTTATATCCCGGAATATCAGGTCAAAAGCTGAAGGAAATACTTTCAGAAACCAATTGCAAGGCTGTATTTCTAAATGGGAAAAAGTCACTTGAGGTAGTTCTTGGACTACAGACGTCGATGTCCCGGCTTGAAACCATTATCTCATTTGACCCAACAGCTGGCTGTGAAAGCTTTTCAGAGTTTCTAACAATTGGTGAAGAGAATAATCAAGCTGAAAAACTTGACGCCATCAAACGAAGCATTCTGACTTCTGATCCCGCATCCATCATCTATATTTCCGGGGCAACAACAGCTGCAAGAGGAGTTGTCCTCTCCCATGAAAGCCATGTTTCCACCCTGCTTTCCTATGCCCGCAACACTCATATGGAAGGTCTGAGCGATATTATCAGTCTCCTTCCCCTTGCACACAGCTACGAAAGAACTATCAATTACAGCCAGCAATTCTATGGAGTCACCATCTGGTACAATGAAAAGATCCAGCAAATGTTCCGGGATTTCAGGGATGTAAGGCCTCAGGCTATGGTAATGGTGCCGCTGCTGATTGAGAGAATGTTTCAGCTGATGGAACAACGCACAATGCAATCAAAGCTAATTCCTGCTTCATTTATTTCAGATTGCCTTGAATTATACAAATCGAAGCACAAAGCAAGCGGAATCAAAAGCAGTCTATTTTCACTCTTTGCCAAACAGATTATCTTCCCAAAGTGGAGAAAAGCTTTGGGTGGGCGTTTGGACTTTATTCTATGCGGAGGAGCCGCACTTGATAAAAAGTACCTCCACCTTGCACAGGCTTGTGGAATTGCAATTTATGAAGGTTATGGCATTACTGAGGCTGGTCCGCTTGTAAGTTACAATACCAGGGCTGATCAAAGAAATTATACCGTTGGCAAGGCAATGCCCGGAGTTGAGATTGCAATAGCCGCTGACGGTGAGGTATGTGTGAGAAGTGCCGGACTAATGAAGGGATACTGGAAGAATCCAGAAGAAACCAGTGCAGCCATTGATTCTGAGGGTTGGCTTCATACCGGAGATCTTGGCAGACTTGACAAGGATGAATTTCTCATTCTTACAGGAATCAAGAAGGAAATATTCAAACTGAGCTCAGGAATTTATGTGAGCCCGGCAAATATTGAGTCAGAACTAAAGAAATCAGAAGGCATTTCGAATGCATGGATTTTCGGACATAACCGGAAATATCTCGTTGCCCTGATCCTTCCATCAGAGTATGAGAATTCAGCAGGAAGTACTAATTTGAATGATTCCAGTGTTAAACTTCTCATTGAAGATGCTGTAAAGTCCTATAACAACATCAGCCGAAGTCCGGATCATATTGTGAAATACGAGATTGTGAGGGATGTCTGGTGTAAGGAAAACGGCCTGCTGAATGCTGAAGGGCAATTAAATCGACAGCTACTTCTTAGCAAGTATTATAAAACTCTTGAGTCTTTCTACGCAGAATAGAAGCCGTTCAAATTCAACGCCATTTCATATCTTCTGCTGCTCGAAAAAATCCTAGAAAATCTTATTAACTCCCGGTATCTGGATAAATAGCCAGGAAATGCTGAATGTAGCAGCCAAAGCAGTTGGTGCCACCAAAGCAAATTTGATTAATGGATGGAAGTGAACACCTGCAAGGGCGTACATAATCAATACACAGATAATGGGATGCAATACATAGGCTGCAAAGGCGCTCCGACCCATAGCGGCAGCAATCCTGCCCTGCCTGTCGAAGTACTTCCTGAAGATTACCACTGAAAGAAGTCCTGTCCCAACGCACTTGATAACCTCCCAATAAGCATAAAGCAGGGAACCGACAGATCCCGCACCTTTTACTGAAGAGAAGCCAACGGTTTTCTTAAGTGCTATAAAAAGAATCATTGGCAGGATCATAAAAACAAGTGCCACCCAAAACCATTTCCATGCAGTAGCATCTGTAAGTTTCTCAAGCCAGTCGTATTTCCAGGCCAGGGTACCGAGAAAGAAGGCAGAAGCAAACAATACGAATGAAGCCAGAGGCCTGGCAGCAAGATAACCTCCTCCCATAGGAAAAAGCATTCTTGCCCCAAAACTGGCCGCACCAAGGGCCAGGATGAAATAAAGAATTGATTTATCGGAAGGGAATGAATCTGATTTCAATGGAAAGAAACCATTTGGAAAAAAACGCTTAAAGACAGCATACAGGAATGAGAATGCAATCAGCAATTCTACAAACCACATAACCCCCATATAGCCATATACTCCGGACGAATACATTTCGGCAAAAAAAGCAGTAAGGGAGGAAGTCGTTTCACCCTTGGCAAGCATGCTAATGTACTTTACTACCGGACCCAATATGAAATAATAGAGCAAAAGTGGAATCAGCAGCCTGACAACCCTGTCCTTGAGGTAGAGCAAGAATCCCTTGCGTTCATAGGATGCAGGGGTAAAATAGCCTGCAATGAAAATGAACATCACCATCAGGAAGGAATAAGCCAGCATATCAACCAGGTAAAGCACTGCTTTTGTGAGCATGTCATTCACCGGTTCAACATAATACCAGTTACCTCTTCCAATTGCTCCGTATGCAACTGAAATATGCCCCACAATCACATAGGAGATCAGGAAGATCCTGAGATTGTCGAGGTAAATGATTCTCTTCATTCGGAATTTTATTGCTGAAGCAAAGATAAAGTTTGTAAACTGTTGCTGAAGTATTCTGCAAATCTTTCTCTGCAGCAGCTGAACAGAATCCGCCGAAAAAACTTTAGCCTGAAAAACCAGGAATGCTATTCTGCAGTCCGAATGGTGGTTTTCACCCTGTTTTTCTTCGATTTTCCAACGATCAGATTCCTGTAAATCCAGTTGGTATGGAAAGCCCAGAGGGTAGCCTGCCAGCCACGGGTAAACCAACGGTGCAGGTTCCAGCTCCTCATTGACCAGAAGGTCTTTACAGCCTTCCATTCAATCATTCTTCGGCTGTAAAGTGCCCGCCAGACATCTATCATGGTATCGAAAAGTTCTGAAGCTTCCATAGCACTTGGCTTAAACACAACCCTTAAAAACTGGTAGTAATTCCAGTCTTGAGGAAAATTAGTCTTAAGCAGCCGGTTATTCTGTTCAAACTCCCTGAACATTCTTGTGCCGGGCAGTGGCGTCATTATGGTAGTCTGAAAGGTATCAACACCTGACCTGAGTATGTATTTCTTCCGGTCGTGCAAGGCTTGAGGAGTATCTCCATCCATGCCAAACATAAAGGTCCCCAATACACTTATCTGGTATTTGTGCATACGCCTGAAAGTTTCAGCGTACTTATCGAGTCGTTTAACATTAAAATGCTTATTAGCCGACAACAGCTGCTCTTCCTTTTCTGATTCAATCCCAATGAGAATCATCCTGCAGCCGGAATCAGAGGCTGCTTTAAGAAGTTCCTCATCATCTGCAAAATTCAATGAGGCCTGTGAGAACCAGATTTTATCAAAATTGCGCTCCTTCATACCCTTGAAAATGGCAAGTGCATGCTCTTTAGCCTCCCTGCCATATCCGGTAATGTTATCATCTACAAAGAAGATCAGTCGCTTTTCAATAGTTGCGATTTCATCCAAAACCTCATCCACAGGCCGGAAACGATGCTTGCTGCCATTGAATGAAGTAACGGAACAAAATGCACAATTGCTGGGGCATCCTCTGGTAGTAAATACTGAGGCAAACCAGTAATCCGGATGAAAAAGATCATGTCGAGGAATGGGCAGGTTTTTCAGATCGGCAAGTCCGCCCCTGTATTCCCTTTTCATCTGCCCGATTTCAAAATCGGCAATTAATTGTGGCCAGACGGATTCTGCTTCACCGACTACTACCGCATCCATATATTCCTTTGCTTCTTCAGGAAGCATGGATGCATGAATACCACCAAGAACTGTCGGAATTCCCTTTTCACGATAGAATGCAGCTAGTTCATAGGCACGCGGGGCTGTAAAGGTAAAAGCTGTAAAGCCAACCAGATCAGCATCACGGTATTCAAATGCCTTGAATGCTTCATCAAGAATATAAACATCCCAATGCTCAGGAGTGAGAGCTGCAACATAACCAAGTCCGAGAGGGGGATAGCGGGAAGGCAGGTTTACAACGAATCCTCGGTCTGTAGGATTTATGGGGTTGATTAGCAGTAATTTGTATTTCTTTTCCTTTTGCAATAAAGATCCTCCTTTCCTACAAAAATAATGAACTTATTTACGACTTGACATATATTGAGATTTCAGGCCTGAAAAAGAGGAATCTTGGATTTTTGATTACTTTTGTAATGTACGTACACACTACTAAATTGGCTGTCATGACCATTGAAGATTTCATCAAGAATATTGAAACAGAATTTGATGACCTGGAACCCGGTAAATTGAAACCTGAAACTCATTTCAGGGAGGTTTTCGACTGGAATAGTATAAATGCACTTATCCTGATTGCAATGGTTAAGACCGAATATGGTGCTGCCATCAATGCAGAGGATATTCAAAAATCAAAATCGATAAACGACTTGTTTGAGATCGTAAAATCAAAGGTTTAACATGGCCATTTTCTCCATACCGAATGTCAGGTTCGCAGGAATTGCATCTGCAGTTCCCAAAAAGGAAGTTTCGAATCTGGATTACAAATGGGTTTCAACGAAGGACCGCGAAATGCTGGTCAAGACTGTTGGTGTGGAGAACAGAAGGGTAGCCGAACCTGGCACCGCTACATCCGATTTGTGTGTAGCCGCTGCCGATAAACTCATTCAGGAACTTGGATGGAATCGCAATGAAATTGAACTTCTGATTTTTATCAGTCAATCCCGCGATTACATCATTCCTTCCACTTCAGGAATCATTCAGGACAGGCTGGGACTACCTCATTCCTGCGTTGCCTATGATATTGGTCTTGGCTGTTCAGGCTGGGTGTATGGCGTTTCTGCCATGGCCAGCATGATGTATGCAAGCAAAATCAAAAAAGGGCTACTTCTGGTTGGAGATATTTCGACCCTTACGGCTTCATACCGTGATAAAAGCACCTATCCGCTTTTTGGAGATGCTGCTACAGCCACCGCCTTTGAACTGGATGAAAATGCTTCTCCAATTCATTTTAACCTTGAATCGGATGGATCAGGATATGATGCCATTATCATTCCCGATGGGGGCATGAGGAATTTCATCAGTAAGAAATCCTTTGACTATAAAAAGCATGGCGAGGGCATTTACAGGAACAGGCTTCAGATTGCCCTAAATGGTATTGAAGTGTTCAATTTTGCCCTGCGTGAAGTAACGCCCAATATGAAAAGGCTGCTTCAGGAACTATCAAAAAGTACAGCTGATTTCGATTATTTTGTTTTCCATCAGGCTAACCTGCTGATGAATGAAACCATCCGCAAAATGATGAAGCTTGAGAAGGAAAAAGTGCCCTATACTATCCGGAAATTTGGGAACACCAGCTCTGCCTCCATTCCGCTTACCATTACAACCCAACTGAAGGATTCAATCAGCAATGGTAAAGCGAGATTGTTCACCTGCGGATTTGGGGTTGGATTATCCTGGGGCTCAGTAGCTATAGAAGCCGATCATATTGTTTGCCCTGACCTCATTGAGTATTAAAGGTTTATTTTTCACCTAAGCCCATATCAGATGGAAAATTCCTTTTCCCTTCAAGACAAGTGTATACTGGTAACAGGTGCATCTTCGGGTATTGGCCGGGAGGCAGCCCTTTCAATCAGCAAAGCAGGAGGAAGCCTCATTTTAACAGGCCGCGACGCTATGCGACTGGAACAAACCTATACTTCTCTAAGTCCTGGAAATCACAGCTGTAAGGCTTTGGATCTGACCAATGCAGAAGAACTGGAAGCATTTATTGACAGTCTTCCGGAACTTGATGGAATTGTGCTGTCAGCAGGAATTACAGGCCATTTACCTGCGAAATACATTGGGAAGGACGATTATGAATCATTCTTCAACATAAATTACCTGGCACCGGTACTGCTGATCAGCCGTATTTTGAAGAAAAAGAAGCTCAGGAATAAAGCCTCCATCGTATTTCTATCCTCCATTGCTACAAAATATCCTTATTTCGGCGGGGCTTTATACTCTAGCACCAAGGCTGCACTTGAAGCATATTCGAGGGTACTGGCCCTGGAACTTGCACCGAAAGGCATTCGCTCCAATTGTATTTCTCCTTCCTTCGTTAAAACTCCAATGGTAGAGGGTGCTGCAGAAACTATTTCTTCTGAGGTGATGGACAAATTTGAGAAAATGATGCCGCTGGGCTTCGGAGAGCCTCAGGATGTAGCCAATGCCATAGTTTTCATGCTCTCTGATGCATCCCGATGGGTTACCGGAAGCAATATGGTGCTGGGTGGAAATTAATTCAAGAGATCCGCTATTCTTCCATAAAGTGTAAATTTGAAAGCAGGAAATCTGGATGAGAAAGAATATTTTAGTTCATTTCCCGCTTCAGAATAAACTGCTTCCCTGATATACAAATCCAAAAACAATCAAATTGGAACATCCGGAATATAGCATTGTAGTTCCCGTCTATAATAGTGAATCAACGCTGGAGGCCTTGTTTTCGAGGGTTAAGCAGGTATTTGAGACCCTGGGCAAATCCTTTGAAGTTGTTTTCGTTGACGACTGCAGCAAGGATAAAAGCTGGGAGGTTCTCTCGGGAATAAAGTCTGTCAATCCAAATCTGGTTGTTGCTATTCGGCTTACACGAAATTACGGACAACATAACGCTGTTTTCTGTGGTTTCGAATATGCCAAAGGTGATTATATTATCACTTTGGATGATGATCTTCAGGTCCCTCCTGAAGAAATAACCAAACTGATCGATAAATTCAAGGAAACGGATGCTGACCTGGTTTATGGTTATTTCGGGAAGAAGCATCATTCAGTTGTCAGAAATGTTGGGAGTTACTTCATCAAGAAATCCTCCAGGCTATTGCTTCAATCACCGGGTGAAGGCTCATCATTCCGGCTGTTGAGCAGCGAACTGGCCAAAAATCTGCTCAAGCACAACCAGCATTTTCTTTATATCGATGAACTTCTGCTTTGGTACACAGGAAATATTGCCTTTGTACAGGTTGAACACCAGAAGCGCAATATCAGTCATTCCGGCTATTCTACATGGAAACTGATGAAACTTTCGATAAACATCATTATCCATTATACTGCCGTTCCTCTGAAAATCATGACCTACGGCGGTTTCATCCTTTCCATCCTGAGTTTCTTTCTGGCTATCCGATTTATCATTAATAAGCTTATTCATGATGTTCCGCTTGGATATACAAGCCTGATTGTAGCTATTCTATTCTCTACAAGCATCATAATGCTCTGCCTTGGAGTCATTGGCGAATACCTCACCAGGATCTATAAGGTTCAGAACAAGAAACCTCCTTACTCCATCAAAAAGATTTTAAGATGATTGTGAGTAAATATGGATTGGTTCTGAGGCGGCTTCAGCTTGAAGATATAGAACTGGTCAGACAAATGCGGAATTCGGAAGCCATCAGACAGGTGATGCAGTTCAGGGAAGAGATAAGTCCCGAAATGCAGCTTAAATGGTTTGAAAGCGTCAATAATTTTGAGAACTACTATTATATCGTTGAATATGAGGGAAGGAAAGTCGCGTTAATCAATGATAAAAACATGAACTGGCAGGAGCGAACCAGTGAATCCGGCCTATTCTTCTGGGATAAAGATCTGATCTCCACATTTATTCCCATCCTCGCCTCCCTGGTTTTGCTGGATATGGGATTTTATTACCTGGATTGGAGAATCTCCTATGTGCATGTGATGCGCGACAATCCTGCCGCCATAGTCTATACCAAGCAAATTGGCTACCAATTGGCAGATGGACAGGAAAATGAGGAGAATCAGCTATACTTCCTGACGAAAGAAAATTTTGAAAAGCAGGGAAGAAATATTCGCAGGGCTGCCAGAGCATTTGAAGATTCCAAGGATAGTCAGGGTTACCTGCTGCTGGAGCCACAGGATTACCAAAGCGGGCTTGCACAGCGAATTGAAGGCTATTTCAGGGACGCCTCCATCGTTTTGGAGTACACAGATATTCCGGAAGGAAGAAAATACTTCCGTCCTGCTGGAAATTAATTAGCCAATTATTTCTTCCTGAAAAGTCCTGAGTAGATTTTTACCAGGATTGACGGCTTATTCAGAAGCCACATCATGGTTTTATAGGGCAAAAGTGTCACAAGCCATCCTATTGCGTAGAGTCCCTTTGCATAAAGGACTGCCGGCAAGGTCCAGAGAAAGAGTCCGGGGCTGAACCCATTGCTGTCAGGCGTGTAGCCAGCTGCAATACCGGCAGAACCGGTTACAAGTTCGGAAATCCGGATCTGCCTGCCGCTAAGTTTCCTCTTGTAAATGCCAACCCTTGAGGTATCAATCGGGTTAAACAGAGTTTTAAAATACCTTCCCACAATTTCTTTGGGGAAGGTTTTCAGGATTTCGTCCTTTCTTTTGTGGAATTCAAAGATGGAAGCATCAAATGGAATTCCCAGAAAAGTGCACAAATCCCTGAAATGGCCGGGAGCATCAGCCACTAAATCCTCATACCTGATTGTAAGAAATCTGTCTGAATTTCCCTTAGCCGCCGACTCAATTACCTTGAAGGAATATTTCCAGCGATAGGCAAGCACAGTCACATTGGGCATTTCAAAATCCACTTCAAGCAAAGAGGCAAGATTATCACGATAGTCGCGGGTAAGATGAATAAACTTCGCTTTAGGGAAAGCTCTGGCAAGTAACTCTACCTGATTGGAATAGACTGGGTTTTTATCACCGAACAGCAGAATTTCCTGCTTCGGGAAGTAGGATTTATACTGCGAATACACAAGCTTAAACACAGTTTCGAAGCTATGCTCACCTTTGCAGGAAAGAACAGCTTCCTTTAAGGCTGCAGCATCAAAAGCAGGCCAGTTTGTTATCTCCCAGTAAGGAATGCGAAGCTTCTGGAACAGGGCATCGTAAAAGGAAATCAGAGTAGGTTCATCCCAGATTTTCACCTTGCCAAACTGTCGGTGAAGTGCCAGCAGCATTGGCCATTCCTGAGGTATGCAAATATTAGGATGAGCATCCAGCAAGGTTCGAAGCAGGGTTGAGCCTGTTCTTGGACGACCCACTATGAAAAACATAGGAGTATCCTTAATGCGCTCTATAGCTCTGGGATCCATCATGATTTTCTGAATTTCCTGATCCGGTCAGTGATTATCCGGAAGTCAGATTTCCTGAAGAGAAGAATTTCCCGGAATCCAATCTTCATTTTGATAGAGTATACAATCAGCAAGGCTATAGCACCTGCTGTGTAGCTTACATTGCTTGCCCATGCTGCGCCAATGCCTCCATGGGTTGGAATCCAAAGCAGGTTCAGTATAACATTCAGTATTAATGCAGGGACAAAAATTCCAATGAGAATCATTGGTTCACCCTTGCCGGCAAATCTTCCGGTAAGTATCCGGACTATTACAAACATCAGAATACCTGGAAGCATCCATCGGACAATTGCCACACTCGGTAAAAAGCGTTCTCCAAATAAGAGGGGAACCAGCCATGGGACAAGCACCCATAGGGCTACTGCAACGATGAGCACCAGTAAGAAGGAAATCCGAAGCAGTTTTGCGACGTCTCTGTTCAGTTTGTATTCATCTTCAGTATTAGCCGAACGACTCATCACAACCAGCCCGATTGCTGAAGGAAGCTGCCAGAGTTTATCGCTGATTGCCACCCCAAGGGAATAGTAACCCACTTCCTTCAGGGTTGAGAGTTTCTGCAGCAAAATGAGATCTATACGATAATTTAGCTGCATCACCACAACTGCAACAGCATAAACAACTCCCAGCCTTGCCAGGCTTCCGATTACCTCCATATCAGCCTTCAGGCGGATTTGATATTTGCGGGAGAGGTAACTGAATGACAAAAATGCTACGAAAAGGCTGGCAAGAAAGAGCGACAGCAAGGCTCCGTTGACATTCCAGCGAATCAGAACCGTGAAAAGCAGGATTCCTGCCAGATTCAGGAATTGCGGAAGCCACACCTGCCTGTTTGATCGTTTGAATTCTTCCTTGCCAATGTAAATGCCCCCGGTATAAACCAGAAACAACTTCACAGGAACTGAAAGCAAGGCTAAGGCGGTCATTGAAGGAGTCAGACCGGGAGGATGCATGATCCACAGTGCTATTCCACTGATCAGGACGGCTGCAATACTGGTAAGCAACCACAGACTGATAACGGCAGAAACAGTCCTGCTCTCCTCATAGGTTTTTTGTCCGAGATGAAATACGGCTGAACGTCTGATACCCAATAATGCAAAGCTTACCACCACAAGCGGAACCACCAGAATAGAGGCATAGAGTCCCCTACCTTCGGGGCCAAGCTGCCTCGACAGCACAACATCAATCATAAGGGCACTCAGAAGGGCAATTACATTGCTTCCAAATACTCCGCTGATATCCTTGAAGAGGCTCCGCTTGGACATATGATTCAATTATGAATCGGGATTGCGTAATTTAACGAAAGTACGTGCAAGGACCGGGCCCCTGTTTTTAACGGCAATTTTGAGGTCAAATGGGAAAAGGTCAATGATATCGCGGACTACATAAAGAGCACGACCGTAAATCAACCATGGAAGTGAGTAGAGCATTGCAATAAAACCAGGCCTTTTGAATCGGCGCTCATATCCGTAAATTTTAGTCCACTTACCTGCAACGAATTCAGCAATTCTGATATCCCGTTCCGGCAGCTGGGTCTTCCAAAGATCCACCTTGCTGGTATTGATTGGAGAGAAGAGGCTTTTATGGTATTTCATCATCTTTTCGATGTTGAATTTCTTCATTGCCTCATCCTGCTTCTTGTAGAAATCGAAGACGGTATCATTATAAGGAATGGAAAGGAAATCACACATTTCGCGATAGTAGCGGGTTGGATTTGAAACCAGATCCTCATATCGGATAGTGTAGAATTTAGCAGCATTTTTCTTCTTAATATAAAAAAGCTTTCTTGCCGAATGCTCCCAGCGATAGGCCAGCAATGCTGTAAACGGTCCTTCAAAATCCACATTTTTCAGGGATATGATATTATCCCTTGGATCGCGGACCAGATGGATATACTTAGCATCCGGAAATAATTCAAGCAACTCCGGAGTATAGGTTGCATAAACCGGATTTTTGTCTCCTATCCATTTAATCTCCTCTTTGGGGAACAGGGACTTATTGACAAAATAAACCACCTTGCAAACATTCTGGAAGGTATTCGGCCCTTCGCACTCCAGCAGGTCTTTCTTCAGTTGGTCCAGATCAATATTCCAGGTATCGAATTTAATATGTTTTTGTACATCCTCATGGAAGGTAAGCAACTGCTCCTTTGACCAGTTGGTTACTTTACCGTATTTCTGGCGCATATTTATGATAAATGCGCATTCAACAGGGGTTGCAACATTGGGATGAGCATCGAATAAAGTCCTGAGGAGCGTAGTTCCCGAGCGGGGGCGTCCGAGGATAAAAAACATGGGAATCCCGGATACTTGCTGGCTGATGGTTTTTTCTGGCATGATAGTTTTTCTGATGACTTTGCTTGAGAGAAAGCAAAAACCGCGGTCTAAAGGGCAAAAATAGGGAAAAAGAAGCAGAAGCGTTTTGAGGGATCCAGTTTCAGCAATTACTAAAGGATTAAAGTCTGGAATTGGCAGATAAACGACAAAATATTAATTTAGCACGGCTTTGATTCTGAAGGATAGGCTAAACCTAATGAATCAAATCATCCCAATCACTTGCTATGTTCAGGATTCCCTTCAACAAACCTCATTTTACCGGACGCGAAGCTTCCCATGTTTCGGTAGCGG
This sequence comes from Bacteroidales bacterium, assembly GCA_016707705.1. Lineage (GTDB taxonomy): Bacteria > Bacteroidota > Bacteroidia > Bacteroidales > UBA4417 > UBA4417. The sequence continues at coordinate 86,146 of JADJHD010000022.1, forward strand.
TAAAGCTCGGGAAAATCTCCGGGAACGGGGAAATTACGAAGAGATGCCATGAATTCTTTGAGTCACGTTACCATTTCCGCAAAGTACTCCTCACTACTTCATGCACTGATGCCCTTGAAATGGCGGCTATTCTATGCAGGATAAGTGAAGGCGATGAGGTCATTATGCCTTCCTACACATTTGTCAGCACAGCGAATGCATTTGTCTTGCGGGGTGCCAGAATAGTTTTTGCAGACAGCTCCGATGATTCGCCAAATATTGATGCATCCTCTATTGAAGCTCTGATTACTCCACGCACAAAGGCCATTGTAGTGGTCCACTATGCAGGATTTGGCTGTGATATGGACGAGATTATGAGGATTGCCGGAAAATACAAGCTCCTCGTTGTTGAAGATGCAGCCCATTCGATAGACTCCTACTACAGGAACAAGCCATTAGGCAGTATAGGCCACCTTGCCACCTTCTCATTCCATGAAACCAAGAATATAAGTTGCGGAGAAGGAGGTATGTTGGTTATCAACGATGAATCACTTGCTGAACGGGCAGAAATAATATGGGAGAAAGGCACCAACCGAGCTGCTTTCTCAAGGGGCGAGGTCGACAAATACGGTTGGGTTGATATTGGCTCCTCATTTCTTCCTTCTGAGCTTACTGCAGCCTTCCTCATGGGGCAACTGGAGATGATTGATGACATACAGCAGAAGAGGCTCAGCATTTTTAACTGCTATTATCAAAATTTACTCCCTTTAGATCAGAAGGGTTTAATCAGGATACCACATCCCAATGAGCTTTCTTCAGGAAATGGTCATCTGTTTTATCTTTTGGCAAAGAATCTTGCGCAACGGGATCAGATTATTCAGGGACTTAAAAAGAGTGGTATTCAGGCAGTATTTCATTATCTGCCGCTTCATTCAAGCAAGTTCTTTTCTCCCCTTCATGACGGACGGTTGTTGCCAAATGCTGACCGTTATTCAGAGACTTTAGTCCGACTTCCATTCTTCTATGATCTCAGGAACTCGGAAATAGATGAAATATGCTCTGTTGTCCGGACAATTCTTTCCTGATTTGTCATTTCTTCTAATTTAGAATCACTATAAATTTCCATTAAAGGTATTTAGGAGATTAAATATCATTATTAACCTAATCCTTGAATATAAAGGGTTACAGAAGGGAACTCCAAAAACATTCAGTATAAAAAAGGCTTAACATTACTGTTGGTTGATCTACTACCATTTATTGAATTGCTGAACCGCCTAAATTTGTCATATATACATAAACCCATAAGTGAATATAAGCTGGAAAACCCGAAGACGATGAAATCGAAATCCCTACTCACACTGCTGGTTACGCTGGCCGCCAGCGTAATCATGCTCAGCAGTTTCCTCCCTTACCCAAGCGGAGCCCCATCTCCCTACAATTATTCAGGTTCACCTAATGATGGCAAGGATTGCTCGTGGTGCCATGGCAATGCATCCACTGTTAGTGGCTGGATTACCTCCAATGTTCCTGCCTCCGGCTATGTCCCGGGCACTGTTTATCAAATTACCGCTACTAATTCGATTAGTGGAAGTGGTAAATATGGTTTTGAAGTATCACCACAGAATGCTTCAGGAACCCTGCTGGGAACTCTTGCCGCAGGCAGCAACAGCAAGCTGGTTGGCTCTGGAAAGTGGATTACGCAATCCTCTTCATCGAACAGCATTACTTCCTGGACCTTCAACTGGACGGCTCCGTCAGCAGGTACAGGTTCAGTTACTTTTTATGGCTCCTTCGCCAGAAGTACCGGAAGTTCTGTTAAAAATAGTACTCTTGTAGTAAGTGAGTCAACCAGTGGAAGTATACCAGCAGCAGCGGGTCCTATCACCGGGCCAGGATCAGTTTGTCTGAACAGCACACAAACCTATTCAGTTGGCAATATCAGCGGGGCTACCAGCTACGTGTGGTCAGTCCCGGCTGGTGCAACCATTTTGACAGGACAGGGATCCACCTCAATATCCGTTAACTACGGAGCAGCGGCCATTTCAGGAAATGTCAGCGTTTATGGTACGAATACAAATGGCAGTGGTGCTGCAAGCAATCTTGCTGTCACTGTTCTGGTTTCACCGGGGGCCTCAGGAACCATAACCGGTCCCGCCTCTGCCTGTCAGGGATCCAATCAGGAATACTCAGTCGTTAATACCGCTGGTGTGACATATACCTGGACAGTCCCCTCCGGATGGAGTATAGCAGCCGGACAGGGCTCTCATATTATTGGCGTTGTTGCCGGTGCAAGCAGCGGAAATATTGAAGTTGTTCCGTTAAATGCCTGTGGAAACGGAACCGGAAGTTCAATTGCCGTTACAGCAAGCCCTCTCCCTCTTCAGCCGGGAGAAATCAGCGGAACAAATATCCCCTGCGAAGGCAGTACACAAACATATGCTGTTGATAATACCGCAGGAATAACCTATACATGGACAACGCCATCAGGCACAGTTATTACTTCAGGACAGGGGACAAATTCCATACAGGTAACGATTGGAAACTCTGCTGGATTAATTTCTGTTGTACCTTCAAATTCATGCGGAACCGGACAAAGCCGAACCCGGCTAATTGAAATCAGAAGCATCCCGGTTCAGCCGGCTTTTATTGAAGGCTCTGAAACTCCCTGTATTGGAAATACAGTATCCTATGCTGTTAACAATGTTTCCAATGTCACCTTTACATGGACTGTTCCAACTGGTTCAAGCATAGTTTCCGGACAGGGAACAAATTCCATATCAGTACTCATAGGGTCAGAAGCCGGCCTTGTATCAGTAACTCCAAGCAATGACTGCGGGACCGGACAGGCGCAGTCAAAAAATATTGTTCCCACTGTAGCACCAACACAGCCAGGACCAATCACCGGTCTAGCTCAGGTTTGCCAGGGTTGGAGTCAGGTTTACAGTGTTGACAATGTTAGTGGCAATACCTACAACTGGTTCGTACCAAATGGTGCAGAGATTATTTCAGGTCAGGGAACCAACAGCATCACCGTTGTATTTGGTGCTACCGGAGGAGCCATTGAGGTTGTTTCTGAAAACAATTGCGGAACAAGTCCCGGACAGGCTAAAGCAGTCACTGTTACACCTCTGCCCGGATATACCGCTCATGTCACCGGACCCAGTCCCGTTGATCCAACCTTAAATCCAACATCTGTTTATTCAACAACAGGTGCAACAGCTGCTACTTCTTATGACTGGAGTATTAGTCCGGCTGATGCAGGCAGTATCGCCGGAACAGGACTGAATGGCACCGTAACCTGGAACTCAACTTTTTCAGGTGTAGCCATTATCAAGGCCAAAGGAACAAATGAGTGCGGTGAAGGTGATTGGTCAGATCCAAAGGAAGTAGTTGTTCTGGATAATACTGGAATTAAGGAAAGCAATCCTATGCATGCCAGCATCTATCCTTCTCCAAATGATGGTAACTTCTATATCAGCCTGAATGCCAATTCTGATAAAGTTTCAGCAAGGATAATGGATCTTTCAGGTAAGGAATACTACAGCTGCATATTGTCAGGCAAGGGTGAAACCCTTCTTAGCCCGGGAATTCCTGCAGGCAGCTATGTAATAATTCTCGACAATGGAACTGCCATCACCAAACTGAGAATGGTGATACAATAAGAAAATCTTAATCCCGGAGATTAACCTCTCATAATGTAAACCCTGAGCTCTTCCAAGAGTTCGGGGTTTTACTTTTTCTGATCTTTTCCCTTTATCATGCAGGCAATAAACTATTTATAATGACAGTCACCGGAGCTTTGCATGCTGCTAACACTTAATTCCTATAGCTTTTCCCGTTCATCTAATATAATTCCTGTTCATCCCCTAAAAATTCCGGTTGAACAACTATGCTTTTAACCTGTTTAAAATCAAGGTTAGTTTTGTCTAACCAAAACTTTGTACCAAAACAAATACCCAACTGTAAATTATTAATTATGAGAATAAAAACATCTACCCTGGATTCTTGGAATAATAGTCATAGCCTTTCTAAGCAGCTTTGCTGCATTTAACCCCGGAGGAGCTCCTGCAGCTAAAACGGGATCACCCGGTGACGGAAGCAATTGCACTGAATGTCATGGAGGCTCCCCTCAAACTGTAACTGGATGGATAACCTCCAACGTTCCGGCTGAGGGATATACTGCCGGTACAACCTATCAAATTACTGCATCCAATCAAATTACAGGTTCAGGTAAATTTGGTTTTGAGGTTTCACCTCAGAATGTCGCAGGAACCTTACTAGGAACCTTAACTGCAGGAACCAATAATCACCTTGTTGGAAGCAATAAATATGTAACCCATAATAACGCGAATACAACTACCAGTTCCTGGACTTTCAACTGGACAGCTCCAGCAGCTGGTACCGGAGCTGTGACTTTCTATGGAGCGTTTGCCCGTGGCAATCCAGGACCTGTAAGACTCAGCACCCTTCTTGTTAATGAAGCAACTGTAACCCTTCCTGCTGCAGCCGGACCAATTTCCGGTTCAACCACTGTATGCAAGAATAACAGCTCAACTTACACTGTTGGAACCATTGCCAACGCAACAACCTATAACTGGACAGTTCCAACCGGAGCTACAATAACCGCAGGACAAGGTACAACCTCAATCACCGTAAACTTTGGCGCATCTGCCGTTTCAGGCAATATCAGTGTTTACGGTTCAAACAGTGGCGGCAATGGAGCTCCAAGCAATTTAGCTGTTACTGTAAATTCAACACCGGCACAGCCTTCTGCAGTAGCAGGCGTTGCAACTCCCTGCCAGGGAACAAGCCAAAGCTATACTGTTACCAACGTTTCAGGTGTGGTTTATACATGGAGTGTACCAGCCGGAACAAGTATCACTGCAGGCCAGGGAACAAACAGCATTACCGTTACTATTGGCGGAACCAATGGTGCTGTATCAGTAGTTCCTTCAAACTCATGTGGCGATGGCAGCAGCAGTTCACTTAACATCAGTGTGGGTGCAGCTCCGGGACAGGCAGCAACTCCAGCCGGACCAGACCTTGTTGATCTCGCACTTGCTACCACTTCCGAGTACACCACAAGCGGTGCTGCCGGAGCAACCAACTACCAATGGTCACTAACACCTGCAGAAGCCGGAAGCATCAGCGGTACCGGAGTAACAGCAACTGTAAGCTGGAACGGTGCATTCCTTGGCAATGCCGAGGTTAGTGTAAAGGCTGCAAATGATTGTGGTGAAGGCAGCTTCTCACTTGTCAAGCAAACACAGGTAATCAATACTACAGGAATTGCTGAGGGTTCAACAGCAATCAACACTTCAGTTTACCCAAATCCAAGCAACGGCAAATTCAGTGTGCTTCCCGGTTGGGATAAGGATAATGTTCAGTTAATGATACTGGATGCTTCAGGCCGTGAAATGTATCGCAAGAATATTGATGGCAGGAATGTAACCAATCTTGAACTTCCTCTGCGTCCTGGTATTTACATCCTGATGCTAACTGATGGAATCAAGGCTAGCAAGACCAAATTGTTCATCCAATAACCCAATATCTATATTTTCCCGGGCCTGATTTCTTTGTAGAAATCAGGCCTATTTTTTTATTAGGGGTATGCATTGGTAATAAACTCTGCGGCCTGATATCCATCCATGTCATCCACTATCAGAAGAATAAATCAGGATTCCCCAGTATTCAACAAGGAATTTAACTGGTTCATCTCCTCAATATTCCTGCTTATCGAGTATCTTTGGCATCATGGGGTTAATCGGAAGTACCTTTAATCATCAAAACTGACCGATATGACTCCACAAGCCCAAACTCTATTGCTGCCCCCTCTTTTAAAATCTCATGAAAACCGCTTAAGGCTATGGATTTTCCTGCTGATGCTTATGCTGGCAACAAGTTTTTCGATGCAAGCACACTCAGTTAATAGCTTAAATCAGATGATTCCTGTAATTGGCGGACCGGATTCAATCAGTATTCAGGATTTTCCGGTTTTGCAGGTGAATACAAGCACCGACGATGCAGTTGAAGTTGAAAGCAATCCTTCCGTACTGATAGCACCTAACCCAACCCAAGGCAAAATCAGTATTTTAATTCCACAGGAGTTGACCGGTATGACCGGCAGGATCTCCATACTTGATGAAACAGGAAAGAGTGTCTATTCAAGCCTGATGAATCCCGGCAATCCTGAAGCCATGACAATAGACCTCAGTTCGCACAGAAATGGGAAATATACAGCACTGATTAAAGGGAATAAAGGAAGCTTCCGAAGCAGTTTTCTTTTGATTCACTGATATCAGGCAGAAACTCAAAAGAATATCCATAATATCTTCTCAAAAAATGAATATTCAATTCCAAAAACTCAGACCCATGCACTCGATATACTTAGTAATGCTCGTAAGCGGAATACTGCTGGTTAAGAATTTCCAGACTACAGAACCCCGATCTGTTTCGATATTGGATGAGAAATCGAAAACAGAGGAACTTATTATTGCACCCAATCCCAATAGCGGATATTTCATTGTCACTCTTCCGTATTCAATGCAAAAGCAGAAAGGGCAGGTAGCAATAACCTCTCTCGAAGGAAAGAAGATTTCAACTACAGACCTTGCCGAAGACCATGACCGGAAATTGCTGATTGATATTACCGGATCAACAAAAGGCATTTATTTCATTACTGTTTCAACAGCAAATGACAGAATCACTGACAGATTCGTAATCCGATAATTTCATGACTACACCAAAAAAAGGGGCCTCCGAATTCGAAGGCCCCTTTTTATTTAGCTTACTTCCAATCGGGTAATCTTCCCGGAGTCAGTGGAGCTCCAATATTTTCAAGTTCCTTTTCAAGATTCGGGATATCTGTTTCACCCAGCTTCTTCACCAGATTGTATACCGGAGGGAACTCTTCCCTAAGGATATCATAGGCATCCTTCTGCATCTTGGTTGGGGCCGATGTACTTATCCATGTTGACCAGGCAATTTTGTACAAGCGGTTATTCAGGGAAACAGGTGCAGGTGGATTTTCTTCATCACTAGGCCTGTTTGACTGACGGTTGAACTTCTTGTTCAGGACGCTGTCCAACTGAGTTTGAACCATCATTGCCTTCACCAACAATTCAGGTGTTGCATTGGGGCATGAGTAGGTTGCCTGAACAATATCCTTCGAACGCTTGTAAAGAGTTCTGGCGTATTGCTCTGTACCCTGCATTACCCTGGTCAGTTCTGCAATACTCTTATGGAATGCTGCCATAGCTTCCCCTGTCGACAGCAGGCAGACTGGTATTATTCAGCACCTTGCACTGGAAGAATACCGGACCAGAAAGCAGACGGGTTTCACCCTTTGAGGTGATATACATTGAAACAGCATACTTTCCGGGAGTGGCAAGTACTGAAGGGCCGGGATCTGCCAATGGATTAACATTTTCGTCAGCTTCTGCCCAATCATTGCTCTGGTACCTCAAATCCCAGTTCAATCGGCTAATCCCAGGAGAAAGGCTTTTCTTTATTGTTCTAATCTTGTTTCCTGCTTCATCAGTAACAACAAAAGAAAGGAAAGGTGCAAGTTCATTCTTCTCTGCCTGCAATTCAGCGTTGGTAGGTTGTGGAATAGGATCTCCCTTCTTGAACAGTTCTGCTTCCTTTTCCTTACGAATATCCTTCAATGATTTGGGAGCTTCCTTTGCCGTGTAGGTAAAAACTGCGCCAAATTCAGGATTCTTAGCACTGAAATAGGTTGAACCCTGTCCATATTTCCCATCAGTTGGAAGATACATCCAGGCATCCTTTACCGGGAACAGGTATCCTTCCTTATCAAGCACCTCTTTTGAAACAGTGCGAAGCGGTGAATAATCATCAAGGATGTAGAACCCACGGCCAAAGGTTGCAACGACCAGGTCATTTTCCCTCTTCTGTATAGCTATATCCCTTACAGGAACAGCCGGCATCCCTGATTTAAGCTGTACCCATATTTTGCCGGCATCCTTGCTGAAGAAAAATCCAAACTCTGTTCCTGCAAATATGAGATCGGGATTGATATAATCCTGCTGCAGGGTGTGAACGGTTCCATTTGCCGGCAAATTGGCTGAGATGGAAGTCCAGGTTTTACCCTTATCAATGCTTTTCAAAATGTATGGTTTGAAATCATCGCGAAGGATATTGTCGAATGAAGCATAAACCACATTCTCATCAAATTTTGAGGAAAGAATGTCAGAAACATAAGTATTTTCAGGTACTCCGGGGAATGAAGATATTTTTGACCAGGTTTTCCCTGCATCTTCAGTTACCCTGATCAGTCCGTCATCAGTTCCTGCGAAAAGGAGATTCTCATTTACAGGGGATTCATCAAATGAAACAATAGTTCCATAAAGTGAGGTGGATATATCCTTGGCAACGGCATCCGAAGGCCAGTATTTACCCATTACCGGCCATTTATTCCTGTCGATGCCTGCAGTGAGGTCGTCACTTATTACCTGCCAGCTGTTGCCGCGGTCATCGCTTCTGAACACCTTATTGGCTGCGCAATACAGCCTTGTATGTGAATGTGCGCTTAATAAAAGCGGAGTATTCCAGTTCCATTGATAGGAATCTTCGCCCTTTCGGGGTTCAGGCCTGATATCAATGGCTTCCTTACTCAGACGATCATACCTGACCATACCTCCATACTGTGATTCGGCATAAACGATATTGGGATTTTCAGGATCAATCTGTGACCAAAAGCCATCACCACCATTGGTAACGAACCATTCATCGCTGACAACACCACTGTTGCTGATATTCCTCGACGGTCCGCCCATGCTGTTGTTATCCTGGGTACCACCATAAACATAGTAGAAGGGAGTTGAATTATCCACCTGAACCCTGTAAAACTGAGTAACAGGAAGATTTGATTTGAACTGGTAATTTGAACCTGCATCATAGGTTTCATAGACTCCGCCATCACCACCTATCATGAAATGCCTGGTATCAGAAGGATCGATCCAGAAAGCATGATCATCAACATGTCGGCTGTTATTTCCTATTGCCTTCCAGGTCTTGCCTCCATCT
>JADJHD010000023.1 GCA_016707705.1 Bacteroidales bacterium
AGAACGGTATTGGCATTCCTGAATTCCAGTTTCGAACGGTCGAGGATTACATATTCCCCGGCCTGATTGGTACCATCCACAAACACTCTGGCATCCGCATAAATGCCGTTGGTTGTAAAGCCTTTGTTGGTTACATCTATCAGCTCCAGAGTGGCAGAATCCACGAGAATGATATTATGGGAAAGGTCGCTGTGATCAACAGTGGTATGACGAAAAGACACCTTGCTCCCACCTGTGGCAAAAATGACCCGCTGGTAAAAATAGGCTTGGGGGATATAAAGATTTGAAGAATCCGCCTGAAGCAGTGCATGATCCCCGAAGAGGTAAATATCTCCGAGTATGGTGGCATTTGCATTTTTGAAGCGAATTTGTCCGCTAAGGGCAATCACTATGGTTCCCTGATAGAACCAGTCGCCGGAAATATTCATGGTATCCAGGACGAAAAGAGTATCTGAATTTGCTGAGCGGGAAGACACTGCAGGCAGTTTTATTTGTCTGCCCCGGGATATGATTCCGGAACTTAGAAGTTGTCCGGCACCCGGCTGTATGGTTGCCTGGCTAATGTTTTGTGAAGGAAATGTTTCGCCTGCCCGGATTCTGGATTCCGCCTCCCGGCTGAGTTCCTGAAGTCCCTGCTGTGGCAGCCGGAAGTTGCTTTGTTGTGAAAAGGATGTAAAGGCGAAAAGGAGGAAGAGGATGGAAAAGAGGATAGATTTGGATGTCATATGGAGGAAGATATGAGGAGATAACGGAAAAATTTGGAATTTGTTTTGAACGCTGACAGGGTTCAGGGTTCTTCCTACCTTTGGGTAAAATTTATCAACCTATGCTACCAGCCCTCAAACTTCTCAAAAAATCAGGGAAATCTGAAAATACAATCCTTTTCGCTTCCAAACCGGAAGCTATTCCTCAATCGCAGCTTACTCCCGAAGAGGCCAGCTACGCCAAAAAACAGCTTGCTGCCAAGGGAAAAGAAACTGTTCTCATCCCCCGCCTGGGCAAGATACTATTGCTGTGTAAGCCTGAAAAAGGAAAAGTCACAGCAGTCAAGCTTGAAAAATGGAGGAAGAAAGGGGAAAGCATCCTCGCGCTGCTTAATGAACATAAGATTGGTGAAATCAGTATTATTGATGAAGGTGATCATGCCGAATTAGCATTGGCATTTGCAGAGGGCGTTTTACTGGGCAACTACCAATTCCTGAAATACAGAAAAGATGCTGAGGAGAAGGAATCTCCGCTCACTTTGGTGAATATCGTTTCCAAAAAGCTGAAAAAGGAAAGCATTGATCAACTCTCCATTTTGGCTGAGGCTGTCTACCGCTGCCGAACCCTTGTGAATGAGCCCCTTTCGGCGCTTAATGCTGAAGGACTGTCAGCAGAATTCGAAGCAATGGGGCAAGTTGCCGGAATCAAGGTAGAGGTATTCAACAAGCAACGCATTGAGGCTCTCAGAATGGGAGGTTTGCTGGCTGTAAATCGCGGCAGCATTGATCCGCCGACTTTTACAGTTATGGAATATAAACCTGAAAAGCCTGTAAATAAAAAACCACTGGTACTTGTTGGAAAAGGCGTGGTTTACGATACCGGTGGATTGAGTCTGAAGCCCAGCAGCAGCATGGATACCATGAAATGCGACATGGCCGGTTCAGCTGCAGCCGCAGGCGCCATTTACGCCATTGCCAAAGCCGGCTTGCCGGTTCATGTTGTAGCACTTATGCCGGCCACCGACAATCGTCCTGATGGGAATGCATATGTCCCGGGAGATGTGATTCACATGATGGATGAAACAACCGTAGAAGTTCTGAACACTGATGCTGAAGGCCGACTTATTCTTGCAGATGCATTAACCTATGCCAAGCGTTATGACCCAATGCTGGTAATTGATCTCGCTACCCTGACAGGAGCAGCGCATGCAGCGATTGGTAAATATGGGATGGTTGCAGTGCAGTCGGGAGCCAGGAAGCATATGGAAAAGCTGAAGGAGACAGGCTTGCAGGTGCATGAGCGCATTGCAGAGTTTCCTTTCTGGGACGAATATGGCGAACTGCTGAAGAGTGAGGTTGCTGATCTGAAAAATATAGGCGGTCCTTATGCCGGCGCTATCACAGCCGGAAAATTTCTGCATCATTTTACCGATTATCCATGGATTCACCTGGATATCGCAGGACCAGCATTTCTGGATAAAAAAGACGGCTATCGCAGTTCAGGGGGAACGGCTGTTGGTGTTAGGCTACTTTTTGAATTTGCACGCAACTTGGGAAAGAAAAGCTAAGTCGAAGCAACCAATTCAAGCTTTCAGGAATTATCTATTGGCCTGACTTAGCAATATGGACAGGCAGTCACCTCTGCACTTTTGTACCAGGTGTGGCCATTTTTGCATTTCCGTTTGGCTTTTCGAAGTCTGGTCAATTCCTGATTCTCCTGAACCCTGAATTTTACGATTCTGCTTATCAGTTCCAGCGGCATCGGCTGATCCAATGGAAACTGAACAGCACCTTTGGACTGCTTATATATTGAAAGTTCAGCCTTGAAGGCTTCTATTCCGCTGGGTACAGGATAAAATCCGATATGGCTCTTCCATCCGGCAAAATGAACCAGGTTGCCTTCCAGAACGAAGGTTGGCATGCCATATTTCATGGCTTCTGTAGCATCAGGTGCAGCCTCATGAATGGCGGACCTTACCTGTTCAAGTAAAAGCCGGATTTCGGCAGGAAAACCACTGATATAAGCATCGATGGTTGGAATGTCGGTTTCCATATAATTGAAATTGAAGGATTAGCGCGAATATTCTCCATGCCAATCAAATGTAAAGAATGCTGTAAAAATAAGAAAGAAGCCTTATCTGATCATCGGAAGGTACTTTTCCCTGTTCTCAAATATTACCCAGAGGTGAATAGCAAGAAGTACCAATGCTACCGGCAAACCTGAAGGAGCTACGAGGATGTGGGTCAATAGAATTCCAATCATAATCGGAAAGAGAATTATTGCTCCCAGTGCCCTGAACTTAGGGATCATGAAGAGGATTCCACCAATTATTTCGGCACAGGCGACCAATGGCATCAGCCAGCCAATCTGCATCATGGCGGCGTCCAGGTTCTTCATGGGTTCCGGCATATCTGCAGGCATGGGAATATACTGGAAGATCTTATTAAGTCCAGCGTTGAGGAACATTAATCCAAAAAGGATGCTCAGGATAAGGAGGATTTTGTTTTTCATGGTGAGGGGTTGAGGGATTAGAGTCAGGTGATGGGATGATAAAAGACAAAAGGAAAAAGATAAAAGACAAAAGACAAAAGGAAAAAGACAAAAGATAAAAGTGGCGAAAGTGGGAAATCATGCGATTGTCATTCGGTGGTTTTGGACGAAAATCATCGATTTTGCAAATTGGGTTCTCGCTGATTTACGCAGATTAAAATGCAGATTTTCGCTGATTAATATTTCCCAAAACAACTGAATGACTATTGTCTGACCATTGTCTTACTATTGTTTGACGATTGTTTGACGATTGAATGACTATTGCCTGACAACTGTCTGACTATTGCCTGACTATTGCCTGACTATTGTCTGACTATTGTTTGACGATTGAATGACTATTGTCTGACTATCGTCCTACCCACAGCAGTACAGGTTTATAGAAACCGATATGTTTTAGAAAAGTTCAATTACACTTGTTGGAGCCGGGGTTTTCTATTTTAGCTGGCTAACATAATCGATGGCAAGTTTAGCGAACTTCGGCCATAGGGTGTGATAGGCATAGGGAAGCTGTATCCATTCTTTCATGGGTCTGTTTTTGCCTGAAGGGTCGAATTGTCTGGCTCCATCAAGACTGAGGGCTTCATTAAGTGCATCCCCGGAAAGCTTGAAAATCATGGTATCAGCAGAAAAGCAAACATAGGCCTTGGTTCCGATCTTGAAGCAGGGCACTCCGAACATCTGGCTTTTCACTGATCCTTCAAGATTGTTGCAGGCATTGTTAAAGGCGCTTTCGGCTGGACTCATACAAAATGGATTTTGGAGGCATACTCGATTTGAGCAAGAAAAAGTTACTAAAAAACAAGACAGCAGGTTGCCCTGCTGTCTGGAATATTTTACTATACATAAAAGAATCCCTGAAAGTCATTGCCCGGGTGGGACAGGCGTATATCCGTCCTTCAGGGGTTTCGGATATCAAAAGATTTGGGGGAAATTTGGTATTTCTGGTTATTTAAAGGTTTACGATTGTTAGCAAACTAAGATTTCCTCATCTTTAGGTTGAACTTCTTCTGCGATTCTTTCTACCTCTTCGAAATCAGGCAGGGGGAAAGCATAATTAAGTCCATAATCCTTTTCCGGGCAATTATTCATCTTATTCGACCCTGTTGAGTATTCATCCTCGCTTTCACTTCCGGTTTCAAACAACAGGAAATCACTATGATTGCATGTAGAGAAAATAAGAAGAGCCGAAAGGACTTCCGGCTTCGTGATTTGTCCGAAATCAGTAATCGAGATCATTGGAGTAAGAGTAAATGCCTAGTCTGTAAGTACATCGGCCCCCTTTGAGTTCTGGAAGAAGGGAGGCCATTACGAATTCAAAAGTAGACTTACTCAAAGGCCATAACAATAGCCCAAACAGGTCATTTTATAGAAATAAATACGATAGATGAATCGGACTGCAATCAGACCAGCTTTTCCTTAAGAGCTTTCGCTACAGCTTGTGCCTTGGAATGCACCTGCAGTTTCTCATAAATATTCTTGATATGATTCCTGACAGTTTGGGTACTGATAAAGAGTTTGTCAGCTATTTTATCCGTTGAGATACCTTCAGTTATCAATGCAAGAATTTCCTTTTCTCTGGGCGTTAAATGATTGGTATCCTGAACAGTGGCTGCAGGCTTAAAGAATGCCAGCACCTGTCGTGCCACCATAGGTGTTAGCGCGGCACCACCTTCATAAACCTGCTGAATTGAATCCAGAATTCTCGGAGGTGCTGTTTTTTTGAGGATATATCCGTCAGCACCGTTACGAATAGCCTGCATAATATGGTACTCATCTTCCAGGATGGTCAGCATGATGATTTTCTGATCAGGAAATCTGGATCTAAATTCCGGAATAGCATCAATACCTGATTGTCCAGGCAGATTGATATCCAGAAGCAACACATCAGCGGGTTCTTGTTTCCAGGCGTCTTCAACTGAGGAGCACGCCCACAAGACTGAAAAATCAGAATAGGAAGCAATTAGAAAACACAGGCTTTGCCTGAATTCTGAATGATCTTCAACTATTCCAATCCGGATAGACATTTTTACAATATTAAAAGGCAGGCAAGTTAGACATTTGTCAAGTGGATTCTATAGCCTATTCAGGTCATATCCTGAAGTGAATCTGCAATTTAGTACCTGATCCTGGAGTAGAATCAATTTTTAGCATGATACCTGACTCCGACGCTCTTTTGTTCATATTCAACAAACCATTCCCCTGATGCTTATCTTCATTTGACAGTGCCAATTTATCGAAGCCTGCACCATTATCCCTGAGGAATATATCGCAATCCTTCCCATCCACAACAGCCCTGAATTCAACTTTAGTAGCTGCAGCATGCTTTATGATATTATGAGCCCCTTCCTTCAGAATCAAGAAGGCATCATTCCTGAGTTTTTCAGGAAGAATAACGTATTCTTCAGGAACTGCAATATGGTAACTGAATTCAACACCCGATTCGGAGAATATTTCCTGCATCTGATTACAGGTTTTTGCCAGCAGACTCTGAAGGGAATCATTGCGTGGAGAGGTCATCCAGATAATATCCGAAATGGACTGAAGAGCATCCTGGGTAAGGCTATTGACTTTTTCGGAAAGGACCTGCTTGTCCATGACTGCTGCCGGACCCTGCTTTGCGAGTGAGTTGGCATAAATGGAGATGCTTCCAAGAGTAGAAGCCAGATCATCATGCAAGTCCCGGGAAAGTTTCTCTCTTAAATCTTGTTTCTCCTTGAGTGCCATTCGTCTGACCAGGAATAGCTCAATATACAAATGCAGAATAAGCATGAGTCCAAAAGCCAGGAGTGGTGCAATAAAGAAAGCAACACTGTATGCTGAGAACAGATAATAGCGGTTTATAAACAGGGAAATGAGAAGGATGGAAATGCTGATGCTCCACTTAATGAGTGTTGCCTGACGGTTTATTTTTCGGCTGAAGCGTGCATAAAGAAGAGTCAAAAGAACAAGAAAAAGTATTTTGGCAATTTCCGGCCTGTTTTCTCTGTCATAAAACAATCTGAAGATCCATTTTCTACTTAAGGTGAGGAAAGCAGCAGAACCCTTTTGCTCCTCAATTAAATACCTTTCACCGGATTTTATCCCATCCACCCTGATGCTATCCCCTGAAGCCGGAAAAAAAATCACGGCATAATAGGCTCTTGCAGCATCCAGGCCTACAATAATTTCCTTTGAAGAGCAGGAACTATAGCCACCGCCTCCACTTATCTCCCGAAATGCACATAGAGAATCAGGCTTCACTTTATCCTTTGAAGTTCTATACAGCCAGAATTTGGCGCCAATAGCATCCCTGTTCGATTTAGTCCCTTTTAGTTCAAAAACTGCAGAGTTGACCTTGCCTGAGATATTCAGGAACAATTGGCTATTTCCGTTTATGTAGTTGGCCGCATAGAAATCAATATCACCATCGTTATCCATATCACCGACAGCGCATCCGGTTCCATAGCCTGAGGCTTCTGCTCCATAAACTGCTGTTACATCTTCAAAACTTTTACCAAAAAGATTTCTGAATAGGATATTCTCCCCAACATTTGTAAGATACAAGTCCTGATATCCATCCAGGTCAAAATCAGCAAAAGCTGCCCCATTGCTCATCAAAGCCTTAGATTGAAAATATCTTGAACTCTGATCCTGCATCATGCCATTTCCGGGGTTAATATAGAGCTTATTGGGTGTATTGCGATTGGCAATAAACAAGTCCATATTCCCGTCATTGTTTACATCAGCAAACACGACAGCATTGCTTTTTGAGGGAGTTGCCAGGGACAGATCCGTTTGAACAGTGATATCACGAAAATGCACTTTACCGGATCCGGATTCATTAATGTACAGTCGATTACATGGATACCAGAATGAAACGCAGAGATCCGGAAGTCCATCATTGTTTATATCAGAAAACGAGGCACACATTCCTCCGCTTATTGAGGAAAGTCCGGAAGCCTTGGTAACATCAGTGAAATGAGCTGTCCCATCATTCAGGAATAATCTGTTTGACCCTTGTTCGCTGGTAACAAACAGATCCAGATCGCCATCATTGTCAATGTCGGCAAACGCACCTGCATTGGAGCGGTTCATATCGTCACATGCCCTGTTTAGCTGATCGGCGACATTTCTGAATACGCCTTCTCCATTATTAAGCAAAAATTTATTGGAACCGTTCAGATAACTAATATAAAGATCAGGATCACCATCATTATCTGCATCAGCAGTCGTGACTCCAAGTTTCAGCTCAGAAAAGGCATTCGTAGTGCCGGGGACAGATACCCCTGTTGCATTGCGGCTTTCAGCTTCATCCGAGAATCCATAAAGTGCTGAAAGACGATCCTGTCCACTCAGATTATTCATATACAACCGATTGAGGTTATATATACATACTGAATAAATATCCTTTCGTTTATCTCCGTTAAAGTCTGCAATCGCAACCCCATACTCATCATCTGCTTCAACACCATAATTTACCAGTTTCCCTGAAGAAAAGCCTATCCCTTCTTCAGTATAACTGACAAATTTCCTCTGACCAGCATAAAGCAGGCGACCATTGTTTCCCGCTGCCCATATTCCATCTGAAGTGGCACAGATGCCTGCCAGATCCTCTTCACACGCCCTGGGAAGAAGCTTTAATTCTCCGTTCTTCCATTCAAGCATCAATCCCTTTGCTCCAGCCATCAGAAGTGAGCGATCCGGCAATAATGTGATGGATTTCAACTGTTTAAATCTGCTGTCGCGATGTAGTAAACGGCTTCCCTCAGGAGTTATTTCCTCCAGCCTGTCACCTACCAATGCATAACCAAGTTCGGAATTGATAAATGTAATATCTGTAGTTTGAGCTCCCTTGAAAAACTCAATGTATTGTCCGCCTTTGTAGTGGTACAACTCCCCCATGAAACTGGCAGCCCAGAATGCATCAGGTTTTGTTCCATATAACTTGTTGATCGAACCACGAGTTGGTGAGGGTTTCAGATTGACAAACTCCCCTTTTGAATAAATGGCTATGTCAACGTCAGATGCCAGTATTCCAAAGTCCTTGTTTGGGAAATACATGGCTGTGATGAAGTTGGAAAAAGGCGGTTGAATATTCTCTGTGATGCCTTCATGGTAATGATAGAGCAGACAGGTATATGTCTCCTGATTCACACTTAACCAGATATCCCGTGGATTTACAGGATGAAATTGATATATCTTGCCAGCCACCGGAAAATTCAGTCTTTGCCACTTATCATTCTGAATACTGAATATCTTATCGGACAGAAAGTATTCATTGCCCTCATAATCAACCTTTAACTGCAAGATATCGGCCTTTGTTCCTGAGTTGACCTTAAAAAAGCTCTGACAGTTTCCGGATTGTATCAGAAAAATGAGAATAATGGAAAGCAAACCCTTAAGCGATAAGGAATACGAGCAAGCAGAAAAGGATTTTCTCAATATCATCATTTATCAGAGATGTGAACTTCCGACATTATATTGCTTAGCAGCCACTGCACAGGCGTACCTCCAAAGGTAGTAAATTCAATACTTGCTAATATTCTGTAATTTTATCCGATTCATTTTAACGATCAGAATATAGAGATCAAAGGATGGATTTGATATTCAGGACTGAGTGAATTTTTCTTAGCATTTTTGTGCTCTATTGTATCATTAGCCATTGTTGATTTCCCTACCCAAAAACAGCAACCGTGAACAAAATCAGGATTAAAGTCTGCTGCATCAGCTCCTTGCAAGAAGCCATGCAAGCGATTGAATTCGGGGCCTCAGCTTTAGGACTTGTCGGTGCAATGCCCAGCGGACCGGGTGTAATCAGTGATGAACTTATCCGGGAGATTGCTGCAGCCATACCCCCTCCGATCGCCAGTTTCCTGCTAAGCAGTGAAGTAACTTCTTTAGGGATCGAACGGCATTACCAACGCACCTTTCCGAATACTATTCAGCTGGTTGACCATTTGCCATCCAAGGAGTATGCACTACTGCGAAAAGCACTGCCTTCCATAAGACTTGTGCAGGTCATTCATGTGCTGGATGAGAAATCCATTGATGAGGCAATGGAAGCATCCGAGCTTGCTGATGCCTTGCTTCTGGACTCAGGAAACCCGCGACTGGCTGTTAAAGAGCTTGGAGGTACCGGCAGAACGCATAACTGGCAGCTCAGCAGAAGCATTGTTGAGCAGTCAAGAAAACCTGTTTTCCTTGCGGGAGGCCTGAATCCCGGCAATGTAGCTGAAGCAATTGAGAGAGTGCAGCCCTTCGGAATCGATGTATGCAGTGGAGTAAGAACAGAAGGCAATTTAGATCCCGTAAAGCTCGAAGCTTTCTTTAAAGCAGCGGGGTACTGAAAAGAATAAGTCACGTATTTAGAGATTATTTAAAAATGTTATTTCCTGAAGAATTCACCCGCCGGCGGGCGGACGGAATGCTGAAGGCAGAAGCCAGGAGCCATCCGCCGGCTGGCGGACAGGAGTCAGAAGTCAGAATACAGAAGTCAGAATACAGAAGTCTGAGCCCAGAAGTCAGAATATGGGAGTCATCCGCCGGCTGGCGGACAGGAGCCAAATAATGGTTCTGTTTTCTCAATTCTGAATTCTGTCCGCCGGCTGGCGGATGACTTCTTTCTTACCTCATTTTAGTAATTTTAAACAATTTCTTTCACTTACACAAATAGTATTTCCCAACTATGGCAACAGACAGTATTGAAGACAAAACCTTTGATAAAGCAGAATTCACTTCCACCCCTCTGCCTGCCAAGGAATTTGAGAATTGCAGCTTCAGGAATTGTGATTTCGCCAATGCTGATTTGACAGGCATAGTGTTTATTGAATGTGTATTTACCGGATGCAATCTGAGTCTTGCAAAACTAAAGGGAACCTCATTCAGGGATGTAAAGTTTAAGGACTGCAAGATGCTGGGACTGCGCTTCGATCAATGCCATACGTTTGGACTGGAATTCAGGTTCGACAATTGTATTCTGAATCATTCCACCTTCTTCCAGCTAAAGATCAGAAAAACCATCTTCAACAAGTCACAACTGATGGAGGTGGATTTCAACACTGCTGATCTTACCGGGGCATCCTTTGCAGACTGCAACCTCGACAGGGCTTACTTTGAAAATACAATACTGGAGAAGGCTGACTTTACCACTGCTTCAAACTACACTCTCGATCCTGAAAATAATCATATTAAGAAAGCCCGCTTTTCAACTGAAGGATTGCCGGGTTTGCTGAGCAAGTATGATATTGTGATCGAAGATTAATCGTTGCTGCAAAAGGGGATTTTCAGGAATGGGTGATCTGCTCCGGATATAAAACAAGAAACCCCTCCGGTAATATCTTGCCTAGTAAATGGCAATGACATCGCGGAAGGGTCTCAAAAATCCGGTTAACCGGAAGAATTATTTCTTTACAACCTTGGCATTTTCCATGATTACTGCATACGCGTAACCAGCACCAAAATCCTTATCAAGAGTAATAGTTCCTTCAACAAGAACGAAATCACCCACCTGGGCAACATCCTTAGTTGTAACAGTGAGGTCATAATCACCGTTATTATCGGTACCGTCCTGGATATGAAGCCAGTTCATTCCCATAATTTCGGTGTTCACTTTCACAACCTGAGCGTGAATTTTTACAGGCTTGCCGGCAAAGGCATTCCTCTTTTCGAAGACCTGAGCAATGGTCGTACTTCCTTCAACAGGCTCAACCTTAACGGTTACCTTTTCAGGGGCTGACTTTTCAGCACCAGGTGAAACGGCTGGCTTGTTATTAACCATGGCAATAGGCTCCTTGCTGAATGCCTGAACAAAATAGATCTTTTCGAAAGTGCGTTTCAGTTCCTTGCTGGTGAAATTCTCCATTTCCATATCCTTGGCGAAATAATAGACTTCACCCTTGGCAACTTCCTGACGTGAAACAGCAAGCCATACTTCCTTGCCATCATCCATTCCCTTGATATAAGTATAATTGCCGGTTTGCAATACTTCTTCAACAGTAATCCTGGCTGTGCCGGGAGCAAGTTTAACCTCACCTTCCTTATTCTTTGGCTTGCATGCTACAATCAAAACAGCCAACACGGCAAAACTCAGGAACAGTCTGATATTCAATTTCATATTAATGGTTATTTGGGATTAATCCTTCGTTGATTTATGGGGCAAAGATATTCATTAATCTGAATAAGTTTATATTATGGAAACTGGAAAGGAAAAGAATTGACTCTAACGTTATGATGGCAGGCAATACCTTGATTTTCAATAATCAAAATAGCTCAAATGTTGTACTTTTACTGTTATATGTCAGAACCCCCGAATGTTGGGGTAGCGCTAAACAATCAATGCCTGACATATGTTATTAATAGCAATAGAAAAACTAACTGACAGAAGATGAAATCCATCGAAGATCTCCTTGAGAAGTTTATAATTTACAGCCGCTGGATGCAGGCTCCTGTATACCTGGGATTGATCATTGCCTCATTGGCCTACTCCGTTCATTTCATAATAGAACTGGTAAAAATGCTGGCTGCCTTCGGGACCTACAACCAAACTACATTTATGCTTGCCATCCTTGGGCTTATTGATATCTCAATGGTCATTAACCTTTTGATTGTAGTAATAATCGGAGGATACTGGACCTTTGTAAGCAAAATTGAAATGGCTAAAGACACTGATCAGCTTGACTATCTGGGTAAAATCACGGCCAGTTCGCTGAAGATTAAACTGATTGTTTCACTGGTAAGCATTTCAGGAGTTCACCTGCTCGAAACCTTCATAAACATTAAGAATTTTGAAATTGAACAGGTAATAATGAAGATTGCCATTCACCTGGTTTTCATAATCTCAGCGCTTCTGCTTGCCTGGACGGATAAATTGCAGGATTCAAAGAAATCTGCCTGATTATCAAGCTAAAATCATAGTACCTTTAGAAATCGATTACTCAAATTTGTTGTCATGAAATCAAAAATACTGCTGTTAGCTTTGTTGATCAGCCTGTTCAGCACTTCCAATGCACAAATAAGGCTGGTTGGAGCTCATCCAAACCAGAACTCCGGATTGATTGACATTCTAAAATGGCAGGCGCTTGAACCAGCTTCGGTTGAAACTATTCCCTCCCTATTGCAGGCCTATCTGATGAGCTCATCATCATTCAATTCCTATTATAGCACCTATTACCTGAGTGGTTACGGTGCATCTGCGAATGGATTGCTTGCTTTCAACACCGTCACCAATGAGCAGTCGATTCAGCCCTTTACCAATTATTCCAATATTTCGGAGATCGATATGAGCACAGGAATTATCTACACCCTTGATGCTCAGCCTGCAGATCATATTTCAGTGTATTCCTTCAATCCTGAAACCGGCATGGAACAGTTGGTCGGGATGGTTGAAGAACCCGGAATATACGGACTCACAGTGGATGCTATCGGATTTGATTCAGATAATGGAATAATCTATTACGCAGGTGAAGATGGTCAATCTGTTCTCAGTTTGTTCAGCATTCCGGTCAGGGATTCGGTATTCAGCTGGACAAAAATTGCGCTCAGCAGCACTACCGAAACCTTTTATGTTACCAGTCTGAATTATGACAATGAGAACAACAAACTCTATGTACTTGACCGGGAAGTAAGTCAGGGTGGAGTTGTTGTGGACAGCTACATATCAGAAGTAAACATCAGTACAGGACAGGTCACGCAAAGAGGATTATTGGAAGGATTTGATGGGTTCACCATGGGTTCATCATCGTTCGATCAGTATACAGCCAACTATATAATTATTGGATACCAGACATCCTCAGCTATTCCACAGATGATCCTGTTCAACACTTATGACAACACTTATGAAACAGGATTTGTCCCGGATGAAGTATCTGAGATTGTTTGCGACAATTATGCCTATGCAAAAAGTGCCTATGGAACAACAGGCATCAAAAAGAACTCCTCATCAGAAGTCAGTATTGCACCAAATCCTGCAGGCAGTATTACTACAATCAGAAACACTTTCGGATTCTCAAAACTCACAGTTTTCGATCTTGCCGGAAACGCTCTGCTTCAATCTGATATCAGCAATCAAAAGGAGATCAGGTTAGACCTTAGCAAGATTCCAGCAGGAACCTATTTCATCAGATTCGAAGGCAGGAACGAAACTGCAGTAAAGAAACTGGTAGTTCTGCAATAGCAAAACTTTCTCTTTATTCCTTCCAATCTGCAATGAACAGGTTTGTGTATCTTGTTCCTCCATTATTTCGGTTGGAGGAGAATATAAGTCTCTTGCCATCGTAGGAAAACATTGGGAAAGCATCAAAAACAGGATCAAAGGTAATTTGCTCCAATCCGCTTCCATCAAGGTTTACCATGAAAAGATTGAAATTAAATCCGTGGCTTCCTGCGTGATTTGAGCTGAAAATAATTTTCTCACCGGAAGGACTGAAAAAGGGAGCCCAGTTGGCTTTTCCAAGATGAGTCACCTGTCGGAGATCAGAACCATCAACATTGCAGGTATATATTTCCATGGCGGTTGGTGCAACCAGTCCTTCCTTAAGCAAATCCTTATACTCTTTTATTGCTTCCGGAGTTTGTGGTCTGGAAGCCCTGAACACCAGCTTTTTGCCATCGGGCGAAAAGAATGCACCACCATCATATCCTAGTCCAAAGGTAACCTGCTTCACATTGTTGCCTTTCAAATCACAGGTATAGAGTTCAAGATCACCGCTGCGATCGGAAGTGAAGACAATCAAATCACCCTTTGGGGATACCGTTGCCTCAGCATCATAACCGGGCGATTTTATTAGAGTATCGACTATATTGCCTTTTAAATCAGAGATATAGATATCGAAATCAGCATACAGGGGCCATAGGTATTTTCCGTCAGAACGCCTTTCCGGATCTTTGGGACAAGCATCTCCTCCCGAACGGGTTGAAGCATAAAGGATGGACTTGTCACCGGGCATGAAATATGAACAGGTGGTACGTCCGACACCATTGCTGATCAGCTGTGGCATATGGTTCAGCATATCGCCGTCGCTGAAGGGGAAATAGAAAATCTGATCGCAGGGAGCATTCCATTCAGGAGTTTTAGCCTGAAAGGTCACCATGGAATTATCGAAGCTAAAGTAAGCCTCAGCATAATCGCCACTTTGAGTTAGCTGACGAATATTTGCAAGATGTTTTTCCTGCTGGTAATGAACAGTGGTGTCTGGTTTGGAATTACCTGATTGTGAATGATGTTGCTGTGCGAAAGCGAGAGTTGGAAGTAAAAAAACGAGTAATTGGAAGATGTTTCTTGAGATTTTCATAGTGTTATTTTATTCATTCGGGAATTAAAGGGTTTGAAACTGAACAATTCAGCATCTATAAAAGTTTAGCTTACATAGAATAATTTCATTTCTGAAGTTCAGGCATGTTTCGGAACTAATGACCCACGTTTGGATCAATACCAATGAACGCCTAAATCGGCAGAAGCGACTTTATTAATTTAACTTGTTGCTTAATAAGAATGTGGCGTTGCTGAACAGTAGTATTGAAACCTCTGGCATCTCGCTATTAACTCAATTCAACCATAATGCCCTGCCAAAATATATATGAAGTATTAGAAGAACTTGACAAAATCATTGAATCAACAGTCAAGGAAAACAATTACCTGGGCATATTTGCCTACGTCTATCGAAGGACAACCGCTGAAGTCCTGAAAGGCGTGGAAAATAAATCATTCGATGATAATGCAAGGATGGTTCGGCTGGATGTGACTTTTGCCAATTTGTACCTGCAAGCTTATCAGGATTACCGTATGAACCGGATGATCAGCCAGTCGTGGCAGACTGCTTTTGATGCCAAAAATGAGGAACTCACCATCTTGCAGCACATCATGCTTGGAATGAATGCCCATATCAATCTGGATCTCGCAATTGCTGCATCTACGGTCATGGAAGGTGCAGATATTCATCTCCTGAAAGAGGACTTCAATCGGGTGAATGTTGTTCTTGCTCATATTGTTGATGAACTGCAGAAAAAAACGGGAAAAGTCTCACGCTTTCTCTTTCTCCTCGACTGGGCAGGAAAAAGGAATGATGAAAAGTTCATCGATTTCAGCATGGCGAAAGCCAGGGAACAGTCGTGGAACTCAGCAGTAGCCCTTTGGTCATTGGATGTGAATGCGAGGACAGAGGCTACTTACCGTTTGGATACTGCAGTGAATTTGCTTGCTACTCAAGTGAGATTACCATCTTCGGGTTTACTAAGAAGATTGCTTCGATTTATAGGATATTTTGAAGAGAAGAGTGTTTCCAAAATCATCAATGCGATGAAGGAGTAGGGCTGACTGAGCTCAGGCAGAATCATTATGCGCAAAGATGTTTCCCACGTTATTCCTTAGTAATTTGAATTGCCTAAATCAGGAATCGTTCTGCCCACTGAGGATTGTGAAGTTCAAACACAACCAACGATAATTCAGGTCCGTCGTGGGCTGCATTGAAGGCGAAGGTCCTGCCAAACTTCTCCTGCCAGTTTCCGGTTAATCTGGTCGACTCATGCACATGTCCGTGAAGAGTAATAAACGGCTGCTTTTCTTCAATAAAGCGCTGAATTGCAATACTCCCCACATTGACATCCAGAGGAACATGGTCGAAAGTCTTTCCATCGAGATCTGCCCTGTCGAGCTGGCATTTATAGGGAGGAGAATGAAACAGGAAAACGCTGTGGCTCATTTCGTCGGAGCCGGTCATAGCTTCAAGGTCCTTTGCGATTGTATCCCATTCCGGATCACCATGCGGCGGAGCAGTTCGCTTGCCTTCCATGGGTGAAATGCAACCCGGATCAACGAAGCGCGACACATCGTATTTCTCCCAATCCTTTAACAGAAATGGAGTTGGAGGTACGAAGGCATATCCATAGAAACGGTATTTCCCGATAACACGGCACTTCATATTGAGATTGGTCCAAAGACCTTCAGCTTCACCTTCGGGCAATGCTGATAAAAGATCTTTCCGGTCATCATTTCCGGGAATGAGGTAGACATCAGGATAGGTGCAATCCATTTGCTGCTTCATCTTTCTGAATTTCTTCAGGATGAAGTCTGTCCCGAAATTATCTATTTTCTCAAAACCGCTTCTGCCTTCGATGCTTTTATGTGGAAGCAAATCACCTCCCAGAAAGACAAAATCAGGTTTATCGACACGAATTTTCCTGATCAGGTTTTCGTACCGGCTCATTTTGCCATGCAGGTCGCTAACAAAGAAGCATTTATTCATAAAATAGTTCTGCTGCTCAAATATAGTTATTCCCCTTTAACCGCAGAAATCGGACTTTTTCGTCAATTCTTAATTATCGTTCTTTCGAAAGTTCGGGGTTCGGGGTTCGGGGTTCTTAGTATTTCTAAGTGTCCGCCGCGGCGGATAAGTGTCTTAGTGGTTCTAAATTCTTGCAAGTAGCACTAAATAGAACACGGATGACACGGATCCGCCGGCTGGCGGACAGATTTACACGGATCTGATCATTGAAAATTAACTTTCATTTTCATCCGCCAGCCGGCGGACTCCGCTTCGCTACGCATCTTCATCCGCCAGCCGGCGGACTCCGCTTCGCTGCGCATCTTCACATCTCCCCTTGTCTCCTAGTCTCCCCGTCCCCTTGTCCCCCCGTCCCCAAATCCGCAATCCGCAATCAAAAATCAGAAATAACCTCCCCCTCCTCCTCTTTCAGTCAAAACAGTATCTTTGTATCTTTAAAGAAAGAGAGCATGATCAAAACACCGGATAATGAAAACAGGATAGTTGTTGGTATCAGCCATGGAGATATCAATAGCATCAGTTATGAAGTCATCATTAAGAGTTGCCTCGACCAGCGCATTCTTGAGCTGTTCACTCCAGTGGTGTACGGACTTTCGAAGGTGGCAACCTATCACAGGAAGCTACTCAATATTCCCGATTTCAGCTTCCAGGTGATACAAAAGGCAGAACAGGCAACTTTGAAAAGGCCTAACCTGCTGAATCTGCACGATAAGGATCTCAAGATTGAACTGGGAGAATCCACCACCCTGGCTGGTGAAACCGCAATGCTCTCGCTGAATGCAGCCATAGAAGACCTTAAGAAGGGGCTGATCGACGTTCTCGTAACCGCACCCCTGAACAAGAATAATGTCCAGGCTTCCATGGAGCAGCCTTTTAGCGGACATACTGAGTACCTGGCACAGAAACTTGGGGCCAGGGATCAGCTGATGCTTCTGGTTAGCAATAACCTCAGGGTAGGACTGGTTACAGGACATATTCCCCTTGAAAAAGTGGCTGAAACCATTACTGCTGAACTGATACAGAAGAAACTGAAATTGATGGAATCATCCCTTAAAATGGATTTTGCCATCCGCAAACCCCGTATTGCTGTCCTTGGGTTGAATCCCCATGCCGGTGATGGCGGATTGCTTGGGAACCAGGAGAATGAAATCCTGATGCCCGTGATCAAGAAAGCACAGGATAGTGATATGCTTGTATACGGACCCTTCCCGGCTGACGGATTCTTTGCAGCCAGACAATACCAGCAATTCGATGGTATTCTGGCGATGTATCATGATCAGGGACTTATCCCCTTCAAGACACTTGCCTTTGAAAACGGAGTGAATTTCACAGCAGGACTTCCGTATGTGAGAACCTCCCCTGACCATGGAACTGCCTATGACATTGCCGGTAAGGACATAGCTTCGGCTGATTCAATGAGAGCAGCAATTTACCTGGCTTGTGATATCTTCAACAACAGGCAGATGTGGAATGAAATCAACAAGAATCCCCTCGCCATTGGCAAAATGGAGAAGGAAAATTAGAAAAGGCTTAGGGATTGACAGGATATGACTCAGACCGGACATACAATAGAGGAAATCACAAAACTGATTAAGGGACAGGCGCTCCAGCTTCCGAAGCCGGAATACCTGATTACAGACCTGCTTACTGATAGCAGGCGGCTTGTCAGTCCTGATGGATGCATCTTCTTTGCTTTGGTTTCGAGGCGTAATGATGGTCACAGGTATCTTGAAGAGCTTTACAATAAAGGGCTGCGGAACTTCATCGTTCAGAATGAGCCCGAGAACCTGCTGATGCTTCATGAAGCAAATATCATCCTGGTTAAGGATGCCCTTCAGGCTCTGCAACTACTCGCAGCAGCACATCGCAGGCAATTCAACACTGAAGTAATAGGAATCACCGGCAGCAACGGGAAAACCATTGTAAAGGAATGGCTTTACCAGCTGATGTATGAAGATAAGAATATTGTCAGAAGTCCGAAAAGCTTCAATTCCCAGATAGGAGTTCCCTTGTCGGTCTGGCAAATGAATGATCAGCATGATCTCGCCATTTTTGAGGCTGGAATTTCTGAGCCGGATGAAATGGATAAGCTTCAGCCTATTATTTTCCCAACCATTGGAATTTTCACCAATCTGGGCCATGCACATGATGAGAATTTCATCAGCAGGATTCAGAAAGCCGGTGAGAAGCTGAAACTCTTCACAAAGGTGGAGATGCTGATTTACTGTGTTGATCAGAAGGAACTTCAGGAAGGTATTCTCAAATCAGGGATTCTCAGGAACATCAGAACCTTCACCTGGAGCAGGCATGAAAAGGCTGACCTTTCCATAAAATCCGTGGTTCACCATAATCCGAACACTATTATTTCCGGATTATACAGGAATCAGTTCCTCGAAATAGAAATCCCTTTCACGGATTTTGCTTCCATTGAAAATGCAATCCATTGCTGGGCAACCATGCTTCTATTGGGCTATAAGCCTGAGGTGATTGCAAAGAGAATGAAGCAATTGCAGGCTGTTGCCATGCGCCTCGAAATGAAGGAGGGCATCAATAACTGCACTATCATCAACGATACTTACAACAGTGATATAGATTCCTTATCGATTGCGCTTGATTTCCTGAATCAGCAAAAACAGCACAGGAAGAAAACCGTCATTCTCTCCGATATCTTGCAGTCGGGGCTGAGTGACAGCGATTTATATCAGGAAATCGGACAATTGCTGGAGTTAAAGCATATCGACAGGATTATCGGAATAGGAAAATCCATCGGAAAGCAGGCCTCTGCATTCAGCATGGAGAAGGAATTCTTCACCGGAACAGCTGATTTTCTTGGCAAATTCCCCCTGGCTTCATTCTCGAATGAAACTATTCTACTTAAAGGCGCAAGAGTTTTTGAATTTGAGCAGATCAGTGAGGTACTACAGCAGAAAACCCATGAGACTGTTCTGGAAATCAACCTCAATGCACTGGTTCACAATCTGAACCATTACCGCTCCATGCTGAAGCCCGGCACAAAGGTTATGGCAATGGTAAAGGCTTTTTCCTACGGAAGTGGTAGCTATGAGATCGCAAATCTGCTGCAGTTTCACCATGTGGATTATCTCACCGTTGCCTATGCCGATGAGGGTGTTGAATTAAGGAAAGCCGGAATCAACCTGCCTATCATGGTTATGAATCCCGACCAGGAAAGCTTTGACTCAATGCTGAAGCATAATCTGGAACCGGAGATTTACAGTTTCCGAACACTCCGATTGCTGGAGGAATCCCTGTCGAAGCTCTCTGCCGAACATAACAGTATTGGGATTCATCTCAAGATTGACAGCGGGATGCACCGCCTGGGCTTTGATCCTTCTGAGGTTGATGAATTGCTTGCCGTCCTTAAGGAAAATCCCCGTATCAGGGTGTGCTCCGTTTTTTCACATCTGTCAGCCAGCGACAATCCACAATTTGATGATTTCACAAGGCATCAGATAAAAGTATTTGGTGAATGTGGTGATAAAATCGCTGCAGCATTTGATTACCCTGTACTTAGGCATATCAGCAATACCGCAGGAATCAGTCGTTTCCCCGAAGCACAGATGGATATGGTAAGGCTTGGGAATCGGACTCTATGGAATTGCCCCAATGCCAGAAGAGCAGCAAAACCTTGCAGTCGTAAGCATCCTGAAATCAAGCATCTCTCAAATCAAGGTGGTTCCTGCCAATGATTCGGTAGGATATAACCGTGCATGGACATCCGATAAGGAAACAGTGATAGGAATTGTACCCATTGGCTACGCTGACGGACTAAGCAGAAGGCTGAGCAACGGAAGGGGAAAGCTGATGGTGAACGGAACAAGGGTGCCTATTATCGGGAATGTTTGCATGGATATGTGCATGATTGATATTACCGGATTGCAGGCCAGGGAAGGCGATGAAGTTCTGATCTTTGGCAAGGAACTGCCCCTTTCGGAACTTGCAGCAGACATGGAAACCATCCCCTATGAAATCCTCACGGGACTCTCACGCAGGGTTAAAAGGATTTACTACGAGGAATAAACACTTTTCAGTTTCCATAACCAAATTGAATTTGGCAGCACAATCAATACTCCTTTAATCAACGACTTATGCAAGCCTTGCGCAACCTTCGATCCCCTTCGCTGATTGCCGCTTTCATTTTAAGTTTTGCCATTTTCTTCTTTCGTTTCGTCTATCCCCCGGTGAATATCCTTTCCTGGGATGTGTTCGGCTATTACCTCTACCTCCCGGCACAGTTTATTTATCATGACCTTTCGCTGAACAACCTCGACTGGGTAAAACTGCTCGTTGATAAATACCAAACCACTGGCACACTCTACCAGTTGTATCCCATTGAGGGGCATTGGGTTATCAAGGAGAGTATCGGACTTGCCGTATTGAATTTCCCAGCTTTTTTGCTGGCACATTTTTATGCCGGAATAAGTGGTTTTGCAACCGATGGATTTTCGATTCCCTATCAGTATGCCTTTGCCATCAGCGGGTTGATTTATGCTGCAATCGGCATTTTCGTATTACGGAAAATCCTTCTGGAGTATTTCAGTGAAACGACGAGTTTGATACTGATGCTGCTGATTGTCGGAGGCACCAACCATTTTCAGTTGACAGCCTTTGATGGTATGCTTTCGCATAATTACATTTTTACGATTTATACCGGGATTGTCTGGTTTACCATTCAATATCACAAGAAACCCACTGCATACAAAGCTTCCATGCTTGGACTGATGATGGGACTTGCTGTTTTATGCCGTCCTTCGGAGATGGTTTGTATTCTGATCCCCTTATTCTGGGGTGTTTACAATCTGGAAAGTCTGAAGAACAAATGGTTCTTAATCCGGGATCATTGGTTTCACATTATACTGCTGGCTTTATTCATGTTTGTGGGAGGCTTTCCGCAAATGCTTTACTGGAAAGAGGTTACCGGAAACTGGATTTATTACACCTATCAAAATCCCGGTGAGGGTCTTGACCTTTGGTCTCCGCATACCATGGATTTTCTGTTCAGTTACCGAAAGGGCTGGTTTCTTTATACTCCCTTGATGGTTCTGGCTTTCGTCGGATTTATTCAGCTATTCAGGAAACATAGGGCGGCATTCTGGCCAATCCTCATTTACTCAATCCTGAACCTATGGATTATCTCCAGCTGGACCGCCTGGTGGTATGGAGGGGGAAGCTACAGCCAGCGGGCAATGCTTCCCTCCTATGTGCTGATGGCGTTGCCCCTGGGCTATCTTATTGAATCCCTGAGGAACAAGGGAAATTGGGTGAAAGGAATAACGATTTCTATTTTCAGCCTTATTCTTCTGCTGAATATTTTCCAAACCTGGCAATGGGCCCATGGCATTATCGACCGCACCCGAATGACCCGTGAATATTACTGGGCTATTTTCGGTCAAACCAAGGCTGACCCTAAACTCCAGGAACTACTGCTGGTTGATCAGCTTGGAGAGGCGAAGGTTCCGGAAAACTCCACAAAATACAAGCACAGGGAACTGGTTCTACTCGACTATGAAAATGCAGGAGATTACAAGCCATCACAACTGAGCGACACAGCCTTTTCAGGGCATCATGCCTTCAGACTGGATCCCGCAACTGCATTTGCCGGAGCTTTTGAGAAGCCATTCAGGGAATTAACCGGTAAAGATCACGCATGGTTCAGGATCAGTGTAAGGGTCTTTCCGGTCAGTCCGCTAAGCGAAGCACCAGCCTCACTGGTAGCAAGTTTTGAACATGAACGGCAGCCTTACAAATACAAGGCTGATCCAATTGAAAAGCTGAATGCGGAAATCAAAACCGGAGAATGGAATCTGGTGAGTTTCGATTTTTTAACCCCAGATGTCCGTTCAGTGGAGGATACAATTAAGATATACTTCTGGTTTAAGGGGAGTAGCTATATTTTGATAGATGATTTTAGGGTGGAGATGTGGGAACCTAATTAAACTCCCAACAAAACCTTCACCGGATCATTCCCATCGAAAAGCATCTTCACCGGGTTTTCAATCAGTTCCTTGACCTTAACCAGGAAACTTACTGACTCGCGGCCGTCAATCACCCGATGATCATAGCTTAGTGCCAGATACATCATAGGTGCAATTACAACCTGTCCGTTCTGGGCGATTGGACGCTCAATAATATTATGCATGCCAAGAATGGCACTCTGCGGCGGATTCAGGATAGGAGTCGACATCATTGAACCGAAAACCCCTCCATTGGTAATTGTAAAAGTACCTCCGCTCATTTCTTCCAGCGAAAGCTTATTGTCGCGAGCCTTTAATGCAAGCTCCTTTATTCTCATTTCAATCTCAGCCAGCGAGAGAGTTTCAGCATTCCTGACGACAGGCACAACCAGTCCCTTGGAGCACTGACGGCAATACCGACATCAGCATACTTGTGATAGATCAGTTCTTCCCCGTCAATCATCGCATTCACCTGTGGGAATTGTCCAAGTGCTATGGTAACAGCCTTGGTGAAGAAGGACATAAATCCGATTCCTACCCCATGCTTTTCCTTGAATGCATCATTGAACTGCTTCTTCAGTCCCATGATATTGCTCATATTCACCTCATTGAAGGTTGTAAGCATGGCGGTTTCATTCTTCACCGAAACCAGCCTTTTGCTTAATTTAACCCTCAGGGTGGTCATCTTTTTATGCTCGGTTTCCCTGGTGCCGCCCCATGTTGTAACCGGAGCTGCCACAGCAGGCTGGCCCTTGCTGTTCGCTACTTCCAGAATATCCTTGCGGGTAAGGCGGAAATGCTCAATGATATCGTTTTCACTCAGATTCTTCTCTTCCATCAACTTGCGGGCAAGAGGAGAAATATGCAGATTCTTTTCCTTGGATGCCTCTGGTTTAGAAACTTCTTTCGGCTTTTCCTCAACTGCTGTTTTTGCAGCAACCACAGGCTCAACCTTGGGTGCAGGCTTTGCTTCAACTGCTTTTGGCTTTTCTGCTACAGTCCCTTCAACACTTAAATCAATCGTAGCGATTACTGAACCCACTGCGATGGTTTCTCCTGCAGCAACCAGAATCTTTACACTGCCGGACGCTTCTGCATTGGCAGTTAAAGTGGCTTTGTCAGAATCAATCTCAGCCAGTTCCATGTCTTTCTCCACAAAATCGCCATCCTTTACCAGCCAGTTGACCAGTTGGACTTCAGTGATGCTTTCCCCCGGACTGGGGACTTTTACGTCGATCAGCATTGAATATCAGGTATAAATGAAGCTCGTATTTATTTCGTAATCGGATTTTATTCAATTAATTGACTTAGTCCGACTGCAGTTGCAAAAGTATGAAAGAACAGTCATCATTCTATGCTTCAAAGCGATAAGCACTTCAAAACAGGATGACCGCTATTTAGTTTTCACCTCAGCGGCTTGCCATTCCTTGGGAGCACAAAGCATCTTGCAGGTATTGTTCCTGTTCTCGCAGGTGCAGTCGCCGAAGGCTTTGTCAATGATTTTAGCCTGACGCAGGGCATGAAGTTTCGAAGAGCCTGTAGCAGGACTACCACTTTCGGGCCTTGCAACCAGCAATAATTTCACCTGCTTGAAGTTCCTGAGAATGAAGGACCATGCTCCCATATTGGCAGGCTCTTCCTGCACCCAGGCAAAAACAGTTGCATTGCTGTACTTCGCTATAATTGCCTTCATCTGATCCACCGGAAGAGGATACAACTGCTCGATGCGGATAAAGGCAACATCAAATCTTCCCCTCTTTTCGCGTTCAGCAATCAGGTCATAATAAACCTTGCCTGAACAGAAATCAACCCGGGTAACATCAGCGGGGTTAACAAACGGATCATCAATAACTTCCTCAAAACATCCTGACGCAAGGTCATCAATTGGTGAGATGCACTTCGGATGCCTGAGCAGACTCTTGGGCGTGAATACTACCAGGGGTTTCCTGAATTCACGATGCACCTGACGCCTGAGCAGGTGGAAGAAATTGGCCGGAGTTGTACAATTGGCAACCTGAATATTATTTTCAGCACAAAGTTGAAGGAATCTCTCAATTCGTCCACTTGAATGCTCCGGTCCCTGTCCCTCATAACCATGTGGCAGCAGCATGACCAGCGAATTCATCACCCTCCACTTTTCTTCAGCACTGCTGATATACTGGTCGATTACTATCTGGGCTCCATTGAAGAAATCCCCGAATTGTGCCTCCCAGATCGTAAGTGCATAGGGAGATGCCAGCGAATGTCCATATTCAAATCCCAGCACTCCGTATTCGGAAAGCGGGGAGTTATATACTTCAAATCTTGCCTGGGTTGGTGAAAGATGCTGCAGGGGAATATAACGCTCCTCTGAATCTTCCATGGTAAGCACAGCATGCCTGTGTGAAAAGGTCCCACGCTGTGAATCCTGTCCGCTGAGCCTGACCGGAATACCCTCAGTTGTAAGAGTGGCATAAGCCATAAGCTCGGCCATAGCCCAATCGAACTGTCCCTGTTCAATCACCATATGGCGGCGGTCTTCGGTAAGACGGGCCAGTTTTTTAAAGAATGGTTTTCCCTCTGGAAGATGAGTCAGTTTTTCTGCAAGCTGAAGAAGGATTTCCTTTTCAATTCCTGTTTCAACCTTCACTTTCCAATCGTCAGCATTGGCAAACCTCAACTTATCCCACGAAGGCTGGAGGAAAGTCATCACCCTTGATTTTTCATCCTCTTTCGAAGCTTCCAGATCGGACTCAAGAATCTTGATAAATTCCTTTTCTATTTTATCAGCCTGCTCCCTGGTTATGGAACCGGATTCAAGCAGTCCAGCAATGTACAAGGTCCTGGGATCAGAATGCTGTTCAATGGATTTATAGAGAACAGGCTGGGTAAATCTGGGCTCATCACCCTCATTATGCCCATATTTCCTGTATCCCAAAAGATCAATAAAAACATCCTTGTGGAAAAGCTGTCGGTATTCAATAGCAAGTTCCATCACAAAAACCACATCCTCAACTGCATCGGCATTCACATGGAAGATAGGACTCTGAATGGTTTTGGCAACATCAGTGCAATACACGGAGCTTCTGGCTTCGAGGTAGTTGGTGGTGAAGCCGATCTGATTATTTACAACCAGGTGAATGGTCCCGCCGGTAGAATAACCGGGCAGTTCCGACATCTGAATAGTTTCATATACAACACCCTGTCCGGCAATTGAAGCATCCCCATGAATTACAACAGGAATAACACTCTGGTTATCACGATTGTATTCAGTGTCAATTTTGCAGCGGGCAATTCCCTCTACCACTGGTCCGACCGTTTCCAGATGGGAAGGGTTCGGCGCAAGAGAGAGGTTTACTGTATGTCCGGAGCGGGTTTTCTTAACTGATGAGAATCCAAGATGGTATTTTACATCTCCGAGGAGAGTTTCATCTTCAAATTCCTTACCCTGAAATTCATTGAAAATATCCTGATAATGCTTTCCTAAAGTATTGGCCAGCACATTCAAACGACCACGATGTGGCATTCCGATAACGATTTCAGCAATCCCGCTTTCAGAGCCCTTTTCAATAATGGCATCCAGCGCCGGAATCAATGATTCACAACCTTCGAGGGAGAATCGCTTTTGTCCGGTAAACTTTTTATGCAGGAACTTTTCAAACAGAACAGCCTTGCTCAACTGCTCAAGTATAGCCAGTTTCTTTGACGAATCATACACAGGAGTATTCCTGCTGCTTTCCATCCGTTTCTTAAGCCATTCGTAGATTTCAGGTCGGCGGATGTAGGCATATTCCACGCCAATCGACTGACAATAGGTTTGGTTCAAATGGGCAAGAATGTCCCTCAGACTGGCTTTCCCTATTCCAAGTTCACTGCCGGCCTCAAAAATAGTATCCAGATCTTTCTCTGAAAGACCGAAATTCTCAAGGTCAAGCGTTGGGGAATATTTACGGCGGGTGCGGACAGGATTTGTCTTGGTAAAAAGGTGACCTCTCTTCCGGTATTCATTGATAAGCTCAATGACTTTGAATTCATCGGGTTTCATAGCTTCAGAAGCTACGCCCAGCTTGCCGGAAAATTCAAAACCTTCAAAAAACCTGCGCCAACCGGAATCAACCGATTCGGGATTATTTTTATACTGGCGGTAGAGCTCTTCAATAGCAACTCCGTCAGCATTATTTAGATACGATAAGGAATCCATAGTGAATATGGTATGTAAGCTTTAGCAGTATTGGCCATTTAACAAACGCTGGCAGCGCTTCTTTGTTTAATCAAAGATAGGATATTATCAGTAATTTTCAAGAAATGACCCATAACCGGTTTCAAACTGGCATCAGGCATGTGATTCAGTGAAGAAACTGAAGCAAAATGAAGGTCCAAAGAATATTAGAATAAATGCCTGAATGGCAACAGCAGCCAACCGAGAAGCTTCTCAAATTTCGGTCGCCTCATCCATGCAATGTGGTCAAATTCAAGACAATGCTGCATGGTATTTGCAAGATGCTGACGGATCTCCTCTACAATTCCCTTATGCTTGCCAAAGAGCATAATCTCATGCTGATAGCGGAATGAACGGTAGTCGAAATTTGGAGAACCCAGGCCGAATACCTCACCATCCACCAAAATCAGTTTGGCATGAAGGTTATTGGGAGTGTAAAATACTATCCTAACCTTATTCTTGAAATAAAAGCCCATGTACTTGTTTCTCAAGAGGTCGACAGCGCGGACATCAGAATGCTGGGGTAAAATCACCGTTACATTTACCCCTTTATTGGCAACCCTGGAAAGTATCTTTCTAAGCTTGTATCCCGGAAGGAAATAAGGTGTTTCGATAAGCACTTCCTTTTTCGCCTTTGCTATAATTCGTTCCAGCTTATTCTTGATCTGCTGCCGGTATATGGAAGGATTATCCTGAACTATTTCAAAATCATGGTAATGGATAATCTTCTTAAAGGAGAATTTATTGATAATATACTTGTTGTAAATCTTATAGCTCTCCAAAAACGATTTCTTGAATACCTCCGCTATTCCCCCGGTCATTCGAAGAACTGACTCTCTCCAATCCAGAGAGTAGCCGGTAACATTTGCCGATCCGATATAGCAGATATGATCATCAATCACCAGAACCTTGCGGTGATTGCGACGATGATTCTTGGTAAAAAAGTCGAAGGTGAACCTGATCTTCCGAAAAAAGCGAACCTCTCCCCCATTATTGATGAGCTCGGTAAAAAATGCCTCAGTGTAGCTTACACCCCAGGAATCAACCATCAGCTTAACCTTAACCCCCTGCTTTGCCTTTAAAACCAGCAAATCCCTGAACATCCAGCCGGTCTCATCGTTGGCGAACTTATAGGTCTCCATATAGATGTACTTCTCCGCACTGCTGATATCGTCCAGCATGGATTGCTGAAACTGGCGCGGCTCATGAAAAAGCCTGTGACTTGATATATGCTCGGCGTGGCGCAAAATTACTTTTGATAAATGAGAGGTGCTTGCTGTTGATTAAATTCTGAAAACGCAGGCTGCGAAATGAAGTGAGACAAATTCCAAATTTTCTGCAGGTTCAGAATTTCCATAACAAATATACTGCAATCTGAATATTTAAATGCCTTCAAACATTGTCATCACTTGATTTTCTAAAGAAAAATGCATGAGAAATTTTGAAGGGATCTTCAAATTGAGCTCAGCATAGCAGTGAAAATGCGGTAAAGGCAGTATCTTCACAAACCTTGTTATCTTTGCGATAAATACAAAGCACCTATGATCAAATCCATGACAGGCTTCGGGAAATCTGTTGCCGAAACCGGGAGCAAATCCGTTACCCTTGAAATCCGTTCACTCAACAGCAAACAGCTGGATCTTAATGTCAGGATACCCCAGGTATACCGCGACAAGGAATTTGAAATCAGGGCGGAGATCAGCAAGGTTCTGGAACGCGGGAAAGTTGATTTTACAATTACTCTCGACAGCGATGCCGACAGCAGTCTTTCGGGCATCAATAAATCACTGGCCAGACAATACCACAGGGAAATCCTTGAGCTGGCAGAAGAACTGAAAACACCGGTGGGTGATGACCTTATCACTTCAATCCTGAAAATGCCTGATGTGCTTAAAACCGAAAAGGTAAGCCTTGATGAAAGCGAATGGCTTTTAGTGAAGGCGGCACTTGCCGACTGTCTGAAACAGGCTGACCTATTCCGCAAGGAAGAGGGCAAGCTTCTTGGAAACGATATGGTGATGCGCATTCGAACCATACTTTCATTGCTGGAAGCTGTGACTCCTTTTGAAAAGAGCCGCATTCAATCCCTGAGGGAGCGCTTTGAAAGGAATCAGTCGGAGTTTGTAGCCGGCAGGCCCGGACTGGATAAATTTGATGAGAACCGCTTTGAGCAGGAGATATTCTGGTACCTCGAAAGGCTTGATATCACTGAAGAAAAGATACGCCTGAAGAAGCATTGCGATTATTTTATCGAAACACTGAACAGCGAAGAATCCAATGGCAGGAAACTCGGATTTGTCACCCAGGAGATCGGCCGCGAAATCAATACACTTGGCTCCAAGGCCAGTGATGCTGAAATACAGAAAATTGTTGTGCAGATGAAGGATGAACTGGAGAAGATCAAGGAACAATTGGGGAATATCCTCTAGAATTCTATCCAGAAGCCTTATTCAGCACAGAAATACCAACGATTTTTATGGTTACCGCTTACAGTAAAATGATCATAGTTTCAGCCCCTTCAGGAGCAGGAAAAAGTACGATTGTCAAACATCTGCTGAAATCAGGACTGAACCTTGAATTCTCGGTTTCAGCCACCAGCAGGCCAATCAGGGAAGGCGAGGTGGATGGAAGGGAATACCACTTCATCTCAACCGAAGATTTCAAGAAGAAAATTGAAGCCAAAGAACTGCTTGAATGGCAGGAAGTCTACCCCGGAAGCTATTACGGAACGCTGGTTTCGGAAGTTGCCAGGATACACTCACACGGACATTTCCCCATTTTTGATGTGGATGTTGTAGGCGGTCTCAATATCAAGAAAATGTATAAAAGGGATGCGCTCGCCCTATTCATTCAGCCTCCATCAGTGGAAGTACTGGAAAAAAGGCTGCGTTCCCGTGCCACCGACTCTGAAGCCAGTCTGCAGAAACGCCTCGACAAGGTAAAATGGGAGCTTGAATTCGCCTCTAAATTTGATGAAATCGTTATCAACGACCAGCTTGAATTCGCCCTCTCCCATGCTGAACGCCTTGTCCGGGAATTCCTGACCTAAGTTAGAAGTTCGGAGTTGTTAGTTGTTAGTTGTTAGTTGTTTAGTTGTTAGTAGTTTAGTTGTTAGTAGTTTAGTTGTTAGTAGGTTAAGTTCAGGGTTCTAAGTTCAAGGTTCGGGGTTCGGAGTTCAAGGTTCTCGTAATTCTAAATCATCGTTCTCAGTGTCCGCCGCGGCGGACTCTGTGCCCTCAGTGCCTCCGTGGTTTTGAAAGTTATCTACTAGCACCGTCTTCCAACTTAACCTCAAATCCCCAATATCAAATCAGCAACCCGCAATCCGAAACCCGCAATCCAAATGACACTCAACAAGAAAACCGGTTTACTCTTCGGCTCCTTCAACCCCATACATACCGGGCATTTGATGATAGCCAACTACATGCTCGAGTTCAGTGATCTGGAAGAAGTCTGGTTCGTGGTATCCCCGCAAAACCCCTTCAAGGAAAAAAGCAGTCTGCTGCCCGAATACCAGAGGCTGATGCTGGTTAACCTAGCCATTGAGAATGATTATCGCTTTCGTTCCTCAAATATTGAATTCGATCTGCCCCGTCCCTCCTATACCATTCACACCCTTACCTATCTCCAGGAAAAATATCCCAACCGGGAATTTGTGCTGATTACCGGCACCGACATCTTTCCAACCTTCCACAAATGGAAAAACTGGGAACAGCTGCTTGAATTCTACAAATTCTATGTCTACCCCCGCCCCGGTTCCGAGCAGCATGAACTGCTGAATCACCCCTCAGTCAGCATATACAACGCCCCCATGGTTGAAATCTCTTCAACTTTTATCAGGCAATCCATTAAGGAGAAGAAAAACATGTCCTATTTCCTCCCTGAAAAGGTATATCAATACATTCAGGAGATGCATTTTTATGAGAAGTAGGGGTGAGTGTGGGAGGATTAAGTCTATAAATTGTTGAGATATAATGCTACGGACTACTATGCAAACATCAACCTACAGTCAAAAAATTATCTTTGTATCTTCAATTCAACAATGGCAGACGAAATAAAGAAGCTAACATTCAAAAGAAAGGCGGAACTTCAAATTGAAGTTGTTCCGTTAAAAATATTGACGACAGTTAGCAAAGAACATCTAATCATACCCCATCGGACAAATTTTTATCACATTTTTCTGTTTGAAAATTGTCAGCCTACACATATTGTAGATTTTGAGCCAATTGACATTCAGCCATACTCTCTACTATTTATTGACAAAGACCGTGTACATCAGTTTGACCTAATGTTGAAATATGAAGGACAGGTTTTGATTTTTACTGATGACTTTTTTTCCACTACAGAAACCGATACAAGGTTTTTGAGAAGTAGTATTTTATTTAATGATCTTGCCGGAAAGCCAACTATTAATCTAAATAAAATTGATTTTGAGAAATTTATTCACATTTGCGAAAGCATTACCAAAGAATTGGACTTGCCTGCCGACAATTCAAAGCAGATTTTATTAAAAAACCTACTTCATAATTTTTTACTTCTTTCCGAAAGAGAAAAGCGCAAACAAGGTTACACTGAACTTAAAAAGGGTGCAGACCTAGATTATACTTTGTTGTTTCGTGATTTATTGGAAAGCAACTTTACCCAATTAAAAAGCGTAAATGATTATGCTAAAATTATTTGCATTTCCGAAAAGCGCTTGGGTCAAGCCACTTCTAAGGTTTTGGGTAAGTCCCCCAAAGAAATAATCACTGATAGAATATTATTAGAAGCCAAACGACTTTTAGTTCATACTAATTTATCTATTAAAGAATTAGGGCAGGAATTGGGGTTTGAAGACCCTGCATATTTTGTTCGTTATTTTAAAAAGAATACGGAAGCTACTCCAGTAGAATTTAGAGCAACTTACCTCGAAAGGTAATTTCACCAAAAGTACCATATAAAGGCTGATTTGTCCATCGTGCAAAACTCTGCACCAGCTCATCTTTGCACCATTATTAATCATTTAAGTTCTTTATACATGGACAAGAATCATGACGCCTTAACGGCATTTTACAGGAAAGCATTAACCGTAAATAAAGAAACTACACCTAGAGCAGTTTTGTCTGAAGTATTAGCTGACGATTTTCTTTCAAGCGGTTCAGTAGAAAGCAAAGGAAAGCCTGCTTTAATCGGACAAGTCGAATTCTTTTGGAAACTGATTCCGGATTTAAAATGGGAGCCACAAGACATTGCCAATGAAGGGAATAAATATGTAGTTCGCAGTTTGGTAAGCGGAACACCAAATGGTGACTTTATGGGATTGCCTACCGATGGCACCAAATCATTCAATATTATGTCGATTGATTTTCACATCGTTATTGATGGCAAACTTACTTCGGTTCATCATTTGGAAGATTGGGGCACAGCAATGAAACAATTAAAATCGTAATAATATGAGCAAGCGCTTTGATATTGTACCAAAATGGGTAAGAATAGTTGTTGGCAGTTTAGCACTAATCAATATCCTGTTTGGCGTGATGGGTTATTTCGATATGTCTTTACTATTCAAGGACGGTTTGGGCCTTGACCTTACTAACACTATTCTGAAAAATGCCAGCTACGAATTTGCAGCTAGAAACCTGGCTATTGGCTTGGGGCTTGCAATTGTAGCAGCAAAGGGCGTTCCTGAAAGCATTACAATTGTAATAATCATAAGGGCTTTAATAGAAATTCAAACCATTTTAATGATGGTGGTAGCAGGTGGTATTTCAGCACTAATTTCAA
Organism: Bacteroidales bacterium; assembly: GCA_016707705.1. Classification (GTDB taxonomy): domain Bacteria; phylum Bacteroidota; class Bacteroidia; order Bacteroidales; family UBA4417; genus UBA4417. The sequence goes on from JADJHD010000023.1 coordinate 32,445, forward strand.
TACCCATCGTGTTTTTAGTAGTAGAAATATTTATCATCAAAACTTTGATAGAGGTCATTCAAAAACGGGATACCATAAAATGAAAAGGTGAAATCAAATCATTTTTATTATTGCTTTCAATGTTTATTTTTTAGCATTCACAAACAATAAATGCCAAAAAAACAAAATGGAATACATAGAAATTGCCAAATTCAAACTAAATGAAGGCATTACAGTCGAGCAATTTATTGATGCCGAAAAGTCAGTACGCAAGGGTTTAATTAATTCGCAAAAAGGATTTATTAGCCGACAATTATGCAAAGACAATGAAGGTAATTGGTTAATGGATATGCGTTTCAAAAAAAAAGAAAATATGGAGGCTTGGTTTGAGGCATTGAAACAGGACCCAACCATGAAAGTTTTAGGTTCAATGATAGACTTCTCAACGATACAGCAAGAATTTTTTACAAAACAAATTTAGACCAATGAAAATAATAAAAACTGTCTCATTAGCATTTGCAATGCTTGTAATGTTAAGCTTTGCCAATGCACGATCAAATCAACAATCTAATCAGCAATCAAAAAAAACAAATGAAATGGGAATGAAAACACAGTATATAGAAGTAGTGCGTTTCAATTTAAAAGCTGGCGTTACTCCAGATCAATTATTTAAAGCTGAAAAAGACATTCGTCAAGGTGTCATTAAATCACAACCAGGATATCAAGGACGAGAACTTTATCAAGATGCAGATGGTACCTGGCTAATCATAATTCGTTGGGACAACAAAGCTTCTGCAGATGTATGGACTTCTATTTTTATGACTATAAAGGAAGGACAATCATTCGGTGGTCTATTGGACTTTTCAAGCGCAAGACAAGAACATTACACATTGGTAAACCCATAAGAAAAACCAAGACTAATTTGAAGGAGTCCCTATCAATATTGACGGGGACTTCTTTCGTTCAATAGTTGGAACAAACACATTGGTTGGGCTAAGAAGCAAAATTCCAATAGGTACTCTAATTTTTTATAAGTATTCTGGGGTGGGGGGGGGGGGGGGGCAAACATATCTTTTTAGTGAATCAAAAAATATATTTTAGAAATCAAATTTTAGTCATAATGACCAAAAATAGATTAGAAGCATTTAGCGACGGAATGTTTGCCATTATAATTACGTTGCTTATACTAGAGTTAAAGGTGCCACAATTAGAAACTAATTCATTGAATGATTTTTTACATTCAATGAAGGAGCTTTTACCTAAATTTTTGAGTTTTATTTTCACCTTTTTTCTCCTTTCCATTTTTTGGGTAAATCACCATAACATTCTTCACAAGTTGGAAAAAGTAGATATAAAATTGCTTTGGATGAATATTCTGTTTTTGTTCTTTTCAAGTTTATTCCCCTTTATTGCGGCATTTATTGGAGATTATCCTTTAAATCCATATGTTGTTGCACTTTACCCATTGAATATGTTGTTCGCAGGATTGGTTTTACGAAAGCTATGGAAATATGCATTTGTGGATACTAATTTAGCACCAAATACTATGAGTGAAATTGAGAAAAAACGAGAACTGCATAAGCATGATCTTTCAGCATTAATAAACCTGGTTTTAGTAATTCTTGGTTTTGTTTGGTTGCCAATTACAATAGCTATAATAATGTTAATGCCGCTGTTTTTTGTTTTTCCGGATTTAAGAAAATCTAAAGAATAATATTCCAATAGAACAATTATTAAAAGCTAAAAATATTATGCTTGGGATAGAGAAAGCCCATTTCCAAAATTGGAAATTCAAGAAGGAGACCCAAAAAGACTTTTGGCAGTTACAGATAAACCATTGACATCATATACATAATATAACTGAATTTCAAATCACTTTGAAAAGTTTCTTGTTTGTGGGTCAGGACCTTCTTAAATTCTTTATAAAATGCAAGCAGCGGACATAAAAAGCACTACACCTATGCATGTCTAAGCAAGGTGGGTTTCCCAGCAGCACTTGGCTTACAAAAAAACCACCTCGCCTAGGCAGGGAACATTACCACACATTTTATTGATAGATTATCTAATGTGGGCCGGAATAGAAAAGTACTTATATTTGTACTCATTAATGTACATAAAAACACTGTCATGTTAACAACCACTTTTTCTGATTTCCGCAGGGATCTTAAGAAATATCTGGATAAGGTCACTGAGAATTTTGAAACTCTCATAATTAATCGTGGGAGAGATAAGGGAATAGTTATTATGTCACTCGATGAATACAATTCTCTTAATGCTACTTATCATGAATTATCTTCTAAAGTTAATGAGAAGAGACTCGATTCCGCTATTGAAAAACTGAAATCTTCAAATTCTTTTGAAAAAGAGCTTCTTGAATCATGAAATATATCTTCGTAGATGAATCCTGGGAAGATTATCTCTATTGGCAAGCTACAGATAAGAGAATGCTTCGAAGAATAAATGACTTATTGAAAGATATTTCCAGAAACCCTTACTCAGGAATTGGAAAACCTGAACCTTTAAAATTCAAATATAAAGGGTACTGGTCACGCAGAATCGATGATGAACATAGACTGGTTTATCAGTTAAAAGATGATAGTATTCTTATAGCTAAATGCAGATTCCATTACGATTAATACAAAACGCGTGGTAACAAGTTGAGGAATGAATAAGAGAATAAGGAGTTAAAAGAGCATTTTGATTCTGCTTAAATGATTACAGTTATTAATAAAATTCTTTCTATTCGTATCCAAATAATCATATATGACTGCAACAGAATTCTTTGTGCTTTTACAAGCACATGCAAAAGGTGCTTTGATTACGGCAATGACATTGCCAAATATATCTGAGATTGATGTATTTCATGGTAAAATTGTTCCATCAAGTCCTATTCCTCTTACTAAATTTCGTGGAAACAGGAACTTAGATATGGTTAATGCAGCAAATGGCCTTTACTTATTCAGCAACAAGATTTTCAACATTCTTGAGGAGAACCAGATTACGGGCTGGAATAGTTTGCCCGTGGAGATTCATATGGAAAAAGGTGAAATTAACCATGACTATAGGTTGTTAACTGTTACTGGGAGATTGGTCAATATTGACTTCGAAAAATCTGAGCAGATATTAAAACAACCCTTTTCTCCTTCCGGGAAACCTATTTGGATTAAAAGGGGATTGCCCATTGATATGCATACTTGGGATGGATCTGACATCTTCAATGCTGAAAACACTCTATTTACTTTTATCTCAGAAAAAGTTAGGAATCTGCTTGTTGAGAACAGATGTACTTATATCAGAATCGAAAAAACTTCCGAGCTTGAACTTTATTAATACCAATATCAAATTATCTTCTATGCGGAATAAAAGTTCGAAGAAGTATCTTCTTTAAATTCAAAGAGTTGAACCATGTAACCATCATATTTAAAAGCTCTGGAATGTTGAATATTAACGAACTCCAAATTCGGAGCCTAAAAAACTAATGATCATGATTCAGTGATATTCAGGAGTATTATATAGTTCTGAATATCAAATATTAATGCTATTATCTTATAACAGAACCTACCCCGAAAAATGCGAAAAAGGCATAATAATAATGAGTAAAGAAATGGAAAAGAGAAAAAGTAGATAAAAGAGCTTGTTGAGTTAATACCAAATAATAATATTGTTGATTTTTCTAAATTAACAGAAATTAGTTTTAAAGTTGTCACAAAAGATGCTGATATGCTGTCGGCAAATTCTAATGATGGAATAGCAAACCTAACTTTTGATGCTGATTTAAATAAGGTATGCCAACAATCAAAAAACCTAAAAACTATGGGAAAAACTCCAAGGGGGATCGGCTGGAGCTCAAGACACCGGGGAACTCTAAGTCGTGATATTATACATACTCATTGAGTGACCGATACTTTAAAAATAATCTGTAAACTTTCTTCTTATTCAGACCTAAGAAATCGTCAACAAAGTGAATTGTCCCAGATGCTACCGCCCGCCATACAGTTTTTGAAAGAAAACAACATAACTAATAGCTCTGTTTTGATAACTTATACTCGAGGAACCGAGGAAGGAGAAAAACCAATACTTTTAAAATAATGAGAAAGTTAATATTGACAATTATTTTATCTCTTATTATGCTTGAGTCCTTTACTCAAGAAATCAAAGTTAAGGGGACTCTTGTTTTTTTCTACACAAAAAGAGTCCCCGTTGTATTTATTGATCCGCCAATAATGTATTGTCTAGATTCCATTCGTTTAATTACAAGAAATAAAGCAGTTCCAGTACTTGGCGATTTGGTTCAGAATGAGTATTTCTCACACGAAGGACCACAAAAGTTTACTGCAAATATTTATACAAACGCTGTTCGATCAACCGTGCTATATTGTGAAAATCCTGGGACGAATCATATTCATACCGGAGGTGCAATATTCGAAAGGAAAGATTTGCCCGATAAGCTTTTTATTTGCTTCAACATAAATGCAAAAGCATATAAAGTTGTTTCAACGCAAAAAAATGAGAATGATTCCATTTATTCAATCCGAAAAAGATCGAATAGTGAATTTATCATCAGTGAAAATGAGCAACCATGTGATTTTTTCATAAATACACATGACTATTTAATAATTACCGAATTAACCAAGACGATGGCCCTCACTAAGCGTCAACAGGCAAAATATAAGTTCCAAAAATCAAAAGTCTCTGAATTTTGGAGATATGGATTATGGTAACATGAAATTACTGCTTTTCTGGAAATGCTAAAGCTTTGTAATGCAAGTAAATAATAACAAAACATGGTTTATTAATGATAGGCTTGCCAACGCATAATGCCCTCCATAAACTCAACCTCGCCTATCCTTGACCGTTCCGCCAGGTTTATAGTATCATTCTCCTACTGTAGTCGAAATCTGAAGGGAACACCTTATTTTTGTACTATGACCAGAAAGGATAAGATACTAAACAGAATTCTCAAGCTTACCAATGAGACTGACCCTAGTTCTGAAATCTATCTATATGGATCCCAGGCTCGCGGAGACTCTCATAAGTTGTCTGATTGGGATCTTTTGATTCTTCTGAATATCAATAAAGTTTCTTTTGCCCTTGAAACCAGTTTGATGGATCAATTTTATGAAATCGAACTTGAAACCGGTGAAATAATCTTTCCTCTTATTCATTCAAAAAAAGATTGGGAAGAGAATCATTCCTTCACTCCATTGTGTGAAAACATCAAAAAAGTAGGGATTAGACTCCAATGACAGGCTCAAAAGATTAATTAATAATTGGTAGTTTTACTATTCCAATAATTATCATTTAGCGTTTGTACGTGCTAAGCAAGGTGGATTTCCCAACCACAATAGGCTCATCACAGAAACCAATTCTCCCACCACGAAACATTAAGTTGCATTTAAAATGAAGAAACTGTTATTGATATTGATCATTTTAAGTGCAGGAATATTCCTATTTGGTCAAAATAATACAATTAGTAGTGCTGTTTTATTTGCTGCAAAAAATAATGCAGGCGTTGCTTGCTACAGAATTCCTGCAATAGTTACCGCTCCCAATGGAGATCTGATTGCTGCTGCTGATGAAAGGGTGCCTTCCTGTGGAGATCTGAAATGGAACAATGATATAAATATTGTAATCAGACGCAGTGAGGACAAAGGGAAAACATGGGAACCAATAGAAAGGATAATTGATTACCCCTTAGGACAATCAGCATCTGACCCTTCCTTCATTGTTGATAATGTTACTTCTGAGATATTCATGTTCTTTAACTACATGGATTTGGTTCAGGAAAAAGATGTTTATTATTTAAAACTGATTAGAAGTGCCGACAATGGCAAGACATGGTCCGCACCTCAGGATATAACTTCACAGATCACCAAATCTGAGTGGCAGAAGGACTTTAAATTTATCACTTCCGGTTCTGGAATTCAGACCAGTAAAGGCAAACTGATCCATACCCTGGTGAATTTGCAGAAAGGCTTATTTATTTTTGGCAGTGATGATCATGGCAAGAGCTGGCATTTAATGGAAACGCCGATAAAGCCTGCAGATGAATCGAAAATCGTTCAATTATCTGACGGCAGCTGGATGGTAAACAGTCGTGTCAATGGCCTTGGATACAGATATGTACACCAATCCAACGATGAAGGGAAAAGCTGGTCTTCAAAAATCGATTCATCATTGGTCGACCCCGGATGCAATGCAAGTATTTTACGGTATAGTTCAACCAAGGGAACTACTCAGGAAAATATGCTCTTATTTTCCAATGCAAATAATACGTCTGAACGTGTGAATTTGTCAATACGAATAAGCTATGACGATGGCAAAACCTGGACAGCCGGCAAAACGATTTATGACGGAAGTTCAGCCTATTCATCAATGACTATTCTCTCCAATGGTGATATTGGACTCTTGTTTGAAAAAGATAATTATCAGGAAATAGCATTCGTAATTGTACCAATGCAATGGATTACAAATTGAAACTTCGTAAGCTGAAAATTTAAAATATTTACGCATGCTTATTAGTAATGCGTAAGTGAGACTCGTACATGCTATTTTAAAACGAAGGCAAAGCCAAAAATCTTACCTCCCCCACATCCTCAAGGCAAAATGCCTGATAGCCTGAAAGGTGATTTCGGGTTCTTCGATGTATCCCATATGTCCGACATTATCCATCATCAGGGTTTCTGAATGAGTGGGGATAATTGCCTGCGCAAGCACTTGATTATATGGTATCCGTGAATCCTGCTTTCCAATAATAAAGAGCATAGGCTTCGCGGTAGTCATCAGATAAACCAATCCTCCCCTGCGATCACGCATACCTGAGATAGCAGCAATAATTCCTTCGGGAGTCATTTTTGCTGCTTCATCAAGCAGGACAGCTATAGCCTCACGGTGTTTTTCAACATGACGCTGATCAAACAGATCGGGAATGAATTGCCTGATAAATCCTGCCCGGTTCTGCTTCACAATATTTATGGTCCTGCGACGGTTTTCCTTTGCCTCCTCGCTATCAGGGGATGCCTGCGAATGAAACAGTACCATTCCTGCGACTTTATCAGGATACTGTTGTCCAAATTCAAGTGCAACATATCCGCCCATGCTGTGTCCCACCAGCAGGGCTTCATCAATGCCTTCAGCACCCATTACTTCCTTAATTACCTCAGCCATCAGATCCATTCCATGGACTTCAGCAATGGTATCTGACTCACCATGTCCGGGCAAATCTATACTAAGCACTTTAAATTCTGCTGAGAGTCTGCATGAGAAATTCTCCCAGATCCTGCGCGATTCAATAAAGCCGTGCAGAAGGACTATGGATTGTCCTTCTCCTGAGATATCGTAGGTGATTGTCTTACTTCTGAAGCGGATTTGCTTTTTCATAGGGTAGATGGTACTTAATTGGAAATTTTTTGAACCACTAAGGCACTAAGGACACTGAGAGACACTAAGTTAGAATTTATGATTCAAACTTAGTGTCCTTAGTTAATTAGTGGTGAAAAGTAATTACATCCCCATGGTAGTCTCGACATCGGCAACTGTTTTTGGAATGGGCTTTCCAAGAACCCTGCAGCCGTGTTCAGTAACAAGGATATCATCTTCAATGCGGATGCCTCCAAAGTCGCGGTACTCATCCACCTTGTCATAATTGATGAACTCAGTAAATTTCTTTTCTGATTTCCAGAGGTCGATTAATTCGGGGATAAAATATATTCCGGGCTCATTGGTAACCACAAAACCAGGCTGCAATCTGCGTCCCATGCGAAGGTATGCTGTTCCAAACTGATCACTGGGCTGAATCTCTTCATCATAACCAACGTTGATCTGTCCGAGGCCTTCCATATCGTGAACGTCCATTCCCAGCATATGTCCCAGTCCGTGAGGCAGGAACAGTGCATGAGCGCCTGCTGCAACAGCCTGTTTCACATCACCTTTCATCAGTCCGAGATCTTTCAGTCCGGAAGCAATGGTTTCGCAGGCAACATAATGGCAGTCGCGGTAGAGTGTTCCAGGTGCGGTGGCAGCAATGGATTTGAGGTTTGCATTGAGCACAATCTCATAAATCTCTTTCTGGCGCTGGCTGAATTTGCCTCCAACCGGCACTGTGCGGGTGATATCGCTGGCATACAGCAACGATGATTCAGAACCTCCGTCCATCACCAGCATTCTGCCTTCCTTCAGGAAGTTCCCATGATGGTGGTTATGAAGGATTTGTCCGTTTATACTGAGAATAATCGGGAATGACACCGGCCTTCCATGTGCGATGGAAATGCCTTCCATAGCCCCCACGATCTCCTGTTCCTTAACGCCGGCCTTAGCCATTTTCATTCCGGTGGTAAACATGATATAGGCTACATCCACTGCCTTTTCAATTTCGGCAACTTCAGCTTCGCTCTTCACGGAACGCAGCTTTACAATTCCCTTGATCAGTTCCTTCGAAACATAATCCTTCAGCCTTAAAGGATTCAGTCCGAGCAGATGGCTGAGCAGCAATATGGTTTCTCCCCTGTAGGAAGGAACGAAATGCAATGTTCTTTTATTCCTGATGGCATTGCCGATGAATTCACTCAGTTCACTGGAGGGGGCGGTATTCTTCACTCCGCATCCTTCTGCCTGCTGACTTACCGATGGCTGATGTCCCATCCAGATGATATCATCCATATCCACATCATTTCCGAAGATGTAATCGACGCCGTTGTCGATATCCATCACACCGAAAAAGTCCGGATGATCCAGTCCAAAGAAATAGGAGAAATTGCTGTCCTGACGGAAACCGTAGGTATTAGCCGGATAGTTATAGGCTGCTTCCGTATTCCCCGGCATCAGTATCAGCCCGGATTTCATTTCCTTACGCAGTGCATTGCGACGATTGGTGTATGTTTCTGGTGTAAACATGGATTTAGTTGTTAGTATTTTAGTTGTTAGTTTTTAGTTTAATTCTTCGAGCTCTTAGTGTTCCTATGTGTCCTCAGTGCCTTAGTGGTTTTAAATTTTGCCAGTAGCAGAGATTAGAACACTGATGACACAGATGAAACAGATTTACACTGATTATAAATTGGCTCAATTCCCAATTTGAAGGTATCCAACAAAATTAATCAATTACCAATCATTCAAAAACCCGAAACCCGAAACCCGAAACCCGAAATCCGCAATCCGCAATTACCTCCTTCCCATCAACTCCTCTATCTCATCCGGATCTACAGGAATATGAGCCATAAGATTCACGGGGATATCATCTACCATAACATCATTCTCAAGACGAATGCCTATACCCTCCTCGGGAATGTAGATACCGGGTTCGCAGGTCAGAACCATACCTTTCTTAAATACATCCTGCCTTGAGCCAACATCATGAACATCCAGTCCGAGGAAATGACCGGTTCCATGCATATAATATCTGAAGAATGCCGGTGATGCAGCATCCTGGCTTTCAACTTCAGCGCGGGTGATAAGTCCCAGTCCCAGCAATTCCTTTTCCATCAGTCTGCATACCTCCGCATGCCATTTCTCATTGGTAACACCGGGCTTCAACATTGACATTCCTGCATTCATGAGTCGCAGTACTGCCTCATACACCTGCCTCTGCCTTGGAGTGAACTTCCCGTTTACAGGGATGGTCCTGCTCATATCTGCACAATAATTTCCGTATTCTGCACCTACATCAAGAAGCAGAAGATCACCATCCATACAGGGCTTGTCATTGGAAACATAATGCAGCACGCAGGCATTTCTTCCTGAGGCAACAATGGGCTGATAGGCATGGCCAGCGCCCTTTCGTGAAAACTCATGGGTAAAGGCAGCTTCCACCTCATATTCCATGATTCCGGGCTTTACGAAATCAAGTATTCTGCGGAAACCATCATTGGTTAAATCACAAGCCTTCTGCATCTGCATAATTTCTTCAGGCTCCTTTACAAGTCTCATGCTGGTAATCAGCGGAGCCAGTCGCTCATAGGAATGCACCGGATAATCAGTTTTCATCTTTCCCGCAAAACGTGTATCGCGTGAAGGGACATCGGTAAAATACTTGATATACTCATTCTGATTCAGGTAGACAGTCTGCACACGGCTCATCTGATCCTTGAGGGTCATATCGAATTCATCCAGCCATTTGATGGTCCTGACACCTGAAAGCTGCCTGGCTTCATCAAGAGTGTATTTATAGCCATTCCAGGTGACCATCAGATCATTGGTTTTGACGGTAAATATCACTTCACGCAATGACTCAACCGGATGAGACGGACAAATAGTAAGAATGCATTTCTCCTGATCAAGTCCGGTGAGATAGAACATATCAGAGTTCTGCTTGAAGGGAAAATTCTGATCGCCGCTGCGGGGCATCTCATCATTGGAATTGACAATTGCCATAGAACCATGCTTCATCATAGAGGTCAGCTTGGCACGGTTTCGAATGTATAGGTCGGAAGGCAGGGGCTGGTAACGCATATTTCGTGGATTTTTAGACTTTTGTGGACAAATAGCAGATAAATCAGAAACAAGAAAAAAAACTGAATATTACCTCCTGATTTTCTGTATATTAGCTCAAATATCTAAAATATTGGTTATTTGAGTAGCAGAGAAGCAAATATTCCTATTTTTGTTCTGACGGTTATCTTGTCAAAAATAGGAATAAATCCAGACTACCCTTCGTACAAACGGGTTCAAATTCGTAAATCATTAGCCATATGAGTAATATCGCGCTATCCTATTCTTCCATTACCAAAAAAGTGTTTCTTGCCATCGCCGGCCTGTTCCTGATTTCCTTTCTGGTGCTGCATCTGGTAATCAACCTCCTGTTGCTTTCCAGCGATGGAGGAATGGCATACACAGAGGCTGTTCACTTCATGACCACCAATCCAATTATTAAGGTAATGGAGATCTTTCTCTTTGGTGGTTTTGCCCTTCATATCATCCTGGGCATCATCATCCAGATTCAAAACTGGATGGCTCGTCCGGTTCGGTATAAGGTTGAGGGATATTCGCACAACTCCTTCTTTTCTAAATACATGATCCATACAGGTGCTATTATTTTCATCTTCCTGATGGTTCATTTCTTCAACTTCTACTTTGTGAAACTTGGATGGGTATCTCCTCCTGCAGGTCTTGAAAGGGAAGATTTCTTTCAGATGGCTACCCTTCTGTTCTCAAATAATTTCTATGCCATTCTTTATATGGTATTGATGGTCTTCCTGGCCTTCCATCTGAATCACGCCTTCCAGTCGGCATTCCAGACGCTCGGACTCAATCACAGTAAATATACCCCTGCGATAAAATTCATCGGCACTCTTTACTCAGTTATAGTACCTGCCGGTTTTGCACTTATTCCTGCCTATTTCCTTTTCTTTAAATAACAGGAATAAAGCTGCCATCATAATCTACTTTTCATCCATGAAATTATAATCTTAAGCTATGAGTAAGCTTAATTCGAAAATACCAAGCGGGCCCCTGCCAGAAAAATGGATGCATTACAAGGATCATATCAACCTTGTAAATCCCGCCAACAAGCGCAAACTGGATATAATCGTCGTGGGTACCGGACTTGCCGGGGCTTCGGCAGCTGCTTCCCTTGGAGCTTTAGGCTTCAAGGTAAAGGCATTCTGCTATCAGGACAGTTCCAGGCGCGCCCATAGTATCGCAGCCCAGGGAGGTATCAATGCCTCCAAGAATTATCAGAACGATGGCGATAGCGTTTACCGCCTTTTCTATGATACCATCAAGGGTGGCGATTACCGTGCAAGGGAAGCGAATGTTTACCGCCTTGCTGAAGTCAGCGGCAGCATCATCGATCAGAGTGTTGCCCTTGGTGTTCCCTTTGCCCGTGAATACGGTGGCTTGCTCGATAACCGCTCCTTCGGTGGTGCTCAGGTTTCCAGGACTTTCTACGCCCGCGGACAAACCGGACAGCAGCTGCTACTTGGTGCATACAGCGCACTCAGCAGACAAATCAAGCTGGGAACCGTTGAAATGTACACCCGCCATGAGATGCTTGACCTCGTACTGATTGATGGCAAGGCTCGTGGTATCATCGCCAGAAATCTGGTTGATGGCAAAATTGAAAGATATTCAGCTCATACCGTTGTTCTCGCTACCGGTGGATACGGAAATGTATTCTTCCTTTCGACCAACGCCATGGGCTCCAACGCTACTGCCGTTTGGAAAGCCTATAAGAGAGGTGCCTATTTCGGAAATCCCTGCTTCACGCAGATTCACCCTACCTGCATCCCGGTGCATGGCGATTACCAGAGCAAGCTGACCCTGATGAGCGAAAGTCTCAGGAACGACGGACGCATCTGGGTTCCAAAGAATAAGGAAGATGTTGAAGCTCTCCGTCATGGAAAGCTCAAACCCAAAGATATTGCTGAAGAGAACCGCGACTACTACCTCGAGAGAAGGTATCCTGCCTTCGGAAACCTGGTTCCACGCGACGTGGCCTCCAGAGCTGCCAAGGAAAGATGCGATGCAGGATTCGGAGTAGGTGAAACCGGACTGGCCGTTTACCTCGATTTTGCCGCAGCCATAAAGCGCCTGGGCAAGAAAGCCATTGAAGAACGCTACGGAAACCTCTTCCAGATGTATAATAAAATCGTTGACGAAGATCCCTATGAAACACCTATGATGATTTACCCTGCCGTGCATTATACCATGGGCGGACTTTGGGTGGATTATGAACTGCAGTCGACGGTCCCCGGATTATTCATTGCCGGAGAAGCCAACTTCAGCGATCACGGTGCTAACCGCCTCGGTGCTTCTGCACTTATGCAGGGACTAGCTGATGGCTACTTCGTTCTGCCTTATACTCTTCAGAATTATCTGGCCGACCAGATCAATGTTCCTCGCTTCCAAACCGATACCAAGGAGTTTGATGAAGCTGAAAAGCAGGTTCGTGGAAGGATTCAGAAGCTTATGGATGTAAAGGGCTCCAAGCCTGTTGACTACTTCCACAAGCAGCTGGGACGCATCATGTGGGATAATGTCGGAATGGGCAGAAATAAGGCCGGACTAGAGAAAGCTATTGAACAGATTCGCAAAACCAGGGAAGAGTTCTGGAAAGATGTAAAAATCCCCGGGGATGTAGACGGACTCAATCCTGAACTGGAAAAAGCAGGCAGGGTAGCCGATTTCCTTGAACTTGGCGAACTCATGGCCATGGATGCACTTAACAGGGAAGAATCCTGCGGCGGACATTTCAGGGAAGAATACCAGACACCTGAAGGAGAAGCCATGCGCAACGATGCCGATTTCATGTATGTGGCAGCCTGGGAATACAAGGGCGACAATGTAGCCCCTGAAGTCCATAAGGAATCACTGAACTACGAATCCATCGAAGTTAAGCAGCGCAACTACAAATAACAGCCTTAAGCGGCTTTGACTGCAGAAAGGCGGAAAATCGCCTGCATTGCATTAAAATTAAATTGAAGTAATAAAAGGTTTACCATGAACTTTACTCTGAAAATATGGCGGCAAAAGAACGCCAAGGCTAAAGGCAAGTTTGTTACCTATAAGATAAACGATATCTCCTCCAATTGCTCATTCCTTGAGATGCTCGACATCCTCAACGAACAGCTGGTAGTTAAGGGAGAAGAACCTGTAGCCTTCGACCACGACTGCCGTGAAGGTATTTGCGGCACCTGCAGCCTCTATATCAATGGCCGTCCCCACGGACCCGATGATGCTGTTACCACCTGCCAGCTTCACATGAGGAAGTTCAAGGATGGTGATACCATTGTTGTGGAACCCTGGAGGGCTAAACCTTTTCCGGTAATCCGCGACCTTATCTGCGACAGGCAGGCCTTTGACAAGATCATTCAGGCAGGTGGATTCATTTCGGTGAATACCGGTGGTATCCCAGATGCGAATGCTATCCTGATTCCAAAGGAAAAAGCTGATTATTCAATGGATGCTGCTGCCTGCATTGGTTGTGGTGCCTGCGTTGCCGCTTGCAAGAATGCTTCAGCCATGCTGTTTGTAGCTGCGAAGGTTTCTCACCTCGCACTTCTGCCACAGGGTAAAGCTGAAGCTTCTGAAAGAGTCCAGGCCATGGTAAGCAAAATGGATGAGCTGGGATTCGGAAACTGTACCAATACCGGCGCATGCGAAGCCGAATGTCCAAAACAGATCTCCATTACCAACATCGCAAGGATGAACAGGGAATTCCTGGGTGCCAAACTGGGCGCACAAAAGAAACGTGCATCAGGCGGTGGCGGCTTTTAATTGATCTGATTAGGCTAACTGCTAAAAAATAAGCTAACTTTGATGGAGCAACCTTTAGCTCCATGTCAGCTCCAATAAAACGAAACATACTGCTCATAGCCTATTTGGCCTTGAGCAGTTTTATTTTTGGGCAACAATCAAGCCCTGATCAATTAAATGTGCCTTTCAATCAGTCAGCGGGTTCCAGTATTGGTGTTCAGGCCGGACTGCAATTCCCTGATTACCCATTGCTTGAAGTCCCGAAATCAAAACTCTCGGCACAACTTCCTACTTCTGTTGACAATTCCGTTTTTCCATACCTCAGGCCTGTCTTCTATCAAATGGGCGCTTCCTGCGGACAATCGGCCAGTGTTGCCTACAACTTTTGCTATGAAGTAAACAGGCTGAGGCAGCTGTCATCCAATACTTCAGATAATCAGTATCCGAGTCATTTCACCTGGAATTTCATGAATGCGGGTGTCTATTATGGCGTAGGAGTCAGTTATTTCCACAGCTTTGAAATTCTTCGGAAACTAGGTTGCCCAAATGAAACGCTCTTCGGATCAATTTTAAATGATAATGAATATGTTTGGATGAGTGGTTACGATAAATACCTGGCTTCCATGCACAACCGAATAAAGTCGGTGCATTCAATCAACATATCCACTGCTCTTGGAATACAAATACTCAAGCAATGGCTATCTGATCATTTGGAAGGCTCAGATGTTGGTGGTGTTGCCAATTTCTACACAGGCATTGGTGGATATTCAACTCTGCAACCACCAAGTCCAGAAGCAGGAAGATTTGTGGTGCCACGATGGAACCCGGAAGCCACCCACGCCCTGACTATTGTTGGCTATAATGATAACATACAATATGACCTGAACGGGGATGGATTATTCACAAATGATCTGGATATAAATGCTGACGGAGAAGTTTCAGTAGCTGACTGGGAAATTGGTGGCGTAAAGTTTGTCAATTCCTACGGAAATGTATGGGCCGACAGTGGTTTCTGCTATGCATTATACAGCAGTCTGGCTGCAAGATATGGCGAAGGAGGCATCTGGAATAATACAGTTCATGTTATAACTCCTGAGAGCGACTTCAGCCCGCTTTTGACAGCCCGGCTTTCAGTAAGCCATACCATGAGGGGAAGGATAAGAATAAGGGCTGGAATCAACACTGATACTGCCGCTTTCTACCCATCGAAAACAATCGAATTTCCGGCCTTCAATTATCAGGGCGGGGATAATTTTATGCGGGGTGGTGTAAGTGATGCCGATAAGGAACTTGAACTGGGACTGGACCTCACACCATTGGTTGGGGATGCAGAACCTGGTAAACCATACAGAATCTACATCCTGATTGATGAAAAGAATCCTGATGGAGAGGCTGAAGGTGCAATTACCCATTTTTCTGCAATCAGCTATGATGGTGATACAACAGAATTTGAGTGCCCGGATACTCCTTTCAATATTGTTGACAATGGCCTTAGTTGTCTGTCAGTGATTGTGGACCACACCTACAGGCAAATTGAACTGAGCCCGGATCAGGCACCACAGGCATCAACCGGACTGCCGTTTTCATTTCAGCTTCAGGCTTCGGAAGGAGACCCCAAATATGAATGGACACTGAGGCAGGAATATGCTGAAGATAGCAGAACAGAGAACTTCAACCCCGGTTCAGGGCAGGAATTATTTATTCCGGAAACGGAAGCAGGAGCCTTCAGCTGCGTATTGCCTTTTCAGTTTCCATTTTACGGAAAGGTTTATGATACGATTGTAGCCCATACCGATGGATACCTTAATCTGCAGACGATGAATGCACCCTATCCCTATCTGCAGGATGAAGCCCTATATCTATCACAGATACGTGCAATAGCACCATTTATGGGAAGTCTGCAGCAACTGGGTGATCAGGCTGCAGGGATCTGGTTCAGTGCAGATACAGAAAAAGCCACATTCACTTGGAAAACAACAAACCCGGGATCAGGTCCGGGAATTTACAATTCGTATTCGGCAAGCCTGTATGCTGATGGAAGAATAAAATTCAGCTATGGGAATTTATCAGCTCTCAAGAATCTGCAAGCGATAACAGGCATTTCTGATGGTGATGGAGTTAACTTCCAGATATATTCACGAAATCCCCATCCGGCGATAAAGGAAAACACAGCAATTGAACTGATACCTCCAAAGCTACCCCTTAATTTAAAGGTTGACCAGACCGGATTGATAACTTCTGATGTTATTGAGACACCACCATACGGCTCTTTTGAGGTTAGGGTTACTGACAACAGGCATGTGAGTGCAACAAAACAGTTTATCCTCTCAAACAATATAATTGTCAATGCAAGCTTGTCCTCTGGAATCTATAAACATCCGCTTCCTGGTGATACGGTTTTTGTAAATCTTCAGATTCAGAACAGATTGTCATCCGGACTTTCAAACCTTCAGTTCACGATTGGTTCAAGTGACCCGGCAGTTCAGCTTCTCGAATCAGCATATACATTATCATCCCTGCCGGGAAATCAAACCCTTTCAGTCGACAATGCTATGAGCTTCAAGGTTTCGGATACTATATCAATGGCCAGGCAAATCACCTTATTGCTGCAGGAATTCAATATGGGTGATACCTTGAAACAATTTCTTTCATGTATAGCAAAGCCTTTGTCTTTGGGACTTGCAGGGCCATTCTACACCGATGGTCAGGACAACTATCCATCCCCCGGAGAAGAAGGTGAGATGGAAGTCAAAATCTACCATGAAGGCAATCCAACCCTCATGCGTTTCAGAGGAACCATTTACAATGAAGATCCGTATGCAGCTATCATCGGACCTCAAACCCTTGATTTCTCGCCGACTCAGAACAGCCATATCCTTAGCTGCAAATGGCCGGTTAAGATCAGTGCTGCTGCACAGCAGGGACGAAGGATTCCCTTCAGGGTAGTTGCTCAGCCATTAACCGGAGAAAGCATTGAGCAGGAAGCAGACATTATGGTTGGAAAACCCATCATACTGGTTATCGATCTTGATGAAAACCATAATTCAGCACCCCACATTATCATCTCGCTCAAAAATCTGCAACTCAAGCCAGAGTTGAAGGCTACCCTCGACAGCAGCATTTTCAACTATGATTATCTGTTCCTTTGTCTGGGCGTCAGAGCCTTAAACTATGCTCTCACAAACAGTGACGGAGAACTGCTGGCCAATTACCTCAGCAGTGGAGGCAATGTCTATCTGGAGAGTGGTTCCTGCTTCGGCGGAGATCATATCACAGCAGCCCAGCCTATGTTCAGGGTCGACGGGCAAAAATTTGGCTGGAGCAAACCTGCTGATACTCTTGTTGGAGATGCCGGAACCTTCGCCGAAGGCACCCAACTGGACTATCGGGGAGATCATATCATGCTGTATAACCTCCTTCCTTTGGAACCGGCTTACAATGTGTACACCGATAAAATTTCAGGCCTTCATTTCGTTGTTGCCAATGATTCAGGCACTTACAGGACTATTGCATCATCCATTGAATTCGGGGGCACATTCCCTTTCAATGGTCCCGGAAGGGAAGAAATTCTCTTAAGATATCTGCAGTTTCTTGGCTTCGACACCTCTCCCCTTGCTGCAAATTTCACCCAGAATGCTGATACCATCTGTCCAAACGAACCTCTCACCTTTACAGCGAACTGTGGTGGAAACCCACTAAGCTATCACTGGACTTTTGAGGGTGGTAATCCCGCAACTGCAGAAGGTGAAACGGTATCCGTAAGCTGGGAAAATACCGGCAATTACAATGTCAGTTTAAGGGTTGAAGATGCTGATGGAAGCAATGAACTTATTAAGGAAAATCAGGCTATAGTAAGTAGTTGCATCGGTATTCAACCTTTCAGAAAGGCAAGTGAATGGAGCATTTTTCCAAATCCTGCATCCGGAACAGTTTATTTGAAATCTGGAAATGCAATCGAAAAAAATGTCTCAGCAAGGCTCTCAGACCTATCGGGACGCTGCATACTGCAATACTCTCTGGATCATAATTCTCAGGAATCAGCATACCAGATGGATATTCATACCCTCAAACCCGGGATTTATCTGCTTACAATAACCGGATCTGCAACGCGGGATTCTTTTAAACTTATTGTATATTAATGCTTTAGTTTTGGTTATGACATCCTTAGTCTGAAAATCATTTCTTAGTTTCTCTTACAAGCAAACTTATATGGTTCCTGCAAATAAGAGCATGGACATTGAGCGGGAAAACCTTATTTTTGCCACTAAATAGGAATTGCAATGCGATTTAGTGATATCCCGGGACAAGAAGTTATCAAACAGAGGCTTAGACGTTCAGTGGCCGACAACAGGGTTAGTCATGCCCAGTTGTTCCTTGGTCCGGAAGGTTCTGCCAAACTTGCCCTGGCCATTGCCTACGCACAGTACATCAATTGCAGGAACCGTACTCCGCAGGATTCATGCGGGGTTTGTCCATCCTGTAATAAGTATACAAAGCTCATCCACCCTGATTTGCATTTCCTATATCCCATTAATAAGACCAAGGAGGTTGACGATAAAAAGGTTTATAGTCGCGATTTCATTGTTAGCTGGAGGGAGTTTCTGCTGGAGAACAATAACATCGTGGCATTGCCCGACTGGTATGATAAAATCGGGATAGAAAAAAAACAAGGCTTTATCAATTCTGATGATGCCGATGGATTGAATCACACCCTGGCATACAAGGCATACGAAGCTGAGTATAAAGTCATGATTATCTGGATGGCTGAGAAAATGAATACTACCGCAGCCAACAAGCTTCTGAAGAACCTTGAAGAGCCCCCCGATAAAACACTTTTCCTGCTGGTTTGCGAAGATCATGATCAGGTTATAGCAACCATCCTTTCCCGAACACAGCTTATTAAGGTTCCCAAACTTAATGATGAAGATCTTGCCTCTGATATCATCCTGAAATATAACCTCAGTCCTGATCAAGCCTCAAACATAGCCTGGAGGGCTGAAGGAAACCTGAGGGTCGCCATGAATATGGCTTCAAAGGCCAGCAATGAGGAAGAAACTGATGAAGAGAAGGAGAAATTCATACTTCTCCGCGACTGGATGCGTAAAGTATATGTGTATAGTGTCAAGCAAAAAGATTACAACCAGCTTCTGGAAGTAATCACAAGACTCATACTCGATGGAAGCCGCGAAAAGCAGAAGGAATTCCTGTCCTACTCCCTTGGCATCTTCAGGAATTGCATGCAATACAATACAGGCAACCAGCAACTGGTGAGGTTTAACGGGGAGGAGATGGAGTTTATCTCCAAATTCTCAACCTTTATTCATGCAAGAAATATCGCTTTTATAGAGGAGGAAATCAATCGTGCCATCTTCCATATAGAACGAAACGCAGGAGCAAATCTGGTGCTTACCGACTTGTCGCATATCCTTGCACGACTGCTTAAAATTCCGGCTACTGCCCACGCGAAAAAAGTGTAATTTTGTAAGGGAGCAAACTCTCTTTTCAATAAAGCCTGTATGCCTCACAATACTATTTTTTAACCCTTCCCGTTATCTGCATGCAATTAAGGATGATGAACCGGGAAAATTGCCACTCATGGAAGAAAATATCTGTAACAATATATCCTTCGAGCCTGTATTTTCACGCGGATGCTGCCAGTCAAAGGCGAGTCCGGACGATGTAAAATACGCCCCATCCTGCGCCAAGCTTGATGTGTACGACTGGCTCAAAGACCTGCCACTGCCGGATTCCCATACCCGCTTCGATTGCATAGAGGTTCGCTTCAAGAATAATCGCAAGGACTTCTTCCGTTGCCCGGCAGGAATGTTCCTGCATCAGGGTGACATAGTTGCAGTTGAGGCTTCACCGGGTCACGACATAGGGATAGTAAGTCTCTCCGGGGAACTGGTTCGCCTTCAGATGAAGCGCAAGAATGTGAACCCCAACAAGGAAGACATTCGAAAAGTTTACCGCAAGGCCAGGCAGGCTGACATCGAAAAATGGATGATTGCCGTAGCCCGTGAAAACAGTGCGATCGTAAAATGCCGTGTTTTTGCAGGTAACCTGGGTCTCAAAATGAAGGTAAATGATGTTGAATTCCAGGGTGATGAAACCAAGGCTATCTTCTACTACACTGCTGATGAACGCGTCGATTTTCGCGAACTGATCAAGATTCTGGCCGAAGAATTCAAGGTGAGGATTGAGATGCGCCAGATTGGCGTAAGGCAGGAAGCAAGCCGACTGGGAGGATTAGGCTCCTGCGGCAGGGAACTCTGCTGCAGCACCTGGCTCACCAGCTTCCACTCCGTTTCCACTGCTGCTGCACGCGTTCAGCAAATGTCACTGAATCCCCAGAAACTGGCCGGACAATGCTCAAAGCTGAAATGCTGCCTCAACTACGAATTTGAAGCCTATCAGGATGCCATCAAAGATTTTCCTGATGACAATATCGTCCTGAAAACCAGAAAGGGAGATGCTACTGTCCAGAAAGTTGACGTTTTCGCCGGAATCATTTGGTTCTCCTATAAAACCAACGATGGAGAGTTCTATGCCCTTCCGCTGGATAAGGTTAAGGAAATCATTCAGATGAACAAAAACGGAAAGTCTCCCGAAAAACTGGAAGATTTTGCAAGGCAGAAAGAGAAAAAAGTTGTGCTTGATATGGTTTCTGCCAACGAAGACCTTCACCGTTTCGATAAAAAATAACTGCTAAACCACCTGTCGGATGAAGGTGCCGAAATCAATCATGAATAAATTCTCTGGAATTCAAGCCTGTCTGATTATCCTGATGGGTCTTTCAATTACCTTCCTTCTGTCCTCCTGCGACAATTCAATACAGTACGAGGAGAACCAGCATATCAGCGATGCATCATGGAAAGCAAATGATACGCTATTCTTTACTTTCGATATCAAGGATACCCTTACTGCTTACGATTTTGGCTTCAACGTCAGAAATACAACTTCCTATTCCTATCAAAACCTCTACCTGTTCATAACAGCCTACTATCCAAACGGAAGCTGGTCAAGGGATACAGCAGAATGTTTGCTTGCCGCTCCCGATGGACAATGGCTGGGAAAAGGCAATGGAAAAATAAGGGATTCACAATACATTTTCCGTAAATCAGTGCATTTCAGAAGGGCTGGCAAATATACCGTAGCTGTAAATCAGGCGATGCGGACTGAAACTCTGAAAGGCATTTCGGATGTTGGAATCAGGATAGTGAAATCAGGCAATTGATCTTGAGATGAAAAAAAAGCTCAACGAAAAAGATTGGATCAAGAGGTTTTGGATCGCCTACACATGCTCGCTGGTATTCATAGCCCTTTTCTTTACTGCTCTGTCATACGGACTGCTGGGATTCATGCCTTCATTCCAGGAGCTTGAAAATCCAAAAAGCTACCTTGCCTCCGAAGTTATCTCTGCCGACCAGAAGGTTCTTGGTGGATTCTATATTGAGAATCGTTCAAACATCCACTATTATGAACTCTCCCCCTGGGTTGTCAAAGCGCTGATAGCCACCGAGGATGCCCGTTTCGAAAAACATTCCGGTATCGATGGCAAGGCACTCATGCGTGTGATGTTTGGAATGGTAACCAATACCGACAAGGGAGGTGGAAGTACCATCACTCAGCAGCTTGCAAAGAACCTATTCCCCCGTGAAAGTCATAGCACTATCCTTGGAACCGGTTATGCAAAACTTCGTGAATGGATAACAGCCATTAAACTCGAAAGAAACTACACAAAAGAGGAAATCGCAGCCCTTTATCTCAATACTGTAGACTTTGGAAGTCTCGCATTCGGGATTAAGTCGGCAGCAAAAACCTATTTCGACAAGACTCCTGCTGAACTAAACATGCAGGAATCTGCCCTTCTGATTGGAATCCTGAAAGCACCTTCGTGGTTTCACCCCATGCGCAACAAGGAACGTGCTGCCAAACGCAGGGAAGTTGTGCTTCACCAGATGATGAAGTACAATTACATTTCTGAAAATGAATACGATTCAGTAAAGTTGATTCCTATCGACATGTCGCATTTCAGTGTTCAGGATCATAATTCAGGACCGGCAACCTACTTCAGGGAGTACCTCCGCCAAATGCTGATGGCTGATAAACCTGACAAGGATGATTACGATGACCCCGCTGAATATCGCGCTGATTCTATCCGATGGGAAAGAGACCCTGCTTTTGGATGGATCAATAAATTCAAGAACGCAGAAGGGAACACCTATAATCTCTACAAGGACGGATTGAAAATCTATACAACCGTCAATTCCAAGATGCAGAAGTATGCAGAGGAAGCAGTCACGGAGCATCTTTCAAAGGATTTGCAGCCGGCCTTCTACAAGCATTGGAAAGGCAACAATCATGCCCCCTATGACCTCAGCGACCGCAATGAAATCAACAAGCTGATACTTGCATCAAAACGCCGCTCCGACCGGTATCGCAGTCTGAAGAAAGCCGGAGTCTCAAACGATTCCATCGATCGCAGTTTCAATACTCCGATTCCGATGCGGGTGTTCAGCTGGCAGGGAGAATTGGATACTGTAATGAGTCCGATGGATTCCATAAAATACCACAAATGGTTTCTGCAGGCTGGTTTGATGTCGATGGAACCTCAAACAGGATATGTCAGGGCTTATGTTGGCGGCATCAATTTCAAGCATTTCAAGTACGATCATGTGGTGGTTGGCCGCCGCCAGGTAGGTTCAACCTTCAAACCCTTCGTTTATACCGTTGCCATGCAGGATGGTGAACTTTCTCCATGCTCACAGGTTCCAAATGTTCAGGTAACAATCGAAAACAATGGGACTGTCTGGCAACCTTCCAACTCAAGTGATTTTAAGGAAGGACAGATGGTTACCCTCAAGGAAGCCCTCGCCAATTCCATTAACTGGATATCAGCATACCTGATCAAGCGCTTCTCGCCTCAGGCTGTGGTTCAGATCGCAAGAAAGATGGGTATTGTAAGCCCGCTCCCTGCTGTTCCGTCCATTTGTCTGGGTACTCCCGATATCACTCTTTATGAAATGACCGGTGCCGTAGATACGTATGCAAACAAAGGGCTCTATACCGAACCTATTTTCATTACACGTATTGAGGACAAGCACGGGAATGTGCTGGCAGAATTCACCCCCAGGCAGGAAGAAGCTATGAGTGAAGAAACTGCCTATCTCATGCTGGTGCTGATGAAAGGGGTTGTGGAAAGCGGAACCGGTGCAAGACTCAGAGGCAAATACGGACTTACAAATCCAATCGCAGGAAAAACCGGAACCACACAGAGCAATTCCGATGGATGGTTCATGGGACTGACTCCTGATCTCGTTACAGGAGTATGGGTTGGTGGTGATGACAGGTCTATCCGTTTCCGATCGACAAATCTCGGACAGGGAGCAAACATGGCCTTGCCAATATGGGCATTGTATATGAAAAGAGTATACGGGGATCCTACACTTCAGATTACCAGAGGTGATTTCGAAAAGCCTGAAAATCCACTATCAGTTGATATTAATTGCGCTACCTTCGATGAAAAATCGGAGATACAAGTAAAAAGCACAGAAGATGACAGGTATTAGCAAATCCAGCGGCCTCCTAAAACCTTCCTTTATCAGTGCCTTCATTATCCTCATTACTGTTGCCTATATCACCATCTCATATAATCTGTGGTCCAGGCCCAATGCCATCATTCGAGATGATGTAAACCACTATTATTCCTACCTGCCTGCTGTCTTTATATACCACGACATCAAGCTGGATTTCATCAACAGCAATATCAATTATTTTGCAAAGCATTACTGGCCCCTGCGCGGTCCAAAAGGTGGATGGGTAATTGTTACAACCATGGGGCTTTCACTGATGTATGCCCCTTTCTTCCTGATGTTCCATTACCCAATGCAATGGATGGGAATGGAAGCTCTTGGTTATACACCTCCCTATCAACTCGCCCTGATTCTGAGCAGTCTGTTCTACTTTGCCATAGGACTCTTTTACCTGCGAAAAATACTTCTGCACTATTTCTCCGAATGGCCCACTGCCATTACCATGGCAACCGTGGTGCTATCTACGAATCTGGTTTTCTATGTGACCGACGAACCGGCAATGTCGCATGCCTACAACTTTGTCCTGATGACTATGTTCCTCTATTACACCATTCACTGGTCGGAGAAGCAAAGTATCAGGCACGCCATATTTCTCGGACTTCTGGCTGGAATGATAAGTCTGATAAGGCCGACTAACATCCTGGTGATCTTATTGCTGGCAGTATGGAATGTTGATTCCTTCAGGGCTTTATGGGACAGAATCCTTCTCTTCATTAAGAAATCGCCTCAGGTTGCAATCATGTTTGCTGCAGCCATACTGGTTTGGGTTCCCCAAATGCTCTACTGGAAATATGTTACCGGGCATTACTTCTATTTCTCATACTCTGACAAGGGTAAGTTCTTCTTCGATAATCCCCAGATTTACCAGACTCTCTTCGGCTACCGCAAAGGATGGCTGCTCTATACTCCTGTGATGGCGTTTGCAATTCTGGGATTATTCTTCCTTTTCAGGAAATACAGAAAACTCTTCTTCCCGGTGCTGCTTTTCATGGTTGCCAATATCTGGGTAATCTCCTCATGGTGGCTATGGTGGTACGGCGGAAGTTACGGAATGCGCGCCTATGTAGATTCCTACGGCATTCTTGCCATTCCTTTTACAGCTTTTGTTGTCTGGTCGTTTGAGAACCGCAGATGGTATATCAAAGTGCTGAATGTCATTGCCATCGGACTATTTACCTTTCACAATTATTTTCAGATCTGCCAGTATCACAACAGTGCGCTACATTATGTTTCCATGACGAAGGAAGCATACTGGGATTCATTCGGACATAAGCATCCAAGCCTGCGCTTCGGACATCTCCTATCCTATCCTGACTACAAGAGTGCAGAGAAAGGCATCTATCCCGAACCCAAACCCGATCCGCTATACACCGGCAAACTAGGCAGAAAGGAATGCGTAATCATTGTAAGAGGTGAAGTCATGTCTTCCCTCTTCTCCAACCGCGATTATCTCTTAGGAATGATGGAGAAGGCAAAATCCCGGAATATCAGTCTCGATTCGCTGGTTACCCTGGATGCAGAATGGATTCTTCAGGATAAAATCTACAAGGGCATGGTAAAAATTAAGGAGTAAGCCCTCATTAATACCTTCTTCGAATCAGTGGGCAAATCTATGTCATCACACTGACATTTATAACGATTCAAATGCAGGCTGATCCATGCCTTCATAATGGATTTCAAAGTATCTTTGCCTAAAACCAGCAGTCCAGATGCAAGATTCCCCAACTGTTTCCATCATCATTCCTGCCTATAATGAAGAACCCGGACTGGGCCCTCTGCTTGAAAAAATGCAGAAGGAGGGCTATTGCTCCAGGTATGAGGTGATAGTAGTTAATGATGGTTCAACGGATAAAACGGCTGAAGTAGCGAAGAGATACCCAGTCAGGGTCCTCAACCACGAAGTAAATAAAGGCTACGGCGCTTCACTGAAAACCGGAGTCAGAAAGTCCAATGGTTCGCTTATCCTAATGCTCGACAGCGATGGACAGCATGACCCTTCCTATCTCGATAAGGCAATTGAACTCCTGTCAGAATACGACATGGTTATCGGAGAACGGGGAGTTGATTCCTTTCAGGTCAGAAACCGCAAAGGCGGGAAGAAACTGATACGCATGGTTGGAGAATATCTGGTTGAGCAAAAGCTACCTGATTACAATTCAGGCTTCAGGGGTTTTCACAAAAGCATTCTTTTACCGATGCTTCATCTGATGCCAAATGGTTTCAGCTTCTCAACAACCAGCACTCTGGCTTTCCTCAAGGAGGGCTATTCCATCGGCACCTTCCCTATCAAGGTTGAAGAACGCAAAGGCAGGGCCAGCAATATTAAATTCTTCCGCGATGGGACCAAGACTCTTTTGCTCCTCTTTCGCATTATCATGCTGTTCAACCCACTTAAGGTATTTTTTCCCGGCAGCCTGATATTTACTTTAGCCGGACTTTCCTGGGGTATTCATGGCTTCATTGTTTTCCAGCGCTTTTCAAACTCTGCAATCATACTGGTAACACTGGGCATGCTGCTGTTCTTCTTCGGACTGCTCGCTGATCAGATTGCACTGCTAAACCGGAAGAAAAATTGATTTCCCCTGAACCATACAGGCAAAAGTGGACTGATGCTGATGTTGAAGCACATTGGGATCAGGCAGCCCCTATTTATATTAAGGAAAACGACAAGGTAAAAGCTGCTCACGACCAGCGCTTTTTATTCAGTCTGCGCCATCTCGACCTCTACTGCAATGCCAAGGTTTTGAATGTCAGCAGTCGTGATGGTGAGGCAAGTGAATACATCAATTGCCATGAGCCAAGTGTGGATGTTACCAATGCTGAAATCTCCTCAAAACTGATGGAAGTTGCAGCTCAGGCAAGACCTTCACTCAAGCAGCTCAAGATCGATTCTTATTCCAAACTGCCTTTTGAGGACGAACAGTTCGACAGGGTGCTTTCCCTTGAAACACTTGAACATGTAGAAAACCCCATTGCATTCCTGCAGGAACTGCACAGGGTTTCCATCCCGGATGCTAGGCTGGTGCTGAGTTGTCCGCCCGCAACCTCCGAAATCCCCTACAGAGTGTTTACCTTCCTTTTTGGTGGACATGGCGAAGGACCGCATAAATTCCCACCCTCCCGACAGGTAAAGGAGTGGCTCAAACTCACCGGCTGGGAGCTGATTCATCATGAAGGCACGGTGCTTATTCCGGTTGGACCCTCATGGCTTGTAAATTTCGGCGAACGGATGATCGGCAAAATGCAGGGAACTTTTATTTCAGAATTGGGTATACGACAGTTTTATGTCTGCAAAAAGTATTGATTCACTAAGGAAGATCATCTCCCATAATCTCTGCAACCGCTGCGGCAGTTGTGTTGGATTATCGGGTGGAAGCATTGCCTTTCGTGATAAAACCGGCGCCTACCTCCCTGAAATACTGAATGAACCCAATGAGGAACTTGCCGCTCAGATTCTGGAAGCCTGTCCGGGAAAGGATTTCAACTTCAAATCCTACCGGGAAAGCATCTACACCAATAATCCATCCTTCCATGTCTATACCGGCCCCTTTGAGAGGATTGGTATAGGCTACGCAACCGATGAATCCATTCGCCGAACCGGTGCCAGCGGGGGAATACTCTCCGCAATCCTGATCTGGCTGCTGGAAAACAAGAAAATTGAAGGTGCAGTGGTAACCAGGATGTCTGAAACCGAGCCATGGCTAACAGAACCTTTTATTGCCAAAACTCGTGAGGAAATACTGGAAGCATCTCAAAGCAAATACATTATCACTTCAGTGAATGAGATTCTTCCGGAGATGCAGTCATTCAACGGAAAACTGGCGTATGTCGGACTTCCCGGGCAAATTCAGTCCATCAGGAAGCTGCAGGCAATGAAGCATCCTTCGGTTCAAAATATCGCTTACATTTTTGGTCCGTTCTACGGAAATACACTCCATTTCTCTTCCGTGAACAGTTTCCTGAAATCCTATGGAGAGAAGGATCACACTCAGATAAAGAAGCTGTACTTCCGATACGGTGAATGGCCGGGAAATATGAGGGTTGAACTCAAATCGGGAAGGGTAATCGAACTTCCAAAGTTCCATGCCAACTACCTGATTCCTTTTCATATACTGAAGAACAGTCTTTTGTGCAGCGATTTAAGCAACGAATTCACGGATATTTCCGGTGGCGACGCCTGGGCACCACAGTATGAAGAAAGAGGCAAGGGATTTTCAATGATAATTGCCCGCTCGGCAGCTGGAACTGAAATCCTGAATCAAATGATAGCTGATGGCTCGGTTTTCATGCAGGATATTGATGTGGACGAAGCGATCACCATGCACTCTCACGGATATGACCTGAAAAAGCGTGGAACCTTTATCAGGATCAGGTTCAGGAAGATGCTGAGACTCCCCATTCCAGATTATGGATACAAAATTGAAGGTTTTTCTTTCAGCAGATACCTTATGGAGTTGGTGCTGCTTTCTTTATTTATACTTTTAGGAACTCGTCCGGCCCGATTTATCGTAGAACTAATACCACCATCAACCATAGGCAAGCTTTTTGAAAAGACCAGGAAAGCCTGGAAGAAATCCACCTACAAGATCAAACGAAACCAGCTAACTCTATGAACAAGAAGAACTTCTCCTTGCTGGTCAAGATCCTGGTGAGCCTTGCCATCCTCTATTTCTTGTTCTACAGGTTTGGATTCAGTTTCGAAAGTTTCCAGAAAACCTTTGCCAACATAGACTACACAGTCTATTTCCTCTCCTTCTTCGGAGTCATTATAGTATTGGGAATCAAGAGCCTCCGCTGGCAGATGCTGGTTAAAAATGAAGGCTACGACTATAAGCCCTACCGTGCTTTTGGTGCCTATATGTCGAGCGATGCCATTGGTATCGTTACTCCGGGAAGAATTGGTGAAATTGCCAGACTCTATTATGTAAGGCAGGAGACTCCGATTCCATTTTTCGAGGCTTTTAAAACACTGGTTGCCGACCGCGTTTTCGATTTCACCATGCTTGGCTGGTTCGGATTATCCGGAATGACTTACTATTTTAAAACACTGGGCGATATTCCGGGTATAGCTTATGTGGTGATTGTCCTGGTACTATTACTGCTCGCCTACTGGATTGGTTTATCAATTCTGGGATGGATGTCACGTCAGCATATGGCTTTGCGCTGGCAATTGCCCCTTTTTCTTTATGAATGCCTGAAGTCGGTGATTGGTCCCAGGTCATTGCAGATGTGGGGACTTACCTTATTAGCATACTTTGGCTATTTCTACTTTTCATGGCTCATTATGCACTCACTGGGAGTAAAACCGGGATTGGTAGATGTTGCGTTTATCATGAGCATTATGAGCCTTTCCACCATCATTCCCATATCGGTGGCTGGTTTTGGCACCCGTGAAGCCACTCTGGTTCTGCTTTTCTCCGTGTATTCATTGCCTTCCGAAACAGCAGTAACATTCTCATTGCTGCATTTCACGGCCTTCTTCCTCTGGGGTGGAATTATAGGATTGTTTTATTGGATGAGTATGCCCATATCACTAAAGCAGGTTAAGGAAGATTCCATTCATATTTTTGAACTGGTAAAAGTGAGGAAATCTGATTCCTCTAAGGAGCACAAACCGTCAGAGCCAAATCAGGATTGATTTAGGATGCCAGTATAAAAAGCGAGCATCTTTTCACCCAAATTTTTATCATCATAAGAAGATAGTGCCAGTTTGCGGGCATATCTGCCTATTCCCCTGCCAATCTCTTCTGATTCAATGCATTTCTGGACTTTCTTAAGGAACTCTTCAGCTGTATCTGCTATTAAAATATTCAGGTCATCCTGGCAAGGAATACCTTCAGCTCCCACTCTTGTAGAAATTACGGTCTTCCCCATTGCCATAGCTTCAATAATCTTAATTCTGATACCTCCGCCCGACAGCAGGGGAACAATCAAAATCGCCTTATCTGACTGATATTGCTTGGCATCTGCAACTTCACCATCAACAATAACCCCATCCAGCTTCATTTCCTTAACCCATTCAGGCATTTTCTTTCCGGCAAGGTGCAGGGTAAATTCAGGGAAACGGTATTTGATAACAGGAAAAACATCTTCCAGGAACCAGCGGATTCCCTGCTGATTAGGGATCCAGTCCATGGAACCCAAATGATAGAATGTTGGATAATTCACATATTGCTTCTCCGGCTCGGAATTCTCCAACTTAGTAAAATCAACTCCTGCAGGAATGGAAGTATTGGGCTTCCCGGGAGCTATTTCCCTGAAGACTTTGGAATCCTGATCTGAGATAGCCATGATTCCATCAACTTTTCCGGCAATTTCCCTTTCAAATTGAGTGAGTCTGTTATTGGCAATTTTCAGATACCATGTTTTGTATGGATCTATTTCATTGGCAATTATACTGTTCCAAAGCAGATGCTCAACATTTTGTGCACGCAGTACTACCCTGGCTGATGAGTATTTTCTGATGGTATTCAGGTAAACGCCCATATACAAATGCTCCAGCTGAATCACATCATACTGTTCTTCCTGCAGCAACTGACTGAGCCTCAAAGCATACTTCGCTGAATAATAACGTTCAGAAAAATAGGAACGGGAGGAAAGCAGGTTTATAATCGCTGGGATTGCCTTTATCCTTGTATCGACTTTTACAAATTCAAACTTCGTTTTCTCCCTGAATTCTGCCGGAATAGTCTCAGCCTTCACCCAGCTTTTGGGAGTATTGATTGCCAAAATTTTTACATCTGCACCCTGACTAAGCAATGCCAGCGAGGAATGATAAATGGAATAAGCCCCTCCGTCATGCATTGGGAAAGGCATCTTGTAATACAGCTGCAAAACCTTCATATACTATCCCTTATAATACAAACTACCTTTTAAACCTTCAGCTTTTCCCAACCCGTAGATCTCTGATGCATAAAAAGAAATTTAAAAAGCATCCTGACAAAATGATGATTTATTCGCAGAAAAAGTAGGATAAAATTACGACTTTTCCTGAAAGCCATCAGAGGAATAATAAGGCCAGCAAGCA
This sequence comes from Bacteroidales bacterium, assembly GCA_016707705.1. GTDB lineage: Bacteria > Bacteroidota > Bacteroidia > Bacteroidales > UBA4417 > UBA4417. The sequence continues at coordinate 63,234 of JADJHD010000023.1, forward strand.
ATAGAAGCGACTTGAGACCCTGATATTCAAAAAGCAAGGAAAAGAACCCCACGGTGACCATCAGCACACTAAAAGGAAGAATCAACTTGGCATATTTAAAAAGGAGAAATCGAAGCATATCCAACAAATTCATGCTGCCTATCAGCTTTCGTTGCTCCAGAAGGAAAAGCAGCAATCCTCGGGCAAGGCGCTCAATTCGTTCCCGTTTATAATAAGAATTGAAATTTAAATCATAGATAACGGCATCCCTTTCCTGAATAAGCCTTTTACCCTGAACCAGCGTAGAAACAACTACAAACAAGTCTTCAAACAGAATATTGGTTGGGAAAGGTCGGAAGAACTCTCTTCTTTGCGCATACAAAGCCCCGAAAACATTAAGCGAGGAGCCGTACTTACTGTCATTCAGCGCCACTGCGTTCAGAAAGCTTCTCAGAAGTGAAAACCTGCCCTTTTCATCCGGATCCAGCAGGGTAGCAACAACTGTCCCGATAGTTGGATCACTGAAATTCCTCAGCAACATCCTCACCGATCCAGCCTTCATTTGCTGTCGGCAATCGGAAAAAACCACAATTTCATTGGAGGCCTGTTTCATCGCGTTGTTCACGGATTCAATCTTCGAAACTTGTCCGGGGTAAACCAGTCGTCTAATTTTATCCTCATTGCCAATTTCATCCAGAATTTTCAAGGTATCGTCAGTGGCTCCTGAAACCACCAATATGATTTCAGAACCTTCAATCCATTCTCCTTCCCTGAGAAATGATCCAACCTTCTCCTTCAGGTATTTATCTTCCTTGTATCCCGCAATAATTATACTAACCGGCTGCATAAAACTCTCTGAAGACTTCACCGGCTTAGGATACACGCTTGCAGCTACCCAGCTGAAAATAGGGTATGCCACCAGTAAAATCAGGGGTATTAATCCAAGCAGAATAATTAAGTATAGAATCATGCTTTATTCTTGACTCGTGAATATTTTAACTTTCGAATAGTATCTAAAACTCGTTGCTCCCCTGAGATGCCAATCCATTTTCGTAAAGGGTTAAGTATCATATAGAAAAGTTGCATCGACTTATGAGAAAATGAATCCGGATTCAGCAAGTACCCGAAACTTTCAGTCGACGTTCCAGCTTTGATTGTCCAGCGGTTGAACAGGAAACCTCCTTTCTTAACAGGATTTATCTGTTTTCTGGTAGTAAATACTGCTTTATAGCCACATTCGGAACAAAGCTTGTAAATCCTTGAATCTCCCGATCCATATGGCAGGGCGAAGAAATCAACCGGCTTCTGAATGATTTTCTGAAGATATTCCCTTGAAATAAGCAGCTCTTTCCTGATTTCATCATCTTTTAAAGTCCTCAAATCCCGGTGGGTAAGTCCATGTGATCCGATTTCAATCAATTTATTTTCAGATAATTCAACCAACTTCTCAACCTCAAGTTTTCCATTGTTGAGATTACCGGTCGAAATGAAAAAAGTAGCAGGAATATTGAATTTCTTGAGAATAGGGAAAACAATATCATAATCAGAGGCATTGCCATCATCGAAAGTGAGTGTCACTGAATATTCGCTTTCAACTTTGCCCTGGAATAAATTTTCAAGACTAACTATCTCAATATTCCTTTCCAGAATAGCCCGAATCTGATTCTCAAAATCGGACTCTGAAACTGAATACTGATCTGCAAGGGATTGATTTACCGAATCATTCTCCCTAAAGATTTTATGGTAGGTCAAAATCAGGTTCTTTTTCATCTCCTCAGCTTTTCATGAAAAACGGGATCAAAATGTCTGGTAATCACATCACCACCCCGATCCATAGGCATGCAATCGGAACAACCTTCAAACTCCGGATTCCGACTATTCACCGTTTTGCGCAATCGCTGATATAAATTGCTGTTCCAGATTTCCTTCCGGAAGTCTTGCCGGATCAGATTACCCATCTTCTCTTTCTCCCATGCATCGCAGCAATACGCAACCTCTCCATCAGGCGTGATTCCAATCTCATGAACCGGGAAATAGCAGTCCTTCCGGTTATAAGGGGCGTCCATGGGTCTTGGGACATCTATCCGGATATTATATTCTCTGGCCTTTTCAATTGCAATATGAATATACTTTTCTGCCAGTTCCCGGTGGAAGTAGAGCGACTCCTGCTCATCCATAAAGGAATGGACATATACATCCATCACCCTCACTTTTTCTACTCCAAGTTCATGCATCAAATCCATAAATGCAGGCAACTCCTCAATATTGCTGCGCAAGGCTACAAAATTGAAGGTGAGGATCGGGTATCGCAGCTTTTCTGATTTTTTGATCTCATTTATCTTCCTGAGGTTTTCCAAAAGCTTCCCGAAATTCAATCCTTTCCTGATTTTCTCAGCAGTTTCAGGATTCGCGCCATCCAGCGAAATTCCAAGAATCATCACCCTGCATCTGAATAACAAATCAATGGTCTCATCATCGAGGTAGCTTCCATTGGTGTTCAGAATGATATCCAGGTTCCATTTGGAACATTCTTCCAGTATTTCTTTAAACCGGCTATGGGTGAAATGCTCTGTCGCTGAGCCAAATTTTATATAGGTAAGTGACGGAAATAACTGCCCGGAAATCGTCCTGAAATCTTCCATGCTAATCTCCTTCTGCTTCTCCCAGCTTAACCTACTGCAGTAAACACATTTGAAATTGCAGGATGCAGACGCAATCATATCAACCCCTATCGGATTGGATATCAGATAACTGCGACCCAGGAAGCGCTCAATACTATTCAAATAAAAATTCAGCACCTTTTTCAGGTTGCCTTTTCGATAAAAGGTCAGGGTTCTGAATAAAATATCAATTACAATATACCGGATCATGGAAATATCGAAATCAGGAATCGCCTGGTCGTATCGAGCTAAAATGCCTTATCCAAATATACGATTTCAAAGGCGGCGGGACAACTAAATACGAGTTTTCTGTCCCTTTTTTCAAAAGAAATTTCAATCCTGATAAGTATTCAAACTGTTCAGAACTTGGCAGCTTGCAGTTTTCAAATGGGATTGTAAAAGGAATTTCTTTCTTTTACCTTTGTCAAACCTAGAAACCGATCATAATTGACCCGTAATGGTATTCAGCAGCAGCATTTTCATACTTTATTTCCTCCCTGCCTTCCTGCTGATCTATTACTTCCTGCCCGGTAAACTCAAGAACTATTTTACCCTTTTTGCATCTGTCCTCTTCTATTCCTGGGGGGCGCCAAAGTTTATTTTTGTTATACTCGGCACCACTTTTATCGATTTTCACCTTGTTCAGTGGATGTCCTCCACCAAAACAACCCTGCATCGAAGATTGATGCTTACATTGTCGGTTTCGATAAATCTCGGACTCCTATTCTATTTCAAGTATTCAAACTTCTTTGTCGAGAATGTGAATACTGTCCTCTCAGTCTTTGGAATGACCGGGGTTCACTGGACAAAGCTCGTGCTGCCAATCGGTATCTCCTTCTATACCTTCGAAACCATTACCTATGTAGTGGATGTGTACCGCAAGATCCACAAACCACTCAAGAATTTCTGGGATTTTCAGTTGTACATCATCTTATTTCCCAAACTGATAGCCGGTCCTATCATCCGCTATCACCAGCTTGCCGACCAGATTGTCGACCGCTCAGCCAATGAAACCATTGATGATAAACTAATTGGATTCTACCGTTTTGTCATCGGACTAGCCAAAAAGGTGATTATTGCCAATCATATGGGGCAGCAGGCGGATGCGATCTTCGCCCTTGATTACCACAACCTCAGCAGTTTCACCGCCTGGATCGGGATTCTGGCCTACACCTTCCAGATTTACTTCGATTTCTCAGGATACTCGGATATGGCCATTGGTATCGCCCGAATGATTGGCTTCAAGTTCCCCGAAAACTTCGACAACCCCTATATCTCCCAAAGCATTTCCGAGTTCTGGCGCCGCTGGCATATCAGTCTGGGTTCCTGGATGAGAAATTATCTCTATATCCCTCTCGGTGGTAACCGTGTAGCCTCAAAGAGCCGGCTCTACCTCAACCTCTGGCTTGTATTTCTTGCCTCCGGACTATGGCATGGCGCCTCCTGGAGCTTTGTGATCTGGGGTGCCTATCATGGAATGTTCCTCGTACTGGAAAGAATCTTCCTGCTGGATGTCTACAAAAAACTCGGTACATTCATCAGCACTGCCATCACATTCCTGGTGGTAATTATCGGTTGGGTCTTCTTCAGGATTGAACATCTGAACGACGCATTCCTGTTTATCGGCAGGATGTTTTCCTTCGAAGGCGGACTCAGTATTACCCTGTTCAAGGGAGTTTACTTCTACTTCGGTTTGGCTGCTATTTTCGCATTCTTCGTCTATACCCGTTTCGGACAAAGCATTCAGGATTCGGTCTACTTCAATACCTATACCACCCGCAGGCATCTGGCTATCTCGTTGATTGCTGCTTTCCTGCTGATCATCTGCGTTAGCTCCATTACTGCCTTTGGCTTTAATCCATTCATTTATTTCAGGTTCTAGGAATGAAAACAACCAGGTATATATTGTTCGCCCTGCTGATGCTGCTGCTTGTATTGCCGGCAGTGCAGCAGTATTCGGGCTTTATACCTGAAAAACCCCTGAATGGAGCCATTACCATACCAACCAAGCCTGCCCTCAGCTGGAAATCATGGTTTGATGCCTCTTTTCAGGAACAGTATGACGATTTCCTCGAACAAGGCATCGGATTCAGACCTACACTCATCAGGATTAACAACCAGATCGCCTTCACTCTATTCGATACAGCCCTTGCAAACGGAGTAATCATAGGGAAGAATAACTATCTCTATGAAATCAATTATATCAAGGCCTTTGAAGGGACTGATTTAGTATCTGCCGACAGTATTCAGCATCAGGTGGAAAAAGCCAGATTCCTGCAAGATGAAATGAGTAAAATGGGCAAGCATTTCCTGATTGTGCTGGCACCCGGAAAAGGAACTTACTACCCCGAATTCATTCCTGAGAAATACAGGAATCCCAATAAGAAACTCACCAATTATCAGATTTACTCAACCAAACTTAAGGAGTCCGGCATAAACTTCATCGATTTCAATAACTGGTTTGTTAAGATGAAGGATACTACCTCCTACCCTCTCTATTCCAAAACCGGGATTCACTGGTCAGTTTACGGTGTTTCACTTGCCGTCGATTCCCTGCTGAAATACATGGAGAAAGCCAGCGGTAAGGATATGGTTGATTTTGGATGGGATGGACTCGAGTTCTCAAATTATCCCAAGGAAACTGATAATGATATAGCCGATGGGATGAATATCCTCTTCCCGATCCGAACCGAAAGAATGGCCTATCCCCGCAATCGTTTCACTGATCAGCCGGATAAGTACCGGCCGAATGTGATTGCCGTTGGCGACAGCTATTACTGGAATATCATGGGATCGGGAATTTCTGCCAGACTCTTTGCTGAAAACAACTTCTGGTACTACAACAAGGAAGCCTTCAACCCCTCATGGGAAGGCGCAAAACAGGTCAGCTCACTCAATATCATCGACGAAATCAACCGTCAGGATTTTGTAATTCTCCTTTGCACCGACGCGAACCTCCCCAAATTTGCATTCGGCTTCCTGGACGATTACTACAAGGCAACCCATAAAAGCATAACAGCCCCTCCCCTCGACAAGGAAAGAGAGAAACGGATCCTGGAAATCATGACTGCGATTCGTGACTCGAAAGACTGGGCAGATCAGATCAGGGTGAAAGCTAAAAACAAGGGAATAGGCTTCGAAGAAATGCTCAGGCTTGATGCTGAATGGGTTTACGAACAGCAGAAATCCAAATAACACCCCCTCTCAGGGAATTCATCAAAACATTAATTCAAACTACAAGAATGCGGAAAATCCTCACGTACGGACTGTTGTTAATCCTGCCGCTGCTTTTCCTGCTGCTGGGACTCGGGTTCCATCGCGCGAACTATAGCGCTGACCCTGAATATGCCTACCTGCTGAATGGGTTGAATGTTGCACGCTTCAAGCATACCGGACATTACGATCATCCTGGCTCCACCACCCAGATGTGGAATGCTGCCATTTTACGCGTAACCCATCTTGTTGCTCAGGTTGAAGATGACGACCTTACTGCGGATGTTCTTAAAAACCCTGATTACTACATTGGAATACTTATCTCCTCCGGTATATGGCTGAATGCCTTGCTGTTCATACTGCTGGGATTCCTGGCATACAAGCTGCTGAAGGATATTTTATCGGCGCTATTTCTGCAAGCCGCGCCCTTTCTTTCAAGCAGCATTCCTGAACAGGTCTGGACCAAGCTCTCACCGGAACCAATGTTGGTGGTGGCTACCAGCCTCTTTATCATTTGCCTGCTCTTCTATATCACCTCCGAACACAGGAAAAATTTCAAATTCCCCGTCCTGCTTGCCTTGGCAGTTGGGTTCGGACTGGCAACCAAGGTTACCTTTGCACCTATAGCTATTCTGGGTTTCCTGGTAATCAGTGGTTTCAGGAATAAGATCATATATTCCATTTCTGTCATTCCGGCCTTTGTGCTCTTTACAATGCCGGCCTGGGCAGCCTATAAGCTGATGTTCCGCTGGTTCCTTGGACTTGGAACTCACACCGGTGTTTATGGGCAGGGTAAATCGGGGTTCCTTGATCCCACTGAATACATTCATAATCTTGGAACCATTGTGAGCAGGAATATTTTCTTTTCCGTCACCATTGCTGCACTTTTCCTGGTTTCTGTTACTGTCCTGATCCTGAAATCAGTCAAAAAAACATCTGCAGATAAATCCCTGAACTGGTATATCGCCTCAGTCATGATTGCCCAGATCAGCGGCATCCTGTTGATTGCCAAGCATTACCACATGAATTACTACCTGTTGCCGGTACTTTCACTCTCAGGACTGGGATGGCTATTTATCTGGATGAAGATCAGGCCTCTGGAGGGTTCGTCCTCTTTCCTCCCCAAATTGATCGGAATTCTTCTTTTATGCGGAATGCTGGTATCAGCCTGGTCAAACAAGGCCCCACTCAAACTGGCTGATTATTACTACGATCAGACAAATATCGAATACGACAGTGTTAAGAATCTGGTAAAGGAGAAATACGCCGGATACACTGTTATTGATTACTATCCCTATTCCATCGACAAGATGAACGCCCTGCGCTGGGGTAATGTATATTCCAGACAACTTTATACCGAAAACATAGCTAAGATCTATCCTGACCAACTCTTTTATGATGTTTATGCCGGATCCTTCTTCAATTGGGATAAGCCCATAGCCGCATCAGATATGCTGAAGAAATATGGCAATAAACTGATCATTACCGGGGGACAGATCAATGAAGTCTTCATGAAATCCATCACTGACAAAGGACTCCGACTGGAACCCCTGATGATTGGCAGGACTCAGGCTATCTATCTGGTGGATTCTACCTCTTCATTCTTCAGGCAATCTGACGAAAGCTCTGCTTTATCAAAATATTGTTTCTCCATGGACAGCCTCTCAGCTGATAAGCAGTTCTTTGTTGCCGGAAATGAGAAAATCCCGGTGGAAGGAAAGCGAAACGACAAGGAAGCCTATTCCGGAAAATGCTCTGCAATGCTTTCAGCAACTGATGTTTATGCCATTCCCTACAGGATCACCAATGTGAAGGAAGGCGAAAAGTATATGCTAACTGTCTGGAAAAAGGGCGACCTGAAGGAAACCTACCTGGTAGCCGCAGCCGACAATGCAGGACAATTCTACCTTCAATCCACCGATCCAATTGAAGATGCTGGCAATGGCTGGGTAAAAGTTGGTTTTACCTTTACAGTCCCGGCAAATCTCAGTACTCCTGCTATCAAGGTGTATGTCTGGAATAATAGTGGAAAGCCGGTTTATTTCGATGACCTTTGCATTTCACGCATAAAGTGAAAATCTCAGGAAAAGTAATATAGTCCAGATGACCGATAAGGAACAAATCAGCACTCAGCCCGGAAAAAGGCGCGACGGTATGAAGCCGGCCGGATTGCTGCTTTTGATCCTGCCCATTCTTTTTCTTTATCAAGGGTTTAATTTTCACCGGACCACCTACTCCAATGACCCTGAATATGCCTACCTGCTGAACGGTCTCAATATCAGCCGCGGACAGTTCGTGGGACATGCCGAAAATCCAGGCACCACCGTTCAATGGATCAGTGCGGCAGTAATTACAGCTCATTACTGGACGGCAGGCGATACCAAGCTCAGCATGCAGGAAGATGTGCTCCGAAATCCGGATGCCTATATCCAATCCATTCATCTGGTTCTGATGTGCTTGATTGCCTTCCTGATGGCAGGTACAGGTTTTGTGCTGATAAGTGCGACAAATCAGGCATGGCCCGGAATTCTGCTGCAACTGGGGATTTTCTCTTCTGCCAACTTACTTGAACATGCCTTTACGAAAGTATCGCCGGAGCCTGTTCTGATAATGATTACCCTCATTTTTGCAACAATGCTGGTCTTTCAGTATAGCAGCGGTGAGGAATCCAATAAGAAATTTGCATTCCGGATGGCTTTGGTATCTGCTCTCGGACTGGCAACAAAGGCAACCTTTCTCCCCTTGCTTTTCATTCCATTGTTTATCCTTCCGGGAAAGCAACTCAGGATTCATTTCCTGAAATGGATGGTTATCCTGTTCTTCATCATAACATTGCCTGCAATCACACAGTACCCGCATATGGCCAAATGGTTCGTGCAGTTGTTTGTGCATACCGGAACCTACGGACAAGGAGCAATTGGTGTACTTTCTCCAACCCAATACCTGTCAGATCTCTGGAGAATAATCATGGCCAATCCTGTTTTGATCCTTTCAGCCTTTAGTTCTATTGCATTTTACCTCTGGAAAAGAAAAGCAAACAGCACTGAGGTTCCGGAGAACTTTAATTCAGGACTCAGGCTACTGCTGGCGATTTCTGTTTCCGAAATTCTGGCTATCCTGATGGTTGCTAAGCATTACCACGCAAACCATTATCTTATTCCGGTGAATGCATTGGTCGGGATGAACTGGATTTTAATTTCAATACTTCTGCAGCAACAGAATCTTGTTCCTCAGATGCTGAAAAGAATTATTCCCTACATCTTCATTGCAGGACTGCTAATCGCTTCAATACTAACCATAAAGCCTCTGAAACTGGCTGATTATGGTTACAGAATTACCAATGAAGAGTACGATAAGGTAATTGCTCCAATACAAGATAAATATCCGGATTATACCATTGCCTGGTATTATCCCACTTCCATCAATAAATACTCCGGATTGCGCTGGGGGAACGTTTATGCCCGCGACAAGCAGCTGGAAATGCTGAATAAAATTTATCCGGGAACCTATTTCTTTGATCAGCGCTATATGTGCTTTATGAAATGGGAAACCCGAATCGACTCCAGACTGCTGAATACCGCCTCAAATGGTAAGATTCTGATTGCCGGAGGGCCACTCGATTCGCAGGAGCTGAATAAAATGCAAAAGTCCGGAATCAGCCTTATTCCGGTATATATTGGCAGGGCACAAGTGATCTATAAGGTAGATATTTCAAATTCCACCATTTTCCGGTAATTTTGCCCCGGTTTTGCAATTCATCAGGACCGACTCAACAAACATAAGAATGATCAACGGTAAAAAGATTATCATCGTACTTCCAGCTTACAATGCCGAACAGACACTGGAAAAAACCTATGCTGAAATTCCCTTCGACATTGTAGACGAAGTGGTTCTGGTTGATGACCAAAGCCGCGACAATACCGTTGAAAAAGCCAAAGCCCTGGGCATTAACCATGTAATCAGGCATGAGAAAAATTTTGGCTATGGCGATAATCAGAAGACCTGCTACGATAAGGCCCTCAGTCTTGGCAGCGATATTGTAATCATGCTCCACCCCGACTATCAGTACACTCCTTTGCTCATTCACAGCATGGCTTACCTGATTGCCAAAGATGTTTACCCTGTTGTGCTTGGTTCCCGCATTCTGGGAAATGGTGCTTTGAAGGGAGGAATGCCCATGGTTAAATATATCGCCAATCGCGGATTAACCCTGATCCAGAATATATTGGTGAACCAGAAGCTTTCCGAATACCATACCGGTTACCGTGCCTTCTCACGTGAGGTTCTGCAGTCCATTGACTATCATAAAAACAGTGATGATTTTGTATTCGATAACCAGATGATGTCACAGATCATCTATGCCGGTTTTCCGATTGCAGAGATCACCTGTCCGACCAAATATTTCAAGGAAGCCTCCTCCATAAATCTCAGCAGAAGCACGGTTTATGCTCTGGGTGTGCTCCGTACATCCCTCGATCATTTCCTGAACAAGATGGGACTTAAAAAGTCGGCTCGGTATCAGAAACCAGCCGCTATCAAACAATAACCGTAGAAATTATTGTCTGATTCAAAGAGGCCGTCCCGATGTCAGTCATTTTTATCCTGGTCAATCCTGCAGTCCCTGCAAATGTCGGAGCAGCCGCCCGAGCTATCAATACAATGGGTTTCAAGGAACTGCGGCTTGTCAATCCCTGCGATCACCTGTCGAAGGAAGCCAAAATGCTTGCCCATGCTTCCCATGACATTCTTGAAAATGCCAAAGTATTCAATTCCCTGAAGGACGCCCTGCAAGATATCGATTTTGTGATTGGAACCACCGCCCGCCGAAGAACAGTAAGAAATCGCTTCGTACTACTCAACCAATTGCCGGAAATCATTCGTTCAAAGGGAGATACCATTCATCAAACAGCCATTGTATTTGGCAGTGAGGAAAGCGGACTCAGCAATGAGGATGCCGCCCTCTGCCATATTTTGAGTACTGTCCCCATGGCCATCAAATACCCCTCCCTGAATCTCTCACAGGCAGTGATGGTTTATGCCTACGAACTCTCTGAACTCGCCGGAAAAAAGACCCGCAAGAAGTCCAAGAAAGCCAACACAGAAAACTGGAAAGCCCTTCAATCCAAATCCGAGCTTCTCCTCCACAACCTCCAAATCACCCCCGAAAATCCCATCCATTCCAAGCTTATCGAACGCCTCGCCCTCCTCGGGGAAGATGATATTTCACTGCTGCATGTGATAAGCGGTAAGGTATTGGGTAAACTTTCCTACTTGGGACGGGGGATGATGGATTGGACTTGGCCTGGAGACCTGGACAATGGGATTGGGACGGATTTATATTGATGGTTGTGAGTAGTTAGTTTGACCTGGGACTTTGATGATCAATGCTGGGGTTTGGCTTAATCGGAGACCTGGGGGCGATTGTTGAATCTTGGTGTCAGAATGTATCAGGAACATTAGCACTTAGAGGGGCTGTGGGCCTAAATTGGGGATTGCTGGTTAGGGAAAGGATTAGTATGGTTATGGACGGAGCCTATGAATAAAATCTCTGGCTGGAAATGTTGCAGAGTCTAGATTTCCCCATTTTTCTAGAGAATCTGAACCCTTTTAAAAAGCACAATCTCCAACTGCTCATCATATTTAAATAACCAGTCACCAACCGTTGAACCAATTCCCAAATCCGCATCCCGAAATCCAAAATCCTCATCACTCACTTCCTGTCCTCAAACCCCCGTTTATGCCCCATTCTTCCAGTCTCCCCCCAGTGTCCCTTCCCATTGTCCCCCAGTCCGATGTCCCCAGTCCCATCCCCACCCTCAACCCCTCTCGTCAAACCAAGCAAGGCTTCCCAATAATTCTTACCTTTGCATCAAATAAGGACGGAGTATGAGAAAAAAGGTAGACTTCCTTGTAATCGGAACCGGTATAGCCGGACTCACCTATGCATTGAAGGCTTCTGCATACGGAAAAGTATGCATCGTTACTAAAAGCAATGCTGAAGAAACAGCAACCAAATACGCCCAGGGAGGAATTGCAGCAGTTACTTACACACCCGATACGTATGACAAGCATATCCGCGACACCCTTATCGCCGGTGATGACCTGAATGACGAAAATATAGTCAGGATTACCATTACCGAAGCACCTGAAAGAGTTAGCGAGCTTGTTGAATACGGAGTGCAGTTCGATAAAAATGCCAGCGGAAGATTTGACCTTGCCAAGGAAGGCGGACACTCAGAATTCAGGGTGCTGCATCATAAGGACCAGACCGGACTCGAGATAGAACGCACACTGCTTGCCAGAGCCAGGGAAAACAGCAATATAGAAATCCTCGAAAATCACTTTACCGTTGACCTGATTACCCAGCATCACCTGGGAGTGGAAGTCAACCGCCGCACTCCGAATATCACCTGCTTCGGCGCCTATGTACTGAACAATAACAGCAAGCAGATTGACACCATACTAGCCAAGACCACACTTATGGCTACCGGCGGAGCTGGAAATGTATATGCCACCACTACCAATCCTCCGATTGCTACCGGTGATGGTATTGCAATGGTACACCGTGCCAAGGGAATCATTGAAAAGATGGAATTTATTCAGTTCCATCCAACCTCATTGTATAATCCCTCCGAAAAGCCTTCCTTCCTGATCACCGAAGCCCTCCGTGGTTTTGGTGCTGTATTGAAGGATATCAAGGGCAATGAATTCATGCAGAAATACGATAGCAGGCTTTCACTTGCCCCCAGGGACATTGTTGCACGTGCTATCGACAATGAATTGAAAATCAGCGGAGAAGATCACCTTTACCTGGATGCACGTCATCTTCCAAAAGATGAACTGATCAGCCACTTCCCCGGAGTTTATGCCAAATGCCTGAGCATCGGAATTGATATGACCCGCGAAATGATACCGGTCGTTCCTGCTGCACACTACGTTTGCGGGGGAATCAAGGTCGACGAATGGGCCAGAAGCAGCATACAGAACCTCTATGCTTCCGGGGAGTGTTCTTCCACGGGATTGCATGGGGCCAACCGACTTGCATCCAACTCACTTCTTGAATCACTGGTCTTTTCACATCGTGCCGTGATTGATGCCTCAGCCAAAATCAAGGACATTGAATTCTGTGATGATATCCCCGACTGGAACGCCGAGGGAACGGTCATGAACGAAGAAATGGTGCTTATCACCCAAACCCTGAAGGAATTGCAGGGAATCATGACCAACTATGTGGGCATCGTGCGTTCAAACCTGCGTTTGCAGCGTGCTTCCGAGCGACTGGATATCCTGAACAGGGAAACCGAGGAACTCTATAAACATTCAATCCTGATTGAGAAGATCTGTGAAGTAAGAAACCTGATCAAAGTTGCCGATCTGATCATTCGCATGGCCAAAGAGCGTAAGGAAAGCCGCGGATTGCATTTCTCCATCGATTATCCGAAGTCAAATGAAGAAGGTTCTGTTTTCATGGATACTGAAGATTTATAACAATTATAACAATCCGCCTGAACACAGCTTTATCATTAACCTGATTAATCAATCCAAAACGATACTTCCATGCCACTCATCTATGGTATTAAAGGGATAGAACCCAGAATCGGCGCCAACTGCTTTATTGCTGAAAATGCAACCATAGTCGGGGATGTAGAAATGGGTGATAACTGCAGCGTATGGTTCAATGCAGTTGTGAGAGGGGATGTCCATTATATCAAAATTGGAAATAATGTGAATATTCAGGACGGCGCTGTCCTGCATTGTACCTATCAGAAAGCCCCTGTCAATATTGGCAATAACGTCTCCATTGCACATAATGCCATCATTCACGGCTGCACCATTCAGGACAATGTGCTTGTTGGAATGGGCGCCATTGTGATGGATGGCGTAATTGTGGAAAGCAATTCCATCATCGCTGCAGGCGCCGTGGTTTCTCAGGGGACAGTCATCGAATCAGGTTCAGTTTATGCCGGTGTACCTGCACGAAAAATCAAGAGCATCGATAAAAGCCTGCTTGAGGGACAGGTGAACAGGATTGCCAGATCCTACACCATGTATGCTAGCTGGCATGATTCCTCCATCACCCCAATAAATGAGCAATAGCCTCTAAAGTATTCTCTTCTCCTGGTCGTCAATGCTATATTCGTGCATTCGTGGCTATTAAAACATTCTCTATGCACGCTACTTTCAAAGATCCACTTTGAATTAAAGGCTGCGCCATTCCTGTAACTTCTTTATTTCATGCAATATTGACAAGTTCTTTATGTCAATTTGTCGTTTTTCAGGATTGGTCAGAGATTTGATTCAACCCTGTCAAATTCTAAAACCATGTACATACTAATTTTCATTGTCTTTATGGGATTAAGTCTTCTCATTGGACAAACCCTGAAATCGAAATTCCGCAAATATTCCCAAATACCGGTGAATCTCGGACTCACCGGCAGGGATGTAGCCCTTAAAATGCTCCGCGAAAATGGCATCTATGATGTGAAAGTTGTGTCGGTTGAAGGCCAGCTGACTGACCACTATAACCCCCAGACCAAAACCGTGAATCTGAGTGCTGATGTCTACAACCAAAGCAACATATCCGCAGCTGCAGTTGCTGCCCATGAATGCGGACATGCCATTCAGCATGCACAGGCATACAGCTTCCTGCAGATGCGTTCAGCACTTGTGCCGGTGGTAAGTTTTGCATCCAACTGGATTCAATGGGTACTGCTCGCAGGAGTATTGCTGATAAATACCTTCCCGGGACTGCTGCTTGCAGGCATAGTGCTGTTTGCACTCACCACCCTTTTCAGCTTCATAACCCTGCCTGTGGAGATCAATGCAAGCCAGAGAGCTATCAGCTGGCTGAACAACAGCGGTATTACTACCTACGAAACCAATGATTACGCCAAGGATGCACTGAAATGGGCTGCCTATACCTACGTTGTAGCTGCACTTGCCTCACTGGCAACCCTGCTCTACTACATTTCCATTTTTACCGGCAGGCGCGATTAAAACAATCCAATCTTGAAAGAATACAGTTCGATTCTCTGAATCTCTTGCCAATAAAAGCAATGGGGTCAGGATAAAAAAAAACTCCGGTTATTAGCCGGAGTTTTTTTGTTTCTCAATGAAAATTACTGAATTCCCAGTTTCTTCTTAACGAGTGGCATAACATCTTCTCCACCTTCATTGTAAAGAAGGAAACCTTCCACATTATTGAATATATAAGTATAACCACCTTCCTTAGCTACATCTGAAATAGCCTTCTTGGCTTTTTCAATGAAAGGTGTTGTAAGTTTGGTTTCCTGATCACTCAGATCCTGCTGTGCGGACTGCTGGAATGCTTCCATCCTGCTCTGAAGGTCACCGATTTCTTTTTCCTTAGTCTGCTTGATAATAGCTGACATGGTTTCTTTTGCGCGGGTGTATTCATCAATCTTGGTCTGCAACTCAGTCTGCATGGATGTATACTGATCCTGCAGTGTTTGTGCATATTTAGTCATTGCTGTCTTAACAGTATCCTGACCTGGCATCAGTTCAATGAGTTTTCCGAAATCAACGTGCCCAAACTTTGTACTTTTTTGGGCTGAAACTGCCATAGTACATGAAATCAATACAACAAGGGCTAAAGCTTTTGTGAAGTTCTTCATCATGGTTAAATAAATTGTTTGACTAAAATGGAGGGCAAAGGTAATGAATTAGGAATTAATGGACAATGCATCAATTGCTTGTCTCTATTTTTTCCCCTTCGACTCAGTAGCACCGCCTGTCTTGGTATCTTCCTTTGGTTTATAGGTATAACCCATTTTATCCAAAACCTGCTCACTGATATCGTATTTGGGATTTGAGTAAATAAGCGTTGCACTGCCGGCCTTGTCGAAAATGACAGCATAATTATCATCTGTGGCAATTCCTTCAATGGTAGTATAGATCTTATCCTGAATAGGCTTGATCAACTCCTGCCTTTTCTTGAATAAATCACCATCCTTGCCGAAACGCTTCTTCTGGAGATCCTTTGCTTCCTTCTCCTTCTTGATGATATCATCTTCACGCTTCTTCTTCATATCCTCAGGCAACAGTACAGCTTCATTCTGAAAATCCTTGTACAGCTTGTCAATCTCGGTAAACTTTGCTTCTATCTCTTTCTGCCATTGTGCTGACAACTCATCGAGGGTTGTTTGTGCATCGGCATATTCCGTGATGTTGTCAAGGATGTAATCAGTGTCAACATACGCATACTTCTGGGCAAAAGTAAAGGCTACTGTCGATAGTACCAGGATGCCCGCTAAAATGATCTTTTTCATAATATTCCTCCTTGTTTTGTTGAAGGGTTGGAGAATAAATAATTTTTCAAGTCGCGTTTATGAAGCAAATAACCTGCCAAAGCGATTCTTTGCCGGGTATTTATGCAAGATTGATCTCCATTGGATGATTAATCGATGGATGAATTGATTGAGAAGTGGAATTGTCCCTTGTTTGCAGTGGGCACTCCAGGCACATTGTCGAAACCATAGCCCCAGTCAAGTCCAAGCAAGCCAAACATCGGAAGGAATACCCTTACTCCTACTCCGGCTGATCTCTTCAGGTCAAAAGGATTGAATTCCTTGAATTTCAACCAGGTATTTCCTGCCTCAACGAATGCCATACCGTAAATGGTGGAATTTGGATTGAGTGAAAGAGGATAACGAAGTTCAAGTGTATTCTTATTAAAGATGGTTGCACCTGTAGGACGCGACAAATAGGAATTGGGAGTCAGACTCTCGTTGGCATATCCTCTGAATCCAATCAACTGGCGTCCGTCAATTGCAGAATAGCCTGACATACCATCACCACCCATGAAGTACCTGTTGAAAGGAGTAACCTCCAGCTCACTATTGTACTTACCAAGGAATCCGGCTTTGGTTCTTGCCATAACAACCAGATCGCCTACAATCTGCTTGTAGAAGGCTCCCATGAATTTCCACTGATGATATTCTACCAAACGGTATTTATCAGTCTCAGCCATGGTTCCATACTGATCCTTCATCAGGAGTGAGTATGGAGGGGTAATTTCCAACGACAGACTCACCTCAGACCCGGAACGGGCAAAAATCGTTGCATCTGTTGAATACCGTCCCAATGAAATTGTATAGGAGAGGTTATGATAATTACCATTTCCATCGATTGTAGTACCCAGCGAGGTATAGTTTTTCAGTTTGTATCTCTGGTAACCCACGCTATGTGAAAGGTTAAAATAGTTATCGGGCCAGTTCAAACGACGGCTGAAAATAACGGAGAGACCGGTAATATTGTAGGAGTAATAACTGCTCGAAGATGTTGAATACCCATTGTTGAATGCGGAAACATAGGCTGAAACGCTGAACTGCTGCGGGCGCTTTCCACCAAGCCAGGGCTCAGTGAAGGAGGTGCTGAAGCTCAGATATCCCTTGCCATAGCTCTGCATTCTGAGGGACAGCTTCTGTCCGTCGCCGGATGGTACAGGTTGCCAGGCTCCCTTCTTGAAAAAATTCCTTGCGGAGAAGTTATTGAATGATACTCCCAGAGTTCCGATCAAACGGCCATATCCCCAACCACCGGATAGCTCCAGCTGGTCGGAAGAGGTTTCTTCAACTCCATACAGAATATCAACAGTACCATCGGCAGGATTAATATTTGGGGTCTGAATATCGATCTTTTCAGGGTCAAAATACTTCATCTGTGCAAGTGACGTACGGCTGCGCATAATGTCGCTCCTGCTGAACAACCTTCCGGGAACTGAATAAAGCTCCCTGATGATAACATGGTCGTTGGTGCGGGTGTTCCCCTTGACAATAACCTGATTGATGGTCATCTGGCGGCCTTCCCTGATTCGGATCTGCATGTCGATGGAGTCATTTTCAACATTCATTTCCACCGGCTCAATCTGGCAGGTAAGATAACCATCGTCAACAAATAAACTCATCAAATCCACTCCATTGGGATTGAACTGCAGTGCTGCATCCAGCTGATCCTGCCTGAAAACATCTCCTTTTCTAATGCCCAGCAACAGTTCCAGCTCATCCGAATTGTATTTGGTATTTCCTACAAAGTTGATGTTCCTGTAATAGTATTTTCTGCCCTCAGTTACAACAAGGTCGATGTTGATTTTACCGGGGCCTGATTTATAGATGCTATCCTTTATCAAAACAGCATCGCGATAGCCATTGTCATTGAATTTCTGGATCAGGTTCAGCTTGTCCTCAGCATAATCCTCCATGATAAACTTGGACGATTTGAAAACCCTGAATCTGAAATTATTGTCTACAGTAGTCTTAACGAATTCAGGATAGGCTTTGAACTTGTTTCCGAATGTATATTCAAAGGCCCCAAAGATCACATCTTCAGCAAGTGTCATAATTTTGTAGGCACCTTTCTCCTTGGTTTTCTTCATTGCTGCCTTGAGGGAAGATACAGGCACTTTTTCATTTCCGGTGATATTGATGTTTGCAATTCTTACGCGGTTATGCTTGTCAACATCAAATTTCAGAATGATGTAATTCGCCCTTGCAGTATCTGGAACCTGCTGAATTACAACATCAGCATCAAAGAATCCCTTGTTTATATAATGCTTTCTGATGGCATTTCTTGAACGCACCAGAAGGTTTTCGGTAACAACATCACCTGATACAAGCTTCAGCAGATCACGAAGGTCATCTGCTTCACCTTTTCTGATTCCGGAGAAACTGAATTTTGAAAGACGGGGGCGTTCTGTTAGGCGGATATCAAGAAAAACCTGCTTTTCCTGGACTTTCTGAACAACAATCTTCACATCATCAAATAACCCCTGATCGTAGAGTTTTTGAATCGCAGAATGGATCTTTTCTCCGGGAATATCAACCTTATCACCAACTCTAAGTCCTGAGAGAGTAATAAGAACGGAATTATCGAGATACTGAACACCGGTTACGGTAATTCCTCCAATGATATAATTCCGGGGTGAGCTGTAATCAACTTCTGGAATATCATCCCCTATTGAGATCTGAGCAAAACCCGGAACTGATAACAGAATTAATGGCAATAACAAAAACAGGCTTCTCTTCAGTATCATCCTTTGCAATTTATTATTTGTTCACTGGTTTTGCCAAAACGCCTTTCCCTCTGCTGGTAATTGATAATGGCTTCATATAAATCTTCTTTTCTGAAATCAGGCCATAATTTGGGAGTAAAATAGAGCTCAGTATAAGCGGTTTGCCACATTAAAAAGTTACTGGTCCTATACTCTCCACTGGTCCTGATAAGCAATTCCGGATCAGGTAATGCCGGAAGGTTCATGTAGGAGGAAAACAGCTTCTCGGTGATCTTTTCTTCACTCAGCGTTCCCTCTTTAACCTGGCGGGCAATGGCTTTTGCAGCCTCAACAATCTCCCACCGGCCACTATAACTTAAAGCAAGTATCAATTCCATCCTTGAATTATGGGAGGTCTTGTCCAATGCTTCGTTCAATTCTTCCTTCACTTTTTTATCCAAACAATGGAGATTCCCCATTGCCCTCAAGCGTATATTATTATCATTCAGAGTCTTGATTTCGTTATTTATCGTGATTACCAGTAAGTGCATCAGGGCATTTACCTCTTCCTTTGGCCTGTTCCAGTTCTCGGTTGAGAAAGCATACAGGGTCAGATAACGAACTCCAAGTTCCGCAGCTGCTTCCGCTGTCTGGCGAACGGACTCAACACCGTTCTGATGGCCGAAAACCCGCTGCTCTCCGCGCTGTTGTGCCCATCTGCCATTACCGTCCATGATGATGGCAATGTGCGAAGGCAGTCTTTCACGGTCAACTAAATCACGTAGATCCTTTGTTTCCTCCATTATCGACAAATATAGGGGTTTGTTAATGTTCACCCCGGTTGGCTTCTGTTAATTATTCTTAACTACCTCAATTTCCGACAGCTGATTGATTCAGAATAGGCAAATCACATGGATTTACCGGGTTTTCAGTCAGTGCGGATATGTAAATTTAAAAATAATGGCTTAGAGTTGTCTAAAAATGCTAATTCCAATGAGTACATCCACTGGCTGGCGGAAAGAATTCATCCGCCGGCTGGCGGACAGGAGCCAGAATACATTACAATGAGCAGACAAATTAATTTCCCAATTAATGGTTTATTCTTTCTATTCTGAATTCTGTATTCTGTATTCTGTATTCTATTTCTTCCAAGTAACAATTTCAGACCGCTTCTTAATATCCTTCCCTTTGATGGTCAAGACAACGTTCCTTGCCCAGCATCCTGATCTTCACAACCATTGTAATCCCTGCAAATGAATACCAGTCCTTATCCTTGGTGTTGCCTCTCTTCATCCCGGCATTATGGCTGAGGGATGGATCGGAAGCATAGCCTGCAGGTGATACCTGGGCAGGATTTGCGCCAACAAGGTTGAGGTAGTAAGACTGGCTCACATCATCAAGGTAGTCGGTAGTGGTTTTGCGCATTCCCCATTCGGCACCTATTCCAAGATATTTGTTAATGCTCATTTTCACCCCAACCCCGAACGGCATACTGAATGCGTAGAGATTGTAAGGCTTCCTCTCTGGATATGCGCTTGTTCCCTGTCCTTCAGTATGCAGAGGCTGCAATTCAACATTGCTGCCATTCACATTTCCGTAGGGCTTATAGAAAAACACGGAGGTCCCGCCGAAAATGTAAGGCGTCCACCAATGTAACTTGCTTCCAATAAAGTATTCCAGGAAATTGACCTCAAACTGAACACCGGCTTCATCAATGGTCGATGAGAAATTCAGGTTCCGGCTCAGATCAGTCTTGCTTTTCGCATCGCTGGCTTCAACTTTTCCATGAATGTAATGCATCTGCAAGGCAAGCCTGTGATTCAGGTTGTACCTGTAAAGTGCTCCATAGGCAGGCTTGGGAGTGAGGAAGAGCTTCCGGGGATTCAAATCACCCATGTAATAGCCCACACCTCCAAATACACCCAAATCACCTGTTTTCTGTGCCTGCAGTACAGGTGACAAAAACAGTAAAAAAAGCAGGAAAATACAGTATTTTCGCATAATTCTTTAAGGTGTGCAAAGGTACTATTTTTCTTTTATTTACAGCCGGGATTCTTAACGCAGCAAGCTCTCTTTCATCATTTTCCGCTTCTTCAGAATTGACGTTTCTTTCTCGATTATCCTTCAGCGATAAAACTGCCTAATAATCAGATAAATCGATCTGCCTTCAAAGCTTTAATCTTCCCAACAACGTATCCATTCAAAATAAAATGCATAATGCTGACAAAAAACTGAATTGAGTATTTTGCCGGCCATTTAACATCAGAATAACTAACAGAAAAATGCCTGCTTTATTGTGAAAAGCAGTAGTCCCTACCCTGCAGAAATGGGCAAAACCGGAAATTTTAACGTTTTAGGTGCTGAAGGTCCCTGATCAGTTCCTGATATCTTTCCCCCAATTCAGCTTAGCCCTGAGGGTGGAGAAAAAATCTTCCTCATTTCTATGAAGCAGATTTACCTCAAAATCAGCCTTGTGCAGAATCAATTCCTGATCATGATTGATCATTGCCACTCTTGAATCCATACGGACCAGAGCTTGCTTGTCCCTGCCATCCACCCGTATCCTTATCCTGGAACTATCAGGAATCACAACCGGCCTTACCGTCAGATTATGCGGGGCTATCGGGGTGATTACAAAATTCCTGGAATCCGGAGTAAGTATAGGTCCGTTGCAACTGAGGGAATAGGCTGTGGATCCTGTGGGTGTAGCCACTATCAAGCCGTCGGCCCAATAGGAATTAAGATAATGCTCATCAACCCATACCTGCACAACCACCATGGAAGATGCTTCTATCTTATTTATTGATAATTCATTGAGCGCGAAAACCTCTCCTCCGAAGAGATCGGTTGGCGATTCGAGGGCAATCATGCTCCTCTTTTCAATGCGATAACGCCCTCCAAGTATATCTGAAATTGCCGGGATAATTGAATTTCTGGGAATACTGGAAAGAAATCCCATCCTCCCGAGATTAATCCCAACCACAGGAATTCCTGATCTTCCGGTCAGCTGAATTGCATCAAGCATGGTTCCGTCACCTCCCACCGAAAACATCAGGTCTGCCTTCGACAGCAGTATGGATGCCTGGTTGAACTGATGGGTCTGCTTGCCAAATACCATCTTATCCTTCACAAATTCGTGAAAGGGTTCCCAGATAAGTAATTCACATCCCGATTCTTCCAGTCGCTGGACCAGGAGCTTGAAATACTCGAGAGCCTCAGGGTTGAATGATTTGCCAAATATTGCTATTCTCACGGTACAGCTAATTATCAGATTCCTGCAATAAAGTGTATAAAGATACCACTTTCGCCCAATTTGTTCACAGAGTATTCAATGCGGAACACCTTATCGTAGTAGGTAACAAGATCAAGTCCCAAACCCATGCCCCTTAACCAGGTGTTGGTGAGTGTATTGGAATACCCCGGATAACCGCTGGAAACATAGGCGGCATCAGCAAATGCAGTCAGATAGCTTGCATAATGTATCCTTCCGAATCGGGGGGATTTAATTCCAGGAATCTGACTTTCCCGCGGCCTGACAATGGCAAATTTCAAATGTGTCCTGAATAAGATATAATCCTCTCCATCAATTACATAATACTCGTATCCCCTTACAAAATCCCTTTCATAGCCCAATGCCTTATTGAAAAGATAGGGCGGGACTTTGCCGGCTGTCCATTTCCCGCTGAAGGAAGCTGCCCAATACCATCGACCTGCAACAGGCACATAAATTCTCTCCGTCGATTTTACTATAAAGCTTTTAACCGGACCATCTCCCGGCAATCCAAGTCCATTCTTCTGAAGATCAATATCTGCATACCAGCCTTTCAGCGGATAGTATCTTGCATCCCGATAATCAAGTTTCAATTTGTAATGCAGTGCGAAATATCCTGACTTAAGCTCATCCGGATAATAGAACCGGTAATTCAGTTTCATCAGCGTATCCTGAATCCATCGTTTATGATACTCCAGTCCGAGTGTATGAAAGGCATGAATATTTCTTCGGTAACTCAGCTGGAATACTGTATTCAATTCCTTCACGAGATATTCCGGATCAAAAAGGTACATCAGCTTATTCGAGTCTGTATCATAGCCAACTTCCCTGTTAAGCAGGTATTCGGTCTCGATTCCTATACCAAGGGTTTTTGCTTTGTTGATATAGGGTATTGAATATTTAAAGCTGAATTTGGGATTCTTGCCCATTCTAACAATAAAGTCCAGATCCTCCATCCTTCCCCTGAAATTGCTCCATTTGAGCCGGAAACCATAATTCACGCGGGTAAAATCCCTGCTTTCCCACCAGGAATTAAAGTTGCGATCAGTCAATTCAAATATCGGCGAAGGCCATAAATACCAACGCTCAACCAGCAGCAGCCTGATATTCACCACCGGACCACTGAACACCTTTTCAATGGTCACAAAATTAAAGAGTGCGGTATTAAGAAGGTTAATCCTGGAAGCTTCCAGCAAGGCATTCAGTTCCTTCACTCCGACAGTATCCCCGGTTGACACAAGCATCTCCCTGAGAATAATCCGCTCGCTGGTCACTGAATTTCCCTCAGTGAGGATATCGCCTATGATTAAGTATTTACGATCTTCTTCCTGTCCGATTAAACGGCCGGAAACGAGCAGGAAACACCAAAGCAGGAAACTGAATGGCAATCTCCTCTGGAAAGAAAACCGGAAAATAAATAATCCTGACAAACTCAAATATTCAGATAATTCATGAGCATATTGTAACGATCCCTGAGACTGTCATTATAGTCGTTCTCAAAGAAGGAAGCCTTCACCGTGTAGTTAAAGCGGAGGAAAGTCTGAATGATGGGCTGAATATTCATCCTGTCCAGCTTCAGCGTTATCTCACTCCTCAGCGAATCAGGCTGCGACATCATGTAAAGACTCAGAAGCCGGGCATCATTTGACTCTATAATCTGTGCGATTTCGGTAAGAGAAAAATCATTTACATTGATTTCCAGCACAATAATACCGCCTGGATTGTCCACCGCCGTAATAGATGCAAGGTTTTCGATCAGGCCCGACATGGTGATGCACCCCAGGTAAAGTCCGCTTTCATCCACTACCGGCAGCAGGCTCAGCTTATTATCCGCAAAGCTGCGGATCACCATATAGGCATGCTGGGAGTTGACCACTGAAATCTTCTTGTAATTGAGTCCCTGCTGTTCGATAAGTTCTTCAAACTTATTGGCTGAGTATATTTCTTCTTCCGATACAAGTCCGATATATTCATTGCCCGAAACAACAGGCAAATGCGAAACCTTCAGCTCATCAAACAGGTGAAGGGCTGTGAGGCCAGTATCCATGGGTGATAATGGCAGAATATCTCCTGAAAGTAAATCCTTAGCTAGCATAGTAATTTAGTTAGGTCGTGGTATTCAGCAACACAATCCACCCTGCTGCTCTGTTTTTCCTC
The DNA here is from genome assembly GCA_016707705.1 of Bacteroidales bacterium. Classification (GTDB taxonomy): domain Bacteria; phylum Bacteroidota; class Bacteroidia; order Bacteroidales; family UBA4417; genus UBA4417. Next base: position 87,523 of record JADJHD010000023.1, read on the forward strand.
TATGCTGTGGATCAGTTTTGTAAATTTGCATCCATACTCAATCGACATGACAAAGTTAAGCGTAAATATCAACAAAATTGCTACCATCCGAAATGCAAGGGGTGGCAATATGCCTGACGTCCTGAAGGCTGCCATAGATTGTGAGATTTTCGGAGCTCAGGGAATCACGGTTCATCCCCGTCCTGACGAACGTCATATCCGCTATGCCGATGTTGATGAAATCAGGCCTCTGATCAGAACCGAGTTCAATATTGAAGGTAATCCCATCCCACAGTTCATTGATATGGTTCTGCGCATCAAGCCCCATCAGGTTACCCTGGTTCCTGATGCCCATGATGTACTCACCTCAAACGCCGGCTGGGATACCATAAAGCATAAGGATTTTCTGAAACAGGTGATCAATCGCTTCAGGGAGGCGGGTATCCGCACCTCTATTTTCGTGGATCCTGTGGAGGAAATGGTCCGTCATGCCGCAGATACTGGTACTGACCGGATTGAGTTATACACTGAAGCCTATGCCCGCAATTATCCCCTCGACAGGGAAGCTGCCATCAGGCCTTACATTGATGCTGCCTTGATTGCGCAGGAATCCGGACTTGGACTGAATGCCGGACATGATCTGGATCTTAATAACCTTTGGTATTTCTCAAGGCTTGTTCCCGGACTGCTTGAGGTTTCCATCGGACATGCATTGGTAAGTGATGCCCTTTACCTTGGACTTGAAAAAACCATTCAACTCTATCTAAATCAATTGAAATGAAAACACGGATCATCCTGTCGGCACTAATTTGCCTGTTCGCATTAAGTGCCTTTTCCCAAAGAACCATCGATGCCTCAACATTGAAGGAGAAGGATGGAGTTGTATATGTGCAGGAGGAAGCCCTTCCATTCACAGGACTGGCCATACGCTGGTTCAATACCGATGTGAAGCAGGTGGAATCAAGATACCTGAACGGCAAGCTTGATGGCGTTGAGACAACCTGGTACGGCAATGGTGGAAAATTCATGGAGATTACCTTCCGGAACGGTGAATTCAATGGTCCCTATCGTCAATGGTATAAAAATGGACAAATTGAATTTGAGAAAATCTACAGCGAAGGTATGATGAATGGTCCGTCCACACACTGGTATGAAAACGGACAGAAGGAAAATGAGGGGAAATACTACAATTGCAGGGAGATGGGACTTTGGACCTATTGGTTCGACAATGGTTACAAGATGAAGGAAGGCGCCTTCAAGGATGGTTTTGAAGAAGGAAAATGGAAATACTGGGACTCTGATGGAAAACCAGTTAAGGAGGTCGTTTTTAAGGATGGCGAGCAGGTATCGGAAACAATTATCAATTGAGGATGTTTTTGAGTTTGGAATGTTTGAAACTTTTGGGAATTCGTAAAACAAAGAATAAAAGAATTCAGAATTAAGAAGTCAGAATAGAAAAATGGCACCCTTTATTGAAGAATTATTCTGACTGCTGCCCACCCAGGCAGATGGCTCCAGGTTTCTGTCCACCAGCCGGTGGATGTCTCCTGAATTCTTTCCGTCAGCCTGTGAATGGATTTTTACTACTGGATTCTGTCCGCCAGCCGGCGGATGAATTCTGAATTCCTTAGGAATTAGAACTTTTTGACAATCTCTTAACCCCCTTTGCATATGTCTTTTAATAAATACACTTTGAGAATCAGTCTGCTAATGCTGACGGTTTTCCTGTTTTCTAATTGCCATCGCAAACCGGCAACTTTCCTCTCAAATGAAATTAAACTTTCCTGGCTCAGCAGTCCATCGCTGAACACCCCTGAATCAGTGCTTTATGATGAAGCACGTCATCAGTTATATGTATCTAATATCAATGGTGATCCCTCTAAAAAGGATGGACATGGCTATATATCGATACTTGATACCAATGGAAATATCAAGGTGCAAAACTGGGTTGACGGACTGGATGCCCCAAAAGGAATGGCAATATCGTCAGGACATCTGTTTGTGAGCGATATTACAGAGATCGTGGAAATCGATATCGAATCGGCTAAAATATCAGGACGATATGCAATTCCCGGGGCAGAATTCCTGAATGACCTTGCAGCCGATGATTCGGGCAATATTTATGTTACGGATTCCAAAAAAGCCTGCATTTACAAGCTGAATAAGGGTAAGATTTCCACATTCGCATCAGGACCTGAACTGGATGGCTGCAATGGACTGCTGCTTGAAAACCAATACCTTCTGATTGGTGCTGCAAATTCAATTCTCAAGGCAGATTTGATTTCCGGGAAACCTGTGATGTATATCGATAGCACAGGCCCTGTAGATGGACTCAAGGGATTAGGAAATAACGAATACATTATCAGCGATTGGGCCGGTGCAATTTCCAGGGTTGGTCCGGGAAAAGCGAAAGTTGTGCTGCTGGATAAATCCGGAGAAAAGATCAATGCTGCCGATATCGAAATGCTCCCCGGCTCAGGATTAATACTGGTTCCGACCTTCTTCGACAACAGGATTATGGCGTATAAGCTCAACCCATAACTCTGATTCCCTTCAGAACCCCAACAAGTATCTCAACTTCCGCAACTTCTCCATATTAATGACCTGGTACAACAAGCAAGTTTTATTTATTTGAACCTAAAGTTTGAGTCTCAAAGATGAATCTATTCTACCGCCACTTTGGAGAAGGAACGCCAGTGATAATTCAGCATGGTCTTTTTGGACAAAGCGATAACTGGGTCACAGTTGGCAGACGCATAGCCGATCAGTTCTCGGTGTACATTCCCGATCTGCGCAACCACGGACAATCGCCCCATGCATCCGTGCATACCTACCAGGCTATGAGCGATGATCTGCTTGATTTCATGGATGATCTCTCAATCGATAAGGCTATAATTATCGGGCATTCAATGGGTGGAAAAGCGGCAATGAATTTCACGCTGGAACATCCCAGAATGGTTGAGAAACTGGTGGTAGTTGATATTTGTCCCAAAAGATATCCTGAACGGAATATTCACACTCAGGTGATCACCCAAATGCTTTCCCTCGACCTTGAAAAAGCCGGGACCCGCACTGAAATAGAAAAAATGCTGGAGCAAAAGATTCCGGATGCCAGAATCAGGATGTTTATATTGAAAAATCTGTATTACAGGCTTCCCGGACAACTAGCTTGGAGGCTAAACCTGGATGCCATCAACAACAGTCTTGACCAGCTGTTTGACGGAATTAGCGTTGAAGGCAGCTATGAAGGTCCGACCTTGTTTATCAGGGGAGGCAAATCAGATTATATTCTTGATGAGGACTTCCCCCTGATCCATCAGTATTTCCCTAACGCCCTTATAAAAACAATTCCCGGGGCATCGCACTGGGTTCATGCAGATGCCCCGGAAGAGCTTTGTTTGCTTTTAAGCGGTTTTCTGGGAAGAGAGTGTCAATTCCCTCCCACAAGGTAAACCTAGAACCTGATTACATCAATGCTGGCCATTCCTGCTTCCATATTGATATGGATCTTCTTGGCGGCACTGTTGAATCCTTCGGTTTGATAGTGATGATTGTCGATTTTCTTAAACCCGTTGAAATTCTTGGAGGCGAGGAAGGTGTTGGTTGTAATCTCACAGCCTGAATCCTTAGGTACCCTGATCTTGATTGAGGCAGCGCCTGCTTCTATGTTCACATCGGTGGAGGCATACCTGTCGCCAAGCTTCACTTCCACATCGGAGGCTCCACCCTGAATATTCACTTTTCTCATTAGGTAAGGTGTCAGGTCAAAGTCAACATCTGCTGCTCCAACATTCATCTCCAGATCCCAGATGGGTTTGGTATTCAGTTTCATCTTCACTGAATTCTTGACATCGCCCTTTGAATTCAGCTTTCTCCAGCGACAACTTAATTACCCTGCTGCTGTCATTATCCTCGGAAGTCATGGTATACTTGCCCTGTGAGCCGGACCTGTCAAGTTCAATAAGGGAGGTGGCGGTATCCTTAACGGTAAAATCACCTACTCCGATATTCAGTACCAATGTTGCATATTTTACAATGGAATCCATATCCTCTGAGAGATTCTGCGATATGGTATCATTTATTTCCTTTCCATTGTCCTTGTCGTTGTAATGGAAATTCCAGTTCCAGTTATCATTGTTTCCGTATTGCTGAATCGCAAAAAAAGCCACGATTACAGTTCCGATCGAAAGCACAGCCTTGATCCAGTCCTTAACCGGAATGATAGAGATTCCCCAGAGAATCAGAATCACAGGCCAGAGATTCCAGATGGTATGCCAGTTAAAGTAAAGAACGTTTGTATTTTTCAGGATGAATAGGACGCCAATCAGGACCAGAAGGACACCCCAGAATATTTTCCTATAACTCATTTTTTCAGGTATTTAAGGTTAGTTAAAGTATCTTGATGAAGTTCAGGTATGCTATTGCTTGCCTGGCTTTTTCTTGTCAGTGAAATTGGTGAAGATAAGCACTGCACCTATAACCACGAGTACCAAAGGCCAAAGGTCATGAAAGCTGACACGGGGGATGAACTTGTCGGCAAGAAAAATACTGCCAAGGGTAATGAGAACGAGTCCTCCGATTAATCCACCCTTATACGACTGATCAGGTCTTGCACCTTCAGGATATACCGGCTCAGCATTGAAAGGCGGAGGGGTTGTGCCATCTCCCGGTTCAGGATTGGCGGTGAAAGGCGGTGGAGGTGTGCTGCCGGAACCCATATTGAAATTGGGAGGGAAAATCGGCCTGGGCGGAATTGCAATCCAGAGAATCAGGTAAACCAAAAGTCCACCTCCCCCGGCAAAGGCAATCACAACAAAAAGCATTCGGATAATAATAGGATCTACGTCAAAATATTCAGCAATCCCTCCTGCAACTCCTCCAAAAACTTTGCTTGTGGAGGATCGGTACAAACGATTGGTCTTTTCCATGGTTATTTACTTTTTTTTGATTTCACATTCTGACGCAACAATCTGAAACCGGTTACAAAAATTTAACAGACTCTATATTCCACCCTTAACTAATTACGTTACTATCTAATTTTCATATACTTATAGTTTAACTTGAAAAAGAGATTGCACTTATATATAGGAGTTGCCAGCCTCAAAGTTAATACCTTGGAAGATTTCATGCATTGTTTCATATTCCTTTAACCAACATTTGGGAAACTAAGCGTATATTTATACCGTTGCTTGTGATATTGCGCAGTTTTGTCTGCCCTGGCGAATTTTGAATCCCCTTTTCCATCACCCTCCAGATTTTCAGCTCATGTTTATCACTTCTCATATTCGAAACGCAATCAAGTCCGGCCTGATCCTGCTGATTTCATGCATTGCCTCAATTCATTGCTCCGGCCAGACCAGTCTGACTTCCTCCAGTTCCAATGCATCCTCTGCCTCCGGTAAAGTTAGTTTTTCCGTTGGCGAGCCTTATGTGATGCAGTCCACAGGTACAAATGGTCATGCAAACGGTGGTATTCAGCAGCCTTTCAGCGTATATACCCTCGGAACCAACTCCAAACCGGCTCCGGATATCAAAACCGAAGTATTTCCAAATCCCACTGATAATCTGCTCTATATCCGCCTAAGCAAGGACCCCCTCCCGGATATGACCTACAGGCTTACTGATGAAAACCAGAAATTGATCTATAGCAAATCCTTCGAAAATCCTACCGAAGAGCTCAAACTGTCTTCTCTTCCTGCAGGTGTTTACATCCTGACTGTATTCAGAAAAACGGAACAAATCAGCTCCTTTAAAATTGTAAAGCATTAATCTCTGTCCCGATTGATAAATTGCCCACCCATGAAAAAGATTTATTTGGCATTGCTTGCAAGTTGTCTGCTTATCCTAAGCCAATCACTGCTTGCTCAGGCTCCTGAGAAATTGAATTATCAGGCTGTTATTTTCGACAGCCAGAATGCCCTTGTCAGAAACACTGCCATCGGAATGCGGATCAGCATACTCGAAGGCAGCATCCAGGGTAATATTGTGTACCAGGAAACCTATAATCCCAATCCTCAGACCAACGGAAACGGAATGGTAAGTGTTGAAATAGGCGGAGGCTTGCCTATTGTGGGGAACTTCAGCCAGATCAACTGGGCAGTGGGCACCTATTTCATCATGTCGGAGACTGATATTACCGGCGGAACCAATTACACCATCACAGGTACAAGTCCCATTTTAAGTGTTCCCTATGCATTGCACGCCAAGACCTCAGCCGATGCTTTCAGCAGAAACTACGATGACCTTACCAATAAGCCGGTTACCGATGGATCCGAAACAAAGATTGCTGCCGGAACCAATATTCAGGTGCTTGGAACAGGAACTGCAACCGACCCCTATACCATTCATAATACTGCTACATCTGCAACTGCAGGTTCAAAAGTGGTCCTTACCAGCACCCAGACCTATACCGTTCCACAGGGAGCATCCAAAATCAAGGTCGAACTTTGGGGCGCCTCAGGCGGTGGCGGTGGAGCAGGAGCATACAGCTATTCCTACAATCTGGTTAGCGGTGGCGAAGGAGGCGGTGGCGGTTTTGCCTCGCAGGAAATGACTGTAACTCCTGGACAGCAAATCAGCCTTACCATTGGAACAGGAAGTGCTGCCGGACAAAATGCAGTTAATTCCGGAGGAAATTATATTGGTGATACCGATGGTGGTGACGGTGGCGACAGTTTCTTCGGCGATATGAAAGCAGCCGGCGGACTGGGCGGAAGAAAGGGAAGCACATCTGATTATCCTGTAAATGGCAGTCCCGGAACCGATAATATCGGAGCAATAACAGCCCATCCATCACTGGGAGGCTATAATCAACTGGATATTTATTTCGGACTTGAACGCTCCTATATAGCAGAACGGAAATTCACCTCATTGCCGGGAATTGGGGGCTCCTTAACCTTTGGATTCTTCCCCACGGCCGGTGAAGCGGGCTGCGCTATTATCACTGTCCTTGAGTGATAGCAGGCAATTCATGCAGTTGACTTTATTGAAAGTTTAAATCTGCTGATACCAAAATTATCAGCCAGCTCCAGTCTTCAAGAATGACTTCAGAAAAGGGCAATCCTGAAAAACAGGCAGATTTCCCGGTGAGGCTAATCCTCATCGGACTCCTGATTTCCTCTGCCCTGTATTCCACATTGCTGGTTGATGCAAGCCTTCTGCCCCGTGCCCTGGCAGTTTCGGTGTTAAGTCTTGCCGGAATAGTGCTGGTGTGCAGTCGTAAACTCAAGCCTATCTCCAACGGATGGGAATTTGCCTTTCTTCTTTTCTATGCCTGGAATCTGATTTCTTCATTTTGGGCTACCTCCCCTGCTGAAGCCATCATTCAATCGCAGCTGGTATTCCTGGGAATGACCGTTTGCTGGATATTCAGAAGTCTGCTCCTTAATTTCAGGGAGACAGAAAAACTCATTATTCAGGTTCAGATTCTGGTGCTTGCCTATTCCTTTGCCTTGAGTCTGAACACAATGCTGGGACTGGAATATTACAATCCCTACAGCATTGTTTCCCTTTCCATTAACAATAACCTCTATTCCTCCTTCCTGCTGCTTTCACTTCCGCTATTGTGGAGAGGATATTCCCTGTTCAGGGGATTCTGGAGATATGCCGCTTTGCTTACTGCTGTATTGGTTTTGTTCTTTATCATTATTGTGCAGTCGAGGGCAGTGTATGCCGGTTTGGCGGTTGCAATTCTACTACTGGGATTCGCACTGATTTTGAGGTATAGAAGGCTCTTTTCGAAGCATAATCTAATCATGGGATTTGGTTCTGCTATGCTGCTGGCCCTCTTGCTCAGCATATTCCATCATTCGCTGGATGCTACACGAAGAAATGCCTTTGCCAGTAAGCTTGCGGTGTGGAATTATATCAGTCCGCATAAAACCGAAACCGCCGTAGCAAACTTACCTGCCCCGGCAGCCATGGAAAACACGAAATCCAGTCTGCAGATACCAGAAGAGTACTATGAGAATGTAAACACCCGGCTTATCTTCTGGCAGAAATCGCTGGGACTGATCAAAACCACCCCCTTGCAAGGTGTGGGTGCAGGGAACTGGAAACTGCGGGTGGCAGGGATAGCAGAACCGCCCAATCCGGAATTGCTGCCAAGGAATTTCACTTACAGTCAGCCACATAATGAGTGGATTGCCATTCTTTCTGAACTTGGGATTATCGGTTTCCTTCTTGCATTTATTGTTCTGATTCTGCCCTTGCTGATTCTCTTTCTGAAGCTGCTCACCGGCAAACAACAGCTTTCATCCTCTGCAGCTGCGATTGGCTGCGTGCTTGCCGGATTTCTGGTATCAGCATCCTTTGACTTCCCCTTTCACAGGGTGGAACACCTGGTATTGATGTTTCTGCTGTATGCACTGCTGCTCAGGGAACTGCCGGTTGACAGTTTCCCTTTCAGAAAGCTTCAGATCCCGCTTTGGAGCAGGTTTCCCGGAATATTTCTGATGATTGCGACCCTGTTTTCCATACTGGTATTTTCCTTCAGGATTTCGGGGGAAGCAAATACCCTGAAGTTTTTCAGGCAGGAAAGGAAGAATGATGCAGCGGTTGTACGATACAGCAGCAAGGCCCTGAATCGCTTTTACACCCTGACGCCGAATACACTTCCCGTGAAATGGTTTGAAGGCGTGGCGCAATATCGTCTGGGCAATCCCAACAAAGCCATGGACTGCTTCAGGCAAGCCCTGAAAACTGCGCCTTATGAAGTAAGAACATGGAATGATTACGGGACAGCCCTCTATTCATCCGGACAAAAAGCAGCAGCGGTAACAGCCTTTCAAAAAGCACTTGAAATTGACCGCTTTTTTGATGATCCCAGGTACAATTTATCCGCAATATATTTTGAATCCGCCCGCTACGACTCCGCGCTTTACTATCTCAACCAATGCAGGGACTCAGAAAAGAAAAGGACATATCTGGAGGAGATTGGGAATAAGATGGGGAGGAAATGATGGTGAAGTATTTATAGGAAATGTAAAAGAAGAAATATCATGAAGTTTTTCCTTCTAACCAGCCTTTTATTCATATTTCACTTCAGCTATTCGCAAGAAAATCTAACTGTAAATGATTCTATTTCATGGGATTCTTGTGAAGAAGGAATTCTTGATGCCAAATCTGATTTTAACAATGGTATTTACAATGCATCTTCTTATGGCTTTGTAGCTGAAATCACTCCAAAAATCGAAGTTGGTTTCAATGAATTTTGCAAAGAATATATGCTGAAAAAGTATTCAATAAATATTGAAAGCAAAGGTTGTATAATATCAAAGTATTCTGAATGCTATACCAAAACAGCTCAAAACCTTATTTTTCAAAAATTTGGAAAAGATATATTCGAAAAATCAAGAAAAGAAGCAATGGTTTTATTTCGGAAAGAGTAAAATATTGATTTAAATAAAGGTTGCTAATAGCCTCATTTTAACTGGTGCTCTTGATAAAACAATAACTAAATCCGTAGTAAGTGCTTCTTAAGGAGTTAAATGAATAAATAAGACAGGCATTGTCCAACTTGTGAATGATATAGGTTTTTC